>JBLWUV010000005.1:0-189975 GCA_048268785.1 Aequorivita sp.
TCTTGTGTTCATTAGGTCCTTGCGGTTGTACTTCCTGATCCATTCATTGATGGTGGTGGGGTTGATCCCGTAGAGTTTTCCTAATTGGTTCTTGTTTAGTTTTCCGGTGGTAAGTTCGTCCAGAATTTTCAGTTTAAATGGTTCTGAATACCGTCTGATCACTTTGTCATTTTTGTACATAATGTTTAAAATTATGTAGCCTTTATTCAGGACGGGTCAAAATTACCACCAACGTGTGGTATAAACGCAGTAGCGGGATTGGCGCACGAACTTTTTGGTTTATAACTGACTTTAAATTTCTAAAATTACTTTCAGTTAAGCACTAACTTCGCTATTGCGTTTATACTCGTGTTGTAAAACGTACTTCTATCAGATTTCGATTGATATTTTCACTTTTCCACCAAGTCCTTTCTCAACGATGTCAAATAATGTTTTTAAAGTCAGATTACTGCCATTATTTTCCACGCGTGAGATGTAAGTCCGTTTTTTGTCAATCAATTCGCCAAGTTGTTCTTGAGTCAGATTTTTTTCCTCTCGTGCGTTTCGTAAAAGCAGACCAATTTTAAACGATTCAAAATCTCTGTCGAGTTCATCTCTGCGTTCAGTTCCTTTTTTTCCATAAACGGTATCTTTTATGTCTTTCCAGCTTTTAGTTTCCATCTTTTTTGTTTTTTTCTTCGTAATACTCTTTCATTAATCGGACAGCTTTATCGATTTCTTTTTTCGGGGTTTTTTGCGTCTTTTTTGTAAATCCGTTTAAGAGTATAACTAACTCACCTTTGTCGAAGAAGCAAAAAACCCGCCAGATATCCGACCCTAATTTTATTCGAGCCTCATATAATCCTTTATGGGTTTTCATTGGTGCCAAATAGGTTTTTGGCACGTGTTGAAAGGTTTCGATTATTTCGATGACCTTAAATATTTTGTCCTGAATCTTTTTCGGTTGAGCAAGTAGAAACTCTTCGAAATAATGTTTGTACTGTATTACTTGCCTAACTTTTTCCATTGACACAAAGGTAACTTATAAGTTACTATTTTCAAAATTCGGAATCGTGTTTTTTACAGTCGGATTTTTCTTTGGTATGTTTTACAACGTTAATGTATAAGGAAAGTTGCGTGTTTGTGTGCAAGGATTTTCCGAAGGAAAATCAGAAGCAAGCAAACGAGAAACTACCTTTGGTTTAGCTAAAACTAGCAATTTTTTTATACGGTGTTGGCAGTAGGCTTTTATTTTTTGTTCAATTTCATTAATATTAATCGGTCGGGATTTAATTCTAAAATAAGAAACTTTTTTCCGAAATCGCCCAATGAAATAGTCGTTGTCAAAGTCCGATTACTTTGGTCAATTTTCCACGTGCTTATTTTCGGTGTAGTTTCTTCATCGTTCTTTTCAGAATTTTTAGGATATCCAACTTTAAGTCCACCGTTCCAGTAAAATATTGTTACTAATTCTTTGTATTCGCTTTTGTATTCCAATCTTTTAGTCAATAAAATTCTATCATTTGGTTCAATTTTATTGACTTCCCAGACTTCTGAATCGTTACCATATAAGTACCCCACATTAATATTTTTCGCGTTTTGGTTTTGTCCGCTAACAAGTCCAAAAGTCAAGAAAGTTAAAATTGATATGAGATTTTTATAATTCATCGATTTTCAGCTTACTGCCAACGTGTTGGCTATGGTTTCGTTGCGGATAAATCCGCAGGATTTGTCCGCCGTAAACCGAAGATAGCAAAATTGCTTCTGACTTTCCGAAAGGAAAGTCAGAAGCAATGAACTATAGCCGGTGTTGGGCATAGGCTTTTTTTATTTTTAGTTGGTAAATTATTCCGTAAATCAGTCCGATTATTCCGCCAAGATAGCTGAAATTATGCATTGTTCCAGCTATCAAAAATTTTTTTCGGTCGGTTAAATCCGTTGGAAGATTCCAATTAATATTTAAGTTTGAGATTATAAACTTGCCAACCAAAATTCCCACGACTCCAAATCCGATTGCGATTAATAAAGTCCGAATTGTTGCTCCGAAAGCACTTTTCCACATTATTTTTGAAGTCGGTTGAATTAGTCCAACAATTCCATTTATCAATCCGATTAAAAGTCCGAACCACCAAGTTGCCCAAATTCCGATTAATCCAGTTGTTGTTCTAGGTGTGTCAAGTCCGTATTCTACAAATCCGAATTGTTCAAATTTGAATTTCGTAAAATATTCGGGCGAAATTGAGTAAGAAACTTGATTGTGGCAAAATCCGTAAATCGAAGCTAGAATTACCGAGATAATTATGATTAAAAATAAAATTCCAATTTTTTTCGCCATTCGATTTTTTTCAGCTTGTGCCCAACGGTCTAGGCTATGAACAGTTGGGGATTTTATGCCCAAACTTTTCGGTTTAGCACCGACCTTTGTTTTATGTATTTATTTTCGTTTTATCACTTTCGCCCCAATTGTTTATAGCCATTGTTGCCTGCTGGCTTTTATTCCACGTTTTCAAAGTAGTCCGTATTCCACATTTTTTCACAAATCCGTTTTACAAGTTCTTGTCTTTCAGAAATATCATTTTTTTTAAATTCCTTGTGTGGTTTAAAATCCAATTCCGCTACTACAGATGACTTCAAAAAATTCGGATTCTTTTCATAGTAATCTGAATGTAAAGTTTGAGCATAAGTGTTCTCTTTTATGTAGTGTTTTAGCTTATGTTCATACTTGTCGCTATTAAAAGATTGATTTGTCCCGTTTGGAAGTAGAATTAAAGCTCCAATAGAATTTCGCCATTCCTGAAAATCCTCTTTTTGTTCAAACTCGTCTTTATGTTCTTCAAATTTATTTCCCCAAATATGCTCAATCTCAAATTGTCTTCCTCTTGGATGATGATATGAAACATAGTTGGTGTCTTTGCCTACTAAATTATCCACATAGCTTGAAATTCGGGAAAGTAAATGTTTTACAAATTTTCTGTTCATTCCGTGCAGACGAAAGTCATCCACTGCTTCCCATTTTTGGTCGAGTTCGATAATCTCTTTTTTCAAATTCTCGCCCAATGTTTGTAAATCATTGTTTCTAATTGATTTTATGATTCCAAACATTGTGTACTTAATGGAGGTTTGTCCAAATTTCCTGTAGTTCACGGCACGTCTAACCGTAAAAGTCTCAATGTAACGAGCAACAAAATCAAGTTTCTTTTTGATTGTGTTTTTATCATCATCGAATTTTATTGATGCAAGCAATAAAGGGTCTTGAAGTGATTCAGCAATGCCCCAAGAATTAATGTAGTTCAAATGAGGCATATCACTTTCATAATCTGCTTGTGCATCCCAACTTTTAGTGTACCATTTTACAAAGAAAGGAAATTGGTATTTGAAAAAGTTATAGAATTCGTCTGACGTTTTGAGCTTGAACAGCTTTTTGTGATTGTCTTTGAACCAATTATGAAAACGCGTTCCAATTAATTCAAAATCTTGATTTTCAGAACCTGCTTTTCCTGGACGAATGCTCATTGCATATTTACCACGAAACCAAGCTTGGAAAAACGACTGATCAACTGAATCTCCGTAGTCGTGAAGTCTCTGAATTTCTCTTTTCCAAATCTCGTTGATTTCTGTCCTTTCCTTTTTGTCGGTAATTTTTGAGAGGACAAAACCTTTCAACATTTCGGTTGGTGTTAGGTTAAGACCTCTGTCATTCATTGTTTCGAAAATGGTATAGGCATTTTCATCTGAATAGGCAGTTATCTCAACTATTACAACGTTTCTGATAAACCAATCAATAAAATAGGGAAGTGCTCCGTTGCTCAATTCTTCAGGGAATGATTGAGCAATATCTTCATAACGTTCGACCATATTTTGAACGGTTTCATCATCATCTTCTTGAATTGAATATGTGCCTGTTTCAAACAATGCTTTTAAGCAAGGTTCTCTAACCTCATCGGTCATATTGAACGACTTTTCGCCATAAGATTCTGAAAAAATGAGGTCGCTAATAGAAACCTTTTCGCTTAATTCGGCTTGTAAGTGATTGAGGTAAATTAATAATAATGTGATTGATGTAATTCTCTGCTGTCCGTCAATTATTGACTTTTTACCATCATCTGTGTTTACGCTGAAAACTACTGGCCCTAAATAGTAGCTTTGATAATTTGCTACCGCAGGTCTTTTGTCAGTCGGTTTGTAGGATTTCAAAAAAGTTGAAGTCAAATCTTCGACAAGTAATTTGATGTGCTTTTCTTGCCAACGATATTCTCTTTGAAAATAGTCAATGTAAAATTTTTGGTCTTTTAAAAGTGAACTGATGCTTATGTCAGTTGCGTCAATTTTGTTCTTTAAGTTTTGGTTCATTGATTATCGTTTGTTTTTTCAGCTTGCAGGCAACATGTTTATAAACGAACCCCTATTGCGTTTATACCGCACATGTGCGAACGTCAATTGGGTTCTTTTTTCCCAAATGTAACCGATTCATAAAAAGTATCCAAGGGGCTCTTTAAAGTTTAATTTAAAGGGCTAAATTTCAATTTATATATTGGATTTAGTTATATGTTCAAGGAGCATTCTAAAAGTCAATAGGCAAGCTATCTTATCAGGCCAGAATGCAAATTATTAAATAATCCAAAAATTATCTCAGCACAACCAAGACCTTTTCTGCTCGGGAAATAAAGAACTTTTATGGCCTCCAAAGAGCAAAGTGAGAGGAAAGCGGTTTGATCATGTAAGTACTTATTTTATTGCCTCTTGCCTACTCTCACTCCAGTCCGAGGGTTTATAAAGGATAAACAATCAATCCTATTTAGGACTCAACACGCTACAAACAGACAACCGACAACCAACAACACCTACAAAACCCCCAAAATCTCAATCCCCACAGCATTTTGCCCCAAACATGCATACTCCTCTTCCCCAAGTACCTCCAAATAGCGCAGCCCGATTACAGGAATAAAATGCATCCCTTCCTTTTTCTTGACGTTCCGCGCTAACGGCACCACCAATACCTCCGCTGTAGCCTGTTTTGATCTTCTAATGGGAACGGCTTCATAAGTGGTAAATATATTTATTTCGGAATCATATGCCAGCAACAAATATATCAGCTCAAAATCCGTCGCCCCCTTCGGAAATCGGCCCGAAGAGGGATCAAATCCGCGCCAGGTAAGCGTAAAATCGGCCTCATCTATTTCCGGATTCCCAAAATGTTGCCGGATGCCCACTTTGGGCGTAAAGACAAATTCCCTTAGCAACATTTTGCCCTTAAGCGTCCGCAACCCTCCTCCCATCGACCGGCTACCTTGCTCCGCAGTATTATCCAGTAACTTTATCTTAGAGCATAGCTTCATAAGCCGCTGGTGTAGCATGCCAACGTTTTTATACTTTAACAGGGGGCGTAAGGCTATCCTAAACTCCTTGACAAATAAACTGCACATCCCAAATTCATCAGAATTTTTGTAAATTCTTGGGTTTTTTTTATTATTTTCGTAAGTGAATCCTCCCATGGCTTAAACGTGTTGGCTTGTAGATAAATATAGAGCCTTTTCTACAAAAATACAAGTGGTACATGCCGACTGTAAGCCGACTCCATGCCAACCCTAAGCCAACCACATGCCGACTCCATGCCGACTACACTCCATAGATACTTCACATTTACTCCATAGATACTTCATAGACACTTTATGAATACTACCTAAATAATACAACAGCGCAGCGGTCACATCTTTTCTCTGTTCTCTTTTCTCTGTTCTCTGTTCTCTGTTCTCTGTTCTCTGTTCTCTGTTTTTTTGTCTTAAGTCTTTCAGCGAAGCGGTCTTACGTCCTTCGTCTATCAGCGAAGCGGTCTTACGTCCTACGTCTTTCAGCAAAGCGGTTTCGACGCTTGCGCTAAGCAGGGACCTTATGCTTCAGGCAATTGCTTCCAGTTCTCTGGATTATAACTGTTATCCATTTTTTCAAGTTCAATTAATTTTTGGGAAAGACTGCGCATCAAGTCCGCGTTGGGGGCTTTGATTAAAATAGCTTCAATAACGTATTCCCGAAGATTTGGATGGGTCCGGCGCATTTGTTGCACGTGTTTGGTCAACGCTTCTTGAGCCATGATTGCAAACTGTGTTGCCAACTTCTGGTCTAGAATTACCTCCTCATAGGTTTCCACGACTTTATCATAGGGCTTAAACCAGTCAAAGGAGTCCAAGATATTGCCCCCGCCTTCTTCAGGAGGCAAATCGCCCAGTTGCTTTAGTTCACGCATAATGTCTACTTGGTCAAGCTCGGGATGGGAAATGAGCCATTTCTGAAACTCTTGGAGGCTGCCCTCGGTTATCAGCTTTAGTAATTTTTCACGGTATTTCATAGTAGTCAATTGTTTTGATCGTTGGTATTGATTCTGGAAACAAGCATACTCAGAGCCTTTAAACAATTCATCTTCAACAAACTTTTCCAAAAGGTCTCCTATTCTAAAACATTCAAGATGCATTTTAGAAAGTTGTTTTTATTTTTTAAAAGCTAAAATAATATTTTATAAATCAATTTCTTAAAGGCTACTTAAAGCAAAAATTAGGAATGATTTAAAGTTAATCCGAAATTTATGGATAGACTTCCAAATTTATGGGATATTTTCAAGCGGTAAATACGCAGAATCTCGTATATTTATTCACTTCCGAAAGCTGGTCGCGAGAGAATCTTTTAAAAATGAACGGAAAGACGCCGCAGCTAATTTTTAGTGTTTCTTATTGGTAATTTCCTTTCAAACAAAACCAAAAAACAGTGCCGTCGCTGCCGAAAGATTTTATTATTCCAGATAAACCCGATGTTTCATTGAATTGCGGAAAAACTTAAAAAAAATCGTTATTTTCACTTCCTTAACACTACTATGATGACCGATCCTAAAAGACTCTTCGACTTTCCATATTATCAACTGGAGCAATATCCACAACAAAAGGCACTTAACACCAAATATAACGGCCAGTGGAAGGCAACCAGCACCCAGGAATATATTGACAAGGCCAATGCAATTAGCAGGGCGTTAATTCAGCTTGGCGTGAAACCCAACGACAAAGTGGCGCTAATTTCCACCACCAACCGAACCGAATGGAATATTTGCGATATCGGGATTATGCAGACCGGCGCCCAGGATGTGCCCATTTATCCAACCATTTCCCAGGATGAATACGAATATGTGCTGAACCACAGTGAATCCATGTTCTGTTTCGTTTCCGACCAGGAAGTTTATGACAAGGTTATGGCCATCAAAAAAAATGTGCCGTCGCTGAAGGAAGTCTTTACGTTTGACCAAATTAAAGGCGCAAAAAATTGGGAAGAAGTGCTCGAGATGGGAAGGGACACTGCAAATCAGGACGAGTTGGACAAAAGAAAAGCGGCCATCAAGGAAGATGACGTGGCAACTTTAATCTACACTTCCGGCACCACGGGCAAGCCAAAAGGCGTCATGCTCAGCCATAAAAACATTGCCTCCAACGCCAAGTACAGCGCGGAGCGATTGCCCATTGACCCCGGAAAATCATCGGCGCTCAGCTTTTTGCCCGTTTGCCATGTCTATGAGCGTATGCTACATTATATGTACCAATATTGTGGGGTGGAGATCCATTTTGCCGAATCACTCGATACCATTAGCGAAAACCTAAAGGAAGTAAAACCCGAGGTGATGACCGCCGTACCAAGGCTATTGGAAAAGGTTTACGATAAAATCTACGCTAAGGGCGCCGAGCTGACAGGGGTTAAGAAAAAATTATTCTTTTGGGCCGTTGATCTTGGTTTAAAATATGAACCCTACGGCCAAAACGGCTGGTGGTATGAAATGCAATTGAAACTGGCCAATAAATTGATTTTTAGCAAATGGCGCGAAGCCTTGGGCAACAACCTAAAAGCCATTGCGTCGGGCAGTGCCCCGCTGCAACCCCGCTTGGCACGGGTGTTCAATGCCGCACAGATTCCGGTGATGGAGGGCTATGGCCTAACGGAAACCTCCCCTGTGGTGTCTGTTAACGATATGCGGAACCACGGATTTAAAATCGGCACCGTTGGCAAACCCCTTCGGGAAACCGAAATCAAGATAGGCGAAGATGGAGAAATCCTGGTTAAAGGCCCGCAAGTGATGTTAGGCTATTTTAAAAACCAGGAAGAAACCGACAAGGTAATGGAAGATGGCTATTTCCACACGGGCGACATCGGGGAAGTGGATAGCGAAGGGTTTTTAAAAATCACCGACCGTAAAAAGGAGATGTTCAAGACCAGTGGCGGAAAATACGTCGCACCTCAGACCATCGAAAACGTGATGAAGCAATCCCGATTTATTGAGCAAATGATGGTTATAGGCGAAGGCGAAAAAATGCCCGCCGCGCTCATTCAACCCGATTTTGAGTTTATCAAGGAATGGGGCAACAAAAAAGGCAAAAACCTCCCATCCGACCCAAAGGAAATCGCCAAGAACAAAGACGTGATTGAACGCATCCAACAGGAAATAGACACCTATAATGAAAGGTTTGGCCATTGGGAAAAAATCAAAAAATTTGAGTTGACCCCAGATGTTTGGAGCATCGAGGGCGGACAGCTAACTCCTACTATGAAGATGAAACGCAAGGTAATCAAGGAGATGTACAAGGATTTGTATGATAGGATTTATGGGAAAAGCGAAAAATAATCCTTGATTTTTTATATCATTAAAATTTTTTTAAAAATGAATAAAGTTACATTTAAAGTTCTATTTGCGCTTTTGTTTATTGGAAATTTAATGGTTGTTGATGGACAATGTTTACCTAATGGAATAACTTTTAACACACAGCAACAAATTGATAATTTTCCCACAAATTATCCTGGCTGTACGGAGATATTGGGAGATATTGAAATTACTGGGGCAATAACAAACTTAAATGGACTTTCTCAAATTGTAATTGTTGGCGGTTTAGTAAATATCCATAATACTTCACTCATAAATTTAGAAGGTTTGAATAATCTAAATACGATTGGAGAAGATTTTATAATTTTCAATAATTCTAGTATTCAAAATACAGATGGAATAGAAAACTTACAAAGTATACAAGGAGAATTAAATATTTCAGGTAATAGTTCACTTTCTGAAATTACCAGTTTTGAAAACATTACATCCTTAGGCGATGGTATATTTCCAACGGACGCGTTAAAGATAGTATCAAATATTATGGTAACAAATATTCAGTCACTCTCAAATCTTGAAACTCTAAATGGCGATTGTCAAATCAAATCAACGTCTTTAGTTAATCTCAATGCATTATCAAATGTTCAAACTATAAGTGGCAAGCTAGAAATTGTATTTAATGGAATTCTTACGAATATTGACGGGCTTCAATCAATAAATCCAAATGAAATTGAATACTTAAGAATTACCCAAAATCAGTTTTTATCCAATTGTGATATAAATAGCATCTGCGAATATCTAAATATGCCAGATCGCTCTGTGGAAATTCAACAGAATTATACGGGATGTTCCTCAATTACCCAAGTCGAAGCCGCCTGCGCCCTTGGCACCAAAGAAAATGAACTTTCAGATATAAAAATTTATCCCAACCCAACAAATGGGACATTTGAAATTTCGGGATTAAAAGAAGGAATTATTGAAATCATTGACAACCAAGGCAGAACCGTTAAGCAGATGGATTTGGGGGAAAATAGTTATTCTATTTCAGACTTAACTACAGGTATTTATTTCCTGAAAATTTCTTCTGAAAAATCTTCCATCACAAAACAGCTCATAAAAACATAACGAATGAACTGGCTTCTCCTAATCATCGGCGGCCTGTTTGAGGTAGGCTTTGCGGCCTGTCTGGGCAAGATGAAGGAAACCTCAGACTGGGAGGCCCGACTTTGGTTCCTCGGCTTTTTGGTCTGTCTTTCCATCAGTATGTTACTGCTTTTAAAGGCTTCGAAAACATTGCCCATTGGCACGGCCTATGCCGTGTGGACGGGCATTGGTGCCGTGGGCACCGTGTTGGTAGGTATTTTCTATTTTAATGAGCCCGCCACGTTTTGGCGTGTCTTTTTTCTTTCCACCTTAATTCTTTCCATCGTAGGCTTAAAATTCGTGACACCTTAAAGTTGCGTTAAACAAAAACCTTTCCTTCCATTTACCCCTTCCCTTTCGTATCTTTAAAAGGATTTAAAGTGTAAATTATAACATATAACAAGCCTCAGCACCCCCCAACACATCTCAAATCCCAAATCCCAAATCCCAAATCCCAAATCTCAAATCTCAAGTCTCAAGTCTCAAGTCCCAAGTCTCAAGTCTAAAATCTCAAGTCTAAAATCTAAAAACATGAAAACCCTTTGGACCATCGGCCATTCCACCCGGGAGTTTGAGGAATTTTTGGAATTATTGCAATCCCAAAACATTCAAATCTTGGTGGACGTGCGCCATTTTCCGGGCTCCCGGAAATTTCCGCAGTACAATAAGGAAAATCTAGAACATTCCCTTCCGAAGGAAAACATTCAATACATACATCTAATTGATCTGGGCGGCCGACGCAAAGTGCAGCCCGATAGCAAAAACAACGCTTGGCGCAATGCCTCGTTCCAGGGTTATGCCGACTATATGGAAACTACGCCATTTAAGAATGCACTCAAAAAATTAAAAGAGATCGCGTCTGAAAAACGCACCGCAATCATGTGTTCCGAAGCCGTTTGGTGGCGCTGCCATCGATCGATGATTGCCGATATTTTAAAGGCCGAAGGCTGGACCGTGCTTCATATAATGGCAGAAAACAACGCGCCCGAACACCCCTTTACCGCACCCGCGAAGGTGGTAGATGGAAAATTGGATTATTCTAAAAAGACATAGGACGGTAAGACGTAAGACATAGGACTAATTTCGATAACGAAATAATCTAAACATTCATTTCGGTCCATAGTCCATAGTCCATTCTCTATTGTCCATAACCTATTCCCCATTCCCATTCCCTAATCCCTAATCCCTATTCCCCATTTTTCCTTCGTCCTTTAGTCCTAAGTTTTAAGTCCTTTTATCTTATGTCCTAAATTCTATACCTCAGAAATATCCATCTATTTGCTATGCGTGCATAATAAAATTTTGTATCTTTGGTTTTCGCATTTTAAATATTTGGATGAAAGAAAAAACCATCGATTATATGCTGCGTTCCACTTGGATGAACGTAATGAAAATGTACAACGAGGAAGCAGGCAAAAAAGGAAGTACCATGGCTACGGGCTTTGCGCTCATAAGCATCGATCCCGAAGAGGGAACCCCTTCAACCGCGCTAGGTCCAAAAATGGGGATGGAGGCCACCAGCCTCTCTCGCACGCTAAAATCAATGGAGCAAAAAGGATTGATAGAGCGAAAACCGAACCCGCAGGACGGTCGTGGGGTTTTGATCCATTTAACCGAATTTGGAAAAGAAATGCGCGATTTCTCAAAAGGAGTGGTTCTGGGTTTTGACGAAGCTGTGCAAAAACACGTGTCGCCCGAAGAGCTTCAGACCTTTCGAAAAGTTGCAAATACAATTAACGAGTTAATAAATTCAAAGAAAATATACGAGTAGCAATTCGGAATTCAGAATTCAGAATTAATAATTCATAATTAGAAAAACATGTCAAAAAGAAGAATCAATAAAGTAGCGGTCATCGGCTCCGGAATTATGGGAAGCGGCATTGCCTGCCATTTTGCCAACATCGGCGTGGAAGTGCTTTTGCTGGACATAGTGCCCCGCGAGCTTACCGATGAGGAAAAGAAAAAAGGACTGACCCTTCAGGACAAGCAAGTGCGCAACCGCATTGTGAACACCGATTTGCAAAAAGCCATAAAAAGCAACCCCGCCCCACTCTACCACAAGGATTTTGCAAAGCGCATTTCCACCGGAAACCTGGAAGACGATATTTCAAAAGTAAAAACTGCCGACTGGATCATTGAAGTAGTAGTGGAACGCCTCGACATTAAAAAGCAGGTGTTTGAAAATCTGGCCAAGCACCGAAAGGAAGGCACGCTTATCACCACAAACACTTCGGGAATTCCCATCCATTTAATGAGTGAAGGCCATAGCGAGGATTTCCAAAAACACTTCTGCGGTACGCACTTTTTTAATCCTCCGCGCTACTTAAAACTTTTTGAAATCATTCCCGGTCCAAAAACTTCGCCCGAGGTCATCGACTTTTTAAGGGAATATGGCGAAAAATTCCTCGGAAAAACTTCCGTAGTAGCAAAAGATACCCCGGCATTTATCGGAAACCGCATTGGAATCTTCGGCATCCAAAGCCTTTTTCACCAAGTAAAGGAAATGGGCTTGACGGTTGAAGAAGTAGATAAACTTACCGGCCCGGTAATCGGCCGTCCAAAATCCGCGACCTTTAGAACGGTTGACGTGGTTGGCCTCGATACGCTGGTGCACGTGGCTAAGGGAATTTATGACAACGTGCCCGATGATGAGGAACACGGCATCTTCCAGATTCCCGGCTTCATCGATACGATGATGGAAAAGAAATGGCTGGGCAGCAAAAGCGGACAAGGTTTTTATAAAAAGGTAAAAAATGACGATGAAAGCAGTGAAATCCTTTCGCTCGACCTCGATTCGCTGGAATACCGCAAAAGCAAAAAAGCATCCTTTGGCACTTTGGAAAAAACCAAATCGGTGGCCAATGTGGCGGACCGATTCCCCATTCTTATTGAAGGCGATGACAAAGCAGGCGAGTTTTACCGAAAGAATTTCGGGGCGATGTTCGCTTATGTCTCCAAACGCATTCCCGAAATAACCGACGAGCTCTATAAGATTGACGATGCCATGAAAGCCGGTTTTGGCTGGGAAAATGGCCCGTTTGAGATTTGGGATGCCGTGGGCGTGAAAAAAGGAATTGAACTCATAAAGGATTTAGGAAAGGAACCCGCCTCTTGGGTAAACGAAATGCTCGAAAACGGCGTAAACAGCTTTTACGAAATACGCGAGGGCGATACCTATTATTATAGCATTCCGGACAAGACCCATAAGAAAATCCCTGGGCAGGATGCCTTTATCATTCTCGACAACATCCGCAAGACCAAGGAAGTCTGGAGCAACAAGGATGTGGTTGTCGAAGATTTAGGTGACGGCATTTTGAATGTGGAATTCCGAAGCAAGATGAACAGTATTGGCGGCGATGTTTTGGCCGGCGTAAACAAAGCGATAGATTTGGCAGAAACCAGTTTTGACGGTTTGGTGATCGCCAATAACGGCAAAAACTTCTCCGTAGGTGCAAACGTAGGGATGATCTTTATGATGGCCGTAGAGCAGGAATACGACGAGCTGAACGCTGCGGTAAAATATTTTCAGGATACTAGCATGCGCATCCGCTACTCCTCTATTCCGGTTATCGTAGCCCCGCACGGAATGACCTTGGGCGGCGGATGTGAGTTCACGCTTCACGCAGACCGCGTGGTGGCGGCTGCCGAAAGTTATATTGGCTTGGTTGAATTCGGCGTGGGGGTAATTCCCGGCGGCGGAGGCTCCAAGGAAATGGCGATGCGCGCCAGTGATACTTTTATGAAGGATGATGTGGAGCTGAACAGGCTTCAGGAATATTTCTTGACCATCGGAATGGCAAAAGTTTCCACTTCGGCATACGAAGCCTTCGATACGGGAATCCTGCAGAAAGGAAAGGATATTGTAATCGTAAACCAAGATCGACAGATTGCCGCAGCCAAAGCAGTTGCCCGTTTTATGGCCGATCAGGGTTATACCAAACCAATCCCGCGAACTGATGTGAAGGTACTGGGCAAACAGGCCTTGGGAATGTTCCTCGTGGGCACCGACCAAATGGTGGCCGGCAACTACATCAGCGAACACGACAAGAAGATAGCCAACAAACTCGCCTACGTAATGGCGGGCGGCGATCTAAGCGAAGCCAGCTACGTAAGCGAGCAATATTTGCTTGACCTTGAAAGAGAGGCATTCCTAAGTTTGACCGGAGAACGGAAGACTTTGGAGCGATTGCAGCATATGATACAGAAGGGAAAACCTTTGAGAAATTAGATGTGAGATTTGAGACGTGAGACGTTAGACCTGAGACGTTCGACGTAAGACGTTAAAGGGAAATTGAATAATTGAAATTTTAAAATTGTGTTTTAACTAATCTATATACGACTCCTTTTTTAAATCAAAAATAACCTCAAATCTTTTGTCTAAAATCTTAAGTCTCAAATCTCAAGTCTAACATCTAAAATCTATAAATATGCACAACTTTCAAGAATTAAAAATTTGGCAAAAATCGATGGATATTACAGAACAGACATATCGACTTTCGGCTGAGTTTCCCAAAGAGGAAAAATATGGCTTAACAAGCCAGATAAGAAGAAGTGCTGTTTCAATTCCGTCAAATATTGCAGAAGGAGCCGGAAGAAATACAGATGGAGAGTTTAAAAACTTTTTGGGTATTGCAAGCGGTTCTTCAAACGAACTTTTTACCCAACTAATTTTATCCCATCGCCTAGAATTAGTTTCAGAAAACAAAGTAAAACCTATTTTAAATGAATTAATTGAGATACAGAAAATGAATTATGCCTTAATACTGAAATTTTCAAAGAAAATTTAAAAAGTCTAAAATCTCAAGTCTAAAATCTAAAATCTATTATGAGAACAGCATATATAGTCAAAGCCTATCGAACTGCCGTCGGCAAAGCCCCTCGCGGCGTCTTCCGCTTTAAACGCCCAGACGAACTGGCTGCGGAAACAATTAAATATATCATGAACGAGTTGCCGCAACTCGACAAAAATCGCATTGACGACGTGATTGTGGGCAACGCGATGCCCGAGGCCGAACAGGGCCTGAACATGGGGCGATTGATTTCCTTAATGGGACTCGATATTGTGGATATTCCCGGAATGACCGTAAACCGCTATTGCGCCTCAGGTCTGGAAACCATTTCCATTGCTACCGCAAAAATCCAAAGCGGGATGGCCGATTGCATCATCGCCGGCGGTGCGGAAAGTATGAGCTACATTCCTATGGGTGGCTATAAACCTGTCCCAGATTATAAACTGGCAAAGCAAGGCCACGAGGACTATTATTGGAATATGGGATTGACTGCCGAAGCCGTTGCCAAGAAGTACAACGTTTCCCGTGAAGATCAGGATGAGTTTGCCTACACCAGCCAGATGCGTGCGTTAAAGGCACAAGAGGAAAACCGCTTTCAGGACCAAATCGTGCCTATTGAAGTGGAGCACACGTTTGTAAATGATGCCTGTAAAAAAGTAACCGAAAAATACACCGTCACCAAAGACGAAGGACCGCGGAAAGGCACCAATCTGGAGGCCCTATCCAAGTTGAAGCCAGTTTTCGCCCAAGGCGGAACGGTAACCGCGGGAAATTCTTCACAGATGAGCGATGGCGCCGCTTTTACCGTGGTGATGAGTGAAGAAATGGTTAAGGAACTCAATATTGAACCCATTGCGCGATTGGTAAGCTTCGCCGCTGTGGGCGTAGAGCCCAGCATTATGGGAATCGGCCCGGTTTATGCTATCCCAAAGGCTTTAAAACAAGCGGGAATGAAGCAGGACCAAATGGAACTCATAGAGCTCAACGAAGCCTTTGCCTCACAGTCGTTAGCAGTAATCCGCGAACTCGGATTGGATAAGGAACGAGTAAACGTAAACGGCGGTGCTATCGCTTTAGGCCATCCATTGGGCTGCACCGGCGCCAAACTCTCCACCCAACTTTTTGACGAAATGCGCAAACGAAACCTGCAGGGAAAATATGGAATGGTAACGATGTGTGTGGGGACTGGGCAGGGTGCTGCCGGGGTTTATGAGTTTCTTAAATAAGAATATAGAGTAGAGAATAGAGAGTAGAGCGTATAGCGTATAGCGTATAGCGTATAGCGTATAGCGTATAGCGTAGAAAGGAAAGATTTAGTATGAGACGGCACAATTATAAAAACCTCAAAATTTGGCAATTGGGTTTGGAAATCGCGAACGATATTTCTGATATTCTTATGACTTTTCCGAAACATGAAAGATACGACCTAAGTTCCCAAATGAGCAGATGCTCTGTTTCTCTGCCTAGCAATATTGCGGAAGGATCTGGAAGAGGAGATAAAGCTTTCCGTGCATTTATAGATTATTCCATTGGATCTTCTTATGAGCTAGGAACCCAATTATTAATTGCAAAACATAGGAAATATATTGATAATGAAACTTTAAGAAAATTAGAAGATAAAATAGCAGAATGGCAACGAATGACTATGGGATTTCAAAATGGACTAAATAATTAAGTTTAGTTTAAGATTTTACTCTGTCTCTTCTCTCTATTCTTTATTCTCTTCTCTAAAATTTATATAAATATTAAAAATTTGAAAATGGATACACCTAATAAAATTAACGCAGATCTTCTTCGAGGCGGCCAATTCCTCGTTAAAGAAACTAAAGCCGAAGATATTTTCACCCCCGAAGATTTTTCCGAAGAGCAAAAAATGATGCGCGATTCCGTAAAGGAATTTGTTGACCGTGAAATTTGGCCCAAAAAAGAGGAGTTTGAGCATAAAAATTATGCGCTTACGGAAGAAATAATGAAGAAAGCCGGCGAAATGGGCCTACTCGGCGTCGCCGTTCCCGAAGAATACGGCGGGCTTGGAATGGGTTTTGTAACCACTATGCTGGTTTGCGATTACATTTCGGGCGCAACGGGCTCGGTGGCGACTGCCTTTGGCGCGCACACTGGCATTGGAACCTTACCTATTACGCTTTACGGCACCGAGGAGCAAAAGAAAAAGTACGTCCCCAAACTCGTCACCGGCGAATGGTTTGGTGCGTATGCCCTCACCGAACCAGGCGCGGGAAGCGACGCTAACAGCGGTAAAACAAAGGCTGTTCTTTCCGAAGATGGAAAATATTACAAGATTAGCGGCCAGAAAATGTGGATATCCAATTCAGGGTTTTGCCACACCATGATTGTTTTTGCGCGTATTGAGGATGATAAATACATCACAGGCTTTATTGTTGAAAACGATCCCGAAAACGGAATCTCCTTGGGCGAGGAAGAAAAGAAACTCGGAATCCACTCCTCCTCTACCCGTCAAGTTTTCTTTAATGAGACAAAAGTACCCGTGGAAAATATGCTCGGCGAGCGCGGCGAAGGTTTCAAAATAGCCATGAACGCCCTGAACGTCGGAAGGATAAAACTTGCCGCTGCCAGCCTTGACGCCCAACGCCGTGTTATTTCCAACGCCGTTCAATATGCAAACGAACGGGTTCAATTTAACGTTCCTATTTCTTCCTTCGGGGCGATAAAATTAAAACTTGCCGAAATGGCCACCAGTGCTTATGCAGGTGAAAGTGCCTGCTATCGCGCCGGTAAAAATATCGAGGACCGTATTGCCCTTCGCGTGCAGGCCGGCAACAGTCACCAAGAAGCGGAATTGAAAGGGGTTGAGGAATACGCCATTGAATGTTCCATTTTAAAAGTGGCCGTTTCCGAGGACATCCAAAATTGCAGCGATGAAGGCATACAGATTTACGGCGGAATGGGCTACAGCGCCGATACCCCAATGGAATCTGCTTGGCGCGATGCACGAATTGCCCGTATTTATGAAGGCACCAACGAAATCAACCGTATGCTTTCCGTAGGTATGCTCGTTAAAAAAGCGATGAAAGGCCACGTGGATCTTTTGGGTCCTGCACAAGCGGTTGCTGAGGAATTGATGGGCATTCCATCTTTTGAAACACCCGATTTTTCGGAATTGCTTTCAGAGGAAAAGGCCATGCTCGCAAAGTTGAAAAAAGTATTCCTTATGGTGGCCGGAAGCGCCGCACAAAAATATGGCGCCGAACTGGAGCAACACCAGCAAACGCTAATGGCCGCAGCAGATATTTTGATTGAAATCTATATGGCAGAAAGCACCATTTTGCGAACCGAGAAAAACGCAAAACGCTTTGGCGAGGATTCGCAAAAGGAACAGATCGCTATGGCTCAATTGTACCTCTATCATGCGGTTGACATCATTACCATAAAAGCAAAAGAGGCTATCCTTTCCTTTGCTGAAGGCGATGAACAGCGGATGATGCTGATGGGGCTGAAACGCTTCACTAAATACCAAAACCAACCCAATATCGGTGAGCTTCGAAGAACCATTGCCAGCAAGGTTATTTCGGAAAACAGCTATCCGTTTTAATTTGGGCTGCCGTTAATCGCCACTCCAGCACGATTTATTAATACTTGTTGGTCTTACCACGAATTCACAAATAACTTCTAAAATTATCCGTGAATTCGTGGTTTTCTTTTTTATGGCGCAGACTTTGCTATTTTTGAATAAAATTGACCTGTAATGAAAAAGCTCCTCCTCTTTGTAACCCTCTCCACCACTCTTTTCACCTTTGCCCAAGTAAATACCGAAGTGTATGTTTTTGATATCGCTCCAGCCTACGAAGGACTTCAATTGCTAAACGCCTGGAATATCTCGAACAATCCGGGTTACGACAATCAGCCTTCCTTTATTTCAAATGAAACCCTCGTTTTTGCGGCAAATAATAATGGGCAGACCGATATTTCGGAATATAACCTTGCCACCAAACTTCAAAACTGGGTAAACCAAGAAACCAAAGGTGGGGAATATTCGCCACAAAAATTTCCCTCAAGTGATGATCTTGCTGCAGTGCGACTGGACCCCGATGGCAAACAGCGTTTGTATAAGTATGATTCGGAAACGGGAAATTCTTCTGAAATAGTTCCCGATTTACAGGTGGCCTATTTCGCATTTTATAATGACTCAAAAGTGTTGGCCACCGTCCTCGACGATGAATATATGAGCTTGGTGATGATTGATTTACCAAACAATAAAGCAGACACCCTGTTCTATAAGGCCGGACGTTCGCTCCAAAAAGTTCCCAAAACAAAGACGATGAGCTATACCTTGGTGAACGAACAAGGTAATTTGGATCTCTATCTTTTGGACATGGATTCCTACGAAAGTTTTTTTGTGACCGAATTGCCCATTGGCCTCGAAGACTACGTTTGGATCAATGATACCCAAGTATTGGTGGGCAGCGGCAGCAAACTGTTTATGTATGACACCCTGGGCGAGCCGGAATGGAACAGCGTTGCTTCCCTCGACGAATATGGCATAAAAAACATAAGCCGAATGGCCATTAGCCCAAACGGCCAAAAATTGGCAATGGTGGTGGAAGAAAAATAATTCTGCCGCCATTAAATTCAAAAGTTGGAAATCTTCTTCCTTTCTTTTGAGTATTTTTAGGAAAATTTTTCAAGATGAAAGTCTTTCCTATCATAGCTATCTTTTTATTCGCTTCTATTTCCTTTTCGCAAAATAAGAATGTCAAACTTTCCAACGAACTTCAGCTTTATGATATTATAAACGCTGTTTCCGCAGAAAGGATAAAAGCAGACGTCACCACTCTGGCCAATTTCGGCACCCGCAATACGTTTAGCGATACGGTAAGCAATACCCGTGGTATCGGGGCGGCACGTCGCTGGATAAAAAGTGAATTCGAAAAAACCTCAACGGCTTGCAACAACTGTCTGCAAGTTTTCTATCAAAAAGATTTGGTAAAGGCCGAAGGCAATAACCGCATTCCGCGCGATACTTGGATTGTAAACGTAGCGGCTGTTCAAAAAGGCACCAAATATCCCAACCGCTTCATTATTATGAGCGGCGATATAGACTCGCGGAACAGCGACGGCAGCGATTTTACCAAAGATGCGCCGGGCGCCAACGACAACGCCAGCGGAATGGCCGGCACGCTGGAAGCCGCGCGGGTACTTTCAAAATATCAATTTGAAAATAGCATTGTCTATTTAGGGTTGAGTGGCGAGGAACAAGGCCTTTTTGGCGGAAAGGGTTTTGCCGATTATGCCGAGGCCCAAGGCTGGGAAATCATTGGCATTTTCAATAACGATATGATCGGCAATATTGAAGGAGTTGATGGGGTGATCAGCAACCGCGATTTTAGGATTTTTTCTGAGCCCGTACCGCCCACCGAAACGGACCGCGAACGCGAAATGCGGCGTTTTTATGGCGGCGAAGTCGACGGCAATTCACGCCAATTGGCGCGTTACGTTTTTAAGAACACGAAGACCTATATGCCGGAAATGAACCCAATGATGGTCTATCGGTTGGACCGGTTTGGAAGAGGTGGGCATCATAGACCCTTTAACGACAAGGGATGGCCGGGAATCCGCATTATGGAAGCACACGAAAACTACAACCAGCAGCATCAGGACATCCGCACCGAAAACGGAATAGAATACGGCGACAAACTGAAATTCGTAAACTTCGATTATGCCGCAAAGCTCACGGCCGTAAACGCTATAAATTTAGCCAGTCTTGCCGCCGCACCGCCGGAACCGAGAAATGTGGCTATCGGTGGCATTGTCGAAGCGTCCGCAAAGTTGAAGTGGGACAAAGTTGAAGGCGCAGCTGGCTATAAAATTTATTGGCGCACAACCACCAGCCCCACTTGGGACCACAGCCGTTATGTAGGCGATGTCTCAGAATTTACGTTGGATGGAATCGTGATCGACAACTTTTTTTTCGGTGTAGCTTCCGTTGGAAAGAATGGTTTTGAAAGCGTTGTTGTGTTTCCAAATTCAGTATTTAGATAATAATTAAAGCAATATGATTACACTAAAAAATCAAAAGATTATTCCCCCTTTGAAGGGGGTTAGGGGGATGTTTTTCCTCACGATTTTATTTATAGTTAATAGTGGAACAGCACAAAAATTCACCCGCGCCGATACCCTCCGAGGCAGCATTACCCCGGAACGGGCTTGGTTTGATGTTTTGTATTACGATCTAAAAGTCGCCGTTCATCCTTCCGACAAATCCATTGAAGGCAGTAATACCATTTCCTATAAAGTTTTGGAGCCGAATGAAGTTATGCAAATTGACCTGCAATCGCCCATGAAAATTGACAAAATCGTGCAGGATGAAAAGGAAATAGCATTTTCTTCCGAAGGAGATGCCCATTTTTTAAAACTTCAAAAAAAGCAACACCCGGGCAATGTGGAAAAGTTGACCATTTATTTTAGCGGAAAACCTACCGTAGCGAGACGTCCACCGTGGGATGGAGGTTTCACGTGGGAAAAAGACAGCAATGGAAAGGATTTTGTCGCCACTTCCAACGAAGGCATCGGTTCCAGCGTGTGGTGGCCCTTAAAAGACCATCCCGCCGATGAACCGGATAACGGAATTACCATCGCAGTAACCGCACCGAAAGATTTAATGGACGTGAGCAACGGCCGATTGAAAGAGGTTATAGAAAACAAAAAAACCAAAACTTGGGTCTGGCAAGTGGTCAATCCCATCAATGCCTATGGGGTGGATATCAATATTGGCGACTACGTGCATTGGAGCGAGAAATTTGAAGGCGAAAAAGGAACGCTCGATATGGATTATTACGTGCTTCGGGAAAACGAGGCCAAGGCTAAAGAGCAGTTTAAGCAGGCGCCGATGATGATGAAAGCCTTTGAATATTGGTTTGGCCCCTACCCTTTTTATGAAGATGGCTATAAACTGGTGGAAGTGCCCTATTTGGGAATGGAGCACCAAAGCAGCGTAACCTATGGCAACAAGTTTGAAAACGGATATTTGGGCCGCGACCTCTCCGAAACGGGTTGGGGCCTGAAATTTGATTTTATCATCATCCACGAAAGCGGCCACGAATGGTTTGCCAACAATATTACCAATAGCGATGTGGCGGATATGTGGATACACGAGGGTTTTACCAATTATTCCGAAAATTTGTATTTGGATTATTACTTCGGAAAAAAGGCATCCGCGGAATATGTAATCGGTACCCGAAAAAAAATCATGAATTCCCGACCCATTATTGGGCAATATAATGTGAATAATTCCGGAAGCAGCGATATGTATTACAAAGGTGGAAATATGCTCCACATGATTCGCCAGCTGGTAAATGATGATGAAAAGTGGCGACAGGTGCTTCGCGGTTTGAATAAGGATTTTTATCACCAAACCGTTTCTTCCAAACAAATTGAAACCTATATTATTGAGAAAACGGGATTGGATTTGGCGGGCTTTTTTGATCAATACCTCCGTACCGTAAAAATTCCGAAATTTGAATATAAAATAAACGGTAAAAAGCTAACCTTTAAATTTGGAGAAATCGTTGAAAATTTTAAAATGCCGCTCGTGGCAATTGTAAATGGCAAGGAGGTTTGGATTGAGCCGACCGCCGTTTGGCAAACAAAAGCGTTTCCCACAACCATAGATTCCATAAAAATCAAAGACGATTTTTATGTGGGTTCGGAAGAAATTAAAGATTAGAACGCTATCACTTTGCCAATAAATTTTCCATAAAAAAAGTCCCGCGAACGGGACTTTTCATTTTCATCTTTAGAATGAAATTACATTTTCGGCATAAGTACTTTGTCGATAACGTGAACCACGCCGTTTGACGCGTCCATATCGGCACTTGTTACGGTAGCCATATTTCCTTTGGCATCTTTAATCATAACCTTACCTCCTTTTTCAGACAAAGTTAAAACTTCACCATTCAAGGTAGTTACGTCAAGCTTGTTATTGGCTTCTTTGATTTTTGCCAAAACATCGGCAGCGGTCATTTTACCTTGCAATACGTGATACTTTAGCAAACCTTGAAGTTGTTCTTTGTTTTCAGGTTTCATCAAATTGTCCATAGTTGCCTTTGGAACTTTGTTGAAAGCTTCATTGGTAGGCGCAAAAACGGTGTATTCACCCTCGCTTTTCAACGTTTGGGCCAAATCTGCAGCTTGCAGTGCGCTAACCAAAGTTGAAAGGTCTGCATTTGCCATAGCTTTGGCAGCAATGGAATTGGCTTCCATTTCGGCCATTTTTGCTTGGTTGTCTGCCTCAACTTTCATCAAGGAATCCTTTTCGCGCTCCATGCGCATCTGTTCAGCTTTGGCTTGTTCCTCGGCTTCTTTCTTTTTAGTGTCCTCGCAGCTTGCGAAAAGCATCGCCACAACAGCAAAAGACATTACGATTGTTTTTAGTTTCATAATAGTTTTGTTGATTTTAAAGTTTGCATCAAAGATATTTCAAGCCCACCGATTTTTAATCACAATTCCGATTAATCTTTAGTTAAATTTTTTCAAAATTTTTGGGCAGATTTGGAAGAAAAGGCTTCAATTATTAAAGTTTTATCAATATGAAAAATCGCAGTTCAAAAAATTGTACCTTTAAGAACTAACATTAAATTTTTTACAGATGATAAAGTCAAAATATCAAAGTGTTTTGGATTTGGGCGAAAAACTGAACATCCAAAATGGCGACGTGAAAGAGGAAAACGGTCAGCTTAAAGTTTGGGGCACTGCAAAGACCCAGTACGAGAAAAACCTTTTATGGGATGAGATTAAAAGAATTGGCGGTGAAAATCCCACCGATATTATGGCCGACATAAAAGTGGCCGATACCTCAGTCTATGCGCACCACACCGTAAAAAGCGGAGAAACGCTGAGCAAGATCGCAAAGCAGTACTACAAAGATCCCAATAAGTACAACGCTATTTTTGAAGCCAACAGAGGGAAATTGAAATCGGCCGATCTTATCCATCCGGGCGACGAACTTGTTATTCCCAACATTTAGAAAACGATCCCTTAAAATCAAAACCCGCCATGTTGAACAGACACGGCGGGTTTTTTATGTTCAAACCATTTTAAAGCCCACTGATGTAGCTTCCGTATAAATCCTTAAAATGAAGGCCATTTCCCAAACTGAATCTGCTGAGTTTTTTGTTTTCGGCCAAAGCCCACAGCAGTACTTCCTTTAAAAAATAACTATCCCTTTTGGAGGTTTCTGGCTGGTATTTTTCAATTAAATCTTGCAGCGGTCCAATTCTATCCAATTCATTTTTATATTCTTCATCGGTAAATGAATCGAGCAGTTCAAAATCATTTTCCTCAAAAAACCAAGCCACAACGGCTGCATACGGATCGGGGGCCCCTTCCTTTGTGAGTTTTTCAATTTTTGGGAATTTCTCCTTAAAAATAGTGTTCACCGCATCCGAAATCAATTGCTGCGCCACTTGGCTTATTCCTTCCTGTTCCCCTTCATAGACCAGTTCGATCTTACCCGTGATGGACGGAATTATGCCCACAAAATCGCCCAATCGAACAGTCGTTTTTTCATCGCCATTGTGGAGGGCCCTTCGCTCTGCCGTGCTTAAAAGATTTTCAAAAGCCGTAATGCTCAATCGGGCGCTCACGCCACTTTTGGCATCAATAAAATGGTTTTCGCGGGCCTCAAAACTTATTTGTTCCAAAATGTCCTTCGCCAAATCGGGAACGTAAACATGTTCCTTTGCCTTTATTGCATCGGCAGTTTCCTGCTCCGTAATGGTCCGGGCAGTTTCGATATCCTCGGGATAATGGGTTAGAATCTGGGAGCCAATGCGATCCTTCAAAGGGGTAACGATGCTTCCGCGGTTGGTATAATCTTCGGGGTTGGCGGTAAAGACAAATTGAATGTCCAGCGGCAAACGAACCGCAAAACCACGGATTTGAACATCGCCTTCCTGCAAAATATTGAAAAGTGCCACCTGAATTCGCGGCTGCAGGTCGGGCAGTTCGTTGATTACAAAAATACAGCGGTTGCTGCGGGGAATCATCCCAAAATGGATGACCCGATCATCAGCATACGTCAGCTTTAGGTTTGCAGCTTTTATCGGATCCACGTCGCCAATTATGTCTGCCACCGTAACATCGGGCGTTGCAAGTTTTTCAGAGAATCGGTCGTTCCGGTGCAGCCAACCTATTGGAGTTTCATCGCCCCTTTCGTGCATTAAGTTTTTCGCATAACGCGAAATTGGGTTGAAGGGATCGTCATTGATTTCACTGCCTTCCACCACGGGAATATATTCGTCCAAAAGATTGACCATTTGCCGCGCCAACCGGGTTTTTGCCTGCCCCCGAAGCCCCAAAAGGTTGATGTTGTGTTTTGAAAGAATGGCGCGTTCCAACTCTGGAATAACCGTGAGTTCATACCCATGAATGCCCACAAAAGGCGTTTCCTTCTTCATTATTTTTTGAAGCAGATTTCTGCGTAATTCCTCTTTAATTGATTTTGGTTCGTAACCTGCCTTTTTAAGCTGTCCGAAAGTTTTTATTTTTTCAATTTCCATAATTTTTTTTCTAAATATTTTAACCAAAGCGTGCGCAATGTTTTTCAAAAAGGTCCAAATGCAGCTATTGCTAATTGTTAATGAACACTGAACACTTATTTTATCCGTTTCCTACGATTCGTTTCATAATCGCTAAAAATCATTTCTCCCAAGCCTTTTAGGCCCGTGTAAAACGCCTTACCCTTATTGGCTGCCGTAAATTCTTCTACAAACTGCATTAAATAGGGATCTTCAGCAATCATAAAAGTAGTGATGGGAATGTGTAGTTTCCGCGCCTGCGCCGCCATTGCATAACATTGGTTTACGATGTAACTGTCAAGCCCATTGCTGTTTTTGTAATATCGACCGTCTGAAAGGCGCACGCAACTTGGCTTTCCGTCGGTTATCATAAAAATCTGTTTGTTGGTGTTTCGCTTTCTTCGCAATAAATCCATCGCCAGCTCCAGTCCAGCCACGGTGTTGGTATGATAGGGACCAACATTTAAATACGGCAAATCCTTGATTTTAATGGGCCAAGCATCATTTCCGAAGACCAAAATATCCAACGTATCTTTTGGGTAGCGCGTGGTTATAAATTCTGAAAGCGCCATTGCCACTTTTTTCGCGGGCGTAATTCTATCTTCGCCATAAAGAATCATACTGTGGCTTATATCAATCATCAAAACCGTGCTCATTTGGGTTTTGTACATCGTCTCCTCAACCACCAAATCGTTTTCGGAAAGAGTGAAATCGCCCAACCCGTGATTTATCTGCGCATTTTTAAAACTTTCGGTCATCGAGATTTGTTCCAAGGAATCGCCAAAACGATAGTCCCGAAACTCGCCAGCCTGCTCATCTCCCCTGCCCGTTTGCTTGGTTCGGTGGTTTCCTGCGCCGCTTTTTCGGAGCTTTCCGAAGATTTGTTCCAGTGCCCGTTTGCGAAGCGCTCTTTCGGTTTTTTCGGTAATAGTCAAACCGTTTGAACCGTCAACCTTTATTTCTTCCCGCAGATAGCCCTTCTTCTTTAAGTCTTCCACAAAATCGTCCAAGGTATAATCTTCGGTTGTAAGATTGTATTCCTCATCCAATTGTTTTAACCAGTCCATAGCCTCGTCGAAATCGCCCGAAGTGTGGGTTATCAATTCCTGAAAAACGTCGAAAAGTTTCTCAAATGGCGATTGATCTTTTGGGGTGTGTTTCGTGAAGATAAATCCGCTCTTGGCTTCTTTTTTGTCCATAACCTAAAAGTAAAACAAAGCTTGTTGCTATAAAAAACGAAAACGTTAAACTACTTCTAAAATATACTATTGTCATTTTAAAGAATACCAATGGCCTTGGAATGTTCAATGGCCTTTTCACTACTCCTGAAATAACAGGTGGCCACGTTCATGGAATTAATATTCCGCAGGGCCGTCGCGGTTTTGCTATTTTTGCGGCGGGAAGTCTGCCGAATGTAAATTGCCTTGATATTCTGGGGAAAAATCTTAACAATACGTTCATATAAAAATGGGTCGCGCTGCGAGTCATCGCCCAATAGTACATAATCAAGATTCGGGTAGAACATAATAATATCCTTGATTTTTTCAAACTTGTGGTCGTGACTTCCCCTTCCGGTGAAAAGAAAATCAGAGATTCCCGTTTTTATCTTTTTAAGTTTTATCACGGCTTTCGGCAATTCATGGAGGCGTGAAAAGGAATCGATAAATTCATAAAGGTTCCACTCGCTGCTGGAGACATAGAAGAAGGAATTGGAAGCCGTTTCGTTCTCCTGCCCCGCCTTGCTCAAGGCTTGGTAGTGTGGCACGACATCCTCAAAAACCTTTCGTTTGTTGATATTTTTAAAAAGAAGGATATACAGTTTTTTGAGAAAATTTCCGCTGTGCGAAACTAAAAAAGTATCGTCAATGTCTGAAATGACTCCAAGTTTGCTCGAAAAAGGTTTCAACAGCTCCGAAGTTTCCACGATTCCATAATCATAAAGGGAACAGCTAACCTCATAGGGATGCCAGCCGCTTTCCAGTGCGTCCGAAAAGGGCAGCGTAAACCTAAAATAGCCATCGGCCAGGGTTCTGGTGGACACTTCAATATTTTTGAATTTCAGCGTAACCTCCACATTCTCCAACGGTTTTATCCTAAACATGTGCAGCACCGAAAAGGCATGCTGGATCCCCTTGCGGTCCAATCGGTATTTATCGGGTGCCCACGATTTAAAAACGTGGCCGAAAACAACAAGCTCGCCATCGTTTACGTAGCCGCGATAAAGTTTTAAATCAAGTTTCATGTATTGAGATTTCGTTAACGGTTTCGCTTTTCCAAAATAGGTATTTTTAAATCCAATTTTTACTAATGAAATCAGAAAATTATATACTATTGGTCGCGAACCCCATTGCGGGCGACTGCGACAAGGAGCCAATAATTGCGCAGGTAAAAAATGAGGCCGCAAACCGTGGACATGCTTTTGAAATGTATGAAACCACCGGAAAAAAGGACAAAGAAGCCATTTCCGAAATAATAGCCCGCAACAAACCTTCGCGGATTCTGGTAGCCGGTGGCGACGGCACCATTTCAATGGTTGCCGAATGTGTGCTGGGCACGGATATCTGTTTAGCGATCATTCCCGCGGGTTCGGCCAACGGAATGGCGGTAAACTTCAACATTCCCCAACAATTGGAAGAACAAATAGCCATTGCCTTTTCGGATTGCACGATGAAACTGGACGCGCTGTTTATAAACAATAAAATCTGCCTGCACATTGCCGATTTGGGGATCAATGCCGAGCTGATCAAAAATTATGAGCAATCCGGAATTCGCGGAAAGGTTGGCTATTTGCTGCAGTCCGTGCCCACCCTTTTGAACACCGATTATCCCTATCAATTCACCGTGGAAACCGAAACCGAAACCGTAACCGAAACAGGAATTTTGCTGGCCATTGCCAACGCAAATAAGTTCGGCACTGGAGCTACCATCAATCCCAAAGGAAAAATAAATGATGGAAAATTCGAAATCCTTATCTTTAAAAATCTCGATTTTATAGAAATTTTTAAGACCATTAGCGAACGTCCTGAACTTTCTGACGATTTTGTTCGGGTCATTGCCACCAAAAATGCGAAAATAAGCACACCAAACAAGGTTCCCTTTCAAATTGACGGTGAATTTCTGGGTGAAATTGAACACGTGGTGGCAAGGGTTGAAAGAGAAAACCTGTTAATGGCCCTACCGGAAGCGTTCTGTAGGTTACACGCCCAAAACCAAAATTGATGAATATCCAAAAAGTAGCTTTCACAAACAAAGACGAAGAAAAACTTGCTGGCCGATTGGAATTGCCGCTCAATCAAAAGCCGCATAATTTTGTGATTTTTGCACACTGTTTTACCTGTACCAAAAATTTAACAGCCATCAAAAACATAGGTCGCGCGCTCACGGATGCAGGTTTTGGCGTGCTCCGATTTGATTTTACGGGCTTGGGCGAAAGCGAAGGTGATTTTGAAAACACCAACTTCTCCGGAAATGTGGCAGACCTTATTGAAGCGGCGCACTTTTTGGAAAAAAACTACAACAGCCCTACCCTATTGATCGGTCATTCCCTGGGCGGGGCGGCGGCCATCTTCGCCGCGGCACAAATTGAATCCATACGGGCCGTGGCGGTCATCAATGCTCCGAGCCATCCTTCGCACGTGTTGCATTTGCTTAAAAACAGCACGACCGAAATCACCCAAAACGGAAAGGCAAAGGTGAATTTGGGCGGCATCGACTTCACCATAAAAAAACAATTTTTGGACGATCTTCAAAACAAACCGCTACAAAAAGTGGTGGGCGAATTGCGAAAGGCCCTTTTGATTTTACATGCGCCCCAAGACAAAATTGTGGGCATAAAGAACGCCGAAGAAATTTACAAAGCTGCGCATCATCCCAAAAGTTTTATTTCGCTGGACGGGGTTGACCATCTTTTAAGCAAAAAGGAAGATTCGGTGTATGTGGGCAAGATTATTGCCAGTTGGGCCACGCGCTACGTCGCGATTCCAAAGGACGAGGAAATTAAGAGCAAAAGCAAAGTGGCCGCGAGCCTTGGCGCGGAGGACATGTTTACCACCCATTTAAAATTGGGAGATCACCATTTTATTGCAGACGAGCCCACCGATTTTGGAGGCAGCAATTTTGGACCTTCTCCCTATGAATTCGTCTCCGCGGGACTCGCGGCCTGTACGGCAATGACTTTGCAAATGTACGCCCGAAGAAAAAAGTGGGAATTAGCCAATGTTACCTGCCACATAAATTATTCGAAAGAACACGCCGTGGATTGCCAGCATTGCGAAGACGATGCTGCCAAAATCGACACATTTACGCGGGAAATAAATATAACCGGAAATCTTTCACAGGTTCAAAAACAAAAACTGTTGGAAATTGCAGACAAATGCCCCGTCCATAAAACGTTGCATAGTCCCACGCAGGTTATTACCAAGTTACTGGAATAATTTGTTGTTTTAAATGCTAAGATTTATTTAAAATTTTGCTGACGGCCCATTCATAACTTACCTTTAAAGGAAAATTAAACCATTAACCGACATTTTAACCAAAAAAATATCCCAATGAAAAAATTAGGAATTCTTGTAGCAGCCCTTGCGATCACCGCATTTGTAGGCTGTAAAAACGAAAAAAAGGATATGGACAATGCAGACGGAATGAATGATTCCGTTCAAATGGACACCACCGACCCAATGGATACCCCAACCGAAGAAGCCAAAACAGTTTCGGTTACCTTAGAATCCAAAAGCGGTAGTACCGCTCAAGGGGAAGCCTATTTTTCAGAACAAAATGGAATGGTAACTTTAGAAGCGAAACTTTCTGGCCTAAAACCAGGAACCCACGCCATTCATATTCATGAAAAAGCAGATTGTAGTGCCGAGGATGCCACCAGCTCCGGCGGACATTGGAACCCCACCCACGCAAAACACGGAAAATGGGGCGATGCCGAAGGATATCATAAAGGAGACATAGGAAATTTTGAAGTTTCCGATGACGGAATTGGCAGAATTTCCATGCAAACCGACGAATGGTGCATTGGCTGCGGCGATGAAAACAAAGATATTTTGGGCAAGGCAGTAATTGTGCACGAAGGAAAAGACGACTTTAAAACCCAACCAACGGGCGATGCCGGTGGCAGGGTTAGCTGTGGAGGTATTATTAAATAAAAAGATTTTGCTTCAAAAAAAATGTCGGCGCAACTGCCGACATTTTTTTTAAGTATTATTTCATTTAAATATGCAAAGCCCGGTCCTCAGTGGCTGCCAGTGCGGCTTCCTTTACAGCTTCAGCATAGGTTGGATGCGCGTGGCTCATACGCGCAATATCTTCAGCACTTGCGCGGAACTCCATAGCCGCAACCGCTTCCGCGATCAAATCGGCAACGCGGGCACCCACCATGTGAACGCCCAAAACCTCATCGGTCTTCTTATCGGACAGTATTTTTACAAACCCATCGGTATCGCCGCTGGCACGGCTTCTTCCCAAAGCGCGCATCGGAAACTGTCCGCTTTTATACTCAATCTTCGCATCTTTAAGCTGCTCTTCGGTTTTTCCAACGGAAGCAACTTCCGGCCAGGTATAAACCACGCCAGGAATTAGGTTGTAATCGATATGTGGTTTTTGGCCAGCAATAATTTCAGCAACCAAAACCCCCTCTTCCGAAGCTTTGTGCGCAAGCATTGCCCCACGGACCACATCGCCTATGGCATAAATATTTTTGATGTTGGTTTGCAGGTGCTCATCTACATCAATCATTCCGCGCTCCGTAATTTTCACGCCAGCATTCTCGGCCTTCAAACCATCGGTGTATGGTTTTCTTCCTACGGATACCAAGCAATAATCGCCTTCGAAGTTAACTTCCTTCCCGTTTTTATCGGTTGCAGTTACGGTTACGGTTTTTCCTTTTTTAGCCACTGCGGAAACTTTATGCGAAACAAAAAATTTCACGCCCTGCTTTTTCATTACCTTCATCAATTCCTTGCTTTGGGCGGAATCCATCGTGGGAATAATACGGTCCATATATTCAATCACGGAAACCTCCGCACCCAAATGGTGGTACACTTGGCCCAGTTCCAGACCGATTACGCCGCCGCCAATCACTATAAGATGCTTTGGAATTTCCTTCAAGCTCAATGCCTCGGTAGAAGTGATGATCCGGTCTTTGTCCAACTTTATAAAAGGAAGGGTCGCCGGTTTGCTGCCCGTGGCAATAATGGTGTTTTTTGCTTCAATGGTTTGCGTTTTTTTGCCATTGGTTATTTCAATGTGGGTTGCATCCGAAAAGGCACCAGTTCCAGTAAAAACATCAATTTTGTTTTTATCCATCAAAAAGGCAATGCCCTTCGTGGTTTGGTCCACTACGGAGGCCTTGCGTTCAATCATTTTTTTGAAATTCAACTTTATGTCGCCCGGAATTTCTATACCGTGCTCCTCAAAATGGTTTAGCGCGTCCTCGTAATGATGGGATGAGTCCAACAGCGCTTTACTGGGAATACAGCCTACGTTCAGGCAAGTTCCGCCCAGAACATCATATTTTTCAATAATTGCGGTTTTCATTCCCAACTGTGCGCAACGAATGGCCGCCACATAGCCGCCGGGGCCAGAACCGATTACTGCTACATCATATTTGCTCATAAAGTTCAATTTTAATTTGAAGTGGCAAAGGTACAATAGTGTTTAGGAGTTTAAAAGTTTAACAGTTTAAAAGTTTTGTGGACTGGCCATGAAGTAGGATCCAAAATTTAGAATTTCGAAATTATTTGACCACTCCTTTAAATTTTCGCATTTTTGCCAAGGAACTAAAACCGCAAGATTATGGCTTTCAAACCTGCAGATAAAATTCAGGATTTACAGTACTTTGGCGAATTTGGGGGCGTAAACCCATCTATATCCGATTCTTCAACCTATACCTTTCTTTCCGCCAAAACCATGTTCGATACGTTTGAGGGCAATGCGGACGGCTGTTATTTGTATTCCCGCCACTCAACCCCTTCCAATCTCTATTTGGGGCAGGCCTTGGCAGCGATGGAAGGCACCGAGACCGCAAATGTGGCCGCCAGCGGAATGGGCGCGATAACCCCGGCGATTCTTCAGCTTTGCAAGGCTGGCGATCATATTGTTTCCAGCAGGACTATTTATGGCGGAACGTATGCTTTTTTAAAAAACTTTGCGCCGCGGTTGCATATTGAAACCTCGTTTATAGATATTACAAATTTAACGGAAGTTGAAAATTCAATTTCTGAAAATACAAAAATCATTTATTGCGAAACCGTTAGCAACCCACTGTTGGAAATTGCAGATATTGAAGCCCTATCAAAAATCGCGAAAAAGCATGGCCTGCAGTTGTTGGTTGACAATACTTTTTCGCCATTGAGCATTTCTCCTGCAAAATTGGGCGCCGATGTGGTTTTGCACAGTTTGACCAAATTCATCAACGGAAGTAGCGATACCATGGGCGGAGTAACCTGCGGTACTCAGGAATTTATTGATAGCCTTCGGAACGTGAACGATGGCGCCAATATGTTGCTTGGTCCTGCAATGGACAGCCTTCGAGCAGCTTCAATTCTGAAAAATTTACGAACGCTTCACATTCGCATAAAACAGCACAGTGAAAACGCTTTGTATTTAGCTGAAAAATTTGAGGCAGACGGTCTTAAAACGGTCTATCCGGGATTGAAGTCGCACAACGGCCATAAACTTTTCAAAAAAATGATGAACGAAGAGTACGGTTTCGGCGGCATGCTTACCATTGACGTTGGAAGCCTCGATAAAGCGAATGAATTGATGGAACTGATGCAGGAACGAAATTTAGGGTATTTGGCCGTGAGCCTCGGATTCTACAAAACACTTTTTAGCGCGCCCGGCTCTTCCACTTCCTCGGAAATTCCTGAGGAAGAACAAAAAGAAATGGGCCTTAGTGATGGTTTGATTCGCTTCTCGATTGGTTTAGACAATGATATTGCTCGCACCTACCAAATGATGCGGGAATGTATGGTCAAGGTTGGAGTTTTATAAAAAAAATCGAAATTATTTTTTAGGGGAGCGACCGATCGTTCCCTTTTTTAATTTGCATAGGTTTTCACAAAATTGTAACATTACATTCCAATTTTAAATCCTTCCTATGCAAAGCCAAGAAATTAAGCCCACCGATCCCAAAGACGATCAGGTTGTTGAAAACGTTGAACTGAATATTTGGGAGGCGCTCATTCCTGTTTTTGCACTCATTGCGATGCTCGCTTATAATGTTTACACCTATGGCGGCGATGCGCTGAGCGGTTCCAACCAATTCGTGCTTCTTTTGGGCGCTGCCGTTGCCGCAATTGTTGGGTTTTTCAACAAAGTGAAGTTTGAGCAAATGTTGGAGGAGGTTGCCGTAAATATTAAATCTACGGCAAGCGCAATTTTGATTCTGTTGATGGTCGGGGCACTTGCCGGCACTTGGCTTATAAGCGGAATTATCCCCACAATGATTTATTATGGATTGCAAGTATTGAACCCAGCTATCTTTTTGGCGGCCTGCGTAATAATCTGCGCCATAATTTCGGTAGCAACCGGAAGCAGTTGGACCACCTCGGCCACGGTGGGAATTGCGTTGGTTGGCATTGCAGATGCCCTCCACGTTCCCCTCGGAATGACCGCGGGCGCCGTACTTTCAGGCGCTTATTTTGGAGATAAAATTTCGCCCATGAGCGATACCACCAACTTGGCCCCGGCTATGGCAGGAACCGATTTGTTTACCCATATCCGGTACATGCTTTACACAACAATTCCTACCTTAATAGTCACACTTATCGCTTTTATTATTATCGGACTGAATTTGGACACCACCGGAACAGCCGATACCCATCTAATTTTAGCCGCCGTAAATGATGCACTGAATGTGAGCCCGTGGTTATTTATTGTACCAATAATAGTGATCGGATTGATTGTGATGAAAACTTCGCCCCTCATCGCCCTATTGGCCGGCACACTTTTGGGCGGGGTTGCAGCGCTGATATTTCAACCTGAAATCGTAACAGCCATAGGCGGTGGCACGCATTTGGATTTTCAAACCGCCTATAAAGGAATTATGAATGCCATCACCGTGGAAACCTCCATCCCTACCGACAATGAGGCCTTGAAAGGGCTCTTCACTGCGGGCGGAATGAGCAAAATGATGGGCACCATTTGGTTAATTCTTTGCGCAATGACCTTTGGCGGCGTAATGGACGCTATTGGGGCCTTGGCTGCCATTAGCAAAGCGTTATTAAAACTGTTTCATACTGTTTTTGGGCTATTCGCGAGTACGGTTATTAGCTGTTTGGCATTGAATATTACCGCGAGCGATCAATATCTGGCCATTGTAATTCCAGGAAAAATGTATGCAAAAGCCTTTAAGGACAAAGGCCTTGCCCCTGAAAACCTGTCCCGAACCCTTGAGGACTCAGGAACCGTAACCTCAGTTTTGGTGCCTTGGAATACGTGCGGCGCCTATCAAAGCGGGGTGCTGGGCGTTGATACATTACACTACGCCGGCTATGCTATTTTTAATTGGCTAAGCCCCTTTATGACCCTCCTTTTTGCGGCCTTCAGCATCAAAATCAGACAGTTGACAACTTCCACAACCTCATAGCCATTCTGCATAAGGTTTTCTTATTAAGAAATATTTAAAATATTGAAATCTTCTATCGAATAATAGATTAATACATTCGCTATTCTTCCTTTACTTAATAAGACTTAGTACTTTTGTGGGTGAAATTTAATAACCCATAAATAACTATAAAACTATGTCATTAGTAGGAAAAAAATTCCCAAACATTTCAGTCGATGCAATGAACGAAATGGGGGATACTTTTAAGCTCAATGTGCTTGAAGAAGCAAAGAAAAACAACAAAAAAGTATTGCTGTTTTGGTATCCGAAGGATTTTACTTTTGTATGTCCCACCGAAATTCACTCTTTTCAAGAAGCGCTTTCTAAATTTGAGGATCGCAATACTATAGTTATCGGAGCCTCCTGCGATACGCCCGAAGTTCACTTCGCTTGGTTAAACACCCCAAAAGATAATGGCGGTATTGAAGGCGTAACCTACCCATTGCTGGCCGATACCAATCGCAATCTTTCCAACGCGCTCGGAATTCTTGATATTTCCAACGAGCGATATGATGAAGAAACCGGCTTATTGATGGTTGACGGCGACAACGTAACCTATCGCGCTACCTATTTGATCGATGAAGAAGGTAAAATTTTCCACGAAAGTGTGAACGATATGCCACTGGGAAGAAACGTAAACGAATTTCTTCGTTTGATCGATGCCTACACCCACGTGCAGGAAAAAGGGGAAGTTTGCCCAGCCAACTGGGAAGAAGGTAAAGAGGCAATGATTGCCAACCGTGAAGGAGTTGCAACTTATTTAAGAAATTAATTATGGTACTCGAACTTCAGGATGATAGCCTACAGCAATTGGTTGCCGAGGAAAAGGACGTAATCGTTCAGTTTTCGGCCGGCTGGTGTGGAAATTGTAGATTGATGAAACCGAAGTTTAAAAAATTGGCTTCGGAAACCGAAAATTATAAATTTGTTTTGGTGGATGCCGAGAAATTTCCGGAAAGCCGAAAAATGGCACACGTTGACAATCTGCCAACTTTCGCAACCTTTAAAAATGGTTCCCTCGTCAATCAAATCCAAACAAATAAATTTGAACTTTTAAAAGACCTTGTAGATGAAGTTGCCCGTAATTAGACACATCCAACGTAATAATTCCACGGCTCAGATTGAAAACTGTATTGAAGTTTTGGAATCCTACAGCGAGTACAATCGAATTACCGAGGAAGAGATGGACATCATTGGCGAGCTGATCACCAACCTTTGTGGCGCGGTGGAAGTCCATAAAATGATCGAGGACGGAATGCCAGAGCGCGATGCCGCAAATACTTTCGCACAAAAGGTGTTAAGCTCCATAGACCGATAAGTTTTTTGAATAATCATTTTAAAGTCCGTTGCATTTTGGATGAAACGGACTTTTTTTTTGGAAGTAGCAATGGGCAGCTTTAAGAAGTTGTTTGCACTTTAAGAAATTCCGAATATGTATCTTTAGGCTTCATTTTAAAAACCAAAAATATGGCAACTGTAAAATTAGGCGATAACACGATTGAAACCATTGGCAACCTTCCGAAAATAGGTGAAACCGCCCCCGATTTTGAACTCACAGCGCAAGACTTGAGCACCAAAAAAATATCCGATTATAAGGGCTCGCGCGTGGTTATGAATATTTTTCCGAGCATTGACACTAATGTTTGCGCTACTTCCGTAAGAAAATTTAACGAGAAGGCAACCGGACTTAAAAACACGAAGGTGCTGTGTATTTCCAAAGATTTGCCGTTCGCCCAAAAACGATTTGTTGATGATGAAGGTTTGGAAAATGTGACCAACCTTTCGGATTTTAGAGGAAATTTTGGTAAAAATTATGGTGTTGAAATGACCAATGGCGCCTTAAAGGGTTTACACTCGCGAGCGGTATTGGTTATTGACGAAAATGGAAAAGTAATCCATAGTCAGCAAGTGCCCAGCATTGGTGAGGAACCCGATTATCTTTCTGCCCTAAAACCATTGTTGTAATGTGGAATTCCTATTTTGGAAAACGAATGAAAGGGGGAAGATATGCCTTAAAAGGAGCTTGGCTGCTGCTCCGGCACGAAGCAAGTATCCAAGTTCAAATGGCCATTGCCGTTGCCATAACCTTTTGTGGTTTCTATTTCGAAATATCTCCCACCGAATGGATGCTTCAAATTTTGGCCATCGGTCTTGTGCTGAGTATTGAAGGCATCAATACGGCGGCTGAAGAAATTGCCGACTTCGTGCATCCTGACTTTCACAACAAAATTGGCTTTATAAAAGATGTAGCGGCCGGAGCGGTATTTTTTGCGGCTATTGCTGCCGTGGCAGTGGGTTGCATAATCTATGTTCCCAAGTTATAATCCATCTGTGGTCGAATTGTGATTTGTTTTTTTGGAATTTGAAATTTCCACGTTGATATTTGTATTTTTGCTGAAATTACAACCCTTCCATTAATGGCCAAACAAAACCAATCTGCTTCCAAAACCCCGCGCAAGAAATTAAGTTTTTCGCTCTCAAAACAACAAAAAATTCTTTTGGGCAGCTTTCTTTTTCTGTTGGGCCTGGCCTTCTTGTTTTCTTTTGTTTCCTATTTTTTTACGTGGCAGGCGGACCAAAGCGAATTGGGTATAATTTCAGATCGGGAATTGCAGGCCCAAAATTGGCTCAATAAATTTGGGGCCAATGTTGCCCATTTTTTCATTTACGATGGTTTTGGCATTTCGGCCTTTATTTTTGCCTTTCTCGTAACCCTTACCGGTGTTTACTTTTTCTTTGATTATGCAAAAAAACCGCTTTCAAAATTCTGGTTTTGGGGAGTGCTTTTAATGTTGTGGATTTCGGTGTTTTTTGGTTTTTTCGGCGGAACGACTACCATTTTCAGTGGCATTATAGGCTATGAAACTAATGACTTTATGCAGGATTACCTCGGGTTGGTGGGAGCTATGTTGGTCATGGTTTTTATCTTAATTGTCTATTTGGTGGTGCGTTTAAAGCTCACCCCAGAAATGGCCATTAACGCTTTCAAAAGCTCGAAAAAACAAATTGCTTCAGAATTTCAATCGGAACCAACCCCTGAAACACCCTTAAAGACGGAAATTACCAAAGAAGCAGATCCAACCCCTGAAACCAAATTGGATAGTTTGCAGGAGAAACCTGAAGCCGAAGTCCAAAAACCGGAAATAACCCCTCCGCCCCCACCGGAAAAAATAATATTGAAGTCCGATGTGGAAGGCGACGTGGCCATGGAAGTGGAGCAAGCCCCGGAAGAAGAGGAAATAGAAGCCATTAGCGAAAGATTGGTCAAGGATTTTGGGGAATTCGATCCCCGGTTGGAGTTGGGCAACTACAAATTCCCAAGTATTGAATTGTTGCGCGACCATACCTCGGGCGGGGGCATTACGATAGACCAGGAAGAATTGGAGGAAAACAAGAATAGAATTGTTGAAACCTTAAACAATTATAAAATTGGAATCGCAAACATAAAAGCCACAGTTGGCCCGACGGTAACCCTTTATGAAATTGTGCCCGATGCCGGAATCCGCATTTCAAAAATCAAAAATTTGGAAGATGATATCGCATTGTCGCTTTCCGCGTTGGGAATACGGATCATCGCCCCCATTCCTGGCCGAGGCACGATTGGTATAGAAGTTCCGAACAAAAATGCAAAAGTGGTATCCATGCGTTCGGTGATTGCTTCGGCCAAATTTCAGAATGCCGAAATGGAACTGCCCATCGCCTTTGGAAAAACCATCAGCAACGAAACCTTCGTGGTGGACCTTGCCAAAATGCCGCATATGCTAATGGCAGGGGCAACGGGCCAGGGAAAATCGGTAGGTTTAAATGCCGTACTCACTTCTTTATTGTATAAAAAACATCCGGGCGAGGTTAAATTTGTTTTGGTCGATCCCAAAAAAGTAGAATTGACCCTGTTCAATAAAATTGAAAGACATTATTTGGCCAAACTTCCCGATACCGAAGAGGCGATTATCACCGACACCACAAAGGTTATCAATACCTTGAATTCCCTTTGCATTGAAATGGACACCCGTTACGATCTGCTTAAGGATGCTATGGTCCGCAATATTAAGGAATACAACGCCAAGTTTAAGAACAGGCGCCTCAATCCAAACGAGGGTCACCGTTTCTTGCCCTATATCGTGTTGGTAATCGATGAGTTTGCAGATTTAATAATGACCGCCGGCAAGGAAGTGGAAACCCCTATCGCCAGATTGGCGCAACTCGCGCGGGCGATTGGAATCCATTTGATCATCGCCACCCAACGACCATCGGTGAATGTAATTACGGGAATCATCAAAGCTAACTTCCCGGCTCGGATAGCCTTCCGGGTGACCAGCAAAATAGATTCGCGCACCATTTTGGACAATGCCGGCGCGGACCAATTGATTGGTCGGGGCGATATGCTCTACACCCAAGGAAACGAACTTACCAGAATTCAATGTGCTTTTGTGGATACCCCCGAAGTGGCTGATATAACAGAATTTATCGGGTCGCAAAAAGCCTATCCCGATGCCTATATGCTTCCCGAATATGTGGGTGAGGAAGGTGGCACAAATCTTGATATTAACATCGACGAGCGCGATGCCATGTTCCGCGAAGCTGCGGAAGTACTGGTAATTGCCCAACAAGGTTCCGCTTCGTTATTGCAGCGAAAATTGAAACTTGGGTACAATCGCGCCGGTAGGATTATCGACCAGTTAGAAGCCGCAGGCGTGGTCGGTCCTTTTGAGGGAAGCAAGGCCCGACAGGTTTTGGTCCCCACTATTGATGCATTAAACCATTTATTAGACAATGAAATTAACGATAATTAAAATGAAAAAAATCAGTATTATTTTAATCGCACTTCTTATTACTTCCATTTCACAGGCACAAAATGCAAAAACCTTGTTGAAAGAAGTTTCGGCAAAGGCCAAAAGCTACGACAACATTTCCATCGATTTTAAATATAACCTGAATAATTCCAAGGAAAACGTAAACCAGGAAACCCGCGGCGATGTTACCCTTCAAGGCGATAAGTATGTGCTTAATATGTTGGGCACCACCCGTATTTTTGATGGAAAAAATATATACACCATCGTTCCCGAAGATGAAGAAGTGACCATTTCGGCATACAACCCGAAGGACGATAAGGATATTACCCCTTCAAAAATGTTGACTTTTTACGAAAACGGATACACCTACAAAATGGATATCGAACAGAACGTGAAGGGTAGAAAAATTCAATATGTTAAACTTACCCCCATCGATTCAAAGGCAGAAATAAAGGACATTCTTTTGGGAATTGACGCCCAGACAAAACACATCTATAAATTGATACAAACCGATGCAAAGGGCACAAAATATACCCTAACCGTAACTTCCTTTAAAACAAACCAACCTGTTTCCAAAACCTTGTTTACTTTTGACGAGGCCAAATATAAAAAAGACGGCTACTACATAAACAAGTTATAACCGCCCCGAGCAAGTGAAAATACTGGACAGGTATATTTTAGTAACGTTTTTGAAAACCTTCGTTAGCGTTTTCATTATTTTGATGTTCATATTTGTCCTGCAGACCATTTGGCTCTATATTTCCGAATTGGCGGGAAAGGATCTCGACGTCTGGATCGTTCTGAAATTTTTGTGGTACGTATCGCCCAGACTGATCCCTTTAGTGCTTCCCTTGACTATATTGGTAACTTCCCTAATGGTGTTCGGCAGTTTTGCCGAAAAATATGAATTTGCTGCAATGAAGTCCACGGGAATTTCCCTGCAACGCGCCATGGGTAGCGTTATCGGTTTTATTTTGGTGCTCGCCGTTACCGCCTTCTTTTTTGCCAATAACGTAATTCCATATTCTGAATATAAATGGCAGAATTTACGCCGCAACATTTCGCAATTTAAACCGTCCATGGTCATCTCGGAAGGGCAGTTCAGCCAGATTGGCGATTTATTCAATATTAAGGTTGAAGAAAAATCGGGCGATCGGGACCAATATTTAAAAGATGTTGTGATCCACAAAAAAAATGAAAACAAACCCAATGGCAATTATACCGTAATCATTGCAGACCAAGGGGAACTGGCCAGTGAGGAAGGAAGCAATACCCTTTCCCTCATTCTTAAACAGGGAAATTATTACGAAGACATCCAAACCAAAAATCCAGGGAAACAACAGAGTGAGCCTTTCGTTAAAAGTTATTTTGATCAATACACCATTAATATTGACCTCACCGAGCTGAACAATAAAGATGTGGACAAGGAGAACGACCTCAACAACCAAAACATGTACAACATCAGCGAGTTGCGGGTTGAAATTGATTCCCTGTCGGGAAGTTACACCAAAGATATTGAAGCCTATACCCGAAACATGTATTACCGCAGTGGGGTGGAGAAATTTCGGGAATATCAGCCACCCAAAGATGTTAAACCCAAGAAAATTTCAACCATTTTAGACCTTTATAACCCCGTAAAGCAGCTTCAAATTATAAAACTGGCCCTCAACAATGCGAAGGGCACCACCCAAACCATTGACGCCAAGAAAATAGAATTCAAGTCCAAAACCAAACGGTTGAACAAAACCGAAATCGCGCTGCACGAAAAGTACGCTTTGGCCGTGGCCTGCATCATCCTTTTTTTTGTGGGGGCACCGCTCGGAGCCATCATTCGCAAAGGCGGAATGGGCCTGCCAATGGTAGTGGCAATTTTATTATTTTTAACCTATCACTTCATTGGAATTTTCGCAAAAAACAGCGCGGAGGACGGAACCATGGCCCCTTTTCTCGCTTCATGGCTCAGCACTGGCATTATGCTTCCGCTGAGTATTTGGTTGACCTATAGGGCTACCACAGACCAAGGTATTTTCGATTTTGATTCCTTTATGCAGCGCATTGGCAAACTTTTCGGCTTTAAGAAAAGGAAAAAGGAGGAAAACTAGCAACGCTGTCAATTTTCTTTTTTATCGCAACACCATTACATTTTATATCTTTGCAACACCTTTACCCAATATCATGATTTCTACAGAAAAAGAAACCGGGATTCAATTGAACACTATCGAAGAAGCCATTGAGGACATTCGCAATGGTAAGATTATTATAGTGGTTGATGACGAAAATCGCGAAAATGAAGGAGATTTTATAGCCGCTGCCGAAAAGGTGACCCCCGAAATGATCAATTTTATGGCCACCCACGGACGAGGGCTTATTTGCGCACCGCTTACCGAGGAACGCTGCAATGCTTTGGATTTAAATATGATGGTGGAAAACAACACCGTTCTGCATCACACCCAGTTTACGGTTTCGGTAGATTTGATCGGCCACGGATGCACGACCGGAATTTCGGTACACGACCGGTCAAAAACCATTAAGGCCTTGGTAGACGAAAACACAAAAGCCGGCGATTTAGGAAGACCCGGACATATTTTTCCACTTCGCGCTAAGCAGGGCGGGGTTTTGAGAAGAACCGGCCATACGGAAGCTGCTATTGATCTTGCCAGACTCGCAGGGTTGAAACCAGCAGGGATTTTGGTAGAAATCCTGAATGAGGACGGCACCATGGCGCGCCTTCCCGAGTTGGTGAAAGTGGCGAAAAAGTTTGGTCTAAAACTGATTTCCATTGAAGATTTGGTGAAATACCGAATGGAAAATGATTCCCTGATCGAAAAAAAGGAAGATTTCAAAATAAACACCAAATTTGGCGATTTTAGGCTACGCGCCTATAAACAGACCACTAATGATCAAATCCATATTGCGTTAACCAAAGGAAATTGGCAGGAAAACGAGCCGGTCCTGGTTCGGGTAAACGCCACTTTGGTAAACGGCGATATTCTGGGAACCCTAACCAATAATGCCGAACAAAAGCTGGACGATATGTTCAACGTTATCAACAACGATGGGAAAGGTGCGATTGTTTTTATCAATCAGCAGAGCCAATCCTTGGACCTTTTAAATCGGTTGAAAGAATTGAAGGAAAACCAAAATCCCCATGAAATCGCCAAAGCCCCCCGAATTGAAATGGACAGCAAGGATTTTGGGATTGGGGCGCAGATTTTGCACGATTTGGGCATTCATAAAATTCGGCTTATTTCCAACAGCGAACATACCAAACGGGTAGGAATGATTGGCTATGGGCTTGAAATTGCGGAATACGTTAACTATTGAATTCAATCCTTTGAAATAGATTGGTTCCCCAAAAAGAGTTCGAGGTTTTTTAGTCGATTTTCCAAACTTTGAATCTGAGATTGCTCCGTATTTTGTATCGTCAATTGTGAGACTTTTTCTTCCAATTCCTGAATTCTTTTTTCCTTTTCATCCAATTGGTTTTTAAGCTCTTTTATGGCTTGAACATAGAAAGCATCGTAGGTTCCGTAAGCGGTTTGATAGAACCCCTGCTTGTCCAATTTTACATTTTCGGGAAAAACTTCCATCAATTCCTGGGCAATAAAACCATATTGGATACCCTTCGGCCTTTGAATGCCGGTTTGGGTATCATTCCATTCATAACTTACCCCATTCAACTTTGAAATTTTTTCAAGCGCACTACTTCCCTCCAATTTTTGAATGTTTTTCTTTAAACGCCTGTCAGAATTAGCGAGCCAATCTCCCGCAGAGGCCTTGGACGCTTCACCGCCCACTTCGAAGGTATTTGTCAGCAGCGCAATGGGACGGTTGATTCCTACCCTATCGGTTGCAAAATCGCCACCAATTAACGGACTCGTTGAAGATGAATTTTCTATATAAAGTAGATTGCCATTGGTAGTTTCTGCGCCGCCTGAATTGGCCCCGATAAAAACATTGCCAGTAGCGGTAGTTAAATTGAAGCCTGCAGATTTCCCAATTACCGTGTTTTCATTTCCCCCGGTTAAGTTAGAAAGTGCCTGATTGCCAATGGCGGTATTGTAATCGCCTCCGATATTTCCGTAAAGAGTCTGATAACCCATAGCCGTATTAAACTCGCCGTCCACATTGGCAGTCAAGGCTGAGAAACCGTTTGCCGTATTGTAACTTCCCAAGGTGTTCCACTTAAGACTTTGCGAGCCTGTGGCAGTGTTATACTGACCCGAATTGCCGAGAACGGTGGTATTCGCCCTTAAACTTTGCGAACCAATAGCCGTGTTGGAATTGCCAGATTCGTTATTCAACAAAGTTTGATAGCCCAAGGCAGTATTGTTGGTCCCAGTGGTATTCCGATTGAGCGAATTAAACCCAACGCCAATATTTCGATTAGTCGTTGAAACCTCCGTCGCCCCAGCGCCAAGGCCCAAAAAAATGGAAGACCCGCTACTATCCGATTTTCCATCCAATAAATCATCGATCTTTTTTACGTCGCCCACAGCCGTCCAATTGGTGATGGTTTGGTTCCAGTAATAAAACCCTTTTGCCGGGGTGCCCAGACCGGTGGCAAACACAAGCATTCCATCTTGGGATGCCGTAGGAATACTCACCGGAAAATTATCCACTTTCGGAATTAAAATTCCATCAATTGCGGCAGGGGACGATTGTGAACTGGAGCGAATGTCCAATTGCGCATTTGGAGCTGTCGTCCCAATCCCTACTTGTGAATTTGCCACGAAAGCCCATAATAAAATTGAAAAAAACAATAGCATTTTCATAACCCATTCCTTTAAATATCCGAACTATTTTTTAGTAAATTTAGGTACTTCACACCTCACTTTTCGCGAGGAATGGATTTTTTCGTTATGGGGAAAATAAAAATGGATAAAAGGTTATCTTTTAAAACTATAACCCTATTTTTTGTTAAATGGAGGAAAGACTTTTTTTCATTTTCAAAGCGCGTTCTTTCACCTGCTCCTGAGACCAACCAATTTTTATAAGCACGGAAATGGTTCGGCCCATAATGGCGTCACTTCTGGAAAAATCGGTTGCATTTAAATCTTGCATCTGTCCTTTTATTTCTGAGGAAAGCTTTCCGAGGGATTTTAAATTTTTTAAATGGTGCCATCCCTTTATGTAGTGCCAATTGTTGGTGTACCAATAAAAACATCCGTCAATTCCTGCAGCAGTTAAAGCATTATGAGCTTTTTGGGCGGCATTCTCGGTGGGAAGGAAGAAATTTAAAAAAGAATAATTTTCCTCGCCACCTTCAGGTACTTTTCTGAAAGTAATATTTGGAACGGTTTCCAACGTTCGGCGAAGCAAGGTGTAGTTTTGTTTTTGGGTTTCAAGAATTCCATCTAATTTTCCAAGTTGCGCAAGGCCTACGGCGGCATTCAATTCCGATATCCTGTAATTATAGCCTAAAAATGGATGGCCTTCTGCTCCGCGATCTTTCCCAATATGATCGTGGCCGTGATCTTGGTAATGATCGGCATTCTGTGCAAATCGTTTATTGTTGGTAATTACTGCCCCACCTTCGCCACAGGTAATGGTTTTTACATAATCGAACGAAAAACAGCCCAAATCGCCAATACTCCCCAGCGGTTTTCCTTTATATTTCCCGCCAAGCGCTTGGCAGGCATCCTCTAAAAGAATGAGATTATGTTTTTTGCAAATCGATTTCAATGCATCCAAATCGGCCATTGAGCCACACATATGTACGGGCATTATGCACTTTGTTCTCGAAGTAATTGCCGCTACAACTGCCGATGGATTTAAAGTCAGCGTTTCATCAATGTCCACCAAAATGGGCACAGCCCCAGCTGCCAAAATGGCTTCAAAACTGGCCACAAAAGTGAATGTAGGTATAATAACCTCGTCGCCCGAACCTATGCCCGCGGCGGCCAAGGCCACCGTTAACGCGGCAGTTCCGCTGGAAACCAATTGGCAATAGTCCGCGCCCATTTTTTTGGCAAAAGCATTCTCAAATTCCTTTGCTTTCCAACGGTTGTTGCGAACACCGTCAAAACCATAGCGCATCAACACTCCAGTTTCCAAAACTTCGTTTACCTGTTCGCGCTCCTCCGCGCCAAAAATTTCAAATCCGGGCATTTTTTTCTTGCTTAAATTCTATTTTTGATTTCTGCTTAAGGACGGCCTTACCTCTTCACTCCAAAAGCAGTTTGTTTTTGGTTTTCCGCTTCAAAGATACACCTTGAGGCCCTTAAAAAAAAGCCCAAAAAAGCATATAAAAAACCCCGTCATTTGCGACGGGGCTAGCGGATTGCATTTTCAACCGCGCGATCCATTAAATTCTTTGCTTCGATTCTTCCGGAGGAAACAGACCCGGTTGGGCCTGTTTGAAAAATTGTTCGTGCAATGAATCCATTCGCCTTAACTGCTCCTGCATTTCTGGAAAAAATTCTTCCCAATTATTTTTAAAGAAGTCTTTTTCAAAAAAATTTCCGTTTATGGAATCCGACAAAAACGGCGAAAATTCATCGTTTGAAAATGCCTTTGGCATCCGTTGCTGCATAAACTTCTGAAAGGAGGCCAGAGCACTGTCCATTTCTTTTTGTGGAATTTCCTTTCCATTAACCGTTCCATACGAATAGGTATAGATAGAATCATAACGGACCAAGTTTCCGTTCTCATCCACTTCCTTGTTTACCTTCCAAGTGCCGCGCGGTTCATTTTTGATTTCGGACCTGGAATCTTTGCCGGCATCAAGATTTGCGGAGGCTTCCCTTTTTTCTTGGGCGTGGCAGCCCGATACTGAAAAGGCCACTGCACACGCCAGTATTAGTGTTTTCATTTTAAAAAGATTTAAATTAAAAATTAAATTTTGGCAGTGCTATTGCATCAAGATAAATACCAAACCGAAGCATTCAGCGGGCAATTTTAAGTTGTAAAATAAAATATAGGAAATCCTTAACAGCCCCTTTTAAGAAAATGCAAAATTTGAAAGAGACCAGATTTTAGTCAATATTAACCACCAGCTCCTCAACGCCGCGTCGGACTTTTTTTAGGTTTATAAAGAAATCGGATTCATCACGATAGCCAACGGGCAGGACGATGACGGACTCCAAACTTTTTTCCTCCAAACCGAGAAGTTGGTCATACTTTTCGGGCTCGAAGCCTTCGATCGGGCAAGCATCAATTTTTTCCATGGCGCAAACGGTCAATAGCGCGCCCAAGGTTAGGTAGAGTTGGTTGGACATCCAATGGCGGATTTCGTGCGCTTCCTTTTTAGAAAAATTGCTTATCAACGCCTTTTCAAATGGCTCCAGAATGGTACGGGGCGTTTGGCGTTCATCCTCCACCCTTTTAAAATGTTCGCTGATAAACTGGGAATCGATATTTTTTTCAATACAAAATATCAAAACGTGCGAGGCATCGCGAACTTGTGCTTGGTTATAGGTAAGCGGCATCAGCTGCTCCTTTATTTTTTGATTGCTAACAATCACTAATTTTAACGGTTGCAACCCATACGAAGTTGCGGTAAGGTTAAATGTATCCTTTAAAATATTCAATTTTTCCTCAGAGAGAATTCTGCGGCTGTCAAACTTTTTTGTGGCATAGCGCCATTGCAGTTTTTCGATAGTATTTGAGATCATTCTTGAAAATAAATCAAAATAATATTGGCAAAAATAACGATAAAAGTTTGGAACTTTTACCGCCTTCTCTTTTACGGGAGAAGCCGATGTTGGCGAACTCCATTTCCAAAAGTTTACTGCGAAATGGAAAAATCGGAAAGTAATAGGTTTGGGACAAAACTGTTTTTCCGTTCCATTTCCGAAACGCTTATACGCTAAACTTTGATTTGTTTTATTTTAAATGGATTATAAAAGAGTACCATCGCCACCCCAAAATGAAGGTAGAAATCCGTCCAAAAAACAGCGCAACATTCAATCGGCAAACGACAATTCTTTGTAAAAACCCAGCTATTATGCTATTAAACAAAAACCTCAAAAAAGAAATGGATTATTAAAAAAAGCTTATTATATTTGCCCCCGCTAATGGAGAAATGGCAGAGTGGTCGATTGCGGCAGTCTTGAAAACTGTTGAGGGTAACACCTCCGGGGGTTCGAATCCCTCTTTCTCCGCTTAATTAAACCGCAAACACTTATAAATAAAGGGTTTGCGGTTTTTTCGTTTATAGATTTGTACGATTTTTGTATGGTAAATTATTTTTAACCTCAACTGCCTATTAATTTCAATTCAAAAAGAGGTTTAAAAATCCGTATCTTTGAAACTGTTTACACGTTGCCTGTGTAATCATTTGAACAACAAAAAGAGGGTTTCCGTACTGGTTGCCCTCTTTTTATTTTCATACGTTTTTATTTAGTGTATTAAATTATACCCCTAAGACAATAGAAGCATCAATACTAAGTTTTTTGCTTATATCTCTTGCTACATTTAGAGGTGGCTCACTTTTCCCCGTAAGGTATTCGCTTACTCTCGATGTACTTACTCCCAAAAGTTCCGATAAACGTTTTTGGTTCAATCCCATTTCAGCCATACGCAATTTGATAACCTCAACAAGCGAGGGTTTTTTAATAGGGTAATTGCGCTCCTCATAATCTGCAACAAGGTCGGACAATAGGTTTAACTCCACATAACCCTTTGAATCTTGGTTTTCGATATTATCCGGGTTTTGCAAAAGTTCTTCCATACGTTCCACGATGGCGTTATATTCTTTTTCAGTATGTATCATTGCTAAATATTTTTAATGTCCTTAATCTTGTCATACTCCGAGTGCGTACCTATAAACCGTATGTAAACCTTTTTGGCATTGAACGAAATAATGGCTATCAGTCTGTAATCATTTCCTTTTATATTGAAAACAAAACGATGGTTTCCCACATAGTCAACGCTATTAAAATCCTGCTTTAACTCGTTGAGGTTATCCCATTCCTTTGCTGTTACGGTATGATACCAAAAGTTTAAAGGGTTTTCTGCATCAGCGTGTTTTTCTGAAAACTCCTGTATTCTTTTATAGGTAACTATGCGCATTTGAAATAGTTTACTGCAAAGGTAATGCAATATTTTGTTTTTCGCAATAAAATTTTGTTTCACAAAATATTTTAAGAAGTTATTTATAGCAAGTATTTTGGGCTATCACTAAGTCTATATTTACGGAATGTTATAAATTTATTTCGTTCAATTAATTAAATCTTTTAAATGAAAAAAATAATTATCCTTATCCTTGCGATTATTATCGTGTCTTGTTCTGGCGATGATGATTCTTCAAAAGACTATTCCAGTGAAATACTTGGATTTTACGAATTGACCCAAATGACGGAAGAAGACGGAACGGAAATTGACGTTACCGATATGTGCAATTGGGCAACTAATTATGAGTTTACGAACGATGATAAAATTATTGAAACCCACATTTGTGAAGACGAAACTTCCTTTTTTACATCAGGGTATGAGCTTAATGACGACAAGCTAAAATGGATTGTTTATGACGAAGTTGCTCCCGGACAGGATTACGTTATTGAGTATGACATAATAACTTTAAATAGCGAAAAATTAGTTATCCGTTCGTATAATGATAGCTATGGCGATGATTCCAAAACCACGGAAGTTTATAAAAGATTAAATTAGTTTCTGCCTTATTTATCCGAAGATTTCATATTAATCAAATACCAAAAAATATCGGTATTATCCTCTTGTCAAAAATTACCCTTTTGTCGAAATGGAAAAACACATATCGCCCATTGATAGCTTTTTCCTCATAAATAAAAAATTTGATCTATACGTGCGCGTGTGAGAGGGATATACAGTTATTTTCTTTCACCTATAAACAGAAAAACGGAAAAAATTAAGGGGGTGGGAGTCTTTTCTTCACGCCTTAATAATATTTTTTGGCTTTTTTTTCTATCATTATTTACTTTGTTAGTTAGGATTAACTAAGTGGTTCAGCACATTTCCGCTATCTTCATTTTTTTTGAAATCCTTTATCATACGAATAAGTTCGTATTTGGAAATAAGTATCATATTCTTATTACAGTACCAGTTAAGAAGTTCTTGGCATTCTTTTAAATTATAGCCCAAATCTTCCATTATTTGCAAAAGTTCTCAGTAGAAGTTACTATTATTCTTTTCATTTTAAATATTTATTAGTTGTCCATTTCTATCGGTCAATTCAAATTCCGTTATCAAAGTTTTTAATGCGGGATTGATTTTAGCCAGTTTTAATGCTATGTTTTCGGCTGTGGTTCTTACATTATCATACGTTGAGGTTTCGGCTTTATTTGGTAGCCTATTGGATTTAACCTCATCGTGGCGCAAACGGGTGAACAGCGGTACCAGCCAAAAGCATCTTCATAAAAGAAATCCTGAAATCACTCGGTTTAAATGTTCCAGACAAAAGGCCATTTCAGGCAATAAAATCAGTAAGCGTTAAATCCATCGCAGCGCTACAATAAAAATTTCCCTTTCGTTTTTAGGACTCGCCATAATTGGATATATTTCTGATCCCTTAAGGTTATGCTGAAATTGGCGCCGAAAATCCTAAAATTATGAGCAACTACCACATTAAAAGTCTCGAAGAATATTTTCAAGTATATAGAAAATCGGTTCGTGATCCGGAAAATTTTTGGGAGGAAATCGCCGAGGAAAATTTTTTGTGGCGAAAACGATGGGATAAAGTTTTGGAATATGACCTTTCCGAACCCGAGGTTTCGTGGTTTAAAGGTGCAAAATTGAACCTGACGGAAAATTGCATTGACCGGCATCTCTATGGGCGTGGCGATAAAACGGCCATCATTTTTGAACCAAATGACCCGGCTGAAAAAGCCGAACATATCAGCTACCGACAACTGCACCAAAGGGTCTGCAAATTGGCGAATGTATTGTTGGAACACGGGGTGAGCAAAGGAGACAGGGTTTGCATTTATTTGCCGATGATTCCCGAATTGGCGATTTCCCTTTTGGCCTGTGCGCGGATTGGCGCCATCCATTCGGTAGTCTTTGCCGGATTTTCAGCCACTGCCCTTTCCACCCGAATCAATGACAGCGATTGTAAATTGGTAATCACCAGCGACGGCGCCTTTCGTGGCGGAAAAACCATCGATCTAAAAGCAATAGTCGATGAAGCTTTGGAAAGTTGCGGAGGCGTGAAAACGGTGCTGCTGGTAAAGCGAATCAATTCCGAGATACCCGTTAAAAAAGACCGCGACAAATGGCTTCAACCCTTATTGGACAAAGCCAGTGCCGTTTGTGAACCTGTGGCGATGGATGCGGAGGATCCGCTATTTATTCTATACACCTCTGGCAGCACCGGAAAACCCAAAGGTATGGTTCATACCACGGCCGGCTATATGGTTTTCACCGCCTATACTTTTAAGAATGTTTTTCAATATCGCGAAAATGATGTGTTTTGGTGCACGGCAGATATTGGCTGGATCACAGGCCATAGCTACATTGTGTACGGTCCGTTGGCCAATGGTGCAACAACCCTATTATTTGAAGGCGTCCCCAGTTATCCAGATTTTGGACGGTTTTGGCAAGTGGTCGAAAAACATAAGGTAAATCAATTTTACACCGCGCCCACCGCCATTCGGGCATTGGCAAAGGAGCGATTGGATTTTTCGGAAAATTATGATCTCTCATCGCTCAAAATTTTAGGCAGCGTGGGAGAACCCATTAACGAGGAGGCTTGGCATTGGTATGACGAAAATATTGGTAAAAAAAATTGCCCCATTGTAGACACGTGGTGGCAAACGGAAACTGGCGGCATCATGATTTCACCAATCCCCTATTCCACGCCCACGATCCCCACTTATGCCACGCTACCGCTTCCGGGCGTGCAGCCGGCATTGATGGATGAAAACGGCGAAGCGTTGCAAGGGAATTTGGTCAGTGGCCGATTGTGCATAAAATTTCCGTGGCCGGGAATGGCGCGTACCATTTGGGGAAACCACCAACGTTATCGCGACACCTATTTTGCTACCTTTCCCAATCATTATTTTTCGGGCGATGGCGCCTTGCGGGACAGTACCGGTTATTACCGGATCACGGGCCGGGTGGACGATGTGATTATTGTTTCCGGGCACAATTTGGGTACGGCACCCATCGAGGATGCCATCAATGAACATCCGGCCGTGGCCGAGAGCGCCATTGTGGGTTTTCCCCATAACATTAAAGGCAACGCGCTGTATGGATTTGTAATTCTCAAGGAAATTGGGGAGAGCCGTGTCCACGAAAATTTACGCAAGGAAATAAACCAGATTATAACCGAACATATTGGTCCCATCGCAAAACTTGATAAAATCCAGTTCACTTCGGGCCTTCCCAAAACACGGAGCGGTAAAATTATGCGCCGCATTTTAAGAAAGATTGCCGCCAAGGAAACCAAAGATCTCGGCGATATTTCAACCTTACTTAATCCCGAATGTGTGGGGGAGATTATGGAGGGAGCACTTCTTCTGGAGCAAACCAATGACGGACCAAATTCATAGAAACATCCAAATGAGCTATCATTCGTTCAAATTTTATTAATGCAACTCATCTGGATTTTGTAACTTTAAGGCATTGAGCGTGACAGGCTTAGAACCTAAAATCGGAACGCTATGCCCTGGACAATTTTCTTCTTCTTTATAGCTGTAGTCGCAGTTATTTTAGGCTATTTGGGTTTGGGCTATGGGCCTATCGGTCCCTTTAAAGTGGTGTTCTATATTTCTTCATTTCTGTTGTTGCTTACCTTTTTTCTGGAAAGAAAGAAAAAACGTAGAAAATATTACGAATAGGCCTTCCTTCTTTTTCAAATAATATTTTGGCGGTTTTTTTTATTTTTATTTCCCAAGTTTCAAATACTATTTTGCAATATCTTGGAGCCGGCATTTTTTTTAAGTTAAACAATCAAATGAAATGTGTTAAAAAAAATGTGGGCATAATAGTAATTTCGTGCCAACAAACAACCTCGCCATGAAATCAATTCAAGTAAATTCGCTTCCCCTCAAGGATGTTATACGCGATATTGCCAAAATCTTCCAAATTTCTTTTTCAGAAAACTGTGGAGAATACATTTTAAACTTGCCAAAAAGTGTGGGCGAAGGGACCATCCGCGGAATAAATTTTGACGGCGGCCTAGGCCTGATCCAGTACGACTGTCTGTTTAATGAAGATTTTGAGATCCATTTTGTGGTCAACAACATCCACCCATTAAAATTTCTTTATACCGCTTCGGGCATACTGTTGCATCGTTTTGAAAATGAAGATCAGTTCCACACTATTGAGCAATATCAAAATGCCATAGTGGCCAGTAGCGAGCACAATGGGCACGTCCTGCTTTTCAAGGCGGGGGAACGAATAACCGTGAACAGTCTTGAAATTGAAAGGGAAAAATTTCAGGGAAAAATGGCCTGCGACCTCAAAAGCCTTAACAAGGAATTGAAAACGCTTTTTAAGGACATTAAAGCGATGCACGCCTTTTATTACAGCGGAAATTATAGCTTGAACATAGCCGATTTACTTTCGGAGATGATCGAATTCAAAAGTGAAAATTTTACCCGGAAACTTTTTTTGGAGGGTTTGGCCTATCAAATTCTTTGCCATCAAATCCTTCAATATCAAGACGATAAAAAAGAAGAAGGCAACCGAACCTTGCTGCGTTCTTCGGAACTCAAACAGATAAACCATATTTCCAGTTTGATAGAAAGCAATATTTCCGATGTGCCCACGGTAGAAAATCTTGCGCGGGAAGCAGGTTTGAACATAAACAAATTGCAGGAAGGTTTTAAAAAACTTTACGGCAGCACGGTGAACAACTACGTGCAAAAAGTGCGACTGGATGCGGCTTATAATTTATTGACCAAAACCGAATTGAGCATTTCCGAAATTGTGAACGCTATTGGGCTGAGCAGCAAAAGCTATTTCTCAAAAATTTTTAAGGAGCGGCACGGCATTGCCCCATCCGAATTCCGAAAAAAACAGCGAAACAAATAAAAAAACCCCGACCAAAATAAATTTCAATCGGAGTTTTTTCTCTTTCATAACAATTTTCAACACCACTAAAGTACCCTTTGTAAAACTTTGGGATTGCCTCATTTAATTATATTTTTAATTCAAAATAAATTTAAAATTCCCGAAATTATTTCTGCATAAAAAAAATCCCTTCCGTGCAGCGAGCTCCGAAAGGGATACACCGTTGAAAGAAGTAGGTGTTCAACGGTAGGCCGAAAATAGGATAACACCGGTATTTTTTATAACTCAAAAAGGGAAAACTTTAGCCCACAACCCATAAAAAGTAAAAAAACCCTTGAAACATAAAATCTATCAAGGGTTTTTTCAGACATTTATTTGCAAATGTCGCTTCCTAAAACGCTTCACTATTCTTCCTCTTCTTCAGGATTGCGTTGGTTTTGGGGTCTGTTCTGCGGATTCCTCTGTTGATTTTGTTGTTGATTTTGAGGATTTCGTTGCTGAGATTGATTTTGTGTACTCATAACATTTTTTTTTAGGGTTAATAACTATTTTTCTTTTTCACTATTAAAGGTAGTCTCCGAAAGCGGGTTTTTTTCGTAACAAATTCTTAAAATGTTTATCAAGGGTTATAATTTAACTTTACCTTATCGTAAACCTTCCTTTTATTGGCTTTGCATTAACGGAACCCATGCTGGAATCGGTCATTATTAACTCGGCGGGGTTTTGTATCTTTGCGCTTTTAATTTTTCAAACCATGAACACCAATTCCCTGCAAGCCATCTCCCCAATTGATGGGCGGTATGCCAACAAAACAGCGAGCCTTATCCCTTTTTTTTCTGAGGAAGCCCTAATTAGGTACCGCGTTCAGGTCGAAATTGAATATTTTATTGCCCTAGTTGAATTGGATCTGCCACAATTGAGGGATTTTGAAAGATCCAAGTTTCCAATGCTGCGAAGTATATATCTGGAATTTTCGCTGCAAGATGCCCTTCGCATAAAGGATACCGAAAAAATTACCAATCACGATGTAAAGGCCGTGGAATATTTTATAAAAGAAAAATTTGAAGCCTTGCAACTTCAAGATTATAAAGAATTTATCCACTTCGGCCTTACTTCCCAGGATATAAACAATACTGCCATTCCGCTTTCCTTGAAAGATGCTATCAACGAAGTGTACGTTCCTCTTTTAAAGAAGGTGATGGACAAATTAAAGTCGCTTTCCGCGGACTGGGCCGGAGTGCCGATGCTGGCGCGAACCCACGGCCAGCCTGCATCGCCAACCCGTTTGGGCAAGGAAATTAATGTTTTCGCGGTAAGGCTCGAAGAACAATTTGCCCTGATGAACGATGTGAAAAGTGCCGCAAAATTTGGCGGCGCAACGGGAAATTTCAATGCCCACAAAGTCGCCTATCCAGAGGTGGATTGGCATTCCTTCGGAAAAAAGTTTGTACAGGGAACCCTCGGATTGCACTACTCCTTTCCCACTACCCAAATTGAGCACTACGACCATATGGCCGCTCTTTTTGATTGTTTAAAAAGAATAAACACCATTTTGATCGACTTGGACCGCGACATTTGGAGCTATGTTTCGATGGATTATTTTAAGCAACAAATTAAAGCCGGCGAAGTTGGTTCCAGCGCCATGCCCCACAAAGTGAACCCAATTGATTTTGAAAATAGCGAAGGCAATTTGGGAATAGCCAACGCCCTTTTCGAGCACCTTTCCGGCAAACTGCCCATCAGCAGGTTGCAGCGCGACCTGACGGACAGTACGGTGCTGCGCAATATTGGGGTGCCAATTGGGCACACCCTGATCGGTTTTCAATCTACCTTAAAAGGGCTGAACAAATTGCTTTTGAACGACCAAAAATTGGCGGACGATCTTGAAAATAATTGGGCGGTTGTGGCTGAAGCAATCCAGACGATTTTAAGACGCGAAGGCTATCCAAATCCTTACGAGGCCCTAAAAGGGCTCACCCGAACCAACGAAAAAATCAACCAAACCACTATTGCAAATTTTATTAAAACGCTTGAAATTCCCGAAAGTATTAAAGCGGAAATGCGGCAGATAACCCCCGGCAGTTACACGGGAATTTAACAAACAAGAAAGCATAAAAAAGGCTTCCATTTGGTTTAAAGGAAGCCTTTTTTTACTTTAATTACGGGTTCTTAATCCTTAAAAATCTGTCCAAACCCTTCAATTTTAGATAAATCCAAATCGCCCTTTTCGGCAGATTGCATTAATTTAAGCATTTGGTCCGGTCTCATTTTGTCGCCCAGAACCCTGAAAACGGCAAAGCCCTTTTCATCATCGCTTGCAAACAGGATTACTTCATGGATGGCATCCTCTTCGCCGGTGTATTTCAAACTTGCATCCCACTGGTTGCTTTTTATGCGCGTCAATTCCTTATATTCAGGCTGGTCCAGGATGGCTTTCAATTCTTGGCGCTCCATTTCATAGTCTGCAGTGTCGCCATCGTGGATAGGATAGGCCACAAGATTTACTTTTTTAATGGTATTCAGGATTTCCTTTTCCTCTTCGGTAAAGTTGCTCTTCCTTCCCTGCAAAAGGCTTGCGGCAATATCCATTTTTACGAATTTATCGTCATCCTGTTTTTCCACCAAATATTTCTGCAACGATTTGTCATTACAGGAAATTAGGGATATGGCGCCCAAAATCAGGAACAAAAAATATTTCGGAGTTCCCATTATTTTTGTTTTTTCTTGGTGTCTATGTTTTTCAATTGTTCACTTCCGGGCACCTTTAAATCCTGCGTAAGCTTAGAAATCTGTTTCAAATCGATGTTTCCGGTAATGCTCATAATTACGGTCGTGGGCTTGCCATCCACCATGCCGTCCAAGTGCATCAACAATTCGCTCACGAAATTTTCGTTTTTTCCTTCCTTGCTGTAAAACTTGATGTTTTTGCCATCCTCTTTAACCCGCATCAATTCGCCCAAACTCTTGGATGCCGTTACATATTTTGAGACCGCATCGTCCATTTGCTTGGCAACCGTGGGATTATCTGTGGTGAAAATTTTAATATTATCGAGGTCATTCACCATTTTAAGGTAGGCCTGCGCTTCGGGATCGGAAGAATTAAGATCCATTTTGCTCAAGAGTTTGAACATATTTTTGGTGACCACTACCGAGGTCACATCCTTTTCATTTTCAAAGGAATCAAATGCGTTTTGCGCCCAAGAAAATAGTGGTGCAAGAACCAGAGCCATTAGTATTGCTGATTTTTTCATTATTTCTATTTTTTAAAATTTGTTATTTATTATTTCTCTTTTTTTTATTTAGAATTGAATTTTTCATTCAAAAATTTTATCCTTTGCGATACCGAATTGGTTCACATATCCCAACTGCTCCGCGCCTTTGTTCAAATTTTCAGAAAGAAGCAGCATCGCTTTTTTACTTTTCTCAAAAGCTGCAAGGGCTTCTTTTTCTTCTTGGGTATAACGCGGTTGCGCTAGGTAAAAACTGCCAACCCCAAAGGCCACGACCAATAATGCTGCCACAGGATACCACCATTTTTTGTTAAACCTTGGCTTTTTTTCCAAAAGATGGAAGGGCTGGGTGGAACGTTCGCGGGCCGCCGCCGTCAGACCGTTGAAAATGGGTTGGTACTTCAAAAATTCGTCCGCTACGGGTCCATTTGAAAAATAAGTCTTTAAGAATCGCTCTTCTTCAAGGCTGGTATTGCCTTCAAAATAGGCCGTCAATAATTTTTCTACCTTATTTGATTCCATAGTTATAATTTTTTATCATCGTTTCCCTAACTGTTTTCCGTGCCCGGGAAAGGGCGACGCGAATTGCCGTTTCATTACTGTCCAACATGGCCGCGATTTCTGAAAATTCAAACTGTTCCACGTCGCGGAGCTGAAGCACTATTTTTTGTTGTTCGGGCAGGTTTTCCATTATTTTGAAAACCAATTCCACCCCATCGTTAGCCTCTATCCTTCTCTCAACATTCTCCGAAGTTTGGAAATTGTTGTGAACAATTTTCAAATTAGAGGCCTGTTTGGATTTCAATCGGTCCAAACAATAATTTTTGGTCATTGTAATGGCAAATGCTTCCGGACTGTTATAATTTTTTATGTTGTTCCGTGCTTTCCACATTTTCAGCAAAACCTCCTGCACCGCATCTTCAGCTTCATCGGAAGAAACCAAAATTCGCTTTGCCAACCGATAGAGCTTGTCCTTAAAGGGCATCACTAAGGCTATAAAATCGTTCTTCTCCATTTCGGTCGGTTCAGTTGGTGTTGTTTGGCTTCTTTTTTAATGACGATTTGCCTGCACTTTTGTTACTTTTAGAAATCAATGCAGTATTTAAAATGATTTTCAGGCTTAAATAATTTTGAAGCGATAAAGTTTCATTCCAATTTCCTTCAAAAAAAAGCTATTTTTACCCTTGCAATATAATCCCTTCAATGGAAGTTGTTGCTATGCAACATAAATTAAAAATTTTATGAAAAGAAAAGTTTTTGTTCCCCTACTCATTTTTTCGCTGCTTGCCGTTTCCTGTTTTGAGGATATGGACGATACCATCCGGCCCGCTTCTACCCTCGATATTCAAAATTTTATATATCGCGGGCTGAATTATAATTATCTCTACAAAGCCGATACGCCCGAACTGGCCAATGACGCGTTCGCGAACCAAGGTGCGCTGGATGCATTTTTAAATAATTACGATTCTCCGGAATCATTGTTTGATTATTTGCTATCGCCTCAGGATAGGTTTAGCGGACTTTACAGCGATTTTAGGGTAATTGAGGACGCGCTGAACGGAATTAGTCTAAGCAACGGTATGGAATTCGGGTTGGTTTACTATCCCGACAATAGCGAGAAAGTTTTTGGGTATGTGAGATACGTCCTGCCAAATACCGATGCGGAAGCACGCGGTCTTAAGCGCGGCGATTTGTTCACGACCATAGATGGCCAGCAAATAACGAGCGAAAACTATATTGAGTTACAGACTCCAAACACCTACACCATAGGCTTGGCAACTTATGACGGCACCAACTTTACCCCAACCGGCGAAACCGTGCTGCTGAACAAGACCCAATACAGCGAAAATCCGGTTTACAAAGCCAAAACCCTAACGGTGAATGGCGAAAAAATTGGGTATTTAATGTATAACGGCTTTATTACCGACTATGAAGCCGACCTGAACAATGCCTTCGCCCAATTTAAGGCCGAGGGAATTACAAACCTGGTGTTGGACCTTCGTTATAATGGCGGAGGCTCCGTTGAAACCGCCACCGATTTGGCCAGTATGATTACCGGCCAATTCAACGGCCAGGTTTTTTATAAGGAATTTTGGAACGCCGATCGGCAGGCAGCCAATGCCTCCGACGGACTTTTTGACGGCAACCTCAGCAATGGTTCGACCATAAACAGCCTTAATTTGAACAATATTTACGTTTTAACCACTCGTCGCACGGCATCTGCAAGCGAACTGGTTATTAATGGGCTCGATCCGTATATAAACACGGTGCAGGTTGGCGATACTACCACGGGAAAATTCCAGGCATCCTTTCTGCTTTATGACGCGCCCGCGCCACTGTTTAGCAGACAGCAGGCCAGTCCCTCGCACTATTACGCTATGTTGCCCTTGGTTTTTAAAACCGCAAACGCTGCCGGAAAAACAGATTTTGTGGATGGGCTTTTTCCCCAAATACGTTTAAAGGAAGACTATTTCAATTTGGGCGAATTGGGTGATGAAAATGAACCGCTGCTCGCGGCGGCACTTTCCGAAATTGCCGGAAGGCCCTTTCCGGGAAAACGCGATTTTAAAGTTTTAAAGGAACTATCAGATAGTAAGGCAACTTCCCCAATTGATGGAAAAATGATCGGAAATTAAACTTTTGATTTTATCGAAATAAAAAAAGGATCTCTTAAAGAAATTGTTTTTAAGAGATCCTTTCTGTTTAAGTTTTAAATTGGCCTATTCGTTAAAATAGATTCCGCCCGGAACGATGCCAACCTCAACTTCCTGCAATTGTTGATTGGTGGCCAAATCGAAAACAAATAAAGAACCTCTGCTTGCAAAATCCTTCGCATCCGTGGCGTACAATAGGCCGTTTTTCGCCTGAAGCGTATAAAAGAATCCGTCAATAATACCAGTCCCCGGAAGGGTAATTGCGGAAGAGTTCAATTGATAGACCTTTCCGTCCAAATTATAATACAACTTGGTGCCGTCCATGGTTAGGCTACTCGGGTGTTGGTTAACACCAAAGGTAAAGGTCTGCGCTACCTGCCCTGTGGCCATGTCGATTTTCACCAAGGATCCGGCAGTTTCAGAACCCGTATAAACCGGATTTCCGCCGCAAAGCACGTATAGAAAATTTCCGTCCGCAACCAGCGAGTTCGGTACATCGCCCACGGTGATGGTCTTTTCAACCGAAGCGCCGGAAATTACGCTGATTAAGTTATTCTGGCCATAAGCTCCCTGATGGGCTACATAAACTTTATTATTGGAGACCGCCATGCGTTCCGGGCCAAAAGCCACGGGAATGGTCGCCGCAATGTCATTGGTACGCAAATCCACCACTGCCAAATAATCGTCGGTATAATCATTTGGGTCTCCCCAATCGCTCACGTAACCTTTGTTTCCGACGGAAGCAAAATAGCGTGGGTTGGTTAGGCCCGAGATAATGGAGTCCACGCTTTCAAAAGTATAGCGGTTCGCAATCTCTATTTTTTTGGAATTGCTCACCACGATGTAGGCATTCTCATCCTGAAATCCCATTGATTGAACAATATTGCCCAAATCGTAGCCATTTACCGCCTTAAAAATATTTTGGGCCACGGTAGCATAGTCATTGGAAATGTAGGTAACGTTACCGCTTCCGTTGTTAAAGGGACCTTCATTGGTAACCAAAATTCCCTTTTCAAATGCCGGTGGCAAATAGGTATCGGGGTTATCATCATCTTTGCTGCAGGCTAAAAAAACCAAGGCTGTAAAGCCCAATAAAATTGTTTTCTTCATTGTTTTCTTGTTAAAAATTAAAGTTTAAAAATATTTGAAAATTTCGAGAAGGCATGGGGCGATATGCTACGTTTTCATAATAAACATTCCCCAAATTCTTAATTCGCCCTCCCAATGTAAGTGTCGGTTTTAATGGTAACGTAAACTGCGCCCCAATATTGAAAATGGCATAGGCATCTACCCACTCCGAATTATCGGTGGTGGTATAGGCCCGCCCGTTGAACAACCCCTGAACATAAACCGAAAATGAGCCGAAGGCATATTCAATGCTGCCGGTAGCTTTGTGGTTGGGAACGTAAATAAGTTGCTTCTTTTTTTGCAAATCCTCGGCTTCGGTGTAGGAATAGTTCGCGCTGAAATCGAAAGCATGACGGTCGTTAATTTTTAAATAATAGCCCAAGGCCAACTCGACTCCAAAATTTCGGCTTTCAGCGATATTATGTGGCTGCCACAGCCCGCCATTGCCCGGAACCCATTTAATTAAATCTTCCGATTTTATAAAATATGCCGCCAAATCGGCCTTTAGTTCGCCAACCGAAAATTCCTGCCCCAGTTCGAGCTGGTAGGAGGTTTCGGGTTTTAAATCGATATTTCCGCCGGCATACCAATATAGATCGTTAAAGGTTGGCACTCTAAAATTCTTGGAACCATTTATACGAAGGGCGTAATTTGTGGAAAATAAATAGTTCGCATCCGCGGAAAAGAGCAATGGATTGTCGAATTCGTTCAAAAATTCTTGCCGAAGGTTTACTCCATAATTGAATTTTTCGGATAATTTATGGTTCATCAACAGCACTGCGGCCAACGTGGGCCGGGAATTCTGACCTATCTGACTGCCTTCTGCGGAAACGTAGTTATATTCCACTTTCCCAAGAAGGCGAATTTTTTTCTGAAGTACCACTTCACTTTCAATGACCCCCACAAATGTATTTGCCTTTCCGCCGCTGCTCGTTGGTTTTTCACTATCCGGAAAATAATTATACTGTTCAAACAAATGGGCCACGCTTCCTTTTAATTGAAAATCACCAAATTTTTGCCGTACCTGCCAGAGATTTCTCGTAGCTACATCCACATAGGCATCCTTTCCAAGAGTGGTCAAACTTCCCGAAAAGTTTCTTCGGTTATAGGAATATTCGGAATTCCAAGTGGCAACGCCCCGCTGCAATCGCCGGGCCTCGTTGATCTTGGCAGTAAACCTTGAAAAAAACCCGTGTTCGTTTTTTCTGTTCTTTCCGATGTAGTCATACTCATTCTCGGAAGCCGTAAAATTAACTCCAATATTTAAATAATGGTCGCCCCAGGTTTGGGTGGTTCGGGCGTTTCCGCCAATGGTGCCGAAACTTCCAAAATCCAGGCCCAAATGTGTTTGGGATAATTTTTTGAAGGTATAGCCGTCATTTAGATGGATACTTCCGCCCACGGCCCCGCTTCCATATTGCACCGCGCCCCCGCCGCTGCGAATGGCAATTTCACTGTAGTTTGCCGGGGAAAGGGTGTTGAAATCCGTTTGCCCCGTAAACACTGAATTGATATTGATTCCATTCCAAATTACCGCGGTCTGGGAGGCATTCGTTCCCCGAAAGGATGGAGAGGAAACCATTCCAAAACCGTTTTCCTTAAAATAAATAACCGAATTGAACCGCAAAGTTTCGGTGAGGGAACTACCATTGCGCTCCACCAGCGTATCTGATATGGTTTGAAGTTTAAAACCTTTGGAAAAATGGACGAGTTTTGAATCGGTCAGTACTACTTCGGGCAAATGCTGAATACTGTCCAATTGGGCCGTGGCCGTGGCGGTGCACAGAAGCATTAAAAAAACAAAAAACGGTAACCTATTTTTCATACGCCCAACCTTTATCCCGAAAGTTTGATGGTTATTTGTTTAAAATTGGCAGGTCTCCTGGCTTGTCTTTTGCGCTACCTTCCCATCCGCCAAGGCGAACAGTGGTTTTGAAGAATACGCTTCCCGATTGGGGACGACTTACAGTTGCGGGAACAGCATAGGCTTTAAGCGTAAAAAAGGCCAATTTAAAAATTGGTTTTTCGGTCTTTCACCTATTTCCCTTTTAAGAGCTTTTTTCAACACGGAAAATTGCTCACCAAAATTCAACGCAAAAATAGGATTTATATATTAGCACACCCAAACAAAACCTTTATTTTTGAGGATGCAAAAAACACTTTTCATTCTTGCGTTTTTCGCCCTGTTGGTTTCTTGCCGAAATCGCGCAACTCCCGAAAAAACCCAAGCAGGCTTGCCAATAGATACGACCTCGAGCATTAAATATGCCACGGGTTTTGCGCTAAAATCGTTTGAAGGCTATAAAACCGTTACCCTAAAAAATCCGTGGCCCGGAAGTAAGGATGTCTTTACCTACGCACTGTTGGAAGAGGATGGAAAACTTCCGGAAAACGAAAAATTTGACGCCGTAATTTCTATCCCCGTTTCGCGGATTGCCCTCACCTCCACCACCCACATTCCTTCTCTGGAAATGTTGGGCGAAACGGAAACTTTGGTGGGTTTTGCGAACCTGAATTTAATCTCTTCTGAAAAAATCCGGCAGCGCATCGGCAATGGAAAAATAACCGAACTCGGAAAAAATGAGACCATCAATCCCGAGGTACTCATTAATTTAAGGCCCGACGCCTTAGTGGGTTTCGCGGTCAACGGAAACAATCCGGCTTATTCCACCGTTCAAAAAGCAGGAATTCCGGTTCTCTATAATTCCGATTGGACCGAAACCTCGCCTTTGGGAAAAGCGGAATGGATCAAATTTTTCGGGGCACTTTATAAAAAGGACCATTTGGCCGACAGTATTTTCAGGGAAATCGAGCGGGAATATAACGCGGCAAAAAACCGTGCGGCGGCTACCTCTAAAATTCCCACTGTTTTGAGTGGGGCGCTCTATCGCGATGTTTGGTATATGCCCCAAGGCGGCAGCTGGAGCGCCCAGTTTATTGCCGATGCCCACGGCCGCTATTTGTGGGAAGATGAAAAAGGAACCGGTGGGCTTTCGTTAAATTTGGAATCGGTGCTTGAAAAAGGCCAAGATGCCGAATTTTGGATTGGTCCGGGTCAATTCACCAGTTTGGCGGAAATGGAAAAGGCCAATCCTGTGTACACCCATTTTAAGGCGTTCAAGCAAAAAAAAATCTATTCCTATAGTCTAAAAAAAGGTGCCACCGGAGGCGTTATTTATTTTGAATTGGCGCCAAACCGTCCCGATTTGGTTTTAAAGGACCATATTCAGATATTGCACCCAGAGCTATTTCCCGATCGGGAGCTTTATTTTTTTGACAAATTAAATTAATGCAGACAACAGCCACATATCGATTGTATTTCGTGCTCTTTTTTGTGCTGTTGCTGGCCATTTTTTTGGTGAACTTAAGCATCGGCTCTGTTTCCATTCCCATTAATGAAATTTTTTCTGAATTTTTTGGAAAAGGGGCCTCAAAGGAAAGCTGGCGCTACATTTTAATGGATTATAGATTGCCAAAGGCGCTAACGGCCCTAATCGCCGGGGGAGCCTTGTCGGTTTCGGGCTTGTTGATGCAAACCCTGTTTCGAAACCCATTAGCTGGGCCTTTTGTGCTCGGGTTGAGCAGTGGCGCCAGTTTGGGCGTGGCCTTTCTCATTCTGGGTGCAGGTACATTCGGAGGAATATTGGGAGCTGCGCTGCTGAGTCCGTGGAGTTTGGTGATAGCAGCCGCTCTGGGGAGTTTTTTGGTGTTGCTGGCAGTTTTGGCGGTAACGCTAAGAATTAAGGACACCATGGCCATTTTGATTATAGGGTTAATGTTCGGCAGCGTCACGACGGCGGTGGTCTCCGTGCTATCCTATTTTAGCGATGCGGAACAGTTGCGACACTATATTTTTTGGTCCTTTGGAAGTTTGGGAAACCAATCGTGGCAAGCTGTTTTTATAATGTTTGGATGTTTTTTGATAGGAATGGTTTTAAGCATTTTAAGCGGAAAATCCTTAAACGCCTTGCTGCTGGGAGAAAATTATGCAAAAAGCATGGGACTTCAATTAAAAAAAACAACCCTGATCGTTATATTGGCTACGAGCCTGCTTGCCGGTGGCGTAACGGCCTTTGTGGGGCCCATCGCCTTTTTGGGACTTGCAGTGCCCCATTTGGTCCGACAAATTATTAAAACCGCAAACCATTTGGTTTTAATACCGGCCGTACTGGTTTGCGGCAGTCTGTTGATGCTGGTTTGCGATACGGTGGCGCAGCTTCCGTTTAGTGAATATACTCTACCGATCAATGCAATCACCTCTTTAATCGGGGCTCCCGTGGTTATTTGGCTATTGGTTCGAAAGCGAAAACTTCTTTTTTAGGATGGAAAGCAATGTGAAACATAGCATCTTGGAAGCCAAAGCCTTGGAGGTAGGTTATTGCCACAAAAAAGGTAAGATTTCCGTTGCAGAAAATGTGAATTTTGCCATTGCCAAGGGTGAATTGGTGGGCCTGGTGGGGCCAAACGGCATCGGAAAATCTACGCTGCTGCGAACCTTAACTGCTATGCAACCTCCGCTGAACGGGTCCATTTTCATTAATGGTAAAAAAACCATTGCGCTTTCGTCGCTGGAACTCTCCACGCAGCTCAGCGTAGTACTTACCGAACCACCGGCTTCAAAAAACCTATCGGTTTTAGAATTTATTTCCTTGGGCAGGCAACCCTATACCAATTGGATCGGATCGCTCGCTGCGAACGACAAAATGGCCGTTACCTCGGCTCTTCGCGCTACGGAAACTACGGCGCTCGCCAACAAAAAGTGTTTTGAATTGAGCGATGGGCAAATGCAGCGGGTTGCCATTGGAAGGGCGTTGGCGCAAGATACTCCTTTGATTATCCTGGATGAACCCACTACGCATTTGGATATTTACCATCGGGCCTATGTGTTGAAACTTTTAAAAAATTTGGCCCTACACACTGGCAAAACCATTCTATTTTCGACCCACGAAATTGATTTGGCCATCCAACTTGCCGATAAAATGTTGGTAATGGCCGCAGGGGGAACCTATTTTGACGAACCGTGCAAACTGATTGAAGCAGGAAAATTTGAAGCGCTCTTTCCAAAGGAAACCATCGCATTCGACCCAAAAACAGGCCGTTTCACTATTAAGGATTGATGCTTTATTTTCGGCTTTGCGCCCGTCGTTATTAGCAGAACTTCTTATCTTTAACCTTAGTCAAAAATTATATTAAACCTCTTTTTTACCCTAAACTTCTTTACGTTGAACGATATTTTTCTTTTGCTTGCCATTGCCGTTGTTTTCCTTTTAATAGGAACGTTCATAGGAAACACCTTTGCCCGACTTAAAAATAAATCGGAAACCGGAAAACTGGAGGAACGGTTGTCCGGAGCCTTGGCGCAGTTGCAAAAATTGGACGCTCACAATGCCGAATTAAATTCAGAAAAGGAACAGTTGAGGGCAGAAAAGGAACAATTGAATATTGAGCGCTCAAAACAGGCGGCCGAATATAATTCACTCTCGGCAGAGCTCGAAAAGGAAAAGGAACGATTCCTAAATTTTGAAAGAGATTTTAAAGAGAAGTTTGAAAATCTGGCCACCAAAATTTTAATGGACAAAACCGAAGCATTTACGGACACAAACAAAAAAAATATCGAAAACATTTTAAAGCCCTTAAACGAAAAGATCAAGGATTTTGAGGAAAAGGTCGGGAAGAACAATTTGGATTTTGTGCGAAGCCACGCCGAGTTGGGCAAACAACTTCAGTTTTTGAACGAGCAGAATATAAAAATCAGCCAAGAGGCCGATAACCTGACCAAAGCATTGAAAGGCGATTCAAAAATTCAGGGAAACTGGGGAGAAATGATCCTTTCGCGGGTGCTGGAGGAATCAGGCCTCGAAAAAGGTCGGGAATACACCATTCAAGATAGCCATGAAAATCCGGACGGCGGACGGCTGCAGACCGATGTGATCATCCACCTGCCCGATGGAAAAAAAATGATCATAGACAGTAAAGTTTCCTTGACCGATTTTGAACGTTATGTTTCAGAGGAGGACGAGAATTTAAAGCAACAATACCTAAAAAAACATATCGATTCCATAAAGAAACACATTCTTACGCTGAGCGAAAAGAAATATTATCACGCCATTAACGAAAGCCCAGACACCATTTTTATGTTCGTTCCCATTGAACCCGCCTTCGCGATTGCCGTTGCCCATCAAAAAAATCTGTATCAAGAAGCTTTTAAAAGAAAGGTAATGATCGTTACTCCCTCTACCCTTTTGGCGGCCTTGCGGTTGGTGGAAAACCTGTGGGAGAATGACAATCAAAAAAGAAATACGCTGGAAATAGCCACGGAAGCCGGCCGATTATATGACGCATTTGTAGGCCTTTTGGAAGAGCTCCATAAAATAAAAAGGCAAATGGGAACGGTACAGGGTTCCTTTGATGCAGCGCTGGTGAAGTTGGAAGGAAAAGGAAATTTGGTAAAAAGGGTCGAGAAACTACGCAAACTGGGCGCCATCGCCAGTAAGACAATCGACAGCAACCTGTTGAAAAACAACGAAACCGTTAATTGAACTTAAATGAAAAAAGTACTTGCAATATTTTTGGGAAGCCTTTTGCTGATTTATTTGGGCTATGTCGCATTCGTATATTACGTTCCCTATAGCGAGGGCACACGTGCTGGCGAACTCATTAAGTTCAGCCACCGCGGCGTGTTGGTAAAAACTTGGGAAGGTGAATTAAGCCAGGGAATCAGTGGTGCCCAGATTTTTTCCTTTTCGGTATTGGATCAGGAAAAAGAGGTTATAGAAAAACTTAAGGAATATCAAGGGGGCTACGTAAAATTGCACTATGTGGAACGGTATGCAACACTTGCCATTTGGGGAGAAACCAAATATTTTATAACGGAGGTAGATAAAATTCCCTCGCCACATTTTAACCAAAATTGAAAAAGTAAAAAATAGGTCTCTTTTCGAAAACTATTTTTTGGCAATTTTTAAAGTGGTCTGCAAGTTATTGGAGGTTACCTTCACAAAATACAAGCCGCTGTTCAAGCGCGACATATCTACTTGGGTCAAAGTGTTGGTGCCCTTTCCTTCCGAAACCAAGGTTCCCAACACATTGTAAATTTGGTAGCTATCAATTTTGAGAATAGACGAAATATATAACTCGTTTTTAACGGGATTGGGAAAGAAATTTAAATTTTTAAGGAATTTTTCCTCTGCGGAAAGTTTGGCCATCACCGTTATGCGGCCGTGCAAAGCTGGATTGGATTCGTTTTGATAGTCCGTAACGCCCGGTTTTAAAAAAGTATAGGAAAACGATTGGTTTCCGCCCTTTAAACTTCCACTATCAAAATTTTCCGCGCCATTGGGAAGGCTGGTGACTGTTTTGGAAGAAGCGTCAGCCCACACCCAGCGCACGGTTTCGCCAATTTCAATGGTGGGGCTGGCTACCGATTCATTGGTTCCCTGACCCCACGCGATTTCAACTATATTCTGCGAGCAGAGTATATTTATTGTAAAAAAACATAGACACAGGGTAATTATTTTCATAAACCAATGTTTTGGGCAGGTAATCTAATTTACGAAAAAAAAATAAAAATTAGTTTTTGATTGGATTTTGGGCGACTATTTGCTCAAATACATTTTTCTGCGTGCATACAAATCATAAAAAGCATCGTCCTTCAAACTATCGATAAACAGGATGCTCTCTCCGGTACTCTTCATTTCGGGCCCCAATTGCTTATTAACGTTCGGAAATTTGTTAAAACTGAACACGGGTTGTTTAATGGCGAATCCTTCCAATTTTGGATTGAAGTTAAAATCGGAAAGTTTGTTGTGGCCCAACATCACTTTAGTGGCATAGTTCACATAAGGCTCGCCATAGGCTTTGGCAATAAAGGGCACAGTTCGAGATGCGCGCGGATTGGCTTCAATAATATAAACCATATCGTCCTTTATGGCGAATTGGATATTGATCAAGCCAACTGTATTCAGCGCCTTGGCAATTTTGTGGGTGTGATCTTTAATCTGTTGCATCACGTATTCCCCAATATTGAAGGGCGGCAAGGTTGCGTTTGAGTCGCCCGAATGGATTCCGCAGGGCTCAATATGTTCCATTATTCCAATAATGTAAACATTCTCGCCATCACAGATGGCATCGGCTTCGGCTTCAATGGCACCATCCAGATAATGGTCGAGGAGCAGTTTGTTGTTAGGGATTTTTCGAAGAAGATCGACCACGTGTGCCTCCAATTCCTTTTTGTTGATTACTATTTTCATTCCCTGTCCTCCCAACACATAGGAAGGCCTAATTAACAACGGAAAATCGAGTTCATCCGCAAGCGCCAATGCCTCTTCGGTAGTTTCGGCAACGCCAAATTTTGGATAGGGAATGTTGTTTTCCTTTAGCAGTGTAGAGAAACTGCCGCGGTCTTCGGCCAGGTCTAATGATTTATAGGTAGTCCCAATAATTTTAATTCCATATCGGTCTAGTTTTTCGGCCAACTTCAAAGCGGTCTGCCCGCCCAATTGAACGATTACGCCTTCGGGCTTTTCGTGCCGAATAATGTCGTAGATATGCTCCCAAAAAACAGGTTCAAAATAAAGTTTGTCCGCCACATCAAAATCGGTGGAAACGGTTTCGGGATTGCAGTTGATCATAATGGTTTCATAACCACATTCCGCAGCGGCAAGAACGCCGTGCACACAGCAATAGTCAAACTCGATGCCCTGTCCAATTCGATTTGGGCCCGAACCGAGGACGATAATTTTTTTCCTGTCGGTAACCACGCTGTCATTTTCCGCTTTTGGAGCTTCGCCGGACAAGTGCATTTCATTTTCAAAAGTGGAATAATAATAAGGTGTTTCAGCCTTAAATTCGGCAGCACAGGTATCTACCAATTTATAGACACGTTGAATGTTCATTTCTTCCCGTTTTTTATAAACCTGGCTTTCCAAACATTTCAACATATGCGCTATCTGACGGTCGCCATAGCCTTTCTGTTTCGCTTCCAGCAACAGTTCCCGCGGCAGCGTGTCTAAATTATATTTTGAAATTTCCTTCTCCAAAAGAAACAATTCTTCATATTGGCGCAGGAACCACATATCGATCTTGGTAATTTCGTGAATTCGGCTCAACGGAATTCCAATTTGGATGGCATCATAAATCACAAAAACCCGGTCCCAACTTGCGTTTTTGAGTTTTTCGAGAATTTGTTCATAATTGGAATAACTTTTCCCGTCGGCGCCAATTCCGTTTCGCTTGATTTCCAAGGATTGTGTTGCCTTGTGCAGCGCTTCCTGAAAGGAACGGCCGATGCCCATTACCTCGCCCACCGATTTCATTTGAAGGCCCAACGTGCGGTCTGACCCTTCAAATTTGTCAAAATTCCATCGTGGTATTTTTACGATTACATAATCCAAGGTTGGCTCAAATAAGGCTGAAGTAGATTTTGTAATCTGGTTTTTCAATTCGTCCAAGGTATAGCCGATGGCGAGTTTGGTGGCAATCTTGGCAATGGGATATCCCGTGGCCTTCGACGCCAAAGCCGATGATCGGGAGACACGCGGATTTATTTCAATGGCAATAATTTCTTCTTCCGAATCGGGGCTCACTGCGAACTGAACGTTACAACCGCCCGCAAAATCGCCAATGCTGCGCATCATGTGGATGGCCATATCCCTCATTCTTTGAAACGTACGGTCGCTTAAGGTCATCGCCGGTGCAACGGTTATGGAATCGCCGGTATGGATTCCCATTGGGTCCATATTCTCGATGGTACAAATAATGACCACATTGTCGTTTTTATCGCGAAGCAGTTCCAGCTCATATTCCTTCCAGCCCATCATGGCCTTGTCGATCATTACTTCGTGAATGGGGGAAATTTCGAGGCCGTGCGAAAGCAGCGCGTCAAAATCTTCCTCTCTATAAACTATGGATGCGCCGGCGCCGCCCAAGGTGTAGGAAGCACGGATCACTAATGGAAACCCGAATTGCTGGGCTATTTCCTTCCCCTGAAGATAGGAATTGGCCGTTGCCTGTGGCGCCATTTTCACACCAATTTTTTCCATAAGCTCCCTAAATTCCTCCCGGTCTTCCGTAATATTGATGGCGCTGATATCAACCCCAATCAATTTTACCCCAAAATCTTTCCAAATTCCCTTTTCATCGGCCTCAATACAAAGATTTAGGGCGGTCTGCCCACCCATGGTCGGCAATACGGCGTCAATTTGCGGATGCTCCTTTAAAATCTTTATGATTGATTTGGTGGTGAGGGGCAACAGGTAAATATGATCGGCCATGGAGGGATCGGTCATAATGGTGGCCGGATTGCTGTTTATCAAAATGGTCTCTATTCCATCCTCGCGCAGGGAACGCAACGATTGGGACCCGGAATAGTCGAATTCACAGGCTTGGCCTATAACGATTGGGCCCGAGCCGATTATTAGAACAGATTTGATGGAAGGATTTTTTGGCATTTTTTTATTTTTTGGGTGCCGCAAATTTACGGCGCATTAGGGTATAAAAAAAAGGTGTTGCTTGGGTAAACAACACCTTTTTATATATTTTTTATCAACATTACTTTTTGTGGCGGGCTTCAGAAGAAACGGTCAATTTCTTTCTGCCTTTCGCTCTGCGGGCAGCCAATACCTTTCTTCCGTTTACAGAAGCCATACGCTCTCTAAAACCGTGTTTGTTTCTTCTCTTTCTTTTCGATGGCTGGAATGTTCTTTTGCTCATTATAGTATTCTTTAACTTCTGTAATATCCTTGTTTTGGTTGACCTTTCGTCAAAGTCGGGTGCAAAAATACAACAAGTTTTTACTTGCGCAAACCTTTTTGAATATTTTTTTGGTGGCTCGGAAACCCTTTAAAATGTGAATAAAAAAGTATCGATTTTTAGATATACCACAAAAAATACAGCTTTCCAAAATTGAATTTCTTCCAAAAAGCATTAAGTTTTTATACCTTTGCAGCCCTGATTAAAATACGCCCATGTTCAATAAAAACATAAAAATAATTTTAGCCGCCTTGGTTCTTGGCGCGGCTGTTTGGCAATTTACCGAAACCAATATCGGCAACGGGATTATGCTCATTTTGCTATCGTTGATTTTCGTTTTTCTATATTTTAAAAATGAAATCATTTTGTTGGCCTTCCTCCGTCTTCGAAAACAGGATTTTGCCGGCGCCAAAAAGTGGCTCGACAAAATCAAGGACCCCAGCGCTTCCTTGGTTCGCAAACAAGAAGGATATTATAATTATCTAAACGGACTAATGGTGTCGCAGACCAATATGATTGAAGCCGAAAAATATTTTAAAAAGGCTGAAAAATTGGGCCTAAACATGTCAGCAGACATGGCCATGACTAAGTTAAACTTGGCAGGCATCGCGATGACAAAAAACCGTAAAAGGGAAGCCGAACAGCTTATGGCGGAAGCCAAAAAACTGGACAAGCACAATATGCTGGACGACCAGATCAAAATGATGAAACAGCAAATGAAGAAAATGGGGCAACCCCGACAGCAATTCGGGCGCAGCGGTCGCGGCGGAAGACGTTTTTAAAAACCATACCTCTTTCCGTTCCAACTGCTATTGACCTTAATCGATTTATCGCAGCCCTTGGTCGAATAACTTCCTACTCCACAATGCAATGCCGTATCTTTGCCCAAAGCTTTTGCTTATGGGTAGAAAACTACTTTATCTTTTCTTATTGCTCTCCATTTCAGCACAATCCCAGATTGCGCAGGGAATTCCATTTTCCCAAGCTATTGGAAACAATATCAAAAAATACACGAAGAATTCGCAAAAGGCCTATGCTGAAGGTGAATTTGAACGTGCCGAATTTCTATTTGACTCGCTCATTAATAATGTGGTGAACGGAAGCTATTTGGACAATTTCAAAGTTCGAAAACTTTCGGGCAAAAAGATTGATCTCTACACGTTTGAAAAACCGGTTTTTTTAATGACCTATGCCTCTTGGTGTACGCCCGGAGTGGGGGAAATTCCGGCCCTGAATGAAATTGCGGAGGCGAACCATAAAAACATCGATTTTGTTATTCTTTTTTGGGATACGAAGGAAAATGTCCGGAAGGTAGCCAAAGACTATTCAAAAAAAATCAATATTGTGTATGTGGATGAAAGGGAAAACAAGAATGACCACATGGTAGAAATAATGAAGCACAGCCTCGGTTTTCCGACTTCCTTTTTTATCGATGGCACCAAACGAATTGTAGATGTGCGGCGCGGAGTGCTGCATCCGTACAACGAGAAATATGAAATTTCGTTTGAACTTAATTATAATTCCTTTTTGAACGGCATTTCCCTGCTTATTAATTTAGGAGATGAAAACGAAGATATTCTTGCCTCGAAAAAAAACCCGTAGTTAAATTAGCTACGGATTTCAATTTGCTTTTATTGGTAATAGCCCTTTTCAGGAATTTCAATAAAATATTCCTTGCCCGAGGCGTTTTTTAAATACGTATCGCGCAACCACGGATTGTGAAGCTTTAATATTTTATAATTAATGCCATAAGGCTTCACCCATTCTGCCCAATCTTCCACGGGTGTATTTACTTTTACTTTATAGGTGGGAATGTTGGTGTACAAATCCTTTTCCCTAAAATTGAATCCATACTGCTGCGGATTCGACATAATTTCCTTTAAGGCCAAAATCCTGAATACATAGCGACTGGTTTCGTCGTTCAACAGCAGGTCGTAATAGCTGGTTTCCTTTTGTCTGTTTATCTGTTTTAACATTCCACCCACTCCAGCATTGTAGGACGCTGCCGCCATGGTCCAAGTTCCAAATCGTTCCTTTGATTTTTTTAAGTATTCCGCGGCGACCATCGTTGCTTTCTCTAAATTGTAACGCTCGTCCACATAATCATTTATTTCAAGTCCATATTCCAAACCTGTTCCCTTCATAAAATGCCATATTCCCGACGCTCCAGCGGGTGAACTGGTATATTCCAGACCGCTTTCGGCCACGGCCAAATATTTAAAATCATCGGGCAGTCCGTATTTTTTAAGCAAAGGCTCAATCTGTGGAAAATATTTATTGGCCCGTTTGAAAAGCAACAAACCATTGGACTGCCAATAGGTGTTCACCAACAGTTCGCGGTCCATTCGCTCGCGGATATCGGGGTTGTTTAGAGGCACAGGCTCTCCCGCAAAATCCATTTTTTCGGGCAATGGAAGTGCATATACATTATAATCGTTTATGATTTTCTTTTCAAGATTTTCATCGGTCGGGGCGTCCTGCACCGCGTGGATGCTGAGTACACACACAGCCAGAACCGCAACTCCCAAACCTACTTTGCCGATCGTTTTCATTTTTTTATAATTTTTTTATGGCTAAAAAGGGGGTTGAAGAATTTCTTCCCACCCCATTCTTAGTCGCTTTGCTTATATTTATTTTCAATAAAGATACTTATTTAACCCGTGCCGTTAAAAGGACCGGGTTGCTATTTCTCGATTATTTCAACAATTTTGTTTGAAATTTCCCGCGCCTTATTTAAAATCATAATGTGCGTTCCACCTTTAACAACTTCACAATCGTCAATATATTTTATGGGAAAGACCATATCCTGATCGCCGTGGATGTGAAAAATTTTTGCGTCCTTTTCCTTTCGGCTCCACGTTATCATTTTTTCCAAGGCCCAATCCAAATAGTTCTTGTCGCGAACGTGCAGATATTCCTGATAGAGCGCCAAACGTTTTTTCGATTTGGGACCTACCGAAAATTTTGTCAAATCGTCTGCGCTTAGCACAAGCCCTGTTGGAATAAGTTTGTAAGCCTTCGTAAGACTGGCAATTTTCATGCGCCGCGGCAGTTCTTTTCTGCTTTTCACGCTGGAAATGATAATCACTTTCTTTACGTTTAAAAAACGTTCCATTTCCTGCACTACCACACCCCCAAACGAAACGCCTATCAAAACGGCCTTCTCTTCCTTTACGCGAAAAGCCATTCGCTTTGCGTAATCCTGTAAACTTTCATTTCGCTCCGGAATTAGCCATTCCAAAATGTGCACTTCAAAGCTTGGGGGAAGATGAATGTTTTTAAAAATTTCGCTGCCCGCGGCCAAACCGGGCACAAAATAGAGATGCGTTTTTTCAGAATTCATAAGTCTTTCGTGAAGAAAATGGCATAGCCCAAAGATTATTCGTAAATTTACGGATACAAAGATAGAATTATAAACTCGTTTCGTAACAACTGATATTTTCAGTAGTAATTTGCTTTGAACGCAATCCGAACATCAAAAAACCGGGAATATTTTTATTCACTCTTTAGCTGCCCCAGCTGGCGGCCAAAATTTTTCCCATCCTATTTTCCATCGACAGAACATTATTTTTTTCTATAAAAAGCAACTCCCAATGATTGAAGACGTAGAAATAACCGACAATGAATTTTTAAGACAGTTCGAACTTGAAATTGGAGATAATATGGCCCGGATTGAATATGCCCTACAGGACCGAAAAATTTTCCTGACCAAGTACGATATGCCCGAAGACCTGGAGGAACAGGGGTTTAGGGATATTTTTATTAAGGCCGTTTTCGAGGAAGTAAAAAAGCGGGGAATCAGTTTGGTTCCTACCAGCCCCGAGGTCGCCGGGTTTATGCGCAAAAACCGCCGGAAATACAAGGATTTATTGCCAGTGGGTATTAATATTTAAACAGAAACTTTTTCAGCCGCTGCAAATCGCACCAACCCATCACTATCAATTGCCGTAAGCGTAATTTCCTGTAAGGTATTCACTAATTCCGGATTCCACGGCGCCTTTACTTTTACATAGTTTTCGGTAAACCCGTGGATGTAGCCTTCCTTATTTTCGCCTTCAAAAAGTACGGTCCGGGTCGTGCCCAATTGACTTTCATAGAATGCCCTTCGCTTTTTTACCGATAGACCGCGCAACATTTTACTGCGCTTATTTCGCACCTTCATCGGCACAACGCCCTCCATTTCAGCGGCCGGCGTGTTGTCCCTTTCTGAATAGGTGAAAACGTGCAAATAGGAAATATCCAACTCGTTTAAAAAATGATAGGTTTCCAAAAACCGTTCGTCCGTCTCTCCCGGAAAACCAACAATAACGTCCACTCCAATACAGGCATCGGGCATGGTTTCCCTTATTTTTGCAACGCGTTCCACATATAGCTCGCGCATATAGCGCCGGCGCATCAATTTTAAAATATCATTGCTCCCGCTTTGCAACGGAATGTGGAAGTGGGGTACAAAAGTTCGCGATTTCGACACAAATGCTATCGTTTCATCCCTTAACAGATTAGGTTCGATGGAGGAGATTCGAAGCCGCTCAATACCTTCCACTTTGTCCAAAGCTTTTACCAATTCCAAAAAAGTGTGTTCGTGTTTTTTGTTTCCGAACTCCCCTTTTCCGTAGTCGCCAATATTTACGCCTGTTAAAACAATTTCCTTAATTCCCTGGGCCGAAATATCGGCAGCATTCTGTAGCACATTTTCCAAAGTATCGCTTCGGGAAATGCCGCGCGCCAAAGGAATGGTGCAGTATGTACATTTATAATCGCAACCGTCCTGCACTTTTAGAAAAGCCCGCGTTCTGTCGCCGATGGAGTAGGAACCCACATAGAAATCGGCTTCTTCAATTTCGCAGGAATGGACCTCGCCGAAATCATTTTTGGAAAGATCATTTAGATAATCGGTAATTTTGAATTTCTCGGTTGCGCCCAAAACCAAATCCACCCCTTCCACATCTGCCAATTCGTGCGGCTTTAATTGGGCATAGCAGCCAACGGCCGCGACAAAGGCTTTTGGATTGGCTTTTTGCGCTTGTTTTACTATGGTCTTAAAACGTTTATCGGCATTTTCGGTTACGCTGCACGTATTGATCACATAAATATCAGCGCTTTCCGAAAAATCAACGCGTTGAAATCCTTCGCCCTCAAAACTTCTTGCAATAGTGGAAGTTTCGCTGAAATTAAGCTTACAACCGAGAGTGTAGAAGGCGACTTTTTTTGAAGAATGCATTGTTGTATTTTTGGCAATTGCGATTGCAAAAGTACAAACTAAACACCACGAATACACGAATTATTTGTTTGAAGATTTTGATATTCTAACCCTTTATGAGCGAATAAACCAATATATTCGTGCATTTGTGGTAAATTTTTTTAATGATTAAAATTCTATCCATTTTCACCGTGCTCCTCACGCTTCTATCCTGCTCCCAAAAGGCAGCATCAGACAGCGACCACCTCGTTTTCCGATATAACGAACACGGGAACATCCCGACATTAGACCCCGCATTTGCCCGAAATCCCCAGGCCATTTGGCCCGATAACCAACTGTATAACGGCTTGGTACAATTGGATGATTCGTTGAACATTAAGCCAGATATCGCCCGAAGTTGGACGATAGACGATTCCACAAACACCTATACCTTTACGCTGCGTGATGACGTTTATTTCCATCAAAACGTGGCTTTTGCCAAAATGAATCCGGACGGCCAAGCTCGCTACACGCGAAAAGCAACAGCAACAGATTTTGTGTACAGTTTCGACCGGTTGACGGATGAAAAAGTGGCCTCACCCGGCGGCTGGGTTATGAATTACGTCGAAAAATACTGGGCCGAAAACGACCACACTTTCGCAATAAAATTGAAACAGCCCTTTCCCGCATTTTTGGGCCTGCTCTCGATGCGCTATTGTTCTGTGGTGCCGAGGGAAGCAGTCGAGTATTATGGCAATGAATTCCGAAGAAATCCTGTGGGCACGGGACCCTTTCAGTTTAAAATGTGGGAAGAAAACGTAAAGCTCGTCTTTAGAAAAAACCCACTTTATTTTGAAAAGGATGCCAACGGGAACCGATTGCCCTATTTGGAAGCGGTAGCGATAACATTTCTGCCCGATAAACAGAGTGAATTTTTACAATTTGCCCAGGGCAAACTCGATTTTATATCGGGTTTGGACAGCAGCTATAAAGATGAGCTTTTAACTACGCGCGGAAAACTGCAGCCCAAGTACACCGATTTGGCCTATATGATTACGGGACCCTATTTGAATACGGAATACCTCGGGTTTTTCCTCGGAACAGAGACGCCCGAAATAAAAAGCAAGATTTTGCGACAGGCAATCAATTACGGCTTCGACCGCCAAAAAATGGTAACCTATCTTCGCAACGGGATGGGAATTCCGGCCATTCATGGGTTTATTCCCAAAGGCTTGCCCGGTTTTGCTGAAATCGATGGCTACACCTATCAGCCTGTAAAAGCCAAGAAATTGATTGCACAATACAAAGCTGAAACGGGCGACACAGCGCCCGAAATTACCATCGGCACCAACAGCCAGTATTTGGATTTGTGTGAATATGTGCAACGCGAACTCGAAAAACTCGGGATTGCCGTAACGATAGACGTAATGCCACCTTCCACGCTTCGGCAGATGAAGAGCAGCGGAGAGCTCGATATTTTTCGCGCCAGTTGGATCGCTGATTATCCCGATGCCGAAAACTATCTTTCCTTGTTTTATAGGCCCAACTTTTCTCCAAATGGCCCAAATTATATGCACTTCCGAAATACTACGTTGGACAGTATCTATGAAAAGGCGCTTACAATTTCAAAAATAGAAGAACGAAAAATCCTCTATACCAAAATGGATTCCATTATTGTGGAAGAAGCGCCGGTAGTGCCTTTGTTTTACGATATGGCGGTGCGTTTTGTAAACAAAAAAGTTTCCGGATTGGGGATAAATCCACAGAACTTTTTGGTTTTGAAACACGTGAAAAAGTCGAAATAATTTGTAAATTGATATATTAACACTTAAACGCGGTATTTATGAGTGGTGGCGCCGGGCATATTTTTTCAATGATTGCCTCTTTAAAACACAATAAGAGAAATAGAAAAAACCTCTTCGATAAAAATGTTGAAGAACATAATGAAAACTACGGAAAAATCATCGACCACTGAAAAATGTCTCCACAGCAATTTGAGGCATTCAAACTAAAACTGCGCAAAGCGGAATTGCGACGTCAAAAACGGCTAACACTAGTTTTTGTAAGCGTGATGACAGTAATTGTGGGAGTTATAATCTACTTTTTATTTTTTTATTAAGCCTTACGCCACTTAGCGGTTTCCTCAAAAACATGTTCCAAAATCTTGGCGTCTACTTCTGAAAATTCAATATTTCTTCGGCTCATAACCACTTTTGCCACTTCAAAAGCTTTATCGGTTTTATATGTGGTGAAACCACCGCTTCCGCCCCAACTGAAGCTGGGCACAAAATTCCGAGGAAAACCACTTCCAAAGATATTTGAGCTAACGCCCACCACCGTTCCGGTATTGAACATAGTGTTGATGCCGCATTTGCTGTGGTCGCCCATCATCAACCCGCAGAACTGTAGTCCGGTTCTTGCAAAACCTTCGGTTTCATAATCCCAAAGGCGCACTTCGGCATAATTATTTTTTAGGTTTGAATTGTTGGAATCTGCCCCCAAATTGCACCATTCCCCCAAAACGGAGTTTCCCAAAAACCCGTCGTGGCCTTTGTTTGAGTATCCAAAAATCACGGAGTTGTTCACCTCTCCCCCCACTTTGCTGTGCGGCCCGATGGTGGTATTGGTATAAATTTTAGCACCCATTTTTACGCTGGCGTGTTCGCAAAGGGCAAATGGACCCCGAATTAAAGCGCCCTCCATAATTTCAGCATGCTTTCCGATATAAATGGGCCCTTCGGAGGCGTTTAGTGTGCAAAATTCGAGCGTTGCGCCTTCTTCAATAAAAATGTTCTCTGGATTTTTTGCCCAAACTCCTTCGGGAATGGGCTGCGATTTTCTGCCCTTGGTGAGCAATTCAAAATCGCGTTTGATCGCTTGCCCATTTTTTGAAAAAATATCCCAAGTGTGCGCTATTCTCAATACATCGTTGTGTGCATATTGAATTATATCGAAAGTTTCAAAAGCTACTTCTTGGCCTTCGGTGGCAAAAAAAGCGATGGGTTCCTCCTCAAAAAAGACCGCTTGGTTTTCCTCCAGACCTTTAATAATTCCTGCCAAATTTTCAGAAGGAAGGAAAGAGGCATTAATAAAAATATTCTTTTCGAGTTCCAAAAACGGGTATTTTTCAGAGAGATAATCCTCGGTAAGTGTAGTGGTAGTGAAGCCCAACAGCTGCTCCCATTTTTCACGTATGGTCAAAATTCCCACACGAATGTCGGCCACGGGTCGCGTAAAAGTGAAGGGTAAAAGCTGGTTGCGGACGTTTCCGTCAAAAAGGATATAATTCATTTTAATTATCGGTTTAGGTTTTAGAATTACAATTTTCTGAAAATCGCGACTCTAAAAATACGAATTCAATTTTACTCAAATATCGACACTCGGCAAACGTTTATTTCAAATCAAAAAGCCCTCGATTTCTCGAAGGCTTTTGTATGATTTTTAGAAACCGGGCGGGACTAAATTGCCGCCACCGCAGACTATTCTTCAGTTTTGGCTTCTTTCTTTGCAGGCTTTTTAAACTTTTCGTATTTGTTTTTAAATTTATCAATACGACCCGCAGTATCAATTAGTTTTGCTTTTCCGGTGTAAAAAGGATGCGAGGAACGTGAAATCTCCATTTTTACCAAAGGATATTCAACCCCATCAACTTCGATAGTTTCCTTTGTATCTGCCGTTGATTTCGTAATGAAAACATCTTCATTGCTCATATCCTTAAAAGCAACCAATCTATAATTTTCCGGGTGGATACCTTTTTTCATCTCTATACTTTTATAATTTTTTAATGCACTTTTCCGACCTTTCGGAAATGAGTTTGCAAATTTAAGTATTAATTACAATCTGGCAACTAATTTTTCTACTTTTTTAATTCGCGTTCAAACTGTCCGCAAATGTAACGTTTTGCTATCTTTGTTAACTAACAATCCGAACCAAAAAATGTAAAAAAATCATGGAAACTCAAACCGCTTCAGTAAAAAAAATCGCGCTCAATTATGGTGTCCTTTTGGCCTTGCTCTCCATTGTCCTGCAAGTAATTTCATACGTACTCGACGTTCACATTGACAGACCTTGGTGGCTCAGCGTTCTGCAATTGGCCATTTCCATTGGCGTAATTGTTTATGGCATCAAAGCCTATAAAACCGCCAATGCAGGTTATCTTACCTTGGGACAGGCCTTAAAAGCCGGACTTGCCATTAGTTTGGTAGCCGGGATTATTGCCGTGGTTTTCAATTACATCTTTATAAATTTCATTGATCCCGATTTTGTTCAAAAAACGCTGGAATTCTCGCGTGAACAAATGCTTGAAAAAAATCCCGATATGCCGCAGGAGCAAATCGATATGGCGATGGGCATGTCTGAAAAATTTATGTCGCCACTCATTATGTCTGCCTTTGCAATGATTGCTACCCTGTTTTTCGGTTTTATTATTTCGCTATTTGCAGGTTTGGCGATGAAGAAAAATCCGCCACAACAACTTTAATTTCCTGAATGAACCTTTCCATTGTCATTCCGCTTCTAAACGAAGAAGAATCCTTACTTGAATTGTACCGTTGGATTGCACAAGTGATGCAATCCAATGGTTTTTCATACGAGCTTATTCTGATTGACGATGGCAGCACGGACGGTTCCTGGAAAACCATTCAAAAACTTTCCGCAGAGAACCCATCGGTCAAAGGAATTCGATTTCAAAAGAATTATGGTAAATCACAAGCGCTGCACGCCGGTTTTGCAATGGCCCAAGGCGATGTAATTATTACCATGGACGCCGATTTACAGGACAACCCGGAGGAAATACCCGAGCTTTACAATATGATTGCCGAACAAGGTTTCGATCTGGTTTCCGGCTGGAAGAAAAAGCGTTTTGATTCGGTCCTTAGCAAAAACCTGCCGTCGAAACTGTTCAATTATGCCGCGCGGAAGACCTCCGGCGTTCAATTGCACGATTTTAACTGTGGTTTAAAAGCTTATAAAAAAGACGTTGTAAAAACCATTGAGGTAACCGGGGAAATGCACCGATATATTCCCGTTTTGGCCAAAAACGCAGGCTACGTAAAAATTTCAGAAAAACCCGTGCTCCATCAGGCCCGCAAGTACGGAACTACCAAATTTGGCGCGGAACGGTTTGTGCGCGGCTTTTTAGACCTCATTACCATTTGGTTTCTATCAAAATTTGGCAAGCGCCCGATGCATCTTTTCGGTGCTTGGGGTGCATTTATGCTTTTCGTCGGCTTCTGTTTTGCGCTTTTTTTAGGCATCGATAAACTTTTTCTTCACCCTACCGGCAGGCTGATTGCAGAAAGGCCGGAGTTCTTTATCGCCTTGACCGCCATGATTTTGGGAACCCAGCTTTTTCTTGCCGGATTTTTGGGCGAATTGATACTGCGGAGCAAAAAAGATTCAAGAAACTATATTGTAAAGGAAACGGTTAATTCGTAATTGAAGCATCGGGTTTAAAATTGGTTCTTTTAAATTTTTTTTCCGAAGCAATTCAGCCGAAGTAGATTTTAAAGAAGTATTACGCGCTATCGGGATTGAATTTCCTCTCGGCGTTCCCGGCACTTTAAAAACCCGAACCACTCGACTTCATCATTTTTTATACTTATTTTTGCACCTTAATTTAAGCGAATGATTTACGTAGATCCGAAAATTTTAGCCCGCGTCAACCAGTGGCTCACTCCGTTTTTCGACCCCAAGACCCAACACGAAATCAAGGAAATGATCGCCAATGACCCCGAAGGGCTCGAGGACAGTTTTTATAAAAATTTGGAATTCGGAACCGGCGGAATGCGCGGAATCATGGGCTTGGGCGACAATCGCATCAACAAATATACACTGGGCAAAAATACGCAGGGACTTTCCAATTATCTAAAAAAACAATTTCCAAATAAAGAAATCAGCGTAGCCATTGCGCACGACTGTCGCCACCACAGCAAAGAATTTGCAAAAATAGTTGCCAATGTTTTTTCGGCAAACGGCATTAAGGTTTACCTTTTTTCAGAATTACGGCCAACACCGGAACTCTCTTTCGCCGTGAAATATTTGGGTTGCCAAGCGGGTATTGTTTTGACCGCTTCACACAATCCGCCCGAATACAATGGCTACAAAGTGTATTGGGAGGACGGCGGTCAGTTGGTTCCCCCGCAGGACGGCGAAATTATTGAGGAAATAAATTCGCTTCACTACGAGGACATTCAATTTGAGGCCTACGAAAATTTGATACACTATATTGATTCCGAAGTGGACAGTGCTTTTGCCGAGGCCTCCATTGCCCATGGAACTTTTAATACACCACAATCGGCAAAGGATCGGCTTAAAATTGTTTTCACGTCCATTCACGGAACTTCAATTACAATGGTCCCCAAAGTGTTGGAACAGGCTGGCTATAAAAATGTTTTTATTGTTGAAGAGCAAGCAAAGCCAAATGGAGACTTTCCCACGGTGAAATCTCCCAATCCCGAAGAGCCTGAGGCTTTAAAAATGGCCTTGGAACTGGCGGAACGGGAAAATGCCGATATCGTAATTGGAACAGACCCTGATTGTGATCGATTGGGCGTAGCCGTTCGCAACGACCAAAACGAAATGGTTTTGCTTAACGGCAATCAAACCATGGTTTTAATGACCTTTTTCCTTTTGGAGCAATGGCAAAAAGCCGGAAAATTGACGGGCAACCAGTTTGTGGCCTCAACGGTGGTTTCTACCCCAATGGTAGAAAAAATTGCGGCCCATTTTAAAGTTCAATATTTGGAAGGCCTAACCGGTTTTAAGTGGATCGCCAAAATGATTAAGGACCATCCTGAACTTGAATTTATTGGCGGCGGAGAAGAAAGTTTTGGCTATTTGGTGGGCGATTTTGTTCGCGACAAAGACGCCGTTACCGCTACCCTATTGGCCTGTGAGATTGCCGCACAAAAGAAACATGAGGGCAGCAGTATGTTTGAATATTTAAATGAAATTTATGCAACTTTCGGCAACTATCGGGAGCATTTGATTTCCTTGACCAAAAAAGGGAAACGAGGTGCTGCAGAAATTTCAGCAATGATGAAAATGTTACGGGAAAATCCTTTTAAGGAAATTGCCGGCAGCAAAGTAGTAAGGATGGATGATGTGCAAAAAAGCGAAACCACCAATTTCGAAACCTCCCAGACTTCGGCCTTGAATCTGCCAAAAAGCAATGTTTTGATTTATTATACCGAAGATGGCAGCAAAATTGCGGCGCGCCCAAGCGGAACGGAACCGAAAATAAAATTCTACATCAGCGTAAACACTTCGGAAAAAGAAAATTTTGAAGCCATACTTCAGCAGAAAATTGATGCCATTTCCGCCCAACTAAACGTGAGTTAATGAGTTATTTCAGAAAAATACTGCGTTACGCCTATCCCTATAAAAGATTTGCTTTTTTAAACATCTTTTTCAATATTCTGTACGCAATATTCAGCACGCTTTCGTTTGTGGCGCTCATTCCGGTCTTGGAAATAATTTTTAGCGACCAGCGCAATCCGGGTCCGGCTCCAGTTTATCAGGGCATTTCCCATATTAAGGAATATTCGCAGGAGTATCTAAACTATTATATTATTGATAGCATCAACAAGCAAGGGGAATTCACCGTGCTAATGTATATGGTGGGAATAATCATTTCGCTGTTTTTATTGAAAAACCTGAGCAATTATTTGGCGATGTTCTATTCTACTTTTATGCGAAATGGAGTGTTAAAGGATCTTCGAAACGAATTGTACGGAAAGGTAATCCAATTTCCTTTGGCGTTTTATTCCGAAAAACGAAAGGGCGACACCATCTCCAGATTAAGTGGTGATGTTGACGAGGTAAAAAACTCGGTGCTTTCCGTTTTGGAAATGATCGTGCGCGAACCCTTGACCATTCTCTTTTCTTTGGCCACGATGCTTTTTATAAGTCCGAAGCTTACCCTTTTCGTGTTTCTATTTTTGCCTATTTCGGGATTTTTAATTTCAAAAATTGGAAAATCATTAAAAAAAGGTTCCCTAAAAGTGCAGCAGGAACAGGGCGTTTTCCTTTCCATTTTGGAAGAGACCATGGGCGGATTGCGAATCATTAAAGCCTTTCACGCCGAAAACCTTTTTCAGAATAAATTCGAGGACAGCAACGAGCGGTTCTATAAACACTCAAACAAGGTGATGAACCGACAGAACCTTGCCTCGCCGCTGAGCGAACTTTTGGGAATTATTACCATTGGAATTTTGTTGGTGTACGGCGGATGGCTGGTGTTTGTGGACCGAACGTTGGAAGCCAGTTTTTTCATTGGCTACATTATGCTTGCCTACAACATCCTTACCCCAGCCAAGGCCATCGCCAAAGCCAGCTATTCCATAAAACGGGCCGATGGGTCAGCCCACCGGATTCTGGAATTGCTGGAAGCGGAAAACACCATTACCGATGCAGAAAATCCTGTTCAAAAAGAAAGCTTCGACGCCCATATTTCCATCAAAAATGTTTCTTTCAAATATGAAGACCAATACGTTTTAAGAGATTTTTCACTTGAAATACCAAAGGGAAAAACCGTGGCGTTGGTAGGCCAATCGGGCAGCGGCAAGAGCACGATCGCTAACCTGTTGACGCGTTTTTACGACGTAAATAAAGGAAGCATCGAGATAGATGGTGTAAACATTCGGGATATTTCCAAAAAATCCCTTCGGGGGTTGATGGGCATTGTTTCGCAGGATTCTATTCTTTTTAATGATTCGGTGGCCAACAACTTAAAATTGGGAAAACCGAATGCCACCCAGGCAGAACTCCACGAAGCAGCGGAGATAAGCAACAGTTATGAATTTATAAAGGAATTGCCCGCAGGCTTCGACACCAATATTGGCGACAGTGGCAACAAACTCAGTGGCGGGCAAAAGCAACGGCTCAGCATTGCCCGCGCGGTTTTGAAAAATCCGCCCATTATGATTTTGGACGAGGCAACCTCTGCCCTCGACACCGAGAGTGAACGGTTGGTGCAGGATGCCCTCGAAAAAATGATGAAAAACAGAACCTCCATCGTCATTGCGCACCGTCTTTCCACCATTCAAAATGCCGATAACATTGTGGTGCTTTCCAAAGGAAAAATCGTCGAACAAGGGAAACACCAAGAACTTCTCGAGAAAAAAGGGGTGTATTACAGTTTGGTGGAAATGCAGTCGTTGGCGTAGAGACGCACGGCCGTGCGTCTCCGTATGTCCCGGTTAGGTGGGCGGGCACGGCCGTGCGTCTCTGTATGTCCCGTTTACGTTGGCGGGCACTGCCGCGCGTATATGGATGACAGTACGCGTAGAGACGCACGGCCGTGCGTCTCTACGCCACGGATATAAAAATTCTAAATGCATTAAACCTTTCCGGAATATTTCTGTCATAAAACCGATTGCGCAAAAAATGGTGGAAGAACAACAACTGGTACGGGAATTACAAACCGAAGGCAATAAGGAAGCTGCATTTCGGGAACTGGTGGTGCAATATAAGGAACGGCTTTATTGGCAAATCCGCAATATGGTCCTGGACCACGACGATGCCGATGATGTGCTCCAAAATACATTCATAAAAATTTTTAGAAATATCAAATCCTTTAAGGGCGAAAGCAAGCTCCACACGTGGATGTACAGGATTGCGGCGAATGAAGCTATTACTTTTTTGAACAAAAAGGCGAAACGACAGTCTGTTTCAATCGAGGAAGTGAAAGACCGCGCCCTGCGAAATCTGGAAACCGATGTTTATTTTGAAGGCGACCAATTGCAGCTCCAATTTCAAAAGGCCATAGCGACCCTTCCCGAAAGGCAAAGACTGATTTTTACGATGAAGTATTTTGAAGACCATACCTTCGAGGAGCTTTCAGACATTTTGGAAACTTCCGTTGGCGGATTGAAAAGCAGTTATCACATTGCGGTAAAGAAAATTGCAGCATTCATAAAAAACCCTGTTGATTTGGGTTTGAATAAATAGAAAAAGAAATGACAAGACCCAAAAATAAATCCGGATTCAAGACTCCCGAAACCTATTTCGAAACTTTCGAAGAACGGCTATTCCAAAGAATTTCTTCGGAAAAGTTTCCGAAAGCGACCGGTTTTACGGTGCCACCAAGATATTTCGAAAATCTCGAGGATCGCGTTTTGGAACATGTGGGACCTTTTTCAAATAAAAAGAAAATTATTTCGCTGTTTCCAGAAAAATATTGGGGTTATGCCGGCATTGCCGCAAGCTTGGCTCTTGCTTTTATAATTTTTGAACAAGGCGATCCAATTAGCGAACACGAAACTATCCCTTCCGTAGCCATCGATCGGTATATTGAAGAGGGAAACTTGAATATGGATTTGTATGAATTGACCTCGTTTATGGACGATTCCAATTTAAACAATCTCAATATTAAAGATCAACAAATCGCTACCGAAAACCTAAAAAATTACCTTTTGGAAACCATTGACGAAGAAACCTTAATATTTGAACAATGAAAAAATTAGCGCTTTTACTGCTTATTTTAGGACCGATTTTATATGGACAGGATGGAAAATATGAAAAAATAAAGGCCCTGAAAACCGCGTTTATAACCGAACAACTAAACCTCAGCCCGACCGAGGCCGAAAGATTTTGGCCGGTTTACAATTCTTTTGAGGACCAATTTCACGAACTTAGAAAAAGGGAACGCACCGAAATATTCAAAAAACTGCGCGAAGGTGTGGACCAACTCACCGAGGCAGAGGCCAACGAATTGATAGCAAAAAACCTTGAGCTCGCCTCCACGGAATTGGAACTACGCAAAGAAATGACTGCCAAACTTCGCGGTATTATTTCGGCAAAAAAAATCATCATTTTGAAAAAAACCGAAGAAGATTTTAAACGGGAATTGCTGGACCGCTACCGCAACAGCAAAGGGGAAAAAGGGCAAAAAGGCCCTAAGGGTCCAAAATAAAAAAAAGCCCCGATAAATGGGGCTTTCCTTTAAAATTTAGGGAACTGCAACTACATTGCGCCCCACTCCTTCAATGACTTTTCGTTCAAGGCCACATAGTCATTATTGCCGGCTGCCTTCGCCAACTCCAACGATTTTTTGGCAGCCTCAACAGCCCCTTTTTTATCTCCAGATTTGGCATAAATCAACGATTTTTGTCGGTATTGCCAAAAAGGTGCCTTTTCATTCATCGATATCGCCTTATCTATCCAGGTTTTAGCTTGGTTTATGTCCTTCCCAGCTTCCAAATAATAAACCGCCGCCGAATAATAATCGTTCGCAGTAGGTCCATTCATTACGCGTTGGATGTTCTGGGTAACTGTTTTATCTGTTCCAAATTTAATGGGAACGCCCACGTAGGTTTTTTCCCATAAAATACCCAAAGTAGCTTCATCATTCTTGAGATCGTCGAAAGACATTGTAAATGTTTCTACATTCATCGGAAAGGGGTATGCCTGCACATTGACCTGGGCCGCTACTTTGTTATCGTCCCATTTTTCGGGGGTTCCCCAATTATCCGTATCTGCATAAAAATAAACCTCCCAACTGGAAGCGCCGGGCTTGGTATAAATAGCGTAGCTTCCGGCCTTTAGGGTCTTGCCGCCAATTTCTACTGGATCGCTAAAGGTAATTTTGGAGTTTGCATTGGCCCCGGTGCGCCAAATGGCATCAAAGGGAACTAGGCCTCCAAAAATAATTCGTCCTTTCATGGAAGGGCGGGAATATTCCAAGGTAACATCGGTGAGCCCAACTTTTTGTTCCAATTTTTGAAAAGGACTGGGCTGTGGGGTTTCAATCTGGGAAAGTCCAGCAAAAGAAACCAACAAACAGAAAAACAAGAAAAATATCTTCTTCATAGGTATGGTTTTAAGGTGTTTAAATCGAATACGAAAATAGACGATGGATTTTTTTTTATAGTTAATAAAAGCTTAAAACTAGTAATTTCATAAAAATTAATTTAAGGGTAAATCGCAAGCTATTGTTTAATTGACACAACATCTGTTAATTTTTTGTTTAAACTTTTTTTCACAAAATAAAACAAACTATTTTTAAACAAAAATGATCGAAGATGAAAAGTTTATTACAAAAATTCCGTTTTTGGGCCACAGGCAAACCCGCTATAAATTCCGCTACCTATCGCTTGATGCGAATGAACAAAAAACTAGGGTTTAAAATCAATTCCTAAATTCATAACGTGAAAATCTATTCGCTTCAAAGTAGCCAAAAGCTCCCCATTAGTATTGAGGAAGCTTGGAATTTTCTTTCAGACCCAAAAAATTTAAAAACCATTACCCCCGACTATATGGGGTTTCACATTGAAAATGGCGCCGACCGGAAAATGTTTTCCGGACAAATTATTTCCTACATTGTTACGCCCGTTTTGGGGATTAAAACCCGCTGGGTCACGGAAATAACCCACGTGGTAGACGGCCACTATTTTGTGGACGAACAGCGATTTGGACCCTATGCGCTGTGGCATCACAAACATTTTTTAAAAGAGATAGAAGGCGGGGTGGAAATGGAGGATTTGATCCATTACAAACTTCCTTTCGGACTGTTGGGCAGGTTGGTCCATCCGTGGCTGGTGAAACCTAAATTGGAGGAAATTTTCGAATATCGAAAAAATAAACTCACCGAACTTTTCGGATCGCTATAATTTTTAAAACCTTAAAATGAAAAAAAATCTTCTTTTGGTGGGCGGCTCCTACGGAATTGGCGCTGCCATTGCCGAGCGGATGCAAGCTAGCCATAACGTGTTGGTTGCCTCGCGAACCAAGGGCCACCTTCCCGATACCATTGCGCACCAAAAATTTGACGCGCTAACCGATTCCATTAAAAACCTGGACCTACCTGAAAAAATCGATGCGCTGGTCTATTGTCCGGGCAGCATCAATTTAAAGCCTTTCAAAATGATGACCGCGGAAACCTTTAAACAGGATATGGACCTAAACTTTCACGCCCTCGTGCAAGTAGTCCACGGGCTATTGCCCAACCTAAAAAATTCCGAACAGGCCAGCTTGGTGTTTTTTAGCACCGTAGCGGTAAAAGTAGGAATGCCGTTCCACACCAGTGTAGCCGCGGCAAAAGGAGCCATTGAAGGATTTGCGAGGGCGCTAGCCGCGGAATATGCGCCCCATTTCAGGGTAAACGTAATAGCTCCTTCCCTAACGGATTCCCCTTTGGCCGAAAAACTTTTGAACAGCGCCGACAAAAAAGAAAAAATGGCCTCGCGACACCCGATGAAAAAAGTAGGAGCCGTGGATGATATCGCGGCGATGGCAGCTTTTCTGCTGAATGAAGATTCGAAATGGATAACAGGGCAGGTTTTTGGAGTGGACGGCGGGCTTTCAACTATAAATAATACGTAAATCGTGTCAAAAAAAGTAAACATATTTTGGTTCCGAAGAGACTTACGCATGGATGATAATGTGGGTTTTTATAAAGCGCTTCACGGAAAATTTCCCGTGCTTCCGCTATTCATTTTCGATTCCGAAATATTGAATGAGCTCCCCAAAGACGATCCGCGAGTCACCTTCATTTATGAAACGCTGCAAAACACGCGAGCCGAACTGCAGGACAACGGGAGTTCTTTGGCAATATTTCACGGAAAACCAGAAGACGTTTTTAAACAGCTCATCTCTGAATTTGAGGTTCAAAATGTAATCACCAACCACGATTATGAACCCTATGCGAAAAAACGGGACGAGGCAATTAAAAAACTATTGGGCAAAAAAGATATAGGCTTCCATACATTTAAGGACCAAGTTATTTTTGAAAAAGACGAAATTGTAAAAGAAGATGGCGATCCCTACGTAGTGTACACGCCTTATATGAAAAAATGGAAGGAAAAATTCAAAAAACTGCCCGATTTTAAAATATATTATACCCACGAATTTTTAAAGAATCTCTATCAAAATTCACGGCTTCCCAATCTTTCGTTGGCCGATTTGGGCTTTCAAAAATCGAAAATAGAAATCCCGGAATATGATGTAACGCCAACAACCATCTCGGAATACGAAGAAAAAAGAAATTTTCCTGCCGCCGACGCTACCTCGCATTTGGGGCCACATTTGCGTTTTGGCACGGTCAGTATTCGGAAAATGATCAAAAAAGCTACCTCTGAAAGCAATGAAGTTTTCTGGCAGGAATTGATTTGGCGTGAATTTTTTATGCAGATCCTTTGGCATTTTCCCAAGACGGTTTCCGATGCGTTCCATTCAAAATATGACCGCATTAACTGGCGAAACAATAAAGAAGAATTCGAGAAGTGGAAAAAAGGCGAAACGGGATACCCTTTGGTTGATGCGGGAATGCGGCAGCTGAATGAAACCGGCTATATGCACAACCGCGTTCGAATGGTGGTGGCCAGTTTTCTCTGCAAGCATTTGTTGATCGATTGGCGTTGGGGCGAAGCCTATTTTGCTGAAAAATTACTGGACTATGAAATGGCGAGCAATGTGGGGAATTGGCAATGGGCTGCAGGCAGCGGTGTTGACGCAGCCCCTTATTTTCGAATCTTCAATCCAACTACCCAAATTGAGAAGTTCGATAAAGATCACAAATACATCAAAAAATTTGTTCCCGAGTTTGGCAGCAACAACTATCCGGAGCCGATGGTGGATCACAAAGAAGCACGTGAGCGGTGCCTAAAGGTTTATAAGGAAGCTGTTTCGTAGCAATTAAAGAATCGAACAGTCCATATCATCTTAAGAAAAAAGTAAGAAAGCGAGCGCTGTTAAAAATTTTGTAATTGGCGGTAAATTTTGGGCGGATAAATACAATTTTTATACTCTTGCACTGTTAAATAAAGCAGTAATAACAAACCCGGACCCAATGAAGAAGATTGTTTTTCTTACCCTTCCCCTTCTCTTTTTTTCAATCCAAATTGCCGCGCAGGATTCCATTCAAATTAAAAAAAACACGCTAAACGACCAAATGGTCGAGGCCTTCGACAAGAGCAATAGCTATCAAGAATATAAGGTTGTCAAAAAATCGCAATTGGCAACATTGAAAAGAAATATATTAGATTCCGTTTCCAGTCTCCAACGGCGAATTACCCTTTTGGAAAATGAAATCGCACTCGAAAAAACGTCGGTAGATTCCCTTCAAACCTCACTGAAACAGACCCGTGAAAATCTGGCCTTGGCAAAGAAAAAGGAAGACGGAATTGAGATTTTCGGCATGTTGACTTCCAAGGCCACTTATAACGCCGTTTTATGGAGCATCATTGTTATTTTGCTCCTCTTTAGTGGATTCCTCTTTTATCGTTTTTTGAACAGCCATAAAATTACCAATGCGGCACAACTAAAAATGGCCGAAATGGAAATTGAACTGGAGGACTACCGTCGCAACAGTTTGGAACGCGAACAAAAATTACGAAGAAAATTGCAGGATGAAATCAACAAAAACCGAAAGGCTTAGTAGGTTTACGGCTCGGTCCTTGTGATTTTTGCACCGATGGCGCGGAGCCGTTCATCAATATTTTCATAACCCCGGTCTATTTGCTCAATGTTGTGGATGGTGCTGGTTCCTTGTGCCGAAAGGGCGGCAATCAAAAGCGAAATCCCGGCCCGGATATCGGGAGAAACCATAGTAGTGGCCTTTAAATTTGATTGGAAATTATGGCCTATTACTGTGGCGCGGTGCGGATCGCAAAGAATAATCTTGGCACCCATATCAATCAATTTATCCACAAAAAACAAACGGCTCTCAAACATTTTTTGGTGAATCAGCACGCTTCCCTTCGCCTGCGTGCAGACTACCAGCACTATACTCAACAAATCGGGCGTAAAACCCGGCCAGGGAGCATCTGCCACGGTCAATATGGAACCGTCGATATAGCCTTGAATTTCATATTCCTTTTGGGCGGGAATATGGATATCATCACCCTTTTTGTTCAATTTAATTCCGAGTTTTCTAAAAGTATCCGGAATTAATCCGAGATGCTCCCAACCCACATTTTTGATGGTGATTTCACTTCGGGTCATGGCCGCCAGTCCAATCCAACTGCCAATCTCGATCATATCTGGCAAAATGCGGTGATTGCAACCTTTTAACGAAGACACTCCTTCAATGGTCAACAAGTTGGAGCCCACTCCGCTAATGTTGGCGCCCATAGCATTCAGCATGGTGCAGAGTTGCTGGATGTATGGCTCGCAAGCGGCGTTATAAATGGTGGTGGTTCCCTTGGCCAGCACTGCGGCCATAATTATATTGGCCGTTCCCGTTACCGAGGCTTGGTCCAAAAGCATATAGGTGCCCTTCAATCCTTGGGGTGCTTCTACCCCATAAAAACGTTCTTCCTTATTATATCTGAATTTCGCTCCAAGATTAATAAAACCTTCAAAATGGGTGTCCAGTCTTCTTCTGCCAATCTTATCGCCGCCGGGACGCGGAATGTAGCCTTTCCCAAACCTTGCCAACAACGGGCCCACAATCATAATGGATCCGCGAAGGGAACTGCCTTCTTGTTTGAAAAGCTCCGATTCCAGATAATCCAAATTAATATCATCGGCAATAAAGGCATATTTTCCCTTGCCGAGTTTTTGGATTTTAACCCCTAGGTTTTCTAAAATCTTAATGAGTTTGTTTACGTCCAGTATGTCCGGAATATTCTCGATAACCACTTTTTCGGGGGTCAACAATACGGCACATAAAATTTGTAGGGCTTCGTTTTTGGCGCCTTGGGGTGTAATTTCACCTTTCAGCCTATGTCCGCCCTCTATTTGAAAAGATCCCATAACTGATGGCTGTGATTTTAATAGCGTTTACGGTTGCGGTTGTTGTTCTGCTTGTAATTTTTCTTGTTGGAGGAATTTGTATTGAACCGCTTTTTGTTTTTGAGTAAATTGGAAGCATCCCTCAGGTCTTCGTCGCTGTTTTTTAAATTAATTTTTCCCTCGGAAAGTTCATAGAGATGGCCAAAAATTACATCGTCCTCCACTGTGTCCTTATTCCAATTCAAAAAACATTTTTTCATGTGGTTTGCAATGGTCAGGATGAGGCCTTCTTTTTTGTCGCCCTCCTCCCAACTGTTGGCCACATCGATCATTCTTTTGATGTTGTTGCCATAAAACCGATATTTTGGATGGTTTTGCGGATAATTTAATGGGTCGGGGCGTTCCATTAATTCCTCGCGGGAAGGAATCGGGAAGGGGGAATCCACATCCAACTTAAAATCTGAAATAATAAAAAGCTGGTCCCAAAGCATCGGCTGAAAATCGGGCACGTCCCGCAAGTGGGGATTAAGGTTGCCCATAACGGCAATGATGCTTTTCGCAATTTTGTTGCGCTCTTCTTTATTGTCTGTGGCGATGGCCTGTTCCACCATTTTTTGGATGTGGCGCCCGTATTCGGGGATAATCAATTTAGGCCGTTCGGTGTTATATTCTAATTGTGCTACGTCTTCAGTCAAAATGTGTTTTTTAAGGAAAGAAAAAGGGTGTATTGGGAAGGATTCTAAAATCAATATGCTCGCAAAATACTAAAAATTATAGTGAAATAACGCCCTCCACCTCGGAAACTTCGAGATATTTTTTCACCACATCGTCTGGAGATTGCATAGTGACCTTCACCGAAACACTGGCATAGGTTCCCTTTGAGGAATCGCGCGTGGCGATTTCGGCATCGGTACCGTCAAAAACGGCACGGATCTCTGCAATTTTCTCAAGATCGGCGGGCACAATAAATTTGAACAAATAGGGCGAGGGCCATTCGGTGTCTTCTTGGAGTTGTTTTTTCAGTCGTTCGTAGAATTCGGTGGTATTTTTATCTTGATCCATTAAATCTAAAAGTAGGCGGTGAGGCACAAAGATACACTTTCACCACAAATATTTATTTACTTACTTTGTATAAAATTGAAACATTTGGAAACGAAAAGAATTGTCATCACCGGCGGCCCGGGCTCGGGAAAGACGGCGTTGATAAGCTATTTGGAGAAGGAAGGCTATGCAGTGATGCACGAAATTTCGAGAGAGGTTACCCTCGAGGCACAAAAACAGGGCATTGAACAACTTTTTTTGGAAAACCCCCTCCTTTTCAGCGAAAAACTTCTGGAAGGCAGGCTGAAACAATTTCAAGAGGCAAGGAACTGCGCAGCACCCGTGCTTTTCTATGACCGGGGAATTCCCGACGTTACGGCATATATGGATTTTTTACAGACCCATTACCCCAAAAACTTTTCGGATTTCTGCTGGGCCCATAGATATGATGCGGTTTTTGTACTGCCGCCGTGGGCCGAAATCTACGAGAAGGATAACGAGCGCTATGAATCGTTTGATGAGGCCGAAAAAATTTTCGAATATTTAAAAAACGGCTATCGGAATTACGGATATGCTATTTATGAAGTCCCTCTGGGAACCGTGAAGGAACGGGCCCAATACATCATAAAAACGGTTAAGCCAAGCACACTTTGATAAACATCCGCGACATCCTATTTCGCTATTGGGGGTTTTCCTCATTCAAACCGCTGCAGGAGGAAATCATCGGTGCTGTTTTGAACGGCCGCGATACTGTTGCCCTTTTGCCCACGGGCGGGGGAAAATCACTTTGTTTTCAAATTCCGGCCTTGGCACAGGACGGCATCTGTGTAGTAATTTCACCTTTGGTTGCGCTGATGGGCGACCAAGTGATGGCGCTGAAGGATAAGGGAATAAAAGCCATAAAACTTACCGGCGGCATTTCCTTTGAGGAATTGGATACCCTTTTGGGCAACGCCGTCTATGGGAATTATAAATTTCTATACCTCTCACCCGAGCGGCTACAGCAAGAAATCGTTCAAAATTACCTGAAGCAAATGAACGTGAATTTAATTGCGGTGGATGAGGCCCACTGCATTTCGCAATGGGGCAACGATTTCCGTCCGGCTTATAAGAATATCAAGATCCTACGCGAAATCCATCCGTTGGTTCCCATAATTGCATTGACCGCCACCGCCACCGCGGAAGTGCTGGAAGACACCATTTCAGAATTAAATTTAGAGGCCCCAGCGGTTTTCAAAAATTCATTTGTACGGGAAAATCTTTCCTACCAAGTTTTTAAGGAAGAAGACAAGCTCTATAAAACCGAACAGTTGCTGAAGGGCAATAACGGCGCTGCCATAGTGTATGTTAGAAACCGAAAAAACACGGTGGAAATTTGCAACCATTTGTTGGAACTTGGAATTTCGGCCACCTTTTATCACGGCGGGATGTCGGCAAAAGACAAGGCTAAGGCGCTACAAACCTGGCGAAGCGGAGCTGTTTCCACAGTAGTGGCAACCAATGCCTTCGGAATGGGGATAGACCATCCCAATGTTCGGTTTGTAATCCATCTTCAAATTCCCGAAAGCATCGAAAGCTATTTTCAGGAAGCCGGACGGGCCGGACGCGATGGTGAATTTGCTACGGCAATCCTAATTTATAATGAATACGACAAGCTATACGTGCGGCAGCAATTTGTGGAGTCGCTGCCAACCCCTACCGATTTAAAAAAGATATACCGAACCCTCCACAATTATTTTCAGGTTTCTTACGGCGAAGGGGCCTACACCAAACACAACTTCGGTTTCGCGGAGTTTTGCAATACTTATAATTTAGAAACACTTTTAACCTTTAACGCCCTAAACCATTTGGACCGTTTGGGAATTATCCAGCTCTCCCAGGAATATGGCCAAAAGTCCATTGTTCAATTTTTGGTTTCCTCCAACAGCGTGTTGCGTTATTTTGAAAAAGATCCTGTGGTTTCTACCATTGGCAAAACTATTTTGAGAATTTACGGCGGAATTTTTGAAATGCCCACCGCCATCAATCTTGAGCTTATCTGTTCCAAAACCGGACAATCTTTGGAAATCGTGATCAATACTTTAAAAAAAATGGCCCGAGATGGTATTGTAACATCAACATTACATACTACCGATGCCACATTAACCTTTCTCCTGCCAAGGGAGGACGACCGAACCATCAATGTTATTTCACGAGAGGTGGAAGCGCTCAATCGAAAAAAAACAGCACAGGTTAATTCGGTATTGCATTATATTGACAACAATAAACAGTGCAGAAGTGTTCAATTGGTTTCCTATTTTGGCGAATCGGCCGTGGCCAATTGCGGAATATGCTCGGTCTGTCTTTCCCAAAAAGGGACCCTTCCACGACGGGAAATGGAACTTTTGGCGACTAAAATTTTAGCGCTGTTGGAAGCTGAAGATTTAAATTCGCGTGAAATTTCGGAAAGACTTATGTTCGCGGAAACGGACATCCTGAAAGTCCTTCGGGTTCTTTTAGATGCGGAAAAAATCAGGATGAACCCAAAAAAGCAATATTTTATCATTTAAAAAAAATGCAAGAAAATTTGAGAATCGTATTTATGGGAACGCCAGATTTTGCGGCGCATATTTTAAAGGAAATGGTGGCTTCGGGAAAAAATGTGGTTGGCGTAATCACTGCTCCCGATAAACCCGCGGGCAGGGGACAGAAAGTGATGGGCTCGGCGGTAAAAGCCTATGCCCAATCGCAAAATTTAAAAATCCTGCAGCCCACCAACCTGAAGGACCCTGCTTTTTTGGAACAATTAAAGGAACTAAACCCTCACGTGCAAGTGGTGGTGGCCTTCCGAATGCTGCCAAAGGTTGTTTGGCAAATTCCCCCACTGGGCACTTTTAATTTGCACGCCTCGCTCCTGCCCCATTATAGAGGCGCAGCCCCAATAAACTGGGCCATAATTAATAAGGAAGAAAAAACAGGTGTTACTACTTTTTTTATAGATGAAAAAATAGATACCGGCGCCATAATAGCTTCAGAAGAAGTTAGTATTGAAACTGATGAAACCGCAGCGACACTCCACGACAAATTGATGATAAAGGGCGCAGACTTAGTGCTCGAGACGCTACGCCAAATTGAAAAGGGCACGGTGGCGACAAAACCGCAGCCCACAAATCCTTCCTTAAAGGAAGCCCCAAAATTAACTTCTGAAAACACACGAATCGACTGGAATTGGGCGGGCGAAAAAATAGATGCTTTTATTCGGGGACTTTCGCCCTATCCGGTTGCTTGGACGCAGCTTCAAAACAACGGGGAAACCTTAAAAGTAAAAATTTATGCGGGCAATTTCGAACCCGAGCCAACAATCCAGCCTTCGGGCACAATTGTGGCCACAAAGAAAACCCTAAAAGTTGCCTGTTCCAACGGCTTTATTTTTATAAAGGAATTACAACTTCCCGGCAAACGGAAAATGGACATTGTGTCGCTTTTGAATGGTTATGTTTTTGATGGAGATTCAAAAATGTGCTAAACCCTTGTCCCTATTGAGGTAATAAAAATCAAAGAAAAACGGCCGCGTTTATTAACAAACCGTCGAAGTTATCAACAAAAATAGGGATTTCCTGCGCCATTACTTGTCTGAACGGATATTCCTGCTAAATTTGTAGAGCAATTAATCGAAGTTTAACCAACAATTTAATTTAAAAAAAATTATGAACAAATCAGATTTAATCGATGCAATGGCTGCTGACGCCGGAATTACCAAAGCTGCCGCAAAGAAATCCTTGGAGTCTTTTTTAGGCAATGTTGAAAAATCCCTTAAAAAAGGAAACCGTGTGTCTTTAGTAGGTTTTGGTTCTTGGTCAGTTTCTAAAAGAGCTGCTAGAGAAGGCAGAAACCCACAAACCGGTAAAACCATTAAAATTGCTGCTAAAAAAGTGGTAAAATTTAAAGCTGGATCAGATTTACAAAATAGCGTAAACTAGTCGTAAAAGAAATTACGGAATTTTTTTTAAACCTTCTTTCCTTTTCTTGGCAAGAAGGTTTTTATATTCCTGAAAATTAAGCTTTTGGGAAAGTTCAAAGTAAACAGTGTTTTTATCCATAAAACTTAAATTTTACATCGATTTAGTAAATTTTTGGTAATATAAAATTTAATACTTAGATTTATTTATCAAAAATATTTTATGACCTCCTTAAAACCAGCCAAGGGATTATTATTGGTCGCAGAACCATCCATCATTGGGGACATTTCTTTTAACCGCTCCGTGGTGCTGATAGCGGAATATAATGAAAATGGTTCGGTAGGATTTATTCTAAACAAACCGCTGGATTACAAACTTCGCGATTTTGTTCCCGAAGTGAACTCAAAACTTCCCGTTTATAATGGCGGCCCTGTGGAACAGGACAACCTTTATTTTATCCATTGCATTCCCGACATCATTCCGGGCAGTATCGAAATTTCAAACGGAATTTATTGGGGAGGCGATTTTAGCGCCATTATCGATCTATTGAAGGAGGACAAACTTAAAAAAAACCAGATCCGCTTTTTTCTGGGGTATTCTGGTTGGGAAAGCGAACAACTTGAACGGGAATTGCTAGTGAATAACTGGGTGGTGGTCCCAAATAACTATAACAATGCAATTATAGGAAAAAGCAATATTAATTTTTGGAAAGAAAAAATGATCGAGTTTGGGGGCGATTATGTTTTATGGTCCAACGCCCCAGAAAACCCAAGCTTCAATTAAAACCTATTCGCTCTTTCTTCCAATTCTTTTGAAAGATATTTCGCGGTTTCATTTCCATATTCTTTTTTTCTATACCTGAAAACCGGTTTTATTCCCTCTATTGAATTTGTCAAAAACATTTCGTCTGCCTTTTGCAGCTCAAAAGGAGAAATACTGGCTTCTTCCAATGTGTAATTTGGATCGGTCTTTAAAATTGCAAAAACTTGTTTGCGGATAATGCCATTAAGACAACCATCGGACAATGGAGGGGTTTTTATGACGTTGCCGAACACCAAAAATAAATTTCCATTTAAGGCCTCTACCACCTGTTTGCGCTCATTCAAAAGCAAACAGTTTTGAAGGTTATTTTCCTTGGCAAAAATACTCCCTAAAATGTTTATAAGCCGATTATTGGTTTTCAAGGTAGAAAGAAGATCGGCTGCAATAAAATGATCCTTATAAAGATCGACCACATAAGGCAAATTTGCAAAAGGAGCGTTTAAGGAATCTAATTTTTCAGAAGTTATGGCATAGTGCACCTCGTGGGTAAGCGGACAATATCTGCCTCCGTCCTGTCGCCAAACCAACAATTTCACCCGAAAGGAAACCTCGTCATTATGGGCTGGTTCCAAGCTTCGAAGAATTTCATTTTCGAGGAACTCCATGGTAAACGCCATCGGAATTTCCATACGCAGGATTCGCATGGAGGCCATCAACCTAAAATAATGGTCCTCCCAAAAATGAAGCTTACCTCCCGAAAACCGAATGGTCTCAAAAACCGCGTCGCCGTAATTCATCGCCCGGTTTTGAAGCGTTACCGTGGCCTGTTTTTCCGGCAGGAGCTTTCCGTTTAAATTAAACATATAAAAAACCGTCCCTTTTTCTGGGACGGCGCAAAGATATTATAATTTCAAGGGAATTTTAGGCGGAACCAAGAATGGTTTTTAGGTTGGAAATCATATTCTCCCACAGCATCTTTCCTTCCTCTATTTCGTCTTCCTCCGCAAAATCGGTTATCATAAGCGATACATCCTTGGTGATTTCATCTACCTGAATGCGCATTTCAAAATAGAAATCGGCGCCTTCGTCCTCTACCCATCTAAATTTTACGCGTTCGGGGCTTTTTTTGCTCAACAGCTTGGCGCGTTCTTCGCTCTGGGACCATATAAAGGTGTAATATTCGCCTCTTGAGTTCACGTTGTCGGCATACCATTCGGAAAGTCCCGATGGCGTAGAAATATACTGGTATAAAAGTGAAGGGGAAACCTGTATGGGGAATTCCATTTCATATTTAATTTTTTCTTCCATGATGCATTGTTAGTTGGTGCCCAATATATAGATATTAATTCTAACCTCAAATGAAAGTTTGAAAATATTTCGGAACGTTACGGCCATTGGCGGGACAAAATAAATTCAATAAAACAGAAACATATATTTGCCGCAGCCAATTTTGTTTTTATCTTTGCACCCGCTTGCGGCACAATGCCTGCGAAGCGTTAAGAAGGCGAGGTAGCTCAGCTGGTTAGAGCGTCGGATTCATAACCCGGAGGTCGCGAGTTCAAGTCTCGCTCTCGCTACAAAAATTGGTCCCCAAAGATCCCAAGATCTCTGGGGATTTTTTATTCCACTCGCACATAGTGTAGATCTGTAAGAAACTTCGCTCGTTCAAATAGCTTCCTTTTATCGAAAATTTCTTGCACGAAATTGCAATATTCTTAAATTTGTTAAGATTCAGTTAATAAATAATTGACACTTAGCATACTATAGGCTTTTAAAAGGATTAAATTTACTCTTGAACTTTTAAAACCTATAATTATGAAAAATTATGTATTTGCATTAGTAATGCTAGCCGGGTTGGCCGTAAGCTGCACCCCAGAAAACCAAATTAGTGATGAGCAACAAATCGACAAAGTCAAAGTCTGTCCTCCAGGAGACAGAAACTGTAACGGAATTTTGGACAACAGAGAATAAAACCAAAATTAGTTTTTATTTGGTTTTTCTTGCAGTTACAGCGGTATTATCCCCTTTTCTGCATGTAATTTATCTTATAAATGACAAAGAGGGCATATTTGGATTTGCTTATATGTCCTCTTTTATGTACGCACTCAGCCTTCCATTGATGGCAATTTCCTCTGGTTTATTGTTAAAATTTACCGAGAACCAACTTTCACAATTTGGTGTATTTTTTAAATATATAAGTAATGCCTTTCTTTTTGTAGGTATTTTTTTTATGATTTACACCTTTTTACCAATATCTGATTTTACAACAACTGTTTATTTTGTATCCATTTTTTTACTTTCCGTAGCACTGACTTTTGCGGCCCATTTCCTTCACCGCGCCATTATAACCACCGAACAACGCCTCAAAAAAATCATTTCCAAACTTTTTGACTTTATAATTCTTGAAACTCCCCGCAAACACGTTTCAGAGGAAAAACAGATTGACTACGTTATTTCCTATGAAAAAATCATTAATGAAATTGGGGAAGAATGAAACACACTATGAATAACCTTACCAAACTCCGAATTGCCGGTATGCTCTCTGAGGCCGCTTTACGAGAGGTGGAGAAGAAAATTTTGGAAATTCCAAAAGACCCGGACTCTTCCATTAAGGAGCCGATTTTAAATCTTAAATAACGCGCGGCGCCACCGTTTACTCCGAAAGTTTTTTTAAGAGCATTGAAAAATCGAGACTGGATTGCTCGCCTGTTTTCATATTTTTTAGGGTGAACGCTTGGCCCGCGATTTCAGCCTCGCCGGCCAAAACGGTGTAGGGAATATCGCGTTTATCTGCATAGCCCATTTGCTTTCCCATTTTTGCTGCGTCGGGATAAAGTTCTGCGCTAATTCCTGACTGTCGCAATTTTGTTATGGCTTTTAAGGCATAAAGTGCTTCCGCAGTTCCAAAATTTAGAAAGAGCACCTTGCAATTTTCCGAAACAGTACCGGGAAAAAGATTCAATTCTTCCAAGACCAAAAAGATACGGTCAAGACCAAAAGAAATGCCCACACCGCTCATATTCTTTAACCCAAAGATTCCGGTTAAATCATCATATCTGCCACCGCCGCCTATACTGCCCATGGCAACGCTTTTAGGCGGGGCCACCTCAAAAATAGCACCAGTATAATAATTTAGCCCTCTCGCCAAAGTAACGTCAATTTCCATCACTGCGGTCTGCAAGCCTAATTCCTCAATAGTAGAAGTGATAAATTGAAGTTCGTCCACGCCCTGTAGCCCTTGAGTGGAGGCAGCGAGCATGTTTTTCAAGGCTGCCAATTTCTCGATATTACTGCCATGGAAGGAAAAAAGCGGTTGCAGTTTGGCCAATGCTTGTTGCGATATTCCCTTTTCGAGCATTTCCTCTTTCACCCCTTCTTCTCCAATTTTATCGAGTTTGTCCAAGGCCACGGTAAAATCGATCAATTGGTCCTCAGCTCCAATAGTTTCGGCAATTCCGGAAAGAATTTTTCGATTGTTTATTTTGATGGTAACATCCTTTAGGCGCAGTTTGCTAAAAACGGCATCGTAGAGTTGCACCAATTCAACTTCCTGCAACAGTGAAGTTGAACCGATCACATCAGCATCACATTGGTAAAACTCGCGAAAACGACCTTTTTGGGGCCTATCCGCTCGCCAAACCGGTTGCATTTGGTATCGTTTGAAGGGAAATGTAATTTCGTTTTGGTGTTGCACCACATAGCGGGCAAAGGGTACCGTTAAATCGTAACGCAGGGCCTTCTCCGAAATGGCCGCCGTAATTTTTGCGCTATTTTTTTCTTCGTAAACCTTTGGGTCCACCTTCGACAAAAAATCGCCACTATTTAAGATTTTAAAAATCAAACGGTCGCCTTCTTCGCCATATTTTCCCATCAAGGTTTCGCTATTTTCAAAAGATGGCGTTTCAATGGGCTGAAATCCATAGAGCGAAAAAGTTTCCTTTATTATCTCAAAAATATAGTTTCGGCGGGAAACTTCCTGGGGGGTAAAATCTCGCGTGCCTTTGGGAATGGAAGGTTTTTTCAAAATTTTAAATTTGATGGTTATGAATTCAAGCCTATTGGGGTGAAAAAAAATGATAAACGCCCTCCTACGCTTGAATTTTAAAAAAGCAAATATCCTAAATAATAGTAACTTTATCCAACTTTTGTAGTCTAATGCAAAACGCAAACTGAAAATATGTTTACACTTTTCCGGGAAAATGTCCGAATTGCGCTGGACTCCATTAAAAGCCAACTTTTACGCACCATTTTAACCGTTATAATTATAGGGATTGGCATTTGGGCGCTAGTGGGCATTCTGAGTGCGGTAAAGGCACTGGAAACCACCATTTCTGGAAATTTTGCTTCTATGGGCGCCAACACCTTCAACATTCAACAATATGAATTTACCGTGCAAACCAATAGAAGCGGCGAAAGGGAAAAAATCAATCCCATAATTAGCTATAACAATGTGCGTGAGTTTTTGGATACCTATGAATTTCCCGGCACCAAAACCTCTCTTTCCTTTCAAGGAACCTCAGCCGCCGAGGTAAAATATGGGTCGGAGAAAACCGATCCGGAGGTTCAAGTATATGGCGTGAATGAAAATTATTTAGAAAACACCGGCTCCGAGCTTGACAAGGGAAGAAATTTTACCGTTTTCGATATTCAAAACAACAATAAGGTGTGCATAATTGGTTCCGATTTCACCAAAAAATTGTTTAAGGATGAAGACCCAATCAATAAAACACTAAGCATCCGTGGGGTGAAGTTCAAGATTATTGGCCTACTTGAATCGAAGGGATCTACTTTTGGGAACAACCAGGATTTGAAGGTCCTGATTCCGGTTCAAGTGGCGCGAGGCATTTATACAGCACCGAACATCAACTACAACATCAGCATAAAGGTTGAGGACAAACAATGGATGGAGGCCGCGCAGGATGAGGCGATAATTACCTTCCGAAATATCCGTAGGCTAAACCCTCTCGAGGCCAATAATTTTGGAATAGAACGTAGCGACGATTTAATAAACCGAATTGCTTCCATCACCCAATATCTCGAAATCGCTGCTTGGATCATCAGCATCATTACCATTTTGGGTTCTTCTATTGCCTTAATGAACATTATGCTGGTTTCGGTAACCGAGCGCACCCGCGAAATTGGGGTTCGAAAAGCCCTGGGCGCAAAACGATCCACGATTTCCACACAATTTTTTATGGAAACCATTGTAATCGGGCAATTTGGGAGTATCCTTGGAATTATTTTGGGGGTACTTACCGGATTTGCTTTTGCAAAAATATTTGAATTTGATTTTACCCTCCCTTGGCCCGCGATGATCTGGGCAACCATAATTACCTTCATTGTGGCCGTAATTGCCGGCTCCTATCCTGCTTCCAAGGCGGCGGGGTTAGACCCCATCGAAAGCCTTCGGTATGAATAATCTATAAATTTTTTTCTACAGAATTATTACTAAGAATGCCAATCAATTGAAAGACTTAAAAAATTCCCTTTTCAATTGATCTTCTGTAATTTTGGAACTATTCCTTTAACAAATCCCGAAAATAGCCGTACAATTCGCCTTTGGTAATCACGGCGCCTTGCTGGATCAACACGAAAATATCCTTGTTTCGGTCGTCTTTAATCGCCTTGGTGGAAGTGAAAAGGCTAACAGCATCGTCGTGAAGATTTTGCTGCAGCCATTTATAGCCATAATCGGTGGTTATGTCAATGTTTGGATCGTCAATTTTTATGGCTATCAACTCCATAAAGGCTTCGGAAATATGGAAGAGCATTAATTGGTTTGGCGAAAAATGTTCCAAGTAGTTCACCTTCCCCAATACTCCTTCCCAAATAAGGTCACTAAAAATATCGAGCTCTTGCTCGGCGACCTCGGGTTTTTCGGTTTTGATGGTTTTCCATTCCTCCGCAGTTATGGATTGTGTGGACAAAAAATTAATAAACTCGGGGTGCATTTTTTCAAATTGTTCCTTGGTGAGTCGGGCATATTTCATTTTTAACTGCTGTGTTTGGGATTGTTTTTCTTTAAAAAATTACAAAATAAAAAACCTTTCCCGAAAGGGGGAAAGGTTTCTATATAAACAATAGGTGGTGTTATTCAGTTTCAGTCGAAGTTTCCTCCTCTGTGTTCACTTCCGGTGCGGCGGCTTTAGGTTCTGCCTTGCTTTTTGACGCAGGCTTGGCCTCTGCAACCACCTCAAAAGTAAAGTTGCTAACCACCTCTCTGTGGAAACGGATCGTAGCTTCATATTGACCTGTACGCTTAACGGTTCCTCCCGCAACAACGATGTATTTTTTGTCAATGGAAACGCCCTGCTTTTCAAGCGCATCGGCAAGATCTGCATTGGTTACCGAACCGAACAATTTATCACCCTCACCAGTTTTGGCGGTAATTTTAATTTCAAGTCCGTTAAGTTTCTCGGCCTGTTTTTTGGCTTCATCCACAACTTTCTTTTCCTTGAAGGCACGTTGCTTCAATGTTTCCGCCAATACTTTTTTAGCCGAAGGAGTAGCCAAAACGGCATAGCCTTGGGGAATTAAAAAGTTTCTTCCGTAACCGTTCTTAACGCTTACAAGATCATCTGCAAATCCCAGATTTTCTACGTCTTTCTTTAATATAAGTTCCATACTGCTTTCTGGTTTTTATTTTAATAAATCGGTAACGTATGGCATAAGTGCCAAATGGCGGGCTCTTTTCACGGCAACGGCCACTTTTCGTTGGTATTTCAACGAAGTTCCGGTAAGCCTGCGAGGAAGAATTTTGCCTTGCTCGTTTACAAATCTCAATAAGAAATCTGGGTCTTTATAATCAACATATTTAATTCCAGACCTTTTGAACATACAATATTTCTTGGTCTTGTTGGTATCTATGTTAAGCGGGGTAAGATATCTGATCTCCCCGTCTTTTTTTCCTTTTGCTTGTTGTTGTAATGTGGCCATAATCTATGCTGATTTTTTATCGCGGTTTCTTCTTTTTTCTGCCCAAGCAATTGCGTGCTTGTCAAGGCTCACTGAAAGGTAACGCATAAAACGTTCGTCCCTTTTAAATTCAGTTTCTAGTTCGTGGACTACACTGCCATCGGCAGTATATTCAAAAAGGTGGTAAAAGCCACTTTTTTTGTTTTGGATTGGATAGGCCAATTTTTTCAAGCCCCAATTCTCTTTGGATACCATCTTTGCACCTTTAGAAACAAGAAAATCTTCGTATTTCTTTACTGTTTCCTTTATCTGATCTTCAGATAAAACGGGATTTAAGATGAAAACAGTTTCGTAATGATTCATAAAAAATCTGTTATAAATTAATGATTAACCTTTTGGCTTTCTGCCAAGAGGGTGCAAAAATAATATTTTATTTCAGATAATCAAACCAAAATTACGGTAGATGCAAAAAACCCTTCCCATAGACGAAACGTTCTTTTTTTTCGACTAAAGTCAAAAAAAGTTGCATTTCATCGATTATTTGCATATTATTGCCTTGCGCTAAATCTACTATTTTGGAAAAGACCATCCTAAAATGTGCTGTTGTAGATGATTCTACCCTGCAAAGGCTTTCTATCGTAAAGCTAATCCAAATGCATCCATCCCTTGAACTCGTGGGGGAATATAAAAATGCCGTGGAGGCCAAAATGGGCCTTGTTTCCAACGAGATTGACCTTATTTTTCTGGATATTGAAATGCCCATTCTTTCGGGCTTCGATCTTTTAGACGATATTCAGAGACAGCCACAAGTAATTTTTGTTACCGGAAAAACCAAGTATGCCTTTAAAGCTTTTGATTATGACGCGGTGGATTACCTTCGCAAGCCCATTGCAAAAGACCGTTTTTTAAATGCGGTCCATAAGGCCATTACCAATTATAAACTTAAAAACGAGGAAGGTTTTGACGACGAAGATTTCATCTTTGTAAAGAGCAATCTTAAAAAACGAAAAGTGTTTTTGAACGAGCTACGCTATATTGAGGCATTGGGAGACTATGTGAAGCTGGTAACCGAGCACGATTCGCTGGTTGTTCTTTCCACAATGAAGGCATTCCAATCGCTTCTGCCCAGCGAGCGGTTTCTTCGCATCCACAAATCGTATATCGTAAATCTGGACAAGGTTCAACGCTACAATAGCAAAACCATTGAATTGGACAAGGACAAACTTCCGTTGAGCCGAAACAGAAAAGCCGATTTGGTCGAGGCCCTTTCCGCCGCCCAAAATGTTTAAAGATTATCTACATCGATACTTAGCCGAACGCTAGAAAACTCCTTAACTCCATTAAAACTCCGCTGGACACTTTCAATATATTTTTTTGTTTTCTCCAACGATTGCTGTTTTGGGATTTTCAATAGCAGATTGATAATATATTTATTCTTGATCCTACCAATCGGTGGAGGTTCGGGGCCCAAAACATATTCCTTAAATTGCATTTCCAACGCTTGGCCAAACCAAGTGGCTGCCTTTTGAACACGCCCCAGATTTTTGTCCTTAAAAACAAATTTTATGGTACGGTAAAACGGCGGATACTTATAATTGTACCGCTCTTCGGATTGTTCCTTAAACATGCCTTCATAGTCGTTAACGCTAACCTGTTTTAAAATTTGGTGATAGGGATTATAAGTTTGCACCAACACTTTTCCCCGTTTTTGGGTGCGCCCAGCCCTACCCGCCACCTGTTGCAACAGCTGAAAGCTTCGCTCGTGGGCACGGAAATCGGGAAAATTCAACAAATTGTCTGCGTTCATTACCCCAACGAGGCTAATGTTCCTAAAATCCAACCCTTTGGCGAGCATTTGGGTTCCCACCAATATGTCGATTTCCTCATTTTCCAAGGCTTCGATCAATTTGGCATAGGCGTGTTTGCCCTTGGTGGTGTCCTGATCCATTCGGGCAATTTTTTGGTTTGGAAAAAGCGATTTTAATTCGGTTTCAATTTGTTCGGTTCCAAAACCCTTGGTGTCTAAAGTTTCACTTCCACAGGCGATGCAACTTTGCATCATAGCCACATGATAGCCGCAATAATGGCAACGGAGCTGATTTTTATGTTGGTGAAACGTCAAACTCACGTCACAATTGGGGCATTGGGGCGAAACCCCACAAGTAGTACATTCCACGACCGGCGAAAAACCGCGTCTGTTTTGAAAAAGAATGATCTGCTCGCCATTTTTTAGCGTTTCGCGAATGGCTTCCAACAGGCTATCGCTAAAATGCCCCGTCATTTGCTTCTTTCTCCCTTTTTCCTTGATGTCCACCAATTCCACCTCGGGCATTAAAACATTTCCGTAACGCTTTTTTAGGGTAACCAATCCAAATTTTCCAGTCTTCGCATTGTGGTAACTTTCAAGGGAAGGAGTCGCGGAGCCCATCAACAGTTTTGCATTGTGAAGGTTAGCCAAAACAATGGCGCTGTCGCGGCCGTGATAGCGCGGTGCCGGACTGTATTGTTTAAAACTCGGCTCGTGTTCCTCATCCACAATAATAAGTCCGAGGTTTTTAAAAGGCAAAAACAATGAGGACCGTGCGCCGATTACAATCTGTGCTTTTGGTTTTTCTGCCAGTACATTTTTCCAAACCTCCACCCGCTCGTTCACCGAGAATTTGGAATGGAAAACGGAAATACGTTCCCCGAAATATTTTTGCAACCGCGTGATCAATTGGGTGGTTAAAGCAATTTCAGGGAGCATATACAACACTTGTTTTCCACTTGCCAATACATCTTCAATTAGGCGCACGTAGATTTCGGTTTTTCCGCTGGAGGTAACGCCGTGCAGCAAAACCACATTGTTACTTTTCAGAGACGTTCTAATTTCCTCATAGGCCTTTTGTTGGGGTTCGTTCAAAGTTTTGGACGCTTCAGTACTTTCACCGCTAAATTCGACTCGGTCGTGCTGAATATAATACTCCTCCAAAATTCCTTTATCGACGAGGGATTTTAGCACTGCTGCAGAAGCTTCGCTTTTTTTAAGAAGCATCGCGGAACTGATCGGTTTTTTGGTCTGGCTTTTCAACATAAACAGATGCATCAAAACCTCCCGCTGTTTTGGGGCGCGGCTTAAGGAATCCAAAAGTTCGCGCAGTTTTTCTTCCGAAGTATAGGCAGGGGCAATTTTCAGGTACCGCTTCAACTTGGGCGTATATTGCTCAAAAACCGTTTCTTCTATTTCAACAATTCCTTTTTCAAACAATTTTTGGATTATTGAGACTACATTTTTCTTGTCGAGAATCGAGCGCACTTGGTTGATATGGATGGACGATTGATGCTGAAGCGCCTCATAAACCATATATTCCTCATCCGAGAGCGTTTCTTCTGCCTGGTTATTTTCGGAAGCGAGTTTAATGATGGTCTCACTTTCCAACAGAAATACGCTGGGAAGTGCGGCTTTTACTATTTCGCCCAGCGAGCACATGTAATAATTCGCCATCCATTCCCAATGTTTTATTTGGAAAGGAGTCACGATTGGGGCTTCGTCCAAAATATGGTCTATGGATTTTGTTTCATAGCCCACCGGGGCCTGATCATGAACCTGATAAACAATGGCCGTATAAACTTTCGATTTTCCGAAGGGAACCGCCACCCGCATTCCCTGTTTTAGAAATGCGGCTTCATCCTTATTTACACTATAGGTAAAAAACTGTTTTAGGGGAATGGGCAAAATGACGTCTATAAAATACAAGGGCTGCGGACTGATTATGTTTTAAGGAATTATTTGAGTAGTGGACAAAAAAAGCCACCAATTTGGTGGCTTAAAGATACTGTTTTTAAGAATTTCTATTTAACGCGTGTCCACGTTTGTGTCCTTCCCAATAAAGAAAAGCCAATATAGCCACGAACATCGAGTTTGTTGGGGCCGTCCAATTCAATATAGCATTTATAAACCTTGCCGTTATTGGGATCCATTATGGTGCCGCCGTTATATTCATCGTCATCTTTTTCCAGGCCTTTAATGATTACCATTCCCAAAACCGGCTTGTCCTTATCAGCGCCCGGACATTGGTCGCAGGTCACGTTACGCTTGGCCGGATTGAGAATATCGACAATCTTGCCATACACTTTGCCATTCTGTTTATAAATTTCAACAATGGATTTTTCCTCGCCGGTTTCGTCGTCAACGGTTTTCCATTTTCCGGTAACGTCCTGTGCAACGGCCGTCATTACCGTTAGCGCTATCAGGGAGATGGTTAAAAGTATTTTCTTCATAGTTTAAAAAATTAGGTTTAACGTTTCATTTTATCCTTAAGCCGCCGAATGGAAATGTTCAGTTCAAAACCCAGCAGCAACAGGTTTGAATTTATCCAAATATATAACATCAAAATCAAAAGCGCACCAATGGAGCCGTATAACTCATTATAATTTGAAAAGTTATTGATATAAATTCCAAAAAAATAGGTGGTAAGCACAAAGAGAATAGTGGTTGTCAACGCCCCAATGGAAAAAAAATGGGAGGTCCTACCCTCTTTGGTCCCAAAATAATACAACGTGGCGATAACCACGTAGATCATTGTTATAAAAACAATAAATTGAAAGAACGATATCCAAAAAAGGTCATTTTCAATATAGGCCCTTGAGCGTAGGTCCGCAATCACATATTCGCCATAAAGAATAATGCCAACCGACGTTAGCAACAACAATGCCAAGAAGATGGAAACCCCGAGGGCCACAAAATATTGTCGGAAAAAAGTGCGGTTCATGGTTACGTGAAACGAATTTTCAAAAGCGCTAAAAATAGCATTCACCCCGTTGGCCGACAAAAATATGGACAGAAAGAAAACGATGGAAATCAATCCTGCGCGCGGGTTTACAGCGATATCGGCGATGATGGGATAGAAAAACTGGGTAGTTTGGGCGGGCAAAAGCGCTTCAATAAAAATGAGAAAGCGGGTTTGGAAGCCATCAATTGGAATGTAGGGAATAAGGTTCAGCAGAAACAGCAAAAATGGAAAAAGCGCCAAAAAAAAACTATAGGCAATGGAACTGGCGCGAGGCGAAAAGGAGCCTTTAAGAATGCCCGTTCCGTAAATTTCCAACAAATGGTAGAGCGAGAATTCGCCAAGGCCAGGAAGTTTTATCCGTTTGCTTAGCCGTATCAGATCGCGAATGATCGGAATGTTTATTTCCCCTTCCTCTTTTTTGCTCATTGAACAGCTTTTAGACTCAAGTCCATATTGTAAACCGAGTGCGTCAACGCCCCACTGGAAATATAATCTACGCCACATTCGGCATATTTTCGGGCGGTTTCAAGCGTAATGCCACCGCTGGATTCGGTAAGGCAGCGCCTATTGATCAACTCGACCGCGGTTCGGGTATCCTCAAAATTGAAATTGTCGATCAAAATTCGGTACACTCCGTCACAATCCAATATTTCCTTTATTTCCTCTAAATTTCGTGCCTCGACGATTATTTTCAAATCCAGTTGATTTTCCCTTAAATATTTTTTCGTCTTTTCAATGGCTTTGGTAATTCCGCCACAGAAATCAATATGGTTGTCCTTCAACATAACCATATCATAAAGGGCAAATCGATGGTTTTCGCCCCCCCCAATTTTCACTGCCCATTTTTCCAGCGCCCGGATGCCCGGCGTGGTCTTTCGGGTGTCCAATATTTTGGTGGAGGTTCCTTCCAACAGCCGTGCATATTCGTGGGTTTTGGTTGCAATGGCGCTCATCCGTTGCATCGCGTTCAGCACTAGCCGCTCCGCTTTCAGGATGGATTGTGACAGGCCAGAAACATAAAAAGCGATGTCGCCATATTTTACGGCTGCACCGTCCTTCATTCGTATATCGATTTCCAGGCCGGGATCCACATATTCAAAAACCAAGCGGGCAAACTCTACACCGGCGAGAATGCCTTCGTCCTTCACCAAAAGCTTTGCAGCGCCCCGGGCGTCTTCCGGAATGCACGCCAGCGAACTGTGATCGCCATCGCCAACATCCTCGCGGATGGCATTGGTGATAATAATGTCAATTTCTTTGGCAAACTGTTTTTCTGAAATCATAGCTGCGAAATTTTAGCTAAAATACTTTAAAAAGTTAGAAGCACGTAATTTGGCCTCGGTCCGTGTGAGAAAAAGTTGAAAGAATGGTTCGCTATCTTTGTATTTTTAATTCCTGAAAAATTTGTGATGAAGATAACATTGCTCGCCATTGGCAAGACCGATAATAGCCATTTGCAATCGCTTATGGATGAATACTCCAAGCGATTGGGCTTTTATGTTTCGTTTGAAATGGAAGTGATTCCCGATGTGAAAAATGCCAAGAATCTCTCCGAAGCACTGCAGAAACAAGCCGAGGGCGAAGAAATTTTGAGGCGGACTACCCCTGCCGATGTGCTTTTATTGCTCGACGAAAAAGGAAAAAACTATACCTCGGAAGGATTTGCGGAGTTTTTACAAAAGAAAATGAATAGCGGGTTAAAAAACCTCATCTTTGTGATTGGTGGTCCGTATGGGTTTAGCGATGCCGTTTATGAACGTGCCAACGGAAAAGTTTCGCTATCCGCAATGACCTTTTCGCACCAAATGGTTCGGCTGTTTTTTCTGGAACAACTGTATAGAGGCTTTACGATTTTAAGAAATGAGCCCTACCACCATCGATAGTCCAAAGTCTTTATAATTTCTTATTAAAAAAAGGCCCCTAACCTATCTATTTGTACGAACTCCTTTGCCCCCACATTCGGTACAAATATCCGGAAACCGGGTTTCGCCATAGCGGGTGGTAGTGGTGTAGCGGCCATTCATATAGCGGTCAAAACCCACATTTTCTATCGTATTGGTAACACTTACGCGCGAATAGCCCGAAATTCCCGTGCCATTGCAGCGGCTACAGGGATAAGCCTTTTGTGCTTCCTCGGCCTCGGCCATTTCCGCTTTTAGTCTATCGGCACGGGGATTTACAATTTTGGTAATCGATCCATTTTGGATGAACACGGTGGCCTCGTTGGAGGGATAGTAATAATCCCCTGTTTGCGGCTCGCAGTTGGCGTTTACCTCGCCCGTAAAGGTTACGCCTTCCCTGGCATAATAAAAACTGCCGTTTGTGGGAACATCGCGATCAAAAGTACCTGTAAAGGTATTCCCACTGACGAAACGGAACTTCCCTTGTCCTTGCCGCAGTCCGTTTTCAAAATTCCCAACATAGGTGTTACCACTTGGATATTGCATTTCGCCATTGCCAGTGTAGCAGGAACCCGATCTGCAACCTTCGATTTTGGGAGCGTTTCCGCCAACGATTTTTGCTTCGCTTTCCAATTTGCCGTGCCTATACAAAACATTGTGGACAACACCCTTTTTGTGCAATTCGCCGGCGCCATGTTCTACGCCATTTTCAAAACCACCTATATATTTTTCCCCATTGCCATAATCCATAGTGCCGGTTCCGTTGGGCTTTCCATCTTTGAAACTTCCGGTGTAAACGGCATAGCCAAAATCAAAAGTGCCACTGCCATTCACACAATCGCCCTGTAAACATTGGGCGGTCGTGGCAAAAGCGCCGAACAAAAAAAGAATAGGCAGCCATTTCATAATCTACTATTGCATCGTTAGGGATTGCTCAAAAACTACTTTGCCGTAGTCCCGTTGCAGCTTCTTCTGCTTTTCCAAGGTCTTACTGTCCACCTTTCCCAACCACTGCCAACTTCTTCTACTTATTTGTGCGGGCGTGTTGGATTCGGCATATTGAATGATCTGTTCCGGGCTAAAGTTGGGATTGCCCTTTGCATAAATATAAATATATTCCACACCGGAATATTCAGAATTGGAAGCATTGCTCGATTGATAGGTAAGGCAGGTCACTACGCCATAATAGCGAGCCACATTGGGATCTATCGCACCCGAATAAAAGGTGAGCGATTTTCCACTGTCGAAAATATTAAGGTCCAACACCGGAAAATTTTTCTTCGGATCGACCACATGCAGGACGCTATATTTCTTCTTCAAGCTTTTGAGTTTAACCTTTTCGGTGTTCATTGTATAGCCATTTTTATTCGCGAAGGCCGTAACCGCTTCCTGTAAATTGGCATTCAAAAATTGTCCAATTTCATCGGTGCCAAAGCTAACTTCAATTTGGGTATCATTGTCACCGCTGTAAAAGGTTCCATTTCTAAAACCATAGAAATTGAACATATAGGTTTCAAAAACACCGTCGCGCAGTTTTTCGCCCTGAAAATCGAAGGGCGAATTTTGTACCGCATTTACGGTCAGTTCGATTTGTTTTACGAGCGTATCCCTTTGTAGGGCAGGCATTTTAACCTGCGCGTTCAAGCTGAAAAACAGAAGTGTTGGTAGAAAATAAAGAAATTTCATAGCTGTGGTTTTTATTGTTGTTGAAGTGTTTCTGCTTTTTGAATGTACTGTTCCCCCAAAGCATTTTGGCCGGTGCGGATAAGCCCCACGCCATAATAGGCATTGGCCATGATGTGATCTGGATATTTTTGAACCATAGTTTGTGCATAGTCGCGCAATTTTTCCCATTGTTGCAGATCTACATACACCGAAGCAAGATTGCCCATTACATCCGGATCCTCCTGCCGCTGCAGGGAGGCCATAAATATTCTTATTGCATTATCGTATTCCTTGTTTTTGTAGGCAGTAATACCGATAAGGTTTAAATCGCCCGCCGAAAAATAAGGATATTGGCTCTCCTGAAATACTCTGTCAAAATAGGTTTTTGCCAGTGCATAATCGCCCGGGCCGGCGGCATAATAGATCCCCTGTCGCAACCAAAGTTCCGCTCTAGGAATGGAGGCAACCTTTTCAGCCTGTTCAAAATAACGGGTGGGATTGCTTTCATTCAAATTGTAGGCGCTCAAGGCGGCATTGGCGTAACTGTAGATATCATCGTTTTTCAGCTGTATGGCCGTTTCATCATCGGCTTTTGCAAGGGCAAAATTGTTCATGCTGAAATGGATCAGCGCGCGTTTTGTGTACAGGGCAGCATCGGGGTTTATGGCAATTCCGTTGTCCAAAAGCTCTAGCGCCTTTTCATTCATTCCCTTTTCGTTAAAAAATTCGGCCATCCTTTGGTAAGCGGTAATCTGTTTGGGCGCCTTCTGCATGGATTGGGAATAATGCCGGACTGCGGTATTGCGGTCGCCCTGTAGCCAATAATAATTACCTATGATGTTGATTACCTTATAGTTTTCAGGATAAAGTGCCAACAACGAATCGGCGCTCTTTTTTGCCCGTTCCGGAGCCGTAAAAATGGCATCGTTGACTTTTAACAACACCGCATCGCTAACCTGGGCCTGGGCGGAAATGATCGGTAGGACCACAAAAGTTGCAAAGCAAAAAACAACACGTTTCATAATGCGCCAAATTAAAGTTACTAGGAATTAAAGGGGGCTTACATCCAAATTGAATTTTCCCTCAGTAATTTTTTTGATGCTCGGGGACGTTTTCATATTTAGATAAAATTGTTGCACAAAATTCATTTAAATCCGCACATAAAAAAATGGGCCGTTTAGCCCAATTTTTAAAGCAATCCCTCCTTGCGCGCCTTTTCCAAAAGTTCAATGCGGTTGTGGGTCTTCAATTTTTGATAGATGTTTTCAATGTGCCGTTTTACCGTAAAGGGCGAAATGAACAAATTTTCAGCAATGCGTTTGTTGGAAAAACCCTTGCTTATCTGTTCCAGAATACTGGATTCCCTTTCAGACAGGGCGGTGCTTTCAACGATGGCAAGCTCGGAAGAAGGCGAGGTGGATTTTAGCAAACGCATGGCCTTGAGGGCAATGGAAGGCGACATTACGGCACCGCCCGCCAGCGTGTCTGAAACCGATTCGTAAATTTTTCCGGCATTGGCCTCCTTCAAAATATAACTATCCGCCCCCACTTTGATGGCGTTAAAAATGTAGTCATCGCCATCGTACATCGAGATGATGATCACTTTAATATTCGGGTACCGGTGTTTTAGTTCGCGCGTGGTTTCAATTCCGTTCATTTCGGGCATTTCAATATCCATAAAAACCAAATCGACCGCGCTATTTTCTTCCAATTTCTGGAGCAAATCCACTCCATTTTGGGCAGTTTGGACCACAAGAATATCCTCGAAAAATGCCAATTTCTCTCGAAGGGCCTTTAGTGCCTTCATATTGTCCTCGGCTATGGCTATCTTTATCATTTCTACTTAACTTTTTGGAAAAATACACCTTCGGGCGAAGGGAAACATTTTTAAAATTTACTTTCTCAAAACATTTGGCGTGTTCCAAATTCCAACTTTAGGGCGAGGTCTCCTTTCAAGATTCCTAAAATAGGCTACAGCCCTTTCTATTTGGCGTTTCGCGATGTAAATTTTGAATTCAAATGTCCCTATACCTCCTTCCCAAAGATATTAAAAAACGCTTCTGAAAATTTCTGGCAGCAGCAAATTGTTTCGGTAAAAAGGGGCAGTGATACCGTACCCATCCAAACCTTTAAAAGTTTGTTTTTAAGCGCCGGTTTTTAATGCCAAAATTAGTGCCATTGACAATCCAAAAAATCGGTAAACAGGTGGAACAACAGCCCCACGGCGATAATTCGGGTTTTTTTGAAAAACAATAGAACCACATAAACGGCCGTGGCCCAATAGCTGTGCAACGGATGGAAATTGATGCTGCAACGGCCGGGGTCGAAAATGGGGGTGGCCAGCAAATGGTCCAAATCAATAAGCATGGTGGCGATCATTATGAGCCAGGCCCGCTTCCATTCTTTTCTGAAAAATAGATACGCAATCAAGCCAGGCGCCAAAAAATGGAGGCTGTAATGGACAATGGGCTGCAGCATCAATCGACCATTTTGGCCAAAAGAACCACCTGCCCCAGATGATAGGCGTCGTGCTGGAGGATGCCGTGGATGTGCTGGTAATAGGTGAGTTTGTTTACCGGATATTCATTGCCGAAATCGGCCTCGTTGAAGGTGCTTAAAAAATAAAGCCATTCCTTTTGGGTAGTTTCCAGGGCTTCCAGGGTTTGGCGCCACGCCTCTTCGGAAGGATCTTTTATTTTTACAACGTAATTGTTGGTTGGGGTTTGGACCACTTCGCCCTGCACTCGTTTCAAAACGTTTTCGCGCCACGCGATTAGGTGGTTTACGATTTCCCAAATGGTGTTGCCGTTTTTCAGGGGGCGCTGGTTGGCCTGTTCGGCGGTAATTCTACTTAAGGTGTCCTGCAGGGTTACGTCCAGCCACGGGTGGCCGTGGTATAGGTCTGTGAAAAGGGACTGGATGCGGTGGGATTCGTTCATAAAGGATTAGTGATTGTTGATTGTTGATTGTTGATTGTAAAGATAGTGAATTGCTTTATGGAGATAAAAGGGAAAACGCCCCCGTTGGGAGCGTTTTTGTGTTATGGACAAGTATAGTCTGCCAAATCGTTTCGGAATTTTTCCTCGTCGCCGGATTGCTCCCGGTGGAATTTTATAAAATCGGTTGCCTGTTTCAGCTCCAACTGCGCCTCGGCATCGTCGGGGTTCTGATCCAACTTTGCTTTTGCGGCCTCACCCTTACATTTGGCTTTTTTGCCCATCTCGAGCGATTTGCCATATTGATCGTTGCAGGAATAGAACGAAAGCAGCGCAGCCGCCGCAACCAATAAAACGGATTTTGATAGTGTTCTTTTCATAATTGAATGGTTTGGTTATATTCCAAATATAGGAATTTTTTTTGTTGGCTTTTGCTTATCGATTACCTAACGCAAACAAAATGAAACCCTTAAATGTTTTGATTTTAAACAAACAGATGCTATTTTTATAACACAAAGCCCAACTGAAGGCAATTATCTCCCCTTTTACAGCCTTTCGGCTGTTGCCAATGCAGTGCGCATGGGCCATTTTAATAGTAGGAAATTTTAATTTATTCATTAACCTTAAATTTTTAGTAGTATGGCTATTAAGTACAAATTAGTGCAAAAAGGGGAGCCCGGCGTGGTAGGCGGCGGCACCAAAAAGTGGTATGCCAACATTGTGAATGATGGCGAAATGGACATTGACGACCTTGTAAGCGAGATCGAGAAATTCAGTGCCCTGAGTGAGCCCGATATCAAGGGCGTTATTGTTGCGCTGGAAAACGTAATCCAAAAGGCACTGGCGGACAGCAAGATTGTGCGGTTGGAAAAATTGGGGTCGCTCTATCCGGCCATTAGCAGCAGCCCGGCAGATACCGAGGATGCCTTTGCCGCCAAGACGATGATTAAAAAGGTAAACGTAAGGTACCGCGCCGGAAAACGTATTATGGACGCGATGCGGAACGCTGGTTTTAAGAAGGAATCGTAAACCACGCCTTCCTTTTTTAAAAACCACACGTGGTTTTATATGAAACCACACGTTGTTTTACCCAAAACCACACGTGCTTTTTACCGAAACCACGTGTGGTTTTTTATGGTCTGTAATTACTGGGGGGTTGGAGGGATGATTTTTTGTGGAGGGTGGCACGAGCGGGATGCTCGCGGTAGCGACGGGTAGTGGAGTATTATTATGGTTCAATCCCTAAGATTAGAAGAGGGACCGGTGGACTATTCCTCCCTTGACGCATAACGTTATAAACTTCACCTTCATAATAAGCTACACCACTGGACATTTGTGATTGCATTTTTTTGGTAGGAAGGATTTCTATTCCTAAATTTATAACACCTCCAGAATAAAATAGCATGTGTTTAACAAACAAATCATACGCTACAAAAGAATATTTACCAAATTGTACTTCTACTGCAATTTTATTTTTAACAAAATCAGTTTGATTATAACTATAAATAGGAGATTCTTCCCCATTTTCTTGAAGAAAAGTTTTCTGCTCATTTATGGGCATTAAAATGCTTTTTTCCATTAATTCTCTATTGAGGGTTATATAATAAGAATAACGACTTTCATTCCAACCAATTTTTTGAAAAGCTCGATCAAAAGCCGTATTTAAATCTATAGGACTATAAAGCTTGTTGCCTTTTTTCGTTTTTTCTTTACTGATTTTAGTTTTAAAATCATCTGCATTAATAGATTCTATAACAGAAACTATTTCTTTGTAGAGTTCATTATAATGAACAATTAAATATTCTTCTCCATTTAAATGAGAGTATTTTTGCGCAATTTTCATTTATTCGTTTCGAGTTTTAGTTCTTGCCATTCTTTTGGGATTTGCGAGAGCTTATTATTTTTATCCGGCTTATGTATAGGTTTGTTTATTGGACGCATTTTCAACTGACCTTCTTTCAATTCTTCAATTCTATTTTTTGCTATTTTACAATATTCTTTATCTCTATCAATTCCAATAGCATTTCTATCATTTTTTAAAGAAGCTATGACTGCAGATCCCACTCCATTGAAAGGATCTAAAACCCAACTATTCTCATTGGTTAAAGCTAAAACACACCTCTCAACAAGTTCTATAGGATATTGGCATGGATGAGTGGTTTTTTCTGGATGATTAGATTTAACATTTGGAATATTCCAAAGTTCATTCTCCCAATCTTTTAAAACTATTTCCCAAATATCGGAAGGATTTTTACCTTTTGGGTTTCCCGATAGTTTACCTTTATTGGGTCCTTTGAAATGACGTTTTCCTGGATATTTTGCAGGAACACGAACATCATCCAAATTAAAAATGTAATTGTCGGTTTTTGAAAACCATAGGATTGTTTCATATCTTCCTGAGAAACGATTTGAAGCATGAAGACCGTGTCCAAAATGCCAAACGATACGATTACGCAATTTTAATCCCAGTCTTTTAAAAATTTGATAGTAGTATATATCCAAAGGAAATACTTCTCCTTTATCTACATAATTGCCAACTTGCCAACAAATACTGCCTTTATCAGACAATACTCGAATTAATTCTATTATTATTTCTTCTTGAGTTTCGAGATATTCTTCAATCGAAGTTTTTGTTTCATAAGATTTGCCAATATTATAGGGCGGTGAAGTAATGATGAGGTCAAACTTTTCATCATCATATTTTTTCAAAACCTTTAAACAATCTCCATTTTCAATTGAGTATTCTAATTCAGGATTTATATAATCAAATAAAGGCTCTTTTGCTTTCATTTCAATCAAATATTTTCTATTCGGTAAGTTACAAAAATTATAATTTCAATTTTTAATATGTACTTAATCACTCCACCCCCCCAATCAAAACCCCCAACATTTCAATAGCGGCATCGCTAATACGGGTGCCCGGGCCATACACAGCCACAGCGCCGGCATCAAAAAGGTATTGGTAGTCCTGCGCGGGTATTACGCCGCCCACGATAACCATTATATCTTCGCGGCCGTATTTTTTTAGTGCTTCTATAACCTGTGGCACCAACGTTTTATGCCCTGCGGCAAGGGAGGAAACGCCCAGGATGTGCACGTCGTTTTCCACGGCCTGTTTGGCGGCCTCGGCAGGGGTTTGGAAGAGGGGGCCTATGTCCACATCAAAACCCACGTCGGCATAGCCGGTGGCAACCACTTTGGCACCACGGTCGTGGCCGTCCTGCCCCATTTTGGCAATCATAATACGGGGGCGGCGGCCTTCCAGTTCCGCGAACTTGTCGGCCATTTGCCTTGCCTTTTCAAAACTTGCGTCCTTTTTCATCTCTTTGCTATAAACGCCGCTAAACGAGCGGATCTGTGCTTTATATCTACCAAAAACGCTCTCCATGGCGCTGCTGATCTCGCCCAATGTTGCGCGGTGCCGGGCGGCTTCTACGGCTAAAGCCAGTAAATTTCCTTCCCCGGTCTTTGCACATTCGGTAATGGCTGCGAGGGCCTTTTCTACCTTTTTGGTGTCGCGGGTGGCTTTTATGCGGTTTAGGCGTTCAATCTGCGAGGTGCGGACTTTTTGGTTGTCCACATCCAAAATTTGCAGCGGGTCTTCCTTTTCAAGGCGGTATTTGTTTACGCCTACAATGATGTCCTGTCCGCTATCAATCCGCGCTTGTTTTCGGGCGGCGGCTTCCTCTATGCGCAGTTTGGGGATGCCGGCCTCAATGGCCTTGGTCATGCCGCCGAGTTCCTCTACTTCCTCTATTAGTGCCCAGGCCTTGTTGGCAATTTCGTTGGTAAGGTTTTCCACATAATAACTGCCTGCCCAAGGGTCAACCGTTTTGGTGATTTGGGTTTCGGTTTGCAGGAAAATCTGGGTGTTTCTTGCAATTCGCGCGGAAAAATCTGTCGGTAGTGCAATTGCTTCATCCAAGGCGTTTGTGTGCAGCGATTGCGTTCCACCGAAAACTGCTGCGGCAGCTTCAATAGCGGTTCGGGCTACATTGTTAAAAGGATCTTGCTCGGTAAGGCTCCAACCGCTGGTTTGGCAGTGGGTGCGCAGGGCGAGCGATTTTTCGTCTTTTGGGTTAAACTGTTTTACAATTTTTGCCCAAAGCATACGGGCGGCACGCATTTTGGCAATTTCCATAAAATGGTTCATCCCAATTGCCCAAAAGAAAGAAAGTCTTGGTGCAAAAGTATCAATATCCATTCCTGCCTTTATTCCTGTGCGGATGTATTCCAAACCGTCTGCAAGTGTATATGCAAGCTCAATATCCGCCGTAGCGCCCGCTTCCTGCATATGGTAACCCGAGATGGAGATGCTGTTGAACTTGGGCATATTCTTGGAAGTAAATTCAAAAATATCGCTGATGATTTTCATGGATGGCGTGGGCGGATAAATGTAGGTATTCCGCACCATGAATTCCTTTAGAATGTCATTTTGGATCGTGCCCGCCAAATCTTTTGGCGAAACGCCCTGCTCTTCCGCAGCAACAATATAGAAAGCCATAATGGGAAGCACCGCGCCGTTCATCGTCATCGAAACGCTCATTTCGCCCAGCGGAATTTGGTCAAAAAGGATTTTCATATCCTCTACGCTGTCAATCGCTACCCCTGCTTTCCCCACATCGCCCTCTACCCTTTCGTGGTCGCTATCATAACCGCGGTGGGTGGCAAGATCGAAGGCCACGGAGAGTCCCTTTTGGCCTGCGGCGAGGTTTCTTCTGTAAAAAGCATTGCTATCTTCCGCCGTAGAAAAACCCGCGTACTGGCGGATGGTCCACGGACGGCGGACGTACATTGTGGAGTAGGGCCCCCGGAGGTTTGGAGCGATGCCCGCAACGAAATTAAGATGGTTTAGCTTGTCTAAATCTTCGGATGAATAGTGCTTTTTTACTGCAATTTCCTCCGCGGTTTGAAACACCGGGGACGGGTCCTTTTCCGAAGTTTGATTGTTGGGTTCCGAATTTTTTAAACTTAGGTGTGCTACACTTCTCCTATCCATATTGTTTCAATACTTTGCCACCCCATAAACACCCCAAAACCCAGCAGGATAAGGGATACTATGATGATAAGTATCCGGAAATACTTATGGCTGGTTAATTTTTTGTACCGGGTGAGTAGGGCCAACCCCAAAATAATAAATATAACTCCTACTACGGTTCCTAAAACTTCATTGTTCATAGCTCCAGATTTAAACGTTCCTGTTCAGTGATTTCGGCCAATCTCTTTTCGAGTATGGGCACTAGTAATGTCTTTATAGGATTTTTTTTCAGAAAGGGAAACAGTTCCAGTTCGTGCTTCATCCGGTCGTTTTTGTTGGGGTGATAATTGGTGCCCAACAATTTCAACGCGCCGCTATCAAAGCGTTTCTGTTCCTTTTCGGCGTTTTCGCTAATTTTTCTTTGAAGGGTTCCTTCCTTTAATTGCCGAAGAAATCCGCCCCCTTTTTCTATTTCCTTAAAAAGTTGTAGCGATTTTTCTGCAAGTTCTTCAGTTAAACTTTCAATATAATAGGTGCCATCGGCGGGATTGCTGACGGTATCAAAATAGCTTTCGTGCTTTAAAATAAGCAATTGGTTGCGCGCGATGCGCTCGCCAAACTCGTTGCTCTTGTGGTACAGCGCGTCATAGGGCAAATTACAAACCGTGTCTGCCCCGCCCAAAATGGCACTCATACATTCGGTGGTGCTGCGCAGCAAATTTACGTTGTAATCGTAAAGCGTTTTGTTGCGTTTGGAAGGGGTGGCAGTAATATGGCAGGTTTCCGGCAGACCGTATTCCTTTGCCAAGACGGCATATAATTTCCGTAGCGCGCGGATTTTTGCTATTTCGAAGAAGTAATTCGGGCCTGTGGCGAGGTTGAAGGCTACACGTAAGGATGGTTTCGTTTCAGTCGCAATGTGGTTTAAATATTCATTGGCCTGCGCCAGTGCATAGGCCAATTGTTGTACAATGGTTGCGCCGGCGTTTTGAAATAAGGAAACATCGACCGAAAAAATATGCTCGGTACCATTCCCTTTAAAAATAGCATCCAGAATTTCGTGATCCCTTTTTTGATTATGGAACCAATTTCCAGTTCGGGCGAGGTTTCCAAGAATATCGATATTATAAAAAACAGTGGCTCTTCTTTCTGATAAAAACGAGATAAGTTCGTTGTAAAATGTTTCGGAAAGAAATTTTAAATTGAAATAGATAACCGTAGTTTCAACCGGAAAATTCTTAAAAACAGTATGGATGTCGAATTCCTTTTCAGCGGCAAAAATGATGGCCTCGGCCCCTCTTGAAGCCGCATCGATCGCGAGGGTATTGGCTATTTTTTCGTTGTCGATAAAAACTTTTTGGGCAATTTTCCACGAGGAGGGCTGGCCGGGAATGGGCCGGAATTCATTTTTAAAATCATCAGCGTGGTAAAATGGTTTTACGTTGATGCCCTCGGCGCTCTGCCAGACCAAGGTTTCATTATAATCGGCCCCTTTTAAATCGTATTGGATTTTCTGCTTCCACTGTTTTGCGGAAACTTCCTCAAATTCATTGAATAAAAATTCGCTCATCGCTTTTCTTCTTTTTTGATGCTATCCTCGTGCTCAATGATGTAAATGTCCTCGTTTTCCTTTTTTAGATAATATTTTTCACGGGCAAATTTTTCCATTTCGTTGCTGTCCTCCATTTTTTGGATAAAGGTTTTGTCGTTTTCAATTTCGCCTTTATAGAATTCGGCATTCTCCTCCAAAGCGTTGATATCCTTGTCCAATTCGTGATGGATCAAATAGGAATTGGCATCAAAAAAAATCATCCAAACCACAAATAGAATCAAGATAAGCACATATTTGTTGCTTATGAACCTGACCCAGCGCTTCTGTTTAAATTCCTTTAAATTCACGATTCGGTATAAGTTAATTTTTGGTGGATAATGCTTCTAATTACATTTACGGCCACAGAATTATAGCGATTGGTAGGAATTATGATATCTGCAAATTCCTTGGTGGGCTCTATAAATTGTTGGTGCATCGGCTTTAGCGTGGTTTGGTATCGGTTAAGGACCTCTTCCAAATCCCTGCCACGCGTGGCAATGTCGCGCTTTAAACGGCGGATCAAGCGTTCGTCGCTGTCGGCGTGCACAAATATTTTTATGTCGAACATATCGCGGATGTCCGGATGGGCCAGGATTAAAATTCCCTCAACGATAATTACCTTTTTGGGAAAAGTGGTAATGGTTTCACCGGTCCGGTTGTGCTCCACGAAGGAATAAACAGGCTGCTCGAAGGAATTTCCCTCGCGGAGCTCCTTTAAATGGCTTACCAACAAATCAAAATCGATGGCCTTGGGATGGTCAAAATTTATTTTTTTTCGGTCTTCAAAAGACAGATGACTGGTGTCGTGATAGTAAGAATCTTGCGAGATAACACAAACCTCGTCTGCAGGAAGTTCTTCCACAATTTGATCTACCACGGTAGTCTTTCCGCTCCCGGTACCCCCGGCGATGCCAATTATAAGCATATAAAAATGGTTTTTACAAAGGTAGGGAAAACGGTTGCAGGTTTCAAGACAGGTTCGATAGTTTGTGGGTTTTGTAGTTGGGTAGTTGGGTAGTTGGGTAGTTGGGTAGTTGGGTGGTTGGGTAGTTTAAAAGTTTAGGAGTTTAGGGGTTTAGGAGTTTAGGAGTTAATGAGTTATTGAGTTATTGAGTTAATGAATTATTGAGTTTATGGGTTTAAAGGTTTAAAGGTTTATAGGTTTATAGGTTTATAGGTTTATAGGTTTATGAGTTTATGGGTTTCTAGGTTTATGGGTTTATGAATTTATGGGTTTATGGGTTTATGGGTTTGGGTTTATGGGCTTGGTTTCCTTATTTTTCGTGGACTGAAATTAACATAAAAACCTCTCCTTCCCCCTTTAACCCATAGAGTCCCACTCAAAATTAATTCCATTTACCCCTAAACCATAAACCACTCAACTAAATAAATCAATAACGCGATAACCAATTAACTCAATAACCAATTTACTCAAAAACCAATTTACTGAATCACCAATTTACTCAACAACCAATTAACTCAATAACCAATTAACTCAATAACCAATTAACTCAATAACTCAATAACTCATTAACTCCTAAACCCATAAACCCATAAACTCCTAAACTCCTAATCATTTTAACCCCAAAACCCATAAACTCCTCCCAAACTTCTTCCTATTTTTGAAGTCATAAAAATTAAGATGAAAACAATCCTTCTCCATCCCTCATATTTTCCCTCCATGGAACAGATGGCCGCGGTGGCCCAGGCTGAAAAAGTGATTTTTGAAGTAGAGGACAATTACCAAAAGCAGACCTATCGCAATCGCGCCTATATTGCACACAGCAACGGAAAACTGTTGCTGAACATTCCAATAAAACACACCGGAAAGCGCAGAAAAACCAAGGAAGTGGTGGTTGAAAATGACTTTCCGTGGCAGGAACAACATTGGAAAAGCTTGCAGAGCGCCTACCGAACGTCGCCTTTTTTTGAATATTATGAAGACGATCTGGAACCTTTGTTTTTGAAACCGGTGCAAAGGTTATTGGACCATAACCTACACATTTTTGATCTGCTCTGCGAATTGTTGGGTTTGGAAATTGAAACCGCCAAAACCGCCTTTTATACTACAACCCCGGAGGCAACCGATTTGCGAGGCTTAATCGATGCCAAACGGAGCACTTCATTTCAACCCGAAGTTTATTCCCAGGTCCACCAAGCAAACCATCCTTTTTTGCCAAACCTTTCAGTATTGGATTTATTGTTCAACGAAGGCCCAAACTCGCTTTCCTATTTGGAAAGACAGGTTTTGGTTGGGGTTGATGGACGATGAGTACGGGGTGCGGGGTGCGGGGTGCAGGGTGCGGGATGCGGGGTGCTGGATGACTAATTATTAATTATTAATCCTTCATTATTAATTATTAATCATTAATTATTAAAAAAAATCACCATCCAATGGTTGCGCGAACGGCGTAGTGGTCTGAGAAAGTTTTTTTCATGGTTTCGAAAGAAATAATATCGAGACCTTCGGAAGCAAAAATATAGTCAATCCGCATCGGGAATTTTTCAAACTTAAAGGTCGTGCCCAAGCCATTGCCCCGCTCGCGAAAGGCGTCCTGCATTCCATCTTTCAGTTTTCGATAGCTATAGGAAAATGGCGTGTTGTTAAAATCGCCGCAAAGAATAACCGGATAATGGGTGTTTTTTTTGTGTTTCAAAATGGCATCTATCTGTTTTTGTTGCTTTTCAAAGGCCGCAGAAACCCGTTTGCGCAGTTTTTCATTATCGCTGTCCTGCAAAAAGCTTACCCGCGGAATAATGCCGAGCGACTGTAGGTGCACGCTGTAAATGCGCAGCGTATCCTTCCCTTTTACTACATCGGCATACAGCGTGTTGTTATAGGTATCCTCAAAGTCGAACCCACCCTTGTTCAATAACGGATATTTGGAAAAAATAGCATGGCCCAGTTTCGCCTTTTCCGATTTAAAATGGATGTACTGATAGGGATACATGGAGAAATCCATAGTATTCGGTTTGTAATATTCCTGCACGCACACAATGTCGGGGTGCTCCTCGAATAGAATTTCGTCTATAATTGGGCGAACATCGGAACTCGGATTTTTTTCGTAAGCATTGAAAAGACGAACGTTGTATGATAGAATACGCAACGAATTTTTATATTGGGAAGCATCGCCTTCCGGAGAAACTTCATAAAAAACATTGAAATAAAAATAAGAAATCAACAACACCGAGAATGAAAGGAAAAATCTTCTTCGCCATTGAACCGCCCAATATATTGCAAACAAGATGTTTACGATAATTAGCAACGAAACAATCAGACTGAGCAGTGATAGCGTTGGAAATCGATCGGGCGGCAAATAGGGCAGCACGAACGAAATTAGCAACAGCACGGCCGCGACCAAATTGCCCCAGTAAATCAGTTTGTTGAGAAACTTGCGCATGGATCAATCTTCTTTTCCGGCCTTGAACAGAAAATCCTTTTCCTCTTTGGTTAGACTTTCGTACCCACTTTTTCCAATTTTATCCAAAATGCTGTCCACCTTTTTTTGGTTTTCAGATTTTTCGGCCTTGGAGGTAGAACGTCGGGGAACGGGTTGTGTTGTGCGGTGCACTTTTTTAAATGGATTTTTGGCGCGGGGCTTAAAAAGATTTGCAACCCAGTCCATAAAATTTTCAAACCATTTACCGATATCGTTGCCTTTGGCGAGCTGAACGGCATAAACATATCCAAAAAGTGCTCCTCCCACGTGCGCCATTAAACCGCCGGCATTGCCCGAGGAAGGAATGCGAACCAAATCAAAAAGAAAAAGAAAAAGGGCTATGTGCCAAAGTTTTAAATTGAATGTGAAGATGCGCACTTCGGTATTGGGCGAATAGGTTGCCATAAAAATCATAATGGCCGTTACAGCTCCGGAAGCACCTATCAAAAATCCACGATGTTGCGCAAAAACCGGAAAAAAATTATAGGCCAACACAAAAAGTAGCCCACCCACCGCGGCACCCAAAATATAAAGAGTGAGCAACCGCCGGCCCGAAAAAAGGTTCAACACCATTTGCCCAAACCAATAGAGCCATAGCATATTAAACAAAATGTGGAAAAACCCGAAATGCAAAAACCCATACGAAACCAGCGTCCACGGCCGGAACAACAGCAATTCAAAATCGTCAGACAAAACGAACCATCGGGAAAAATACTGCTGGCTAACACCCATAAAAAAAGCGCCCAAACGCACCGCTAAAAACACAAGTGCGTTTATGACAATAAGTTTTACCAGAATATTGGCCGTTTTATATTTATATGATAAACTAGTAGCTGCCATAATCAATTCCAGCGGTGGGTGTCAAAACTATTTTTCTTCCAATACCACGCCATTATAAACCCGAAAAGTGCCCCGCCAATGTGGGCCCAATGGGCAATGCCCGTGGCGGTTCCGGTAATTCCGAACACCAAATCCAAAAGGATGATTCCCGGAATGAAATATTTCGCCTTAATGGGAATGGGCAAAAAGATCAACATCAGCTCAATATTGGGGAACATAATTCCGAAGGCTACCAAAACGCCATAAACCGCTCCCGAGGCGCCCAAAGCCACCCCATTAAAATTGTTGTACATGTGCTGGACGGTATCCTGCGACACATAATCCAAAATAGCCGTGTTATACCTGCCAGTGTTCAAAAAATCCATAATCTGGCTGTGGTCCATTCCTGCCAGCATCAGCGCGTCCATGCCATTTTGCAATTGGAAATAATTTACCAACGTATGGATTGCCGCCGCTCCAAGCCCAGCGGAAAAATAGAAGAACAAAAACTTTTTCTGTCCCCAACGCATTTCCAAAGGCGAGCCGAAAGCCCACAGCGCATACATATTGAACAATATGTGAAAAATAGACGTGGGGTCGTGCATAAACATATGCGTAAGCGGCTGCCAATATTGGAAATTGGGGTTTTCAAAATAGTAGAGCGCAAACAATTTTATAGATAAATCGCCAATAATGAAGGACCCTATGTAAAAGATCACATTCAATATCAACAGAAATTTAACGGTATCGGTTATTTTTCCCATTTACATAAATTTTTTATCAAAATCGCTTACATCGATCGTTGTGAAAACCAGCTTATTGTGGGGGCTTACACTTGGTTCCTTGCAGGCAAAGAGTTGGTTTATTAAATGTTCGCGCTCTTCGCGGTTCAACGGAACCCCCGATTTTATGGCCATACTTTTGGCCATACTTTTGGCCAGCATATCGTTTTGGCTAAACCCGCTTTCGGGCACTTCTTCTTTAATGTCGTGCACTAATTGGCTGAGCAAATTTACAACATGGCTTTCCAAAATCATCACCGGAATTCCGCCAATCTCGAGGGTTTCCTCCTTTATTTGCGAAAAAATAAAGCCCGTATGCTCCAACTGTTCACGCACCTTTTCAATTATTTCCACGTCTGGCCGGGAAAAATGCAATTGCAACGGAAATAACAATTGCTGGCTCACGGCCTCCTTAACGGTTATGTTTTTGAGCAATTCTTCGTAAAGGATCCGTTGGTGCGCCAGATTTTGGTGCACTATCATCAATCCGTTTTTCAATGGACTGATAATGTATTTATTTTGAAGCTGAAACGTGGTTTGGCCGGTGTCCATTTCTTCGTGTTCGAAAAGACTTCCGGTCACCTCCTCGCTTTCAAACTCCATTTCCACGGGGCTCAAGGAAGGTTCTTGCGTGGGCCGGTCGGAACCAAAACCATCTTTTAGCCCAACGTAAAGCGATTCCCATGACGCGGACTGCTCCCGCTTAAAAGGAAAATGGATATTGCCCTGTTTGGGTTTTTCCTTAAAAGGATTAAAATCGCGATCCACCTCAATGGATGGCGCGATGGGCGATTTTTTGCTGTATTCATAAGGGGTGTCAAAACCTTTGTCCCTTTCAAAATCGAGCACCGGTGCAATGTTGAATTGTCCCAAACTGTGCTTCACCGTGGCGCGAAGGAGCGCATAAATGGAATGTTCATCGTCAAACTTTATCTCGGTTTTGGTGGGATGGATGTTGATGTCGATGGAATGCGGATCTACTTCCAAAAATAGAAAATAGCCGGGATGGATGTCGTTTTTTATCAATCCTTCAAAAGCCGATGCCACCGCATGGTGCAGGTACGCACTTTTTATAAAGCGGTCGTTTACGAAAAAAAACTGCTCTCCCCTGCTCTTTTTTCCAAATTCGGGTTTTAATACGAAGCCTTCTACTTTTAAAATTTCAGTTTCTTCGTGAACGGGCACCAACTTTTCATTGGTTTTACTGCCAAAAATGTTCACGATCCGTTGCCGCGAATTGGATGCCGGAAGATTGAAAACGTCGCTTCCGTTGTGGTGCATTTGGAAAGCCACATTGGGGTGGGCCAAGGCCACACGATGAAACTCGTCAATAATATGCCGTGTTTCCACGGGATTGCTCTTTAAAAAATTACGTCGGGCGGGAATGTTATAAAAAAGATTTTTAACAGAAATAGTAGTGCCCTTCGGAACCACGGCCGGCTCTTGGGAAATAACCTTGCTGCCCTCAATGCACAGATGCGTGCCGATTTCCGAATCATCGGTTTTCGTTTTTAATTCCACGTGGGCAATGGCCGCAATAGACGCCAAAGCCTCGCCCCGAAAGCCCTTGGTGTGCAAATTAAAAAGATCTTCGGCGGCTTTGATTTTTGAGGTGGCGTGCCGCTCAAAACTAAGACGGGCGTCGGTAACGCTCATCCCAATGCCGTTATCGGTTACCTGCACCAAGGTTTTGCCGGCATCTTTGATCAATAAAGTTATGGAAGTAGCTTTTGCATCAATGGCGTTTTCGAGCAATTCCTTTACTACCGAGGCAGGCCGCTGCACGACTTCACCGGCCGCAATTTGGTTTGCAACGTGATCGGGTAATAACTGAATGATGTCTGCCATTAAATTTTATGCGTAGAAAATAGATAAATCAAATTCGATAATAAAAAGAAAAAGCAACACAAGAATCGCGATTATAACGATCAACCGTCGGGTGGCGTTCCTGTCTGAAGATTGCCGAAAATCGGCCCAAGCGGTTTTGAATTTCCCCTTTAAACTTTTGTTTTCGCCTACCGTGGTTCGGTACTGGTCAAATTTATGCCCCATGGAAAACGGACTGCCATCGCCCTCAAAATTATAATGACGGGGTTTGTAACTGTATTTCTTGTTTTTTCTTTTGCTTATTAGTCCCATAATGTCGTGCCCCAAAGTTACTCATTTCCCAAGGGAATTAAGAATTATGGCTTTAGAATTTGAGCGGATTTTTGAACTATGCGGTTGGGTGCTGGGTGCTGGGTGTTGGGTGCTGGGTGCTGGATGCTGGATGCTGGGTGCTGGGTGCGGGATGCTGGATGCTGGGCGCTGGGTGCGGGATTTGTGAGCTGTTTGCCGATAGGTGGGTTCGATTTGAATAATTATTGGTTTCCTATTTCGTTTTTCCGATTTCGTAGTTCCCAATTCGTACTTCCAATTTCGAATTTTCTCTTTCGAATTTAAAATTTAGATTCCTTCCGAAGCTGCGCCATTTTTATTGCGGCAATGGCGGCCTCAGTACCTTTGTTGCCGTGCTTGCCGCCGCTGCGGTCTATGGCCTGCTGCATCGTATTATCGGTGAGCACACAGAAAATCACTGGAATGTTTCCCTGCACGTTCAAATCCTTTATGCCTTGGGCCACAGCTTCGCAAACGTAATCAAAATGCTTGGTTTCGCCTTGAATTACGCTGCCAATGGCAATAATGGCGTCGAGCATGTCATAACTTTCGGCCATCCGCTTGCAGCCATAAATGAGTTCAAAACTGCCGGGCACGTTCCACCGCACGATGTTCTCATTGATGGCACCGCAATCCTTCAACGCACCAAAAGCGCCTTGAAACATGCCTTCCGTAATCTGGTGGTTCCATTCTGAAACAACAATCCCAAACCGAAAATCTTTCGCGTTTGGGATCGTGGTTTTATCGTAAGCCGATAAATTGGTATTTGCTGTAGCCATTTATTTCTTCATTGCTTCCGCGCGGCCGGTATAGATTTCGGCTTTCGTGGCTTCGGTGGATTTTGGATATTCGTCCGCTATTTTTTGGAAATGCGCCAAAGCCTTATCGTTTTGGTTTAAGGACATGGCAGCGATTCCGGCTTTCAAAAGAAAACGCGGGGTCGTAAACTCATTATCGCGCATTTTTGCCGCTTCTTCGTAATATTTTAAGGCATCCTCATTTTGGCCCAACTGCGCAAAGGCATCGCCAATGGCTCCTTTGGCCAAGGGCGCCAAAATTTCGTCGTCACTGCTGAATTTGTCCAACTGTGCAATAGCTTCCTGATATTTATTGGTGTTCAGATAGGCCATTCCCGCATAATAATGTGCAAGATTGGCAGCCTTGGTGCCACCGTAATTTTCAATAATGTCTATAAAACCATATTTGCCCTCGCCGCCCTGCAAGGAAAGATTGTAGAGCGAATCTTTGGCCGGAGCTGTCAAGGCCTGTTCCCAATAACTCTGCGCCTGGAACATTTCGTTCATGGCCTCAGCCTCCTTGGGTCCTTTAATATATTGGTGGTAGGCAAAGTATCCCAACACCCCAACGGCAACAATAATAATAAAGGCCAAAATACCCTTTTGGTTTTTCTCCACCCAAGCCTCGGTGCGCGATGCGCCTTGGTCCAGCGTGTTGAATACTTCTGCCGTGGTACTGTGGTCTTCTATTTCTGCTTGCTTTTCAGCTTTTGTTTTTGGTTTGCCTCCGCGTTTGTTGTACGTTGCCATAATGTTGCTTCAATTTAAAAGAAACCCGCCATTGCGGGAACGGCGCAAAAATAAAATTTTTAATGGAATTTGAAAGGATAAATATTTCTTATTTTTTAATAATTTGCAGAACGATTCCTCGGCCATTTACCCAAAAAATCAAGGGCACAATCCACTCATTTTTATGATCCTACAAAAATTATCATTGCTTAACTACAAAAATTTTGAAGCCGAAACTTTTGAGTTTGATCCAAAAATAAACTGTTTTGTGGGCAACAACGGGGTGGGAAAAACCAACGTGCTGGACGCCATCTACCATCTTTCCTTCGGAAAAAGCTACTTCAACCCGGTTACCACACAAAATATTAAACACGGTGAGGATTTTTTTGTGGTCGAAGGTTTTTACGAAAGAAAGGAAACTGCAGAAAAAATTGTGGTAAGCGCCAAAAAAGGCCAAAAAAAAATTATGAGGCGAAACGGAAAAACCTACGAAAAATTTAGCGAGCATATTGGGTTTTTACCGTTGGTAATCATCTCGCCGGCCGATCGCGATTTGATTATTGAAGGCAGCGATACCCGACGGAAATTTATTGACGGGGTCATTTCACAGCGCGACTCCGATTATTTGAACACCTTAATTAAATATAACAAAGTGCTCGCCCAGCGCAATTCGCTGTTGAAATATTTTGCGGCCAACAATACCTTCAGCCAAGACACCATTGATATTTACAACGAACAGCTGCACACCTTCGGCACCTCCATTTTTGGGAAACGGACGGCTTTTTTGGAGGAATTTCTGCCCATTTTTTTAAACCGCTACCAGTCCATAAGCAGTGGCGGGGAAAGCATAAACCTTGTGTATGAAAGCCAACTGCAGGAAAATGATTTGCTGACCCTGCTCGAAAAAAATCTTACGAAGGATAAAATTACGCAGTACACCAATTTTGGGATCCATAAAGACGACCTTGTTTTTGAGATTGACGGCCATCCCATAAAAAAATTTGGTTCGCAGGGACAACAGAAATCCTATTTGATTGCGCTGAAGTTGGCGCAATTCGATTTCATTAAAAACCATTCCAAGACCAATCCCATCTTGCTTTTGGATGATATTTTTGATAAATTGGACGAAACCCGCGTGGCCCATTTAATCAGTTTGGTCGATAATGAAAATTTCGGCCAGCTTTTTATTAGCGATACCCACGCGGAAAGGACTGAAGAAGTGATAAAAAAAGTGCATCAGACTTATAGGATGTTTCCGTTAGCACTCTAATCTCTGTGATCTCTGTGCCTCCGGGGTAAATTTTACACTACAGAGACACAGAGGACGCAAAGAAAATTTTAAAACAAATGAAATATAAAATAATATTCTTACTAATTACGCTGATTACTATTTCCTGCGAAAAACCCAACCCCGAAGCCCAAAAACAGAACCTCAGCGGCTATTGGGAAATTAAAACCGTAATAATGCCCGATGGCGAAAAAAAGAATTTTGATGTAAATACGGTGATGGATTATATTGAAATAAAAGGCGACAGTGGCACTCGAACCAAGGTTGCGCCAAAATTCGACGGCATGTTTGTAACCAACGGACTTGCGGAAAATTTCACTTTGAAAATTGAGAATGACAGTTTGCGAATGTATTACAAAACCCCGTTTGACGCATGGAAAGAAACGGTGATTGAAGCGAAAGATAGCACGTTAACAGTAAAGAACAGAGACAATAAAATTTACACCTATTCGAAGTTTAAAGCTGGAAGCTATAAGCTTTAGGCTGTAGGCTGTAAGCTGTAAGCTGTAGGCTTTAAGCTGTAAGCTGTAAGCTAAAAGCGGTTAGCTTTATAAACCATAAACTTACAGAACTCATAGACCATAAACTTATAATCAATTAAACCCATAAACTTATAAACTCATAAACTCCTAAACTCCTAAACTAATCCCCCACAAAATGCCCAAAAGAAACGCAGAAAATACAAGCCTTGGCGATGTTTTAAAAGATTTTATCCAAACCAACAATCTCGAAAAGGGATTGGACAAAGTGAACGCCAAACAGGCTTGGGATTCGGTTATGGGCAGCGCCATTTCGAAATATACTACTGAACTGAAATTGGACCGCGACACGCTTTACGTTCAGCTTTCGTCATCGGTTTTGCGCGAGGAATTGAGTTACGGCCGCGAAAAAATCATAAAATTATTGAACGAGGAATTGGGCAAGGAATTGATTAAAAAATTAATCCTTCGATGAAGGATGCCTTAAAAAAAAACGCCTTCCAAATCGGAAGGCGTTTTCAATTAATATTTAGTTTGTAAATGCCTAAAACATTTCGCGCCCAGCAAAATGGAAAGCGCCTTCAATAGCTGCATTCTCATCGCTATCGCTTCCGTGAACGGCGTTTTCGCCAATGGAAGCCGCATATAATTTACGGATGGTGCCCTCGGCGGCATCAGCCGGATTGGTAGCGCCAATCAAGGTGCGGAAATCCTCTACCGCGTTTTCCTTTTCAAGAATGGCGGCAACGATTGGGCCTCGTGTCATATACTCCACCAACTCGCCATAAAAAGGACGTTCTTTGTGGACTGCGTAAAATTCCTTTGCATCTTGGGTTGTCATGTGGGTAAGTTTCAAGGCAACGATCCTAAACCCGGAAGCGTTAATTTTTTCGAGTATGGCTCCAATGTGGCCTTTTTCAACCGCATCGGGTTTTAACATGGTGAATGTTCTGTCTGTTCTCATGGTTTTTTTAAAATTTCGGCAAAAATAACTATTTGAAAATGAAAAGCAACAATTCCCCACAGTTTCCGATGGCGCCGATTGTTTAAAGCTGTCTATTTCCATTAAAAAAACCCGCTCACCATACTTCGTAATTTATTGTATCTTCGCGCCCTATGAACGAAGAGACTACCCAAATTGTTAAGAAATTATTGGCCACCCCACGGCAAATCGTGATTGTTGGCCATAAAAACCCCGATGGCGATGCCATAGGATCTAGTTTGGGACTCAGTTTTTTTCTTAAGAAATTGGGCCATCAAACCACGGTAATGATGCCGAATGACTTTCCCGATTTTCTAAAGTGGCTGCCGGGAGTTGCAGAAATCGTTTGCTACGAAAAAGAGCAGGAAAAAAGCCGCAATTTGCTTTCCGAGGCATCGGTGGTGTTTACGTTGGACTTTAACAGCTTGGACCGCGTGGGCGAACTGCAACCCTTTTTGGAACAAAGCGATGCAAAATTCGTGATGATCGACCACCACCAGCAACCAGCCGACTATGCGGAGGCTACCTACAGCGATGTCAAGATGAGTTCCACTTCGCAGATGGTATTCCATTTTATGGAATCCTTGGGCGAGCTGCGGCAATTGGATGAGGCTATTTCTACCCAATTATATACCGGCATAATGACCGATACCGGTTCGTTCCGGTTTTCGTCGACCACCGCAACTACCCACCGCGTGGTGGCACAGTTGATAGAAGCTGGCGCCAACGGATCAAAAATCCATCAAAATGTTTATGACACCAACAGTCCCGATCGGATGAAATTATTGGGCGTGGCTTTGAAAAACCTTCACATTTTGGAGGAGTATAACACGGCCTATATTACGCTAACGCAAAAAGAACTAGACGCCCATAATTTTAAAAAAGGCGATACGGAAGGCTTTGTGAATTATGCCCTATCCGTAAAGGGAGTCGTGTTTGCGGCCATATTCATTGAGAACAAACAAGAAAATATCGTAAAAATTTCCTTCCGCAGCAAGGATCAATTTTCGGTGAACGATTTTGCCCGAAACCATTATAACGGCGGCGGCCATATTAACGCGGCGGGAGGAAAAAGTTCGCAGTCCCTTAACAAGACCGTAAACGAATTTATTAGTATCTTGTCCCGCTATAAAAATGAGCTTTCCTATGCGCGTTAAGCTGTTCTACTGCATCCTCTTCGCTGGCTTTTTGTTTTCTTGCAAAAGCCCCGAGGCACGACGCCCGGTTCAAACCCATTCCGGAACTTTTATAAAGGAGTCTGCCGCCCGTAACAAAAAAATTTACGACGAAGAAAAAAATTTTATTGAACAACGGATCAAGAAAGATACTGCCAACGACTACATTTCATCAGAAAATGGGTTTTGGTATTATTATAACACACGCGATACGACCCAGTCCGAAACTCCGGATGTGGGCGATTTGGTGGAATTTTCCTATGACATAAAAGACTTTAACGGCAGCGTGATCCTCAGTGAAAAAGAAAACGGACTGCAGCGCTACAAAATTGACCAAAGCAACCAAGAATTAATTTCGGGCGTTCGCGAAGGCATAAAATTAATGAGGGAGGGCGAAACGGTTACCTTCCTTTTTCCATCCTATAAAGCTTTCGGCTATTATGGAATTGAAGAAAAACTCGGCACCAACATTCCGGTGCAGAGCACAATAACCCTACACTCAGTTGAACAATCAAACGAAAATTAAAGTAACAATGAAAAAACTAACATTTCTTTTTTTATCACTTACGCTTGCACTTGCGTCCTGTCAGGAAAAATATCCAGATTTAAAGGATGGTGTATATGCTGAATTTGTAACCAACAAAGGAACCTTTGTCGCCAAGCTTAAGAACGAATCGGCGCCTTTGACCGTTTCAAACTTTGTGGCGCTTGCCGAGGGCACCAACGGAATGGTTGATTCCCTCTACAAAGGAAAGCGTTTTTATGACGGGCTTACCTTCCATCGCGTGATCAAGGATTTTATGATCCAGGGCGGCGACCCGAAAGGCGATGGCACCGGTAGCCCCGGCTATGCCTTTCCCGATGAAATTACAGACACCATCCGTTTCAACAAAAAAGGGCTCTTGGCTATGGCCAACTCCGGTCCGGGCACCAATGGCAGCCAATTTTTCATTACGTTGAAAGACACTCCTTGGTTGGATGGACGGCACACGGTTTTTGGAGAAATCGTTAAGGGGCAGGAAGTTGTGGATTCCATTGGCAATGTTGAAACCGAAAAACCCGGTGACAAACCCAAGGTTCCCGTGGTAATAGAAAAAATAAACATCATCAACAAAGGCGATGTTAAGGTGCCCTATTTTACCGAGGAAATGGCCAAAATAGAAAAGGAAAAAAAGGAAAAGGAAGAGCGCATCAATAAAGTAGCGGCCGCACAGGCCGAAGAACTGAATGCAATTCGCGCCAAGGCCGATTCCCTTCCTTCGGGCGTAAAAATTTATTTTAATGAAAAAGGAACCGGCCCACAACCCAAACAGGGCGATAAAATTCTTATGAACTATGCCGGTTATCTTGCTGACGGTCACCTGTTCGATTCCAACATTCTTTCCAATGCCGAAAGATTTGAAATGGTGGACGATATGCGCAAGGCTGCCGGCCAGTACACTCCAGTACCAACAGACTATAGCACGGAGGCACAGCTCATTCCCGGCTTCCGCGAAGGATTGTTGAAAATGAAAGTGGGCGATAAGGCCACCATTTTCATTCCTTCCCATTTGGCTTATGGAAAACGTGGCATTCCGGGCGTAATCCCCCCTGATTCAGAATTGATCTTCAATCTTGAAATTGTAGATATTGCCCAATAATTCCATTGTAATAAAATAGAAAAAGAGGAACCTTTTTAATTTAGGTTCCTCTTTTTTTTTGCCTTTGCGATTCCGCCCTTGGGCACTCCCCTATTTTTTAGGAATCTGTTTTAAAATTTCGAGTACAAAATTCCAATATTTTTGGGCCGAAGAAATGCTTGCCCGTTCGTCGGGAGAGTGCGCGCCTTTAATGGTAGGCCCAAAGGAAATCATATCCATCTCGGGGTAATTCTGGCCTAAAATTCCACATTCCAATCCGGCGTGGCAGGCAGCTACGTTTGCTTTTTTGCCATTCATTTTTTGGTAAAGGGTATCCAAAACTTTCAGGATTGCACTGTCCATATTGGGCGCCCATCCCGGATAATCGCCCGAAAGATTGGTGGTGTAACCCGCGAGCCCAAAAACCGAAGTCAGGCTGTTGGCCATTTCGGTTTTGGAAGATTCCACGGAACTTCGGGTTAAACATTCAATTTTAATCGTTCCGTTTTCAACCAAAACTTTGGCGATATTGTTGGAGGTTTCCACCAACCCATCAATATCGGGACTCATTCTAAAAACTCCATTGTGGGCGGCATTCATCACCTTTAAAAATTTTGTCTGGTCGGCTTCTGCCATTACCCTTTCAAAGGAACCTTCTCTTTTTTCTGCCGAAATGGAAAGATTGGCTTCCAAGGTTTTATATTCTGAAATAATTTCTTTTTTCATTGCTTCAAAAGCAGCAAGAAAATTTTCTTCCGAAGAAACCATCACCTGCGCCACACTTTCCCGTGGAATGGCGTTGCGAAGGCTCCCGCCTTCAAGCCTTGCCAAGTGCATAAACCCATTGGTTGCAAAAAGCAGTCGGTTCATCAATTTGTTGGCATTGCCCAAACCTTTAATAATGTCCATTCCGCTGTGGCCTCCGTTTAGCCCCTTAACCTTAATTGTATAGGAAACGGCATTTTTGGGAGCATCCATTTCGGCATAGGTTCCGCTTGCGGTAACGTCAACACCCCCGGCGCAGCCAACGCCAATTTCGTCATCTTCCTCGGTGTCGAGATTTAAAAGAATGTCGCCCTTTAGCAGACCGCCTTTAAGTCCTTTGGCACCCGTCATTCCGGTTTCCTCATCGATAGTGAAAAGTGCTTCAAGGGCAGGATGGGGGATGTCATCACTTTCGAGAATGGCCATGATTGTGGCAACGCCAAGACCGTTGTCGGCCCCAAGCGTGGTGCCCTTGGCGCGCACCCAATCGCCATCCACGAACATTTCGATGCCCTGGGTGTCAAAATTAAAATCGGTATCGTTGTTTTTTTGGTGCACCATGTCCAAATGGCTTTGCAAAACCACCGTTTTTCGATCTTCCATTCCATGGGTGGCGGGCTTGCGGATAATCACGTTGCCCACTTCGTCTTCCATGGTTTCGAGACCGAGTTTTTCGCCAAAATCCTTTATAAATGCAATAACCCGTTCCTCCTTTTTTGAAGGGCGCGGCACGGCGTTTAAATCGGCAAATTTGTTCCAAAGGGGTTTGGGCTTAAGGTTTCTTATTTCTTCATTCATTGTTTGTGCTTTAATTGTGAAAAATTTTACCGCGAATTCACGAATGATTCTTTACTTTTTAGAAATATTTTGAAGAAATACAAAATAAATCCATTCGTGAAATCGTGGCATCTTTTCAACAAAATTACCCTTTTTCAACCGCTATAAAAATTATGTGGAAAAAGATTTCCTTCGTATGTTTGGATTATGCAAAAACGAACTGCCGACTTTTTAACCATCTTCCTGTTTGTTCAAATTGTCGCGCTTCGAATTTTAAGGGGATTTCCAGAATTTGTTGAGAAATATTACAGCCTTGGCCTCTATCCTTGGATTGCCAAAACGTCCCGCTATCTTTTTGGTTGGGTGCCATTTTCCGTGGGCGACCTGTTTTATTTGTTGATAGCGATTGTAGCCATTCGGTGGCTTTATAAAAACGTGAACCGGCTTCGGAAAAACGACCAAGTGGGTTTTTTTGTGGATATTTTGGCCGCCGTGTCGGTAGTCTATTTTATGTTCCACGTGCTTTGGGGCTTTAATTATTATAGACTTCCGCTGCACAAATCGCTAGGCCTGAAAAACGATTATACCACAGAGCAATTGTTGGCCATCACCGACCGCTTTATCGAAAAGAGCAATCGTATGCACCGCGAACTGGGTTTTGCCGACAGTGTGAAAATCGAACTGCCCTACCCCCAAAAGGAAATGTTCAAAAAAACATTGAACGGCTATAAAAATTTGGAGAGCGAATTTCCGCAATTGGCCTATTCGCCTAAAAGTATTAAAAAAAGCGGCTGGAGTTTGGGATTGACCTATATGGGCTATAGTGGCTATTTGAACCCTTTTTCGGGAGAAGCACAGGTGAACGATTTAATGAAAACCTATAAGTTTCCGGTGGTTGCCTGCCACGAAGAAGCCCACCAAATTGGCTATGCAGCCGAAAACGAAGCAAACTTTATTGCCACCCTATCTACCCTCCACAATGACGATCCGTATATGCAATATGCTGGTTATATTTTTACCCTTCGCTATTTAATAAACGAAGTAGCACGCCGCGACGAGGCAAAATATGAAGAATTGCTCACCCAAATAAACCCCGGAATTCTTGAAAGTTATAAGGAAATGCGCGATTTCTGGGAAAGCTATGAAAATCCCTTTGAAAATATTTCAAAGATTTTTTGGGATAACTTTTTAAAATCGAACAACCAGAGCCACGGGATTATGAGCTATGATTACATGGTAGCTTTGGTGGTGAACTATTTTGGAGATAGGCCGCTTTAGAAATCGAAATCGAAATCGAAATCGAAATTGAAATCGAAATCTAAATAAGAAATTTCAATTCTATTTTATGTATTCCGCTTCTGCCGGTTTTTGGAAAACAGAGCCGTCAATCCTTGTTTCGGTAGCGGAAATTTTATCGAACTTAATATCCATTTCCTTTTCGGTAGGTTTTCCGTTTTCCACCTTCCACCACGTTATTTTTTCGGGTAACAGTAGCCCGTTTACGTCCTGCCATTTGTCATATTCAATATAGTGCCAATCGTCACTTTTCTTTTGGTCCATAAACGTAACCGTATAGGCCAACCAGGCCATTTTATTGGTTTCGGGATCAAAAAACAATTTGTACTCATCCTTTGGCGAATCGCCCACGCCCGGATTATAGGAAACTTTAAAGCCTTGATAGACCTTTCCGTCCAAAATAGTGGGCTCCAACGGGCTGTAATGGGTTCCTGGATCGGCCAACACAAATGGCATTGCATAAAAATGGAACATTAAATTATGGTAAAAAACCGGATTGCCCTCATAGCCCAGCTCGTTTTTCAGCAGCCAAACGCCTTTTCCATCATAACCAATGGACCAGTCTTTTGATTCAATTTTGGTTTTTCGATCCGGAAGCGAAATAGTGTGGGTTTCAGTGCCGTTTTTTCCTTTCATCTCAAAACAGAGGTTGTTCATCTTTTTCCAGTGATCGAGTCCGCCGTGGGCAGCAAATACCGCCAGCAATGGTGCGGGATATTCCTTTGGCCTTTCAATTTCCTTTGTGTCGGATACTTCGGTGGAATCGAGTTCCACTCCGGCTACTCTCGGATCCTCGGCTATGGATTTTTTATCATTTTTACACGCGCTAAAGGACGCGAACACAACAATCAATAAAATCAGTTTTTTCATAATGGTTGGTTTTTAGCTTTCTAAAGTAAAAAAGCCTCCCAACTTTGGGAAGCTTTTTTGGAAAGGTTTATGATTTCTGGGTGGTTGTAGGCTTTAAGCTTTAGGCTTTAGGCTTTAGGCTTTAAGCTGTAGGCTGTAGGCTGTAGGCTGTAGGCTTTAAGCTTTGACCTTAATTTATTAATAGCTTTTTTACCACTGAATTTTCTTGGTTTTAATTTTTACGAAATACAAACTTTAAAAAATTTTGTTTTCTTTCCACTAACTTGAATTGCACTATTTTTTTGCATATTCTTGCATAAAAAAACAATGAGGCCAAAACACTTTTCAATATTCCTATTTTTGGGGCTGGCGCTGCTTTTTCAGGCCTGCGACCCACAAATCATGGACGACCGGCGAATTCTGGTAAAAGGAACCATTCTGGATACCAACAACAATCCCATTCAAAATATTCAAGTGAACTGCCAGACGTATGGCTTGGTTTTGGGATCGGCAAAAAGCGATGCCAACGGAAAATTTGAATTTACCAGCTTGGACACCGAAAGCTACAACGGCCTGAATATTCTGGTAAATATGAAGGAAGGCGTCTATTATTTTGACGAGCCTTATAATTATCAAGTTCCGGAAAACCCCCTATATTCCGCCAAACAATATTATACCAACGACACCGGGCGCACCGCAATGGTGTATGATTTGGGCGCCATAAAACTGAACGATGCCGCACAGTTGACCGTATTTTTTAACAATATTCCCGGCGACAATAACAGCGTGGCCTACAAATTTGAGTATGAAAGTGCCTTTTGTGAAATCGATTTGGACGTGCCCAATTCTGAGGACTGTGCTTTTGAGGACTACAATTATTACCAACAGATCGATATCAACACGGCCAATTTCCAGACCAATATTAATAGTCAATTGGGCACTACGGTGCTTTTTAAATATATATTGAACAACGAACCCGAACAGACTATTTCCATTCCCCTTAACGCTATTGAATCTACCTATGTTTTTGAATATTAGACTATTTTTGCTGGCTTTTGCCATTACATTGGCGGGCTTTTCCCAAGAAAATGAAACTCAGGTAAACCCGAACCCGGAAGCGGAAACCAATGTGGAACGCACCGGAAAGAATATTGGGAACATTGTGTTGGGGCCTTATTTCCCCATCGCCTTTGGCGACAATTTTGTGAACAACGGAATGGAAACAAAGACCGGCGCGCGCATAGCCTTTAAGGTAAATGCGTATAAAGGGATTTATATCGGGCCCTATTTTAGCGTTTTCAATGCCGAGGTTACCGATAAAAATTTGTTGGGAAATTATAGGAAAACAACCAATTTCACCGTGGGTGCCATAGCCGGCTATGAAACCCATATCAATAAATTCGATCTCAGCTTGGGCGTTGGCGTGGGTGCCTCAACCTATGACAATGACGGCTATTATGACAATTTTGAGGATACTGCCACCTCCGTTTGGCTGAATCCGGAAATAGCCTATCGCGTTATTCCCTATTTGTCATTTTATGTAGCTCCCGAAATTCGCCACGACTTTATGAACATCGAAACGCCTGCGGAACTGGAAGATACTTTTAAAGGTGCAAACTACTTCAACCTTAGCATTGGGTTGCGCATCAATTTAGGAACTGCATATAAGTATTTGTAGCCTATCTTTGCAGGATGCAAAAGACCATTACCAGCTTTCAAAATCCGCTAATTAAACAAATTGTTTTATTGCAGGAAAAATCGCGCGAACGCCGAAAAACAAACCTTTTTGTAATTGAAGGCTTGCGCGAAATTTCACTTGCACTAAAAGGTGGCTATCTTTTGAAAACATTGCTTTGCTGTCCAGAAATTATTTCGGAAGAAGAATTAGCCACGCTAAAAAAATCGGTAAATGCTGAAACGGAATTCATAGCAATTACTGCTGAAATCTATCAAAAGCTTGCCTATCGCAGTTCCACGGAAGGCATTTTGGCGGTCGCAAATTCCAAAAATCTTGAACTTGCCAACTTGCAACTTGCAACCCAAAAACTTTTAATCTTGGTATCCGAAGCCCCCGAAAAGCCGGGAAATATTGGCGCGTTGTTACGAACCGCGGATGCCGCCAATGTGGACGCTGTAATCATCGCCAACCCCAAGACCGATATGTTTAACCCAAACATCATCCGCAGCAGTGTGGGCTGTCTTTTTACAAATCAAATTGCCACGGGCAGCACTTCGGAAATTATTTCGTTTTTGAAGGAAAACAATATTAATATTTATTGTGCGGCATTGCAGGCTTCGGTAAACTATGATTCCATCGATTTTAAGAATTCGGCTGCCATTGTGGTGGGCACTGAGGCCACGGGACTTTCTGAAGAATGGCTACAAAATTCAACCCAAAACATCATCATCCCGATGCAGGGCGAAATAGACAGCATGAATGTTTCAGTAGCGGCGGGAATCCTTATTTTTGAGGCGAAGCGGCAAAGACAGGTCGGGAGCCGGGAGCCGTGAGTCGGGAGTCGTGAGCCGTGAGTCGGGAGTCCGGAGCTGTGAGTCGTGAGCTGTGAGTCGTGAGTCGTGAGTCGGGAGTCGTGAGCCGTGAGTCGTGAGTCGTGAGTCGAAATAAGTTAATTTAATCCAAGTTTTTAACTTTTAACTTTTAACTAGAGTTTGAAACCAGAAACAATCTTCTACCTAATAATAGCAATCCTAGTCATCAGCTTTGTTATTGACCAAATTTTGGATTTTCTCAATGCAAAACACTTTAACGACCCACTACCAGTAGAATTGCAGGATGTTTTTGATGAAGCCGAATATATAAAATCGCAGCAGTACAAAAGGGAACGTTACAAATTTGGAATACTCACAGCCGCCGTTTCCCTCATTGCTACCCTCCTCTTCTTCTTTTTTGATGGTTTTGCATATGTAGACATTTTAGCCCGTTCCGTATCAAGCAATGAAATTATTGTCGCACTGATTTTCTTCGGAATTATTATGATTGCCAGCGATATTTTAAGCACGCCGTTCAGTTATTACAGCACTTTTGTGATCGAGGAAAAATACGGTTTTAATAAAACCACACGAAAGACTTTCTTTCTCGATAAGCTGAAAGGTTGGCTGATGGGCGCAATCATCGGCGGCATTCTTTTGGGAGCGATCATTTGGTTTTATCAAAGCACGGGCAAAAGCTTTTGGGTATACGCTTGGGGAATTATAACCGTTTTCACTGTTTTAATGAATCTTTTTTACGCGCGTTTCATCGTTCCGATTTTCAACAAACAAACGCCTTTGGAAGAAGGTTCGTTGCGTACGGCAATTGAAAAATACGCCACAAAAGTAGGTTTCACCCTCGATAAAATCTTTGTGATAGACGGCAGCAAGCGCAGCACCAAGGCCAATGCCTATTTTTCCGGCTTTGGAAGCGAAAAAAGGGTGACGCTTTACGATACGTTGATAAAAGATTTAAACGAGGACGAAATTGTTGCCGTTCTCGCCCACGAGGTTGGCCATTACAAACGAAACCACATCATTATCAATCTTTTTGCCGCCATCATTACGACTGGTTTTACGCTTTGGCTGTTATCGCTGTTTATCGGAAATCCGTTGCTTTCCGAAGCGCTCCATGTTTCGCAGCCCTCATTCCATATTGGTTTAATAGCTTTTGGCGTGCTTTACAGCCCTATTTCTGGAATAACCGGTTTATTGATGAATTATCTCAGCAGGAAATTTGAATACCAGGCAGACAATTTTGCGAAAGAAACTTTTGCAGCCCTACCGCTTATTTCAGGCTTAAAAAAGCTTTCCAAAAACAGCCTCAGCAATCTTACCCCGCATCCGCTTTATGTGTTTGCACATTATTCGCATCCCACACTTTTGCAGCGGTTTCGGAATTTGAAGAAATAATTTTTATCAATTGAATATATTATAGGAAAAAGCTACTTTGCGACCTCATAAAAAATTTAAATGAAAACAAAACTATTCTTTCTTTCAACATTATTTTTTTCTTTTTCTATTATAAATGCGCAAATAGATTTTACTACGAATATTATTGTGGAAAACCATCCAGACGTAATGGGGCCATACACTGCAAATTCAGCAGATATGGACGGAGATGGTGATAAAGATGTACTTGCAACATCAACAAATGGAGATCAAATAGTATGGTTCGAGAATTTAGACGGCTTAGGAAATTTTTCCAACCCAAAAGTAATATCAACAGGTTTAGATTATCCCATATATCTTGAGGCGGCAGATATTGATGGAGATGGGGATATGGATATAGTTTCTGCATCAACTTTTGATGATAAAATCACATGGCGTGAAAATTTAGATGGCAATGGCAATTTTGGTCCCTCACAAGTCATTACAATTTTAGAATATACACAAATTACGCATACAGGTGATATTGACAACGATGGGGATATCGATATTGTAGCAGCTGGCGATAATTTATTTATTTGGCTCGAAAACTTGGATGGATTAGGCACATTTGGCCCGCAAAAAACAATTTCAAACACTGTCGTTTCCTCCGAAGCTTTTGATATCCGTGATATTGATAATGATGGGGATTTCGATTTGATTTACTCCGATACATTTCAAGATAAGGTTGTATGGTTTGAAAACACAAATGGTTTAGGAACATTTGGACCAGAAAAATTAATAACAGATCAAGCAGATATAACAATGACGGTTTACACAAAAGATATTGATGGTGATGGAGATTTGGACGTTATTTCTACTTCATATCCTAATGAGATAAACTGGCATGAAAATATGGACGGACAAGGCAATTTTGGATTATCCCACACAGTCTTTCTTACCACCACCTATATTTCTAGATTATTCAGTGAAGATTTAGATGCTGATGGAGACAATGATATTATCGCATTAAAATATAATCAAGGGAAAATAATCTGGTTTGAGAATGAAGGCACAGGTAATTTTGGCCCAGAACAAATTCTAATTGAAGATTTTCAACTAACAACTTCAATATTTGCCGACGATTATAACAACGATGGAAAAAAAGATCTACTTGCCACTTCTTTCGCCCAAAATAAAATAATAATACTTAGCAATAACGGCACCCTATCCATTGAAGAAAATACAGCCACCCTTTTCAGTATTTATCCCAACCCAACAAACGGAGTGCTTACCATTAATAGCGCTTCAACAATTTCTGATATAACCGTTTACAACAATCTCGGCCAGTTGCTTTTAACTTCTGAAAAAACAGATCAAGTTGATATTTCATCTTTAAGCGACGGAATATATTTCGTAAAAATAAAAGCTGAAAACGGCCAAACCGAAACTAAAAAAGTGGTAAAGAAATAAATTGGAGTACCTTTCAGGGTAAATTTAAAAAACCTTGAAATCCATCACCCGCACTGTCTGGATTCTTTCCCTCGTCAGCCTGTTTACAGATATGGCCAGCGAAATGCTCTATCCAATAATGCCCATCTATCTAAAAACCATTGGATTTTCAATTTTATTGATCGGTATTTTGGAGGGATTAGTTGAAGCCGTGGCGGGACTCAGCAAAGGCTATTTTGGGCAACTTTCAGATAGTAAAGCAAAACGCGCACCCTTCGTGCAACTCGGCTATTCGCTCAGTGCCATTTCAAAACCGATGATGGCGGTTTTTGTATATCCGCTATGGATTTTCTTTGCAAGAACTACAGACAGACTCGGGAAGGGAATTCGCACCGGCGCCCGAGATGCCATGCTTTCAGCGGAAACAACAAAGGCAAACAAGGGAAAGGTTTTCGGCTTTCACCGGTCTATGGACACCTTTGGAGCGGTCCTCGGTCCTGCCCTTGCCTTAGGCTATCTCTATTTTTATCCCAAAGAATATATAAACCTTTTTTACATAGCCTTCATTCCCGGCGTTTTGGCGGTAATTGCCTCCTTCCTTCTAAAAGACAGAAAAGTCGAGACCACTTCTCAAAAAAAGAAAATAAATTTCTTCTCCTTTATAAATTACTGGAAACAAAGTTCCGCAGAATACAGAAAAGTCGTGATTGGCCTACTCATTTTTGCACTCTTCAACAGCAGCGATGTTTTTTTGCTGTTAAAAGCAAAAGAAGTCGGACTCGACGATACGTGGGTCATCGGCAGCTACATTTTCTACAATTTGATTTATGCCCTCACCGCCTTTCCATTGGGAAGTATTGCCGATAAAATCGGTCTAAGAAAAATGTTCGTTTTCGGTTTGATTATTTTCAGTGGGGTATATTTCGGAATGGGTTTAACTACAAATCTGTACGCCATCATCGCCCTCTTTTTCGGCTACGGAATTTATGCCGCGGCGACGGAAGGCATTTCCAAAGCGTGGATTACCAACATTTCAAAAGACGAAAATACGGCCACCGCCGTGGGCACTTTTTCGGCCTTTCAGAGCATAGTGGCAATGGCTGCGAGTGTTTTGGCCGGATTAATTTGGTTTTATTTTGGAGCGAGCGTTACCTTTTTGGTCACTGCAATTGCGACAGCCGGAGTGATAGTGTATTTTTTAAAATTAAATATAACCTCCGAAAAATTAAAACTTTGAGTTTTTCGTTTTAAACTTTAGACTAAAACTTCCAACTTTAAACTTTCAACTTTAAACTAAATAGTATCTTTGCCCCCTATTTAGAATGATACATTTATGACGATTTCGTACAACTGGCTAAAACAATTTATCAACCTTCCGTGGGACGCTGAAAAAACAGGCGAATTACTTACCGATCTTGGACTTGAAGTAGAAGGAATTGAGGATTTTTCGTCTGTAAAAGGTGGACTCGAAGGCGTTGTGGTAGGCCACGTTTTGGAATGTGCGCAACACCCCAACGCAGATCGGTTAAAAGTTACAAAAGTTGATATTGGCAGTGGCGAAACCCTTCAAATTGTTTGTGGCGCGCCCAACGTGTCCATCGGCCAAAAAGTGCCAGTGGCAACTATTGGAACCAAGCTCTACGATGCCGAGGAAAATCCTTGGCAGATAAACAAGGGAAAAATTCGCGGCGAAGTCAGTGAAGGAATGATCTGTGCCGAAGATGAATTGGGCCTCGGGAAATCGCACGACGGCATTATGGTCTTGGACGCCAAACTAAAGCCCGGAACCCCCTTGGCCAAAGTGTTGGAAGTAGAAAACGACAAGGTTTTTGAAATTGGGCTAACGCCAAACCGTGCCGATGCCATGAGCCATTGGGGCGTAGCCCGCGACCTAAAGGCTGGGCTGCTCCACAAAGGAATTTCAACAAAACTGAACACCCCTTCCACCAGCAGTTTTCGGGTGGATAACCGCACGCTAAAAATGAACGTAAAAGTGGCCGACAGCACGTTGGCACCCCGTTATTGCGGCATTACCTTAAGCAATCTTACCGTTACCGAGAGTCCGTCGTGGCTTCAAAATAGATTAAAAGCCATTGGGTTGACCCCAATAAATAATGTGGTCGATGTTACCAATTATGTGCTTCACGAGCTGGGCCAACCGCTGCACGCCTTTGATGCGAATAAAATTAGCTCGAACACCATTGAGGTGAAAACCCTCCCTGCCGGAACAAAGTTCACCACTTTGGATGGCACCGAACGCGAACTCCACGAAGAGGATTTAATGATCTGCGATGCGGAAAAACCATTGTGTATTGCCGGTGTGTACGGGGGAATAGGTAGTGGCGTAACTTCGGAAACCACGAGTATTTTCTTGGAAAGTGCCTATTTCAATCCGGTCAGTATTCGCAAAACAGCCAAACGTCACGGCCTTAGCACCGATGCCTCTTTCCGTTTTGAGCGCGGCATAGACCCCAATATTGCAGATTATGCGCTGCGCTATGCCACCATCTTGATCCACAAAGTGGCAGGCGGTCAAATCACCAGCGATTTAGTAGATATTTATCCGAAGAAAATCGAGGACCACCAAGTATTTTTAAATTTTGAAAAGGCCAACCGATTGATTGGGGAAGAAATTCCAAAGGAAACCATTAAAGATATTCTTACCTCCCTCGAAATGAAGGTAAACAATGTTACCGAAACCGGAATGGGAATGACCATACCCGCCTATCGAAACGACGTTACCCGCGATGTGGATGTTATTGAGGAACTTTTGCGGGTTTATGGATATAACAACATAAAATTCACCCAAAAACTGAACGCCTCCATTTCCGCCATTTTACCGGGCGAAGATTATGAGGTCCAAAACAAACTTGCGCTGCAATTGACGGGGCTCGGTTTTCACGAAATGTTGAACAACTCGCTAACCTCGCCCAAATATGCGAAACTGAGCGAAACCATTAAGGAAAACTACCACATCGCAATGCTGAATCCCCTGAGCAACGATCTTTCAGTGATGCGACAGTCCCTTCTATTTTCGGGCTTGGAGGCCATAGCCTATAACCGCAATCGGAAAAACAGCAACCTAAAATTGTTTGAATTTGGCAAAACCTATCACAATTTTCCCGGAGGCAAAACCGAAACGAAACATCTTTCCCTTTTTATCAGCGGTCTAAAAAATGACGGAAATTGGACCACCCCCGATACTCCCAGCAATTTTTTCTTCGGAAAAGGAACGGTAGTTGCCGTTTTGGAGCGCTTAGGGCTTCAAAACTATTCCGAGGAAGCCACAGAAAATGATATATTTTCAGAGGGAATTTCTTTTAAAAGAAACAAAGAGGTGGTGGTATCCTTTGGTATCGTTAAGAAAAAAATAAATGCCGCACTCGATATTGATGCCGAGGTGTTTTATGCCGATTTTAATTGGGACATCGTTTTAAAACAGATTTCCACCAAAAACTTCAAATTAAGGCCCATTGCGAAATTTCAGCCCGTGCAGCGTGACTTTGCGCTATTGTTGGATACATCGGTACGTTTTTCGGCCTTGCGCGATGCTGCATTTTCAACAGAAAAAAAACTGCTGAAATCGGTAAACCTGTTCGATGTGTACAAAGGGAAAAATCTGCCAGAAGGCAAAAAAAGTTATGCCCTGACCTTTACCATCCAAGACGAGGAAAAAACCCTCACCGATAAACAGATCGACAAAATTATGAGCAAACTTCAACAAAAGTTTGAAGCCGACTTTGGGGCAGTGCTGCGATAAAACACCCCTTAAAATTTAAAAACGGCGACCTGTATGGCCGCCGTTTTCAGTTTAAAACCAATTAAATTTTGGCGAAATTATTTCGGCAAAACCACTGAATCAATTACGTGGATAACACCGTTGGATTGGTTAACGTCTGCAATGGTAACCGTAGCAGTACCGCCGTTTTCGTCCATCAATTCAAGATTTTTTCCCTTCATCATGGCGGTTAAGGTTCCACCGTTCACCGTCTTATAGGTTGCTTTTCCGTTACCCTCTTTAATGTCCTTCATAATGGCAGCCGAATTGTGTTTGCCCGCAACAACGTGATAGGTCAAGACATTTTGAAGCGATTTTTTGTTTTCCGGTTTCAAAAGAGTTTCCACGGTTCCCTTTGGCAATTTTTCAAAGGCGGCATTGGTAGGAGCGAACACGGTAAATGGGCCATCGCCTTGCAGGGTCTCCACCAAATCGGCCGCCTTTACGGCTGCTACCAACGTAGTGTGATCTTTGGAATTGACCGCATTTTCGATAATATTTTTGCTCCGATACATCGCTGCACCGCCCACCATTACCGTTTTTTCGTCCTTATCCATTTTTCCTTGCGCATAACTGGAAACCGTTCCGGCCGTTAAGGCCACTGAAAATAATACTGCTGTAAAAAGTGTTGATTTCATAATAATGTTTTTAGTTTATTTTATAGGGTTATAAACGAAAATCCGGAAACAGCGGTTTTGCCGTTTCCGGATTTTAAGGTTTGTTTAACGTAAAAAAAAATTTTAACGCGGAAAAATTAGCGCATCAATGATGTGGAAGAAACCATTTTTATGATAAAAATCCTTCGCAATAACGGTGGCGGTTCTGTTTTCGGAATCAAACAATTGTAACTGCCCATCGGTTTCGCGCACGCCCAATTGCTCGCCAGATAGGGTTTTGAGATAAATGGGACCGCCTTTTTTAGCAATTTCGGTTTTAAGGGCATGACTGTCCAATCGCCCGGGAACCGCCAAAAAATTTATCACTCCTTTCAACAGCATCGGATTTCCAAGAATGGAATCGCGGGTTTCTTTATTAAACTTTAAAAAAGCCTCGTCGGAAATTGCGAAGAAGGTAACCATTTCCTGGCTTTCCAAATTTTTTCGAGAACCGTCGGTCTTTAAAATTTGGGCCATAATGGTAAAATCGGGCGCATCCACAATATTGTCATAAAAAGATTTGTTGGAGGTAAAAGTGCTGTTCCCAAGATTTTTTGAAACTACTGCGGCATCGGTGGAAAGATATTTTTGGGCGGAAACCGGAATAACAAAACAGAGAAAAAGAAGGATTAAAATCGAATTTTTAAAAAGCATAACATTTATTTTGAAGTTGTAAATATAACAATTACAGTCGCATTTTTTTTACAAAAGAAGGCTGGGCATTGGCGATCCATTTTTCTTGAAACTGTGTTAAATACTTGTAATCTTCGGCGGTACTGTGTAATTTTATTTTCCTAAAAATCTTTCTTACTATGTTTTCCCGAACCAATATTGAAAATCAGCTGCTTAAATTTCGTTCCAAAAGAATTGCAGTACAGGAAATTATGCAAGAGGTGGAACGGATATTTACAGAAAACGAAGAAAAACGCTCTAAAATTGTTGCCCAACTTTCAGAAAAAAACCCCGAACTGGAAAACCATTTCCGTTTCGATCTTTTGGAAACGGAACACATTTTCCATATTGAAGACATTAAAAAGCTTTGCATAACCTATCGGCTTCGCTTTTTGGACTCCCATTATTTTAAGGGCGAATTTCCTGCGGAAGCAATCTCAGAAATCAGAAAGCTTGAAAACGACCATCAAATTGTTTTGGGCAACTTCAAGATTGTGGCACCGGCCAAACTTTTAAAATTGGAAAACGCAGACGATCCGCTACTTTTCGCGCCAATGGGAAATGATTATTTTTATCTAATCCATAAGTGGGGAAACGACCTTCACCCCCTGCGCCGATTACAAATGTGGCCCTATAAAAGTTTTGACAATTTGGTGTTTACGGTTTTTGTGTTGAGTATTCTTGTGACTGCGCTGGCCCCTATGCACTGGTTTTCCAAAAATCCGGGGATTGCGGAATACATCTTTCTTGGCATTTTCATTTTTAAAGCGGTAGCAGGCTTGGTGCTGTTTTATGGTTTTGCAAAAGGGAAAAATTTTAATGGCGCCATTTGGGATAGTAAGTATTACAATGCTTAAAAGAGATGGCCTATAGATCGTGAAAAATTGTAAAAAATTCTTTTATTTTAATTCCTTAATTTTAGAAAATGTCAAAAAAAACAGAAGAAACAGTGCGGATCTATACAGGTTCCGATATTTTGGCCGAGGCGCTGGTAGGCAGGCTGGAGGATGCTGGCATTACTCCTATTTTGCGCGATGATGAACAAAGTGGTGTAATGTTCGGCAGTGGCAGCAAGTTTGACGACCAAGTGCGCATCTTTGTTCGCAAGGATGAACTCCCGGTGGCCCAACCAATTGTGGATGCCTATTTATTGGAAATTGGCGAATCGGAATAAAAATGGCGGAAACTACGCGAATTTACACGGGCCCCACGCTTATTGCCAAGGGATTGGTAGCCCGATTGAACGAAATGGGAATCAGCCCTATTGAGCGCAACGATCACGACAGCAGTCTCCACGCCGGCTTCACGATGGGCATAGCCAATCAGACCATGGTTTTTATTAGAAAGGATGAACTCGCAAAAGCGCAAGAAACTATCAATGAATTTTTAAAGGAGCTTGGCAATCCCTAAAGGGAGGATTGCCAAGTTTTGTTTTAAGCCTCTACGGAATACATTTTGTCACGCAACTCCTTAATTTTTTTGTCACCCATATATTCATCGAAGGTCATATAGCGATCTATCGCCCCATTTGGCGTTAGCTCGATAATACGGTTGGCAACCGTTTGGGCAAATTCGTGGTCGTGCGTGGTCAACAGAACGGTTCCCTTAAAGTTTTTAAGCGAATTGTTAAAGGCGGTAATAGATTCCAAATCCAAATGGTTTGTGGGTTCGTCGAGCAACAAAACATTGGCGCGTTGCATCATCATTCGGCTCAACATACAGCGCACCTTTTCACCTCCCGAAAGTACATTGCTTTTTTTCAAGGCTTCTTCGCCGCTGAAAAGCATTTTTCCCAAAAACCCGCGCAGATAAACTTCTTCGCGCTCTTCTTCGGTTTTGGCATATTGGCGCAACCAATCTACCAGCGAAAGATCATTTTTAAAGAAAGCTTCATTATCCAAAGGCAAATAACTTTGAGTAGTGGTAATTCCCCATTGAAAGGAACCGGAATCAGCGTTGGTGTTTCCGTTCAAAATTTCATAGAAAGCGGTAGCCGCCCGCGAATCGCGCGAATAAATGACCACTTTATCGCCCTTTGCAAGGTTTATATCCACGTTTTTGAAAAGAACATCGCCCTCGATAGAAGCCGATAGATTTTCAATATTCAATATTTGATCGCCCGCTTCGCGTTCCCTTTCAAAAATAATGGCGGGATAGCGGCGACTGGATGGTCTTATTTCTTCAACGTTTAATTTTTCGAGCATTTTCTTTCGCGAGGTAGCCTGTTTGCTCTTGGCCACGTTGGCACTGAAACGCATAATAAATTCCTGCAATTCCTTGCGCTTTTCCTCTGCCTTCTTGTTCTGTTGGGCTCTTTGGCGGGCAGCCAGCTGGCTACTTTCGTACCAAAAGGTATAATTTCCGCTGTAGTGGTTTATTTTTCCAAAATCAATATCGCTGATGTGGGTACAGACGGCATCCAAAAAGTGGCGGTCGTGGGAAACCACGATAACGCAATTGTCATAATTTGCCAAAAAGTTCTCCAACCAATTGATGGTTTCATAATCCAAATCGTTGGTGGGCTCGTCCATGATCAATACATCCGGGTTACCGAAAAGTGCCTGTGCCAGCAATACGCGCACCTTCAACTTTCCGTCCAAATCCTGCATAGCGGTGTAATGCAGGCTTTCATCAATTCCTAAATTGGAAAGCAAGGCCGCCGCATCGCTATCGGCATTCCACCCGTTCATTTCTTCAAATGCCACCTGCAGCTCCCCTATTTTTTCGGCATTTTCATCGGAATAATCGGCGTAGAGTTTGTCAATTTCGGTTTTCAGCGCAAAAAGTTCCTTATTGCCGCGAACCACGGTTTCCAGCACATTATAGGCGTCATAGGCGTTGTGGTTCTGTTCCAGCACCGACATGCGCTTGCCTTTTTCCAAATGAACATGGCCCGAGGTGGGTTCCTGTTTTCCGGCTAAAATTTTAAGAAATGTGGACTTACCGGCACCATTTGCGCCAATAATTCCATAAATATTTCCAGAATTGAATTGGGTACTCACTTCATCGAACAAAACACGTTTGCCAAATTGCACCGAAAGGTTTGAAACTGAAAGCATATAATTTTTTTGAAATTTTGCGCAAAAGTAGCCATTTCAGCGATACTCCGAAAAGATTAACGTTTCAAAAATCCTTTTAACCATCATTTAACAAATTGCATGGATAGCCTCGGTTACATTTGTTTGTTAATTGATTCCAAAGTGCCCTTGATTAAAAAAATACTTCTTTCCATTCTTTCCGTTGCCACACTGGCTTCCTGCAAAAATAAAAAGGAAGAGACCGAACCAATTACCTATATTGCAGGCCAGATCATTAACCCCATTCAGGATTACGTGGTTTTTTCAAAAGGCGAAGCTGTTTTGGACACCGTGAAGCTGGACAAAAACAATTTTTTCCGCCTTCGCACCAATAAAATACAAAAAGGACTCTATTTTCTAAAACACGGCGAATCGCAGGTATTTTTCATCCAGCCGGGCGATAGCTTGCTGATCCATTTAAATACCCTTGATTTTGACGAATCCTTGGCCTATTCCGGCAAAGGGGGCGAGCAGAATAATTTGTTGATGGACCTGTATTTGCAAAATGAAATCGAAAACAAAAACCTGTCCAATTGGTACAATCTTTCCAGCGAACAATTTGAACAAAAAATTGATTCCCTTCAGGCAATAAAGATGGGCTTATTTGAGGAGTTTCTTCAACAAAATGAGGTGGATGAAAATTTTAAGCGCGTGGCACTGGCGAATATTAATTATGATTATTTCTCGAAAAAAGAAATGTTCGCGGCGGCCAATAGAAATTATCCCGAAAAATTCGTTCCCTCTTTTTTTGATTACCGAAAGGAAATAGATTTTGGTCAAAATGAACTAAGGTTTTACTATCCCTATTACCGCTTTTTGAACCGGTATTTTGAGAATATGGTTTGCGCCCAATATGGCGAAAACAAGGCTATTGACCGAAATTCCTATAAATACAACCATCGAAAAATTGAATTGATAGATAGCATGGTGACCGCCGATTCGTTGAAGAACAGTCTGCTTCGTTACAGCGCGATGTGGTATTTGTTGAATGCAAAGGATGAGGCAGAGGAAAGAAAGTTTTTTGAGACTTATGCCAAAATGAATACCGACCAAAAAAATCTGGAAGAGGTTCGGAAAATTTTTGATGCTTCGGTAAAACTTACCTCCGGCAATAAAATTCCCGATGTGTTGTTGGTAAACACTGACAACACGATGAAAAATTTGCAGGAAGTAATCAAGGGTTTCACCGTAATTTACTTTTGGAACAATCACTCCGCAGCGCTCCACCAAAACCTTCACAACCGCGCGGCAGAACTCAAGTCCAAATTCCCGGAGTATGATTTTATCGCGATCAACACCGATGCCCATTTTAAGAAATGGAGAAAAGCCGTAAAGGATGCCGGCTATAATCCCGAGTCCGAATATCAGCTTGAAAACCTTGCCGATGCCGAAAAGAAATTCGTTTTAAATTCCATGAACAAAGTAATTATTGTGGGCAAGGACGGAATCATCCTTGAAGGAAAAACCAATATGTTCAATAGTAATTTTGAAGAATTACTGCTGGGGTTTTTAAACAGATAGTTTCATTTTTGCGCCAACCCAAACCGTTGATCGGCCTAATTTCCCTTTTTGTAGTCTTCCAAAAACTGCTTCAACCCAATATCGGTGAGTGGATGTTTTAACAAACCTTCAATGGAGGAAAGCGGTCCGGTCATTACATCGGCACCTATTTTTGCGCAGTTGATTACGTGCATAGTGTGGCGCACGGAAGCTGCAAGGATTTTGGTTTCAAAACCGTAATTGTCATAAATAAGACGAATATCGGCAATCAGCTCCAATCCGTCGGTAGAAACATCATCGAGCCGGCCAATAAAAGGTGAAACGTAGGTAGCGCCCGCCTTAGCCGCCAAAAGTGCTTGCCCGGCAGAAAAAACCAGGGTACAGTTGGTTCGGATTCCGTGGTCGGTAAAATATTTAATGGCCTTCACGCCTTCTTTGATCATCGGCACTTTCACTACAATTTGATTGTGAAGTTCGGCCAGTTCTTCGCCTTCTTTTACCATTGTCTCAAAATCGGTGGCGATTACCTCCGCCGAAACATCGCCATCCACAATATTGCAGATGTCCACATAATGTTTTAGAATATTGTTTTTCCCGGTGATGCCCTCTTTTGCCATCAGGGAAGGATTGGTAGTAACGCCGTCCAGCACGCCAAGGTCCTGTGCTTCGCGAATTTGATCCAGGTTTGCGGTATCGATAAAGAATTTCATAGCAGTAGTTTCAGGTTATAATGTGCAAAAATAGGGAAGAAAATTTCCCAAGGAAGGGTTTGTTTATAAAGATTGATAAATCAAGAATTTTCACGAAAAGACATTTTTAAAAATATATAAATCTATTAGAAATGGAAAGGTAGCACAGCCCGCCATTACCAAAAGGGAAGGGATTATATCTCTATTTTTTTCTGGTTGCCTTAAAATTTCCGGTTCGGTTTTATACATTTTATAGTAAGGTATTCTTATGAGGCTATAAAGGATCAAAAAAATAATGGGCATTTGGGAGATAAAATACACAATTCCTTTATCCGCAGTTTTTGAAAAGTAGAAATAAAGAATTCCACCGACCAATGCCGATACCGAGATTGCCAAATGTTTAAAAAATAGTTGCTTTCGTTTTAAATTCTGTTGATCCACAAGCATATACCAAAAAGGAATGATGAAAAGAAACGATAGGAAATAATCGATGTACACTAAATTCCAACTAAATAAAAAGTTACTTCAGCCCATAATGACGCAACAGCATTTTCTCATACATTTTATCGGGCAGGATCCGTTTTAATACAATAGAAAATTTTTGCAGGGGCGCGCCAATTTTGTAGTGTATTTTAGGATTGCTGTCTTCTATTATTCGGTGCACGGCCTTTGCCATTTTCAATGGGTCGTCGCCATTGTCCACGTGCTGGTCCATCATTTTTAGGGTGTTGCCGTAGTCTTTTTTATAAGGCGAATTTTCCAAAATGGGGGCGTGATAGCGCCCGGCAGCAATATTGGTAGCAAAATCGCCCGGAGCCACGTTGGTCATCTTTATGCCGAATTGCAGCGTTTCCATCCGCAAGGCTTCGATGGTAATTTCCAGTGCAGCTTTTGTAGCGGAATAAATGCCGCGATAGGGCAAGCCCATATAAGCGGCGATGGAAGTTACGTTTATGATCTGCCCAAACCCCTGTTCCCGCATTTGTGGCAAAACGGCTTTGATTACATTAATGGGTCCGTAAAAATTGGTTTGGAAGGCATTTTTAATTTCCGATTCGGGAGTTTCCTCAATGGGTCCAGTTATTCCAACGCCGGCGTTATTTATAACCACATCAATTTTTTGCGATTTATCGATTATTCCTTCAACAACAGTTTTTATGGAAGCGGTATCGTTCACATCCATTTTAAGAAGTGGAAATTTGGAGTTCGCAATTTTTTCGGGATTTCTGCTGGTGCCGAATACTTCATAGCCTCTTGCGCTTAAATATTCGCCAATTGCCTTTCCGATTCCCGAGGAGCCTCCCGTGATGAGTACTGTTTTTGGCATAAGAGGTTTGTTATAAAGCAAAGGACGAGAAAAAAGAAAAGAGAAAAAAGAAAAGAGATGAATTTTCAATCATCGAGTGGAATCAGGGCAAAAAACTTGAAAGATGAAAAAGCAAAGGTTGGATTTTGCCATTTTTTGTTCCCGCCAATTGCGGGAACAAAAAATGGCAAGCTACCTACATCACACCGCTACGACCGTTTACCCTTGCTGCGTTCCCGCCCTGGGGGATTCAACAGGAGCTGGTTGTGTAGGACTTGCCGCTGCAAAGATAGGGCTTTTTAATGCTTTTACAAGTATTTTTCAGTTTCAATTTTAATAAATACCTTGCGGAAAATTTATGGACAAAATGAAAGTTTATAACCTTTTAGTTTCTACCTTTTTAGTGCTTTCAATCGCTGGCTGCGGAAGCAATGCGGGAGATAAAAAAGATGCCTTTTCCCTTGAAATTGCCAACCCGCAGAAAACCTATACGGAACAGGATGAGCTCACCATTTCCTTAAAAAACAAAAAAAACCTCGCCATCGATTCCGTTGTTTATTTTTTGAATAGCGACAAAATTGAAGTGGGGAACAACAAAATTTCACTTGCAAATGCAAAATTGGGAGAAAAAATACTAAAAGCCCAAATTTTTAGTGATTCCGAAACCTATGAAGCTTCCCAAAAAATAACCATTCTTTCGTCGGTAAAGCCAAAACTCTACTCCTATAAAATCCTGGAAACCTATCCGCACGATCTTACGGCATACACCCAAGGGTTGGAGTTTGAAAACGATACACTTTATGAAAGCACGGGGCAGTATAAGGAATCCACACTTCGGAAAACCGATTACAAAACGGGGGAAGTCCTAAAAAAGGTGAAACTTGCCGACGCCTATTTCGGCGAAGGACTCACCATTTTAAACAATAAAATCTATCAACTAACGTGGCGGGAAAATACTGGCTTCATCTATAATCTAAAAACTATGGAACAAACCGGAACTTTTGTGTATGGCCAAAGCAAGGAAGGCTGGGGACTGTGTCACGATTCGCAAAACAACATTTATAAAAGCGACGGCACCGATAGAATCTGGACGCTGAATTCCAACACCCTCGCGGAAAAGGATTATATTGAAATCTTCACCAACACTAGCAAAATAAATAGCGTAAACGAATTGGAATGGGTTGATGGAAAAATTTACGCCAACGTATATCAGCAAGGGTCCATTGCCGTAATCAATCCAAAAAATGGCGCTGTGGAAGGGGTAATAGATTTAACCGATTTAAAGGATAAGGTTACCCAACACCCGAAACTGGACGTTTTGAATGGAATAGCCTATAACGGCGAACCCAACATTTTGTACATCACCGGAAAAAATTGGGATAAATTATTTAAGATAGAAATTGTAGAAAAATAGAAGGCCATTTCGGTTTAGCCACAACTTCCGTTCTTCCAATTTAAATTTTAAGTCTTTTCAGAATAAAATTTCCCTTCCTCCTCCCTTTTTTCCGCAAGAGAAAAGTTCTGGAATTAACAATAATATGCTTCATAAAAAGTTATATTTTTACCAAAAATTTTCTTGGATGAAGTATATATACGCGTTCGCAATTTTAAGCTGCATGGTGTTTTGGAGCTCCTGCCGAAACGATTTTGAAACCGTTCCCAGCACAGGACAACTTGAATTCTCAAAAGACACGGTCTATTTGGATACCATCTTTTCAAACATTGGTTCCAGCACCTACAACCTAAAAGTTTACAACCGAAGCGATGAGGACATCAATATTCCCACTGTTCGGCTATCACAGGGCGAAAGCTCCAACTACCGCTTAAATGTTGATGGAGTGCCCGGCAAAGTGTTTGAAAATGTGCAAATACTCGCAAAGGACAGTATTTTTATTTTTATCGAAACCACTTTTGACATCAACAATCTGCCCCAAAACCCGAAAGAGTTTTTATATACAGACCAACTTCTTTTTGACAGCGGTGGCAACGAACAAAAGGTAGAATTGGTTACCCTTGTGAAGGACGCCATTTTCCTTTATCCCGAAAAATATGCCGATGGCACCTATGAAACCCTAACCTTGGGGAGCGGCGACGATGCCGTGGAAGTGAAAGGTTTTTTCCTCGATGATTCCGAATTGACCTTTACCAACGAAAAACCCTATGTAATCTATGGGTATGCTGCCGTTCCGGGGAATAAAACCCTAAGTGTGGAAGCAGGGGCGCGTGTCCACATCCACAATGGCGGAGGGATTATTGTTGCACAAGGCGGATCGATACAAGCTTTGGGAGGTCCGAGCGCTGATCCTGAAGCGATGGAAAATGAAATTATTTTTGAAGGCGATCGACTGGAACCCGGTTTCGCGGATGTTCCGGGCCAATGGTTGACCATTTGGCTTACCCAAGGCAGCGTGAACAACATTTTTAGACATACCACTATAAAGAACAGTACGGTAGGCCTTTTGGTGGATAACAGTCCAGTAACCCTTTCCAATGTGCAGATCTACAATAATTCAAACATTGGGCTTCTGGCACGAAACAGTTTGATTGATGGCGAAAATATGGTCGTCAATAATAGCGGGCAATCGTCTTTGGCCATTCAATTGGGGGGAAGTTATGAATTCAGGCATTGTACCTTTGTGAATTATTGGACTGGAAGCTTCCGTTCATTTCCGGCTGTTTCCATTGATAATGTTTTGGAAACCGAAACTGATATTTTCGTAGCAGATCTTGTAAGGGCCGATTTTATCAATTGCATTGTGTATGGCAATGAAAGAAGAGAACTTTCGCTCTATCAAAACTCAGAGAGGCAATTCAATTTCAAATTTGAAAATTCATTGATCCATTTTGAGGATCCAACCGGCGAATTTGCCAATGATCCGCTTTATGATTTTTCAAATCCAATGTACTATCCTTCCACAAGATTGAATTTGGATCCAACGTTTAAGGATACCGAGCAAAACAATTTTAATATTGAATTAGGGAACTCGGGAGCCGAAAATATTGGAAAACCGAACGTGGGCCCTTTTACCGATCTCAATGGAAACCCCCGCCCCTCTCCCGCCAATACAAACCCAGATGCGGGGGCTTATGAAAGTATCGCTTTTTAAAAAAGAATTCTTAATTAAAAACCCATCGTTGCCGATGGGTTTTTTTATTGGTTACAAATTATTAATGCTGTCTGAGCCATTTCAATTTTAAATTGACATTCTTCCGTTCAATGGGCTGCATTACCAAAGTATCGCCCTTAAAATAAAATCGGCGATCGGCGGTCAGTCCAAATTCGGAAGGGTTTGAGTGCGACAGTTTGGTGTGCGAAACGATGCTATCTTCCCCGGAAATCTTATAATTCCCCATATAATAATAGGATTTCGTAATATATTTTAGAGCTTCCAATGGAATGCAGTCGTTAAAATTGGGAAACGTCATTGCTGCATTTTCATATCCTCTATCAAACAAATGCAGGGAAACGTGGCCATTGGCATCATAGAGTAAATAGCCGTCCATCCCGCCGCGGTAATGGCTCCAGGTATTGGTGGCGGTGTTGCGCACCTTCATGCTTTCCAGCTTCCAAAGACCGACGAGCGGGGACTGCACTTGCTCTTTTTCATTACAGGAAAGTGAAATCATCAGCAACGCGCAAAGGCCTATCTTCAAACCCTTCAATAGTCGGTCCTCCCCTCTTTGGTTTCCCATTTATTAAATACTTTTTGACCTTCTTCCCTTTCAGTATTAATGAACTTTATATTCCGGTCGGAAATATCCTTTTCAATTTCGTCATAAATAAAGTGGTCGTCAAAACCAATGACTGCCGCATCTTCCTTGGTGCAGGCATAATAAACCGCTTTTGGCCGCGCCCAATAAATAGCGCCCAGGCACATTGGGCAGGGTTCGCAAGAAGTGTAAACAACGCAATCCGTCAATTGAAAAGTGCCCAGATTTTCGCAGGCCTTTCGAATGGCCACTACCTCGGCGTGGGCGGTAGGGTCGTTGCTGGAGGTTACCTGGTTATAACCTTCGGCGATGATTTCACCATTTTTTACTACCACGGCACCAAAGGGTCCCCCGGCATTGTTGTCCATTCCTTTTTCCGAAAGTGAAATCGCCCTTTCTATAAATTTTTTATCTTGTTCGGTAATCATTTTAATTCATTTGAAAATAATAATAGTTCTTCTCCATCCTCATAGGTAAAGGTTCCTATTTCGCGCAAGCCAAGTTTTTTCAGCAATTTGATGGACGACTCGTTGGTTTCCAAGGTAATGCCCACAATCGTTTTTAGCTGAAGATGGTTTGTGGCGTATTCCATTACTGCGGAAGCGGCTTCAAAAGCATAACCTCTGTTCCCAAATTCGGGCAGAAATGCAAAACCGACGTCGGGATGGTCCAACGAATCGCGTTTATAAAGTCCCGCGCTGCCAATGGGCGTTCCATCCTTTAAGGAAACCAAAAAAGGACCAAACCCGAATTTTTCATACAACGGCAGGTAATTTTTTTCCATATAGGCCTGTGCATCGGCGGTCGAATGTATTTTCCGGTCGCCAATGTTTTTCAGCCAGCCTTCGCTGTTCATCAATTTATGGATAAATGGCGCGTCGGCAATACGGTACTCCCGCAACTGAAGTCTTTCGGTCGTGAGCATATCAGTTTTTAAACAATGGCAGTCCGGCCATCATTTTGTTTACTTGTTCGGCTATGGCTTCCAGTTGGTCGTCGTTGTCGTGGTTGTTGATTACGGCATCGATTAAATCGACAATTTTTTCCATATCGGCCTCCACCAACCCACGCGTGGTTACGGCAGCAGTGCCTATGCGGATTCCGGAAGTAACGAAGGGTGATTTATCGTCAAAGGGCACCATATTTTTGTTAACCGTAATATCGGCCTTGCCCAATGCTTCCTCGGCTTCCTTGCCCGAAATATTTTTGTTGCGCAGGTCAATGAGCATCATATGGTTGTCGGTGCCGCCTGAAATAATATTGTAGCCTTTTTCAACAAATTTCTGGGCCATCACCGCGGCATTTTTTTTGACTTGGACCATATAATGGAGAAAATCGTCCGTAAGAGCTTCGCCAAAAGCCACTGCCTTTGCGGCAATAATATGCTCCAGCGGGCCACCTTGGTTGCCGGGAAAAATGGCGCTATCCAACAGACTGCTCATTTTGCGAAGGCTTCCGTTTTTCAACGTTAACCCGAACGGATTGTCGAAATCTTTGCCCATCAAAATCAATCCGCCGCGAGGCCCTCTCAAGGTTTTGTGGGTAGTAGTGGTGACCACGTGGCAATGCGGAATCGGGTCCGAAAGAATTCCTTTTGCAATCAATCCCGCCGGGTGGGCAATGTCGGCAAAAAGAATGGCGCCTACTTTATCGGCAATTTCACGGAAGCGTTTGTAATCAATTTCGCGCGAATAGGCCGAAGCACCGGCAATGATCATTTTTGGTTTTTCCTTGAGGGCGATTGCTTCTACCTTGTCATAATCTATTCGGCCTGTTTCTTTATCGACTCCATAGAAAACGGGGTTGTATAATTTGCCGGAAAAATTGACCGGAGATCCGTGGGTAAGGTGCCCCCCGTGGCTTAAATCAAAACCCAGGTATTTGTCGCCCGGTTTTAGGCAGGCGGCATAAACCGCTGTATTGGCTTGCGACCCACTGTGCGGTTGTACGTTGGCATATTCTGCACCAAAGAGCGCCTTTGCACGATCTATGGCCAATTGCTCTACCTCGTCAACCACTTCGCAGCCGCCGTAATAGCGTTTTCCGGGGTAGCCCTCGGCATATTTGTTGGTCAAAACTGAACCAGCTGCCTCCATTACTTGGTCGCTCACGAAATTCTCGGACGCAATGAGTTCCAATCCGTTTAGCTGGCGTTGTTTTTCTTCTTCAATCAGTTCAAAAATTTGTTCGTCGCGTTGCATAAAAAAGTTCAAAATTTATGGGTTATGGCTTAGAGTCGAAAATAATGGCAATTGCGGTGCGAAAACCACAAACTGAAAACCATTCACTATAAACCTCCACCGAAAGTTAATTAATTCCAAAAATAGTGATTCCATTCGGTAACTATATTGAAATATCTATATTTGGTGCAGATTTTTACTAACAAAGACTAAGGGTTTTTGGATACCACGGCCATAAATAATCAATTGATTTTTATGGTGTTGAAATTTAATTTATTAGATTTATCCACAACCCGAAAACAAAATTTTTAAGCATGCCCATTACAGCCAACGACCCCAAACGCAAAACCTGGCTCGACACCGCGCCAGATACCGATTTTCCAATCCAAAACATACCCTTCGGCGTTTTCTTGACGCGCGACGATATTATTACCATCGGCACCCGCATTGGCGATTACGCCATTGATTTGGGCGCGCTTCACCAACTGGGATATTTTAAGGGAATTGACCTTACGGATGATATTTTTCTTCAGGACACCTTAAACGATTTTATAAGCGACGGCCGAAAAACCTGGCGTTTGGTGCGCAACCGCATTGCCGAGATTTTTGATCAGAACAATCCAAAGCTTCGCGATAATAAGGAACACCGCCAACACATCCTTTTTACTTTGGATGAAGTGGAAATGCAATTGCCCGTTCAGGTGGGCGATTATACCGATTTTTATTCCAGCAAGGAGCACGCCACCAATGTGGGCACGATGTTCCGGGGCAAGGATAATGCGCTTATGCCCAACTGGCTGCATATTCCCGTGGGTTATCACGGCCGAAGTTCCTCGATTGTCCCCAGCGGGATCAATGTGCGCCGGCCTTGGGGCCAGACCATGCCCGAAGGAGCCACGGAGCCCGTGTTTGGCCCTTCGAGATTGGTGGATTTTGAATTGGAAATGGCTTTTATAACTACCGATGCCAACGTTTTGGGCGAACCCATCCCAGTGAACGAAGCGGAAGAATATATTTTCGGATTGGTACTCTTTAACGATTGGAGTGCCCGCGATATCCAAAAGTGGGAATACGTGCCCTTGGGGCCATTTTTGGCGAAAAACTTTGCCTCGTCCATTTCGCCCTGGATCGTTACCCTCGACGCGCTTCAACCCTTTAAGGTGGAAGGCCCGAAACCGGAAATGGAACAGCTCCCCTATCTTCAGTATAAAGGCAAAAAGAGTTATGACATAAATCTTGAAGTTTACATTGCTCCTGAGAATTCGGAAGAAACGAAGGTATGTACTTCAAATTTTAAATATATGTATTGGAATATGAGCCAGCAACTGGCCCACCACACCATCAACGGTTGTAACGTAAACAGCGGCGATATGATGGGAAGTGGAACCATTTCCGGGAAAACCCCCGATAGTTATGGCTCCATGCTGGAACTTACCTGGCGCGGCGAAAAACCCATTAAACTGGCGGACGGCACCGAGCGAAAATTTATCAATGATAACGATACCGTTGTTTTAAAAGGATACTGCCAAAACGAAAACGTACGCATCGGTTTTGGCGAGTGCCGCACAAAATTGCTACCTGCCATTAAACTGTAACTTCGATAAAAAATCACTAAGCCGCTTCAAATGGATAGTCGGTTTTGTGCTTTCTTTAAACGCTTATGCCTTTCGGAAAAATATTTCGGATGAAATTGGCACCACTATTGTAATTTAGCCTTCAAAACCAAATTGATTTCGGTATGAAGGCTTTTTACTTACTACTATTTTCGGCACTTTTCAGCATTTCCTGCAACAGTGTAAAGCGCACCCAAAAGTTTGTTGCCCAAGGCGATTACGATCAAGCCATTACGCTTGCAGTAAAAAAACTTCAAAAGGATAAAGCCGCCAAGGAATACGATCCGCACATACGCCTGTTGGAGGAAGCTTTTTTAAAGGCGAAGGAAAACGATTTGCGTCGCCTTGCTTTTCTGAAAAAGGAAAACAGCCCGGCCGGCGCCAAGGAAATTTATTACACCTACCTCGATTTGAAGGCCCGCCAGGATTTGATCCGCCCGCTTCTTCCTTTGTATAGCGAAGAAATGGGGCGAAAGGCAAACTTTGTTTTTTCAGATTATTCCAACGATCTGCTCGCCGCGAAAGATGCTTATGTAAAGGCACTCTACCAAGAAGCGCTGATTTATATGCAGCGCGATACAAAGATTGATTACCGGAGCGCCTACAATGTTTTATGTGAATTGGACGAGGTACAGCCCAACTATCGCGATGTGCACCAACTTCGGGAAGACTCCCACTTTCGTGGAACCAATTTCGTTTTTGTGCAATTGAACAACCACACCGGCCAATTTATTCCATTTCGATTAGAGCGTGAATTGCTGGATTTCAACACCTATGGTTTGGATGATTTTTGGACCGAATATCACAGCCACAGGGAAAACGGAATTCAATATGATTTGGGCATCGACCTCAATTTTCAAACCATCCAGATTTCCCCCGAGCGCATTTCCGAAAAGCAATTCCACAGCAAGGAACGCATTAACGATGGCTACGATTACCGCCGCGACCGCGCAGGAAATATTATAAAAGATAGCTTGGGAAATCCCATTAAATTTGAACGATTTATTGATGTTTCGGCCGTGGTCACCGTTACCCATCAAGAAAAGGCCATATTTGTGGGCGGAACCGTAGTTTACAACGATTTAACTAGAAGAAGTCCATTAAACAGCTTCCCAATTTCCACGGAATTTGTTTTTGAAAATGCCTTTGCCACCTATCGGGGTGATGAGCGTGCACTTACGGCTGAAGACAGAAGGTTGGTAAGCAATGGTTTCATCCCTTTTCCGAACAACGAACAAATGGTTTATGATGCTGGAAGGGATATTAAGGAACGGTTTAAAGAGATTTTGCGGGATAACTCGCTGTGAAAATCCCTATACAAACTGTGTCAAATGCGCCGCATCTATCGCGTGGTGCGAATGGTGGTGCACGACTTTACCATCCTTGATCACCAACAACTGCGGACTTTCATGCTGAACTCCAAAACGGGTGGCGATTTGGTTTGAAATATCACGATTTTGCAGCAGATCGAGAAAGTACAGTTTGAGTTGGTCGTCATTCAGCGTATAATTTCTTTCAAACATTTTCAAGACGCCACGGCTTATGCCGCAACGTGTGGAATGTTTAAAAATGGCCACTGGTTTGTTTTTCGATTCTTCCACCAAGGCATCCAACTGGTCCATTTGAGCCAGTAAGTGCCATGGCACTTCAACAATTTCTTCCTTGGCGATATCTCGGGGCGATTTAAATAGATCTTTCAATCCCATAACTGTGTTTTTTGCAAAGCTACAGTTTAAATGTAGCTTCAATTCTAAAAGAAATTATAAAATCCGATTTGCAAATCCATCATACGCTCATCATTTCGACACTCTTAATGCAGTCATAATGTCTGTTAAATTACCCGATTCAGCAGACATTTTGTCCTAATTTTGAGATGGCTCTACTTTTGCGTTTCTACACAAAAAAACTACCGAGGCAACTTCTGAGGAGTAGAACAGAAAATTTCAACACTTAAAATAGTAACGACAACAAACAATAAAAAATAACAATAAATAATAAAAAAATGAACTTCAACAATTTTACAATAAAAAGCCAGGAAGCCATTCAGCAGGCGCAACAAATTGCACAAGGGCACGGCCAACAGCAGATTGAAAATGAGCACATCCTTAAGGGGATTTTTGAGGTTGATGAAAACGTAACCCCATTTATTCTTAAAAAGCTAAACGTAAACCTCAACACCCTCAAACAAATTTTAGACAAGCAGTTGGAGAGCTTTCCCAAAGTTTCCGGCGGCGATATTATGCTTTCGCGCGAAGCAAACAAAACCGTTTTGGAGGCAAGCAACATTGCCAAAAAAATGGGCGACGAATATGTTTCCATAGAACATTTGCTGTTGGCTATTTTAAATTCAAAAAGTAGCATCGCCCAGAGCCTAAAAGACCAAGGCGTTACCGAAAAAGGAATGAAAGCCGCCATTGAGGAATTGCGCGGAGGCGAAAAGGTTACCTCCCAGAGCGCCGAGGAAACCTATAATTCATTGAACAAATACGCCAAAAACCTCAACCAACTCGCCCGCGATGGCAAATTGGACCCCGTGATTGGCCGCGATGAGGAGATACGAAGGATTCTACAAATTCTTTCACGAAGAACAAAAAACAACCCTATGCTCGTGGGCGAACCCGGAACGGGTAAAACCGCGATTGCCGAAGGTTTGGCCCACCGTATTGTGGATGGCGACGTGCCCGAAAACCTTAAAACGAAGGAAATTTACTCCTTGGATATGGGCGCGCTGATTGCCGGGGCAAAATATAAAGGGGAATTTGAGGAGCGTCTTAAAGCCGTAATCAAAGAAGTAACCGGAAGCGAGGGCGATATTGTCCTCTTCATTGATGAAATCCACACCCTTGTGGGTGCCGGCGGAGGCCAAGGGGCCATGGACGCAGCAAACATTTTAAAACCTGCATTGGCCCGAGGCGAACTGCGTGCCATTGGTGCCACAACGCTGGATGAATACCAAAAATATTTTGAAAAGGACAAGGCCTTGGAGCGCCGTTTCCAAAAGGTGATGGTGGATGAACCCGATACGGAAAGCGCTATTTCAATACTTCGGGGAATTAAGGAGAAATATGAAACCCACCACAAAGTGCGCATCAAGGACGAAGCCATTATTGCGGCGGTGGAACTTTCAGAACGGTACATCACCAACCGGTTTCTTCCCGATAAGGCCATCGATTTGATGGACGAGGCGGCTTCAAAACTTCGGATGGAAATCAATTCCAAACCAGAGGAATTGGACGTTTTGGACCGAAAAATCATGCAGCTCGAAATTGAAATTGAGGCTATCAAGCGGGAAAAGGACGAAACCAAGCTTAAATCCCTCAACGCCGAATTGGCCAATCTAAAAGAAGAGCGCAATGAGCTGAACGCTAAATGGCAGAGCGAAAAAGAAGTGGTTGACAACGTCCAAAATCTAAAAACACAGATTGAGGAATACAAACTGGAAGCCGAACGGGCCGAGCGCGAGGGCGATTTTGGGAAAGTGGCCGAGCTGCGTTACGGCAAAATCAAGGAAGCCCAAGAACAATTGAGCAAACTGGAAGCCCAACTGGCCGAAAACCAGGACGGCTCCTCCATGATCAAAGAAGAAGTGACCCGCGAGGACATTGCCGAGGTAGTGGCCAAATGGACCGGCATTCCCGTAACCAAAATGCTGCAGAGCGATCGCGAAAAATTGCTGAAACTGGAAGACCATCTGCACAAACGTGTGGTTGGACAGGATGAGGCCATTCAAGCGGTAAGCGATGCCATTCGCCGAAGCCGCGCAGGTTTGCAGGACGCCAAAAAACCTATTGGCAGTTTCCTATTCCTCGGTACAACTGGGGTGGGAAAAACCGAACTCGCCAAGGCCTTGGCCGAATATCTGTTTGATGACGAAAGCGCCATGACTCGAATCGATATGAGCGAATATCAAGAACGCCATAGTGTGAGCCGCTTGGTGGGCGCCCCTCCGGGCTATGTGGGCTATGATGAGGGCGGCCAGCTCACCGAGGCCGTCCGCCGCAAACCGTATAGTGTAGTTTTGCTGGACGAGATTGAAAAAGCGCATCCCGACACCTTCAATATTCTGTTGCAGGTGCTGGACGAAGGCCGCTTGACCGACAACAAGGGAAGGCTCGCCGACTTTAAGAATACCATTATCATTATGACCAGCAATATGGGAAGCCAGATCATCCAAGAGCGCTTTGAAAGTGTGAAAGACCCCGAAACGGCTATGGAGGGCGCTAAAGTGGAAGTCTTGGCCCTGCTAAAACAAACGGTTCGTCCGGAGTTTCTAAACAGGATCGACGACATCATTATGTTCACGCCCCTTTCCAAAGCCAATATTCAGGAAATTGTGGAATTACAACTAAAAGGTGTTTCCAAAATGCTATTGAAGCAGAATATCGTTCTCGATGCAACGCCAGAGGCCATTGCTTATCTTTCCGAAAAAGGATATGATCCACAATTTGGTGCACGCCCCGTCAAAAGGGTAATCCAGCGCGAAGTGCTGAACGAGCTGAGCAAGGAAATACTTGCCGGAAAAATTACTACTGATAGCGTGATTTTATTGGATAGTTTTAATGATTCCCTCGTATTCAGAAATCAAGAAAATTTGGTTGAATAGTTTTGGGCGTATGTTTAAACCAAAAACCCCCAAGTTTCTACTCGGGGGTTTTTTGTTTTTAAATGCAGAAAAAAATTAAACTAATTAATAGAACACAACCCTTTTCAAAACTGTGTTGCCTTCGGAAGTTACTTGAACCACATGGATGCCGGCAGAAATTCGTAGATTCAAATTTATAATTCTTTCGGAATAGTCTTGTTGAAATACCTGCTGTCCAAGCATATTAAAAATTGTAACGGTAGATTCCATAGGCTTTGGAAGCTCCAGGGTTAAGTTTCCATCCGAAACTGTTGGGAACAAATTAAAGTCGAAAGAAGAATTATTCGCTACCCCAAGCGTACAAGCCATTACAGGCGGGTCAAAGCCCGTGGGAAAGCTATTCTCAAAAGTCTCAACCCCAGTGAGAGGCCAAATATCACCATTGAGTAAAGTATTATCTGGACCAATAAGGCAATAGGTTGGAAACGCATTGACTCCAAAGTTGCTGGTTACGGGTCCGGCACCTCCCTCGCCACTGGCCGCAGGGGCGTGATTGAAAGGTCCACCAAATTGTTGTTCATACCATTCGACATAGGCGTCATCATCATTCCCCAAATTGATGGACAGCGCATACACCTCACCGTCATTGCAGCCATACTTGTCGTAAAATTCATTGAAGATAGGCGCGGTTTGTCGGCAGGGTCCACAATCTACAAAGAAAAAATCCAACCAAACATGTTTTCCCTGCGCGGTTATGGTGTAAAGGTTGTGCACTACCCCGTCGGTATCGGTAACTGTAAAATCATCTACCACGTCACCCACGTTATAATTGCTGACCTGTGAAGTCGCCGCGGTAACAATCAATACTAAAATAAGAGTAATTTTTTTCATAATTTTTTGATTTTAAAGAATTCGGTAAACTAAGTTATTTAAATTATTTCTTTCATTTTAATAATTTTAATAAAATAACAAAAAAAGCTCCCTCAAGATTTTAAATTTAAAAATCTTGAGGGAGCCGGCTTCAAATAAAGCGGTACTTAAAGTTTAGCTTAAAATTACCACTTGTCAATCTGCTCTTTCAATTTTTCTTTGGTTTCGCCTGTCTTTTCTTGAAGGCGTCCAAGCAACTCGTCTGATTTTCCTTCGGCATATTTAAGGTCATCATCGGTAAGTTCCGCATATTTTTGCTTAAACTTACCTTTCACTTGGTTCCATTTTCCTTTAAACTGATCTTCGTTCATAGCTTTTGTTTTTAAGTTAGTAATTCATTTTTCTTTTTCGTTTTGTAAAGTTACAAACGCGATGCTGCGATTTCTAATAAGGAAATATTAAAGATTCCGGCCTTTTCGTTATAACTTTGCCAAGGGTTCTTAATTAATGTTAGCAAATAAGATTACCAATGAAACAATTCCTTTTTCTATTGACGCTTTTGCCATTTTTTACTTTCTGTGGGCAACAAAATAAAAATGAGTCTAAAACCGATGCAGATACCCCAGCAGATTATCACGCCACCTTCTATTTAATCAGGCATGCCGAAAAGGACCGCACCAATCCAAAAGATCCGGACCCCGCACTTACCATTGATGGCTTGGTTCGCGCAAAAGGCTGGGCCAGCTATTTTGAACCCATCAAACTCGACGAGATTTACATAACCAAATACATCCGCACCAAGCAGACCATCTCCCTTATTGCCCAACAAAAGCAAATTTCACCAAAACGCTACGACCCCAACACCCTTTACTCCGAAGAATTTTTGAAACACGCCAATGGCAAGACCCTATTGATTGCGGGCCACAGCAACACCACGCCGATGTTGGTGAACCAGTTGTTGGGGGAAGAAAAATTTCAGGAAATGGACGATGCCGACAATGCCACGCTATTTAAGGTAATCCTAACGGGCAACGAAAAAAAGGTAGAAACTACAAAAATTGGGGATTGATGATTTTTGATTGTGTTTCTATTTTTCGTAATTAGTAAAAAGCAAAAAACAGAAAGAAAGCAAAATGACATTACAGAAAAACGTACGCATCAAAAACCGGAAGGCAAAATTTGAGTATGAAATTTTGGATACCTACACTGCGGGCATTGTATTGCGAGGCACTGAAATAAAAGCCATCCGCGAGGGCAAAGCCTCCATAGCCGAAAGTTTTTGCGAGTTCCATAACGGGGAGCTGTATGCCATCAACATGACCGTACAGGAATATAGCCACGCCGCCAATTTTAGCCACAGTCCCAAACAGGAGCGCAAACTGCTGTTGAACCGCAACGAGCTGAAAAAACTGGAAAAGGAAGTGAAAAACTCGGGGCTCACCATTGTGCCGCTATTGCTATTTACCAACGATCGCGGCCTGGCAAAACTTGAAATAGCCCTTTGCCGAGGTAAAAAACAGTTCGACAAGCGCGAAACCTTGAAGGAACGCGACACCAAACGGAAGCTAAGCCGCATAAAAAAAGCCTTTAATAATTAATTCTTAAAAATTTTATGGACATCAAAGGTTTTGGTATTTTGGTGCTTAATTAACCAAAAATACGGCCATTCCTGCTTATGAAAAGCATTCCCTTTGTCCTCTTTTTATTTTCAACCTTGGTGCTCCACGCACAGATAATCGGGAAGGTAACCGATGAACAAGGCCAGCCTCTTCCCTATGTAAACATTTATCTTCAAAATAGCTACATTGGCACCACTACCAACGATGATGGCAATTATAATCTGAACATTTCTGAAAGCAAGGAATATCTAATTACCTATCAGTTTTTAGGTTTTAAAACGCTTACCAAAAAAATTACACCCAATTCATTTCCTTTCATTTTAAATGTAACCCTGCAAGAGGAAACCACCAGTTTGGATGAGGTGGTGGTAAGCACCGCTGAGGACCCCGCTTATCGCATCATCCGGAAAACCATTGCCCAGCGAAAAGAAAATCTTGAAAAACTGAGCGAATACACGGCCGATTTCTACTCCCGTGGGCTTTGGAAGGTGCAGAACGTGCCAGAAAAAATAATGGGCCAGGAAGTGGGCGATTTTGATGGCATGCTCGATTCTACCCGCACCGGCATCATTTATCTTTCGGAGTCCATTTCAGAAATTGCCTATCAAAAGCCAGACAATTTTACCGAAAAGATCATCGCCAGCAAAGTGAGCGGCAACGACAACGGCTTCAGCTTTAACAGTGCCCAAAGCGCAAATATTTCGTTTTATGAGAACACCATATCGCTGAATGCCGCACTGGTTTCGCCGATTGCAAACAACGCGCTTAGCTATTATGACTACAAACTGGACGGTGTTTTTTACGAAGGCCCGAAGCTTATCAACAAAATTAAAGTGATTCCCAAACGCCCGAACGATCGGGTGTGGCAGGGCTATGTGTATATTGTTGAGGACGACTGGCAGCTCTATGGCGTGGAGCTATCTACCACCGGAGCGGCCATTCAGGTTCCTTTTGTCAGCAATTTAATGGTAAAACAGAATTATAAATTTGACCAGAAATACAATTTTTGGGTAAAAATCTCCCAAACCGTCGATTTTGGGTTCGGGGCCTTTGGCGTAACGGGCGACGGGCGGTTTATCGCCGTTTACAGCAATTACGATTTCAGTCCGCAATTCACCAAAAAGACATTTACCAACGAGGTTCTTTCCTTCAAGGCCGAAGCCAATAAAAAAGACAGTCTTTATTGGCGGGGAAGCCGCCCCGTTCCGCTAACCGATGAGGAATTGAAGGATTACATTAAAAAGGACAGCATCCAATTGCTTCGGCGCTCCAAACCCTATCTGGATTCGCTGGACGCCAAAACAAACAAGCCCGGCATCCTTAGCCTATTGACTGGTTATACCTATAAAAATTCCTTTGAAAAATGGTCCGTCGGCTATGAGGGACCGCTTCCCAATCTCAGCTTTAACACGGTGCAGGGCTACACCAGCAAGGCAGGCTTCAATTTCAACAAATGGTATGACGACAATCAAACGAACACCCTCTCGGCCGCCCTCCGTGCCGATTATGGGCTCGCGGAAGACCGATTGCGCTTTACCGCCAGTGTGATTCGAAATTTTAACTGGAAAGACAAACTGCGCATTACCCTAAAAGGTGGCAGCACCGTAGCTCAGTTTAACGATTCGGAGCCTATTTCGCCATTGATAAACACGGTTTCGACTCTTTTCTTTGAAAGAAACTATATGAAGCTGTACGAGCTTAATTTTGGAGAAATTGGTTACAGTCAGGAAGTGTTCAACGGCTTGCATTTATATGCTACCGTGGGCTATGAAGACCGAAAACCGCTTTTCAACACCACCGATTACGTTACCATTCCGTTTGACGAGGTTAGCTACATCAGCAACAATCCATTGGCGCCCAATGATTTCAACACAGCCGCAATAGCCGAACACGCCATAGTAAAAAGCAAACTGCGGGCGCGCATCAACTTTGCCCAAAAGTACTTTTCGAACCCGGATATGAAATTCAATATTGGCGATAATAAGTATCCCGAGCTTAATTTGATTATAGAAAATGGCGCGGCCACCCGCCAAAGCCATTACGATTATACCCAGTTTGAAGCCAGCGTCAACCAATCCATTTCGTTGGGAAATAAGGGCCAATTTTACTACAACCTAAAAGGGGGCACTTTTGCCAGTGGCGAAGGAATTTCGTTTATCGATTACAAGCATTTCAACGGCAACCAAACGCGGGTGGGTACTACGCCGAATTACACCAATGTTTTTAACCTGATGCCCTATTACGAATTCAGCACCAACAAAAGTTATTTTGAAGGCCATTTGGAACACGATTTCCGTGGATGGATCTTGGGGAAAATTCCCGGAATCAACCAATTGAACCTCAACTTGGTAGCCGGCGCACATTTTTTGGGCACGGAAGATCGAAAACCATATTCTGAGGTTTCCGTAGGTATAGATAATCTCGGTTTTGGGAAATTCAGGCTTTTGCGGGTGGATTATGTGCGTTCCTATTATAAAGGCGGCAGCGACGGCGCCTTTATTTTCGGACTGAAGTTTTTGGATTTGCTGGGACTTTAATTTAGAAAATCATGAAAAATGTATTGAAATTAATAGTAGTCCTTTCCTTTTTCACGGGTTGTATCCCAATGCAGAAAGTACCAAAAGACGCCGTAATGACCGACTTTTTCCACTTTCAAAAGGCCAAGGATTACGACGCTTCCAAATGGGCCGTATTTCTACCGGGGACTGGCGGCTTGCGGATTTTTAAGGACACAACCCATTATTACAAGGTTGCCGAAAAGCTAAATGCAGAAGGAATTTCAGTTTTGTTGGTCGATAACGTGGCAGCCTACAAAGCGTCAAAAAGAAACGTGGACGAGGAAGAACCCGCGCAAATTCTCTGGACGCTGGAAGAGGCACTAAAATGGGCCCAAAAAAAGAATTATATAGACGCAGATTCCAAAGGAAGCATCGTTGGATGGTCGCGGGCCGGGCTGGGTTTGATTCCACTTGCAAATGATGCGCAACTGCTTGAAAGGCTAAACATAAAAGCTATCGCAATGTTCTATCCTGCAAATGGCTATGAAATACAACTTAAACCGAAAGTTCCAATATTGATATTGACCGGAGGAAAGGATAAAATCGTTAAGGTTGATGATATTTTGAAGTATCTCATTGCCGAAAACGCAACAATAAAAGTGTATGACGACGCCTATCATGGCTACGATGTGGAGAGCTTGAAAAAGGGAAAATATTACCGCTACATTCCCTTTATCAGCAAAAAACACTATCTGCTAAAATACAACGAAGCCGCTGCTGAAGAATCGTTCGAAGAATTGATTGCGTTTTTAAAAAACAAGTAATTTCCCGCGCCCTTTGCGTTTTTTCCGGTTTTAGATTTATTTGAAACACCTCGTTATCGCAAATCTAAGATTGAGGACGATATTCAATCTATCCTAATTATAATATTTCCCATTTTTTTAAGATGAAAAAAAATCGGCCGCGGCTCCACTTTTTTGCTTACGGCAATTAGGGATATCGATTTAAGAATTGAACGGAATTTGCATCATTAAATTTGGTAGCAATAATAAGATTTTTCTTTCAAAAAAGCCATAAAAAGCACTTGGATTTATTCCAAGTCGAGAGCTAAAAGATGCTGATTACCAAAATAATGAGGGCTATTATATAAACCGTCAGTTTTTGTCTTCCAAAAGGGGAACAAAACGGAACTCACCATAGGTTTCTTTCTCAAATTCGGTGCTGGATTTGCGCAAAAACACGGTCATTATTTGCACATTCTCCCCTACGGGAATGACCAATCTGCCACCAATTTTCAATTGCGCCAACAACGGATTTGGAACAAAGGGCGCGCCGGCCGTAACGATAATTCCATCAAAAGGCGCTTCTTCTTCAAGCCCGATATAACCATCGCCAAAAACCATCCGTTTGGGTTTGTAGCCTAATTTCGGAAGAAACAATTTCGTCTTTTTAAAGAGTTCGTTTTGCCGTTCCACCGTATAAAGCGTGGCGCCCATTTCCAAAAGTACCGCAGCTTGATAGCCGCTCCCCGTCCCTATTTCAAGAATTTTGTCTCCTTTTTTTACTTCCAAAAGCTCCGTTTGGCGCGCCACGGTATAGGGTTGCGAAATAGTCTGATCGGCCGCAATGGGAAAGGCCTTATCCACATAAGCGTGATCCACAAAGCCTGAATCCATAAAAAGATGTCGTGGAATTTTGCCGATGGCCCGCAGCACGTTTTTATCCACAATGCCTTTCTTTTTAAGGGTTTCGACCAGTTTTTTGCGCATTCCTTGATGGGTAAATGTATCTTTCACTTTTTTTGGATTTGAGATTTTACACGTGAGAAATTAGACTTTACAAAGTAACCAAATTAGCCTATTAAGCACCAATTTTCGTGTGCCATTTTGCGAATAAAATATAGACTTCCAATTTCGCGCCCACACATTCCCTCCACTTCAAACCCAATCAACTTTTAAACATTGCAACTTTTCAACTTTCCTTTGAAACCCGTACATTTGTGAAAAACACACGCCAATGCTAAAAGCGGGAGTTCTGGGTGCGGGCCATCTGGGAAAAATACATTTGAAATTGCTGCAACAGTCCACCAAATATGAGCTTGTGGGCTTCTACGATGCCAGCAAGGAAGCTTCGGAAAAAATTGAAACGGAATTCGGCTACCACAGCTTTCCATCTATGGAAGCATTGATTAATGCCTGCGATATGGTGGTAGTGGTAACGCCCACCAGCACCCATTTTGAATGTGCCGAAAAGGTAATACGGGCCGGAAAGCATCTTTTTATTGAGAAACCCATTACAGAAACAGTCGCACAGGCTGAGCAGATACGCGATTTGGCCAAAGTTATGAAAGTTCGCGGCCAAGTGGGCCAAGTAGAACGTTTCAACCCTGCTTTTATGGCTATTAAGGACAAGATTGACAACCCTATGTTTATTGAATCGCACCGCTTGGCGGAATTCAATCCGCGCGGTACGGACGTATCGGTGGTCCTCGACTTGATGATCCACGATATTGACGCCATTTTGAGTGTGGTGCAAAGCAAGGTGAAAAACGTAAGTGCCAGCGGCGTTTCGGTTATTAGCGAAACCCCCGATATTGCCAATGCCCGAATTGAGTTTGAAAATGGCTGCGTGGCAAATCTTACCGCCAGCCGTATTTCGCTTAAAAAAATGCGCAAGGCCCGATTCTTTCAACGCGATGCCTATATTTCGGTGGATTTTCTGGAAAAAAAATGTGAAGTGGTAAAAATGAAGGATGCACCCGAAAATCCCGACGACTTCGCCATGGTCCTCACCAACGCCGAAGGCATCAAAAAACAGATTTATTTTGAAAATCCAACGATTGAGGCCAACAACGCCATTTTGGATGAGTTGGAGAGTTTTCACGACGCCATCATTGCCGACCGTACCCCAGAGGTTTCCTTAAAACAGGGAACCGAGGCGTTGCGCGTCGCTATGTTGATTATTGAAAACTTTAAAAAAATATAGGTCCATTGATTCCAATTGCGGCAGAAACGCACTCAAGAATAAACTGAATAAAAAATCTAAAATTTCACGTCTAAAATCCCATATTTAAAAAATGAAAAACATTGCAGTAATCGGCGCAGGTACGATGGGCAACGGAATCGCCCACACCTTCGCACAATTTGATTATAACGTACAACTTATTGACATTAGCCAAGACTCGCTTAACAAAGGTATGGACACCATTACCAAAAATTTGGATCGCATGGTTGCCAAGGAAACCATTACCGAGGCCGATAAAGAGCGAACGCTCAAAAACATAACGACCCAAACAAATCTGGAGGCAGGTGTGAAAAATGTAGGTCTTGTGGTGGAAGCGGCCACGGAAAATGTGGATTTAAAACTGAAAATTTTCCGCGATTTGGATACGTTTTGTCCGGACGATGCCATTCTTGCCAGCAATACTTCCTCCATTTCCATTACACAAATTGCCTCGGTAACCTCGCGGCCCGAAAAGGTAATCGGAATGCACTTTATGAACCCGGTGCCTATTATGAAATTGGTAGAAATCATAAAAGGATACAGCACCAGTGAAGCAACGTTTAAGACCGTGGAATCGCTCTCAAAAAAATTGAACAAAGTGCCGGTGGAAGTGAATGATTATCCCGGTTTTGTGGCCAACCGCATTTTGATGCCGATGATAAACGAAGCCATTGAAACGCTCTACAACGGTGTGGCTGGCGTAAAGGAAATAGACACGGTAATGAAACTGGGAATGGCCCACCCCATGGGTCCTTTGGCATTGGCAGATTTTATTGGCTTGGACGTTTGTCTTTCTATTTTAAAAGTGATGTATGAAGGTTTCAAAAATCCAAAATACGCCCCTTGCCCCTTATTGGTAAATATGGTAATGGCCGGAAAATTGGGCGCCAAAAGTGGCGAAGGTTTTTACGATTATAGCCAAAACAGAAAAGCGGAGGATGTCGCTTCGCAATTTGCGAAATAAATTTATTAACCAAAAAGTGCACAACGTTTTTTAAAAAGCACAAAAGAAAAACCCAAACTTTTAAACTTATAAACCCCATAAGCCCATAAGCTCATAAACATATAAACTCATAAACTCATAAACTCATAAACTCCTAAACCCCTAAACTCCAAAAAAATTGGCCAAAATTATCCCCTTCAAAGCCGTCCGCCCTACGCGCGACAAAGTGAGCCTGCTCGCGGCACGCTCTTATGACAGCTATACGGCCATGCAAGTGGAATCACGCCTGCGCGACAATCCGTTTTCCTTTTTGCACATTGTAAACCCGGGCTATAAATACCAAAAGGAAATTTCGGGCGAGGAGCGCTACGGCCTGGTTCGCAACCGCTATCAGGAGTTTAAGGAAGATGAAATTTTTATTCAGGACGAAAAACCGTCCTTCTACATTTATAAAATAGTAAACCGCGATCGACTCGAATTTAACGGAATTGTCGGTGCCGCAAGCGTGCAGGATTATGCGGAGGATAGGATCAAAAAACACGAGGACACTTTGGAATTCCGCGAGGTTATTTTCAAGGAATATCTAAAAACCGTGGGGTTTAATGCTGAAGCCGTACTCCTCACCTATCCCGACAACGCAGCGCTGAAAGCCATCATTGAAGAGGTAATGCAAAGCCGCGCCGAATATGAGTTCACCACCACTTACCGCGACACCCATTACCTTTGGAATGTAGCCGATGAAACCCTCCTGAAAAAAATACAGCACATCTACGACCAAATGCCCGCGCTCTATATTGCCGATGGCCACCACCGTTCGGCTTCTTCCTATTTGTTGGCGGAAGATTTAAAGAAAGAAAACCCACACCACACGGGCGAGGAGGCGTACAATTTTTTTATGAGTTTTTTAATTCCGGAAAGCGATTTAAAAATCTATGAGTTCAACCGGTTGGTAAAGGATTTGAACGGTTTGGAAAAGGAAGAATTTTTAATAAAACTGGATGAATATTTCCGCATAGAAAACCGGGGGATGGAATATTACAAACCTTCGGAATTGCACCATTTCAGTATGTATTTGGATGGAGAATTTTATTCCCTGCACCTGCGCAAAACAAAATATGAAATAAAAAACGCGCTCGACGCGTTGGATACCCAAATTCTATATACTACCATTCTGAAACCTCTTTTGGGAATTGAGGACCTCCGTAACGACCAGCGCATAGCCTATTCACACGGAAAAAAGGACTTGGCCTATGTGAAAACGGTGGTCGATTCGGGCGAATTTGCAGTGGGATTTGGCTTGGTTCCCGTTACCACGGAAGAAATGAAACAAATTGCCGATGAAGGTTTAAGGATGCCCCCGAAAAGCACTTACATTGAACCCAAGTTGCGAAGCGGGGTTACCATTTACGAATTCTGAAAATAGAAATAGAAAAATGACAATGACAATTTCAGAAAATTTAAAAAAATTCAAAGAAGAATTGCCCAAGGACGTTACGCTGGTCGCGGTTTCCAAAACCAAGCCCGTGAGCGATTTGATGGAAGCCTATCACGCTGGCCAGCGCATTTTTGGCGAAAACAAAATCCAGGAAATGGAGGCCAAATGGCAGGAAATGCCTAAGGACGTGGAATGGCATATGATTGGCCACGTGCAGCGCAACAAGGTGAAATACATGGCGCCTTTTGTACATTTGATCCACGCGGTGGACAGCCTGAAACTTTTAAAGGAAATCAACAAAGAAGCCATCAAGAATAATCGGACCATAAATTGCTTACTTCAAATAAAGATAGCTGAAGAGGAGAGCAAATTTGGGTTGGACGAAGCCGATGCCGCTTCCCTCCTTGCTTCGGAAGCCGTTAAAAAACTACAAAATGTAAAAATCGTTGGGCTAATGGGAATGGCTACCTTTACCGAAGATGAAAAACAGATTGCGGCAGAATTTCAGAAATTGAAGAAACTATATGACCATTTCAAAATTGACAATTCAGAATTAAGCATTTTAAGTATGGGTATGAGTGGCGATTACAAAATTGCCATCGAAAACGGCAGCACTATGATACGAGTGGGCAGTGCCCTCTTTGGGGAACGGAAAGCCCACTAGCTCCCAAAGGCATAACTTATAACTCAAAACTAAGAATACTATTAACTTAATAACGCAATAACTTTTACGGTGTACGCAATTTTAGATATAGAGACCACGGGCGGAAAATACAATGAGGAAGGCATTACCGAAATTGCAATCTACAGGTTTGACGGTCACGAAATCGTGGATCAATTTGCCAGTTTGGTAAATCCGGAACGGCCAATTCAACCTTTTGTGGTAAATTTGACCGGCATCAACAATGACATGCTTCGGCAGGCGCCAAAATTCTATGAAGTCGCCAAACGCATCATCGAAATTACCGATGGCTGCGTGATGGTGGCCCATAATGCGCTATTTGACAACCGAATCCTTACCACCGAGTTTGACCGTTTGGGCTATCCTTTTGAAAGGGAAACGCTGTGCACGGTGGAACTGGCCAAAAAATTGATACCCGATATGCCGTCGTACAGTTTGGGCAAGTTGGTACGTTCCCTCGGCATTCCCCTCAGCGATCGGCACCGCGCGCAGGGCGATGCAAAGGCGACCGTGGCCCTGTTCAAAATGTTGTTGGCAAAGGATAGCTCCAAAGAAATTATTACAGAAACCCTTCGGAAGGATCCCAAAGCACAACTGGCCCCAAAACTTTTTGAGCTTATAGCCAGTGCACCCGCCGAGACTGGGGTTTATTATATGCACAACGATGCAGGAGAAATTATTTATATAGGCAAAAGCCGAAACATTAGAAAAAGACTGTTGCAGCATTTTACGAATGACAACCGAAAGTCAAAAAAAATGCAAAGGGAAGTAAAAACGGTTACCTTCGAAAGGACCGGAAACGATTTGATAGCCCAACTAAAAGAATTCGAAGAGGTGAAAAAAAACAAGCCGATTTTGAACCCTTCGCGACGGAATGCTTCCTTTACCCATCAACTTAGCACCTTTACGGACCCGAATGGCTATATCAATTTAAAAATTGAAAAAGCAGATGGCAGGAAAAAAGCATATGTTACCTTCAACAATTATCAGCAGGCGAAAAGTGCGCTTTTTAAGATTACGGAAGAAAACCAATTGTGCCAAAAACTTACTGGGCTTTCCCCTGCCAAGGGAAATTGTTTTAATTACACCCTAAAGGAATGTTACGGAGCTTGCTTGAACGAGGAACCCATTTCGGAATACAACGGCCGCGTGCAGGGCTTTTTGGAAGATGTGGATTATAAAAACAAAGATATTTTGATCATCGATCGCGGAAGGGAAGTCGAGGAACGGTCTGTGATTTTGATAGAAAATGGAAAATATATGGGCTATGGTTTTTACAATCTAAACTATCAAATCACCAATCCAGACGTTTTAAAAAGTATCTTGAATGTGATGCCCGACAGCCGCGATGTGCGCCATTTAATTCAGAACTATCTTCGCAAAAATAAAACGGTAAAAACCATAATCCGTTCCGGCAATAAAATTAAGTAAGCCAAAAGTTGCTTATTTTTAAACCTTCAAATCAAAAAGATTGAAACCCACCGATAAAAAATCCTGGCGATATAAACTTCACGAAATTATTTATGAAGCCGATACCCCAATGGGCAAACTTTTCGATATTGTTTTGCTGGCACTTATTGTGTTGAGCGTGATAATCGTAATGTTGGAAAGCGTCCACTCCATCGATTTGAAATACCACAATTTGTTTTATATAATCGAGTGGATCATCACTATCTTTTTCACCATTGAATACATTGCGCGAATAATCACCGTAAAAAAACCGAGCCGTTATATTTTCAGTTTTTACGGAATAATAGATTTTCTCTCCACCATTCCCCTTTACCTATCTGTCATTTTTGTAGGAAGCAATTATCTGTTGACCGTTCGAGCGCTGCGGTTGTTGCGGGTTTTTCGAATTTTAAAAATTACCCGCTACATTGGGGAAGGCAATAAATTGAAAAAAGCGTTAATGGAAAGCCGAGCGAAAATATTTATTTTCATTTTCGCGGTGTTGATCGTCGCCATAATCGCGGGTACGCTTATGTATTTAATCGAAGGCGAGGAAAGTGGTTTTAAGAACATTCCGGTGAGCGTGTATTGGTGCATCGTGACCCTAACTACCGTGGGTTTTGGCGACATTGCTCCCGTTACTCCTGCCGGGCAATTTTTGGCAACCCTAATAATGATTTTGGGTTATGGCGTTATTGCGGTGCCCACCGGCATTGTTAGCGCGCAATATGTTAGAAAGGCCTCCGATGATTCTGTGCACGTCAACACCCAGTCCTGCCGAAATTGTGGCGCACATCGGCATAGGGATGATGCCAAATTCTGCCATCGCTGTGGCGAAAAATTGCAGGGGGAAAATACTGAAGAATCTTGAAGCCAGCGCAAAAAAAATTGCTGATCTGTGTTGTTGGGGCTACGGCTATCGGAAAAACTGCCTTGGCCATTAAACTGGCCCAAGCGTTTGAAACTGAAATTATTTCGGCAGATTCCCGACAATTCTTTAAGGAAATGGCGATTGGAACTGCGGTACCAAGCACCGCCGAATTACAAACAGTTCCGCACCATTTTGTTCAAAATAAAAGCATTTTTGACACCTACTCCGTTGGCGATTTTGAACGCGACGGCCTTATTTTATTGAAAAAATTATTTAGGAAAAAGGAAGTGGTCGTCCTTGTTGGTGGTTCGGGCCTATATGTGGATGCGGTAGTGAAGGGATTGGACAAGTTTCCAAACGTACCCGCAGAAATTCGGGAGCAATTGAACAAGGAATTTACACAACATGGCATTGTGCCGCTTCAAAATGAGTTGGAAAAAACGGACCCTTCCTACTACCAGCACGTGGACCTGCAAAACCCGCATCGATTGATCCGGGCTTTGGAAATAGTTCGGGCCACCGGCAAGCCTTATTCCTCCTTTCTAAAAAAAGAAAATACAATGCGCGATTTCAACTCCCTTTTCATCGGTTTAACTGCCGATAGAAAATTGATTTATGAACGCATTGACCAACGGGTCGATAAAATGGTTGCGGCAGGATTGGTGGAAGAGGCGAAACGGCTTCATATACATAAAGACAGAAATGCGCTGCAAACAGTAGGATATCGAGAGTTGTTTGATTTTTTCGATGGAAAATTATCTTTGGAAGAAGCTATTTCAGAAATCAAAAAAAATACGCGGCGGTTTGCAAAGCGCCAAAACACTTGGTTTAAGAAAAACGAAGCCATCCATTGGTTTGATTATTCTACCGATACCTCGGAAATCCTAAGCTTTATAAAAGAAAAAAACGCCCTATAAAGGCGTTTTTTATACACTTATCTTAATTTTTCCATTAATTGTCCACTTCGTCCTTAATCACCAATCGGAATCCTTCGCCGTGAATGTTTACAATTTCGACCCCGTCGTCCTTGCTGAGGTATTTTCGCAATTTTGCAATATAGACGTCCATACTTCGAGAGGTAAAGTAATTGTCGTCCCTCCAAATTTTGGTCAAGGCCAATTCCCGGGGCATTAAATCGTTTTTATGGAGCGCCAAAAGACGGAGCAACTCATTCTCCTTGGGCGATAGTTTTATTGGATCTTCTTTTCCGTAGGTAAGGAAACGCAATTTTGAATTCAGGTGAAAGTTTCCGATCTGGAACTCAAATTGTTTGCTGTCTGCTATGGAATCAGTCGCCTTTCTTTGGATGATGGCTTTGATTTTCATCAAAAGCACCTCGCTATCAAAAGGCTTGTTCAAATAGTCGTCCGCGCCCACTTTATAGCCTTTCATAACGTCCTCCTTCATCGCCTTGGCGGTAAGGAAAATTATTGGCACATCTTCATTTTTTTCACGAATTTCCTTCGCCAGCGTAAATCCGTCTTTATAGGGCATCATTACGTCGAGAATGCAAAGGTCGAAATCATCTTTTTTAAACTTTTCAAATCCTTCCATTCCGTTTTTGGCGTGGGTAACATTGTAGTCGTTCATCGCCAGATAGTCCTTTAACACGGTTCCAAAGTTTGGGTCGTCCTCAACGAGTAGTATTTTTTTATTTTCTGTTTCCATGATTTTAAATATTTAAGATATTAAGTGTAGTTTTAAAATAAAAGTGCTTCCTTTTCCTTTTTCGCTTTCAACGAAAATTTCGGCATCGTGGTCATCCAATATCCGTTTAACATAGGCCAGCCCAAGGCCGTGGCCCTTAACGTTGTGGATGTCGCCGGTGTGTTCCCTATAAAATTTTTCAAATATGCGCTTCTGCACCGGCTTGCTCATACCCATTCCTTGGTCGCGTATTTTAAGGATAACGAAATTTTTAACGTTTTCGGAATAAATATCGATCTTCGGGGCATCCTCGGAATATTTTATGGCGTTGTCCAAAAGGTTCACCACCACATTGGTAAGGTGTGATTCATTGGCAAGCACAGCAGACTGTAGGGCTCCATAATGGGTTTTTATGTAACCTCCCCTATCCTCCACTATAAGGCTCACGTGCGAAATGGCATCCTCCACCACTTCCTGCAGGCTGATGCGCTCCTTTCTTAAATCAAGTTCATTTTTCTCCAGCTTCGATATCTGAAGTACATTTTCCACTTGGGCGTGCATGCGTTTGTTCTCCTCGCGAATCATTCCCAAATAGCGATTCAAAAACTCACTATTGTCCTTCACCTTCGGGTTCTTTAGCGAATCGAGCGCCAGGTTTATGGTGGCTATGGGCGTTTTGAACTCGTGGGTCATATTGTTTATAAAATCACTTTTTATTTGGGAAATTTGACGTTGTTTATAAATAAGGGAAATGGCGCTGGAATAGGCCAGAATAATTACTGCCGTAAAAACAAGGGACAAAATGGCCATTCCCAAAATACTGTTCCAAACCAACTTTTGTTTTTCAGAAAAATTCACGTAGAGTTGATAGGTCGTGTCATTTTCTGTGTCAAACAGAGGCACCACATAGGTACTTTCCTCATCATATTTAAAATTTTTTGACCGCACTTTGGTTTCGAGATTATTACTATAAACTGCAAATTCAAATTTCGAATTCAGCCCTCTTTCCTTTAATTCCGAATCTAACAGTGCATTTATTTCCGAAGGACTGACTCTTTTATAAATTGGCGTTAGGGCTGTAATATTGCCTACAAAGCTTTCAAACTGCTTTTGCTCATAGTCTTTCATTCTCGAGAAAGAAACCGTTCCAGTTTCAGTGGTTGTGGTTCCATCTATCCCGTTTGCCACGCGGGTTTTCGTTTTCCTATTGGTTAACTTTTTAAACTGGATACTATCTGTATTCGCGTCAAAAAGACCAGCAGAAAGTTTGTAATCCTGCTCTAAAATTCCATCCGTGAAAATATAGGTTTCATTGGTGGCCTTGTTTTGATATTTATATGCCAATTCGGTGAAACTAACATTGTCCGGAATTTTAATACTGTCAACATAGGGAATATAGAGCTGATAATAGGCTTCGGTTTCCCTCAATTTGATTTCTTTGGCCACCGACAAAAGCGCTTGTTTGGCATTTATGGTAAATTGGTCGGCCTTAGTGCCATAAGCATTTGAAATCCAATACCCCTGAACAAATACTATCCCCAATAATGAGAGGCTCATGAGCGCTATGAGCAATACAAATAGCTTTTTATTCATATTTCAAAAGTAAGATTTTAACATTTAGGGCGTCGTCCATTTAACCAAATGTTAACAAAGCTCCGTAAATGCTATAAATTGGGAGAATCACGCAGGTATTGGTGAATAGAAGAAACGCTTTTTTGCGTAGTTTTTAGATCGGTATTTTCGATGATGAAGTCGGCCATTTGCTTCTTTTTTTCGTCGCTCCATTGATGGGCCATTCGCTCTTCCACCGCAGATTTGGTAATGGAATCGCGGGCCATCACACGGGCTATTCGAACTTTTTTTGGTGCGGTTACCAAAATAACAAGGTCACAATTTTTGTAGCCCCCATTTTCAAAGAGAATGGCGGCTTCTTTAATTACGTAGGGAGCGTCCTGTGCCGCTGCCCAATTTAGAAAGTGTTCCGCGACCCGCGGATGGATAATACCATTTACGCGCTGCAATAAGCCTGAATCCTTAAAAACCCTTTCGGCAACGAAACCTCGATCCATTAAGGTTCCGATATAGGCCCCTTTGCCCAACAAAGCAATAATTTCATTTCTAATTTCCTCAGAGGAATCGGACAATTTTTTGGCCTCGACATCGGCAATGTAAACAGGGACCCCCAAAGCGGCGAACATATTTGCCACGGTGGTCTTTCCGCTGCCAATTCCACCAGTGAGGCCTACAATTTTCTTTTGTCCATATTTTGGGGACTCAACCATTATTTCAAAATAAAAAAGTCGATTTTTTTAGGCTCAAAAACTACGTTATAAATATTCTTCGGGCTTTTTTCGAGAAAGGGGAGCATAAAATTTTCGCCTTTGTTACTCTTGGAATAGTCACAGACAACGCGAAAATTTTCTTTGGTAATTGATGGAAAATCTTTTACGGAAGCGTCAAAAGTTACGGTTACAGCTTGGGGAACCATTTTAATTTCCAAATCGGGCGGCAAATTAACTACTTCAACCGGAAAGGTAAATTGGCCCTGGGAAAATTCGGCAACCTTTAGTTTCAATTCCACTTTTTTTGGCTTCATTGTAACGATAGCCTTATTTGGAGCTTTAATCTTAACAGTTTCGGAAATGTTATTTTCAATTCCTTCCAAAGAAATTGGCAAGGTTTCTACGGTATTTATATTTTTTAAAGTACCCGAAGGCCCTGAAATAAGAATGGAATCGGGAACAATCTCTATGCTGTCAATTGGTTTATAGCCATCTTTGAAAGTGAAGGAAGTTTTCGCCTTCACCCTCACTTTTTTTAAAACAATGGGATCCAAATGTACTGTTAGCCCCTCTTCCGAAAGATTTTTAACCGAAAGATTTCTATTGAAATTGGAAGAAACCAGACGGAGCAGTTCGTTTTTTGAAATTCTAAAGCCACCATTTTCCTTTGTATAATATTTGCCTACAGAAATTGTGAGGGTTGGGTTTTTAAATTTATAAAACAAAATTTCAAACCCATTTGCAGTCAAATCAAATGTAATATTCCGGGGGTTATCAGAAGCCAGCGCAGCGGTTTCGGGAATATTTTCATAGGTTATTTTTGCGGTCATGGTTGCCGTAAATTCACGGCTGAATTTGGTCAACACCCAAAAAACCGTGGCAAGGAATAAGAAAAGCAAAAACCGATTGGCTTTTGCGTTTTTGGTATTTCTAAAAATCCCTTTGGACATAATGGAGCGCTTAAACTTTTAAAATTAATTAAAAAATAAGGAGGGAAATTGCTTTTGCGGATTTTTCTGAAGCAGATTAATGTAAAAACTGGATTTTAAGAAGGCCAATCCATAACCAAAAAACTGAACAAAAACAGCCGCGATGGAAAGAATTCCCACATAGCCATTTTTATTCTTGAAGCTGGAATCCAAAAAAATCAACAACAGATAAAAACCTAAAGGCAGCAAAATAACGGGATGAAAAAACAAGCCGCCAACAACAGAAAATGCCACAAAAAGCACAAATAACGAAGGAAACCAAAAGGTGGGCTTGGCGGATGAGGGATGCCATTGGTTTAAAATAGGACGGACAAGACCAAATTTTTTTACTTGTTTATAAAATGTATTCCAAGAAATACGCCTTTTGTGATACACGAAGGCGTTGGGCAAAAAAGTGGTTTCATATCCGGCTTTTTTGATACGTTGGGAAAGATCCGGGTCCTCGCCGGGATGTATTTTTGAAAATCCGCCTGTCTTTAGAAATACTTCTTTTGAAATTCCCATATTAAAGCTACGGGGTTCAAATTGATGGACACTCGATTTTTTACCACGGATCCCACCCGTTGTCAGATAGGAAGTCATTGCATAATTGATAGCCTTCTGCAGAGGCGAAAAATTGCTATGTGCTGCATCTGCTCCCCCAAAACAATGATAGAAATTTTTCTGTAGAAAAGCGTCCACCGTGTTAAGGTAGTGTGGCGGAAGCAAACAATCAGAATCTAAAATGATAAAATAATCGCCCTTAGCGCGGTTCATACCAAAATTTCTAGAATCGCCGGGCCCGGAGTTTCTCTTGAAATAATATGAAATCGGCAATCGTTCAGAAAATGATTTCACGATTTTTTCAGAAGGTACAGTAGAACCATCTTCAATAATTACGATTTCAAATTCATTCCTATATTCCAATTCCACAAAACTTTCCAAAAGTTCTTGGACCTCCTGTGGGCGATTGAAAACAGGGATTATAAATGAATATTTCAATTTCATTGCACAAAGTTAATCAAATAAAAAAGGCCATCTACATTCGCAGATGGCCTTAAACTTTAAATTTTAAATCTTAGTTTTTCAATACTCTGAAAGTTCCTGTTTGTCCTTCAACAACAACCTTCATCACATA
>JBLWUV010000006.1:0-168945 GCA_048268785.1 Aequorivita sp.
GGGGCAAAGATGGTTCCCTTATGTAAGGTTTGTGTTAAACTGAAGTTACCAGTTCGTCATTTTAGGGTTAGCTAAACGTTAAGCCGAAACCAAAAAAAATTGATTGGTTTGCCTTTTGAAAATAGTATCTTGCCGAGAAATTTTTAAAATTTATGATGCAATGGGAACAGTTGCTCTCTTTAAAAAAGCAAGGCGATAAAAACAAAAGATTACGGATTGAAGAGAACGAAACCCGTTTGGGTTTTGAGGTGGATTATGACCGGATCGTATTCTCATCGGCTTTTCGGAGCCTTCAGGACAAAACACAGGTCATTCCCCTTTCAAAAACTTCTTTTGTGCACACACGATTGACCCATAGTTTGGAGGTTTCGGTGGTGGGTCGCTCTTTGGGAAGAATTGTAGGAAAGGAAATTTTAAAAAAACATCCCCAATTGCAGCGTGTGCACGGCTATCAATTCAACGATTTTGGGGCTATTGTGGCTGCCGCGGCCTTGGCCCACGACATCGGCAATCCGCCTTTTGGGCACAGTGGCGAAAAGGCCATAGGCGATTATTTTCTGAACGGAAAAGGCAAGCGATTCAAAGAGCAGCTTTCCGAAAAGGAATATCAAGATTTAATAGATTTTGAGGGCAATGCCAACGGTTTTAAAATAGTAACCGAATCCAAAAACGGCGTCGAGGGAGGCATGCGGTTAACGTTTGCAACCTTGGGAGCTTTTATGAAATATCCCAAACAATCGCTGCCCAAAAAACCAACGCCGCACGTGGCCGACAAAAAGTTTGGCGTGTTCCAGAGCGACATTCCTTTTTTTGAAGAAGTGGTTTCAGAGCTTGGACTTTTGGAGCGAACCGATGGAGGCTTTTCCCGCCATCCCCTTACTTTTTTGGTAGAGGCCGCCGATGATATCTGCTATACCATCATTGATTTTGAGGACGGAATAAACATGGGGTTGATAGAGGAAGAATTGGCGCTGGAATATTTAATAAATCTAGTAAGGAATAACCTAAAAACTTCCGTGTATTCCCGATTAAAATCGCCAAAGGACCGTTTGGCCTATTTGCGCGCACTCGCCATCAGCACACTAATTTCGGAGGCCGCGGCCCAATTTGTGGAAAATGAGGAAGCTATTTTGCGCGGAACCTTTTCGGAGGCATTGCTGGAAAAAAGCCAGTACCGTGCACAAATAAACGACATACTGAAAATAAGTATTGAAAAAATATACCAAAGCGAAGAAGTTACTGAAAAGGAAATTGCTGGCTACAATATTCTCCAAACCCTTTTGGATGCATTCACTACCGCTTTGGAAAATTACCACGCTGGAAACGCCCGTCAATATGATTTGCTTATTATGCGCCTGTTCGTGGGGCCTAATCCGGAAAAACAAAAAACCTATGAGTATTTAATGGAGTGTTGTAGCTATGTTTCGCGTTTAACGGATGGCAATGCATTGCAGATTTTTCAAAAACTGCGGGGGATTTTATAAATAGTATTGTGCGTTGCGTTCTAATATGTTAAAAATTAAATTTCTATAGCATAGATCGCCAATTTTATGATATTTTTATCAAATGTATTTTTAGAAATAACAAATCAACAATTTCTTTGATCCAGCATTTCTGATCGTATTCACCTAAAAACTTAATTAATAATCTTATGAAAAAAATTATTTACCTCTTTATCATGTTGGCGGTCAGTAGTTCCTTTGCACAGGACTATAGCGCGGTGATAAAATCGTACCTTCAACAAAACCGAGCAAAGTATGCGCTGCAGCAACAGGATGTTTCGGACATTTCCATTGCTTCCCAGCCATATTCTAAAAGTATGAAGGTTCAAAACGTGTATGTAGAACAACAGTACCAAGGCATTAAGGTGTTCAACTCCGTTTCTACCTTTACCATTAAGGATGGCGCAGTTTGGAGCGCTAAAGTTGGTTTCATCGATAATGCTGCCGCAAAAGTGAATACCACCACGCCATCTATTTCGGCAGTAATGGCCATTTCCAAAGCGGCCAACAGTTTGGGACTTGAAAATCCTTCCAATCTTAATTTATTGGAGACCCTTTCAGACCATAGCTACCTCTTTTCTAACGGTAATATTTCTTTGGAAAATATTCCGGTTACCTTGGTATTCCAACCGATGGAAGAAACCGGCGCCTTGCGACTTGCCTGGGATTTGAGCATTTATCTTTTGGACGCGTCCCATTATTATAATGTGCGGATTGACGCCCTAACCGGCCAATTATTGCAGACCAATGATTGGGTGGTGAGCTGTAATTTTGAAGGAGCCCATGCACACACGAGTTCCGAAAGTTTATTGTTTGCACCAACCAAGGTTGAAAATGCAAGCCGCATGTTGGGCGATGGCTCTTCCTATCGGGTGTTCCCATTACCGGCCATTGCGCCAAATGATGGCGATGACGACATAGTTTCCGATCCATCCGATCCAATCGCTTCTCCATTTGGCTGGCACGATTGGGACGGCGTTGCCGGAGCAGACTTCACCGTAACAAAAGGAAACAACGTTTTGGCCAATGAAGACCGAAACGGGAACAACGGCAACGGTGCCACGGCCGACGGAGGGCCAACCCTTACCTTCGATTTCCCTTTCAACCTTCCACAAGTTCCTGTTAACTTCTTGGACGGAGCCATTACCAACTTGTTCTATATGAACAATATGATGCACGACATTCTATACCATTACGGTTTCGATGAAGAGAGTGGAAACTTTCAGAAGAACAACTATGGTAATCCCGGCAGCGGAAATGATTTCGTAGTGGCCGATGCACAGGACGGTAGCGGAATGAACAATGCGAATTTTGGAACGCCGCCAGACGGAAGCGCGCCAAGAATGCAGATGTATCTTTGGAATGCCCCCGGCAAAATATTGGGAACCTTCTTAACCGTTAATAATGGACCTTTGGCAGGACAATACTACGCCGCCGATTCCAATTTTGCCCCACCGCTATCTACTACCCCAATTACCGCAGATCTTGCGGTTATCCAAGACGATAGTGGCGATCCTACAGATGGATGTAATAACGTTACCAATGGCCCCGACCTTAACGGGAAAATCGTGGTTATCCGACGTGGAACCTGTGCCTACAATATTAAGACCCTTGCCGCCCAGAATGCGGGTGCGGTAGCGGTAATAATGGTTAATGATGTTCCCGGAGATCCGTTGGCTATGGGCGGAAATGGTTCCGGAATTACCATTCCTGCAATAATGGTGTATCAATCAGACGGGGAAGCTTTGATCACCTCCCTTTTAAATGGCGATACCATCAACGCAACCTTAAAGGATGACGGTTCCGGAAATGATCCTTTCCAACGCGATGGCGATTTGGACAATGTGATTATAGCCCACGAATACGGACACGGAATTTCCAACCGATTGACAGGTGGACCGAGCCAAGCGAGCTGTCTGCAGAACGAAGAGCAAATGGGAGAAGGATGGAGTGACTATTTTGGATTGGTATTGACCATGAAACCCGGCGATTCAAGAAATGACTATCGCGGAATCGGAACCTATGCGCTTGGCGAAGGAAGAGGCGGAAGAGGATTGCGAACCAAATATTACAACACCGATTTCTCTGTAAACGATTTTACCTATAACAGTATTAAAACACAAGCCGTTCCCCACGGGGTTGGTTCCGTTTGGACCACTATGCTGTGGGATCTAACTTGGGATTTGATCGACCAGTACGGTTTTGATCCAGACGTTAAAAATGGTACCGGAGGAAACAACATCGCGCTTCAGTTGGTTATGGACGGAATGAAACTCCAGCCGTGTAGCCCAGGTTTTGTGGATGGCCGTGACGCTATTTTGCAGGCAGACCAATTGCTGTATGGCGGCGCCAACAGATGTTTAATCTGGCGAGCCTTTGCAAGACGCGGTCTTGGTGAAAATGCCCTTCAAGGCAGCAGTAACAGCAGATCGGACGGAACTGAGAATTTTGATGTTCCTGTGGGATGTGAATTGGGAACTGCCGATAACAACGCGAACCAAATCAATTTCTTGGTATATCCAAATCCTTCAAACGGATCCTTCATCATAAAATCAAGAATGGATGTAGGCGACGCCACCATTTCAATTTTTGATATGAACGGTAGAAAAGTGTTCGGACAAAGTGTTGAACTTCATCAAGAAGCCACTATCAATGCGGGTGGTCTTTCCGCTGGAATTTACGTAATGCAGATTGACAGTGCAGACCGTTCACAAACTACGAAATTGATAATCAATTAATTTTTCAATAGTTTTGAAATAGAAAAGAGGCTCGATGGAGCCTCTTTTTTTTATAAATATTTTTGAATTGTCTGCTTAATTCTTTCGGGAGAAATTCCTGCAATCTCCTGCAATTCGGCAATAGTTCCCTGTTCGGGAAAAACATCGTGGATACCTAATATTTCTATTTGATTTTTATAGCCATTTAAAGACGCGAAGGATACAACCGAAGCACCGAAACCGCCTATAGTCGTTCCGTCCTCTACCGTAATTATGGTAGGGTATTGTTTAAAAATCCTGTGCAACAGTTTTTCATCCAAAGGTTTTAAAAAGCGAAGGTCTATCAACCCAGTTTTTTCTTGAAGCGCTAACGGAAAGGAGGCAATGGCTTCTTGCGCATTACTCGCGATCGTACCGAGGGTTAAAACAGCGATGGTTTCGCCTTTCTTAATAATTTCTCCTTCGCCGATCGGTATTTTCTTAAACGGCTTTTGCCAATCCAAAATATGTCCCCTTCCGCGAGGATAGCGAATAAAAATCGGCAATTCCAATCCCTCTTGTGCGGTAAACATACTATTCCGAAGTTCCATTTCATTGCGCGGAGCAAAAATGATGAGATTTGGAATGCAGTTTAAATAGGCCAAATCAAAAATTCCGTGATGGGTGGGACCGTCTTCGCCAACAATTCCGGCGCGGTCCAAACAAAATATTACGGGAATCTTCTGCAGGCAAACATCGTGGATAACCTGATCATAGGCCCGTTGCAAAAAAGTAGAATAGATATTACAGAAAACAGTAAACCCTTGCGTTGCTATTCCGGCGGCAAGGGTAACCGCGTGCTGTTCGGCTATCCCAACATCGAAGGCCCGTTCCGGAAAGGCCTCCATCATAAATTTTAAGGAACTTCCCGTAGGCATGGCCGGGGTTATTCCAATAATTTTTTTATTTTCCGTGGCCAGTTCCACTAAAGTAATTCCGAATACATCCTGAAATTTTGGCGGAAGCATTTCGCTGCTCTTGGGCGGAAGGTCGCCCGTTTGGGCATTAAATTTCCCGGGTGCGTGATAGGTAACTTGATTTTCCTCGGCCTGCCGCAATCCCTTTCCTTTGGTGGTGATCAAATGCAGCACTTTTGGCCCTGACACTTTTTTTAGCCGCTCCAACTCGGCAATTACAAGGTTCAAATCGTGGCCATCGATGGGCCCTGAATAATTAAAATTTAGGGCTTCAAAAATAGTATCCCCTTCCTTTGCGTCTGCAACTTTTACCTTTGTAAAGTAATTTTTAAGTGCGCCAACGCTGGGGTCGATCCCGATGGCGTTATCATTAAGAATAATCAAAAGGTTCGTGTCCGTAACCCCGGCGTGGTTCAGCGCCTCAAAGGCCATCCCGCTTGCGATGGAAGCATCGCCCACCACCGCAATGTGTTGTTTACTTTTTTCGCTTTTTAAATTGGAAGCTATTGCCATTCCCAAAGCTGCGGAAATAGCGGTACTGCTATGGCCTACCCCAAAAGTATCGAAGCTGCTCTCGCTTCTTTTTGGAAAACCGCTAACACCGCCCAATTGCCTGTTGGAGTGGAAAATCTCTTTCCTTCCTGTCAAAATTTTATGGCCGTAGGCTTGATGGCCAACATCCCAAACCAAGAGGTCGTTGGGGGTGTCGAAAACGTAATGGAGTGCAATGGTAAGCTCGACCACACCAAGGCTGGCGCCCAAATGTCCTTCTTTGGTGGCCACGATGTTTATGATGAATTCCCGAAGTTCCCGTGCCAATTGCGGCAACCGTTCCTGCGGAATTTTTCGAAGGTCTTCGGGAGATTGGATGGTATCTAAAATTTTTTCTGCCACGTGGTAAAGATACGTCTATTGGGAAATTGTTTCTTGCGGAAAATATTAATTTGTAATTTCGTTTTAGTATCACCGAAAGAGCGGTAAATTAAAGGAATCTGAATTTTAAATCATTTTATGCTGAACCCCTTTGACGAAAATTATTTTATGAAGAAGGCGCTCCAAGAAGCAGAGGCCGCCTATGAAAAAGGGGAAATACCTATTGGTGCCGTGATTGTTGCGAACGATCAAATCATTGCCCGGGCCCACAATCTGACGGAAACCTTGAACGATGTAACCGCCCACGCCGAAATGCAGGCGATTACCGCTGCGGCAAATTATTTGGGCGGAAAATATTTAATAGACTGTACGCTCTATGTAACCATTGAGCCTTGCCAAATGTGTGCGGGAGCCCTGTTTTGGAGCCAAATTTCGAAGATTGTTTACGGAGCACGCGATCAACAGCGCGGTTGTATTTCCATGGGAACGAAACTGCACCCTAAAACCATTATGAGCGGCGGTGTGATGGCAGAAGAGGCCTCACAACTGCTTAAAAAGTTTTTTATAGAAAAGAGAAACTTGAATTAAACAAAAAAGCCTTCCAAAAATTGAAAGGCTCCCAGAATCTGTCACGTATATTTTTTAGTCGTGGATTACGCGAACTTGAGCCGCAACCATTCCTTTTCTTCCTTCTTCTTCAACATACTCTACTCTGTCACCTTCCTTAATGGCTTGGCCATTTAAGCCGGTTACGTGTACAAAGATGTCTTTGCCGGTTTCATCGTTGGTGATAAAACCAAAACCTTTTGATTCGTTAAAAAACTTTACTGTTCCTTCCATTTTAAATAAAAAATAAATTAATACTAAGCTGCAAATGTATGATAATTCTATTTCCATTTGTTAAGAAAATGAAAAATTTTTAAAACCCCTGCCTTGCTTAAATTTTTTTATCCTTTTGAAAATCCTGCATTTTTTCAATGTTTTCCTTTGTGAGCATATAGTCATTCACGTTTTTGTTTTTCCATCTATGATATATAAAGACGGGCATCAACACAAAAAACCCGACCATTAACGATAGGCCGATAATCAAATTTCCGGTGGCTTCGTCCGAAGGTTTCAGGTAGAAACCTATGCCAATGCTGAGTAGCACGGCAATGAACAATAGGGTTATAAAATATTTCATCTTCTTTTTAAATTATTTTCCCGAGAAGTCAATCAATTTTCTTCGATAGGCCGTCAATAATTTCGACTTTGAAACAAATCCATAATATTGGCCGTCCTTCAGCACCGGTAGGTTCCAAGCGCCGGTATCCTGAAATTTCCGCATCACATCGGTCATTTTGTCTTCGTTTAAATAGATTACCCCCGGCGGGCTGTGCATTAAATCGGGAGCTTTAATTTCGTTGTATAAATTTTGGTCGAACATCACCGGCCGTAAATCGTCCAATAAAATAATGCCCTCCAAGGCGTTGGTTTCCTTGTTCAAAACGGGAAAAAGGTTTCTTTTTGATTTTACCACTGCTTCGTGAACGATGTTGCCCAAATTCATTTCCGGATAAATCGCCGCAAAATCACGCTCGATAACTGTGGAAATATCCATCAATGTCAAAACGGCGTGATCTTTATTGTGCGTAATCAAATCGCCTTTGCGGCCCAATTCCATTGTATAGACGGAATGGGGGATGAAGGATTTTGTAAGTGAATAGGAAATGGCCGAGGTAATCATCAAGGGAATGAAGAGTTCATAACCGCCGGTTAATTCAGCAATAAGAAATATAGCGGTGAGAGGGGCGTGGAGCACTCCCGCCATTAACCCGGTCATCCCTACCAGCGTAAAGTTGCTTTCGGAAACCGGAGTGTTGAGCAGCCCAATATTGTTGAGAATCTTGGCGAAGCAGTTCCCCATAATGCTTCCCATAAAAAGTGTTGGGGCAAAAATGCCTCCCACCCCGCCGGCGCCAAAAGTAAGGGCGCTGGCAATAATCTTAAACACCACCAATCCGGCCAAAAGCATGATAACCACCCAAATGCTGTTTAAATCCAAGTTGAAAAAATTATTTTGAAGCGCAACGTTCGGATTGCCCTGCACCAAATTGTTGATAACGTCAAATCCTTCCCCATAAAGGGGTGGAATGAAATATACAATTACGCCCAATCCTATTCCACCAATGAGCAGCCGTTTGATGGGGTGCCCAATCTTTTCGAAAAAATCCTGGATGTTGGAATACATTTTTGTGTAATAAATGGAAACCATCGATGCCACCAAACCCAACAAAATGTAAAAGGGAATGTCGTTGATTTCAAACTTATCGGTAATCTTAAACGGCAAAAGAATATCAGAGCCCAAAAAGAAATAGGAAGTGGTAATTGCTGAAATGGAGGCCAACAGCAAGGGAACCATCGAAGCCAAGGTTAAATCGAGGCTAAAGACTTCTACCGCAAAAACAATGGCGGCAATGGGTGCCTTAAAAATGGCCGACATCGCCCCAGCGCCGGCACAGCCAATCAAAAGGGTGCGGGTGGCTTGGTTCATGTGGAAAAGCCGCGACAAATTGGAACTCAGCGCCGCTCCAGTGGCAACTGTCGGGCCTTCCAGCCCCACCGAACCCCCAAAACCAACGGTGATTGGCGCGGTGATCAAACTTCCAAACATTTGGAACGGGCGCATAAAACCCTTGCGTTTTGAAATGGCGTAAAGGGTCGAGGGAATGCCGTGGCTCACCTTGTTCCGGATTACATACCGCATAATCAAATAGGCGATGGTCAACCCGATGAGGGGAAAAATAAAATAGAAAGCCGTTTGGTAGTCTGCTATTAGCCTGCCCTCCAGCAAATGTTGGATCAAGTGGGTAAGGTTTTTTAGAATTACCGCCCCAATGCCCGCCAGCAAGCCCACTGCAATACTCATAAGCAGCACAAATTGTTTGTGCGAAATGTGCTTTATCCGCCAAATGAGAAAGCGGGTGAGGATGTTCCTTTTTTGGGTGGGCATCTATAACAGGCTTTTAAAAAACAAACAGGTCTTCAAGACCTGTTAAGATAGCATTATTTTTTAATTTCAATTTTAAGGTGAAGTTCCTCCAACTGCTTGCCGTCAATAGGCGCCGGGGCATCGATCATCACATCGCGGCCGGCGTTGTTTTTTGGGAAGGCAATAAAATCGCGGATGGTTTCCTGTCCGCCCAAAATGGCGACCAATCGGTCCAAACCGAAGGCAATGCCGCCGTGTGGGGGAGCGCCAAATTGGAAAGCATCCATCAAAAAGCCGAATTGCGCCTTGGCCTCTTCGGGTGTAAAGCCCAGATAGTCGAACATTAAGGCTTGTGTTCTTTTATCGTGAATACGAATGGACCCTCCGCCGATTTCGTTTCCGTTTAAAACCAAATCGTAGGCATTTGCCTTTACCTGCCCCGGATCGGTAGCCAAAAGTTCCAACTGCCCAGGCTTTGGGGAGGTGAAAGGATGGTGCATGGCGTGATAGCGGTTGGTTTCTTCGTCCCATTCCAAGAGGGGGAAATCTACCACCCACAAGGGGGCGAACTCGTTGCTTTTTCGCAGGCCGAGTTGTTCCGCCAAATGCATCCGCAGGGCACTCAACTGGGTTCGGGTTTTGTTTGCTGCGCCAGAAAGCACGCAAATTAAATCGCCCGCTTTTGCGCCGGTCGCTTCGGCCCACTTGGCCAAATCTTCTTCGGAATAAAATTTATCCACGGAAGATTTATATGAGCCGTCCTCATTGCAGCGCACATAAACCATTCCCAAGGTGCCTATTTGTGGGCGCTTCAACCAATCAATTAACGCATCTATTTCTTTTCTGGTGAAGGTGTTTCCGCCGGGAACCGCGATTCCGACCACCAATTCGGCTTGGTTGAAAACGTTGAAATCCTTGTGTTGGGTCAGGGTGTTCAACTCGGCAAACTCCATCCCAAAACGAATGTCCGGTTTGTCGTTGCCGTATTTCCGCATGGCTTCATCATAGGTCATTCTGGGGAATTGCGAAATTTCAACGCCATTGATTTCCTTCAAAAGATGTTTGGTCAATCCTTCAAAGGCATTCAAAATATCCTCTTGCTCCACAAAGGCCATTTCGCAGTCTATTTGGGTAAATTCCGGCTGCCGGTCTGCCCGCAAATCTTCATCGCGAAAGCATTTTACGATTTGGAAATATTTATCGAGCCCGCCAACCATCAACAGTTGTTTGAAGGTTTGTGGACTTTGGGGAAGGGCGTAAAACTCGCCTTCATTCATTCGGGAAGGCACCACAAAATCGCGCGCGCCTTCGGGGGTCGATTTTATTAAATAGGGCGTTTCAACTTCTACGAAACCTTCTTTTGAAAGATAGTTTCGAACTGCCATCGCCACTTTATGCCGGAAGATTAAATTCTCGCGAACGGGTTTTCGGCGAATGTCGAGGTATCGGTACTTCATCCGCAAATCCTCGCCACCATCGGTTTCGTCTTCAATGGTGAACGGCGGGGTGAGGGATTCGTTTAGAATAGTCAGTTCAGAAACCAAAATTTCAACGTCGCCGGTGGGCATGTTTGGATTTTTGCTTTCGCGCTCAATAACGGTGCCCATGACTTGAATAACAAATTCACGGCCCAGTTTTGTGGCCTTTTCCATTACTTCCTTCGGGGTTCTTTCCTCGTCGAAAATTAGCTGGGTAATGCCGTAGCGGTCGCGAAGGTCCACCCAAACCATAAAGCCTTTGTCGCGGGTTTTTTGCACCCATCCCGCAAGGGTTACTTCCTTATTGATATCTGCCGCCCGAAGCTGCCCGTTGTTGTGCGTTCTGTACATTTTATTGTGAAAAAATTGAGACGGCAAATTTAATAAGTATTAAATGAAATGTGGCGCATTAAAAAAGATTATTATTTGAATTGGCACTTGCGGTAAAAGGTTTAACTGAAAAGACCTGCAAGGTTTTAAAATCTTGCAGGTCAGTGCAGTTGTTGCGAAGCTTGTTAAAATTTAAGCGATTCGTTCGTTAGTTAAAGCTTGTTTTGCCTTTAGTTTTTTAAGTTCCTTCAGCCTGCGTTTTTTTCTGAATTTAATTTTTGCGCGGTTCACCAAATAGAACATTACCGGAACGACGATCAGCGTTAGGAAAGTGGCGAACACCAAGCCGAAAATTACCGTCCAGGCCAGCGGCCCCCAAAATATTACGTTGTCGCCACCAATGTAAATATTCGGGTTGTAATCTGTGAACAGCCCAAAGAAATCAATATTGAAACCAATGGCCAAGGGCACCAAGCCGAGAACGGTGGTAATGGCGGTAAGCAAAACGGGGCGCAAACGCGATTTTCCGCCAGCCACGATAATATCAAAATATTGTCGTTTGGTGAGCATTTCGTCATCGTCCATTTCCAGCGACTGCATTTTGCGGTCAATAAGAATTTGGGTGTAGTCGATGAGCACGATGGCGTTGTTCACCACAATTCCCGCAAGGGAAATAATTCCCATCATCGTCATAATTATAACGAAATCCATATGGAACACGACCAGCCCCAAGAAAACCCCGGCCAAACTGAGCACCACGGAGGTTAAAATAATCATCGGTTTGGAAAGCGAGTTGAACTGGGCTACCAAAATCAGCAAAATACCGCCGAGGGCGTAAAAGAGCGCCAACACCAGGAAGCCCATATTATCTGCCTGCTCCTCCTGTTCGCCGGTAAAGGCAAGGGTGATGTCTTTTGGCAATTCATAATTTTGGAGCTCCGTTTTTAGGTCGTTCACGATTTCGGTGGGGTTGTAGCCCCCGATCACGTTGCTATATACGGTAATGGTCCGTTTTAGATCCTTTCTTTTAATGGAACTGAAAGAGGCCGTATTGTTTTTGGAAACCATAGCCGAAATGGGCACCTGCACAATTTTTCCTTGATTATTTCTAAAGGTAATTGGCTGGTTGAAAAGGGCACTTTCATCATAGCGCGATTTATCGGAAAGGCGTACGTTTATTTCGTAATCGTCATCGCCTTCTTTATAGGTGGACGCTTCTTCCCCAAAGATAGCCCGGCGCAGGGTTTGCCCAATCTGCCCGGTAGAAATGCCCAATTGGCCCGCTTTTTCACGGTCCACGGTCACGTCCATTTCGGGTTTGCTCTTGTTCACATCTATTTTTAGCTCTTCAATTCCGCTGATGCCCAGCCCTTCAATATAGGAGCGCAAATGTTCCGCTTCGCGAAGCATTTCTTCATAATCCTCGCCGATCAATTCAATATTGATGGGATAGCCCACGGGCGGGCCGGCAGCATCCTTTTCAACGATAATGGAAGCGCCCGGAAAGCCTTTCACGGCATCGCGGACCTCTTCCAAAACGGTACTACTTTTAACCCCGCGGCGCAGTTGGAAGTCGCGCATGGAAAGGGTTATTTTTCCTTTTTGTGGCATTTCGTTGCTTTGTCCGCCGTCGGTCTGGGGGTTGCCTGCACCTTGGCCTACCTGTGAAATGGCAGATTCCACCATATAATTGTAGCCGTTGTCGTCATATTTTGAAATGGCATCGAACACTCGTTTTTCCACCTGTTTGGTGAGCTCATTGGTTTTTTCAATATCAGTGCCCTGCGGATATTCAATATAGGTAATGATTTGATTGGGTTCATTTTCGGGGAAAAAGAGCACGTTAGGCTGCGCGATGCCCACCAATATGAACGAGAAGATCAAAAGAATTATGGTTCCGAAGAAAAACACATAGGCCTTTTTTCCGCGAAGGGCATATTTTAGGATTCTTTCATAGAAATTCTCCAGTTTCTTAAGCGATTTATATTGAAAATAATCTACCGCTTTTGAAAGGAAATATTTGTAAACCCAAAGCATAACTGCCGTAAGGATGGCCAAGTTTCCGAAACCGCGGAAGGCAGCTACATCCATAGCGAAACCGGCAGCCAACAACAGAATGCCCACGCCCAACAGAATCAAACTCCAGCGGATTAGCTTTTTCTTTGCCAAAGGCTCCTCTTCGGTTTTCATAAATTCCGAAGTGAGCATGGAGTTTATTATCAACGCCACAAAGAGGGAAGAAGAAAGCACTACCGAAAGGGTAATGGGAAAATAGATCATAAATTTTCCAATGGTTCCCGGCCATAGGCCCAGTGGGAAAAAGGCTGCCAAAGTGGTAGCGGTTGAGGCAATAATAGGCCAAGCAATTTCGCCCATACCCTGTTTTGCTGCTTTTCGGGGAGGCATGCCTTCGCTCATAAGTGTATATACATTTTCAACCACCACGATTCCGTTGTCCACCAACATTCCCAGCCCCATAACCAGGCCAAAGAGTACCATAGTGTTCAACGTGAAGCCCATGGCCGAAAGGATAAAGAGCGACATAAGCATGGAAAGCGGAATGGCGAACCCAACAAAGAGCGCGTTGCGGAACCCGAGGAAAAACATAAGCACCAATACCACCAAGATAACCCCGAAAATAATGTTGTTGACCAAGTCGTTCACTTGGTTTTCGGTTTTTATGGACTGGTCGTTGGTAAGGCTAATGTGCAGGCTTTCGGGCAGGTAGGATTCCTGTTCCTCGGCCACAATTTTTTTGATCTGCTCCACGGCCTCGATCATATTTTTCCCCGCGCGCTTCTTTACGTCAAGCATCACTACGGGCTCGCCATATTCCCGGGCGTAGGTGGTGGGGTCTTTTTCCTTAAAATTGATATCGGCAATATCCTTCAGAAAAATGACGCCGTCGTCTCTTTTCACTACTACGTTCTCCAGTTCCTTGGGGTCTTTTATTTCACCGGTAATCCGAATGTTTTTTTGGACCCCGTTGGTGATGATATTTCCGCCCGAAATGGTGTTGTTTTCGCCCTTTACGGCATTGATGATGTTATCGAAACTAACCTGGGAAGCGGTCATTTTATAAATATCCACCGCAATTTCGACCTCCTTTTCTTCAGCGCCGCGAATGGTGGCTTCCTTTATTTGCGGCAACAGTTCAATTTTATCCTGAAGATATTCCGCGTAGTCCTTCAATTGCTGCACGGGATAATCGCCGGTAAGGTTTATGTTCAAAATTGGCATTTCTTCCGAAAAATTCAAATCGAAAACGTTGGGCTCTACCTTGGCGCCATTGGTCAGTGTGGGCCACGTGGTTTCGGCCTTTACTTGGTCTACTTTGTCTTTCACGGATTGTTTGGCTACCGGCACCTCTACATTTTCTTCAAATTCAACAATAATAATGGAGTAATCCTGAAGGGTAGTGGAAGTGATTTCCTTTACGCCGGCCACGTCCTTAAACTCTTCTTCCAAAGGTTCCGTGATGAATTTTTCCACATCTTCGGCAGAGTTGCCGGGGTTTACGGAGCTTACGTAAATTTTGGTCTCAATAATCTCTGGGAATGCCTCGCGGGGCATACTATAATATGCATAAGCCCCCATAAACAAGATGATGGCCATAATTACATAGACCGTCATTTTATTGTCAATGGCCCAAGACGAAATACTAAATTCTTTATACGGGTTTTTGCTCATGGTGCAAAGGATTTCTTAGTTTTTGATCGTTACTTTCTGTCCGTCGCGGAGGGTTTTTGCACCCTCTTTGATTAGCGTATCGCCTTTTTTGATGCCCGATTTTATTTCGGTATGGTTTTCATAGGAAAGGCCTGTTTCAAGCACCACCCTTTTTGCAACTCCGACCGAATCGTTGACGGGTTGGTAGAGATAGGCAATCGTTTCGCCGGCGGCATTTTCCTGCAACACATTTTCGGGCACCGTTATGGCTCCTTTGGCGCTGTAATCGTTCACTTTTACGGTGGCGATCAGGTTGGGTTTCACCAGCCCATCCTTGTTCGGAATTTCCACTTGAATGTCAAAACTTCTATTGTTTGGGTTTATGTAGTTGCTCACTTGGCGCACCGTTCCCGTAAACTCCTCATTAATAGAAGCCAATTTCACTTTAACCTGGGTGCCTTTTTGGATATTTCTAAGATACGTTTCGGGGATGGATGCTTTTACATACATATCGCTCAGGTTCACCAACCGGATAATTGGAGTTTGGCCCGGAACTACCACTTGGCCGGGATCTGAGATTACGTCGTCCACCACGCCGCTAAAGGGAGCGGTTACCACCGTTTTGGCCAACTGCGAGCGCAATTGTTGGGTTGCATTTTTGGCGGCTTCATAGTTTGTTTTGGCCTGCAAATACTGAATTTCTGAACCTATTTTTTGTTTCCACAAGCGTTCTTGGCGCTCAAAAGTAGTTTGGGCCAAGGCCATTTGGGCTTCCTGCTGTGCTACTTGGCTGGAAAGACCGCCATCGTCTATTTTTGCGAGGCGCTGCCCCTTGGAAACGCGTTGGCCTTCCTTTACGTACACGTGGGTCAGCACTCCGGAATATTCCGCATTAAGCACCACATTTTGGTCTGTTTCCACATTTCCCTGTACTTCCACGAAATGTTTAAATAGGGTGTCCTTAACTATCGTTGCGGTAATAAGGGCGGGCTTTTCCTTGTTTTCGTTCGCATCAATATAGGCGTTCAATTTGTCTATTTGGGCCTTGAGTTCGCGCTGTTGCTTGTTCAATTCGGCACGTTTGGCCTTCACCGCCGCCATGTCGTTTGAATCAATAACCGCATCGACCGATTTGTTGTCCCCTCCGCAGGAAGCGAGGGTGAGGATTGTTATTAGAAGTAGCAATGATTTTTTCATTTGTTGATTTATTTTTAGATAGTTGATTTTTATGAGTTTATGAGTTTAAAAGTTTAAGAGTTTATGAGTTTAAAAGTTTATGTGTTTAAAATCTTAACAACATTCGGGGTGATTTTACTGGATTTGAAATTTTAAATTACCTCGATTTCACGAATTGTCATATTCTTTTGATTAAACTTCTTTGTTACTAATTTGGGCTTTGTATAATCCGTCCAACATAGCCGCTATTTCTGAAATATTTTCCCGAATCTCCTTGTATAATTCATCCGATAGAATTTTCAAATCGTTTGCCAGAATGGATTGGTTCAAAAGTTCCAACGTGGAACTGTAGGCAATTTCCGTAAATGGGGCTTTATCCTTAAAAGTGTGTCTTCCGGTTCCTTCGGCTATATTCGAGGAAATAGAAATTGCGGCCCGTCTCATTTGACTTGTTAAACCGAATTTTTCTTCCGCGGGAAAATTTTTAGTGTTGGTGTATATTTTTATTGAAAGCTGTCGTGCTTGCTGCCAAACATTTAATTTTTCAAAAGAAAATATTCTCACAGATTTTTGTTTTAATGTGTAAATTTTTAAATTCAAATGCCTTTGGTTAAGCGTCTTTCAATAAACTTTTAAACTCATAAACCCCTAAACCCCTAAACTCCTAAACTACCAATCAATATTTCCCTTTAATTTCTTCGTAATTCATTCGCAACTGCGGAATATTGAGAACTGTTTCCAGATTCGCCTTTTCGTTGATCAGATTTAGCATGGATTGAAAAAATTGCTGCTGGGCCGTATATAATTGGGTCTGTGCCTGGCGCAGGTCAAAGCTGGTTGAAAGTCCTTCGGTAAATTTTACCTGGTTTTTTCCTTCAATCCGCTCGGCCAATGCGAGGTTTTTCTTCGAGTTTTCATAGTTTTCAATCGCGAATTGATAATTGCTCCGCGCCGTGGTTAAATCGAGTTTTATTTGCTGTTTGGTTTTTTCAAGATCGGTTTGGGCTTGGTCCAAGGCAATTTTGGTTCGCTGGCTTGCGGCGCTTCTCTTGCCGCTGCTAAAAATGGGGATATTCAAACTAACACCCAAAACAGAGGACTGATACCACTTTTGGTCGCCGTTAAAAAAACTGAAATCATTGCTGTTGGCTGCGGTACCATAGTTTACGAAGGCAGAAAGCCGAGGAAGAAATTTGCTTTTCTCCAACCTGTTTTCAAAATAGCGCTGTTCGGTAAGGTTGAAGGCAATTTTATAATCTACGTTTTCCGCTATGTTCAGCGAGCTATCCAAGAGTGAAAGGCTGATGTTTTGGTTGGCCAATTGGTCCAGATTATCCGTTAAGGTTACGGTGGCCTCCACGTCAATTCCCAAGGCGAGGTTGAACATTTGTTTGGCAATGGCTTGGCTTCTGCGGGCGTTGTTGAGTTGGGTTTCAATATCCAAAAGCGTAATTTCCAATTGCTCTACACTTTCTTCTTCGCCCAAACCGTTTTCGTAGATTTTTCGCGTCTCGTTAAGATTTTGTTCCAAATTGGTTTTATTCTTTTCAAAAATGGCCACCAATTCCTGCGAAAGCAACACACTGCCATACGCATTGATAACACCTTTTCGGACTTCCAAACGGGTTTTTTCGTTGGCATTTTCAGAATATCTTAAAAACGCCTTCGCGGCTTTGAGGCCAACAAGGTAGCTTCCGTCAAAAATCAATTGGTTAAGCGTGGCGACGGCATTGGCGTTTTGTTTGGTGCCAAAGGTAACGGGAACAAAAGTGCCCGGTTCGCCGCCGGTTATTTCCGCAGGAAGCAGGGTTACCGGCTGTTTTAAATTGTTTTGGTAACTGATGTTTCCATCAATCTGCGGAAGGCCCTGTGCCGTAGTTTCCCATTTTTGTTTGATGGCTTTGGCAATATCGCGCCTTGCGTTTATGGAGGCGTAATTGCTGTCCAAGGCAAAGGTAACGGCCTCTTCCAAGCTGAAGGTATAGCTTTTGGGCTGTTGCGAAAATCCTAAGGCGGTGCACAAGAGGAAGCTAAAGATTGCAAGTTTTTTAGTCATTGGTGTGGTGTTCTTTAATGAATTTTTTTAGTGTTAAAAAACCTTCGGGCGTTACAATGCCGCGTAAATGATATTCCAAATATTCCTCGGTAATAAATTTTGTCGAAAATTTTTCAATGGGAAACAGATTTTGATCCTTAGTGCCGTGAATGCCCAAATAATAGAGCCTTGCAATAAATTCAATATCGAGGTTTTTGCGGTAAAGCCCTTGCTCAATTCCTCGGCGAAGGTTGGTTCGGGTACATTCCATCATCTTTTCAAAATGGCTTTCCTTCAACCCTTCGCTTATTTCTGGATAATATTTTTGAAGTTGGTATTGTGGCGACGAATTTTCATCCTCAATCCTGCCGATAACAAATTTTTTGATTTCGAACAATTCCTCGATCGGGTTCTGTTCCAATAAGCATATCTCATCTATTCCCGAGGTAATACTTTGAAAAACGTTGCAGGTACATTCCTTGACCAGAGCGGTCTTATTCTTAAAATGGGTGTAAATGGTTTTTTTTGAAATCGCCATTTCATTGGCAATGTCGTCCATAGTCACGCTCTTAAAACCGAGTTTTAAAAAAAGTTGGGTGGCCTTTTGGATTATTTTTTCTCTCATAATGGGGCGCAAAGATAAATCTTGGAAACTTTTAAAACAAAAATAGTTTCCAAAGTTTTAAAATTTAACAACGGCTTAACACGTGGGTTAATTTCAAGGGGTTTATTGTCCCTTTCCATAGCTTGTTTTACTTTAGCGAAAATTTTTAGGGAATGGATTTTTTGAAAAAATACAACAACGAACTTCAGCACTGCCTTAACACGGCCGTTGCCCAAAACGAGCCAGACCACCTTTATGCGCCCATAAAATATATCCTTTCCCTTGGGGGCAAAAGGCTTCGTCCGGTCCTTACCTTAATGGTTTGCGATTTTTTCGGAACCGATTTCCAAAAAGCCATTCCCGCGGCCTTGGCCGTTGAAATGTTCCATAACTTTTCGCTCATCCACGACGACATTATGGACAATGCTCCTTTGCGGCGGGGGCAAAAGACGGTTCACGAAAAGTGGGACACGAATACGGCAATCCTTTCGGGCGATGCTATGTTGATCTTGGCCTATCGCTTTTTCGAAAACTACGAGCCGCAGGTGTTCCGCGATCTTGCAAAACTGTTCAGCGAAACCGCTTTGCAGGTCTGTGAAGGTCAGCAGCACGATATGGATTTTGAAACCCGCGACGATGTGACTTTGATCGAATATCTTAAAATGATAGACCATAAAACCGCGGTACTGTTGGGTGCGGCCATGAAAATGGGCGCCATAGTGGCCGGTGCTTCCAAAACCGATCAGGAAGGGATTTACCAATTCGGAAGAAATTTGGGAATTGCATTTCAGCTGCAGGACGATTTTCTGGATGTTTTTGGCGACCCCGAAACCTTTGGCAAACAGGTGGGTGGCGATATTATTGCGAATAAGAAAACCTTTCTTTACCTAATAGCCATCGCCCAGGGTTCCCGCCAACAAGCCGAGGAGCTCGAGCATCTTTTTAGTATTGATCCCCAAGAGCCAACAGACAAGATCAATACCGTACGCGAAATTTTTACAGACTCCGGTGCGGCCGATGCCACGCGTGAGGAAATTGAAAAATTTAGCAAGCACGCCACTTCCGTTTTGGAAACTTTATCCCTTTCGGAACCAAAAAAGGAAATGCTGCGCGAATTTGGCCGCACCTTGATGCAGCGAAAGGTTTAAAATGGAGCAAATTCCCCGTTTAAATGGCTGGTTTCTTTGGGATTATTTTATGAGTAACGCTGCTACAATTAAAAAGATTCCGGCAGGCTAGTTACTATAATTATTGTACTTTTGTACCGTTTTACAAAAAGCCCATTTGCATATTTATCATGGATAAATTTTCATTTTTAAATGCGGTACATCCCTCCTATATCGCAGAACTCTACGAAAAATATTTACAGTTTCCAGACAGCATTGAACCCAGTTGGAGAGCCTTTTTCCAAGGATTTGATTTTGGTTCGGAAAATAGTGCCCACGAATTTTTTGGCGCCAACGAAGCCATTGAAGCTCCCCAATATGCCGAAGGAGCCAATTGCGAGGACGTAATAAAGGAATTTCAGGTAGTCAAATTGATAGACGGCTATCGAACCCGAGGCCACCTATTTACGAAAACCAATCCGGTTCGCGAGCGCAGAAAATATACCCCGACCTTGGCGTTGGAGAATTTTGGGCTTTCCCAACACGATTTGAAGGCCACGTTTAAGGCAGGTGAAATTATAGGCATTGGCGAGGCCACACTCGAGGAAATTATAAAGCATCTTGAAAGTATTTATTGCGATTCCATCGGGATAGAATATATGTATATCCGAAAGCCGAATGAAATTCAGTGGATTCAGGAAAAGTTAAACATAAACGACAACCAGCCCAATTTTTCAACGGAACACAAAAAACATATTCTGAAAAAACTGAATGAGGCCGTTGCTTTTGAAAGTTTTCTTCACACAAAATACGTCGGCCAAAAACGATTTTCGCTGGAAGGCGGCGAAAGCCTGATTCCCGCGCTGGACGCGCTTATCGAGAATGCGGCTGAAAAAGGCGTGGAAGAATTTGTAATGGGAATGGCCCACCGTGGCCGTTTAAGCACTCTTACCAATATATTCGGAAAAAGCGCAAAGGATATTTTCAGCGAATTTGATGGAAAGGATTACGCACAGGATGTTTTTGACGGCGACGTAAAATATCACTTGGGTTGGACTTCAAAGAGAAAGACCGAATCCGGCAAGGAAATCAACCTTAATATTGCGCCCAACCCTTCCCATTTGGAAACCGTTGGAGCCGTGGTGCAGGGTATTGCCCGCGCCAAACAGGACGACCACCACAAAGATACTCCCAACAAGGTCCTTCCCATAATTGTTCACGGCGATGCTGCCATAGCCGGACAGGGAATTGTGTATGAAATCGTGCAGATGGCACAATTGGATGGCTACAAAACCCAAGGGACTATTCATATTGTGGTGAACAACCAAATTGGGTTCACTACCAATTACCTCGATGCGCGCTCCTCCATTTACTGTACTGATGTCGGAAAAGTTACTCTTTCGCCTATACTCCACGTTAACGCCGACGACGTTGAGGCCGTGGTGCACGCAATGCTCTTTGCGTTAGATTTTAGGATGGAATTTGGGCGCGACGTGTTTATCGATTTGTTGGGTTACCGAAAATATGGCCATAATGAGGGCGATGAACCCCGATTCACCCAACCAAAATTGTATAAAGCGATTGCAAAACACGATAACCCGAGTGACATTTATGCCAAAAAATTGATAGCCGAAGGGGTTATTGAGAAAGGCTACACCGATAAATTGGAGCAGGAATACAAGGATAAATTGGAAGAAAGCCTTGAAAATTCCAGAAAGGAAGATAAAACCACCATTACTCCCTTTATGCAGGATGAATGGGAGGGCTATGATTATGCCGAGGAAGAAACAATGATGAAGGCGGTGGACACCACTTTTGATTTGAAAAAGCTAGATGAAATTGCGGAGGTAATCACCAAATTGCCCGAGGATAAAAAATTCCTAAAAAAAATAGCCAAACTTGTGGAAGCCCGCCACCAAATGTATTTTGAGGACAACAAGTTAGATTGGGCCATGGGCGAATTGCTGGCCTACGGAACCCTTTTAAAGGAAGGCCACGACGTGCGCATGAGCGGGCAGGACGTGGAGCGCGGAACCTTTTCGCATCGCCACGCGGTTATTAAAGTTGAGGACAGCGAAGAAGAAGTAGTGCTGCTAAACCATTTAAAGGGAGACCAAGGCGATTTTTATATTTACAATTCCCTGCTCTCTGAATATGGCGTGGTAGGCTTTGATTATGGCTATGCAATGGCAAGCCCCAATACTTTAACGCTTTGGGAAGCACAATTTGGCGATTTCAGTAATGGTGCCCAAATTATGATTGATCAATATATTTCGGCCGCCGAGGATAAATGGAAGTTGCAGAACGGTTTGATTATGCTGTTGCCACACGGATATGAAGGACAGGGCGCCGAGCACTCGTCCGCAAGAATGGAGCGCTACCTTCAACTTTGCGCTACAGACAATATGTTCGTGGCAGACGTAACGACTCCGGCAAACCTATTCCACCTTTTTAGAAGGCAATTGAAAGTGGACTATCGCAAACCCCTGATTGTTTTCACTCCTAAAAGCTTGCTCCGACATCCAAAAGTGGTATCGACCAAGGAAGAATTGGCCAACGGAAGTTTCCAAATGCTTATTGATGATGCGGAGGCGAAGGTTTCAAAAATAAAGACCTTGGTTTTCCTTACCGGTAAATTTTATTACGATTTGTTGGAAAAAAGAGAGGAATTAAAGCGCGATGATGTGGCTTTGGTGCGGATTGAACAGCTGTTTCCGCTGCCTGCGGAGGAAATGAGGAAAATTCTTAAAAAATATAAGAATGCAGACGATATTGTTTGGGCACAGGAAGAGCCGAAGAATATGGGTGCCTATTCCCATATTTTGATGCATTTTGAGGAGGCCCGAAATTTCAGGGTTTGCAGTAGAAAAATGTATGCAGCCCCCGCGGCCGGAAGTACCGTAAGATCAAAGGCAAGGCACGCAAAAGTGATTGAAAATGTTTTTGATAAAAATATGGAGTAACAAGGCTCGCCCATAGATCCCGCCGTTTTTTGAAGTACTTCGCCGCTACAAATGATGAATTATTTTATTATTTTCATAGGGCGAAATCGAAAAAGAGCTATCGCAAATAAGTGGTTGGATACTATAGAAACAATTAATAAAATTCAGAAAATAAGAAATAGCAACCCTGAAGTTGCAATAAACAATAGATTATGGCATTAGAAATGAAAGTTCCCTCTCCGGGAGAATCCATCACCGAGGTAGAAATAGCATCTTGGTTGGTAAAAGACGGCGATTATGTTGAAAAGGATCAGGCAATCGCAGAGGTCGATAGCGACAAGGCCACCTTGGAGCTACCAGCAGAAGCCAGTGGAATCATTACACTAAAAGCAGAGGAAGGCGACACCGTAGCCGTGGGCGAAGTGGTCTGCTTGATAGATACCGATGCCAAAAAGCCAGACGGCGGCGATGAGAGCAAGAAGGATGCAGGCGAAGAGAAAAAGGAGGAAAAGGCTGCCAAGGAAACTTCTTCCCAAAAAGCAGAGGCGAAAACCCAGACTCCTTCAAAATCATCAACTCCCAATCAGGAACAGGACAAAAAATCATACGCAACGGGGACCCCTTCGCCAGCGGCCAAAAAAATTCTTGACGAAAAGAACATGGCTCCAAAGGACGTTAAGGGAACGGGCCGTGATGGCAGGATAACGAAGGAAGATGCAGCGAATGCAACTCCTTCCATGGGCACGCCCGGGAAGGGAAGCCGCGGCAGCGAGCGCAAAAAATTGTCGATGTTGCGCAGAAAGGTAGCGGAACGATTGGTTTCGGCCAAGAATGAAACTGCCATGCTCACTACTTTTAACGAAGTGGATATGACCGCAATTTATGAATTGCGAAACCAGTATAAAGAACAATTCAAGGAAAAACACGGCGTTGGTCTTGGGTTTATGTCCTTTTTTACCCTTGCCGTAGTTCGCGCCTTGGAGCTCTATCCAGATGTGAATTCCATGATTGACGGTGATTATATGGTTACCTATGACTTCAAGGACATTTCCATAGCCGTTTCCGGACCCAAGGGATTAATGGTTCCCGTTATCCGGAATGCCGAAAATCTAAGTTTCCGCGGTGTGGAAGATGAAGTAAAAAGACTGGCGCTTCGGGCAAGGGACGGCCAAATTACCGTTGATGAAATGACGGGAGGTACCTTTACCATTTCCAACGGTGGGGTTTTCGGAAGCATGCTTTCCACGCCAATAATCAATCCGCCACAGTCGGCAATTTTGGGGATGCACAATATTGTGGATCGGGCCATAGTTCGCGATGGGGGAATAGTGGTGGCGCCGGTTATGTATGTGGCCCTTTCCTATGACCACCGCATTATTGATGGCCGCGAATCGGTTGGATTTTTGGTAGCCGTTAAGGAAGCACTTGAAAACCCCGAAGAGCTTTTAATGGATGGGAACGCGAAGCGCGCGTTGGAACTATAAACAGTAACAATATACTGAAAAAAGAAAATCCGGCCATTGGACCGGATTTTTTTTGGTTAGTTAGGAAACATCTTCTTAGCTAAAAAACAAGGTGTTGACCAAATTGAGCAATAGGACCAAAACCACAGAAACGGTTATTGCTAATACGGCGGGTTTTGCAAAGAGAGAAGAAGTTTGGAACCTCTTTTCCTTTTCTTCTATAAAAACTGTTTCTTTCATAGTGTAAATATCCATGATTGTCCTATAATATAAAATACGTGGTAACACGTAAATTTTTTCAGCACAGTCCAAAGGCAAGGCCTTACAATAATTTCTCGTGGTGTTCCTTGGCCCAGATAAGCAGGCTATTGGTTTTGGGCTCAATATTGAGTTTGGTGATAATATTGCTACGGTGTTTTTCCACCGTTCTATAGGAAATAAAAAGTTGGGACGCGATTTCTTTGTTCGTTTTGTCCTGGGCGATCAATTTTAAAATCTTTTTTTCGGAAGGAGTAAGTGTGCTCAATTCGCCGTCATCTACAAAAACGACCCCAATGAGTTCCTTTATTTTTTCACTGAAAAAAGGCATTCCATCCGTAACCGTTTTAATGCAGTTTTCAATTTCCTCCAGTGCAAATTCCTTCAAAATATATCCGAAAATATTGAGCTCCTGTGCTTTTTGGTAAAGGTCCTTCTCTTTGTGAAGCGTTATCAAAACAATTTTTGTTTCCAACTCGAGCGCCTTGCATTGTTGGGCAATCTCAAGTCCCGACATATAGGGCATCTGAATGTCAAGAATGGCGATATCGGGCATTTTTTTGGTGATGAGGTTGTAGGCTTCCCGCCCATCTTTTCCACTTCCCAAAAGGTTGTATCCTTTTTCGATTAAAAAATCACTTAAACCTTTAAGAAGCAAGGGATGGTCGTCTGCAATAATGATGGATGGTGTAGTTGTTGTATTCATAATGGAAATTGAAATTCCAGCACAGTTCCGGTATCCCGCTTGGAGGTTACCTTCATTTGGCCTTTTAAAAATTTGGTGCGTTCCAATAGGGTTTTCAAACCTAAGGATTTTACGTCTTGATATTTCTCGGTAAAGTCGAAGCCCACGCCATTGTCGCGAATGGAGATCAAAATATTATTGGCAAATTTCTTAACGGAAACCTTGCCGGCCTCGGCATTGGCGTGCTTCAAAATGTTGCTAAGGCTTTCTTGGATGATGCGATAGATGTTCACTTCGTCTTCTTTTGAAAAAATATTGTCGATGTTATCTATTTCCGCAGAAATAAATAAGGTCGTGTTTTCGTCAATCATATTTATGGTATATTCTATGGCTTTGGTGATGCCCAATTCCTGCAGCTGAAACGGATGAAGGTCCCGTGAAATGGCACGAACCTCTTCTATAGTGTGGTCCACCATTTTTTTGGTGTCTGCGTCGCCATTGGCCATAAGTTTGTTTTTAATAACCAGCAGCTGTTGGCCAACGCCATCGTGAAGGTCCTTTGAAATCCTTCGGCGCTCGCCTTCCTGCGAAATGAGCAGCTCTTGGCTGAATTTTTCCTGAAGGATTTTGTTGCTTCTTAAATGGCGCTGGTTCCGGAAAAGCAAGATAAGCCCAAATCCCAGAAGAATGGCGATGCCGCCAAAGATCATCGCTTTTTTAAAACCTTCATTATCTTTCTCCAATAGGTTGATGCTCGCCGTTTTTTCTACCAATTCCTTTTCCTTCTTTTCAGTTTCATATAGGGTTTGGTAATAGGCCAGGGCATTGGCCGTGCTTCGGTTGTAGATGGAATCTTTTATGGCATTGGCCGCCTGGTTGTTTTCAACGCTTTTCTTATAATCGCCTTTTTCAAAATAGAGCTCGGAAAGGAAGGAATAGGAACTCATTATTTCATCCTCCAGACCTATTTTTTTGGCGATATCCAATTTTTTCAGCGCGAGTTCCAAGGCTTCGTCCAGCTTGCCCTGGGTTTGCAAAAGTTTTGCCTTTCCTCCCAAAAAATTCATTGCGGCCAGGGGGTTTCCCTCCAGATCAAAATCTAAGTTTTCTAGGAGCGCCAAATGCTTTTCGGCTTCTTTCAACTGTTGGTGCTCACAGTAATATTCTATAAGTCGGGAGTGGATGCCAATAAAAGTGGAGAGGTCCGACTGGGTTTTATCGAAAACTTTTTCGGCCATCAATAAAGATTTAAATTCCTTATCGCGTTCGCCCATTTTTTTATAATCCAACGCTTGGTTGTAGTATTCATTGGCCAAAAACCGATCGAGCTTCAATTGTTTCATTTTTTCGATCAAGGCGTTGCGTTCCAGTTTAGCCTTGTCATAAAACCCATTCATACTGAACATGCTTATGATGCCCTGCTGTGCATAGACCATATAATCATATTCCTTTTTACTTTCATAAATTTTGTAGGCTTGGGTAAAATCCTCGCCCGCCAGAACGAATCGGCCCAAATTGGAATAGGCCTGCCCGCGAAAAAGATAGGTGTCGGCAATGTTTAGTGTATCCTTGGATGAAAAATTTTTCAGTGCCAAGTTATAGTCCTCGATGGCCTTTTTAAAATCAACTTTTGTATTGGCCTTCCCGCGTTTAATATACAGACCGCCCAACAGCAAGCTGTCCTTGATTTTATATTTGCGGGCCAGCACACTATTGATTATGGTAATTGCATTCAGCGGATCGTTTGCGTAGTTGGTGAGGGGATATTGAAGATTCATGGCCTTTCGGGCGGCATCCTCAATGCTATCAATTTCCTGCGCCAGCGCTATATATTGCTGGCTATACAATATAAATGCAGGAATATCTGTGGTAAAGGTGCGTGACAACAGGCTGTCCAAGGCCTCCATTCGTTCCGAAGTTTGGGTGGCCTGTGCCAATTTTTTTTGATAATAGGGTATATCCTGGCAAAAAGCCGAAGGAAAAATGGCTAAAAGGGAAAAGTAAAAAAATAGTAATAATCTTGGCACAAAAAGCTCTTGTTGTCAATCAGATAAAAGTACTTAAATTATTGGATATAAACATACATGCGATTCTATTTCACATAAAAACAATTTCGGCCATAATCAATCACCGCGCGGTGCTGCTTTAAAAAATCGGCTCCAATGATCCCGTGCACAGGACCTTCGTCCACCTGCGATAGCGCTTGGTTTACGTGGGTCAAATCAAAAAGGACCAAGTCCATATTTTTCAAGCTCCAATTTTTAATGGTGAATTCATTCTTTCGCGAAATCATGGTTTTCATATTGATGGCGCCGGCACCCGCGGCCTTTATTAGGCTTTCTTCGCTTATCAGCCCAAAATGCGAGCCCTCTAAAAACCCGACACAACTGGTGGACGCGCCAGTGTCGAGAATGAACTGGCCCAAAATGCCATTTATTTTTGCGGAAAAAAGATAATGGCCCGTAGCCAATTTTTTAAGGGGAATTCTATAAAATCCGTCGGACTCCAAAAATTTGCGTAACTGCATTAATTTTTTAGGGTAAAGATAGCAAACAAAATAAGTAGCTTTGCAATATGCTTACGGATACACACACCCATTTGTACAGCCCTGCTTTCGACGAAGACCGCCCCGAAATGATGCAACGGGCCATGGATGCCGGCGTTTTTCGATTTTTTATTCCCGCTATTGATTCCAGTTATACCCAAGCGATGTATGATTTGGAGGAAAAGTATCCCGAAAATGTTTTTTTGATGATGGGCCTGCATCCCACGTCGGTACAGGAGAATTATGAAAAGGAATTGGAACACGTGGAAGCACAGTTCCGAAAGCGGAAGTTTATTGCCGTTGGGGAAATTGGCATCGATCTATATTGGGATAAAACCACTTTGGAGATCCAGAAAATAGCATTTAAGCGGCAAATCCAACTTGCAAAAAAGAACAAACTTCCCATAGTGATCCATTGTCGTGATGCTTTTGACGAAATTTTTGAGGTGCTGGAAACGGAGAAGGATGATGATCTGTATGGAATCTTTCATTGTTTTACGGGCAATTTGGAGCAGGCTCAAAAGGCTCTTTCCTATAATATGAAATTGGGCATCGGCGGCGTGGCCACTTTTAAAAACGGAAAGATTGATACCTTTTTGGAGCAAATTCCTTTGGAACATATCGTGTTGGAAACCGACGCACCCTATCTTGCCCCGGCGCCCTTTCGCGGAAAGCGCAACGAAAGCAGTTATCTGGCTTTGGTTTGCAAAAAACTTTCGGAAATCTATAAAATTCCCGAAACCGAAATTGCCGAAATTACAACGGCAAATTCCAAAGCCGTTTTTAAGATTTAATCAGAAAATTCCCAAAACGGAAATAGAATGGGAGTATTTCGTTGCTGGGTTTTTTCCAATTAATAATATAATAGCGTACCTATATGTCAAAAACACCCAACATACTCCTTATATATACTGGTGGAACCATTGGGATGATTAAGGATTTTGAGACAGGGGCACTTCGCAATTTTAATTTTGACGAATTGCTCAACCACATCCCCGAATTGAAATTGTTGGATTGTAATATAACAACCACTTCGTTCCCCATACCTATTGACAGTTCCAATATGAACCCCGAGTATTGGGTTGCGATCGCGAACCTAATTGAAAGCAATTACGAATCGATGGATGGCTTTGTGGTCCTTCACGGCAGCGATACGATGAGCTATACCGCATCGGCCTTGAGCTTTATGCTAGAAAATTTGGGCAAGCCCGTTATCTTTACCGGCTCCCAACTTCCCATCGGCGACTTGCGGACCGACGCCAAGGAAAATCTAATAACTTCCATTCAGATTGCCGCCCTACAGGAAAAAGGGGTTTCGAAAATTGCCGAAGTGGGACTTTATTTTGAATACAAATTATACAGGGCAAACCGGACCACAAAAATCAACGCGGAACATTTTGAAGCGTTCGCCTCGCTCAATTATCCCGAACTGGTGCAGAGTGGTGTGCATTTGGTAGTGAACAATGAGGCGCTTTACAGGCCCAATAGAAGAAAAAAACTGAAAGTACACAAAACGTTGGAAAGTAACATTCTTTTGGTGAAAATGTTTCCGGGGGTTGATGAAGCAACCATAAATCATCTATTTGCCTATCCCGAAATGAAAGGTTTGGTCTTGGAAACTTATGGCAGCGGTAATACTACCAATGCGCCTTGGTTTATTAACGCCCTAAAAAAAGTAATAAGGAGAGGCATTCCGGTGATAAACGTAACCCAATGCTCGGGCGGTAGCGTTTATATGGGCCTATATGAAACCAGCACGCATCTGAAAAAATTGGGCGTAATAAGCGGAAAGGACTGCACCACCGAAGCGGCCTTGGCAAAATTGATGTATTTACTGGGCCAAAAAATTTCGGCTAACAGCTTCAAAACCATATTTGAAACCTCATTGCGGGGAGAAATGCAATAAATAAAGCGTCTAAATTATTTTATCGCGTTGTTTTTTTTTTGATATTTGGCACTTGTTTCGCAAATAGGCCTTTTCCCGTCCCGAAAACGTATTGTTTTTAATAGCCATTTCCACAACAAATGGTTGTTTTAAACGTGTGGAGCAAAAAATAGAGAGGTGGCCGAGTGGTCGAAGGCGCACGCCTGGAAAGTGTGTATACGCCACAAGCGTATCGAGGGTTCGAATCCCTTCCTCTCTGCAATAAAAGAACGGATTGTTGATGGGCTCGACCCGAGCGAACATGAATATTCTTGCAGATTAACTAAATTATTTTATATCTTTAAACCTTTAACTAAAAACAAACTTTAAGTCGATAGCAATGAAAAAATTATTTTCTATTCTGGCACTTGCCGCAATCGTTTTTGCAGGCACGTTAAACGCAAATGCTGCAACAGCGCAAACCATGCCGACCAGTTCCCAAGCTTTGGTAACGGCCGCAACCTTTACCATTATTCAAGATGAAGCGGCTCCTACTGCACAGGCCGAAAAAGGCTTTCATCAGGAATTGAAGGAACGTTTTGTTGAAGGGGGTCCCGGGTTTATGGGGATTGTTCTTTTATGTTTGATTCTTGGGTTGGCTATCGCTATTGAAAGAATTATCTATTTAAATCTTTCTACCACAAACACCCAAAAATTGGCCCAAAATGTGGAAGATGCGCTTAACAGCGGTGGCATTGAAGCTGCCAAAGAGGTTTGCAGAAACACCAAAGGACCTGTTGCTTCCATTTACTATCAAGGATTGGACAGGGCCCACGAAGGGATCGATATTGCCGAAAAGGCTGTTGTTGCCTACGGCGGCGTTCAAATGGGCCAGTTGGAGAAAAACGTTTCTTGGATTTCATTGTTTATTGCCTTGGCCCCGATGCTTGGTTTCATGGGTACGGTAATCGGTATGATTATCGCCTTCGACAAAATTCAGGCTGCGGGTGATATGAACCCTTCCTTGGTGGCTGGAGGTATTAAAGTGGCACTTTTAACAACCGTATTCGGTTTGATCGTTGCGATTATCCTTCAAATTTTCTACAACTACATTATTGCTAAAATAGATAGTATAGTAAATAGTATGGAAGATGCATCCATCACATTGATCGATATGTTGTTCGACTACAAACAAAAAAACAAAATCTAAAGAAAACCCAACATGGCATTACATAAAATTTTAAAAATAGTAGCACTGCTCCTTAGCATTGCGGGAGTTATCTTCCTTGCAATGATCATTGCCAAAGGCGATGAGGCCGTAACTGCCACAGGTGAAGGAGTTGATGGGTTCCTGTATGTGGCCTACATAACATTCGCCATAACCATGGTTTTTGTTTTGTTCTTTGTGTTAAAAGGAATATTTGCCGGTAACCTAAAAAATACCCTGATTTCTGTAGGCGCCTTTTTGGCAATCGTGGTTATCTCCTACGTTTTGGCCGATGGAAATCCAATGCAAATGCAAGAAGGAGAAGTTCTTTCAGCCAGCGGATCTAAATGGGTCGGAACAGGTCTTTATGCATTTTATATCTTGGCCATCCTCGCTGTGGGTGCCATGGTATTCAGTGGAATCAAAAAAGTATCTAAATAATGGCAAGAAGAGCAACACCCGAAGTAAATGCAGGGTCGATGGCAGACATCGCTTTCCTATTGCTTATCTTTTTCTTGGTAACAACAACCATTGAAAAGGACAAAGGGATTGCGAGACAACTGCCGCCCAAGGAGCCACCAACCGATGAGCAAGTAAAAATCAAGGAAAAAAACCTCTTTATCGTTAACGTGAACCGAAACGACCAATTGTTGGTAGAGGAAAAATTGATGGAGCTTAAGGATTTGCGTCAGGCCGCCATTGCGTTTCTCGACAATGGGGGAGCGCCATCAGGCACCGCTGAATATTGCGATTATTGCAAGGGAAAAAGAGATCCTGAATCCTCAGACAACCCAGACAAGGCCGTAATCTCGGTGCAGAATGATCGATTGACCTCCTATAAAATGTATATCGCAGTACAGAATGAACTTGTGGCTGCCTATAACTTTTTGAGAGATCGGGAATCGCAAAGACTCTATGGTTGGAAGTTTACCGAAAAAACCAAAGACCTTGACGAAGGAAAGATAAAAGGGGAGGCCGCCAAAGAAGCCCTTCAGGAAAAGTTGGAAAATATTCAAAAACTGTTCCCCCAAAAACTTTCCGAAGCTGAACCTAAAAAATCCGGACAATAATAGTTAGAATATGTCAAAATTTAAAAAGAAAAAAGACGGCGGATTGCCAGCCATTTCTACAGCATCACTACCCGATATTGTATTTATGCTACTGTTCTTTTTTATGGTGGTAACTGTGCTGCGCGACGACAATCTGCTGGTCCAGAACAAGCTGCCAAAGGCGGATCAGGTTGAAAAATTGAAAAAAGACCGCTCTGTATATATTTATGCCGGAAAACCAAGTTCGCGATACCAAGATAAATATGGATCTGAACCGAAAATTCAAATCGGCGATAAATACACGGACCTTTCCAATATCAAATTCGCCCTTACCGAGGCGCGCCAAAAACTTTTGCCCGAACTTCAGGACAAGGTGATGGTCGCTCTAAAGGTAGATGAGAAAACCAATACCGGGATGGTTACCGATATTAAACAGGAATTGCGCGATTTAAATATGTTAAAGATTATTTACATTACCACTCCGGGTAATGAAATTAATGAATAGCAACTTTTAGCGCGCCGTTTTAAAAACGCCTTGTTCTTTAATTTTTTAGGATCAAGGCGTTTTTCGTTTCTTTGTAAGCCCTTATTGTCAATTGTTTTATTATGGAAAGGATTTTTAAAATTTTTCTTGCCGTTTCCCTCGGACTTCTTTCTTTTTCCGTACTTGCGCAGGATACCATTCCGAAAGTTTCAGTCGATTCCCTTTACAGAGAAGATCAATTTTATCTCGGGCTGTCTTATAATCTTCCTTTGGATATGCCTAAGGGCGTTAGCGCGCGCGGTCTTTCCGGCGGCATTCAATTCGGTTTTGTGCGCGATATGCCCATCAACCAACAGCGGAATCTTGCCATAGCCGTGGGTGGAGGCTTCGCCTTTGATCAATTCGGGCAAAACTTGTTTATTGGCGAAAGTGCTTCCGAAAAAACCATTTTTAGGGTGTTGGACAAAAATGTAGATTTTACCAGAAACCGATTTAATATGGCCGTTGTTGAGGCTCCCGTTGAATTTAGATGGCGTACCTCTACGCCCTCCACCTACAAGTTTTGGAGGGTTTATGCTGGGGTTCGGGTGGGCTATGCCTTTTGGTATAAGTCAACATTCAAACAACCGGGAAATACGGTGAAACAAACCAAATTACCACAATTTGATCCACTCCGGTTATCCGCTACCCTGAGTTTTGGATATAGCACTTTTAATTTATTTGCTTCCTACAGCATCAATCCCTTTTTTAAGGATGCGGTTACCCAAGATGGCGAACCGGTCGATTTCCGTACACTTAAGCTGGGCTTAATGTTCTATATTTTATAAATAGAGATTAAAGAGAATAAGCTGCGGCAGGGCACCCAAAAATAGGCCGGTCAATAGTTCTGGATAGGTATGCGCTTCATTGTTGAGCCGCGAGGAAGCTACCCATCCATTTACGAAGAGAAAAAAACTGATGGTAAGCAGCAGGTTTATCTTAAAATGCACGCTTAACCCTACCAAAAAAACCAAAAGACCCCCAACTCCCATTTGGTGCAAACTGACTTTAAGTTTGAAAAAAACCATAACCAATGCGCTGAAAGCTGAAAACAAAATACCAACGAAAAAGTAGTACAGCTCGGGGTCGTCATAAGCATCGAAAACGGTTTTCAAGATCAATAACAGTAGGATGCATTGAATCATCAAAGGAAATTTCCGCTCTTTTACGTCCCTTAGGTATATGGTTTCAACCACCTTTAAATTTTTAAGTAGAAAAAAAACGACAATGGGAATTAGAATGGTAAGGATCACGATCGCAAAAACCTCTACCCTAACAAATTGCGGATCAATATATTTAGGCGTTACCGCGTAGTAGAGTACCGTTCCCATTAGTGGAATGAGCAACGGATGGAACAGATAGGAAGCCGATTTAAGAAAAAAATTCATCAAATTTCCTTTCTGAGTCTGGCCACCGGCAAATCCAATTGTTCGCGATATTTGGCGATGGTTCTTCGGGCAATGGGGTAGCCCTTCTCCAGTAATATTTTCGCCAATTTATCATCGGTGAGCGGTTTGCGTTTATTTTCTTCGGCAATGGTGATTTCCAGAATTTTCTTGATCTCCTTGGTGGAAACATCTTCGCCCTGATCATTTTTCATAGACTCGCTGAAAAATTCCTTGATGAGTTTTGTGCCATAAGGCGTGTCCACATATTTACTGTTGGCAACCCGGGAAACGGTTGAAACGTCCATATTAATTTTATCGGCAATATCCTTTAAAATCATAGGTTTTAACTTGCGTTCGTCGCCCGTTAAAAAATATTCTTCTTGGTGGTGCATAATGGCGTTCATCGTTACGAACAACGTTTGTTGGCGTTGTTTGATGGCATCAATAAACCACTTTGCCGCATCCAGTTTTTGTTTTATAAACAAAACGGCGTCCTTCTGCGCCTTGGATTTGTCCTTGGATTCCTTATAGCCCTTCAACATATTGGTATATTCGTGGCTCACGTGGAGTTCCGGGGCGTTTCGACCATTTAGGGTTAAATCTAATTCGCCATCAACAATTTTTATGGCGAAATCTGGCACCACATGTTCTACGATTCTATTATTTCCTGAATAGGTGCCTCCCGGTTTGGGGTTCAACCCCTCAATTTCGTGAATGGCATCGCGGAGCTGATCTTCCGTAATATTAAATCGCTGCGTAAGTTTTTTATAATGTTTTTTACTGAACTGCTCAAAGGAGTCCTCAATAATTTGGATCGCCAGCTCCACTGAAGGGGTAGCCGATTTGCGCTCCAGTTGCAACAGTAAACATTCCTGAAGATCGCGGGCCGCAACCCCAGCCGGATCCAATTCCTGCACGATTTTCAGTACTTTTTCTACTTTGTCCTCTGTGGTATAAACGTTTTGCGTGAAGGCTAAATCGTCCACAATATCTTGTATTTCCCGGCGGATGTAGCCGCTTTCGTCAACACTGCCCACCAAAAATTTGGCTATTTCTTCTTCCTCATCATCCAGGCGGTAGGTGCTCAATTGCTGCATTAAATGTTGGGTAAAGGAAGTGCCCGCAGCATAAGGCATTTGCCGTTCCTCATCGTCTGCGCTATAATTATTGGCGGAAAGTTTGTAGCTGGGAATTTCATCATCGCTCAAGTAATCGTCAACATTTATCTCGGTTTCAATTACTTCGTTGCCCTCGTCGAACCCTTCTTCATATTCGTTGTTTCCAAATTCTTCCTCAAAATTTTCACCCTCATCCTTACCGCCTTCCAAGGCTGGATTTTCCTCCAATTCCTGTGCAATCCGCTGCTCAAATGCCTGCGTAGGCAGTTGGATCATCTTCATCAACTGAATTTGCTGAGGTGATAACTTTTGTGATAGTTTTAGACTTAATTGTTGCTTTAACATACTATTGGTACTACTTCATAAAGTTAAAAAAAACTGGCTACTAAAATAGAACGGTAGCCAGTTTTAATACAATCTTATGTTTTATTAAGTTAGAAGGCGGCGTTGCCGGGCGTTCGCGGATAGGGTATTACATCGCGAATGTTGCCCATTCCCGTAGTGAACTGAACCAAACGCTCAAAACCCAAACCAAATCCGCTGTGAACGGCAGTGCCGAATTTGCGAAGGTCCAAATACCAATACAATTCTTCGGTGCTAATGTCCATGGCTTCCATTTTTTGTTTTAAAACCTCGTATCGCTCTTCACGTTGGGAACCTCCAACAATTTCGCCTATTCCCGGGAAAAGAACGTCCATGGCGCGTACCGTTTTTCCATCGTCATTTAGGCGCATATAAAAAGCCTTGATTTTTGCGGGATAATCAAAAAGAATTACGGGGCTGTTAAAATGTTTTTCCACCAAATAGCGCTCGTGCTCACTTTGCAGATCGGCGCCCCATTCGTCAATTAAATATTTGAATTTTTTCTTTTTATTCGGTGATGAATTCTTCAAAATGTCTATGGCTTCGGTGTAGCTTACCCTTTTGAAATGGTTGTCCAAAATAAAATGGAGCTTTTCCCGAAGGCGCATTTCGCTTCGTTCCCCTTGAGGTTTTCCTTTTTCTTCCTCCAATAAGCGATTTTCCAAAAATTCAAGGTCGTCTGCGCAGTGCTCGAGGGCGTAAGCAATAACATACTTAATAAAACTTTCGGCCAAATCCATATTGGCATCCAAATCATTAAAAGCAACTTCCGGCTCGATCATCCAAAATTCAGCCAAATGGCGGCTGGTATTGGAATTTTCTGCGCGAAAAGTGGGGCCAAAAGTATAGACTTTTCCAAGTCCCATTGCATAGGTTTCTGCCTCCAATTGACCGCTCACGGTCAGGTTGGTTTCCTTTTCAAAAAAATCTTCCTTAAAATTTACGTTGCCTTGTTCATCCAAAGGCGGATTTTTTGCATCGAGATTCGTTACCCGGAACATTTCTCCCGCTCCCTCGGCGTCACTGCCGGTAATTATGGGGGCATTCATATAATAAAAGCCGTTTTTCTGAAAAAATTCGTGCACGGCAAAGGCCAACTTGGACCGGACCCGCATAACAGCGCCAAAGGTGTTGGTGCGGATGCGCAAATGGGCCTGCTCCCGAAGGGTTTCCAAAGAATGTTTTTTTGGCGAAAGAATGGTGAGCTTTACTTCTTCTGGATTTGCTTCGCCCAAAATGGTAATGTTCGAAACCTGAACCTCTACTGTTTGGCCCTGGCCTTGGCTTTCAACCAAAGTACCCTTTACCGCTATAGCGGCGCCGATGGTGATTTTCTTCAGCAACGGTTCCTCGAATTTTTCAAAATCTACTACACATTGCAGAGTTTTGATGGTGGAACCATCGGTGAGCGCAATAAATCGGTTGCTTCTAAAGGAGCGCACCCAGCCTCGAACGGTGATTTCCACGTGGGTTTTTTGGCTGCGCAAAATTTCGGCTATAGTGTTTTGTTGCATGGTCAATTTTTAAGAGGAGCAAATATACTTTTAAATAAAATCCAAAAAAAGGGAATGCCCCAAATTCCCGTGAATATGAGAGCTATCATTTTAAGTAGTTAATCCTTGGTGTTGGCTTCTTCTTCGTCTTCTTCATTGTCGCTCAAAATCTCGATGGCGGGCTTTTTCATGGTTTCCTTGTTGGCAATGCTTTTTTCGAGGGAAAGCAATAAGGTTGGCAGCAAAAGCAAATTGGAAAGCATGGCGAACAACAGGGTGATGGAAACCAGTGCGCCAAGGGCCACCGTGCCGCCAAAACTGGAGATGGTAAACACCGAAAAGCCAAAGAAAAGCACGATGGAAGTATAGAACATACTGACCGCGCTCTCGCGAAGGGCTGCGAAAACCGATTTTTTGATCTTCCAATTGTGGGCAATAAGCTCCTGCCGATATTTTGCCAAAAAGTGAATGGTATCGTCCACCGAAATTCCAAAGGCAATACTGAAAACCAAAATGGTGGAAGGTTTAATGGGGACGCCCACAAAGCCCATGACCCCGGCGGTAATAATTAATGGAAGCAAATTGGGAATCAACGAAATAATAATCATTTTAAAACTACGGAACATCCAGGCCATAAAAAGGGCAATCAAAAAAATGGCCAACGAGAGGGATAGAATGAGGTTGTTCACCAAATAATGGGTGCCTTTTTGAAATACTAAGGCCTTCCCCGTAACCGAAACATTGTAGCGTTCAGCCGGAAAAATTTTATTTATCTCCCGATGCAGGTCTTCCTCGATGCGGTTGAAACGGTCCGGTTTCGTGTCTTTCATAAAGGTAGTGATGCGCGCGAACTGCCCGGTGCTGTCCACATAACTGCTCAACAAATTGGTGTTTGTGTTGCTGTTTTTGGCATAACTCAATATGAAATTTTTCTCTTGGCTATTTGGAAGTTGGTAATATTCCGGATTGCCGTTGTAATACGCCTGCTTGGAATATTTTATAAGTTCTACCACCGACAGCGGTTTGGCGAATTCGGGTATTTCCTTAATGTGGTCCTGCAATTCATCAATGCGCTTTAGGGTGGACAGGCTCATAACTCCTTTTTTCTTTTTGGTGTCCACCATAATCTCCAAGGGCATAATTCCCTCATATTCCTTTTCAAAAAAGCGGATGTCGTCAAAAAACCCGGTATTTTTCGGCATATCCTCAATCAGGCTTCCAGAAATTTTTATGTTGTAAATACCAATAATGCTGGTGCAAAGCAGCAATACAGCAACAATGTAGATGGAAATCCGGCGGTCGCGGACCATCCCTTCTACCCAAAGAACGAATTTATTGATCCACGTTTTGCTTAAATGTTTAAGGTGCTTATCCTTCGGAACGGGCATGTAGCTGTAAATGATGGGAATTATCAGCAGGCTCAATAAAAAGATGGCTATAATATTGATGGAGGCAACAATACCGAATTCGCTCAAAAGCTCGCTTTTCACCAAAATAAAAGTGGCAAACCCCGAAGCCGTCGTTAGGTTGGTCATTAAAGTTGCGTTGCCTACTTTGGTAATTACGCGTTGCAGGGATTTTGCCTGATTGCCGTGTTTTTTTATTTCCTGTTGGTATTTATTGATAAGAAAAATACAATTGGGAATCCCGATAACGATTATGAGCGGTGGAATGAGTGCCGTTAACACGGTGATTTCGTAATGCATTAGGCCCAAAAACCCGAAGGACCACATTACGCCAATAATAACCGTACACATAGAAATAAACGTGGCGCGCCACGACCGGAAAAAGAAGAAAAAGATAAGTGAGGTAACGAATAGGGCTGCCCCAATAAAAAGTCCAATTTCATCAATTATGCTTTGTGAATTTAAGGTGCGGATGTACGGCATTCCAGAAGTATAAACCTTGATACCACTTCCGGTTTCAAATTTTTTGATAAGGGGGATCAAGTCCCGGATCACGAAATCCTTTCGCTCAGCCGTGTTGACAATGTCTTTTTTAAGATAAATGGCCGAGCGGATGCTTTGCTTATCTGGACTGTAAATCAGTCCGTCGTAAAAAGGCAATTTGTTAAAAAGCTCGTCTTTATATTCGGCCAGGTTGGAATTTGTAAAAACGGAATCTTTCACGAAGGGCACCAGCTCAAAGCCCGTGGTATCCTTTTTTTTCTCAAGTTTTTTCAAATTGCCCACAGAAAGGGTGAGGGCCACTTCACTGAATTTTCCAATATCCTCCGTAAGTTGGTTCCAGGCTTTAAAATTGGCGGGCTCAAAAATGGCTGGATCCTTTACGCCCATCACGATAAGGTTGCCCTCTTCGCCAAAATGTTTCAGAAATTCATCATACTGAAGATTGATGGGGTGGTCGTCGGGTAATAGATTCGCTTCGGTATAGGTGAAGCGCATGTTTTTCCACTGCAACGCCAACAGTACGGTGGTGGTTAAAATTACGATTAAAATAAGGGTGCGGTTCCGCAATATGAAACGGGCCACCCAGCTCCAAAAACCGATGCTGAAAAGTTTGTTCAAGGCAATTTTTTATTAAACCCCACAAAGGTAACCATTCCCGAGAAGTAAGGAGTTTATTTTGAACTATTTTGGGCAGTTGCCGGTTTGACAAACCTTCCAAAAACAATCTTTTACCTCGGTTTATGCAGTCTATACCTTCTTTGGAAGTGTGCCTCGGGAAGGTTGATGCCGTCCTTCGGGTTGATTGATGCCGTCCCATTGAACCCTTAATGCTGCATCTTTGCAAAGCGTTACCAACAGGCGGGTTGCCAACACATTTATAGTTTTAAATTGAAAGTAAATTTAAAGGAAACGTTGTCCTCAAAATTGGGCAGGTTGAAATAGCCATAACGGTACGCGAAACTCAGCCCAAAGCCGAGGGCGATTTTATTTAGCTCCAATCCGGCTTCGTTATAAAAATGATCGAGGGTGTTAAAGGGAATTCCAATATGCCTGTCCGTATTTTTCATATCGCCAATGGCGTGGCGCGAAATAACGACCAGTTCCGGTTTCCAATTTTTCGCCAGTTTAAATCTTCTAAAGGTGTGTTTCATTTGTAGCATCGCCAGTTTGTCGGAATAAAATTCCCCAAAATACATGGTTTCAAAACTTTGGACTCCCGCCACCGAAAAGCGTTTTAGGAGTTTTTCCTTTGTGGGCTGGTTTGGAAAGGCGTGGAACAAATGGGTTAATGGAACATCGCCCGTTGCCCATTCGCCTTGGAGTTGGAAACTGGTGTTGGACAGGTTTTTTCGGGCTATATCATAATTCAGTTTTAAGCCATATTTGGTGTAATTGAAATCGCTTCCCGCAATGCCCTTAAACCCTTTGGTGATTTGCGCACTGACCTTCGGCAGCACGTCCGTCGCAATTTTTTTTCCTTCGTCGTTCACTATGGAATCCGTTTTCAACTTTATACGGAACGATACGAGCGCCTCCGCGAGCTGGTATTGATGATAGGCCTGGCCATTCTCAATAAAATAATAATCCTCGAAATTGCCCACATCCGAATGTTGCACCCGAAGCTCGGTTAGCAAACTTGGGGTCAGTTCACTCTGAACATTGGCCTGCCACTCGGTGTAGTTGTAAAACTGGATGATGTTCAGCAATCGCGGCTCAAACAGCGAATAGAAACGGGCATCGGTTAAAAATTCAAAGGTGCCTATTTCCTGGATATCGTCTGTGTAGTATAGGCTTACCCAAGTCTTTTTTTCCTCGTTCAACCGCGCGCTTCCGCCGAGACTGTACTTAAAGGTTTCATCTTTGAATCCATACGCAATGTAGCCCCCGAGTTTGTAGTTTTCAAAAAGCCGTTGGTTGGTAACGCCGCCAATGCCCAACCGGAACCCTTCGTGATCGTTGTATTTAAAAAGGGTTTTAAGGTCGATGTCGAAAAAACCTATCGGCAAATAACCGGTAGTAAACGGATGCCCTTTTTTTTCTGAAAATTCGGCCAACGTTTTTTTAAATCCGGAAAGGGAATCGGTTTCAACCCCCGAAGTTTCTTGCGAAAAGGCCGAAAATCCTACAAACAATAAAAGAATACATAGTGGTTTATGCATAGGGGTCGCGAATCGTTTTAAGGATTTAAATGTAAAAAGAAAGCGGCACAGAGGCCGCCGAATTGTATATTGTTTAACGAATGGGAAAACCTATACAGTCATAATTTCCTTTTCTTTTTTTGCCAAGATTTCATCAATTTTCTTAATGTGGGCGTCTGTCATTTCTTGGATGTCCTCTTCCAAACTTTTTTTAAGGTCTTCTGAAATTTCGAGGTTTTTCAGGTCGTTATTGGCATTTTTGCGGTCGTTGCGAACGCCGATCTTCGCTTCCTCCGATGCGGCTTTGGCCTGTTTGGCCAGCTCCCTTCTGCGCTCCTCGGTAAGTGGCGGCACGCTAATGATTACGCTTTCGCCATTGTTCATTGGGTTGAACCCAATATTTGCCAAATGGATTCCACGCTCAATTTCTGGAATCATGCTTTTTTCCCAAGGTTGGATACTGATGGTCATTCCATCGGGCGTGCTAACGTTGGCCACTTGGCTCAATGGCGTTGGGCTTCCGTAATAGTCAACCATAACGCTACCCACCATAGAGGGCGATGCCTTGCCCGCACGTATGTTCACCAATTCTTTTTCAAGATGCTTAATGGCCTTTCCCATTGCCTCTTTTGTTCCCTCAATTAAAAAATCAATTTCGTCTTCCATGGTTTTCAGTATTCAGTGTTTTGTTTAGTATTGGGTATTGTTTATAGCGTATTGAGTGGTGAAAAATAAATATCCTTACTCATTACTAATTATTCATTACCCATTACTCATTATTAAAAAATAAAAATACAGCTATTACAAATTCACCTTAGTTCCAATTTTTTCTCCAGAAACTACCTTAAGCAAATTACCCTTGGTGTTCATATCAAAAACAATAATGGGCAATTCATTTTCCTGGCTTAGGGTGAAGGCCGTCGTATCCATCACTTTCAGGCCTTTTTGGAGTACATCCTCAAAGCTGATAAAATCAAATTTTGTTGCCTTTTTATCCTTTTCGGGGTCGCTGGTATAAATGCCATCAACACGGGTTCCCTTTAAAATTACATCGGCGCCAATTTCAATGGCCCGCAGCACCGCCGCAGAATCTGTCGTGAAATAGGGGTTGCCCGTGCCGCCGCCAAAAATCACGACCCTTCCTTTTTCCAAATGCCGAATGGCCTTCCTGCGGATAAAAGGTTCCGCTACCTCATTAATATTTATAGCGCTCTGCAGCCGTGTGGGCACTTCAACGTTTTCAAGCGCACTCTGCAGGGCCAGCCCGTTTATAACGGTTGCGAGCATCCCCATATGGTCGCCCTGCACCCGGTCCATTCCGCTGCTGGCACCGGATAGTCCTCTAAAAATATTGCCGCCGCCAATTACAATGGCCACCTGCACGCCCCGGTCTGTAATCTGTTTTATTTCGTGTGCATATTCCTTAAGCCGAACGGGATCAATACCATATTGTTGTTCGCCCATTAAGGCTTCGCCGGAAAGTTTTAAAAGAATTCTTTGGTAGTGCATAGCAAATTTTTACTGGGCAAAAATAACGAAAATTATTGATGCACGGTTTGTAATTTTTTAAGCGGAAGCGGCGCCATAAGAGATTTCACTTTTACGTGATTTTAATGATGACAATTTTCTTTTGGTTCGATTAGAAGATGATAATCCTTAAAAATTTTCTTCTATGAAAACATCATTATTTTTTCTGTCATTCGCAGTGGTTGGCACTGTTTGGGCCCAAATACCAAAAGCGGAATTCCATCCGGTGGAATTCGAAAAAACCGAATGTATAACCGATGCCCAGCGCCAAGAGGTGCGATTGGAAAATTTCTTAAATAAGCAACAAATTTTAAAAACCAAGCCCGATGCTTTTCAACGGAAAGGGGCCTCGCCTTTGTTCAGTTTCCCCATTAGGCCCAAAGCTGGCTTTAATGATTACGGCTATTACACCGTAAACAATTATGTGGACCACGATTTAACCCCTAATGGCCATTTGCTGGATTATGAATGTGGCCAGCGCACCTACGATTGGGGAAGCGGCAACCACGAAGGCACAGACTATGTACTGTGGCCCTATCCGTGGAAACGGATGAAGGAAGAGTTGATGGAAATTGTCGCGGCAGCTCCAGGAATTATAATCAACAAAAGAGATGGATTTTTTGATTTGAACTGCGTGAACAACGGAAACCCAAACTGGAACGGAATCATCATTGAGCACGCAGATGGAAGCCAAGCTTGGTATTGGCATTTTAAAAATGGTGCCATTACATCGAAAAACATAGGCGATTCCGTGGCAGCGGGCGAATATTTGGGGGCCGCCGGAAGTTCCGGCAGCAGCGTGGTGCCTCATTTGCATTTTGAGATTTACGATTCCAATAATAATTTAATAGACCCCTACCAAGGCCCATGCAACAATTTTAATACAGACAGTTGGTGGGCGGACCAACCTGAATATTACCAACCTACTATTAATAGGCTATCCACACACAACACACAAACCTTTGACGACGATTGTGGCGTTGTGGAAAACACCTATGAGGAATTGAATTTTGAACCTGGCGAGGAACTCGTATTCCGTATTTTTTACAGAGACCTGCAGACCAATACAGATACGCATATCATTTTCAGAAAACCCGACGGTACCGTGCTGTACGACTGGATTTTTACCTCTCCTTGGCCATTCTATCCACAAGCTTGGGCGCAATGGGCATTTCCGATAGACAATTCGTGGCCCGATGGAGTTTATAACATTGAAGTAGATTTTGGAGGCAATAGTTATGAAACTATTTTTGGGGTGAACACCAATTTGGGAGTCGAAGAAGAGGCTTTGAATACAATGGTATTGTACCCAAACCCAACAAATTCACAGCTATTTTTGGAAAGCAAGGAACCTATTGAATCCATTTTGGTGTATGATCTTGCTGGAAGAAAAGTGCAAACATTGAAACCCAATGTTTCTAAAGCTGAAATGGATCTTTCCGCGCTTTCATCAGGAATTTATTTAATTAAGACCACAGTAGGTACAAAAGTCCAAACCTTTAAAGTGAATAAATTATGAAATTTTTCATTTTACCATTAATAACTTTTTTGGTATGGCTTGCTCCAAAATCATTTATAGCGCAAGAACTTGCTTGGGCCAAAAGTATGGGCGGCAACGGTTTTGACCGTGGCGAATCCATAACCATTGATTCCCAAAACAATGTGTATACCCTTGGATATTTTACCCAAACCGTCGATTTTAATCCCGGAAGCGGCACGTTTGAAGTAACAGCCCAAGGCGAGGCGGATATTTTTCTCACAAAATTTGATGCCTCCGGAAATTTTGTTTGGGCAAAAACAATCGGGAGCAGTGATTCTGAATACCCCGACACCTTGGTGTTGGATGCTTCGGGCAATTTATTGATAACAGGTTATTTTGAAACCGACCTTGATTTTGATCCGGGTGCTGGCACGCAAATCCTTACGAGCGCTGGAAATCTCGATGCTTTTATTTTGAAGTTGGATGCGGACGGAAATTATCTTTGGGCCAAAAGCTTTGGCTCAAATGGTCGAGACCGTGGACAGGGCATTGCCGTTGACAATTCCGGAAATGTGGTTACCATTGGGTATTTCAACAATACGGTTGATTTTGATCCCGGTGCAGGGACGGCCGAGCTAACGTCTTTTGGCGATGAGGATATTTTTATAGTGAAATTGGATGCTAATGGCAATTATCTTTGGGCAAAACAGTTGGGAGGCACGCGCGAAGACTTTCCAAATGCAGTGGCCGTTGATGCTGCCGGAAATGTGTATTCCACCGGTAGTTACACGAATAGTGCGCCCGATTTTGATCCAGGTCCCGGCACTTTTCTCCTGGAATCCGCTGGAACTTTGGATAAAATGTTTGTTTCAAAACTGGATGCATCTGGCAATTTTGTTTGGGCAAAACAGGCCAGTGGGAGTCACTACAATGTTGGAACTGACATTGCAATTGGTCCCAATAGCGAAGTTTTGGTAACAGGCTATTTTTATGCCACACAGGATTTTGATCCCGGCGCCGCTACTTTTGAACTTACAAGTGAAGGTTTGGCAGATGCCTATATTTTAAAATTGGAAACCAATGGAAATTTTGTTTGGGCAAAGCGCATGGGTGGGCCTCTTTATGAAGAAGGAGTTTCCATAAAAACCGATAGCAATGGGGGTATTTACACCACCGGTAGATTTGAGGAAACTGTGGATTTTGACCCCAACGGCGGCACAGCCAACCTTTCTTCGGAAGGATTTATTGATGTATTCGTGCAGCATTTGAATGCCTCAGGCAATTTTCAATGGGCATCATCTGTGGGGGGACAGGATGAAGATTGCGGGTTGGGAATTGCGGTTGACACTCAAGGCAAGGTTTTGTGTACGGGATATTTCAATACTACAGCAGATTTTGATCCGGGCAGTGGGGTGTTCAATTTAACATCACAGGGCGAAATGGATGTATTTATTCTGAAATTGGAAAATGCCCCACTTGGAATTCCCAATAATTTGGAATCGAGGGAAGCAGTAATTCATCCTAATCCGTTCCAAGATATTTTAACTGTAGGATCGAATGGAACTATAGACACAATTGTAGTTTACGATTTTTTTGGAAGAATTGTTTTGGAAACGTTTCCTTTGGCTTTAAAAACTGAACTGAACCTTGGATATTTAAAAAGCGGTTTATATTTGGCAACTATTTATTCCGAAGGAAAAAAATCCGTAAAGAAAATTATAAAGGAATAAATTAACATTGAACATGCCCGCACTTCGATTGCCCTTCGACCGCGCTCCCGACAGCCTGCTCAGTGTAACATAAAAAAAAGAGGCTGAAATTTTTCAGCCTCTTTTCTATTTTGAATATTCTTAAAAGCTTATGCCAAAGAAACCCTTTTGAAGCCAACAACTTCAACATCGCCAAACGTTTTTACGTATTCTGCAACGCTCTTTTTGTCATCTTTAATAAAGTTTTGGTCAAGCAACGCTTTTTCGTGGTCCATCGTGGTATTGTCACTGATGAAGCGCTCGATTTTTCCGGGAAGGATTCGGTCCCAAATGTTTTCGGGTTTTCCTTCCGCTTTCAATTCTGCTTTTGCATCGGCTTCTGCTTGGGCCATAACCTCAGGGGTCAATTGTGCTCTTGAAATGTATTTGGGAACATTTTTAAGGGTTTTGCCCAAACGGCCCAATTCAATATTTTCCTTTTCAATAACAGCAATTCGCGCCTCAGTTTCAGAAGCTATGAAATCTGGGTCAAAATCTTTGTAGGAAAGGGTGGTAGCGCCCATGGATGCAACCTGCATAGAAACGTCTTTAGCCAATTCCTCTGCGTTGTCAACAGCTTTTGAAAGACCTGTTAACGCAGCAATTTTGTTGCCGTGAACGTATGAACCCACAAAAGGAGCTTCCAAGATTTCGTAGCCGCCAATCTCGATTTTTTCACCAATTACACCGGTTTGCTCGGTCAATTTCTCGGCAACGGTGATATCGTCGAACTTCGCGTTCAAAAATTCTTCTTTTGAGGAAGTGTTCAATGCGATATCGGCCATTTTGTTGGCCATTTCAACAAAAGATTCGTTTTTGGCAACGAAATCTGTTTCACAGTTCAAGGAAATAGCCACGCCCTTCGTTTTATTGCCGTTAACCTTAGCGGTTGCAACTCCTTCGCTCGAATCGCGATCGGCTCTTTTTTCTGCGATTTTCTGTCCTTTTTTACGAAGGATCGAAATCGCTTCCTCCATATTTCCGTTTGCCTCGACCAATGCCTTTTTGCAGTCCATCATTCCGGCTCCGGTAGTTTGTCTTAGTTTATTTACTTCTGCGGCGGTTATATTTGCCATTTTATTTAATTTTTAAAGGTTAAAGCACAACAGGTTGCGCATTTATTTTTTCGGTTTGCCCTGCATCTCTTGTGGAGACGCGATGCATCGCGTCTCTACTCCTCTTCGTTAAGGACCTGTTTCTTCGATTTTTGGCGTACAGGTTTCTTGGCGTCTCTCATATCTTCAACATCAGCATCATCGGTGGAGGGTACTTCCGCTTTTGATCTTTCTTTTTTAGCCGTTTTTTTGGCGGCCATTTCCATTTTTTCATCTTCGTCTTCGTCATCATCATTGCCACCGGATTTTCTTTCGGAAAGTCCTTCAACAATGGCTTCGGAAACAAGGCTCATAATGCTTTCGATGGATTTTGAAGCATCGTCGTTTGATGGAATTACATAGTCGATGTCGCGCGGATCGCTGTTAGTATCAACCATTGCAAAAATTGGAATATTCAATTTCAATGCCTCGGCAACTGCAATGTGCTCGCGGGTGGTATCCACTACAAAAAGCGCTGCGGGAAGACGGCTCATATCGGCAATGGAGCCAAGGTTTTTTTCCAATTTGGCACGAAGACGATCTACCGCCAAACGCTCTTTTTTGGAAAGGGTGTTGAAGGTGCCGTCCTGCTTCATTCTATCAATAGAAGCCATTTTCTTAACGGCCTTACGGATAGTTACAAAGTTGGTAAGCATACCGCCTGGCCATCTTTCAGTGATGTAGGGCATGTTTGCGTTCTTTGCTTTTTCGGCAACAATGTCCTTTGCTTGTTTTTTCGTAGCTACGAAAAGAATTTTTCGGCCACTGGCAGCAATTTTTTTAAGGGCCTCATTGGCCTCGGCGATTTTTGCAGCGGTCTTGTATAAGTTGATGATGTGGATCCCGTTGCGCTCCATATAGATATACGGCGCCATGTTTGGGTTCCATTTGCGGGTTAGGTGGCCAAAGTGCACACCAGCTTCAAGTAAGTCTTTTACTTCTACTTTTTTTGCCATTTTGTTTTAGTTTACGTTCTGTGAAAGGATAGCAACCTGTTCCTAAATTATGGATTTGGTTTAGATGCTAAACTAACTCCCGAAAATTTCGGGATAACAGCTTTTTGAATTAATAATGAATATGAACTTGATGTTGGGTTATTGGGTTACTGAGTTATTTGAAAAAAAGCTAAATAACTCAGTAACTTTATAACCAAATAATTAACGTTTAGAGAACTGGAATTTCTTACGCGCTTTCTTCTGTCCGAATTTCTTGCGCTCTACCATTCTTGGGTCTCTTGTAAGCAGGCCTTCTGGTTTAAGGATGCCGCGGTTTTCGTCATTTACCTCACACATGGCGCGGGAAATGGCAAGGCGGATCGCTTCTGCCTGACCGGTAATACCACCTCCAAAAACGTTCACGCTAATGTCATAACTGTTTTCGTTGTTGGTAAGGGTTAATGCCTGTTTTACTTTATATTGTAAGGTTCCTGTTGGGAAGTAGTTTTCCAGTGCGCGCTTGTTTACGGTAATGTTTCCTTTTCCTTCTTTAAGGTACACACGTGCAACAGCGGTTTTTCTTCTGCCTATTTTGTGGATCGGTTCCATTATTTGCTGTTGTTAAGGTTAATAGTTCGTGGTTTTTGTGCTTCCTGACCGTGGTTTGCATCGGCATACACTTTCAGGTTTCTGAACAATTCTGCTCCCAATTTGTTTTTTGGAAGCATTCCCTTTACAGCTTTTTCAATAAGCCTTGCAGGATCTTTTTTATACATCTCGGTAGCGGTAAGGCTGCGTTGCCCACCGGGATAGCCCGTGTGGCGGATGTACGTTTTGTCGTTCCATTTGTTTCCGGTAAGGTTTACTTTTCCGGCGTTGATAACAATTACGTTGTCACCACAATCTACGTGTGGGGTGAAACTTGGCTTGTGCTTCCCGCGCAGGAATACTGCAACTTGGGTAGCAAGACGACCCAATGCCTGGCCGTCCGCATCTACCAACAACCATTCTTTGTTAACGGTGTTTTTGTTGGCAGATACTGTTTTGTAACTTAATGTGTCCATCAGTTTTTTGTCAAAATAGTTAATAAATCATTGTTTTCTCACCCTGTAAACAAAACAAATTTTTGTCTAAGAGGGGTGCAAATGTAGTGTTATTTATTTGAAAAGCAAGGGGCGGGAAATAAATTTTCTTATGAAAAAAGACGTAAGACCGCTAACTTCGACAGGCCTGCCTGCCGGCAGGAAGGCTCAGCACAGGTCGCTGAAAGACGTAAGACATAAGACCAAAATAATTCTGAATTCTGAATTCAGAATTAAATTTATTCTTTCACAAACTTTTTCAAGGCCACGTTTTTCCCGGAATACAACTGTACATAATAAACCCCGGCCGCCAAACTGGAAATATCCACGGTTGGGGAAACGGTGTTAACCTCCAGTTGCAAAATTTTGCTGCCTGTGATTGTGTAAATGTTTATTTTGTCTATGGTTTTGTCTTGGGTGCTGATTTGCAAGGCGTTTTTTGTGGGGTTGGGGTAGAGTGTTATTGCGTTGTTGAAAAGATTACCTTCAAGGCCTAAAATTGCTGCGTGTTTTATAATCCAAAAGTCGGAATTTCCTCGTGAGTTTTCATTTTTATCTCCAGAAATGTTTGAAGATGAACCCGTAGCAATTAAAAAACTCCCATCCGTTGTTTGTATAGCACGTGGGCGGCCATCAATTTCACTGCCTCCTATAGTATTCTGCCATTCGATAATACCTACATTATTAAGTTTTAAAATCCAAATATCTGATTCCCCAATAGAATTTTCAGTTTTGTCTCCTGATATATTGGATGGAGAAAATCCACATATAAAATAGCCTCCATCAGCCGTCTGAAATATTGAATACGGCTGTTCTTCCTCAGAACCTCCAATAGTATTTTGCCAAATAACATTTCCATTTTCATCTAATTTCACAACCCAATAATCAAAAGAACCTTGAGAGTTTTCAGACTTGTCACCAGAAATATTGGAATCTGAGGCTCCGGCAAGGATGTAGCCACTGTCTTGTGTTTGACTTATCTCCGGATATGAATCAAACATACTGCCTCCAATAAATTTTTGCCATTCTGTAATTCCGCTATTATTAATTTTTATTATTGCAAAATCATCGCTATCAGAAGTTGTTTGAAGGGTTGCGCTTAAAATTGAACCTCCATCATTTGTTTTGGCTAACTTATATAAATTTAAAGAAGTTCCGAATCCAAATGATTTTTGATAAATTATACTCCCTGATGAATTTAACCAAACAAGCCAAGTATCGGTAGAACCAATTAGAGGATAGGTTCGATCGCCTGATATGTCAGAAGATGAAGAACCGCCTAAAATAAAATATTCATCATCAGTTTCAATAATTGAACGTAATCTATCAATACCATTTCCTCCAATAGTATTTTGCCATTGTATATTTCCAGCGCTATCAAGTTTTAAGACCCAAAAATCTAGATTGCCTTGGGAGTTTTCTGTTTTATCCCCAGACATATCCGAATCTGAAAATCCTCCAGCCATAAAACCACCGTCAGATGTTTCAATAACAGTCCAGATAGTATCATCATTATTTCCTCCATATGTTTTTTGCCATTGAATATTTCCTGAACCATCAAGTTTTACAATCCAATAATCTTTACCTCCGCGAGAATTTTCTGTTTTATCACCAGATATATCAGAATCGGAGTAGCCGCCAATTAAAGTTCCTCCATCATTGGTTTGTATAAGGCTAAAAGGTGTATCATCTTCACTCCCCCCAATAGTCCGCTGCCAAAGAATATTAGGGTCTTGGGCGTATAATGAGAGGGTAAAAAGAAAAATTGCAAAAAGGATAATTTTTTTCATTTTAGTGTTTTTTATATCGGACAGCAAAATAACACATTTCTTTTAAAAAAGTTAAGGTTTTCTTAAACCTGCTTTAAAACTATCGTAAATCTCACTTAAGCATTTTTTAAAAAGATACTTGCGACTTTGAAAAATCGTTTCATTTGAAATCCTAACATTAAACTTTTATAAATTATGAAACGATTTTTGAGCATTTTATGCATTGCGATCTTATTCGCCGCCTGTTCCTCCGGTGACGATTCCCCGGCCGCAACCAATAAGATGGAAGGCTCTTGGACTCTGACCCAAGCTAATCTCGCCGTTCCTGTGGATTTCAACAATGACGGTACACCCGACCGAAATTTTAAAAACGAGGTCCCTTGTTTTGAAAGCGATATTGTCTTTAGGGCAGACAACACCTTTACCCAAAACATTTCCACAGTGGACATTCAGGAGGCAAATGGCGACTTTACCGTAGTCTGCGATGGGACCATTACTACCAATGGCACTTATGAATTGAACGGAGACCAGCTTACCACCACAGTGCAAACCGGTACGTCGCCAGAGGTTACTACCGTGACGATCAATTTAAGCGAAACGACCTTAAAATCTACCGTAGATTTTGATGTCTACGGCAATGTGGAACTTGTTTACCAACGGGACTAAAAATCTTAAAGTTTCAAAACACAAATCCCAAATTCCTATTGCGAGCATAGCGGGACAATCTTTTGGAATTTGGGATTTTTCTTTTGCAATTTACGCCGCAAGGCGTTTAGTGCGCCTCCAGCCAATTTTCTCCCACCCCCAAATCAACTTCCAACGGCACAGTAAGTTTATAGGCGTTTTCCATTTCGTGTTTTACCATCGTTTTTAGTTTCTCCAGTTCGGGTTTGTAGGCGTCAAAAACCAATTCATCATGCACCTGAAGCAACATTTTGCTTTGGTAGTTTTCTTCTTCCAATTTCTTGTGAATATTTATCATCGCAATTTTAATGATATCCGCCGCACTTCCCTGGATTGGGGCGTTTACGGCGTTTCGTTCAGCGGCGCCACGGACTACTTGGTTGCTGCCGTTGATGTCCTTCAGGTAGCGCCTTCTTCCCAAAACCGTTTGAACATAACCATTTTCACGGGCAAAATCTATTTGCTCGCTTATGTAATTCCGAAGTTTTGGATAGGTTTTATAATAGGTTTCTATCAGATCCTTTGCTTCGCCTCGGGAAAGATCGGTTTGGTTGCTCAATCCGAAAGCGGAAACGCCATAAATAATCCCAAAGTTTACAGTTTTTGCGTTGCTTCGTTGCTCGCGGGTAACTTCGCTTAAAGGAACATTGAAAACTTTTGAAGCGGTGGAAGCATGAATGTCTTCCCCGTTTTTAAAAGCCTCGATCATAGTGGTTTCTTCGCTCAAAGCAGCAATAATGCGCAATTCTATTTGACTATAATCTGCCGCCATCAAAACGTAATCCTCATTTCGCGGGATAAACGCTTTTCGTACCTCCCGACCGCGTTCGGTGCGGATTGGTATGTTTTGAAGGTTCGGATTGTTGCTGCTCAAACGGCCCGTGGCTGCAACGGTCTGCATATAGTCGGTGTGGACCCTGCCCGTGCTTGGCTCTACTTGTCCGGGCAGCGCATCGACATAGGTGCTTTTTAATTTGGTGAGGCCGCGATATTCAAGCACGTCGGCAATAATTTTATGGTCCTTTGCCAAAATGGATAGCACGTCCTCGGCGGTGGAATATTGTCCGGTTTTTGTCTTTTTTGGCTTGTCGATCAATTTCATTTTTCCGAAAAGGATATCGCCCAGTTGCTTGGGCGAAGCAATGTTGAATTCCTCGCCTGCCTCTTCGTAAATGTGTTTTTCAAGTTGAAGGATGTCCTTATCCAATTCCTTGGAAAGTTTTTTCAGAAATCCCTCGTCAAGGTTGATGCCTTCCAATTCCATATCGGCCAACACGCGGAGCAGGGGCACCTCAATCTCGTCGAACAATTTTTGGGTGTTTGCCTCGCCAAGTTCGTTTTCAAAATGTTCTTTTAGCTGAAAGGTGACATCCGCATCCTCCACGGCATATTCGGTCTGTTTTTCAATGGCAACCTCGCGCATATTGAGTTGGTTTTTTCCTTTTTTTCCAATCAACTCTTCTATGGAAACAGGCGTATAATTTAAATAGGTTTCGCTCAACACGTCCATATTGTGGCGCATATCTGGATTTATGAGATAGTGCGCAAGCATAGTGTCGAATAATTTTCCTTTTACCGAAATATTATATTTCGCCAAAACCTTAATGTCGTACTTTAAATTCTGACCGATCTTCTGAATGGACTCATCTTCAAAAAACGGGCGCAGTTCTTCCAAAAGTTGTTGTGCCCCTTCGCGGTTTTCGGGGAAGGGGAGATAGAAACCTTTTCCTTTTTCCCAAGAAAAGGCAATGCCCACAAGCTCAGCTTCCAACGGATTAATGCTGGTTGTTTCGGTATCAAAACACACACTTTGTTGCTTCATTAAATTTTGGAGAAAAAGTTTTTGGCCCATTCCCGGTTGCACGGTTTGGTAAAAATGTTCCGTAGTTTCGATGGTGGCGCGGGAACTGTAATTTTTTATTTCTTCGGAAGAATCTCCGTCGCGGCCAAAAAGAGAAAACTGGCCGCTTCCTGCGGTCCCCCCTCGTTCCCCCCCACGGGGGGATGTTACGTTTCGGGCAGACGCAGAGTTTGAAATTTGGGTTACTTTTTCCGAAGCGCCTTCTTCCGAAAACAATTTCAAAAACTGCTCTTTCAACCTGCGGAATTCCAGTTCCTCAAAAATTTGCTGCACTTTTTCGCCGTCGGGCATCGAGAGTTCGTAATCCTTTTCATTAAAAGTAACATCACAATCGGTGCAGATGGTGGCGAGTTTTTTTGAAAGCAGCCCCAATTCGGCATTTTCCTCGATTTTTTCCCGCATTTTTCCCGTCAATTTGTCCGTGTTGGCCAAAAGATTTTCCATGGAGCCAAATTCGGCAATAAACTTCTTGGCCGTTTTCTCGCCCACGCCCGGCAGTCCGGGAATGTTATCGCTGGCGTCGCCCATCATTCCCAGATAATCAATCACCTGTTCCGGGCGCTCTACGCCAAAGCGTTTCTTCACTTCCGGAATTCCCCAAATCTCAATGGCGTTGCCCATTCGCGCGGGACGGTACATAAAAATATTTTCGGTTACCAATTGCCCAAAATCCTTATCGGGCGTAACCATAAAAACCTGGTATCCCTGTTTTTCTGCCTGTTGCGCAAGGGTGCCGATAATATCATCAGCCTCCAAGCCCGAAAGTTCCACACACGGAATGTGCATCGCCTTTATGATTTCCTGAATAATCGGCACGGATTGGCGAATAACATCGGGCGTTTCGTCGCGGTTGGCTTTGTAGTCGGCATACAGTTCGGTGCGCTCGGTGCTTCCGTCCTTGTCAAAACAGACCGCCAAGTGATCGGGTCTTTCCCTTCGGATTACATCAAAAAGGGAATTCAGAAACCCCATAATTGCAGAGGTATCCTGCCCTTTGCTGTTGATGGTGGGATTTTTTATAAGTGCGTAATACCCACGGAAAATTAGCGCGTAGGCATCTAAAAGGAAAAGGCGTTTTTTGTCGGCCATATTGTTGTGCAAGTTGTAGCGTCATGCTGCCCCGAAGGCTATCGGGAGGTCGAAGAGGTATTTAGGAAGAAAAAGAATATTTACTTCAAAAGCACTTCGACAGGCGCAGTGTGACATTTGTTTAGCCTCAAAAATAAAAAGAACACTTCAGAAATGTAGTGTTTTAATGTAAAAAGAAAATTGTAGTTTCAGGACTGTCAGGTTTTCAAAACCTCTCGATCCATTTCGCAATAAATATTAAAACCAAAGCGTACTTTTGCCTTATTAAACAATGAAAATAATGAATAAAAAATACGCAATAGCAATCCACGGAGGCGCCGGAACTTTGGTAAAAGGATTGATGACGCCCGAAAAAGAGGAACAGTACAAAACCGCTTTAAATGAAGCGCTTGAAAAAGCCTACGCTATTTTGGAAAATGGCGGCAATGCGTTGAATGCCGTTGAAACTGCCGTGAACCATTTGGAAGATTCCCCGCTCTTCAATGCCGGAAGAGGCAGTGTTTTTACCAACGACGGCACCCACGAGATGGATGCGTCCATTATGGACGGAAAAACTTTGGATGCGGGCGCGGTTTCCTTGATTACCGGAATTAAAAACCCCATTTCCTTGGCGCGCGACGTGATGGAAAAAACCGAGCACGTTTTTTTGGCGGGAGCGGGTGCGATGCGTTTTGCGAAAAAATTGGGCTACAAAATAGAGCCGCCGGAATATTTTTATGACGAACATCGCTACCAGCAGTGGCAAAATATTAAGGACAGCGATACATTTCAACTGGACCATTCCCTGAAAAAGGAAGGCAAGTTTGGGACGGTAGGAGCCGTGGCCTGCGATAAAGACGGCAACATTGCTGCCGCAACCTCGACGGGCGGGATGACAAACAAACGCTGGGGCCGCGTGGGTGACAGCCCGATGATTGGCGCGGGCAATTACGCCAACAACAAAACCTGCGCGGTAAGCTGCACGGGCAGTGGCGAATATTTCATCCGCGGCGTGGTAGCCTATGATGTTTCCTGCTTGATGGAATATAAAGGAATGCCTTTGGCAGAAGCTGCTTCGGAAGTAATAAATAAGCGAGTGCTAGAAATTGGCGGTGACGGCGGATTGATTGCGGTGGATGCCGAAGGAAACGTGGCAATGCCCTTCAACACCGAAGGAATGTACAGAGCTTTTAAAAATTCCGAAGGGGAAAAGGAAATTGGTATTTATAAAGACTGATACTTTTAATGCTGCGGATACCGTTGTAATTTTCAACAATCAACAATCAACAATCAACAATCACAATGCTTCCGCGTCGGTCATTTGAATATGAAATGGTGAAATTTTAATCCTGTTCTTTTTGATGTCCAATTTGTCGCCATTGGCCAAAATGTGCGTTTTTAAATTGGTAAGCGACATTGGCGAGCCTTCTACCACCACATTTTGATTGTTGTGTTTCAGTTTTCGCGGGTCAAAGAGAATCACCATTCCAGAACCTATTACTTCAGCTTCGTTGCAGTTTTTTATAACCAACCCGGTGTCTTCCGCAAGGCCGATGCCAATCATTTTTGGGAAACGTGCCACGGCTTCTGCAAGCCTACCGAAGCGCCCGCGGCGAATAAAATGTGAATCTATTATCAAATTGGGAATAAAACCCATTCCTTCGCCCATCAGTACGGCTCCTTTGGTAAACGCTTCCTTTATGCCACCGCCTTTTATCATTTCTTGGCTCATGCACATCGCCCCAGCACTGGTTCCGGCAATTACAAAGGGATCGTGTTCGTATCTTTTTTGAATTATTTCGTGAAGTTTCGTTCCACCTATATATTGAACAATTTTTGACTGGTCGCCACCCGAAAACATCACGCAGTCGGCCTTTTTCATTAAATCAAGATGGCGTTGTTCTTCTGCCTGTTCGCGATTGCGGATGTCCATAATTTGGACGTTTTTACAGCCCAGTTTGCCAAAAGCCTGTAGGTAATTTTCACTGACTTCCCTCGGAATGCTGGAAGCGGTTGGAATCACAACAATGAGTGCGTCTTTGCCGCCGCTCTCTTTCACAACCCGTGAAAGGATGCCGGACTGAATGTATTCCAACGTATAAATTTCACTTTGTTCAATACCCTTATCTTCATTTCCACCTATGGGGATCAGTGTGCCTTTTACGCTCATGAATTTATTTGATTTGCGGGCAAAAATACGCTAATTGTTATAAAAATTAATCATATATTTATCAAATTCGAACCAAACTAACAAATCCGTCAACTTATGCGAATCAGAGAAATCAACGCCATGCGGGGGCCAAATTATTGGTCCATTCGTCGCCATAAATTAATCGTAATGGTCCTCGACCTCGAAGAAATGGAAGAACTGCCTTCCAATAAAATTGAAGGCTTTAGGGACCGGCTAAAAATGATGTTCCCGAGTATGTACAGCCATCGTTGCAGCGTTGGCGAACCGGGCGGTTTTTTCCAAAGAGTGGAGGAAGGTACGTGGATGGGCCATGTAATAGAGCACATTGCGTTGGAGATCCAAACGCTTGCCGATATGGACACGGGCTTCGGAAGAACGCGCGGTTACGGCGAAAAGGGCGTTTACAATGTGGTTTTCAGTTATGTGGAAGAAAATGTGGGGCGCTACGCCGCCAAAGCAGCGGTTGATATTTGTAAGGCCTTGATTTCAGGGAATAACTACGATCTTGCGGCAGATATCCAACGCATGCGCGAAATACGTGAAGATGAACGCCTGGGCCCAAGTACCGGTTCAATCATTGAAGAAGCCGAAGCACGCGGCATTCCGTGGATTCGGTTGAATAAATATTCGCTCTGCCAATTGGGCTACGGCGCCAACCAAAAACGCATCCAGGCCACCGTTACCTCCGAAACCAGCAGTATTGGCGTAGAACTTGCCTGCGATAAAGAAGACACAAAATACCTACTGGAACAGGCCGAAGTGCAAGTGCCCCGCGGCGATATTATTGGTCGCGAAAGCAGTTTGGAAGAGGCTTGCCGATATGTTGGGTTTCCACTGGTGATAAAACCCGTTGGCGGCAACCACGGCCGCGGCATTACCGTGAACATTAAAAATTATGAGGATGCATTGGTAGCTTTCCGTGCCGCCAAAAACGTTTCGCCGAAAGTGATTATCGAAAAATATATTACTGGCGAAGATTACCGATTATTGGTAATAAACAATGTTTTGGTTGCTGCTGCCAAACGCACGCCGGCAAATGTCGTAGGCGACGGAAAATCTACCATCAAGGAATTGGTGGAGGAGGTAAACAAAGACCCACGCCGTGGCTACGGACACGAAAATGTGCTTACCAAAATTACGATAAACGATTTGACCAAAACCATCATTGCCGCCAAAGGCTATACTGAAGATTCGGTGCCAAAGGCTGGCGAAATGGTTATTCTTAAAGATACCGCAAACCTTAGTACGGGAGGAACAGCAGAAGATGTTACCGATATCGTACACCCCTCAAACGTTTCGATGGCGGAACGCATTTCAAAAATTATAGACCTCGACATCTGCGGAATTGATATAATGACTACCGACATCAGCAAACCCTTGGAAGAAACCGGAGGTGCGGTTTTGGAAGTAAATGCCGGTCCCGGTTTCCGAATGCACTTGGCACCCACAACGGGTTTGCCCCGAAATGTTGCCGCCCCGGTAATTGACAAACTATTTCCACAGCACGGCGATACGGGAAGAATCCCAATTATTGCAATTACCGGTACTAATGGGAAAACCACAACCACGCGCTTGATTGCGCACATGGCAAAAATGAAAGGCCATCGCGTGGGCTACACTACCAGCGATGGTGTTTATATCCAAAACCGATTGTTGATGAAAGGTGATTGCACCGGCCCCGCCAGTGCCGAATTTGTGCTGAAAGACCCAACGGTAAATTTTGCCGTTTTGGAATGTGCACGTGGCGGTTTGTTGCGCGCCGGCCTGGGTTTCAAAAAATGTGATGTAGGAATCGTTACCAACGTAGCCGCCGACCATTTGGGACTGAAAGGAATTCACACCATTGAACAATTGGCGAAGGTAAAAGGGGTTATTCCCGAAACCGTTTTACCTGATGGCTATGCCATTTTAAATGCCGATGACGACTTGGTTTACGAAATGCGAAGAAGCATCACCTGCAATCTCGCTCTTTTTTCGATGGACGAGGAAAATCCGCGTATAAAGGCGCTTCAAAAATTGGGTGGCATTACCGCGGTTTATGAAAATGGCTACATCACTTTATGCCGTGGCACCTGGAAAATGCGTATTATGAAAGCCGAAAACATTCCGCTTACCTATGGCGGCAAGGCTACCTTTATGATTCAGAATATCTTGCCAGCAGTAATCGCGGCAAACGTTCGCGGCATTGGCATTGAGGATATGAAAATGGCTTTGGAAACCTTTATACCCTCCGCCTCGCAAACTCCCGGTAGGTTGAATCTTTTCCAATTTGAAAACTTCAGCATTTTGTTGGATTATGCCCACAATCCGGCTGGAATGTTGGCCCTGAAAAATTTCACCGATTCGCTGGAAGCCACAAAAAAAGTGGGCATCATTGCGGGAGTGGGCGATAGAAGAGAGGAAGATACCAACGAATTGGGAAGCATCGCCGCCGAAATGTTTGATGAAATCATTATCCGGCAGGACAAAAACCTGCGCGGCAAAAGTGAGGAGGAATTGATAAAAATGCTCGACGCGGGAATAAAAATGAAAGACCCCAATAAAAAGACCACGATTATACCTTCGGAAAAAGAGGCCATCACATACGCCGTGAATAACGCCCAAAAAGGTTCACTGATCATTTGCTGCAGCGACGTAATTCCCGATGCGCTGGAACTTGTAATGAAGTTTAAGGAGCAGGAAACGCGTGGGGAAGTGGTTTTTGCCCAGTAATGTTGTCTTTAAAAGTTTAAAAATTCTGTCATTTTCAATCCTGCCAGGTTTCCAAATCTTGTAGGTATTTTAGCAGGCGGGTATCCTGCAAGGTTCTAATAAACCTTGCGGGATGCAGTTAATTCAAAATATTTTGTTTAAAAAATTGGTTTTCTTCCCTTCAAAACCCCAAAAAATAGAATATATCCATAGCAGGCAATCAGCAAAAACAGCGCGAGTTTAAACCCGATTTTATCTGTTAAAAACCCGTAGGCCGGCGGAATTACCGCACCGCCCACAATAGCCATACAAAGCAGGCCCGAAGCCTGGGGTTTCAAATCGCCCAAGCCATCAATGGTCAGCGCAAAAATGGTCGGAAACATTATGGAATTGAAAAGCCCAACGAAAATTATGGCCCACATAGCAGTCAACCCGGCGGTATTCATTGAAATCAATAACATTAAAACCGCGAGTGACGCGAAAATGGAGAGCACGATCGTGGGTTTTATAACTCGGGTCAAATAGGCCCCCACAAAACGGCCAACCATCGCACCGCTCCAATAAAAAACAACAAAAGCGCCCACGATGGCTTTGGCATCAATCGCATTTAAATTGGTATTTAAGAGATGTTGGGCAATGTTTTTCATCGTTTCATTTTGGAGAATTATTTCAGCGATATTCATACTCATAAAATAATTCACCAAATAGCTGCCAATGGCCACTTCGGCACCTACATACACAAAAATACCCAGTGCGCCCAGCATTACGATTTTGTTTTTAAAGAGTTTTCCGTAGCCGCCCACCGGACTTTTCTCCAGTATTTTCGGAAGTTTAATAAAGAAAAACAGCAGTGCCAAAATTGCAATGAAAGCTGCGATAAACAGAAAAGGTTTTTGAACCGCTGAGGCTTCGGAAATATAATAGGCACTTCTTTCAAAATCGGTCAAAACCGATATTTCATCGGAAGATTTAATGGTGTCGCTCAATAAAAAAGAAGCGCCAATCAAAGGCGCTATGGCGGTTCCCAAACTGTTGAACGCCTGCGAAAGATTCAAACGGCTCGAGGCGCCCTCCTCACTTCCCAGCAACGAAACGTATGGATTTGCGGCCACTTGCAAAACGGTAATTCCCGCGGCCAGCGTAAAATAGGCGATTAGAAAGAAGCCAAAAACCCTTTCGGAAGCGGCGGGGTAGAACAGCAAACAACCAATGGCCATTGTAACCAGGCCTACGATAATTCCTTTTTGGTATCCAATGCGCGAAAGTAGCGCCCCTGCCGGGACCGAGATAACTAAATAGGCCAGAAAGAAGGCAAATTGAACGAGTCCTGCTTGAAAATAGCTGAGTTCAAAAACATCTTTTAATCGAGGGATCAGGCTATCGACCAGAACAGTGATAAATCCCCAAAGGAAAAAAAGCACAGTAACGGTGATAAAGGCAGCGCGGAAGGATTTTTTTTCGGTCATATGTGAATGATGCTATTGATACTTTCGTTACTGTTGTTTCTATTGTTTTCCTCTGCGTTCTCTGCGCCTTTGCGGTGAAAATTTTACCGCAAAGGCGCAGAGAACCCAAAGAATTTACTTTTTATCATAAAAATCTGAAGGAAAATTTTCGTTTTTGTCGTTTTGGTATTTTGTTACCCAAAAACCATTGTGAATGGAGTAATAGCCCGTTTCACCTTTTTTGTTTACGGCAATATACCCCACCTGAAAATCTTTATAATCCGGATTTTTTTTGATGATCCTGGCAATGGCTTCCTCGCAGGCCTGTTGGGGCGTTTTGCCTTGGCGCATCAACTCCACAATCAAAAAACTGCCAACCGTTTTTAAAACTTCTTCTCCCAAGCCCGTTGCGGTTGCGGCGCCCACTTCATTGTCCACAAACAATCCCGAGCCGATTATGGGCGAATCGCCCACACGTCCGGCCATTTTGTATGCCAGTCCGCTTGTAGTGCAGCCTCCGGAAATATTTCCATCTTTATCAATCGCCAACATCCCGATGGTGTCGTGGTTTTCAATATTGATGATGGGTTTGTATTTTGAAGTCTTTTTCCATTCCTCCCAAGCTTTTTTTGAAGCTTCCGTCAGCAGATTTGTCTTTTCAAAACCTTCGGAAATTGCAAATTGTTCCGCGCCTTTTCCTGCCAAAATAACGTGCGGCGTGTTTTCCATCACTTTCCGTGCAACCGAAATGGGATGCATTATATTCTGAAGATAAACCACCGCGCCATAATTTCCGTTGCTGTCCATAATGCAGGCATCGAGCGTTACATTCCCATCACGATCGGGCAAACCGCCAATCCCGACGGATTGTCCTTCGGCATTTGCTTCTTCAATATTGCAACCTTTTTCAACCGCATCGAGCGCAGATTTTCCTTCCTGCAAAACGCGCCAAGCCTCGGCCGTACTATCGTTTACGTTCCAAGTGGCGATGACCAAGGGAAAGTTTGCGGTTGAATTTTCAATTTTATTATCCTCAAAAGGAAGAGAAGAAAGATTTTGTTCCGAAGCAAAAACCGAAGTCCCCACCGCAATTCCAAAAGTGGAAAGCGAAGCGTTTTGGATGAATTTTCTGCGTTTCATAATTGTGGTTTCAGGTTGCAAGTTTCAGGTTGCAGGTTTTTAACTTATTTTATGTTGTCCTGGTTCGTGATTCCCTTTAGTCGTGTTTCGTCGGCTTACTGCTCATTTCAAAAACAATCTCCTTACTCTTTGTAACTTCATCGTGCGTCAAATAATTTGTATTTAGCCTTTTTCCATCAACCGTAACACGTTGAACATACACATTTTTCGCACTTTGGTTTTTCGCAATGATTTTTACGGAGTTCCCATTGTCCAAATGCAAAACTGCTTCCTCAACCAACGGACTTCCCAAAGCATAATTGGGCGAGCCAGGGGTTACGGGATAAAAGCCCAAAGCGCTGAAAATATACCATGCGCTCATTTGTCCGGCATCGTCATTTCCACAAAGGCCGTCCACTTTTGGGGCGTACATTTCGTTCATAATTTTCCGAACGCGTTTCTGTGTTTTCCATTCCTTTCCGGTCCAATTATAAAGATACGGAATATGATGGCCCGGCTCGTTGCCGTGCACGTAATTGCCCATAATGCCGTCGCGGGTGATGTCCTCATTTTTTTCGATGTATTTATCGTCAAGCTCCATCGTAAACAGCGAATCCAAATGTTGTGAAAAACGCTCTTTTCCGCCCATCATTTGTATCATTTCATCTAAATTCTGCGGAACATAAAGTCCGTAATTCCAAGCGTTTCCTTCAATAAAACCTTGCCCATGCGTGTCCAACGGATCAAATTCCTTTCTGAATTTTCCATCACTAAGTTTTGGTCGCATATAACCAATTTTGGGATCATAGACGTTTTTGAAATATTCCGAACGTTTCAAATACTCTTTTTCAACTTCCGCATTGCCAATGTTTTTGGCTATTTGGGAGATACACCAATCGTCATAAGCGTATTCCAAAGTTTTTGAAACCGATGAACTGCTTTTATCTTCGGGAACAAACCCCATTTTTTTATAATCGCCAACGCCGTCAAAATAATCAACATTTGCAGTGTTTATAGAGGCTTCCAAAGCGTGGGTTTTATTGAAATCGCCCACGTTTTTGGCCACCGCATCTGCAATCACCGAAGTGGCGTGATAGCCAATCATACACCAGTTTTCGTTTGCATAATGGCTCCAAATGGGAAGCATGTTGTGCGCGCTTTGGTCGTGGTGTGCGAGCATGCTTTTTATCATATCGTTATTCCGCTGCGGTTGCAAAATATTGAAAAGCGGGTGCAATGCGCGATAGGTGTCCCAAAGTGAAAAAATGGTGTAATTGGTAAACCCGTCCGAAGTGTGGATGTTTTGGTCCAATCCGCGATATTTTCCATCCACATCCTCATAAATAATTGGGCTGAGCATCGTGTGGTAAAGTGCGGTGTAAAAAGTTGTTTTATCTTCGGGTGTGATTGATTTCACTTCAATTTTTGAAAGCTCCCTGTTCCATTTTTGTTGGGTTTCGGCTTTCGTTTTTTCAAAATCCCAATGTGGGATTTCGGCTTTTAGATTTTTCATTGCACCTTCCGTACTAACTGATGAAAGCGCAAATTTTATGGATATTTTTTCGTTTTCTGAAGTGTCAAAATTGAAGAAAGCTCGAATTTCCTTCCCGGCCATTTCGGGGTAATTTTCTTCTTCATTGAATTTCCTATAAAACCCATTGTATTTGGCTTTGTTGTATTTTTTGTGGCCGTAACTTTTAAAGGGTTTTGAAAACTGCATCGCAAAATAGACCGTCCGAGTCCGCGCCCAACCGTGCGTTTGCCGATAACCCGTAACCGTGGAATCATTTTCAACCCGAACAAAAGTCCAAACGTTTTTACCGTCGTAACCATAAACGTTGTAAACCATATCCAAAATGATGTGCGCCGCATCGCTTTTTGGAAAAGTATATTGATGAAACCCCACACGATCGCTAGCGGTAAGCTCTGCGGAAATGTTGTAATCGTCCAATTTCACTTTGTAAAATCCGGGCGAAGCCATTTCATTTTTATGTGAAAAAGTGGAATAAAATCCTTTTTCGCCGTTTTCTGTTTTTAATGGATCCAAAACCAATTTCCCAACCGTGGGCATTACCAAAAAGTCACCCAGATCGGAATGTCCCGTTCCGCTGAAATTGGTGTGCGAAAACCCGATAATCGTGGAGTCTGCATATTGGTAGCCCGCGCAGTATTCGTAGGTTTTTGGGTTGTAATTTCCATCGGGTTTGTACATAGTTTGCACATTCGTCTGCGGACTCAGTTGCACCATTCCAAAAGGCGCGGTCGCCCCGGGAAAGGTGTGGCCCATTCTGTCCGTGCCGATAAATGGATTTACAAATTGTGTGAAATCTTTCGTTTGCGCGAAGGTGTTTATGCAACTGAAAATTGCGAGTGTGAAAATTAATTTTTTAAGCATTTTGAATAATTTCAATTTAGTCGTGATTCGTGCTTCCCTTAAGTCTTGGTTCATTTTACTTCAATTTCATCCACAAAAAGCCAAGCCTTTCCGCCGAAACCCAAATGTCCTTTGGGAAGTGCGCCAAAGTTTTTTGCAGTAATTCTTAGGAATTGAATTTTTTTATTTATTTCGAATTGAATCGTTTTGATTCCAGCTTCTTCAGCAGGGATTCCGGCCTCAATTTTTTGGATTGGGAGTTCCGTAAAATCTTTTCCGTTTTCTGAAACTGCACAGGAAACTTCCGAAGGATAAAAAATCCAGCTGCGTTGGTCTTGCAGAAAATTTATTGAAACGGTTTCAGCAATTTTGGAAGAACCCAGATCAACCGTTGCTTTCAAATCGGTATCGTGATAGCCCTGCCAAGCGCCGGTCCTGAAATCGTTTGCGCCGCGAACCCCGTCAATCAACGCATTAGCGCCACCGCCGTTGTATTGGTTTGCGTACTCGGTTTCCAAAGTTATGCTGAGGTTTGGATCGATTTTGTAAAAATGCGTTTCAAGCAACGGACTTCGCTTGCCCAAATTTCTGGCCGAGGGTTTTTGCGGAAGTTGCTCTGCATAGGTTTTTAAAATGGTTTCTTCGGAAATGGTAAAAGGTTTTTCGTATTTTTTGAAGTCGGAATCGTTTAAGGAATAATATATTTGGGATTGGTCGCTTGGGCTCCGCTCAGCGCCCGAGCTTCGGCTCCGCTCAGCGCCCAATAGAGGGCTTTGGCTCCGCTCAGCGATCGAAAGTACAATCTCCGTTTTATTTTTAAAAGCGACATCGCCTTTAGCAATAAACGGTGCTGGAACAATCAGGTTTGCTGTGATTTCAGTCTTGGGAATTTCGGTGTCTTTTGTAGCCCAAGTTGAAGGTTTATCGGTCATTTTAAACACCAAATTTCCGCCTTCCATAGTTTCGGAATGATAGAGAAAACTTCGTTTTAAGGACTTTCCATTCAATTTTGCCGAAGCGATATATTTGTTTTCCTCGGAAAGATTTTCAGCTTCAATTTCAAACTTTTTTCCGTCTTCCAAATTGATCGTAGCCCTTTCAAACAAAGGCGTCCCGATGATATACTGATTGCTCGCGGGTGTTACGGGATAAAAACCCATCGCGCTAAAAACGTACCACGCGCTCATTTGTCCGCAGTCTTCGTTGCCCGAAATTCCATCGGGGGCATTTTGGTACATTTCGCTTAGAATTTGGCGAACCTTCTCCTGTGTTTTTGCGGGTTTGTTTACAAAATTATAGAGATACGCCATATGGTGGCTGGGCTCGTTTCCGTGCGCATATTGGCCAATCAAACCCGTAATATCAGCCTGTTCACGACCCGAAGTTTCGTTTTTTGCAGAAAAAAGTTTATCGAGTTGTTTTTCAAATTCAGCCTTTCCACCCATCAAATTTATAAGTCCGGAGATATCCTGCGGCGCATAAAAACTGTATTGCCACGCATTGGCTTCGGTGTAGTTGAAATTCACTTCATACGGGTCAAAGGGCGCAAACCACGTATTGCGGAAACGGCCACGCATAAATTTGGTTTGGGGGTCAAAAACGTTTTTATAGTTCTGGGCCCTTTCAGAAAAATATTGATGATCTTCTGTTTTTCCCATCGCTTTCGCCATTTGGGCAATCGTCCAATCGTCGTAGGCATATTCCAACGTTTTTGAAACCGATTCGCTTTCGGCCTCCACGGGAATAAAGCCAAATTCCTTATAACTTTTCAATCCCAATTTATCCTGCATCGCGCTGTGTTTCATTGCTTCGAAAGCTTTTTCAGCATCAAAATCGCCGATTCCTTTTAGATAAGCATCGGCAATGACGGGCACGGCGTGGTAGCCAATCATACAACCCGTATAATTGGCGGCCAATGGCCAAATGGGAAGTATGCCACCCTCATCATATTTTGCCAAAAGTGAATTTATAAAATGGGAAGTTCGTTTTTTTTCAATAATGGTATAAAGCGGATGCGCCGCGCGATAAGTGTCCCAAAGTGAAAAAACGGTATAGTTATCAAAATCGTTGGATTGGTGGATTTCCATATCCATGCCACGATACCGACCGTCAACGTCTTGATACAGATTTGGTGCAAGCATCGTGTGGTAAAGCGCCGTGTAAAAAATAGTTTTTTGGTTTTCGGAATTATTCCCCCTTTGGGGGTTAGGGGGAATTTCGATTTTGCGCAACTGATTTTCCCAAGCTGTTTCGGCTTCATCTTTTATTTGCTGAAACGATTTATTGCCTATTTCAGCTTCCAGATTTTTCTTTGCGCCGGCTTCGTCAACGGCCGAAATTCCCACTTTTACAAAAAGTTCATTTCCTTCTGAAGCGTCAAATTCAAATGCAGCTTTTACACTTTTACCTTCGGTTTTATCATTTAAAAAAGTTACATTTTTATAGGGACGAGAAAATTCCATATTGAAAAAAAGTCGCTGGTCTTTGGCCCAAGCCTCGGAATGGCGATGTCCGGAAAATTCGGTTTTTGAAATAGTTTTTATTTCGGAACTCAAAACCTTGTCGCGATGTTCGAGGTCGAGAATTACAATCTGTTTCGAATCCTTCGGAAACGTGTAGTGATGGATGCCGCTTCGTTTTGAAACTGTCAATTCCACTTCAATATTTGTGTCGTCCAACAGCACTTTGTAATAGCCGGGAGAGGCCGTTTCATTTTCGTGGGAAAAATGTGCTTTATAGCCTTTTTGAACTTGTGCTGAGCTTGTTGAAGCATCTGCACCATTGTTGAAATCCAAAATATTTGTAGGCATTAAAAGCACGTCGCCATAATCACTCACCCCAGTTCCACTGAGGTGTGTGTGCGAAAATCCATAAATATATTCGTCACTATAATGATAACCGCTGCAGCCGTCCCAGCCTTCCAATCGCGTGTCTGGGCTCAACTGCACCATCCCAAACGGCATCGTGGCGCCGGGATAGGTGTGGCCGTGACCGCCCGTGCCGATAAAGGGGTTTACATAATTAATGAGTTTTTCGGAAGAATTGTTTTCCTGTGCAAAGCAGAAAAAAGAAAAAAGAATATAGAGAAAGGAGAAAAACTTTGTCATTGCTAAAGTTTGGCTTTGAAAGATAGTAAAACCGTTAAAAAAAAGTAAAGGTCCCTTTCAGTTTTTTGAAAGCGATTATCTTTAAAAATTCTCTCTACCCTATGCGTTGGTTCATTTTTATTGTTATTTATATACTGGTTGATATTTATGCCTTTCAGGCCGTAAAAACTATTACAAAAAGTCCGTGGTTGCACGGCTTGTATGTTTTTATTTCGCTGGCGGTTTTGGCCGGGCTCATTTATGAACTTTCCTTTTTGGGATCAGCAAAAATGATGGAGCCGCCAAAAATGTACTTCTTCGGAATCTTTCTTGCCTTTTTTGTGCCGAAGCTACTGCTGGTTATTTTTATGTTTGGGGAAGATATAGTCCGCTTTTTTGTTGGCATTTTTATGAAAGTTGCCGGCAGCGACCAGGCCGGTTTTATGCCTTCGCGCAGAAAATTCGTGAGCACGCTTGCATTGGGAATTGCGGCCATTCCCTTTGCGTCGCTTATTTACGGGATGGTGAAGGGCAAATACAATTATAAAGTATTGAAATATGCTTTGGAATTTGACGATTTACCGGAAGAGTTTGACGGCTTTACCCTAACGCAAATCAGCGATGTGCACAGCGGCAGTTTTGACAACCACCATAAAGTGGAATATGCTGTAAATCTTATCAACGAACAGCAAAGCGATGTTATCCTCTTTACGGGCGATTTGGTTAATAATGTTGCCGATGAAATGAACGACTGGAAGCAACTTTTTTCAACATTGAAAGCGAAAGAAGGTGTTTTTTCGGTCTTGGGCAATCACGATTATGGCGATTATGTGAACTGGGAAAGTGCTGCTGCAAAAGCTAAAAATTTAGAAAAATTAAAAGCGCTTCAAAGCGAAATGGGTTGGAATTTACTGCTGAACGAAAACCGGTTTATTAACAAAAACGGGGAACGGATCGCCCTGATAGGTGTTGAAAATTGGGGCGAAAATGGTTTTAAACAGGCCGGCGATCTCGATAAGGCCTGCGAAGGAATTTCGGAAAACGATTTCAAAATTTTGATGAGCCACGATCCGTCGCATTGGCAGGCAAGGGTTAAGACAGATCCGAGAAATATTCAACTCACCCTAAGCGGGCATACGCACGGAATGCAGTTCGGTATTGAAATCCCCGGAATAATTAGATGGAGCCCCATCAAATATCGATATAAAAATTGGGCTGGAATTTATGAGGAGTTCGGACGGTTCATAAATGTGAACCGCGGATTTGGTTTTTTGGGCTATCCGGGACGGGTGGGGATTTGGCCGGAAATCACTGTGATTCAACTTAAAAAGAAACAGCATACCGTATAATAATCGGGAAATGTTATATTTGTAATACCATTGTTCAACTAACACAGTAGGCAAATGTCAAAATTTGGAGAATTAATTGAAACAAAAGTTCCAGTCCTGCTGGACTTTTATGCGGAATGGGACGAAGCCTGTAAAGGAATGCATTCCGTGCTGCGCGATGTTGCTGCCGCCTTGGGCGATAAGGCTCGGGTAATAAAGATTGATGTTGACAAAAACAAGGAACTTGCCGACGCGCTCCGCGTTAAAGGCCTTCCCACGCTAATGATCTACAAAAATGGCGAAATGAAATGGCGCCAAAGTGGGGAGCAGGATGCCAACACTTTAATTGGGTTGGTGAACGAGTACGTTTAAATCGCGTTATATTTTTTTATTTTTTCTTAATTATTTATTGAAAAGATAAATAATTAAGGAATTTTATGGAATAGTCTCAGCTTCTATTTCTTCAAATTTATTTTCTTACAAAATTGTTAAATTTCTAAATTTTTATCGTTAAAAAATTCAAAATCATCGATAAAACGCTTACTATTGTCAGAAAAAATCTACTTATTCATTGTAAGCTATGAAAAAATCCTACACTCCTTCTTCCTTAATTGGAGGAATCGTTCTTTTCGTTCTTTTATTTTCCGCATCGGCTATCCATGCACAGGTGGGCATTGGGACAACGAACCCCAATGCCTCTTCGGCACTTGATATTACATCAACAACCCAGGGTTTGTTGTTGCCGCGAATGACAACTGCGCAACGTAACACATTAAGGGCTACTGCTGCTAATAGTCTAATGGTTTACGATACTGACTTAAAATCGTTTTATTATTTTGACGCAACGGCACTTCCTGCGCCGGGAACTTGGATAAAAATAAATGCGGCTGCCAATCAAAGGGATAATTATAAGTTAGTTAAGTCAGTTGCCGATTTAGCGCCTGAATTGATAGCGGGCGGTGGAAATAACTATAAACTTTCTACGAACACATATTACGAAATTAATGGTCTCATAACTTTAGCTAAACCCATAGATTTAAATAATGCTTATGTTTCGGGATTAGATGCAAATGAAGATGTCCTCTCATTTCCAGGAGGGATCGTTTTTCAGGGAAATACGGGCGGAAGCATTAGAAATGTCACTTTAAAAGGAGCAAAAGCTTTCGAGATTACGGGTCCCGGTAAATCATCTCAAACATCCTTGCTTGTTCAAAATACAGTTGTTGCTGGAATGACAACTAATGTTGGAAGTATTTCTGGATTTGGTCTATATTTCGGAAACATTATACAATTCGTATTTAATAAAGATGGAATATCTTATAGTGAAATCGGAAACTTACTTTTAAACAATCAAGCTTGGCTAGATAGCAATGAAGGAACTTTCGAAAAATTTACTGGGAGTTTTGACCTTATTGAAAAGGTGAGTGGTTTTAGTACCGTCAATGGTTCGGATATTGCAATTGATGTGAGCTCAAACCCAACTGTTGGTAGTGGAGTTTTACAAGGGACAGTTTTTTCTGGGACAACTACGGCTCCCTCTGGATATATTAAAAAATATACTACTGGTTCTTACACAGACTATAACTTTACAAATTCTTGGACTGTTAACTGTCCAGGTATTCCGAAAGAAAGTGATGATCTGGCTACAGCAAATTTATATTTTGACACTTCCAGTGTTATTAATGTTACCAATACTAATGCATTTAAGCTTCCCGTGAACACAAAGTCTGTAAGGCTTTTTCGCAGTAAAGTTAGAGCGTCTCCTAATGAAAATAATAGCATACAGTACCAAGGTAATAAAAGTAGGGCAGTAAACATTTTTGCAAACTTTTCATTCACAGCTACCGGAGGTTCTCGTTACAGTTTTTCGATATATAAAAATGGAACAATTGTGGAAGGAACAGAGGCCATTTTTGATGTGCTATCTACAAACCAAAGACAAACTGCATCTGTAATAGGAACCGTAAATGTTATTCCTGGAGATTATATTGAAATATATGTTCAGAAAACAACTGCTGGAAATGAGCAATTCTTGGTGACTTCTTATAATCTCATTATGAATTAATTGTTTTACAAAATTAACCTTTATTCTAACCCAGGAATCTCCAAAACCTTCGGCTAAACCAGCCGAAGGTTTTTTTCAGATTTTAAACTATCGTGAATAATTACAATGTTTCTGGAACATATTTTTTTTAAAACAGATTGAAGACATTTTTTTTCAAAAATTTCCTCATATCAACCAGTGACGAATCTCCCATAAGCCTTAGATGCCTCCTAAATAGAGTATGAATAGAGTATGAATAGAGTATGAAAAGAGTATGGTATCCTCTATTCTGTCCGCCTACAGAAAACACTTTAAGAACAAGAATCAAACGCCACGGGAGATACATTCTTTTCCTTCAAATATTCCAAAACCTTCGGCAACACATACCGAAGGTTTTTTTCTGCCTTTAAGCTATCGTGAAATACGATTACACTCCCGGGCTTTATGTTTTTCAGTACATTTTGAAGGCAATTTTCTGGAGAAGTATTGGCGTCATAATCATAGCTGATAATATCCCACATAACAATTTTGAAACCTTTCTTTTGAAGCGTTTTTGCCTGCCCTGAAGTGATTTTTCCGTAGGGCGGACGGAACAATAATTTTGAATTCCGAATTTTGAATTCTGAATTGTGCATCTCTTTTTCGGCTTTTTCAATATTCTCAATATATTTGAAAGTGGTCGTTTTCCAACCGTTCAAATGGTTAAAGGTGTGGTTGCCCACCGAATGGCCTTCGGAAAGAATTCTTTTAAAAATGTCAGGATGCTTCTGCACGTTTTCACCTATGCAGAAAAAAGTGGCTTTTGCTTGATGCTTTTTTAATTCGTCCAAAATCCAGGGGGTAACTTCCGGAATGGGGCCATCGTCGAACGTGAGGTACACCTCATTTTTTTTACGCGAAAATGCCCAGATCCGCTCAGGGTATAACCGCTGGACAAGGCTGGGCATTTTTACGAATTGGAATTTCAAACCCATTTAATTTACGGGTGCTTCCCGGTCGATATTTGCGGGGGGCGTTTCCTCCATTTTTTTCAGAAGGTTGGAATCCAACGGAATTTCAAGGGTTGAATCCGGTTCCATATCCCTATCCAAATCGATGGCTTCGTCGGGCGAATAGAAGTGGCGGAACATTTTTAAATAGTCGTTAAATTTTGTGGCTTCTGCACGGCCAAATGTCTCGTCGTCATATTCAATAACCAGTTGCACCAAACTTCTATAGCGCTCCACATCGCTGATTATTTCATCGGCTATTAAACGCTGCTTGCCAAATTTTAGACTGTTGTAATAGTTGAGGTGCTCTTGGTATTTTTTGGTTACGTCCGTATAGACTTTTCGCGCTTTTTCCTCTTTGCCCAGTTCATAATAGCCAATAACGTAAGGTTCCAACAACGAGTAGTATTCAAAATAATCTACGGGCATTTTTTCCATTGCCAAATCGAGTACTTTTTCGGCCTTGCCCTTTTCGCCCTTGTTTATCAAGGCTTCGGCAAGACGGGCCAGGTTGCTTCGATAGGTAATTCCGTTTCGGCGGGTTTCGGTGTCGTGATAGATATCGGGGCTACCGCTATTGCCCCAGTCCCAGGCCATCACGATATCATACATTTTATCGGCATCAATTCGGCCCATATCGAACGGGCTTCTTTTGTCCAATGGAGTGCGAATCGGCACCAGTTTGTAAACTACGCCATCCAATTGCAGATAGTCCTTCATCCATAAATAATCGTCATCGCCAAAACTTCCCCCGCTAAAATAGATGGGTCGTTCCCAATTGTTATTGGCAATGATGTCCAGCATCATCATTCTGTTTTTATAGATAACATCGACTTTCAGGTTGATATAAATAAAGGGCACTATCTTGTCGGCATCTTTTTCTGCAACGATACCATTTTTCAGTACCGTTTCCTTGTCCACCGGAATCCGGATTACCTTGGATGGAAAGGTGTGTACCTGCTGGCCGCTCGGAAGTTCCATTTGGGTTGCGGGGCTATCGTTCGCCACAAAATTCATCCAGGTTTTTATGTCAATGGTGTCCTGTGTTGTTTTTTGGTAAATTAAATAATCGCGGGTTCCCCAACGGTATTTGTCGTGGGTCAACTGCGACGGAATGGGATCGCTGCTGAAGGCCTTCTTCTTCATATCGTCAATATACCAATCGGTTTGGAAAAGGCTCGTGTTTACTACTCTAACGTCCTGCCTATAGCCTTCCACGTTCTGTGCATACCAAAGGGCGAAGGTGTCGTTGTCGCCAATGGTGAAGAGAATGGCGTTTTTATCGCACGAATCCAAATACATTTTTCCCATCGATTGGGCCGTATAACGATTGCTTCGGTCGTGATCATCCCAATTTTGGGTAGCTAGCAATACAGGCGCTGCCAAAGCCGTTGCTATCAATACCGCCGGAAGGGCAACTTTGGGTTTTACGTAATTTTTTGCCAAATCGAATAGGGCATAAACCCCATAGCCAATCCACATTGCAAACACATAAAAACTTCCAACCAATGCATAATCGCGCTCTCGCGGCTCGAACGGACGCTCGTTAAGATAAATTTTTAGGGCGAGGCCAGTGAACAGAAAAAGCACCAACAGCACCCAAAAGCTTTTTTGATCATTTTTAAAATGAAATATCAACCCGATAATTCCCAAAATCAAGGGCAGAAAAAAATAGGTGTTGCGGGCCTTGTTATTGGCCATGTCGCTGGAAAGCTCACTTTGGTTGCCCAATCGAAGCTGGTCTATAAATTTTATTCCGCTAAGCCAATTACCGTGCAGGTCGGTATATTGGCCCTGCACATCGTCCTGCCGGCCGGTAAAGTTCCACATAAAGTAGCGCCAGTACATATAGCCAAACTGGAACTCGAACATAAATTTTAAGTTCTGAAAAAAGGAAGGTTTTTGAATGTCCAAATAGGAACCAAAATTTTTCAGGAATTTGTCATAACCATCTTTGTCCACCAACCCTTGGCTATAGGCCTGCTTAAATTTATTAACTTCCTCAACCAATCTGGGCTCGCTTAAATATTCACTTTTAACCGAAAAATTTAGACCGTCGGTAAACTCCATATAATTGGTGCTGTGTTCGGTACTCCACATCCGCGGAAAGAAACCTTTTTGGGCATCTTCGGTGTTTTGGCCCGCGTTTTTATAATTGTTTACGATAACATATTTTCCGGTAGCCTCGTCTTTTTCATAATTGGGTTTATCGTCCTTATAGGGATTGTTTTCATCGAGGCCCACATAACTTTCGGTAAACATAGGGCCGTAAAAGAGGTGGGTCTCGGGGTATTGTTCGCGATTGTAATAGGCCAAAAGCTCTCGGGCGTTGTTCGGGTTGTTTTCGTTAATGACCGTGCCGGCGTTCGCCCGAATGGGCAGCATTAACCAACTGGAGAATCCGATAAAAATAAAGAGAACGCAAAGCAGGAGGGTGTTTAACTGAACATAGTCCTTTTTACGGGTGAACCGCAAACCGTAAATGAATAGGACAATAAAGAGAAGCGCCGCAAAAATAGTCCCCGAGTTGAACGGAAGGCCAATGCTGTTCACAAAAAATAATTCCGAGGCACTGAAAAACTTCATGGTCATCGGCAAAAGAAGTTTGAAAATAAACAACAATATGGCAACCGTTATGATATTCGCAAGGATGAAATTTTTTACCGTTACTGTTTTGTAATGTTTAAAGAAATATAAAAATCCAATGGCGGGAATGGTCAACAAGGCCATAAAGTGAACGCCGAAGGAAAGGCCGATAATAAAGGCTATCAAAATTACCCATCTATTTCCTCTTGGTTGGAGCATATCGCGTTCCCAGCGCAGGGCGGTGTAAAAAAGCACGGCCATTAAAAAGGCGGCGCTAGCGTAAACTTCGGCCTCTAACGCATTGAACCAAAAACTGTCCGTAAAGGTAAACGCCAGCGAACCGACGGCGGCGCTTCCCAAAATTGCGATTGCGCCGGTTTTTTCAATTTCCTGATGTTTTGAAACCAAATTGGTTAGCAGTATGGTTAGCGACCAAAACATAAATAGAATGGTAAACGCACTTGCGAAAACCGACATTAGATTTATGGTGAGCGCAATGTAGGAGGCGTCCGGCGCAAAAATGGAGAAAAAGGCACCCAAAAGTTGAAAGAGTGGAGCTCCCGGGGGGTGGCCCACTTCAAGGTTGCTGGAGGTAGCAATATATTCTCCCGCATCCCAAAAACTTACGGTGGGTTCCACGGTCAGCCAATAGGTAGTTAGCGCGATGGCAAAGACCAGCCAGCCTGTTATTTTGTTCCATTTTGTAAAATTGAATGAACCCATAAACGATAAAAATTTTGAACGGGACGAATTTACTAATAATATACATAGCCCCAAGTATGTAATTGGGGTAACGTGCAATCGGCTTCGATATTTTTAGGGTCGAAAGATTGGGAATGGAGAAATGTATTTTTTTATATCAAAATATTTGTACAAGCGAAAGTTTGTATTAAATTTGCCACCTCATTATGGAATTGGCCCATGGTGTAACTGGCAACACGTCTGATTTTGGTTCAGAAGAGTCTAGGTTCGAGCCCTAGTGGGCCAACAAAACAGAATCCCAATCTTGAAAAAGGTTGGGATTTTTTATTTCTCCTAATGATGGCGAAATTTCAACAGGGTCATAACCGAAGTTGCAGGCTCATTCCAAAAAGAAATCCCCATTTTTTTAAATCGGGATTTCTGTTTAAAGTATCAAAGTCACAATAGCTTTTGGCCTCCTCAAGCCAAGCCGGCATTTTACATTACCCGTTCGTTTTCCATATCAATCACCTTCGCGACCGTTTTAACCAGTCGGTTGTGGTTTTTTACAAAAGGATTGGTCTCGTCCCACACATAACCCGCCAAGACGGAACAAATCTGTTCTTTTACCACCGGATTTTCGGGACGGTGGAAGAATATTTTTTGGAGGTTGCCGGTGTACCATTCGCTCACGTAGGTTCTGAATACATCAACGCCTTTTATAATATAGCCGGTGTAATCCTCTTCCCAATCTACAGTTTCGCCCTGCAGTTGTTTCGTAATCAATTTGGCAGCTTTCAAACCAGATTCGGTTGCGAAGGTTACTCCCGATGAAAATACCGGATCCAAAAACTCTGCGCTATTGCCTGTAAGGGCATAGCCTTTTCCGTAAAGTTGTTTAACCGCTTTTGAGTAGTTTTTGATAATATTTGGCTCAAAAAGAAAGTCCAAATCTTTCAACCGATCGTAATAATATGGCGATAACTTCAACATTTCGCGAAGCCTTTCGGAGTTTGTGCCGCTGTAGGACTCAATAAATTCCGTAGGTCCCACAAAACCGATACTGGTGTTTCCGTTGGAAAAAGGGATCACCCAAAGCCAAACTTCGTCCTTAACCACATCAAACGTTATCAGGGTTCCTTCCACGCCGTCCGGACGTTCTGTTTCCTTTACGTGGGTAAAAATTGCCGAATTTGCCTCGAGGGAAGAAGGCTTGTCCAAATCCAACAATCGCGGCAACACCCTGCCATAGCCACTACTGTCGATAATAAATTTTGCGCGGATTTTATATTCGTTGCCATCCTCCGTTTTAACGGTGGTGGTCGAGTGGCCCTTTTCATCAAAAGCAACGGCCGTAACCTCGTGGCCAAACGACACGTCAACCCCTTTTTTCTCGATTTCCTTTACAAGGGTGTAGTCAAAATCTGCACGCGGCACCTGCCAAGTGTAATCCCAGCCAGGGGTGTGCTTTTGCGAAAAATCGAAATTGCAGACTATATCATTTTTCAAAAAGCGTGCGCCCGCCTTTATCTCAAAATTTTGCTCCATCAAACAATCCAATAGGCCCGTTTCCTCGAAATGATCCATACAGCGGGGCAGCAAACTTTCGCCGATAACGAAGCGGGGAAACTTGCTTTTCTCGACCACCTTTGAGCTAATTCCGTTGTTTTTTAAATAGGAAGAGGCCACGCAGCCCGAAGGTCCTGCGCCAATAATTAACACATCAACTTGAATATCATTCATATTATTAAGATATAGATTGTTAAAAAATTCTAAATTTGCAGTCTAAAGTTACCAAATTATTTAGTTCCTAAAAGATAATAAATCAATTGATTCAACTATAAAATGCCAACATTACAAGGAAAACTGGATATCGCAGATTTTGATAAAATAATCTTCCAAAACGATGCCGTCCAACTTCACAAAGATATAATAGAAAAGGTTCAAAATAGTTTCGATTTTCTGAAAGAATTTTCTGAAAATAAGATTATTTACGGCGTAAATACTGGTTTTGGCCCCATGGCCCAATACAAGATCAACGATGGGGAGCGAGTTCAGTTGCAATACAACCTTATCCGCAGTCACGCCTCGGGTACCGGCAAGCCTATTGAGCCCCAATATGTGCGGGCCGCCATGCTGGCGCGAATGAACACCTTGAGCCTTGGAAACAGCGGCGTTCATCCGTCCGTAATTCATTTAATGGGGGAGTTGCTCAATAAAAATATTGTTCCCTTGATCTATGAACACGGAGGCGTTGGTGCTAGCGGCGATTTGGTGCAACTGGCTCATTTGGCGTTGGTTTTGATTGGTGAAGGAGAGGTTTTTTATAAGGGGGAACGAAGCGCTACGGCAGAAGTTTTCAAAATCGAAAACCTTCAACCGATAAAAGTAGCACTTCGAGAAGGATTGGCCCTGATGAACGGAACCTCGGTAATGACCGGAATTGGCGTGGTAAATGTGCTATACACCCACCGCATTTTGGACTGGATGATAAAAGCCTCTTCCGCCATTAATGAAATTGTAAAGGCCTATGACGATCACCTTTCTTTCGAATTGAACCAAACCAAAAAACATTCCGGACAACGAAAAATTGCCGAAAGAATGCGCGCCCATTTAAAGGACAGCGCCCTGACCCGAAAACGGGAGCATCATTTGTATAACGGCACTAAAGACGAAGAGGTTTTTGTTGAAAAAGTGCAGGAATATTACTCCCTGCGCTGCGTGCCACAAATTCTTGGGCCTGTTTTGGACACGCTCCATTCCGTGGAAAACATATTGATTGAAGAGGTAAACTCGGCGAACGACAACCCAATTGTTGACGTCGAAAAACGAAATGTATATCACGGCGGTAACTTCCACGGCGATTATGTTTCGTTGGAAATGGACAAGCTTAAGATTGTGGTGGCTAAAATGACGATGCTCGCCGAACGCCAATTGAACTACTTGCTCAATTCAAAATTAAACGACATTCTTCCGCCCTTTGTCAATTTGGGCAAGTTGGGATTGAACTTTGGAATGCAGGGCGTCCAGTTTACCGCAACCTCAACCACCGCCGAGAGCCAAATGCTCAGTAACCCGATGTACGTTCACAGCATTCCGAACAATAACGACAATCAGGACATTGTTAGCATGGGCACCAATGCGGCGTTGATTGCCAAAAAAGTAATTGAAAATGCCTTTGAAGTGGTTGCCATCGAATTGATAACCATTGTTCAGGCCATTGAATATTTAAAGGTACAGGAAAGCGTTTCTTCCGAAACCAAAAAATTATATTCGGAAATCCGTGCCCTCGTACCAGTGTTTAAGGAAGATGTCGCAATGTATCCCTACGTAAATAAAGTGAAAGAATTTTTGATGGAACCGCTCCGATAGAAATTGAATATTTTTGTAAATTGACCTTCTCTCCTCAACTAACTTAAATAGATTTAATTATGAAAACACTTTTTGCCTTCGCAATCTTTTTTTTGATGACAACCACCGCGGTACTCGCCCAAGAATTGGCCTTGGTCCGCGACAATGGCAAGTTTGGCTATATCGACAAAACCGGTAAATATGCCATTCAGCCCCAATTTGATAAAGCAGATAACTTCTCGGGCAAACTTGCCGCTGCAATGAAAGAGAAAAAATGGGGCTATATCAATACTGCCGGCGAATGGGTCATTCAGCCCGAATATGATAGGGTCAAGGAATTTAACTCTGGCTATGCGCTGGTAATGCAGAACGACCAGTGGAAGTACATAAACACTAAAGGCGAAACCTGGGACACTCCAACCCGTGAAAAATATTATGATTTTGACAACGGTGTGGCCATTATCCGTGAGGGCGAAAAAATTGGCCTAATGGATACCAGCGGCAAGACCATTTTGGAACCAAAATACGATGAAATCAAAGGTTTCAACAACGGCTATGCTAAATTCCAAAATGGAACACTGTGGGGATTGTTGAGCAAAAAAGGGGAAGTATTCGTGCCCGCAGAATATGACGAGATTGGCGATTTCAGCAAGAATGGAATTTGGGCAAGAAAAGGTGAAACCTTCGGAGTGCTTATCAATGGCAACTTCACCCCAATTTCCGGCGTCGATAAAATTTGGGACTTTACCAATGATTCGCCCCTGACCTATGCGCGCAGCAATAAAAAAATTGGTTTTATTAATGGAAAGGGCGAATGGGTGATCCAGCCTGCCTATGATAAGGCACGCGCCTTCAATTCGGGGCTGGCGCCAGTGAACGAAGGCAAAAAATGGGGCTACATTAATGAAAAGGGAGAAAAGGTAGTGGACTTTATCTATGCCGATGCCGAAATTTTTTCAGACAACGGATTGGCCCCAGTGAAAGAAAAAAAGCTGTGGGGATTTATTGATAAGTCGGGAAAATTAGTAATTCCGATGGAATATGATATTTCCATAGGAATGTTCGGTTTTCTGCAGAGCGGTTCTGAAAAAGGTTTTCAAAATGGGCTGGCCCGCGTAAAAAAAGATAAGCAATGGGGTTTTATCGATGAAAATGGAAACGTTTTGGGTATGTGGCATGAAAACGCCGAAGTCTTTAAGGATACCTCAAAATAGGCTCTCCCCGATTCAGCGGGGTTAAATTTCACATTCTTTTTGAGTGAACAGCAAGCGCAGGAACCCCTTCGCAATTAAAAATATATGGAACAAACACAGCAAAAAACGAAATTTGCCTTAATAACCGGAGGCTCGCGTGGCATTGGCCGTGCGGTATGCATTCAATTGGCCAAGGATTTGGAGTATTCCCTTCTTATAAATTATAACGGCAATAAACAGGCAGCCCAACAAACCTTAAAGGAAGTGGAGGCCTTGGGCGGAACCGGGGAAATCATCCAGTTTGATGTGGCCGATGCAACCGCTGTTAATAAGGCAATTGACCTATGGCACGAAACCCATAAAGACGCTATTATTGAGGTGATCGTAAACAATGCCGGAATAACCAAGGATGGAATGTTTATGTGGATGAAAGCGGAAGATTGGCATAACGTAGTGAACACCAGTTTGCACGGTTTTTACAATGTTACCAACGCTTTGATCCAAAAACTTTTGGTCAATAAATATGGAAGGGTCATCAATATGGTTTCCGTTTCAGGCTTAAAAGGAACGCCCGGTCAAGTAAACTATTCGGCGGCAAAGGGCGCGGTGATCGGCGCTACAAAAGCATTGGCACAGGAAGTCGCAAAGCGAAACATCACCGTAAATGCCGTTGCACCTGGGTTTATTAAAAGTGATATGACGGCAGAATTGGACGAGAAGGAACTGAAGAAAATGATCCCGGCCAACCGTTTTGGAGAGCCGGAGGAAGTAGCACACGTGGTTAGCTTTTTGGCTTCCCCAAAAGCGTCCTACATCACGGGGGAAATAATTAATATTAATGGTGGAATTTATTCTTAAAACGAAGACGCAGTGAGAAGAGTAGTCATAACCGGTATGGGCATTTATTCCTGCATTGGCAAGAACTTGCAGGAGGTTAAACAATCGCTCTATGAAGGAAAATCGGGAATAATCAGTGATGAAAAGCGCAAGGAATTTGGCTATCGTTCCTGCTTGACCGGATGGGTGGAGGAACCAAATTTAAAAGATCAACTTTCGCGCAGGGAGCGCGTTAGCCTTGGAGAGGAAGGCGCCTTTGCCTACGCCGCAACCATCGAAGCGCTCAAAAATGCAAAAATCGACCAACAATTTCTTGACGAAAACGAAGTAGGAATTCTTTATGGAAACGATAGCACGGCAAAATCGGTCATTGAGTCGGTAGATAAAATTCGTGAAAAGAAAGATACTACCCTTGTGGGTTCGGGCGCTATTTTCAAGGCGATGAATTCTTCCGTAACAATGAATCTTTCCACTATTTTTAAATTAAGGGGAATCAATTTTACCATCAGCGCCGCCTGTGCCAGTGGTTCACATTCCATCGGGATGGCCTATTTTCTTATTAAAAATGGTTTGCAGGATTGCATCATTTCTGGCGGGGCTCAAGAAATCAACGAACTGGCCATGGGCAGTTTTGACGGGCTCGGCGTTTTTTCCACCCAGTTGGATCCCTCCAAAGCTTGCAGGCCTTTTGACAAGGATCGGGACGGATTGGTGCCCAGCGGCGGAGCGGCCACTTTGATTGTTGAAAGTTATGAAAGCGCCATAAAACGCGGAGCCCCAATTTTGGGCGAAATAATTGGCTATGGTTTTTCCTCGAACGGCGAACACATTTCGACCCCGAATGTGGACGGACCCGCCCGGGCAATGAGAATGGCCCTGGAACAGGCGAACGTTTCGCCATCAAAAATTGATTATGTAAATGCCCACGCTACTTCAACCCCGGTAGGCGATGCCAATGAAGCTTTGGCGATAGCGAGCGTTTTTGGAGAAAATGGCCCCTATGTAAGTTCTACGAAATCAATGACCGGACATGAATGTTGGATGGCAGGGGCCAGCGAAATTATATATTCCATGTTAATGATGGAACATTCCTTTATCGCGCCCAATATTAATTTGGAAACACCCGATGAGGCGGCTTCAAAATTAAACCTTGTTAACAAAACGTTAAATAAAAAAATTGATGTATTTTTGTCCAATTCCTTCGGGTTTGGAGGAACCAATTCTGCATTGATAATTAAAAAATGCAAACACTAAAAATGAATAAAGAAGTTATAGTTGAGAAGATAAACTACTTTTTAGTAGATGAGTTTGAGGTAGAGTCTGAAAACATTGAGCCGAAGGCCAATCTGAAGGAAACCTTGGAGCTGGATAGCTTGGATTTTGTTGATTTGGTGGTTGCCATCGAGGCCAACTTTGGTGTGAAATTGACCGGCGAGGATTTTCTAAATGTTATCACGCTTCAAGACTTCTACGACCTCATTGAAACAAAAATCTGCTGAAATCGCATTAACAATTTATGGCGGGCGAGTGGGAAGGCAAAAGCAAAGGAACCGTTTTAGGATATAAAATTTTTATATTTTTTATCAGAAAATTCGGGATTCGCGCTGCTTACGGCCTCCTTTTTTTTGTGGCGCTTTACTACGTTTTCTTCGCTGGGAAAAGTACGCAATCCATTTATTATTATTTTCGCAAAAGGATAAAGTACTCCTGGCCCAAAAGCCTTCTGGGCATTTATAAAAGCTATTTTACATTTGGCAAAACCATAATTGATAAGGCCGCTATCTCCTCGGGCCTTAAAAATTATTTTACCCACGAATGTGACGGCGTAGGGAACATAATAGAGCTTCTCGACAAAAATCAAGGGGGAATTATGATCAGCGCCCACGTTGGGAATTTTGAAATTGCCGAATTCTTTTTTGAGGATATCGACACCCGATCTCAAATTAGCTTGGTTACCACCGATGCCGAACACAAAAATATAAAGGAATATATGGAGAAGGTGACCATGCGTTCCAAGGTAAAATTCATTTTGGTAAAGGACGATATGTCGCACATTTTCGACATAAATAATGCACTTAGCAATGGCGAGTTGGTCTGCTTCACAGGCGACCGGTATATGAAAGGCCAAAAAGTTATGACCGAAACACTACTCGGAAAAGAGGCAAACTTTCCTGCCGGGCCATTTTTGTTGGCCAGTAGGTTGAACGTACCCGTTCTTTTTGTGTATGTTATGAAGGAAACGAACAGGCATTACCACCTATACGCGCGGAAAACCGAAGTGAAAAATCGCGATGCCCAAGGGCTGCTCAAAAAATATACGGAAAGTGTGGAATGGATGCTTCAGAAATATCCGCTACAATGGTTCAACTATTTTGATTTTTGGGAAAGAAACAGTTAGCAAATGAAAGAAGTTTTAGTGGTTTATTATTCCCAGACCGGGCAACTTTTTGATATTCTGAAAAATATTGCCTCAACAATTAAGGACGAAAACGTTTCCATTTCCTATTGCGAAATTCGCCCCAAAACCAAATTTCCCTTTCCGTGGAAGCAGGAGGAATTTTATGACGCCTTTCCGGAAACATTTCTTCAAATTCCAACGCCACTGGAGTCCCTTCCATCTAAGATTCTCGCAAAAAAATATGACTTGGTGATTTTGGGTTACACTACTTGGTACCTCACCCCGTCCATTCCCGTAAATTCCTTTTTAAAATCTGCCGAAGCAAAACTGTTGTTGGCCGATACGCCGGTGGTAACGGTTTCTGCCAATAGAAATATGTGGATAATGGCCCAGGAAAAAGTGAAGAAATTATTGGTAGCGAACGGGGCGGTTTTGGTGGGGAACATCGCTTTGGTGGACAGGAATGTCAATCACATTAGCGTCATCACCATTGTTCATTGGCTCATGGGCGGAAAAAAAACCAGAATGTTCGGGATTTTTCCAAAACCCGGAGTTTCCGATGCCGATATTAAAAATTCCGATCGGTTTGGAAAGCCCATCAAAAGTGCCGTGCTTCAAAATGATTATGCTAAACTTCAAGACCAGCTTTTAAAACTGGAGGCCGTTAAAGTTGAACCCTCATTGATTGCCACCGACCTTCGTGGAAACGTTGTCTTTTCCAAATGGGCCCACCACTTGATTAAAAAACAAGGCGCCGAAAGAAAGAAATGGCTCGTATATTTTAAATATTATTTGTTATTTGCAATATGGCTTATAGCACCAATAGTATTTGTTGTATTTTTGCTCACTTATTTCCCGAGGTATCGAAAAATACAGCGGGATAAAGCCTATTATTCATCTGTTGCATTAAAGCAAGATTAATGAAGAACGTATATATTACAAGGATTGCGAAGTTTTTGCCCAACGAGCCCGTTGACAATGAGGCCATGGAAGAAAAACTTGGGGTCATCAACGGCAAAACCTCTAAGGCAAGGCGCATTATCCTTCGCAACAACCAAATTAAAACGCGTTACTATGCCATCGATCAAGATGGCAACGTTACCCATAATAACGCCCAACTTGCCGCAAAGGCGGTGGAGGCCCTGTGTGATGAAAAGTTTCATAAAAACGATATCGAATTGCTGTCCTGTGGCACCTCGAGTCCCGACCAAATTTTGCCCAGCCACGCAGCCATGGTCCACGGATTTTTAAAAAATGGCAATCTCGAAATAAATTCCCCTTCGGGGGCTTGTTGCAGCGGAATGAACGCATTGAAATATGGCTATTTGGCGGTTCGCGCTGGTCAAGTTGCCAATGCGGTTTGTACGGGTTCTGAACGCACTTCTTCTTGGATGAAAGCCGATATTTTTGAAGATGAAGTAGCACATTTGCAACAAATTGACGAAAACCCCATCTTGGCCTTCAACAAGGAATTTTTAAGATGGATGCTCTCCGATGGAGCTGGCGCCATGCTTTTGGAAAATGAGCCCAATGGCGAATTGCCCCTAAAAATTGAATGGATGGAGGGCTTCAGCTATGCTTTCGAGTTGGATACCTGTATGTATGCCGGTGGCGAAAAACAGGCCGATGGCAGTCTAAAACCATGGAGCGAATATCCCGCTGAGGTTTGGGGAAAAATGTCGCTATTCGCGATGAAACAAGATGTGAAACTGCTGGGCGAACACATTCTTCAAAAAGGCGTGGAGAGCATGAAAGAAGCCATGGCCAAGCACCATATTACGGAAGACGACATCGATTATTACCTGCCACACATTTCTTCCTATTATTTCAAGGAAAATCTTTACAACGAAATAGAACGCCAAGGCCTGCATTTGCCGTGGGAAAAATGGTTTCTAAACCTGCAAAAGGTTGGAAATGTTGGTGCGGGTTCTATCTATTTAATGCTGGAAGAATTGGTGCATTCCGGAAAACTTAAAAAAGGCGATAAAATTTTTCTGCAAGTGCCTGAAAGCGCGCGTTTCGCATATTCATACGCCTATTTAACGGTAGTTTAAATGAATGGTTTCCCCGGAAAAATAACGGACAAAGATTTCATCGGAAAATTGATTCCGCAGCAAGCGCCGTTCGTAATGGTGGACAAATTGCTTCATTTTGAGGACAAAAAAGTAATTGCGGGATTGACCATTTCCGAAGAAAACATTTTTACCCATAAAAAAAAATTCACCGCTCCGGGCCTAATTGAACATATGGCCCAAACGGTGGCGCTGTACACGGGCTATCAATATTTTTTAAGAAAGGAACCTGCGCCAACGGGCTATATTGGCGCCATTAAAAAGGCTGAAATAGTGGAATTGCCCGCCGCCGGCCAGGAATTGAAGACCACCGTTACGGTACTTCACGACATTATGGGCGTTACGCTGGTAACTGCCGAAACGGAATGTGATGGAAAGGTTATCGCTTCCAGCGAAATGAAAACCGTATTGGCCAATTAATGGAAAATCAGGACGTTTCAAATATAGATGTATCCAATTATTTGCCGCATCGGGAGCCAATGCTTATGGTCACCTCGGTGCTCGCCATTGATGCCATTTCCGTATCGACCCAATTTTATATTTCTGAGGCCTGCATTTTTTTAAACGATGGAAAACTATCGGAGGCCGGACTCATTGAAAATGCTGCCCAGGCCGCAACCGGAATCGTGGGACAAACTTTTTTTGAAAAGGACGATTTAGAGGGAAGCGGCAACAAACTCGTGGGATACATTAGCGCCATTAAACGTATTGAGATTTTCCAGCTTCCAAGTGCCGGCCAGACCATTGTCACCAATGCCAAACTCCTCTCTCGATTTGACACCGGCGAAGTAACGTTGTGTAGCCTCGAGGCCGAAACCTTCCTTGATGAAAAATTAATTGTATCTTCTACCATGAATTTTTTAATCCATGAAGTCTGATTATGAAGAAAAACGAAGTACCCCAGGACAAGAGCAATCTGGAATCGGCCAATTTCCGCGAACTTTGCTATGCCGTTGACGAAAACGGCGAATATATTACAGAAAACAGTACGGGCTGGGAACCTAAAACCGTGGCCCTGAGCAATGCAATCCAAGAAATAAACGAGCGGATTGCCGATGCGAAAAATAGGGTAATGGCCGGAAAAACAAGTCCCATTGAATATTTTATGGAACTGAACAAAATGGACATTGGCATTTTGGCCAGCTATGTGGGTTTTTGGCAGTGGAAGGTGAAACGGCATTTTAAACCTTCAGTCTTTAAAAAATTAAGCGAAAAAACATTGCACAAATACGCTGAAACATTTAATGTTTCGGTTGAAGAATTAAAGTCGATGAGTTGAGGAATCAATAAGTTTAGGACTGCCGAAGAAATCATACAATTCAAATTAACAATAGAAAAAAACCTGAAACTTGAAACCTGAAACCATCATTAACTTCACCCATAACCAATCCGCTCACTGCGAAAACGGCGTAGTTTCAAATTTGATGAAGCACAATGGTTTTAGCATCAGTGAACCGATGGTTTTTGGGATTGGGAGCGGCCTATTGTTTTGTTACATTCCTTTGTTGAAGGTAAACCACGCGCCCGTGATTACCTATCGCGCCCTGCCGGGACATATTTTTAAGAAATTTGCCAAACGCACGGGCGTAAAGATGAAACGCGAAAAATTCAGCAATCCCAAGGAGGCAAAAGCACGGCTCGATGAAAATCTCGAAAAAAACAATCCCGTTGGTTTGCAGGTGGGCGTTTATAATCTGGTTTATTTTCCCGATGAGTACCGTTTCCATTTCAACGCCCACAATATGGTGGTGTATGGAAAACGGGCCGATCGTTATTTAATTAGCGACCCGGTGATGGAGGATGTAACTTCCCTTTCCGAAAAGGAACTTGAAAAAGTGCGTTTTGCCAAAGGCGCTTTTGCACCGAAAGGGCATATGTATTACCCTATTTCCTTTCCCGAAAATTTAGAATTGGAAAAGGCCATTGTGGCGGGAATAAAGGATACGTGCCGCTCGATGCTCGCGCCCGTTTCCTATGTGGGCTATAAGGGCATCAAAAAAATTGCCGGCCTAATCCGTAAATGGCCAAAACAGAAAGGCATTAAAACCGCGAACCATTATTTGGGGCAAGTAGTGCGGATGCAAGAGGAAATTGGCACTGGCGGCGGGGGTTTCCGATATATTTATGCAGCCTTTTTGCAGGAAGCGGGAAAACTTTTGGGAAATGACAAGTTGCTTGAACTTTCCAAAGAAATGACTGAAATAGGCGATTTATGGCGCGATTTTGCTTTGGAAGCTTCCCGAATCTACAAAAACCGCAGCGCCCAAACCGATAGTTACAATAAAGTGGCTGACCAGCTAGACGATATTGCCGATTTGGAAAAGGTGTTTTTTAAGAAGTTAAAAAAAGCGGTGTGAAAGGGTTAATGGTTATGGAGTTAATCGTTAAAAGGGGAGGCATAGTAAAAGTAAAAAAATGATAGAAGTCCCCTTTTTGGGGATATAGGGGGACAATGATACAAACAAACCAACTTTCAAAAAAATACAAAAATGCCGATTTTTACTCGGTAAAAAACCTCAATTTGAAAGTGGAAACCGGCGAAATTTACGGTCTGCTCGGTCCAAACGGTGCAGGAAAAACAACCCTCATTTCCATGCTCACTTCCTTGCTGAAGCCTACCTCCGGTTCCTTTACCATAAACGGATTGAATTTTCACGACCATAAAAACCAATTGAAGCAGTTGATTGGCGTGGTTCCACAGGAATATGCACTTTACCCCACCCTCACCGCTTTTGAAAATCTGCAATATTTCGGAAGCATGTTGGGCCTTAAAGGCGGCGCGCTCAAAAATGCTATTGCCGAACATTTAAAGATCATGGGCCTTTCGAACTTTGCCGATAAAAAAACCGCCACTTTTTCCGGCGGAATGAAACGCCGCGTAAATCTTATCGCCGGAATTCTGCACCAACCCAAAGTGCTGTTTTTGGACGAACCCACCGTTGGAGTGGACGTTCAATCCAAAAACGTAATTATAGACCATTTAAAATGGTTGAACCAACAGGGCACCACCATTGTCTATACTTCCCATCATTTAAATGAGGCCGAGTCGTTTTGTACCCACGTGGCCATCATCGATAAGGGAGAAATTATTGTAAAGGGAGTTCCTTCCGAATTAATTGAAAATCAACTTGGCGCCAAAAATCTGGAAGAGGTATTTTTGGCCAAAACTGGCAAGGCCCTTCGCGATTATGCATAAACTCTGGGCGTCCACATATAAGGAAATGCTTTTGCTATGGCGCGATTTGGGCGGAATAGCCATTCTTTTTATTATGCCGTTGCTGCTTTTGATTGTAATCACCACCGTGCAGGACGGCACCTTCAAAACCATTAGCGACATAAAAATTCCCGTGCTTTTGGTGGATAACGACAAAGGAGCCGTTTCAACCCAAATTATTGACAACCTTTCCGAATCCAATTCGTTCGAAATCGTTCAGAAAGCCACAGAAACGGAAGCCAAAGAGGCGGTTTTCACCGGAAAATATCAATTAGCTATCGTGATTCCCGAAAATTTATCGGCTTCCCTTCAAAAGAAAGTGGACCAAAATGTGGAAGGCATCCTGTCAAAATTCGGGTTGGAGGAAGATAGTTTGGCGGTCCAAAAAGAAAGTATTCCACAAAAAGAGGTGCGTCTCTATTTTGATCCGGCTACGCAGATGAGTTTTAAATCGTCCGTGAAAAATGGGATTGACAAAATGATTTCAAAAATTGAAACCCAGAGTATTTACAAAGCCTTTCAAACCGAGTTGGGCGAGGACGAGGCCGAACCTATTTTTGAAACCGAAAGTTTTATCACTTTTAAGGAAATGCTTCCCACCAAAAACAACGAAGAGATCATTCCAAATTCGGCCCAACACAACGTTCCGGCCTGGACGCTTTTCGCCATTTTCTTTATCATCGTTCCTTTGTCCATCAATCTTTTAAAGGAAAGAACGCAGGGCACCTACGTTCGCTTGCGCACCAATCCGGTGAGTTATGCTACCATTATGGGCGGAAAAACCATCGTTTATCTCGTGGTGTGTTTGGTGCAGTTTACGCTAATGTTGCTGGTTGGCATTTTTCTTTTTCCCGCCATCGGCCTTCCAGGGGTGGATGTTTCGGGCAAATTGCCAATGCTGTATGCGGTCGCTTTCTTTTCGGGGCTTGCCGCCATCGGGTTGGGGCTTTTAATTGGAACCGTTGCCAAAACACAGGAACAGGCGGCTCCTTTTGGCGCTACTTCGGTAGTCATTTTGGCGGCCATCGGCGGGGTTTGGGTGCCCGTTTTTGTTATGCCGAAATTTATGCAGTTCGTTTCAAAAATTTCCCCGATGAATTGGGGATTGGAAGCGTTTTATGATGTGTTTTTAAGAAATGTCGGTTTTGCGAGAATCCTCCCTGAAATTTTATTATTATTGTTCTTTTTTCTTGCAACCATCCTATTGTCAATAATTTATAACAAAAGAAAAAATGCCGTCTGAAACCAAAAAGGAAATAACCTTTAGCTCGGAAATAAGGGTGCGGTTCACCGAAACCGATCCGCTGGGAATTGTGTGGCACGGCAACTACATCCAATATTTTGAGGATGGAAGGGAAGCTTTTGGCCGCGAACACGGCATTTCCTATTTGGAACAAAAGGCCAACGGCTTTACCTCGCCCATCGTTAAGTCTTCCTGCGAGCACAAATTGCCCCTGCGCTACGGCGATGTGGCAACCATAAAAACTACTTTTGTGGATTCCCCCGCAGCAAAAATGGTTTTCCGGTATAAAATCTTCGATCCAAAAGGCCAGTTGGTGTGCCGCGGCGAAACCGTACAGGTTTTTTTGGACGAAAATGGGGAACTCTCCCTAACGCCGCCGCCGTTTTTTTCAAACTGGAAAAAGAAAATGGGACTGTAAAAAAATGGCCAAGATCTTCGTATCACATAACAATATTTTGAGCAACCTCGGATTTGACAGTGAAACCGTGGTCGAAGCAATTTCCAAGGGAAAATCGGGGCTAGAAAAATTTGAGGACCCCAGTTTGCTGCCCGAACCTTTTTGCGCCGCTATCATCGCCTCCGTTGTGCTGCAAAGGGAATTCAATAAAATCGTGGATGCTTCCCCCTTTACAAAATTGGAGCAAATGATGCTGCTTTCCCTAAAAAAGGTCATCGATGCGGCCAACCTTCCCTTGAATGAAAAAGTGGGACTGATCATTTCTACCACCAAAGGAAATATTGACGCGCTTGAGCCAAAAAGCAATTTCCCTGAAAGTCGGGCTTATCTAAGCGAATTGGGAAAAACAATCCAACATTTTTTCGGTTTTAAGAATGAAGCGATTGTGCTTTCCAATGCCTGTGTTTCTGGGGTTTTGGCAATTTCTGCAGCAAAGCGTTTTATTTCCGAAGGAAAATATGACCACATTTTTATTGCCAGTGGTGATTTGGTGACCAAATTTATCCTTTCGGGCTTTAATTCATTTCAGGCCCTATCGGCAGAACCTTGCAAACCCTATGACAAAAATAGGGTTGGAATTAATTTAGGCGAAGTGGCGGCAAGCGCTTTGGTTACTTCTTCCGCAGAAAATCTGCCCAAGGAAGCGGTTGCCATTTTGGGCGATGCCACCTGCAACGATGCCAATCATATATCCGGGCCTTCGCGAACGGGCGAGGGGCTTGTTCGAAGTGTGCAAACGGCCCTAAAGGAAGCCGGTTTAAGCGCTTCGCAAGTAGATTATATCTCTGCCCACGGCACCGCTACCCCTTTTAACGACGAAATGGAAGCCATCGCCTTCAACCGATTGGGAATGGAAGACGTGCCGCTCAATAGTTTAAAAGGCTATTTTGGCCATACATTGGGCGCCTCCGGCCTGTTGGAAACGATTGTGGCGATGCATTTTATGGCGAAGAATATGCTTTTTTCTTCCAAGGGATTTTCCGACCTTGGGGTCTCAAAAAGAATCCATATTATAACCGAAAACACCAGCAAAGAGCTAACGGTTTTTTTGAAGACGGCCTCAGGTTTTGGCGGTTGCAATACGGCGGTTCTCTTTGAAAAAATTAACAACTAACCAACCAAAAAAATGATAAGTCAAACCAAAAAAATGAATGCTGTCGAGGCTTTGGAAGAAGCCCACCGCATTGCCTTCGCGCCATTTGTATTCCAAGCCTCGGTTTCGCTGCGGAAATTGGGAATCCTCGATTTTATTTTTGAAAAACGGGACCAGGGCGGCCCCACGGTGGAGGAAATTTCTCGTGCTCTTTCCATTACGCCCTATGGCGTGGGAGTGCTGCTCGAAATTGCCGAAACCTCGAACATTGTCAGCAAGAATGTCCAAAGTCGGTATGAGCTCACCAAGGTGGGCTATTTTTTAAATTACAACACCACCGCAGGCGTAAACCTCAATTTTGCGAACGACGTTTGCTACAAAGGCCTGTTTCACCTGCACGATTCCATAAAAAATGGTAAACCGGAAGGGTTGAAGGAGTTGGGCCAATGGAAAACAATCTATGAAGGCCTTTCCCAACTGAAACCCGTTGAACAGCAATCGTGGTTTGATTTTGACCACCATTATTCCGATGATATCTTTGGAGAAGCTTTGGAGCGAATTTTTGAAAGAAAACCCAAAAATCTCTTCGACGTGGGCGGAAACACGGGAAAATTCTCTTTAAAATGTTGCGCCTTTGATGAAGATGTAAACGTTACCATCGTCGATCTTCCGGGCCAATTGGAAATGGCAAAGGCAAATGCCGAGGCATACGGGTTCCAAAACCGGATTTCCGGCCACGCCATTGATTGGCTTTCCGAAAACCCAGCTATCCCAACCGGTGCGGACCTTATTTGGATGTGCCAATTTTTGGATTGTTTCTCGGAAGATGAAATTGTGAAGATTTTGACCACCTGCGCGGAAGCTATGGAGGACGACGCCGAATTGATAATCGTGGAAACCTTTACCGACCGGCAAGCTTTTCGCGCTTCCCAGTTTATTTTGGAAGCAACCTCGCTCTACTTTACCGTGCTTGCCAACGGAAACAGCAAAATGTACGCATCCACCGTGTTTCAAAGATTAATTGAAAAAGCAGGCTTGAAAATCAAAAACGACCTGCCCTTAGGCGAATATCACACGATGTTGGTTTGCGAAAAAGCCACAAAATCTGCAAGTCGGATTTTTTGAAAAAAAGCAACCCTTTAATTTTTAAGCATTGATTGAAAAATTTTATATAGCGAATTATTGTCACCTAAAAAGCCAAAGGATTTCAGTGAATGGCAATGTTCTTTTCAGCGATGAATCTGGGGATTTTTCAACTTTTATAAAAAACGCCTATAAATTTTTTCAAACAGATTACTCCAAGTTTTTCAAAATGGACAATCTCAGCAAGCTCGCCTTTTTGGCTACCGATGTATTGCTCAAAGAAGAAGATTTAACGGAAATGGAAAATAACATAGCCCTCGTTTTTTCTAACATGGCCGCCAGCTTGGACACCGACCGAAAACACCAAGCCGCCATTGAAAACGATGCGGAATATTTCCCCAGTCCGGCGATTTTTGTGTACACCCTGCCAAATATTTGCCTAGGCGAGATAAGTATTCGGCATAGGCTGTATTCTGAAAATAGTTTTTTTATCTTTGACCGCTTTAATGCAGAACACTTGCAACTGTATGCCAACAGTTTATTGCAAAACGCGAAAGCAGAAAAAGCGCTGTGCGGCTGGGTAGATTTTGATGCAGACCACTATGAAGCCTTTCTCTACTTGGTGGGAAAGGATGGCAAAATTGAACATAAAACCGAAGAAATAAACAGATTATACCAAAGATTATGAGCGAATTAAAAGAAGAATTAAAAGCGAAGATCATTGAACAATTGAACCTTGAAGATGTTGCGGTTTCAGACATTGCCGATGATGACGCCCTTTTTGGCGACGGTCTTGGCCTAGATTCCATCGATGCCCTCGAACTGATTGTGATGCTGGACAAAGATTACGGCATCCGTTTGAGCGACCCCAAAGAAGGCAGGAAGATTTTTGAATCGGTGCAGGTAATGGCCGATTATATTGAAGAGCACCGCACCAAATAATTTTGTTCGAACGGACCTGCGAGGCGTTATTTTCTTTTTGCATCTCAAAAAATGAAAATCTCCTTTTAGGTCTTTTCTATATTTAAAAAAATGGGTAAAGGCATAGCCATAACCGGAATGGGCATTATTTCAGCCATTGGCAACAATGTAGCGGAAAATTATAACGCGCTTATTGCTGAAAAAATGGGGATTACCCGCGTTGATAATGTTGAAACCATTCAGCGGGACGAGATTATGGTTGGCGAGGTAAAATTTACCAATGACGAATTGATCGCCCAATTGAAACTTCCCCCCGAAAACAATTATTCCCGAACCGCGATGTTGGGGGTAATAGCCGCAAAAGAAGCATTTGCCGACGCTGGGATTACCGACGTCAACAAATACAGAACGGGCATCGTTTCCGGCACCAGCGTTGGCGGGATGGATATGACCGAAAAATATTATTACGAATACCTTTCCGACAGCGCGACCCAAAAATATATTGAAAGCCACCACGCGGGCGACTCTACCCAAAAAATCGCGGAACAGGTGGGGATAGACGAAAGCTTGGTCACCACCATCAGCACGGCCTGTTCCTCGGCAGCAAACGCTATTATGCTGGGAGCGCGGCTGATAAAATCCGGAAAGCTGGATCGGGTTTTGGTGGGCGGCGCGGACTGTCTTTCCAAATTTACCATCAACGGTTTTAAGACCTTGATGATTTTAAGCGATACGTATAACACACCTTTTGACGAAAATAGAAAGGGTTTGAATCTCGGTGAAGCCGCTGCATTCCTCGTTTTGGAAAGCGATGAAGTGGTAAACGCCGAAAATAAAAAAGTACTTGCCTACGTAAAAGGCTATGGCAATGCCAATGACGCCTTCCACCAAACGGCATCATCAGACAATGGCGACGGCGCGACTTTGGCGATGGAAAAAGCCTTAAAAGTGGCAGGTTTAAGACCCACAGAAATAGACTACATAAACGCCCACGGCACCGCGACGGGAAATAATGATCTCTCGGAAGGGCGCGCCATACTCAGAATTTTTGGCGATGAAATGCCAGAATTCAGTTCAACAAAAGCATATACGGGCCATACTTTGGCTGCTGCTGGGGCAATTGAAGCGGTTTATTCCGTTTTGGCACTTCAAAATAACGTTATCTTTCCAAACCTAAATTTCAAAACCCCGATGAAGGAATTTTCAATGGTTCCACAAACGGAATTAAAGAAAAAGAATTTAAAAACCGTATTGTCCAATTCGCTGGGTTTTGGTGGAAATTGCTCTACGGTAATATTTTCTAAGGAAGTTTAATGAAGAAAGTTTACATAAATAGCATCGCTTCCATTTCGCCCCAAAAAACCTATGATAATGGTGCTTTTTTGAGTGAAATCACCGATTATAACGAAACGGTAATCTTTGCGCAGGATCCCGATTATAAACAATACATTCCGCCGGCTGCCGCCCGAAGAATGGCAAAGGGCATAAAAATGGGAGTCGTTGCTTCAAAAATTGCAATGGACGAAGCGAAAATTGAAACCGTGGACGCCATTATTACCGGCACCGGGATGGGCTGTATGATCGATTCTGAAAAATTTGTGAGTGCCATCATTGACAATAACGAACAATACTTAACGCCAACCTCCTTTATTCAAAGTACGCACAACACCGTTGCGGGGCAGATTGCGCTGGGAATGGAATGTAAGGCCTATAACTTCACCTATGTTCATTCGGCAATTTCTTTTGAATCCGCATTGCTCGACGCAAAAATGCAGCTCGAAAATGAGGAGGCCGAGCACATTTTGGTTGGCGGGGTGGAAGAATTGGGCGAGCACACCACCAAAGTGCACCGTTTGATTAACCACATAAAACCTGAGCCGCTCTCGATTTCCGAAATTTTAAATTCCAAAACCCGCGGCGCCGTGTTTAGCGAAGGCGCCACTTTTTTTGTGGTTTCCAACGAGAAAATGGAAAGCTGTTACGCCGAATTGGTAGCTGTTGAAACCTTCAATACGCTTTCAAAGGAAAGGGTTCCCGAAACCATTGAAACTTTTTTGGAAGCCCATAATTTAAAGATTGGGGACATTGATGTAGTGGTTTTGGGCAACAACGGCGATGTGGATTTTGACGGTTTCTACCACCAACTTTCCGAGGGAATTTTCCGCAACACCCAACAGGTTTTTTACAAACATTTGGTTGGTGAGAATAATACTGTTTCGGCTTTTGGCGTTTGGCTGGCCTCAAAAATTTTAAGGACACAATCGGTTCCCGAAATCGTAAAAATCAACCATTTGGATTCTTCGGCCAAAAAAACGGTTTTGTGCTACAACCAATACCGCGGCCAAAACCACAGTCTCGTTCTATTGCGAAAATGTTGAGGTTTTACACTATAAACGCGCTGGCTTTGGCAGTTTTTTTTGGGCTGCTGCTGGCTGGTTTTTTCGGTGACGTTCCTGCGTGGCTCTATCTTCTTTTCGTTTTTATTTGGGTTTTGATTACCGCCATCGGTTCCTTCCAAATAAAATGGAACTATCATTTGCGATCCTTCAACCACAACTATAAAACTTCCAAGGGGCATATTTCCATCACTTTTGATGACGGCCCAAACGCCGAATTCACGCCAAAGGTTTTGGAATTGCTGAAAACCCACGGTGCAAAGGCCACCTTTTTTTTGATAGGAAAAAACGCTGAAAGGCATCCCGAAATCGTGCGCCAAATTATCGCGGATGGACATTCCATCGGCAACCATTCTTATTCGCATTCCAAAAATTTTGGTTTTTTTTCTGCGGAAAAAGTTGCGGCGGAATTGATGCAAACCAATTCAATTTTAAAAAAAATAACGGGAAGGGAGCTTAAGCTTTTTCGGCCTCCCTTCGGCGTAACCAATCCGAATATCAAAAAGGCTTTGAAAATCACGGGCCATTGTTCCATCGGATGGAGCAAACGCAGCTTTGACACTACAAATCTTTCCGAAGAAAAAATTTTCAAGCGCATCACTTCCCATTTAAGGAGCGGAGATGTTATTTTACTGCACGACAGCAGCGCCAAAACCGTTGCCGTATTGGAACGGTTATTGTTAACTTTGCCACCGCACAAACTGCAGTCGGTTCCCGTAGAGCGGCTGCTTGAAATTGAGGCCTATGCGTACTAATTTTCTATTATTATTTTTTATTGCTTTTAGCAGTACGATTCAGGCGCAGGATGTTGCGATGAATGCTTCGGAAATTGCGGCTTTTAAAGAAAAAGTCATTGCTTCGGCAAAAACAACTAAAACTATTAAAACCGATTTTATACAATATAAACACCTCGATTTTTTGGCGGATGACGTTAAAACATCAGGAAAAATGCTTTTCAAAGCCCCCAATTTGGTGAAGTGGGAATACACCAATCCCTACCAATATAGCGTAGTTTTTAAGGAAGAGCAATTGCTCATCAACGACGGCGGCACGAAAAGCAAAGTGGATATCGGCAACAGCAAGCTCTTTAAAAAACTGAACCAATTAATAGTGAGTAGCGTAAAGGGCAATATGTTCAGCGATGCCGATTTTTCGGTTTCCTTCGTCAAAGCTCCAAAATATAACAAAGCGGTTTTTGTGCCGAAGGACAAAAAAATTGCGGGCTACATCGCTTCCTTTGAATTGCTTTTCAATAAGGACGACGCACAGGTTTTTGAGGTGAAAATGGTGGAACCCTCACAGGATTTTACCCGAATTGTTTTTAGCAACCGAACCCTAAATTTACCCATTAATGATGCGGCCTTTAGCAATTAGTTGTTTCTCGGTCTTGCTTTTTGCCTCGTGTTCCTTGCCTACTACGGAAGGTTTGAGGCAAGTGCAAAGTAATACCGTCGAGGTTGCCAATCCCTATTTTTCCGACCCGTCGATAGATTATATTTACAAGGCTAAAATTGAAGTTTACAAAAAGAATTTCGGTGGCGTTTTAATCATAAAAAAAACGGGCCCCGAAAGCCATCGCGTGGTTTTCACGACCGAATTTGGCAGCAAACTATTTGATTTTCAGTTTGAAGAAGATACTTTTACGAAGCATTATATAGTGGACGATTTGGATAAGAAGTTTATCGTAAATATTTTAAAGGACGATTTCAGGTTGCTGGTAACTGAAAAAGCAAAAGTTTCGGGTGTTTTTCAAGCTGAAAATCAACGAATTTATAAAACCACGGATGGAGACCGATTTAATTTCTACTTTTTAAACGATGATCCCGAACGGCTTGAAAAGATTGTAAACACCACAAAAAAAAAGGAGAAAGTGGAAATTGGGTTTACTTCCCACGAAAGAAATATCGCAGATCTTATTTCCATAAAAGACAAAAATATAAAGCTAACGATAGCTTTGGAAAAATTTAAAAAAGAATAATATGCTCATCGAAGGATTATATAAAGTCACTGCTACCGAAACCACTCCCGAAGGAATTTCGGCAAAGGTCCATTTAAACAAAGACCACGCAATTTTTAAGGGCCACTTTCCCGGAAATCCGGTGATGCCGGGCGTTTGTATGATTCAGATTATAAAGGAACTGACGGAAGAGGCAACTGGTAAAAATTTATTTTTGGCCGTTTCTTCGAACATAAAATTTATGGCGATTATCAATCCCGATAAAAACCCCGATTTGCAGCTGATGCTCGATATAGTTGAAGAAAATGGCGAAGTGAAGGTAAAAAACACCACCACTTTTGAAGACACGGTGGCTTTAAAATTGAACGCTTCGTTTAAAATTGTAGATAAAACCTAACGGTTCTAAATGACCTGTAAGGATTGGATTAAGAATTAAAAATTATGAATAAAGCTATAATTCTACTGGTAATTTTAATGTCCATCATTGGAAACGCACAGGATTTAAAGACCATCCGCGCCCAATACCCCGAAGCGGTGAAGGATAGTGAAAAGGCTTCAGAGTTAAGGATGCAACTCGAAAAAATCGGAAATTCCGGCAAACCCGTAGTGCTGGCTTATAAGGGGGCGGTTTTAACGGTGGAGGCTAAATTCGCAAAAAAGAATAGCGACAAAAAAGATTTTTTTAAGGAAGGGGTGGCCTTGATTGAAGATGCCGTAAAAGCCGATTCTTCCAATATTGAAATCCGTTACCTTCGGTTGGGCGTACAGGAAAACTCCCCGAAGTTTCTTGGCTACCATAAAAATATCGAGGAAGATAAAGCCTTTATTTTGAGGCATTATGACTCTATTTCTTCTTCAACATTAAAAGGGATTATAAAGAAATTTGTGATGGAATCGGGAAATTTTGAGGCCGACGAAAAAAGTAAGTTTAATTAACTGCTATTTTGTTTAAACAAAATAAGTCTTCCTATTACTTTTTTACCTCGCTAAAACCTATATTTGCTTTGCACCCCCTGCGCCCCTGCGGTAAATTTTAAAACTGCAATGGCGCAGAGAACGCAGAGACCGAAATTCCCAAATGGACCAAAAACTACTTTCAGAAAACTTTACAAACCTGAAATGTTGCGTAATTATTCCTACCTACAATAATTACAAAACGCTACAAACGGTTATTGAAGGCGTTTTGGTTTACACCGAAAATATAATTGTGATAAACGACGGTTCCACCGATTCCACCCCGGAAATATTGGGCCAATTTCCAGAAATCCAACAAATCCATCTGTCGCCAAACAAGGGCAAAGGCAACGCCTTGCGCCAAGGGTTTAAACACGCCAACAATTTGGGCTATCGTTATGCAATAACCATCGACAGCGACGGGCAACATTTTCCTGCCGATCTGCCTACTTTTATTGAAGCCTTGGAAAATACCGCCAACAAAGAAGTGCTGCTGATCGGCGCGCGGAATATGACCCAGTTCGGGGTTCCGAAAAAAAGCAGTTTTGGCAACAAGTTTTCCAACTTTTGGTTTTGGGTAGAAACCGGAATTCGATTGCAGGACACCCAATCTGGGTTCCGATTGTATCCGCTTTTCGCGATGAAAAAATTGAAATTCCACACCAAAAAATTTGAATTTGAAATTGAGGCCATCGTGAAAGCAGCTTGGAGCGGCATCGAGGTGAAAAATATTCCCATTCAAGTGCATTATGAACTGGAAGACCGTGTGTCACATTTCCGGCCGTTTAAGGATTTTACGCGGATCAGCATTCTGAATACGTGGTTTGTACTCCTTACATTTCTGTATATAAAACCGCGAAATCTTTTCAGAAAATTAAAAAAAAAAGGCTTTAAAAGGTTTTTGATGGAAGACCTTTTGGGCAGCGAGGATTCTCCGAAAAAAAAGGCCCTATCCATTGCTTTGGGCGTTTTGATTGGCCTTTCCCCGCTGTGGGGTTTCCACACCGTGGTGGTATTGTTTTTGGCAATCCTGTTTAATTTGAACAAAGTGATCGCCTTCGCTTTTTCAAACGTTAGCCTGCCGCCCTTCATTCCGCTAATTCTTTACTTCAGCCTAAAATTGGGAAGTTGGATTTTGGGCGAACATTTTGTACTGACCATCAACGAAATTGATCCCAGTTTGGAACTGGTGAAATATTTAAAATCCTATCTTGTTGGCAGTTTTGCGCTTTCCGTTTCGGCAGCGTTTTTTTGTGGCCTTTTTGGATATTTATTTTTAAGCCTATTTGAAAGAAAAAAGATAGTGGAAAATGGGTAAATGGTTTTTTGGAACATACCAATTTTTAAAAAAGAACAAAATTGGCAGTGCATTGCTGCTTTTTTTGGTGCTTTTCGGGTTGGTGTTTTTGGTTTCCAAAATCAGGTTTGAAGAGGATATTTCAAAATTGATTCCCATAAACAGCGAAAATCGCGATCTTCAAAAAGTGTTGAAGACGGTAAATTTTACCGATAAAATTATTGTAACCATCCACCGCAGCGATTCCACGAACGTTGATGGACTCACCCAATATGCTACCGAGTTTGTCGATAGTCTGCACGCCCATTCCGGCAACTATATCAATTACATCCGCGGGAAGGTTAACGACGACGACCTGCAGCGAACCATGGATTTTGTATATGAAAACCTACCGCTGTTTTTGGAAAAGGAAGATTATAAATCCATTGCCGAAAAACTTCAAAAAGACAGTATTTCCGCCCGAACGGAGGCGAACTACCGCACGCTCATTTCGCCTTCGGGCATTGTTTCAAAGGATTTTATTTTAAGGGATCCGCTCGGGTTTTCGTTTATTGCTTTGAAGAAACTGCGCCAATTGGGCATTACGGACGATTTTATTTTGAAGGACGGTTTTTTGGTGAGTCGCGATGAAAAGAACATTCTGCTATTCATTACCCCAAAATTTTCCAGCAGCGAAACGGCCGAAAACTCGAAGTTTGCCGAACAGCTTTACGGCCTCCAAAAAAAATTGGACCGGAAATATGCAGGCAAGGTTCGCAGCGAATTTTTCGGCGCAGCCTTGATCGCCGTTGCCAATGCCCAACAAATAAAAAACGATATCCAATTTACGGTCGGCATCGCCCTAACATTATTGGTGCTGGTTTTTATCTTTTTTTATCGAAAACCCTACGTGCCGATTATTCTTTTTGTGCCCACCCTTTTCGGCGGACTTTTGGCGGTGGCGTTTTTATATCTTTTTCGGGGTGAAATTTCGGCAATTTCCTTGGGCATTGGCTCGGTGTTGTTGGGGGTAACCCTCGATTATTCCCTGCACATTTTAACCCACATTCGCAACAACGAGGCGTTGCGCAGCCTGTATGACGACGTAACCGAACCCATTTTGATGAGCAGTTTGACCACCGCTTTGGCCTTTCTCTGTCTGCTGTTTTTAGATTCGCAGGCCTTGCAGGATTTGGGCATTTTTGCGGCGGTTAGCGTTTTGGGAGCTTCCGTTTTTGCGCTTTTTTTTATTCCGCTGGTCTATAAAAATCCGCTTTCGCGAAAGCAGCAAATTACTGTTTTGGACAAGGTAGCCGAGTATCCCTATCACACAAGCAAAGCCTTGCTGATTGGTTTATCGCTCATTTTTATCCTAAGTATTTTCACCTATCATCGCGTTGTTTTTGATAAGGATATTTCCAAATTGAACTATGAGCCGGCTGAAATCAAAGCCGCGATGCAACGTTTGGATGCGCTGACCGACATTTCCTCAAAATCGGTCTATCTGGCTACCTACGGAAAATCGGTGGAAGGCACGCTGCAGTTGAACGATTCCATACACGAAACCTTGGAACTTCTGAAAGAAGAGGGCAAGATCAGCAGTTTCAGTTCCATTGGCGCTTTGGTACATTCGCAGCGCGACCAACGGAAAAAAATAGCGCAATGGCAACAATTTTGGAGTGAAAGCAGGAAGGAAAATTTAAAAACCAATTTAATGGAAAGCGGGGAAGAGCGCGGCTTCAAACCCACGACTTTCAATAGGTTTTACACTTTTTTGGAGGACGATTTCGAAACGTTGAAACCCGAGGATTATCAGCAAATCCCTTCCGTGCTTTTGGAAGACTACATCACCACCGAAGCAGATTTTACCACAATTACAACGCTTGTTAAACTTGAAGACGATAATGCTTCGGCAATAAAATCTACTTTTAAAAATATTCCGAATACCCTCGTTATTGACCGGCAGGAAATGAACGAAACTTTTTTGGGGAATTTGAAGAACGATTTCAACAGCCTGATTGGGTATTGTTTGCTGGCCGTGCTCTTCATCCTTTTTATTTTCTTCCGAAGTTTTGCGCTCACGGTCGTAACGGCCATTCCCATCTTTATCACTTGGTTTTTAACATTGGGGATAATGGGTCTTTTCAACATTCATTTCAACATTTTCAACATTATTATTTCCACCTTCATTTTCGGTTTGGGAATCGATTATAGCATTTTTATGACCAAAGGCCTCCTGAAGGAATTGCGCACCGGCGAAAAGGTAATGGCCACGCACAAAACCTCCATTATGCTTTCGGTTTTGACCACCATTCTCGGTGTTGGTGTGTTGGTTTTTGCGAAACATCCTGCGCTCTATTCCATTTCCATCGTTTCGATTATTGGCATTTTTTCGGCAATGGTTACCGCCTTTACAGTGCAGCCCTTGCTGTTCAAACTTTTTATCGGCAGCCCCAAAAAACGCCCCATTACCCCGCGGATGTTTGTGCATTCGCTCTTTTCCTTTGGCTATTTCGGGCTGGGCGGCATTTGTCTTTCCCTTTACAGCGTTACGCTGATGCCGCTGCTTCCCATCAGCAAAAAAATTAAAATGGGCTGGTTTCACAAGGTGATTGCAAAATTTTTCAAGTCGGTGCTTTATACCAATCCGTTTGTAAAGAAAAAAGTAATCAATGAAGTTGGCGAGGATTTTTCAAAACCTGCCGTAATTATTGCAAACCACACCTCCTTCCTCGATATTTTGGCGGTGGGAATGTTGCATCCAAAAATCTGTTTTTTGGTGAACGATTGGGTCTATAATTCGCCCGTTTTTGGAAAGGCCGTGCAACGTGCCGATTTCTATCCGGTTTCCAGCGGTATTGAAAACAGTTTGGAACCCCTTAAAAGGAAAATAAAACAAGGCTACTCGCTGATGGCCTTTCCCGAGGGAACCCGCAGCGAGAGCAATAAAATCAAGCGGTTCCACAAAGGCGCTTTCTTTTTGGCGAAGGAGTTCCATTTAGACATACTCCCCGTTTTGATCCACGGCAACAGCGAGGTAAACCCAAAGGGAAGTTTTATAATTAAGGATGGAAGCATCACGGTTGAAATTTTGCCGCGAATAAAAGCTGAAGACACTTCCTTTGGCGAAAACCATACGCAGCAGGCAAAAAAAATAGGCGCGTATTTTAAAAGTGAATTTTTAAAACTTCGCGAAAAGATGGAAGGCCCGAACTATTTCCATGGAATTGTTTTGGAAGAATACCGCTATAAAGGTGATTCACTTTATCGAAATGTGAAAAATGATTTAAAGGAAAATTCCGAAATCTATTTCGAAGTGATGCGCCGTGTGGAAAAAAGCGGAACCATTGCCCACCTTTCGGAAGATTCCGGACAGCTCGATTTTCTCCTGGCGCTCGATGGACCGGACCGAAAGATTTTCAGCTTAATTGAAGATGACGAAACGCGGACCATACTTCAAAACAGCTACCTTACCCAAAAATACGGCAGGCTTTATTTTACCGATACTATTTCGGCAACCTTGATTACCAACGTAGATACCGTAGTAATTTCTTCTGAAAAAATGGTTTCGGAAATCATTTCGCAGCTCGAGGACCGTGCAGTAGCGACCATCGTCATCCTAAAAAATTGTGTTTCTTCGCATACCGAAAATATTCTTACCTTAGGCTATCAAAATGTGTATCGAACTTCGAATTTAAGTATTTTTAAACCCTCGGGAAACACAGCAAAATGACGGAAAAATATGATGTGGTAATCATCGGTAGCGGTCTGGGAGGGCTGGTTTCGGCAATCATCCTCGCTCGCGAAGGCTACAGCGTTTGCGTGCTGGAAAAGAACCAACAATTCGGCGGCAACCTCCAAACCTTCGTTCGCGATAAAACCATTTTTGACACTGGCGTCCACTACATCGGTGGTCTTTCCGAAGGGCAAAATCTTTACAGCTATTTTAAGTATTTGGATATTTTGGACGATATCACCCTCAAAAAAATGGACGAGCTTGGTTTCGACAGAATCACTTTTGACGGCGATCCCAACGAATATTGCCACGCCCAAGGATACAAAAATTTCAAAAAAGCCCTGTTAAAGGATTTTCCCGAAGAAGAAAAAGCCATTGATGCCTACTGCGAGAAGATGCACGAAACCTGCAGTTTTTTTCCGCTTTATGGCTTAAAACTGGGCAAGCCCTATTATGAAAATACTTCCCTGTTTGAAGTAAAGGCGAAGGAATTTATTGATTCCATTACTGAAAATGAAAAACTTCGGGCGGTTTTGGGCGGCAGCAATTTATTGTATGCGGGGGAGGAGCGCACGCCGTTCTATATGCACGCGCTCTCCGTAAATTCCTATATTGAAAGTTCCTACCGCTGCATAAACGGTGGAAGCCAAATCACCAAAGCATTGCTGGCGCGACTTCGCGAAAACGGCGGAAAAGCCTTCAAACGCCACGAGGTTACAAACTTTGAGACTGAAAATGGAGTGGTAACGGCCGTGCAGACCGCCAATGGGAAAACAATTTACGGCGATATTTTTATCTCCAACGTCGATCCAAAAATAACCTTGGAAATGATTGGGCAGGAAAATTTCAGAAAGTCCTATACGAGCCGCATCGAAAATATCGAGAGCACCATCGCCGCCTTCAGTCTTTACTTGGTGCTGAAACCCAATACTTTTAAATATCTGAACTATAACTACTACCATTTTAAGGATTACCGCTCCATTTGGAATGTTCACAACTACACCGAGGAAAGTTGGCCCGAAGCCTATATGATTTCTATGGGAATCAAAAAGGATATGGCCGAATATGGCGATAATATTACGGTGATGACCTATATGCGTTTTGAGGAAATGCAACCGTGGATAGACACCTTTAATACGGCCGCACAAAAGAACGACCGCGGCCAGACCTACGAAGAATTCAAAGCCCACAAATCGGAAATTATCATCAAGGAATTGGAAAAGAAATTCCCCAACCTTCGCGATTGTATTGAAGCGGTTTATTCGTCCACGCCTTTGTCCTACCGCGATTATATTGGCAGCAACAATGGGTCGATGTATGGTTATGTGAAGGACGCGAACAATCCTTTAAAATCCTTCATTTCGCCGCGGACCAAAATCAAAAATCTATATTTTACGGGACAAAGTTTAAATATGCACGGCATTTTGGGCGTTACTATCAGTGGCGTGGTTACGTGTTCGGAAATTTTGGGCGGCGAATATTTGCTGAACAAAATTTTGGAAGCCACGAAAAAGGAAGAAATCACCTAATTTTTTTGAAGATGGGACATATCAAAACAACACCCATTGAGCGGGTCCGGAATATTTCAAAAGAAGATTTTATCAAAAATTACCACAAACCCCAAAAACCGGTTTTGATTGAGGGGTTGACGCAAAACTGGGCGGCTTTCCAAAAATGGAATTTGGACTACATCCAGCAACACGCCGGCGATCAAGTGGTTCCCCTTTATAACAACGAGCCCACCAAAGGCAAACAAAATTCCGCAGAACCGGCCACGGAAATGAAAATGGCGGATTACATCGAATTGATAAAAACCAAACCCACCGACCTGCGCATTTTCTTTTACGATTTAAAAGTGAAGCTTCCCGAACTGCTGAAAGACTTTGAATATCCCGATATTGGCTTAAAATTTTTTAAACGCCTTCCGGTGCTTTTCTTCGGCGGCGAAGGCTCCAAAGTGCTGCCGCACTACGATATGGACTTGGCAGATTTGGTGCATTTTCATTTTCACGGAACAAAAAGCGTCCTGCTTTTTTCGCCCAAACAGACAAAGTTTCTGTATAAAATTCCGTTCGCCGTCCACAATTTGGAAAGCATCGATTTGGACCATCCCGATTTTAAAAAATATCCCGCCCTGCAATATTTGGAAGGACTGCACGCCACCATGAAACACGGCGATGCACTCTACATGCCCAGTGGCTATTGGCACTACATAAAATATTTGGACGGCGGTTTTTCGATGACGCTCCGCGCGTTTCCACGGCATTTGGGGCGTTTTGGGAATATGCTTTACAACGTGTTCTTTATGCGCCATTTTGAAAATGTGATGCGTAAATCCTTCGGACAGCAATGGATCGATTTTAAGGAAAAACGAACTCTTTCAAAAACAAACCGTCGCGCGGCCAAACTGAAAAATCAAGCTAGTTAAAAAATGAAATATTTGGAAAAATCTTTCGCGCTTGCGTTTTTGATTATTTTTCTGAATTCATGCGGGGTTTCAAAATCCCTCCACGATCGGCCCGATGTAAGTGGTTACGATGCAACAATTCCCGAAAAAGTAAAAATCAATGATTCCACTTTTGTTGCGGGAGACAATTTTCTTTTAAAAAATAAACAAGGCCAATGGGAACTTTACGTGGAAGGAAACCCCTTGCAAATTGGCAAAATCACGGGAAGCCTTACCCAGGATTTGATGCAAAAACAGGAAGCCATTTTCTTTAATAAAGTGGAAGATTTGGTGCCCTCAAAAACCCAACAATATTTGCTGCGTAAATTTTTGGCGTGGTACAATCGCAAAATGTACCTCCACATTCCAGAGGAATACAAAACCGAAATTTATGGGCTTTCGCAGTTTTCGTCTTCAAATTTCAGTGAGATTGGCGAACCTTATTTGCGGTTGCTCTACCTGCACGGCGCCCACGATATTGGCCATGCTTTGCAGGATTTGATGCTTGTGGGCTGTTCCTCATTTGCCGTTTGGGGTGATAAAACAGTGGACGGCGAATTGCTGATTGGCAGAAATTTCGACTTTTACGCAGGCGATGATTTTGCGAAGGAAAAAATAATTGCTTTCGTAAACCCTTCCGAAGGCCACAAATTTATGTCGGTTACTTGGGGCGGGATGATGGGCGTGGTTTCCGGGATGAACGACCAAGGATTGACGGTAACGATAAACGCTGGAAAATCTGAAATTCCGCTGGTTGCGAAAACGCCCATTTCCATAGTTACGCGCGAGATTCTGCAATATGCGTCAACCATTGACGAAGCGATAGAAATTGCAAAAAAGCGAGAAGTTTTTGTTTCCGAAGCTATTTTTGTGGGCAGTGCGAAAGACAAGAAAGCGGCGATAATTGAAGTGGCGCCGGATAATTTTGGCGTTTACGAAGTTGAAAATACCGATGAACTGATCTGCAGCAACCACTTTCAAAGTGAGGCGTATAAAAACGATGAACGAAATTTGAAATGGATTGAAGAAAGCCACTCGATGTACCGTTTTGAAAGAATGGAAGAATTGATTTCAGAAGACGAGAAATTGAATGTTGCAGATGCCGTTGCCATTCTTCGGAACAAAAAAGGATTGGACGACAAAGAGATTGGTTTTGGCAATGAAAAAGCATTAAACCAACTTTTGGCGCACCACGGCATTGTTTTTAAGCCTGAAAGCCGAAAAGTTTGGGTTTCTTCCAATCCGTATCAGTTGGGCGCATTTGTGGAGTATGATTTAGATGAAGTTTTTGCAAATAGACAAGGAAATCCTGCAACCAAAACCATTTCAAACCCCAAGGGAAATATAGCTGAAGATTCTTTTGTGCATTCAAAAGAATATAAAGATTACGAAGCATACCGAGTTTTGGAGCGGGAAGTGGAAGCGGCAATTGAAAATAAGGAAACTATTTCAGCAGAAAAACTTGCCGCATTGCAGCAAAAAAACCCCGAATATTGGAAAGCTTATTATTTAACGGGAAAGTATTACTTTGAAAAAAAGTATGATACCGCCGCGAAAATCGCTTTTGAAAAGGCATTGACCAAGGAAATTACAACCGTTCCAGATAGAAAGCGGATTGAAAAATTTCTTCAAAAATTGAAATAATAACCCTGCCTGTCCGCAGGCAGGTCTGCGCTCTCTGTGCCTCTGTGGTAAAATTGATACCGCAAAGGCGCAGAGGACGCAAAGAAAAACGCATATGATTCCAAAAATAGAAAAATCGTCAATTGCAGAAATAAAAGCCTTTCAGGAAGAAAAACTGATGGAAACGCTTCAATATTTGGATGAAAATTCTCCTTTCTACAAACGCGTTTTCAAAGAGAACAACATTCAGATTTCAGAAATAAAAACGTTGGAAGATATTCAAAAGATTCCGGTTACAACAAAAGACCATCTTCAAAGATTCAACGATGATTTTATCTGCGTCCCAAAATCTGAAATCATTGATTATGTAACCACTTCGGGTACGTTGGGCGATCCCGTGACCTTCGCTTTGACCGATGCCGATTTGGAGCGTTTGGCGTATAATGAAGCGATATCCTTTGCCTGCTGTGGAATTGGAAAGGAAGATACGCTACAATTAATGACCACGATGGACCGCCGTTTTATGGCCGGATTGGCGTATTTTTTGGGCGCGCGAAAGCTCGGTTCGGGCATTATCCGCGTAGGTTCGGGCATTCCGGAATTGCAGTGGGATTCCATTTTGAAATTTAAACCTACCTATTTAATAACCGTTCCTTCCTTTCTATTAAAATTGATTGAATATGCGCAGCAACACGAAATAGATTTGCAAAATACGGGTGTGAAAGCTGCCATCTGCATAGGCGAACCCATCCGCGAACAGGATTTTTCACTGAACATTTTGGCAAAAAAAATAAAAAAGGATTGGAACATCGAGCTTTTTTCAACCTACGCTTCCACCGAAATGAGCACAGCCTTCAACGAATGTAAAATGCACAAAGGCGGTCACCACCATCCCGAACTTATTATCGCAGAAATTCTGGATGACAACAATTTGCCGGTTTCCGAAGGGGAAGTGGGCGAGTTGACCATCACAACTTTGGGCGTTCAAGCTATGCCCTTGCTTCGTTTTAAAACCGGCGATATGGTCCAAGGCTTTAACCAACCCTGCGAATGTGGCAGAAACACCCTGCGTTTGGGTCCTGTGGTTGGCCGCAAAAAGCAGATGATAAAGTATAAAGGCACAACGCTTTATCCGCCCGCGATGTATAATATTCTAAATGATTTTTCGGGAATAGAAAGCTATGTGATTGAAATTTTCCACAACGAATTGGGCACGGATGAAATTCTTATAAAAATTGCTTGCCCAAATACGTCCGGGGAATTGTTGATGGAAATAAAAGACCATTTCCGCGCAAAACTTCGCGTGGCGCCACGGATTGAATTTTCAACTTTTGAAGAAATTGATGCCCTTCGCTTTCCGCCATTAAGCAGAAAGCCTGTCGATTTGATTGATCGCAGGCCTTAAATTGAAACTGGTCTAAAGAATTAGATTTTAAAGGTAATCACCGGCATATTGGCGTGGTTTACCATATCTTCACTGATGCTGCCGTTAAAAAAGTGCGAAATGCCCTTTCGGCCGTGAGTCCCCATCCCGATTAACTGTGCATTAATATGTTTGGCAAAATTGAGAATCCCTTTTTCCACCGAGGTGTCGTTGTAAATATTTAGGGTGTAATTTTCAACACCCATACCCCTTACCAAATTCTCCATTATTCGTTGCGACTGTGCCGAAGTCTTGAAATCGGCCGGGGTGTTTACAAACAACAAGTGCATTTTGGCGCCCAACTTTTTGGCGAATTTTTGGGCCTTGTCCAATACGCCCCGCGATTCTTCGGAAAAATCGGTGGCGAAAACAAAATCCGTTACGTTGAATTGCTCGTGGTTGTTTTTAATGACCAAAACCGGGGTTTTGGAAGTCCGCACTACCTTTTCCGTATTGCTGCCCACGAACATTTCCTTAAATCCGCTGGCCCCGTTGGAACCCATTACGATCAAGTCTATTTTGTTTTTTTTGCACGCCTCTTCAATATCTTCATAGATTTCATTGTGGCCAATGGCCTCGTTTACCGGAATATCTGCCAAATAAGGTTTTTTCCGAAGATCGGTAAAGCGTTTTTCGGCGAGTTTTATAAAAAAAAGACTTTCCGGAAGGCTGCCTTTATCGCCGGAGGTTGCCAAATGAAGGGGCATTTCCATGGAATGGAGCACAAAAATTTCGCTGCCATGTTTTTTGGAAAGTTTGACGGCTACTTTTAGGGCATTTTCAGCTTGTTCAGAAAAATCGGTGGGTACGAGGATGCGTTTCATAAAAATTGGTTCTTTACGGTTTTGGTAGATTAAAGTACAAAAATAAATCGTTTGGCCTTGGTTTTTATAATCTTAAAAAATATAGTATATTTGCACCGAATTTGATACGGAAACGATCTGAGGGGACTTTAGTCCCCTCTTTTTATAGCTTTAATTGATGCGTGAAAAAGTAGCACACTTGCTGGAGAAGGCGCTGGAAGAAAACAAATCCCTCTTTTTGATCGACCTCACCATTACCGAAGACAACCAAATTAGAGTCATTATAGATGGCGACCAAGGGGTTACCGTGGATGACTGCATAGCCATAAGTCGCGCCATTGAACACAATTTAGACAGGGAAGAGGTCGATTTTTCGCTGGAGGTAATGTCCGCGGGCGTATCTGAACCACTGTCGTTGCCGCGACAGTTCAAAAAAAATATTGGCAGAAACCTAAAGGTGAAAACCACAAACAACGAAAAAATAGAAGGCGAATTAATAGCCGCAAACGAAGAAAATTGTACCTTAACATGGACAACGCGCGAGCCAAAACCCGTGGGCAAGGGAAAAATTTCCGTTCAAAAAGAGGCAACCTTGCCCTACAAAGAAATTATGGAAGCAAAAGTGATGATAACATTTTAATTGGATTGATATGGAAAATTTAGCACTGATCGATTCTTTTTCGGAATTTAAGGATGACAAGCAGATAGACAGGGTAACGCTTATGGCGATACTCGAGGACGTTTTTAGGAACGCGCTAAAGAAAAAATACGGAAGCGATGACAACTTCGATATTATCGTAAACCCAGACAAGGGCGACCTTGAAATTTGGCGAAACCGAGTAGTTGTGGCCGATGGGGAAGTAGAGGATCCGAACGAGGAAATCTCGTTGAGCGCTGCCCGAAAAATTGAGCCCGATTTTGAAATTGGCGAGGATGTTTCGGAAGAAGTTAAATTGATTGACTTGGGCCGACGATCCATTTTGGCACTGCGCCAAAACTTGATTTCTAAAATCCACGAACACGACAACACCATCATCTATAAGCAATTTAAGGATTTGGAGGGCGAAATTTACACCGCAGAGGTGCACCACATTCGCCATCGGGCCGTGATTCTTTTGGATGATGAAGGCAATGAGATAATTCTTCCGAAGGAAAAGCAAATCCCTTCCGATTTTTTCAGAAAAGGCGACAACGTTCGTGGAATTATTGAAAGCGTAGATTTAAAAGGAAACAAACCCACCATCATAATGAGCCGCGCGAACCCGATTTTCCTCGAAAAGTTGTTTGAGCAGGAAATCCCCGAAGTGTTTGATGGGCTGATCACCGTGAAGAAAGTAGTGCGTATTCCCGGCGAAAAAGCCAAGGTGGCCGTAGATTCCTATGACGACCGAATCGATCCCGTAGGCGCCTGTGTTGGTATGAAAGGCTCCCGAATCCACGGCATTGTTCGTGAATTGGGCAATGAAAATATAGATGTTATCAATTACACCAATAACTTGAACCTCTACATTACCCGTGCGCTGAGTCCTGCAAAGGTGACCTCCATCAAAATTGATGAAGAAAAGAAACGCGCCGAAGTAATCCTGCGCCCAGAAGAAGTAAGCAAGGCTATTGGCCGTGGCGGTCACAACATTCGCCTGGCCGGACAATTGACCGGTTATGAAATTGACGTGCTTCGTGAAGGCGCGGAAGAAGATGTGGAACTGAGCGAATTCTCTGATGAAATTGAGGGTTGGATTATTGATGAATTCCATAAAATAGGGTTGGATACTGCCAAAAGTGTGCTGGAACACGATATAAACGATCTGGTAAAACGCACCGATTTGGAAGAGGAAACCATCCGTGATGTAATAAATATATTAAAAGAAGAATTTGAGGAGTAGTTAAAACTTTGACTACTTTTATACAAATTTTTTAAAAAGACAAAACAGGAAAAAGCATTTATGGCTGAAGTAAAAACAAAAAGGCTAAGTCAGGTATTACGTGAGTTCAACATCTCGTTGGATCGAGCCGTGGAATTTTTGGGTTCCAAAGGTTTCGATGTGGACGCAAGTCCGAATACCAAAATAACGGGTGAGGAATACGAAGTTCTTTTTGAGGAGTTTGAAACCGACAAGAGTAAAAAAGTAGCGTCGCAAGAGGTTGGCGAGGAAAAACGAAAGGAAAAGGAAGAACTCCGATTGGAGCGCGAGCGCGAGCTGGAGGAAAAACAGAAGAAGGAAGAAGCCTCCCGAGTTATAAAAGCAGAGGCAAAACTCGAAGGCCCCAAACAAGTGGGGAAAATAGACCTCGATGCCAAAAAACCCAAAAAAGAGGAGCCAAAAGAAACACCGGTAGCGCCGAAAAAGGAAGAAACTCCAAAACCTGTTGCGGAGAAACCTTTGGAAGAAAAAAAGGAAACTGAGGAAACCAAACCTATACCCCCTTCGGCCGAGGTTAAAACAGAACCCGAAAAACCCGCCGATGTTGCAGCAAAAGCAGCAAAAGAAGCACCCGAAACCGAAGCCCCAAAGGATCCGGATACCGTTACCACCCAATATCGCAAATTGGAAGGCCCTAACTTTACTGGCCAAAAAATTGATTTAACCCAGTTTAAAAAACCGGAAAAGAAAAAAGATTCCAAGTCTGACGACAAAAAGGATAAAAAAGGAAAAAGGCGCCGCATAAGCAAGGAAACGCCCAAAAACGGCGGCGGTAACAACTTTAAAGAAAACCGTGCTGGCCGCAAGGGAAGAAACATCCCAAAAGAGGAGCCCAGCGAGGAAGAAGTACAAAAACAAGTGCGCGAAACCCTTGAAAAACTTCAAGGCAAATCCTCCAAAGGAAAAGGTGCAAAATACCGAAGGGAAAAACGCGATACACACCGCCAAAAATCAGAGAGCGAACTAGCCCAACAGGAAGCCGAAAGCAAACTATTAAAGGTAACAGAATTTGTTACCGCCAGCGAAATGGCGACGATGATGGACGTGCCTGTAACCAAGATTATCTCGGCTTGTATGAGTTTGGGAATGATGGTTACCATGAACCAACGCCTCGACGCGGAAACTTTGAGTATAGTCGCCGAAGAATTTGGTTATGAAGTGGAGTTCGTGACGGCAGATATAGAAGAATCCATTGACCAAAAGGCCGATGCGCCCGAAGATCTTGAACCGCGGGCACCGATTGTAACTGTAATGGGTCACGTAGATCACGGAAAAACTTCCCTTTTGGATTACATCCGTAAGGAGAACGTGATCGCAGGTGAGTCTGGTGGAATTACGCAGCACATTGGCGCCTATGGCGTAGAGCTGGACAACGGCCAAAAGATTGCCTTTTTGGATACGCCGGGTCACGAAGCGTTTACGGCAATGCGTGCCCGAGGTGCACAGGTGACTGACCTTGCCATTATTGTGGTGGCCGCAGATGATGATATTATGCCGCAAACCAAGGAGGCTATCAGCCACGCACAGGCCGCAGGCGTTCCTATTGTTTTTGCCATAAATAAAATAGATAAGCCCAACGCAAATCCCGATAAAATTAAGGAAGGACTTGCCAACATGAACCTTTTGGTTGAGGATTGGGGAGGAAAAATCCAATCGCACGACATTTCCGCCAAAACGGGTGTGGGCGTAAAGGAACTTCTCGAAAAAGTATTGCTTGAAGCCGAATTGCTCGAATTGAAAGCCAACCCAAACCGATTGGCTAACGGTACCGTAGTAGAAGCCTTTCTTGACAAAGGCCGTGGCTATGTTTCAACCGTACTCGTGCAGGGCGGAACCCTGAAAGTAGGCGATTATGTGCTTGCCGGCCAACATAGCGGCAAGGTAAAAGCCATGCAGGACGAGCGCGGCAATAACGTGAAAGAAGCAGGGCCATCCACCCCAGTTTCCGTTTTGGGACTGGACGGAGCCCCGCAGGCGGGAGACAAGTTCAATGTTTTTGAAGACGAGCGCGAAGCGAAGACCATTGCAACCAAACGTACCCAATTACAACGCGAACAGTCCGTGCGAACCCAACGCCATATTACGCTTGATGAAATTGGAAGACGTATTGCCCTTGGCGATTTCAAGGAACTGAACATTATTCTTAAGGGCGATGTGGACGGTTCGGTGGAAGCGTTGACAGATTCGTTCCAGAAACTTTCTACGGAAGAAATCCAGGTAAATATTATCCACAAAGCCGTAGGCCCTATTACCGAGAGCGATGTGTTGTTAGCTTCGGCTTCCGATGCAATTATTATAGGTTTCAACGTTCGTCCTATGGGCAACGCGCGCCAAATTGCCGATAAGGAAGAAATAGACATCCGTACCTATTCCATTATTTATGACGCCATCAACGACGTGAAGGATGCGATGGAAGGAATGCTTTCGCCCGAAATGAAGGAAGAAATTACCGGTACTGCAGAAGTGCGCGAAACCTTTAAGATTTCCAAAGTAGGTACCATTGCCGGATGTATGGTTACCAGTGGAAAAATCTTCAGAAATTCTGGAATCCGTCTCATTCGCGAAGGTGTGGTAATCTACACTGGCGAATTGGCTTCGTTGAAACGCTTTAAGGACGATGTGAAGGAAGTTTCGAAAGGATATGATTGCGGAATGCAGATCAAAAACTATAACGATCTTTATGAAAACGACGTCATTGAAGCCTTCCAAGAGGTAGCCGTCAAGAAAAAACTGAAATAGTTTTTCCGAATAGAAATTTGAGAGCTGTTTAAAAAGTAAACAATTCAAGTAGTTTAAGAAATGGCCGCGCCCTGGCCGAAAAGAAAAATGAAACCAACTAGTTTCAAGTTTCTTCGAAAACTACCCGTTTACCTTTTAAACGGCTTTTTTTTGGAATAAAAGGCCTCTAATCCAGTCCCAATATCTGGCCCAGCACGATAGGTTCAACCATTTCCGAAAAAAAATTCTAGACTCCAAACTGTAACATCGAATTTTTTTAGAAGTCTATTAGGAAAATTATGCCGATGTGTTTTTCCTTAAAAAATCTATTTAGCTACCCCTTGTTTTTCGTCGTTTGTTTTCTACAGGCCCAGCAAACCGATAGTATTCCAAGAAAAACGATTACCATTTCCCGAATTGCGGAACGTCCAAAAATTGATGGTTTTTTAAATGAGGTCGCTTGGCAGCAAGCCCCGATAGCTACTGATTTTGTGGAGCGACAGCCCAACAACGGCAAGCCCATTCCAGACAGTCTGAAAACCGACGTAAAGATTGTTTTTGACGACCTGGGCATTTATTTTGGCGCCTCGATGAAGGATCCCCAACCCGAAAAAATAATGACGGAACTAACCGAAAGGGACGGCATTGGCAACGACGATTTCTTTTTTATTCTTCTCAACGGTTACAACGATCGCCAACAAAGTTTGCAATTTATCGTAACCGCTGCGGGAGTGCAGCATGACGCCAAAATGACTAACGGCAATGAGGATACCTCGTGGAATGGCATTTGGTACAGTGGTGTGCAAATAACAGAAGATGGGTGGACTGCTGAAATTTTTATTCCCTATTCCGAAGTGCGTTTTCCCAATAAAAACGTGCAGGTTTGGGGGTTGAATATGGAACGGGAAGTTCGGCGTACTCGAACGCGCTATAGCTGGAGCCACGTTGATAATACAAAGGGCGCCTATTCCATTTATGACGGTGAAATTTACGGTATCCAAAACGTGAAAACGCCTACCCGACTTTCCTTCCAGCCCTATGTTTCTGCTTATGTAAACGATTTTGATGGAAAAACAGAAACTATTTTCAACGGTGGAATGGATTTGAAATATGGAATAAATGATGCCTTTACGCTGGATATGGTTTTGATCCCCGATTTTGGACAATCAAAGTTTGATGCTGAAGTTTTGAATCTTTCTGCCTTTGAAACACAATATGAGGAAAACAGGCCATTTTTCACGGAAGGAACCGAGCTTTTTTCTAAGGGCGAACTCTTTTATTCGCGAAGAATTGGTGGTTATCCGTCGGGAAAGGTAAATCTTTTCGAAAATGAGGAAATTGAAAAATATCCTTCCACCGTAGATTTAATTAATGCCTTCAAGATTTCGGGTAGAACGGATGGCAACTTAGGCATTGGAATTTTTAATGCCCTGACCGAAAGAACCTATGCCGATATAAAAAATGTAGAAACTGGAGAGGCGCGAAAAGAACTCGTAGCGCCCTTGGCCAATTACAATATACTGGTTTTGGACCAGCGGTTTGGCGATAATTCCTCGGTTTCCTTTGTAAATACCAATGTGCTGCGGGAAGGTGATTTTCGCGAGGCGGACGCCGCTGGTCTTTATATGGATTTAACCAATAAAAAAAATACCCTAAATTATTTTGCCAGTGCGGAAGGAAGCTGGGTGAAAGAAGATTCCGTCACCTTCGGAATGGAAGGCCGTGCTGGGATTTCAAAAATAAATGGAAAGCACCGCTTAACTGGGGAAATAAATTTCAGAACGAAAAATTATGATATCAATGATTTGGGCTATTCCAGCAATACAAACTACGTAAATTATTATGGGTACTACGGTTATAGATATCTTCAGCCAAAAGGATTTTTGAACAATATGTTTTTAAATTTTAATTTGAACTATACTCGAAGGCTGGAAACAGATCTCTATACCAACTTCAATTTCAATTTTAATTCAAGTTTTACAACTAAGAATTTCTTCGGTTTCGGAGGTGGATTTGAAATGACTCCTTTTGGAACCAATGATATTTACGAACCAAGGGTCGAGGGACGCTATTTCAGTATCCCCGCTTATTATGATATGTGGGCCTGGATATCCACGGACTATCGAAAAAAACTGGCCTTGGATGTCAACGTGGATTGGTATAAATACACCGAACGTGGTCGGGGCGAACTTCAGTTAAAATTCCAGCCCCAATACCGCGTTTCGGAAAAATGGAAGCTTTTTTTGGCCACCAATGCCAGGCTGTCAGACAAAGAGGAAGGCTTTGTTGATTTTAGTAATGATACTATTATTTTTGGTGAGCGCAACAGGAATACCCTCATTAACACTTTCGAATCGCAATATATTTTTAATAACAAAATGGCACTGAACCTTGCGTTCAGGCACTATTATTCTGAAGTTGCTTATAGCCGCTATTACACGCTTCAGGACAATGGGGACCTATTGGAAAATCCCGACTATTCGGAAGAGAAGGATGCAACCTATAATTCCTGGAATATTGATTTGCGGTTTTCGTGGTGGTTTGCTCCGGGAAGTCAAATCACACTATTGTACAGGAACGCTTTAGAAAGTTACCAATCCAATTCTGGGGTCAATTTTTCAGATAATTTTAAAAACCTTTTCGATGAGCCCCAACTCAATAGCATTTCGCTTCGGCTAAGTTATTATTTGGATTATAATCGAATTAAGGATTGGTTTGGACCCAAAAATCCAGACGGGGAAATCGGCTTTTTCAGCAAATATGAAAAAATGCGGAGAGCTGCCGGTTAGAAATCGTACTTCCAAAAAATTATTTTCTTCGTTCCGGCTTAAGTATAAAGGCGGACGAAAAATTCTTCTGGATTTCCAATAATGCCCGCTCGGCCTCGATTCGTGTTGAAAAATTGCCGGCCCAAACCTTGTAATTTGGAGTTTCGTATTCTATAGATGCGGGCCAGTTCGCGTAGCTGCCGCGATATTTTCGAAGGGTTAGGTTTGCCTTGTCCAGTTCACCATAGTAAAGTTGAATGGTGTAGCCGTCCGAAAGTTTGTTTTCCTTTTCCAAATCCTTTTTTAGGGCAAGCAATTGATTGATCTTTGGATCTTCATTTACGGTCAAAGTAGCCGGTTGTGCAAGCCCTTGGAACGAAAAAAAAACCAATAAAATACTGGCTGTAAAAAGTTTGGAAAGCAGGGAAGTTCGCATAGAGATTTAAGTTTATTGCAAATGTAAAACTTAATAACTTCGGGAAGCGCGAAAATATTATTTAGAACAAATATAAATTAATAGTTAACACTTTGTTTGCATTTTCAAAATCGACTTTATAATGTACTTTTGTGCCTTTATTTGGGTACAAAATAGGCCGTAAAAACGCATTTGTTCGTAACTAATTCTGTGCCAAACTATCGATCATAATTTAACCATTAGTATGAAAAAGGTGAATTTTATACATCTACGCTCAAAATTGCCATTTCTTCTGTTAGTGTTCTTACTAACTTTTTCAACTACCATATATTCTCAGGACGCTCCGGCTGCGGGAGGCGATGTTGCCGCTGGGGAATCTTTGTTTAAGGCCAACTGTGCCGCTTGCCACAAGTTGGATGCAAAGGCCGTGGGTCCTGCTTTGCGAGGGGTTGCGGATAAGTTTGACCGAGACTGGCTTTATAAGTGGATCCATAACAGCCAGGCCTTGATTGCTTCTGGTGATGCGCAGGCAATCAAAATTTTTGAAGAAAATAATAAAGCCATAATGACTCCTTTTCCGGCCCTGTCGGAAACCGATATTGATAACATTTTGGCCTACACCAGCCAACCCAAAGCGGTTCCTGCTGCTGATGCAACGGCCGGAGCAGCTGCCGCTCCTGCGGCCGGCGATGGTTCTGGAGTTTCCAATACGCTTGTTTTGGGTGCTTTGGCGCTCATCTTTTTATTGTTGGTCATAATGCTTTTTTTGGTTACCAACACTTTAAAGCGAATTGCCCAAGCCCAGGGAGTTGAGGAGGTTCAACGTGAAAAGCGTTTGCCTGTGTGGAAGGCTTTTGTTCAAAACCAATTTTTGGTATTGGTTTTTACCATTTTTCTATTGCTTTCTGCTGGCTATTTCGCCTATGGCTATATGATGCAGGTAGGGGTTGACCAGGGATACGCGCCCGTGCAGCCCATCCATTATTCACATAGAATCCACGCTGGAGATAACCAAATAGATTGTAACTACTGCCACAGTTCTGCAAGAAAGAGCAAACATTCTGGAATTCCTTCTTTGAATGTCTGTATGAATTGCCACAAAAATATTTCTGAGGTGGCACCAGAAACGGCCACTGAGGAATATTCCAAAGAATTTTATGACGGCGAAATAGCCAAACTATACAAGGCCGTTGGATGGGATGTTGAAAATCAACAATACACCGGAAAAACGGAACCTGTAAAATGGGTTCGAATCCATAACTTGCCAGATTTTGTTTATTTCAACCATTCACAACACGTTACCGTTGCGGGCGTTGCCTGCCAAACGTGCCACGGTGAAATCCAGACTATGGAGGTGGTTGAACAGTTTGCCCCGCTTACTATGGGATGGTGTATTAACTGTCACAGAGAGACCAACGTAAACTTGGAGACCAACGAATATTACGCCAAGATTCACGAAGAACTTTCAAAGAAGTATGGGGTTGAAAAATTGACCATTGCCGAAATGGGCGGTTTGGAATGTGGCAAGTGTCACTATTAATTTATAAATAAGGATTATTACAGATACTAATATGGCATCAAACAAGAAATACTGGAAAAGTGTTGAAGAGCTGAACGAAGACAGCGCAATTGTTAAGGCGCTGCAAGATAATGAATTCGTAACCGAAATTCCAACCGATGACTTTCTTGGCAACAAGCAAGCGCTGGAAACTTCTTCAACCACACGTCGTGATTTCTTAAAATATGTGGGCTTCACCACGGCGGCAGCCACACTCGCTGCCTGTGAGGGTCCCGTAATTAAGTCAATTCCTTATGTAGTTCAGCCCGACGAAATCGTGCCAGGAGTAGCCAACTATTATGCTTCTACCATAGCCGATGGATATGATTTTGCCAATATCTTGGTAAAAACCCGCGAAGGCCGTCCCATTAAAATTGAAAAGAACGACCTAGCAGTGAATGGTGGCAGTGTGAATGCCCGCGTTCAAGCTTCGGTTCTTTCGCTATATGATAAAAACAGACTTACCGGCCCAATGCTTAATGGAGCGGCAGTAAGCTGGCCTGAATTCGATACCGCCATTGCGCAAAAATTCAATGAGATGTCGGGTAAGGAAATTGTTCTGCTAACGCAAACCTTTGCAAGTCCCTCAACCTCAAAATTGATTGCTGAATTTACGGCCAAGTATCCAAACGTGCGCCACGTGGTGTATGATACCATATCAGCATCGGCTGCTTTGGATGCTTTCCAAAATAAATATGGCACTCGTGCCTTGCCCGATTATGATTTTTCCAAGGCTGATGTCATCGTTTCTGTTGGTGCCGATTTCCTTGGCGACTGGCAAGGTGGTAGCTACAGTAAGGGATATGCGCAAGGCCGCATTCCCAAGAATGGAAAAATTTCGAGACACATTCAATTTGAAGCGAACTTGACCCTAACAGGGGCAAAGGCTGATAAACGTGTTTTGGCAACCCCTTCACAGCAAATGCAAATTCTAAGAGCGTTGGCTGGGGGAAGTGCCTCCGGGTTGCCCGAAAACATCATGGATGCCGTGAACAAAGCAAAGGCCCAGCTTCAAAAAGCGGGTAGTAAAGCGTTGCTCGTAACCGATTTGCCAGACGTTGAATCGCAAACCTTGGCCTTAAACTTTAATGCCAACAGTGAAGCTATCGATAGCAACAAACCGTTGTTGACGCGGCAGGCGAGCAACACGGAAGTGATGAATGTAGTAAACGGCGTGGTTTCGGGAACTATTAAAGGATTGATCACTTTCGGAGTAAACCCCGTTTATTCGTTGCCAAACAGTGCCGAATTTGCCGAGGCCTATAAAAAGCTTGAAATGACCTTGGCCTTTGCAATGAAACAGGATGAAACTGCTTCATTGGCCAAAATGGTTGCCGCAACGCCACACTATTTGGAATCTTGGGGCGATGCACAAATTAAAAAAGGAACTTATAGCTTAACACAGCCCACCATTAGGCCGTTGTTCAATACCCGCCAATTTCAGGACAGCCTATTGCAATGGACGGGCAATTCGCAAAAATATTACGATTATATAAAAGAGAACTGGACTACTTCCATTTTGGAAGGCGGTTCTTGGAACAAGGCCTTGGAAGCCGGTGTTTTGGTTAGTAATGCCGAAATGATAATGGAAGAAGTGCAGCCCACAGCCGATGGCGCCGGAGCAATGGAAGCTGCCACTTCCAATGGGGCTATGGCCGCCTTTGCCCAAGACGGAGGCTTCGAACTTACGCTGTATTCTTCCACTGGTTTGGGAGACGGACAGCAAGCCAATAACCCTTGGTTGCAAGAATTTCCAGATCCAATCACCCGAGTTTCCTGGGATAATTTCGTGACGGTTTCCGCACAAGATGCTGAAGCCCTCGGACTTGAAAATTACCACGTTTCCAACGGTGCGCTTAACGGTAGCTATGTAAATATTACTTTGGGTAAAACGGTGGTCGAGAATGTACCGGTTATTATTCAGCCCGGTCAGGCAAAGGGATCTGTCGGATTGGCTTTGGGTTATGGAAAAACAGCCGCCATCCAAGAGGAAATGCAGACTGGCGTAAATGCCTTTCCGCTATATCAGGATTTTTCTACCATTCAAAAAGTGTCGCTTGTGAAAGCCGGCGGTACCCACGAATTTGCCTGCGTGCAACTTCAGAGCACCATGGCAGGTCGCAGCGAGGACATTATAAAGGAAACTACCCTAGAAATATTTAATACAAAGGATAAGGAATTTTATAATTCTGTGCCCGTAACAGATTATGACCATAACGAAATTTCGGTTCGTGATAAACGTGCCGACATTTGGAGTCCGTTTGATGAAACCGTGGGGCACCACTTCAATCTTTCGATCGACCTTAATGCGTGTACCGGTTGTGGCGCCTGCGTTATTGCCTGTCACGCAGAAAATAATATTCCGGTGGTCGGCAAGGAGGAAGTGCGCAAATTCCGCGATATGCACTGGTTGCGAATCGATAGATATTATTCGGCTGGGGAAAGTTTTAAAGAAGAAATCGAAACGCTTGAAAATTTACCAGCATTTGATACCTATAAAGTGGTAGAAGTGCCTGCTTATGAAAATCCGCAGGTGGCCTTCCAACCAGTAATGTGCCAGCATTGTAACCACGCGCCCTGTGAAACTGTTTGTCCGGTAGCGGCAACCTCCCACGGTCGCCAGGGCCAAAACCAAATGGCTTATAACCGGTGTGTTGGAACGCGCTATTGTGCCAACAACTGTCCTTACAAAGTGCGTCGCTTCAACTGGTTTTTATATAACGAAAATGACCAGTTTGATTATAATATGAACAACGACCTTGGCCGAATGGTACTGAACCCAGATGTCGTGGTTCGTTCCCGCGGGGTAATGGAGAAATGTTCGCTTTGTATCCAAATGACCCAGAAAACAATACTCGATGCCAAACGCGAAGGAAGGCCAGTGAAAGACGGAGAATTTAAGACCGCCTGTTCAAGTGCCTGCGAAACCGGAGCAATTGTCTTCGGGGACGTAAATGATAAAGATTCTGAAATTGTTAAGTTGAAGAACGATGATCGTATGTATCATTTGCTCGAAAATGTTGGTACCAAACCAAACGTGTTCTATCAAATGATGGTTAAGAATACATCGGAAGCATAAAATTTTAATCAAGAACCAATTATTTAAGAAATAAATATGTCGTCACACTACGAAGCACCTATAAGAGAGCCTTTGGTTCTGGGAGAGAAGTCCTATAATGACATCAGTGTAGATGTTGGGGCACCCGTTCTGGGAAAGGCCAATAAATCTTGGTGGATTGTTTTTACTATTGCCCTTGTAGCATTTTTATGGGGGTTGGGATGTATTATCTACACCGTCTCCACCGGTATCGGGGTTTGGGGGTTGAACAAGACCATAGGTTGGGCTTGGGATATTACCAACTTCGTTTGGTGGGTAGGTATTGGTCACGCTGGAACCCTTATTTCTGCGGTACTATTGCTGTTTCGTCAAAAATGGAGGATGGCCGTTAACCGTTCTGCGGAAGCGATGACCATCTTCGCCGTTGTACAGGCCGGTCTGTTTCCTATAATTCACATGGGCCGTCCTTGGTTGGCTTATTGGGTTTTGCCCATCCCAAACCAGTTTGGATCCCTTTGGGTGAACTTTAACTCTCCACTGCTTTGGGACGTTTTTGCAATTTCTACCTATCTATCCATATCGTTAGTCTTTTGGTGGACTGGGCTGTTGCCTGATTTCGCGATGATCCGTGATAGAACCAAAAGTCCGTTCCAGAAAAAAATATACGGAATTCTTAGTTTTGGATGGAGTGGGCGCGTAAAGGATTGGCAACGTTTCGAGGAAGTTTCGCTCGTTTTGGCCGGTTTGGCAACGCCATTGGTACTTTCGGTGCATACCATTGTATCTTTCGACTTTGCTACTTCGGTGGTTCCGGGATGGCACAGTACCATCTATCCGCCTTATTTTGTTGCCGGAGCGATTTTCTCTGGTTTTGCGATGGTGCAAACGCTTCTTATTATAATGAGAAAGGTTTCCAACCTTGAGGATTACATCACGATTCTCCACATTGAATATATGAACAAGGTAATCTTGCTTACCGGCGGAATTGTGACCGTGGCCTATATTACCGAATATTTCATAGGTTGGTATTCTGGGGTTCCTTATGAAAACTACACCTACCTTTCCTTTGGGGCGGCCACAGGGCCCTATTGGTGGGCGTTTTGGGCGCTGATAATCTGTAACCTTATCGTGCCACTTTCCCTTTGGGTAAAAAAATTAAGAAGAAATATTGTTTGGACTTTTATCGTAGCACTCATCATAAACATCGGTATGTGGTTTGAGCGTTTTGACATTATTGTTATCGATTTGAGCAAAGACCGTTTGACATCTTCTTGGACGATGTTCCAACCCACGTTTGTTGATATTGGAACCTTTATGGGTACCATTGGTTTCTTCTTCGTGCTGTTCCTGTTGTATTCAAGAACCTTCCCGGTTATTGCGCAGGCTGAGGTAAAAACCATATTAAAATCCTCTGGTGAAGGCTTTAAAAGACTTCGCGCAGAGCACGGTGATGACCATAGCCACGTTCAGACGGTGGAAGAGTATCCTGCAGATGCGGGCCCCGCAGCCAACGTGGAAGGCAAGCATTTTGACAGTGCTTTCGATACTGCCGATGAAGTTTTCGAAAATAATGAAGTTGACTTTGAGGCGCACCGTGGAAATATCGACAATTTATTGAGCGGCGTGGGTACCTTCGATCCGGAAACGCAGACCCAAGACGATCTTAAAAAGATAAACGGCGTGGGTCCAGTAATGGAAATGAAACTACACCAAATAGGAATTTTCACCTTTGAACAAGTAAGTAGAATGTCTGAGCGGGAATATGATCTATTAGATCAAATAATCAGTGATTTCCCGGGAAGGGCCAAGCGCGATGACTGGGCTGGACAGGCTTTAATACTCAAAAATAAGAATTAAGTATGGCTGCAACTAAAATACATGCAATTTATACCGACGACGACTTGTTGCTGCAAGCCGTTAAGCAAACGCGTACCGCAAATTACCATATTTCGGAAGTGTTTACTCCCTTTCCGGTACACGGATTGGACCACGCGGTGGGAATAGCGCCAACGCGTATAGCGATTACCTCCTTTCTTTATGGATTGGTGGGACTTAGCGTAGCCGTGGCCATGATGAATTTCATGATGATTCAGGATTGGCCGCAGAACATCGGTGGAAAACCAAGTTTTACCTTCTATCAAAACATGCCGGCCTTCATTCCGATTATGTTTGAGTTGACGGTATTTTTTGCTGGCCACTTAATGGTAATTACTTTTTATATGAGAAGTAAACTTTGGCCTTTTAAAAAAGCGGAGAATCCCGACCCACGCACTACCAACGACCATTTTTTAATGGAAGTTGATGCTGAAAACCACGATCTCGAAAAACTTACCAAATTTTTGTATGATACGGGAGCATCAGAAATTAGCCTAATTGAAAATGAACAAGATCACTAACATGAGGACATTACTAAATATAGGAATTACGATTTTTGCTTCAGCAACTTTGGTTTCTTGTTTTAATGATAAAAAACCAAACTATCAGTATTTTCCGAATATGTATGAGCCCGTGGGTTATGAAACCTATGGTTCCTATGATATTTTTCCAAATCAGCAGGAGGCCATGCTTCCGGCAGAGCATTCTGTTCCCAGAGGGTATTCGCCATATGAGTATGACAATAGTACAGAAGGGTTGGCGCTGGCGAAGGAACAATTGACCAGTCCCTATGAAATTACAGAGGAAAACCTGACAGTTGGTAATAAGCTATTTACCATCTACTGCGCCGTTTGCCACGGTGATAAAGGTGATGGAAAGGGAATCTTGGCAACGCGCGAAAAATTTCTGGGCATACCCAGTTTTGCCGATCCGGGTCGAAATATAGTGCTCGGCGGAATCTATCACGTCGAAACGTACGGCCTAAACGCGATGGGATCTTATGCTTCACAGGTAAACCAAAAGGAACGTTGGCAAATCGCAATGCACGTTATGGATTTAAAAGCAGCGCTCAAAGGGGAACCTGGAATATTGGAGACCGCAAATGCGGGAGCTATTACCGATAGCACTTCCGTTGAAACCGCAAATACCGAAACCGGAGCAGCTTCCGAATAGGGACTTAAACAAAGATATTAAAGAGAATAGCTAAAGATATGTACACGCTACCCAAAAATTTAAAACTGTTTTCTATTGTTCTCATCGTCCTAGGACTTGCGGGAATAATCTTCGGTTTTCTAACTACGCCGAAAACCATCGATGACGTAAAAAAGATAATGGCTGAGCAGCACGCCCACCATGAAGGCGCCCATCAGGTAGCTGCCCACGGAGAGGAGCATTCGGCCAATTTTGTCGATGAAGCCCGTGGACAGGAAGGATATTCCGAAGAAGCGATGCAACACGCCACCGATTTGAAACCAGAAGGCCACGGCGCAGCTTCGCACGAAGAACACGTTTTGCATCAATTGCAGACCCGGCCTTGGTCCGCCACATTTGTTGCAGCATTCTTTTTTATGATGATTGCCTTAGGGGTGCTGGTTTTTTATGCTATTCAATATGCATCTCAAGCGGGATGGTCGCCGGTACTGTATAGGATTATGGAAGGAATTACGGCCTATTTGCTGCCGGGCTCCATCATTGTATTTTTGATTGTAGTTTTTGCTGGAACCCATTTCTATCCTTGGCAAAACCACGAACTTGTTGCAGAAGATAAAATTCTGCAGGGAAAAGCAGGCTATTTGAATTTCCCGTTCTTTATTATTCGGGCCGTAATCTATCTTTTAGGTTGGAACCTTTACCGCTATTTCTCCCGTAGAAATTCCTTGGCACAGGCCGAAACCAACCATTACGGGCCTTATAGAAAAAACTTTAAAGCTTCCGTACTGTTCCTGATTTTCTTTATCGTTACTGAAGCTACCATGTCTTGGGATTGGTTTATGTCCATGACCCCACACTGGTACAGCACCCTTTTTGCTTGGTACATTTTTTCAAGCTTGTTCGTTTCAGCAATTACCGTTCTGGCTCTTGTTACCATTCACTTAAAAGGCCGTGGCCTAATTCCATTCGTAAGCGATAAGCACCTTCACGATTTGGGTAAATATATGTTCGCCTTCAGTATTTTTTGGACCTATCTGTGGTTCGGACAGTTTATGTTGATTTGGTATGCGAATATTCCGGAAGAGGTGACCTATTTCATCATAAGAATTCAAGAATATAAGGTATTGTTTTTCGGAATGCTTATCCTTAATTTTGTATTCCCTATTCTCATATTGATGAATAGCGATTATAAAAGAATCCCATGGTTTGTGGTTATCGCCGCCGTATTTATTTTGGTGGGCCACTATATAGACATTTTCCTTTTGGTTATGCCTTCTACCGTGGGTCACAACTGGTCCTTTGGTATTCCAGAAATTGCAGCACTGCTTTTCTTTTTAGGACTTTTCATTTTAGTGGTTGGTTTAGGGCTTGGCAAGGTTTCGCTTAAACCTGAAAATGATCCATTTATTCGGGAAAGCGAAAATTATCATTTTTAATCATTTAGTATAAAGAAGAAATTGTAAAGATGACCGCATTTTTAGTTGTATTAGTAATCATTCTTTTTGGGATCTCTGTTTGGCAGATGAGCCGCATTTTTAAATTGGCCCAGATTAAGCCAACCCTTTATTCCGAAATTGCCACGGATAAGGACAACAACACCCAAGGGTATTTGATGATGGGTTTTCTGGCCTTCATTTATATTTTGACCATTGTAAGTTTTTGGTTGTGGAGCGATACCCTGTTGCCAATTTCCGGTTCGGAACACGGCGACAAGATCGACACCCTAATGTTGGTGACGATGATCCTCATTTTCTTTGTGGGAATTATCACCCAAGCCGTCTTGCATTACTTTGCCTTTATTTATCGTGGAAACAAAGTGGCGCGCGCTACTTTTTATGCTGATAACGATAAATTGGAATTTGTTTGGACCATCATTCCCGTAATTACGCTGGCCGGGCTCATTATCTATGGACTTTTCACCTGGACCGATATCATGAATGTCGATAAAGACGATGATCCATTGATCGTTGAACTTTACGCCCAACAGTTTAACTGGAAGGCGCGCTATGGCGGCAATGACAACACTTTAGGAGAAGCCAACGTTCGCTTGATTGAAGGAGTAAACCAATTAGGTGTAGATCCTGCCGATCCCAACGGTCAGGACGATAAAATTGTAACCGAGCTCCATTTGCCGGTAGGAAGAAAAGTGCTTTTCAAAATGCGTTCTCAGGATGTGTTGCACTCCGCCTATATGCCTCATTTCAGGGCCCAGATGAACTGTGTGCCCGGAATGGTAACGCAATTTGCCTTTACCCCCACGGTCACTACCGAGGAAATGAGAAAGAATGACTACATTGTTGAAAAGGTCGCCAATATCAACGCCATTAGAACCGAGAAAAGTAAGGATCTTACTGCAGCGGGTGAGGAACCATTGGAACCCTATGAATTCGACTACCTGTTAATTTGCAACAAGATTTGCGGTATCAGCCACTACAATATGCAAATGAAAATTATTGTGGAATCTGAAGAAGATTACAAGGCCTGGTTGGCCGAACAGCCAACTTTGGCAGCACAACTCAGTAACGAAAACAAATAATATTAGCTTAAAAAGATATGTCAGCACACGCACAGGTCCAAGCAATGGAAGATCATCACGATGATCACGGGCATCATCATAAACAAACTTTTGTAACTAAATATATATTTAGCACAGATCATAAAATGATCTCCAAGCAATACATGATTACCGGTATTTTTATGGGGATTATAGGCATTTTGATGTCGCTATTATTCAGGATGCAATTAGCCTGGCCAGACCACAAGTTTACCATTTTTGAGATTCTTCTCGGTAAATGGGGTACCGATGGCGTTATGGACCCAAGCGTATATCTGGCCTTGGTAACCATCCACGGAACCATCATGGTTTTTTTCGTTCTTACCGCAGGACTGAGTGGAACCTTTAGCAACTTATTGATTCCATTACAAATTGGAGCGCGTGATATGGCCTCGGGATTTCTAAACATGGTATCCTATTGGCTATTTTTCATCTCGAGTGTAATCATGTTAAGCTCACTTTTTGTGGAAGCTGGACCTGCCTCTGCAGGGTGGACCATCTATCCACCGCTAAGTGCGCTACCCCAAGCCATTCCAGGTTCGGGAACGGGTATGACCCTGTGGTTAATCTCTATGGCCATCTTCATTGCCGCCTCTTTGTTGGGGTCGCTGAATTTCATCGTTACTGTTCTTAATTTAAGGACCAAAGGAATGTCTATGACAAGACTTCCCTTAACAGTTTGGGCATTTTTCCTTACCGCTATTATTGGTTTGGTTTCTTTCCCAGTACTTTTTTCCGCAGCCTTAATGCTGATTATGGACCGAAGTTTCGGTACTTCCTTTTTCCTTTCAGACATCTATATCGCCGGCGAGGTTTTGCACCATCAAGGTGGTTCCCCGGTGTTGTTTGAACACTTGTTCTGGTTTCTTGGCCACCCCGAGGTTTACATCGTAATCCTGCCAGCAATGGGAATTGTTTCTGAAATTATGGCCACCAATTCCCGGAAACCTATCTTTGGATATCGCGCGATGGTAGCATCTCTTTTAACCATTGCATTTTTGTCCACCATCGTTTGGGGGCACCATATGTTTGTTTCGGGGATGAACCCGTTTTTAGGATCCGTATTTACTTTTACCACCCTTTTGATAGCTATTCCCTCCGCTGTTAAATCCTTCAACTGGATTACTACCCTTTGGCGTGGAAAGTTGCAAATGAACGTGGCCATGCTTTGGTGTATTGCCTTTGTATCTACGTTTATTACTGGAGGTCTTACCGGAATTATTATGGGTGACAGTGCTTTGGATATCAACATTCACGACACCTATTTTATTGTAGCCCACTTCCACTTGGTAATGGGAATTTCAGCCGCTTACGGATTTTTGGCAGGGGTTTACCACTGGTTCCCAAAAATGTTCGAAGGCAGAATGATGAACAAAAAATTAGGCTATATCCATTTTTGGATAACCACTATCGGAGCCTACGGAATCTTTTTTCCTATGCACTTTGTGGGTCTGGCCGGTCTTCCACGGCGGTATTACACCAATACCAACTTCCCATATTTTGATGATTTAGCCGATATAAATGTGGTGATGACCGTGTTTGCAATTATTACGATTTCAGCCCAAGTTATTTTCCTATACAACTTTTTCCACTCTATGTTTTTTGGAAAAATTGGTCCAAAAAACCCTTGGAACGCTACAACTTTGGAATGGACTGCCGAGGTGGAGCACATTCACGGAAACTGGGCGGGCCCGATTCCACACGTTTATCGTTGGGCCTATGATTATAGCAAATTGAACAAGGATGAAACTGATTTCGTGATTCCGGGGCAGGACTTCATTCCACAGAACGTGCCTTTGCAAGTTAACGAAGACGAATTGGATCATTAAAAATCGAAATTTTTACAAAAGCCCTTTCAATTTTGGAAGGGCTTTTTTTTTGCTACGTAAAATCTTAGTATTACTACGTAGATGGCATTTCACAACAAAATAGTATCTTTGAGGTGTTACAACATAATAAGTAGGAAGTGAGGAGCCTGCTAATTTATTTAAGAAAGGTCGTTTAGTTTTAAATTAAGCGACCTTTTTATTTTGCGCAACATCATTGGGTTTTAACTTCTCCGCGCCAAGATATCCCTCATTTTCCTATATTTGCCTTATGAATGAACACCTCGATCCTACGGGTGAAAACCTCTCGCCACAGGAACTCGATATCGAAAAAAAATTACGACCGCTCAGTTTTCAGGATTTTACCGGGCAGGAGCAGGCCCTTGAAAATCTTCAGATTTTTGTGCAGGCGGCCAATCTTCGTAGCGAGGCTTTAGACCACACCCTTTTCCACGGACCTCCCGGTTTGGGAAAAACTACCCTTGCCTATATTCTGGCCAACGAGCTCGACGTAAATATTCGGGTCACCTCCGGTCCGGTATTGGATAAGCCCGGCGATTTGGCCGGTTTGTTGACAAACTTAGAGCCCCGCGACGTACTTTTTATTGATGAAATTCACCGGCTTAGCCCCATCGTTGAGGAATATCTCTACTCGGCAATGGAAGATTATAAAATTGATATCATGATTGAATCCGGGCCTAATGCCCGTTCGGTGCAAATTAATCTTAATCCATTCACACTTATTGGTGCAACTACCCGATCTGGTTTGTTGACTGCGCCCATGCGCGCTCGTTTTGGTATTTCTTCAAGATTGCAATACTATACTACAGAGCTGCTGACCACCATTTTACAACGAAGTGCGGGAATTCTGCAGGTGCCTATTTCTATGGAAGCAGCCATCGAAATTGCAGGCAGAAGCAGGGGCACCCCGCGTATTGCTAATGCTCTTTTACGGCGAATTCGTGATTTTGCGCAGATAAAAGGAAACGGCAAAATAGATGTGGAAATCGCAAAATTTGGATTGGACGCCCTGCATGTCGATGCTCATGGCCTGGATGAAATGGATAACAGAATTCTTAAAACAATCATCGAAAAATTTAAGGGAGGCCCTGTCGGAATAACTACCATAGCCACCGCTGTTTCCGAAAGCACTGAAACGATTGAAGAAGTGTATGAACCATTTTTGATACAACAGGGTTTCATTATGCGCACGCCCCGTGGCCGTGAGGTTACCGAGGCCGCATACAAGCACCTCGGCAAAATAAAAGGCCCGATACAGGGAGGGTTGTTTTAATGCGAATTTTCAAAATCTGAATTTGGCACCGTTAAGGTGGGTACTAATTTCGAGCCACTTCCGATGGACCTTAAAGGCAAACATACCGAATTGATTAAAACCGAAGCCAAACGCCTCGGTTTTTTATCCTGTGGCATCAGCAAAGCCCAATTTCTTGAAGAAGAGGCGCCCCGACTTGAATATTACCTGAAAAACAAAATGCATGGCGAAATGGGCTATATGGAAAACCATTTCGACAAGCGGTTGGACCCCACAAAACTGGTACCGGGCGCCAAGAGCGTTATTTCTTTGCTGCTGAATTATTTTCCCTCCGAAAAACAGATTTCCGAAACCTATAAAATTTCGAAATACGCCTACGGTACAGATTATCATTTCGTAATAAAAGACAAATTGAAGCAATTGATGCACTTCATTTCCGAAGCAATTGGCGAAGTCCATGGACGGGCATTTGTAGATTCGGCCCCGGTGTTGGACAAGGCTTGGGCCGCAAAAAGTGGTTTAGGCTGGGTCGGTAAGCATAGCCTTCTGCTTTCAAAAAGCACGGGTTCCTTTTTCTTTGTGGCCGAACTCATCCTTGATCTCGACTTGGTTTACGACACCCCCGTGACGGACCATTGCGGCAGTTGCACCGCCTGCATTGATGCCTGTCCCACCAACGCGATTGTTGCAGACCGAGTAGTGGACGGCAGCAAGTGCATTTCTTATTTTACCATTGAATTAAAAAACGAAATCCCCGAAGCATTCCGAGGAAATTTTGAAGATTGGATGTTCGGCTGCGACATTTGCCAAGATGTTTGCCCTTGGAACCGGTTCAGCAAACCCCACAGCGAACCGCTTTTCAACCCAAATCCGGTATTGCTGACCATGTCAAAAAGAGATTGGGAGGAAATTACGGAGGAGGTCTTTCAGCAGCTTTTCAAAAAAAGCGCGGTTAAGCGCACTAAATTTCAAGGTCTTAAAAGAAATATCGAATTCTTAAAAAAGGAATGAGGTTGTCACTTTTTAAATCGGAACGGCCGCCTTATTGGTAAATTACCGTTCGCGGTTTGCCAATTTGAAAATTCGGAAAACCAAAATCGTCGTTTTCAAAGGCGTTGGTTTTAAAAATATTCTTGCCCTGTCCTGGAATTTCAGGATAATAGGCAAACGAAAGTTGGAAGGAACTAAACACCAAATAATCATTGCGGATCACGCAGCCCACCCCGAAGGAGGAATACAGTCGGTTGCTTCCGAAATTTTCCACCTTATCGGACAGCAGTCCTGCCGATATGTTTACAAAGGGATTAAACCGAAACCCCAACACTTCCCAAGGAGCATAAAATTGGGTCTGCAGTTCAATTACATATTTTGAAATGCCCATCGCCGGGCTGCTGAAACCATTGATGTTTCCATTGCGCTGGTCGTAATAAAGATGGCCATAAACCCCGTTGAAATCTGGATTTTCATTCAGGCTCAACCGATCGGCGATGGAGTTTATCCTATGGAATCCCAACACGATTTGTGGTTTAATGAACTGCCTCATTTTCCATTTTGACCCTAGCCATAAAAGATGCGAAAAATAGTTTGCGCGGAAACTGAAGGTTGCCTGTTCGGTTTTGGAATGGTTGAAAAAACTTCCCAATTCAAAATTTAGGCTTAAAAAACCCCATTGAAAATAATTGCCGTAAGAAGCCTTTCCGCCCACATAAATTCGGTCTGTCTGGTTTTTATTTTGGATACCGCCAGTAAGCGAATAAATAGTTCCCACCGGCACGTCCTCAATAATGCCATCCTTAAAAATATAGCTATCCTCAACAAACTGTCGGGAGGCTATCCCAATGCTTCCCAAGTAAAAAGTTTCGTCGGAAAAAAACCGAATACTGTCATATTTCATTTCGGGTAGCGCGTTGTAGTCAACAAACAACGCACGCGCGCTCAACACAAGATTGGTGGTGCGTTCCCGTTCAGTGTTTCCTTTAAAAATTCGGAAGGAGTGGCCGGCCCAATAATCCTGCGCAATAAATTTAAAATTTTGGTTGGCAAATACCAGGCTATCGTCGGGAAGTGTTCTTGATAAATACTGTTCCTGCAGAAAGAGTCCCCCGGCCCAGCGGGTCAAAGGCGAATAGAATATTCGGTCAAACGATAATTTTTTTTCATAAAAGCCATCGTAATCGGTGGAATAGGCTCCCGTGGCACTAATAAAGGTATTTTTAAAATTCGGGATCATATAGCTGGCCTCAAAGGCATCTTTTCCATCCTCGATTCTTTTTGAATAGCCCACCCGAAACTGGTGTCCAGTACCAATAAAGTTGCGTTCCCGAAGTTTTAATTTGGTTTGCGAACTCGAAATATCGGCCTTTGGAATAATGCTCCACGAATCCAAAACAATGATGGAAACATCTACCGAATCTTGGTTTTTGGAGGTAAATTTGGGTTCGATCCTCACTTCGCGAATGTAGTTTTGCGACCGCAACAATCGCGCTGATTCGGTTAGTTTAAGGGTGTCCAAGGGTTTGTTTTCCTTCAGCAGCAAAAAATTTCGAATGGCCATTCGCGTCGATTTCACGTGAATGGCGTTTCCAGTTTTTTCCAACCAGCTGTTGGCCACCTCGGTGCTATCGGAAAAGGAAAAACCAAACGGATCTTTGGTTTCAATAGCTATTTTTCGAATAATCTTTCCTTCAAACGCCTTGTAATCTGGTTTTAGTTTTTCCTGAATGGGCTCTCGTTCCGCTTTGTGGGCCGTGGGACGGAAAATCCAGCGATGGAGCAGTTTTGTAAATTTTCTTTTTTCGGAATACGCCTTAATTTTATTGTAAAACTGAACGCTGTCCTGCACCCCATTTTTCTGTTGGGCCGACAGCGCAGGGCTGGCAACTACCATCACGATAAAAATTAAACAGCGAAAAATTTTCAAGGTTTTCTCTTTAATAGGAATTTTATTCAAAAATATTGAAACGGTGGCGGAATCCATTAAAGAAAACGCTCGATTTTTCGCGCCATCAATGTTCGAAATTCTATTTTCGATTCTTTCAAAACCCGTACCTTTGGGTTCTGTTTTTCAAAAAAGGATTTTAGAAAGTATTTTTACACTTAAGCAAATAGCATTATGAGCAAGCAGAGCAGACGTAGGGAAGCATTATTATATCACGCAAAACCCAGGCCTGGAAAAATTCAGGTAGTTCCCACAAAAAACTATTCCACCCAGCGCGATCTTTCCCTGGCCTATTCCCCCGGAGTGGCCGATCCCTGCCTGGAAATTGAAAAGGACACCAAAAACGTTTATAAATATACCAACAAAGGCAATCTGGTTGCCGTAATCTCCAACGGAACTGCCGTTTTAGGGTTGGGCAACATCGGCCCGGAAGCGTCCAAACCCGTGATGGAGGGCAAGGGGCTGCTGTTTAAGATTTTTGCCGATATTGACGTTTTCGACATTGAAATCAACACCGAAAACGTTGAAGAGTTTATTGCCACCGTGAAAAACATCGCGCCCACTTTTGGTGGAATTAACTTGGAAGACATAAAGGCGCCGGAGGCCTTCGAAATAGAAAAGCGGTTAAAGGAAGAACTGGACATTCCCATAATGCACGACGATCAACACGGCACGGCCATTATTTCCGCGGCGGCCTTGATAAATGCGTTGGAAATTGCCGATAAAAAAATCGGGGAGGTTAAAATCGTCATCAGCGGGGCGGGTGCGGCTGCCGTTTCCTGTACCCGGCTCTACAAGGCTTTTGGGGCAAAGGCTGAAAATATTGTGATGCTCGACAGCAAAGGGGTCATTCGAAAAGACCGCGACAATCTTTCCGAAGAAAAGGCAGAGTTTGCTTCCCATCGAAAAATAGATACCTTGGAAGAGGCAATGAAGGATGCCGATGTCTTTGTGGGCCTTTCCGTGAAGGATATTGTTACGCCGCAAATGTTGAAGAGTATGGCGCCCACACCCATTGTTTTTGCAATGGCAAACCCCGATCCCGAAATTGAATATGACTTGGCCGTAAAAACCCGAAAGGATATTATTATGGCCACGGGCCGGAGCGACCATCCCAACCAAGTGAACAATGTGCTGGGATTCCCCTTTATTTTCCGCGGAGCCTTGGACGTTCGCGCTACAAAAATAAACGAAGCGATGAAGATGGCGGCCGTAAAGGCGTTGGCCGAGTTGGCCAAAGAACCAGTGCCCGAGCAAGTGAATATTGCCTATGGCGAAACCAAATTGGCCTTTGGGAAAGACTATATCATTCCGAAACCTTTTGATCCGCGATTGATTGCCACCGTGCCCCCGGCGGTTGCCAAAGCCGCGATGGAAAGTGGAGTGGCGACGGCTGAAATTACCGATTGGGAAAAATATCAGGACGAACTTATTGAGCGAATGGGAAGCGATAATAAGATCATTAGATTACTGTTGAACCGCGCCAAATTAGATCCCAAACGTATTGTTTTTGCGGAAGCAGATCATTTGGATGTGTTGAAAGCCGCGCAAATAGTGTTTGAGGAGGGAATTGGAATTCCTGTTTTGTTGGGAAGAAAGGAAATCATCCTCGACCTTATGAAGCAAATCGATTTTGACGCCGACATTGAAATTATAGACCCCAAAAGCGATGAGTATGCGGATAAACTTCAGTTTTACGCACAAAAATTTTGGGAAAAACGCCAGCGGAACGGCATTTCACTTTACACGGCGGAAAAACTCGTGCGCGAACGGAACTATTTTGCCGGAATGATGCTAAGCCTGGGCGATGTGGATTGTATGATTTCAGGCTATGCACGTTCCTATCCCTCGGTGGTGGTGCCCGTTTTTGAAACGGTGGGCAGGTTTGAAGGCGTAACAAAAGTGGCCACGACCAACCTGATGCTTACCAAACGCGGACCCTTGTTCTTTTCAGATACTTCCATAAACATTGATCCTTCGGCTAAGGAACTTGCGAAAATTGCGCAAATGACCAATTATACCATGAAAATGTTTGGGCTCCAGCCGGTCATAGCCATGATTTCCTACGCCAATTTTGGTTCGTCCAAAGACCCGCACGCTAACAAGGTTCGCGAAGCGGTGGATTTGTTGCACAAAAGCAACCCCGATATGATTGTGGACGGCGAGTTGCAAACCGATTTTGCCCTCAATCCGGAATTGCTCCAGAAAAAATTCCCCTTTTCAAAGCTGGCGGGCAAAAAAGTGAACGCTCTGATTTTCCCCAACCTCGACTCGGCAAACAGCAACTACAAATTGCTAAAGGAACTGAACAATGTAGAATCAATTGGGCCCATTATGTTGGGAATGCGCAAGCCGGTCCATATTTTACAATTGGGTGCCAGCGTTGAGGAAATGGTAAACATGGCGGCCGTAGCCGTAGTAGATGCCCAACAAAAGGAAAAGCGCCAAAAGGAGCAGAAAAACAAGTAATTTGATGGTTTTTTACCGCGATAATTTTAGCCGAATCGCCAATGGCGGTTGCAAATAATTATACTATATTTGAGCCTTTAAGTTTTCGTTAACACATGATAACCCATATTCAGGGCAGACTGGTTGAAAAAAATCCAACGGACGTAGTGATAGATTGCAATGGGGTGGGCTATTTCATCAATATTTCACTGCATACATTTTCTGAACTTCCCTCGGGCGAAAATGTTAAGCTTTTTACGCATTTGCTTGTTCGGGAAGACGCCCATACGCTTTACGGTTTTACAAGCGTGGCCGAGCGCGAAATCTTTAAACTTTTAATTAGTGTTTCTGGCGTAGGGGCCAGTATAGCCCGAACGATGCTTTCCTCCCTGGCGCCCGATCAGGTATTGGAGGCAATTGCTTCAAACGATATTGCAACCATCCAATCCATAAAAGGAATTGGAGCCAAAACCGCCCAAAGGGTAGTGCTGGACTTAAAGGACAAAATTTTGAAAGTTTATGGTTTGTCCGCTATTTCTAATGAATCGAGCAATACGAACAAAAATGAAGCGTTATCTGCTTTGGAGACCTTAGGTTTTAACAGAAAATTGGCAGAAAAGGTCTGTGGAAATATCCTTCAGGAAAATCCGCAGGCTTCCGTAGAAATGATCATTAAACAGGCTTTAAAAAATTTGTAGAATTTGAAGGCAAAAAATTACGTTTACAAGGGTAGCTTCTTTAAGCTTTTAATTATAGTAGGTATTTTCACGGCAGGCCACGTTTCGTTTGCGCAGGATTCAACTGCAGTGGGCAACGAAATGGGCAGGCTGGATTTGCCCAATCCGAAAAGCATTCAGGATTTATACACCTACGATCCCATAACCGATCGCTACATTTATACCCAAACGCTCGGTGGTTTCAATATTTCTTACCCCATTATTCTTACCCCGCAGGAATACCAGCGCTTAGTGCAGGAGGAGCAGATGAAGGAATATTTTAAACAAAAAATAGATGCCGCGGACGGAAGAAAACAAGGCTCGGAGGAGGATCAGAAAAATTTGCTGCCTACTTTTTATGTGAACTCCAACTTTTTTGAGTCTATTTTTGGAGGAAATACCATCGAAGTTATCCCCCAAGGTTCCGTGGAAATGGACCTCGGGCTTTTATACACCAAACAGGACAATCCGCAATATTCGCCGCGAAACCGGAGCAATTTTTCGTTTGATTTTGACCAGCGTATCAGTTTAAGCTTATTGGCAAAAGTGGGTACGCGCCTTCAAGTTACGGCCAATTATGACACGGAAAGTACCTTCGATTTCCAAAACCAAATAAAACTGGAATACACCCCAACCGAGGATGATATTATTCAAAAAATCGAAGTGGGGAATGTGAGCATGCCCTTAAACAGTGCGCTTATTCAGGGGGCGCAGAGCCTTTTTGGGGTAAAGACACAACTTCAATTTGGAAAAACTACCATTACCGGTGTTTTTTCGGAACAAAAATCAGAAACCCGGACCGTTACGGCCGAAGGTGGCGCCACTATTACCGATTATGAGCTTTTCGCCTTGGATTATGACGACAATCGCCACTTTTTCCTGTCGCATTATTTTAGGGACAATTACGATCGCGCCCTCAAGCAATATCCCTTCATAAACAGCAACGTACAGATTACCCGAATGGAGGTTTGGATTACCAACCGAACCAGCCGTACAGACAACGTTCGCAATATCGTGGCCCTTCAGGATATTGGGGAGTCCGATCCTACCAATATTGGATTAACAACTCCTCCGGGTGGATTTGTGAGGGCTTCGCGAAATGCCTATCCCGATAATACCAACAACCTTTTTAATCCATTCGGTATTAACGGGGGAGCCCCTTCATTGTTGAATCCCGCCATTCGGGATGTGGCAAGCGTTCGGCAAGGGTTTACCGGCGTGCAAGTTAGCGAAGGGACCGATTATGTTACCTTGGAAAATGCGCGAAGGCTCGATGCGGGCGAATATTCCATAAACTCCCAACTGGGGTATATATCGTTGAATCAACGCTTGACCAATGACGAAGTTTTGGCGGTAGCCTTTCAGTTCACCGTAAACGGAAATGTTTATCAGGTGGGCGAATTTTCAAACGACGGGGTCGAGGCCAATGGTGGCACCAATAACACCGGCGGTGGCGGCGGCAATCCTCCCGGCGGGGAAGTGGGGTTGGCCCAAAACTTAGTGGTAAAACTTTTGAAAAGCAGCATAACCAATGTGCAGGAACCGGTTTGGGATTTGATGATGAAGAATATTTATCCCATCGGAGCCTATCAGTTGGAAAAAGAAGATTTTAGGTTGAACATTCTTTATACGGATCCATCTCCATTAAATTATATCGAACAGGCATCAGGCGGTCCCGAACTTCCGGACGATGTTAAAAATCAAATTCTATTGAAGGTATTCAATCTCGATAGATTGAATTTTACCAACGACCCAGTGCAGGGAGGCGACGGATTTTTTGATTTTCTTCCCGGCATCACCGTGGACGCACAAAATGGAAGAATTATTTTCACCACCGTTGAACCCTTTGGGGAATATCTATTCAATAAATTGAATGTGCCTTCTTCCCCGGCGGTTTACGACCTGCCGACAACCTATAACGCCAACCAGGCCAAATATGTGTTCCGAACCTTATATACCGGAACCAAAACCCAAGCGGAGCAACAGGAGAGTGAGAAAAATAAATTTCAACTTAAAGGAAGTTACAAATCTACCGGAGCGGATGGAATTCCCATCGGCGCTTTCAATATTCCGCAAGGGTCCGTAACGGTAACGGCCGGTGGAAGGACCTTGGTTGAGGGAGTGGACTACACGGTGAACTATCAATTGGGAAGAGTGCAAATCTTGGATCCTTCTTTGTTGAACAGCAACATCCCAATTTCGGTAAGCACGGAAAACAATTCGCTTTTCGGGCAGCAAAGCAAGCGCTTTACTGGGTTGAATGTGGAGCATAAATTCAGCGATAAGTTTTTGATAGGGGCAACCTATCTTAACTTGAACGAACGCCCGCTCACCCAGAAATCATCTTACGGAGTAGAGCCCATCAACAACAGTATTTTTGGAATAAACGTAAATTATTCCACTGAAGTTCCATTTTTAACAAGAATGGTAAACCATCTGCCCAATATCGATACCGATGTGGAATCAAATATTTCCCTTCGCGGGGAATTTGCCTACTTAAAACCCGGCGCTCCCAAAGTATCCGACTTTAACGGAAAGACCACCGTATATGTAGATGATTTTGAATCGTCGCAAACGGGCAATGACATTAGTACGCCGCTAAGTTGGACCTTATCGAGTACCCCAATTGGCTATGGCGGTGAATTGGGCAATGATAATTTGGGCTATAACTACAACCGCGCAAAATTGGCGTGGTACACCATCGACCCTATTTTCTACAGCACCCAAAGGCCAGAGGGAATCAATGACCAAGACCTTTCCTCGCCTTTTACCCGTCGTGTTTTTAGGGATGAAATTTTCCCGTTACAGGACATCGTTCAAGGCCAGACCCAAGCCCTTTTCACTTTAGATTTAGCCTATTATCCATCCATTCGTGGAGAGTATAACTATACTCCCGAGGCGTCTGGAACCAATACGCTTCCCAATCCGGAAAACAGGTTTGGCGGAATTATGAGGCCGTTGACCACCACCGATTTTGAAAAATCGAATGTGGAGTACATCCAGTTTTGGGTAATGGACCCCTTCATATATGACGAAAACAGCGCAAACCCGGGAGGGATGCTAAATTTTAACCTTGGAAGCATTTCTGAGGACATTTTGAAGGACGGAAGGAAACAATACGAAAACGGCCTGCCCAAGGACGGCGGTACCGAAAATACCACCAGCACGGCTTGGGGTAAAGTGCCCACCAACCAAGCGCTTGTATACACCTTTGATTCTGATGGCCAAGAGCGGGTGAATCAGGATATTGGTTTGGACGGTTTGGACAATGGCGCAGAGGGCGCAAAATTTCCGGCATTTGCTGGGCTGCCCGACCCTGCCAATGACGATTACCAATACTTCCTGCAAGCCGATGGTTCTATTTTGGACCGCTATTTAAAATATAACGGTACCCAAGGCAACTCGCCGGTGGAGGTTTCAAACACTAATAGGGGAAGCACCGCCCAGCCCGATGTGGAGGATATCAATCGGGACAATACTATGAACACCATTGACAGCTATTTTGAGTACAACGTGCCCTTTAAAAACCTTAATGGCCAATTGGATACCGAGAATAACAAATATGTTACCGACGTAAAGCTTCAACAAATCACTACTCCGGACAATAATACTATGAATGTTCGGTGGGTGCAATTCAAAGTGCCGATCAGTAAGCCCGATCAGGCCATAAATGGAATTTCCGATTTTAGGTCCATTCGTTTTATGCGTATGTTCCTATCCCAATTTTCCCAAAACACTGTGCTTCGTTTTGGGACTTTAGAATTGGTTCGGGGCGATTACCGCAGGTTTGAAAAAACATTGGACAACGTAACCTTCGAGGATCCCGCAAATGATGACACGCTTTTCGAGGTGGGATCGGTTAGTATAGAAGAAAACGAAAACCGTGAACCCATTCCTTATGTATTGCCTCCCGGTCTCGAGCGCGAGCAGTTGAACAATAACAACAACATTATTCGCGAAAACGAACAATCACTTTCCTTAAGAGTTTGTGGATTGGAACAGAACGACGGCCGTGCGGTGTACAAAAATTTTAATGTGGATATGCGCCAATATAAAAACTTGGAAATGTTTATCCACGCCGAATCCATTATCGATAATACCAATGGAACCGAATTGCAGGATGGCCAGTTGGTAGCCTTCATTCGATTGGGGAACGACCTTACCAATAACTATTACGAAGTACAGATTCCTTTAAATCCAACCAATTTCAATGCCCGGAGCGCTGAGGAAATTTGGCCATTGGCAAACCGTTTAAATTTACCTTTGGACTTACTGCAACAGGTAAAAACTACGGTATTGGGCGACCGAAGTTACGATCGCAACGAAGTGAATTTCTTCAACCAATCTGAACTGGATGGGGGAAGTACCTATGGCGAAAATGAACTGCGAATTGGGATAAAGGGAAATCCAAGCTTCGGAAACGTCCGCACTATTATGTTGGGGGTGCGAAATTCCACCAATCAGGAACTTTGCGGAGAGGTGTGGTTCAACGAACTGCGCATGTCCGAGTTGAAAAACAAGGGCGGTTGGGCAGCCGTGGTCAGTATGGATGCAAACATTGCAGATTTTGCCACCATCAGCGCCACCGGAAAGAGAAGTACCATTGGGTTTGGTTCTTTGGAACAGGGCCCCAATCAGCGTAGCCGCGAGGATTTTCAGCAATATGGCGTGGTTACCAATTTAAACTTAGGCCAATTGTTACCTAAAAAATGGGGTGTGCAACTGCCGTTCAACTATGGTCGTTCCGAAGAATTGATTACGCCACAATACGATCCAGAGTTTCAGGATATTGAACTTCAGACCCGATTGGACAATGCAGAAAGCCAGGAAGAGGAGGACCGAATAAAGAATCAGTCGGTGGATTATACCAAACGACAAAGCGTGAATTTAATCGGGGTTAGAAAGGAACGCACCGGCGACTCCAAGGCGAAGGTTTACGATATAGAAAACTTTACTGGTTCCTTCTCTTATAACCAAACAGACCATCACGATTTTGAGGTGGAAGATGCGGTGGAGCAAAACGTTCGCGTGGGCGCAACCTATAACTATAACTTTACTTCGAAACCCATTGAACCCTTCAAAAAGAACGATTCCATTTTCCGAAGTCAATATTGGCGATTTATGAAGGATTTAAACTTCAACTATTTGCCAACGAATATTTCGGTTGGGTCCAACATTACCCGCCAGTACAACGAACAAAAATTCAGGGAAATTGATCTTCAGGCAGGAAATATTGGTTTGCCGCGCCTTTACCAACGAAACTATTTGTTTGATTGGCAATACACCATCAATTACAACTTGACCAAATCATTGCGATTGAACTTTACCTCCACAAACAATATGATTGTAAATAATTATTTGAACGATGGTATCGTAAACAATGAAATTGGAATTTGGGACGGGTTCTTCGATGTGGGAGATCCAAACCAGCATTTCCAATCGCTTCAAGTGAACTATGATTTGCCGTTCAATAAATTTCCATTTTTGAAATTCATCCGGGCCACCTATTCCTACACCGGCGACTATCAATGGCAACGCGGCAGTGAGCAATTTAACAACCTGCCCATTGAGTTGAGCGATGGCACGACCCAAACCTATAATCTTGGAAATACCATTCAAAACGCAAGTACGCACCAGATAAATTCGAACCTGGATATGAATGGTTTTTATAGATACATTGGTCTTACCAAGATTAAAAAGAGCAAACAGCGAAAATCCAAAGCTGGCGAGGGTGCGGAAAATGGTGATGGAAAAGAAGGTAAAAAAGATAGGGAAGGAAAGTTGAAGGCCGAGGAAAAAGGCGCCCTTGCCAACGGCACGCCCAGCGTACTGGGCAGAGGCTCCAACAATGAAGGTGGATTAAATGCCGGTGACAAAGCTTTGAACGGAGTTATCGGACTGGCGACCATGCTCAAGAAAGTTCAATTCAATTATCAGGAAAACAACGGAATTTATTTACCCGGTTATACGCCCTCCATTGGGTTTATCGGTACGCTTAAACCCACAGCTGGTTTCGTTTTTGGAAGCCAGGCTGAAGTTAGGGATCTCGCTGCACGCAAGGGGTGGTTGACGCTCTATCCCGAATTTAATGAGCAATATACCGAAGTTGAAACCCGCCAAATGGATATTCAGGCCAATTTGGAGCCAATAAATGATCTAACCATTGACGTGAACGGTAGCCGGATTTATTCAGAAAATTATGCTGAAAATTATATCGTGCAGGACGGTCTCTACAACTCGCTAACGCCCAATACCTTTGGAAACTTCAATATTTCTACCGTATTGATAAAAACCGCCTTTAGCACCAGCGATGAGAATAGCTCTGCAGCCTTTGACGATTTCCGAAGCAACCGATTGATTATTGCCAACCGTCTGGCCGAAGACCACTACCAAGGTAGGCCCATTCCGCGCGATGCCGAGGGTTATCCCATCGGGTTTGGAAAAAATAGTCAAGACGTGTTGTTGCCTGCTTTCCTTTCTGCTTATAAAGGCAGCAATGCCTCAAAGGAAAAAACGGGGATTTTTAGGGACATTCCATTGCCCAATTGGGATGTAAAATACACAGGCTTAATGAAACTTCCGTGGTTTAAGAAAAATTTCAAACGTTTTTCATTGGCCCACGGCTATCGCGCCAGTTATACCGTCAACCAGTTCCAGTCTAACTTGGACTATGACCCCAACAATCCCGAGGCACCGGATCAATCCGGAAACTTTAAGGCCAAAACCTTATTGACGAATGTAAACCTCACCGAACAGTTTTCGCCCCTTCTGCGATTGGATTTTGAAATGAACAATTCCATTAAAATCCTAGCCGAAATGCGTAAGGACCGCGCGCTTTCCATGAGCTTTGCCAATAACCTTCTAACCGAAATAAAAGGCAATGAATATATAGTGGGTCTTGGATATCGGGTTAAAGACTTGCGAATCTCCACCAATTTTGGCGGTAAAAAATCCGTTATTACCAGCGATCTTAATTTTAAGGTCGATCTGTCGCGAAGGGACAACATTACGATTGTTAGATATTTGGATTTAGAAAACAACCAGACTACGGCCGGACAGACCATTTACGGCGCGCAACTATCCGTGGATTATGCCTTGAGCAAAAACTTGACTGCACTTTTCTATTACGACCATACGTTCTCGAAATATGCTATTTCTACGGCGTTCCCACAAACAACCATCCGCAGCGGATTTACGCTTCGGTATAATTTTGGAAATTAAAAAAAAGATATAATTATTATGAAAGTACCATCAAATTTAAAATACACCAAAGACCACGAATGGGTTTCGGTGGAAGGTGATATTGCAACCGTTGGTGTAACCGATTTTGCACAGGGCGAACTGGGCGATATCGTATATGTTGAGGTCGATACCGTAGGCGATTCTATGGACAAAGATGAGGTTTTTGGAACGGTAGAGGCCGTAAAAACCGTATCAGATCTTTTCCTTCCACTTTCCGGAGAGATTATTGAGTTCAACGAATCCTTGGAATCAGAGCCCGAAAAAGTAAATTCAGATCCCTACGGAACGGGTTGGATGATTAAGGTAAAAATTTCCAATCCCAATGAAATAGCAGATTTGTTGGATGATGCAGCGTATAAAGCGATTATTGGCGGATAGGTATATTTTACATATAGCAATACTTTACAGCTGTTCCATTTCGGTCCTATTCTTTGTTCCGGGCGGAGATCTCCCCAAAATTGGCTTTTCGGCAATAGATAAAGTAGCCCACGGATTGATTTATTTTATTTTGGTAAATCTGTGGCTGCTTTTCTTCTATAAAAAGAACCATTTCCAGTTTGATAAAAAATGGGTTCCAATTTTAGTGCTTTCCGTATTGCTTTACGGCATAATAATTGAGATATTGCAAGGACTCTTTACGAGTACCCGAAGCGCCGACCTTTGGGATGTGGTTGCAAACCTTGTAGGGTCGTTAGTCGGAATCTATTTTTTTAAAATGATTAAATACAGCCTGAAAACTTAAAAATTCATTTAAGTTTTAAATTGAATGATAATTTCTATACTTTAGCAAAACGTTAAACCCACTTAAATTATGGAACCCAAAAAAAATCCGAAGGCAGACGTCAGCCGCAGAAGCATGCTTTTTTTCCAGCTCGGAATGGTGCTTATGCTTTTCTTGGCGTGGCAGGCCATTGAATGGAAGTCATACGATAAAACCCAGACCGATTTCGGAAAACTGGACGTAGGTGAAGATCTTGAAGAAGAAATTCCAATTACCCAACAATTGACGCCACCCCCGCCACCGCCGCCACCACCACCTGCACCTGAGGTGATCGAGGTAATGGAAGATGAAGTGGAAGAAGAGGAAACCGTGATAAAATCTACCGAGGTTAAGCAAGATGAAAAAATTGTAGAGGTAAAGGAGATTAAGGAAGAGGTAGTGGAAGAGGAAATTGCCGACGTACCTTTTGCCGTTATTGAAAATGTGCCAATTTACCCAGGCTGTGAGAACGAGAAAGGAAACGATGCCAAAAAGAAATGCATGTCTTCCAAAATCAGTGAGTTTATAAATAAGAAATTCAATACAGATCTCGCCTCCGATCTTGGACTTGACGGAAGACAGCGTATTGCCGTTCAATTTAAGATCGACAAAAACGGAAATGTGACCGATGTCCGTGCCCGTGCGCCACATCCACGCTTGGAAAAAGAGGCGATTAGCGTTGTGCAATCCCTGCCCAGTATGACTCCCGGGAAACAGCGTGGAAAACCGGTTGGGGTGCTTTATTCACTGCCCATCGTATTTGATATTCAATAATTAATTGATATATACTTTTTTAAAGCCTCCGTGTTTGCCCAGTAAACACGGAGGTTTTTGCGTTTTGGCACAACAGTTGTATTTCAAATTGGTATAACCCCTTAAATTTTTTATTATGAAAACAACTGCAAAAAATGGATTCGATAAAAGAGCCGAAAAACGACAGATCAACATTCGATGGAATTCCCGATTGTTTTTCCAAATAGGGGTTATTGTTAGTTTGCTGTTCGTTTTTTTCGTGATGCAGACCAATTTTGAAAAGACGGTCTCAGAAGTTAAGCTTCCGCCTTTTGAAGGTCTCGAGGAGCCGCCCCTTGTAAATTATGTGATAGAAATCGATCAGCCAAAACCTGTGGAACCGGTTCAAAAACCGGTAAAAAAACCAGTGCAGGTTGCGAAAGTCGTCAACAGTTCCGAGTTTGTGGTGAAACCAAACTCCAGCCCCGAAGTCGAGACCACGGTTGCGCCAACCGATGTGGCAGCGGCTGAGGTTCCGGTTGAAACCATCCCTATTTCTGAACCTGTTGCCAGCGAACCAAAAAACATGTTGAATGTTGAATTTGTGCCTATTTTTCCGGGTTGTGAAACGATGGCCACCAATGCTGAAAAAGTGGATTGTATGTCTGGGAAAATAAACAATTTCATAAACAAAAATTTCAGAAAAGAGGTCATGGAAAAATTGAATTCCAATGAAGTCTATCGAATCTATGTTAATTTTAAAATCGATTCCGACGGATATATTTCCGAAGTAAAGGCACAATCACAAAGCGAGGTTTTGAAACGGGAAGCCACCCGGGTAATAAAAACATTGCCGATTTTTAAACCCGGAAGACAGGGAAATAAAAATGTGGATGTGCTTTACACCGTACCAATAATCATTCAAGTGCAGTAACAAAAAAAGGGTCTCCAAAAATTGGGGCCCTTTTTTAAATTCGGCCATTCCAAAAAAACTGTATCTTTCGGGCCTAAACATTTCCTGCCCGATGAAACAGTTTTTTCTTTTATTCTTTTTCACGCTTTCCATTAGTTCCATTGCGCAAATCACGGCCGCCCAATATGAAAAATACCCTGTTTTTGAGAGCTGTGCAACGGTGCAGGTTGATGCTTTGGAAACCTGTTTTGAAAACACCCTGCAGCAATTTGTTTTTGAAAATTTTAAAGTGCCCGAAAAAGTCTTTGCCGAAAATTATAAGGGGAATGTAAATGTATTGTTTGAAGTTACCAAAAAAGGCGAATTTAAAGTGCTTTATGTCGATGGCATTTATGACGAATTAAAGGAAGAGGCCCGACGGGTTTTTGATTTATTGCCCACAGTGGTCCCTGCAACCTATAATGGATCGCCGGCCTACGTCCAGTTTACGATGCCCATTGCCATCCCTTTGGTTGCCCCCGGAGAAAGCATTGCTAAAAATGAGAGTGAAACCCGACAAAATGAACGGGAAGCTTTGGTAAATGAATATGATGCCCTTGAGAATTTGCCCTACGGGAATGAAGAATACAAAAGCAACATTAATATTCCGCTCTCGCACCACAACTACAGTCTTTTCGATTCGGCCCTGAATCGGGTGGGCCTCAATAATCACACCGCCCAGAAACCCTACATTTATAGCGAAGTAAATAAATATTATGATTTTGAAGCGGCTAACGAAGCCCTGTTAAAGGACAAATCTTCTTGGTTTGGCCGGAAACTTTGGAACGAACATTTTGTAACCATAAAGGGAAAGGATTATTGGTTGACGATCGACCCGGGCGTGGACCTTCAGGCAGGGAAGGATTTTGATGGCGAGATAGATACCTATAACAATACGCGATTGGTCTATACGCAAGGCGCAATTGGGAAACAACTTGGATTTTTCGGGGTTATTTATGAAAGTCAAGGCCGATTTGCGGATTATTTCAACCGCTACGCGGAATCCATTCGGCCCGATGGGGGCAATCCCGCGATAATTCCCGGCCGGGGAATTGCAAAAAAGTTTAGGTCCGATTCCTATGACTATCCCATTGCTACGGGCCATATTTCCTATACGCCTTCAAAATATTTCAATATCCAATTGGGCCACGGAAAAACGTTTCTTGGCGACGGCTATCGTTCGCTGTTTACCAGCGATAATGCCAGTCCCTATCCCTTTTTTAAAATAAATACTACGTTTTGGAAATTGAAATACACCAACACGTGGATGTCGTTGCGCGATGTTCGTCCGGAGGTGACGGAGGACGGTTCCTTCCGAACAAAATATATGGCCAACCATTATTTGAGCTATAACATTACCAAGCGGCTAAATATTGGACTTTTTGAATCGGTAATTTGGCAAAATGACAACAACCGCGGTTTTGACGTGAATTATTTGAACCCGATAATTTTTTACCGCGCCATAGAATTTTCAACGGGTTCTAGGGGCGGAAATGCCTTGATCGGTTTAAGTGCCAAATACAAGGTAAACGATCGAATAAATGCCTATGGCCAATTGATTATTGATGAATTTTCCGGCAGTGATGTTTTTGGAGGAAAGGGAAGCTATAAAAACAAAACGGGCTATCAATTGGGTTTAAAATATTACGATGCCTTTGGGTTGAAAAATCTTTTTTTACAAGCCGAATATAATCGGGTGCGCCCTTACACCTATTCACACAACACCGTTGTTTTGAACTATGGCCACAACAATCAGTCGATGGCGCATACACTTGGAGCTAATTTTTCGGAGGTTATTGGCATTGCGCGATACCAAAAAGGCCGAATTTATGGTGATGCGAAATTTATCGTGGCGAAACGTGGATTTGAGTTCAACACGGCCGAAGATTCATTCTTTTATGGCGGGAACATTTATGGAACCGAGGATGACCGTGTTGCCGATGAAGGAAATGATTTGGCGCAGGGAAATACCACCCAATTCTTCCACGCCGAAATTCAAGCGGGCTATGTCATTAATCCCGCAACCAATTTGAAAATTTACGGTAGTTTTATTTATAGGAATTTCAGTCCAAAGGTTGAAACGGAAACCGTTTTTAAAAACCAAACCACTTGGCTTAATTTTGGAATCCGTACCGATTTGTTTAACTGGTACTACGATTTTTAAGCGGGTTTCTTAAAATTGGGACTGGGATTTTTTGGAAAAATTGAAATCAATTCTTTTTCTTTTCCGCGGCCTTTATCATTTTTTCAACCTTTTCTCGGGCTTTCTGATTTTTTGCTGCATTGTCCTCTATTTCTTTTCGGTCTGCCGCAACACTTTTGTAAACCATTCTTAAAAAATCTTCTGTCTTGATAAATCCGTCACCGTAACCCTTGGCATCAAATTCTGTAGTAAGATCTGTCATTTTCACAATTTCTTCTTCCGTTTTTTTGTTTACGTATTGGCTATAGACCCTTTTAAAAACAATAGAAAGAACATTTTCTGCCTCTTGCAAATCTTTATAGCTGCCAAGGTTTCCGTGGCCTGGAATGATTTTGGTGTCCTCATTTATAAGCATCAACGCTTTGCCAATGGCCTCGATAGTGCCTTCAAGGCTGCCCCCATTATCAAGGTCGATGAAGGGATATTTTCCATTGAAAAATACATCGCCGGTGTGCAGCACGTTGCTGTCAGTAAAATATACCATAGCGTCGCCATCAGTATGCGCATGGTGCACGTGAAAAACATACACTTTTTCGCCATTAATGTGGAAGGTCAAATCCTCAGCAAAGGTTACGATGGGAAGCGCCTCTTGCGATATGGTCTTGGAATCGCGCTGAATCATCGCTTTCAGCCTGTCGCGCACATTTTCCTGTGAGAAAATTACGGCACCGGTCTTTGCCATTGCCGCGTTTCCACCGGTATGGTCTCCGTGAAAATGGGTGTTGACCAAAAAGCGTACGGGCTTGTCGCTCACTTTTTTTATCTGTTTCTGTATTTCCTCAAAGTCGTCGGCAAACTGATCATCTATCATAAAAACGCCATCGTTGCCAAAGTTGAGCCCAATGTTTCCGCCCTTGCCTTGCAGCATATAAATTTTATTGTTGATTTTCACCAATTTGGTGTTGGTTTTTTCGCCATTGTCCGATTGGGCAAAAATTGGGGTAGCGAATAAAAGAGCAAAAGAATAGAGTAGTGTTATGTAACGCATTTTTTGGGAATTAAAATTGGTTGAAAATACTAAAAATGCCGAAATAATACACAACATTCGGAAATATATATTGTGCAAAAAATAAAGGAAGCGTATCTTTGCACCGCCTAAAAATAATGAGCTTGTCCGTTACCCAGTCACAAACAATTTCCCAATCCTTGGTAAGGAATTTTATAGAGATTACCAAGTTCCGACTTTCCGTTAGTGTGGTATTTTCTTCGGTCGCGGGCTATCTGTTAGGTGCCGATTCCATTGACTTTTTCATACTCTTTTTATTGTGTGTGGGCGGCTATTGTATGGTAGGCGCTTCCAATGTATATAATCAGATTATTGAACGAGATCTCGACGGTTTGATGGAGCGCACCAAAAATAGGCCGCTACCTGCAGGGCAGATGACGGTGCAGGCTGCCTTTATTTTGGCAGTAATCCTTACTGTTTCGGGTATTGTAGTGCTGTATTCCATTAATCCGATAACGGCCATGTTCGGCGCGGTTTCCATATTTATGTATGTTAGCCTTTACACGCCTTTAAAAACCAAAACCCCACTCTCGGTTTTTGTAGGTGCCTTTCCCGGAGCCATACCATTTATGTTGGGATGGGTTGCCGCCACCGGCAAATTTGGCATTGAACCCGGAACGCTTTTTATGATTCAGTTTTTTTGGCAGTTTCCCCATTTTTGGGCCATTGGGTGGTTTTTGTTCGACGACTATAAAAAGGGCGGCTTTTTTATGTTGCCCAATGGAAAGCGCGATCGTGGCACCGCCGTTCAGGTAATTCTGTATTCCATTTGGACCGTGTTGGTTTCCTTGGTGCCTGTTTTGGGAATTACCGGGAAACTATTTTTAACCCCAGTGTCCGGCGTTTTGATTGGGGTGCTCGGAATCGGGCTTATTTATTACGGCCTTCGTTTATACAAAGAAAAAACATCCAAAGCGGCAAAACAGCTAATGCTTGCCAGCGTAACCTATATAACCCTCCTGCAAATAATTTACGTAGCGGACAAATTTTTAAGATAAGCGTATTGTTATGAATGGGCTGGGCTCAAATTCGTTTTAAGCCACAAGACAATTAAAAAAAACTTTACACCAAAAAAGATGGACTTAACCAAAGGTAGCGAAGTAGCAAAAAAAGATAGAGCCAAAAAGAATATTTTATGGTTCGGAATCATTAGTTTAACGATGAGTTTTGCGGGCCTGACCAGTGCTTACGTAGTAAGCAAGGAACGGCCCGATTGGATCTCTACTTTTGAGATTCCGCCGGCTTTTTATATTAGTCTTGCATTGATCATCGCCAGCAGTATTTCCATGTTTTTCGCCGTTAGGGCCATTAAAAAGGAAAATGCTGCCTTAGGGCTGTGGTTGCTGGCAACTACCTTCGTTTTGGGGGTGTTGTTTGTGATTTTTCAATTTGTCGGTTTTTCCGAAATTGTAGCCAGTGGTTATTATTTTACAGGGCCTACCAGTAGCATCACCACCTCGTTCATTTATTTGGTGGTATTGTTGCACGTGGCGCACGTGTTTGGCGGTTTGGTGGCGCTTTTAGTGGTAATTTATAATCATTTTAAACAAAAGTATAAAAACGGTAAAACCCTTGGTGTTGAACTGGCTGCAACTTTTTGGCATTTTGTGGATGTGGTGTGGATTTACCTGTTTTTATTTTTATATTTCGTTAAATAAAAATTAAACGTATTTTTGAACCTTATTTAAAACCAACTAAACTTTATGGAAGCTACTGTTGTTAAAACAGGTACTGAAGGAAAAACCTGGGGCGGAGGCTCTCTTCCCCTTAAAGCCAGTTACGGCAAGATGATGATGTGGTTTTTCATCGTTTCCGATGCCCTAACATTTTCAGGATTTCTTGCCTCTTACGGATTTTCAAGATTCAAATTTGTAGATGCCTGGCCCATTCCGGACGAGGTTTTTACCCACTTTCCATTTCTGCACGGGGTAGAGGCGCCCATGTATTACGTGGCCTTTATGACCTTCATTTTGATTTTCTCTTCCGTAACTATGGTATTGGCGGTAGATGCCGGCCATAGAATGAAACAGAACAAGGTAATTCTCTATTTATTCCTAACCATTATCGGCGGTTTGATTTTCTTGGGCTCCCAGGCTTGGGAATGGGCAACTTTTATTAAAGGTGATTATGGCGCCGTGGAAACTAAAGGCGGCCAAATCATTCAGTTTTTGGACAAAGAAGGAGAGCGCGTTGCCTTGCGGGATTTTGCCGCAGCCGCCACGGGCGAACGCACCGAACAAACCAGGGAAAACGGAATTTGGTATAAAGAGGAATCGGAATACTTTTCCAGCGTTTCGTTTGAACAGGTAAAGGCAGGCTTCTTGGCCAATGATAATCTATTGGTCCGAATCCAGCATAAGGACGAACACGGAAGGCACATTATTTTAAACCGACAGGAATCGGTTGATAAAGTCGTGAACGATGGAGTGATGGTAGTTGAAGGCGCTAATCTTCGACACAATGAGTACGGCCACCCCTTGTTTGCAGATTTCTTCTTCTTCATTACCGGATTTCACGGATTCCACGTTGCTACCGGGGTTTTAATTAACTGTATTATTTTCTTCAATGTAATTTTAGGGACCTACGAACGTCGCGGCCACTATGAAATGGTCGAAAAGGTGGGTCTTTATTGGCACTTCGTGGATTTGGTTTGGGTATTTGTATTTACCTTCTTTTACCTTGTATAAAAAAATTATCACTGAAAAATGGCACACGAACATAAATTAGAAATTTTTAGGGGAGCGATTAAGTTCAAATCCAATGTATCCAAAATTTGGGGCGTATTTATCGTACTTTCAGTAGTAACCACTGTTGAAGTTGCCCTCGGAATCATCCGTCCAGACTTTTTGGTAGACCATCACTTTTTGGCGCTAAGGTTGCTCAACTGGGTGTTCATTATCCTAACCATCTTTAAGGCCTACTACATTACCTGGGACTTTATGCACATGCGCGACGAGACTTCGGGACTGCGAAGGGCCGTAATCTGGACCTCCATTTTCCTGATTATCTATTTGGTAACCTTGGTGTTAATTGAAGGCGATTATATTTTTGAAGTATATAAAAACGGCTATATCAAATTCGATTTTTAATTTGAAATTTTCCATAAACCAAAAACCCTCGCTTCGAGGGTTTTTTTGTGGATTGAAAAAACTAAAATTAACACCCAAAACATTGTTCAACCTTCTTTTACCCTGTATTTTTGCAACAGTCCAAAAATTGCGAAAATGAAAAAATATTTAGTTCTCGGCATTCTGTTTGTCTTGCCCATTACGGCCTACATTTTCTTCGCGATGAGCACTAACTATTTTAAGCCGTTGCCCGTGTTGACCCCGGCCGTAGAGGAACTTAAAGAGTTTAAATCCTTAAATGGAGATGCCGTGCAGTTGGAAGACCGCATCACTATTTTAGGTTTTTTCGGAAGTAATCTAGAAGACCATAAGGCCTATGCCTATAATTTGGCTCAAAAAATTTACAGCAAAAACCACGAGTTTAAAGATTTCCAATTTGTAATCCTATTGCCCGAAAATGCAAGGGAACAGGCCAAATTTCTTGACCAAAAATTGAAACAGATAGCACCGACGGACGCCTGGTTCTTCGCCTTCGGGTCCGACGCCAATATTGAAAAGGTTTTTAGTTCCTTGGGCTCAAATCTTTCGTTGGACCCAAAATTATCGACCCCCTATGTTTTTATTATCGATAAGGATCGAAATCTGCGCGGCAGAAAGGATGACGAAGACCTTGGAACAATGTATGGTTTCGATGCGACCAATATAGCCGAAATCAATAATAAAATGAGCGACGACGTAAAAGTCCTTTTGGCCGAATACCGCCGCGCCCTAAAAAAATATAAATCCAATAGAGAAATATAAAAGTGACCAGCCGCTATCAAATTTTTTGCCGGTTAACCATCTTTGGCCGTACTTCTGGTAAATAGCTGCAGCACCCACAAAAAATGAAAAAAAATTATTCATACATAGGTATTTCCTTTATTATTTTAATATTCGGAATTTGGGCCGTCCCGAAAATCGTAAATACCATTTCCAAGTCAGAGCTTGAAACCATTGGCAAAGTGCCCGCCTTTGAATTTACAGACCAACACGGTAAGACCATTTCCAATAAAGATTATGAAGGAAAAGTTTATGTGGTTGAATTTTTCTTTACAACCTGCCCCAGCATTTGCCCGATTATGACCGAGAATATGATCAAAATTCAAGATGAATTTTTAGGCAATCCCAAGGTTGCGATGGCCTCCTTTTCAATTGATCCCGCCCACGATACTCCAGCGGTTTTAAAAGAATATGCCAAAACCAAGGGAATCACAAAACCGCAATGGCATTTGCTTACGGGAGAAAAAGAGGATATTTTTAAACTGGCGAATGAAGGATTTAATCTGTATGTTGGTGAAGCGCAAGAGGTCGAGGGCGGGTTTGAACACTCCGGTTTTTTTGCATTGATAGACCAACACGGAAACATCCGTTCCCGAAAGGATGAAAATGGAAACCCTATGATTTATTATGACGGTTTGGACGATAAACAAATTCAACTTTTAAAAGAAGATATCAAAAATCTATTATAGCCATGCAGCCTTCCAATGTCAACCCGAGTAGCTATAACGTTTGGATTTGGGTGCTATCCATAGCCATTCCATTGGTGGTGGCAGCCCTTTTTTCCGTAAAAATTCCCGGCGTGGCACGGTTGGGTTTTTTGCCGCCAATTTATGCCACAATAAATGCCATCACGGCCGTTTTATTGATTTTGGGCGTATATCAAATTCGAAAGGGGAACCGTAAAAACCATGAGCGTTTCATGAAAACCGCCCTGGGCTGCTCGGTTCTTTTTTTGGTGCTTTATATGGTGTATCACATCACTTCCGATAGTACACCTTATGGCGGGGAAGGACTGTTGAAATATATTTACTATTTTGTATTGCTAACGCATATTTTGCTGTCCATAATCATCATTCCTTTCGTGTTGATTACCTATGTTCGCGCTATTTCCGGTCAATTTTATAAACACCGCAAAATCGCGCGGATAACATACCCATTGTGGCTTTATGTGGCCATTAGTGGCGTTGTTGTTTATTTAATGATTTCGCCTTATTATTGAAATTTTAAAAACTGAAATGCCCGTGCAAGTTCGGCATGAAATGAATCGTTTTCAATGAAACTGAAATATCTACTTTTACTTGGAATTATTATAGCCACGGTCCTGCCGGTGGACGCCCAATGTGCTATGTGTCGTGCGGTTTTGGAAAGCGAGGAAGGAGGCCAGGCAGCCAAGGGAATCAACAATGGGATAGTGTATTTAATGATATTCCCGTATCTGCTAATGGCTGGCGTTGGCTATGCCATTTACCGTAGCCGGAAAAAGGCGCGCTCGCAGGAAAATGGCTGATTTTTTTCCATTATTGTAACAAAAGTCAATTTTTCCAGTCCTATTAACTATCAACCCCTTCCTATTTTAAGTCTTAACAAGAATTTCACAAATAGAAGGGTTTTTCCCCTTTAATTTGCAAGGCAACCAATTTCAGGATGATAGCTATCGAGAACCTTCATAAATCATATCACATGGGAAAAAATTCCCTCCATGTGCTCAAGGGTATTAACTTTTCGGTCGCCGAGGGCGAAATGGTGTCCATTATGGGCTCTTCCGGTTCGGGTAAATCTACGCTCCTCAATATTTTGGGCATTTTGGACGAGGCCGATGAAGGTACTTACACGCTGGACGGCACCTTAATTCAAAATTTGAATGAAAAAGTGGCTGCCCGTTACCGCAACAAATTTCTCGGATTTATTTTTCAGTCCTTTAATCTTATCAACTACAAATCGGCTTTGGACAATGTTGCTATGCCGTTGTATTACCAGGGTGTAAAAAGAAACCTCCGCACCGAACGGGCAATGCATTACCTTGAAAAGGTAGGCTTGGCCGACTGGGCGTCACACCTTCCCAATGAACTTTCAGGCGGGCAAAAACAGCGGGTGGCAATCGCCAGGGCATTGGCCAGCGATCCAAAGGTGTTGCTTGCAGACGAACCAACGGGGGCGTTGGACACCAAAACTTCCTATGAGGTCATGGAGCTCATTCAGGGCATCAATGACGAAGGAAAAACCATTTTGATCGTTACCCACGAAGACGATATTGCCCACATGACCAAACGGATCGTCAATCTTCGTGACGGCGTCATTATTGACGATTCCCAGGTAGATCAAGTGCGCGCAAAAGCCGGAATCTATGTTTAATATTGAACGTTGGCAGGAAATTTTTGAAGCCATTCGCAAAAACAAATTGCGAACCTTTCTGACCGGTCTTTCCGTAGCTTCGGGAATTTTTATTTTGGTAATCCTGCTCGCCATTGGCCAAGGAATGTCCAACGGGGTGGAAAAGGAATTTCAAAACGACGCCACCAACCGCATTAGTGTGTGGACCAATGTTACTTCCGTTGAATACAAGGGCCTCAACCCGGGAAGAATTATTGAAATGGACAATCGCGATTATGAACTTGCCACTACAAAAAACGAAACAAATTTAGAGCTAAAATCCGGCGTTTACAGTCGGTGGGGCCAATTGACAACCTATAAAAACGAAACCGGAAGTTATCGGGTGGAGGGAGTTCGGCCGGACTATCAATTTTTGGAGAACGAAACCTTAGTGGCCGGCCGCTATATAAATCAAGGCGATGTTGCTGCTTCCGAAAAAGTCGCCATCATAGGAAACCAAGTGTACCTCGATCTTTTTAAGGGTAAAAACGCTTTGGGCGAATACATTGACATTGCCGGCATCAAATTTAAGGTTGTCGGTGTGTATAGCGATCCTGGGGGCGAACGTGAGGAAACGCGCATTTTTATTCCCCTTACCACTGCCCAAAGGGTTTACAAAGCAGGCGATAAGCTGCGTTCCTTGGCGTTTACCCTGAAAAAACAAGATTCCTATGAAGACGCGTTGGCGGCCTCCGAAGCTTTTTCGGAACAATTGAAATCCGATTTAAAGGCGAAACATTCCATAGCGCCCACTGATGAACGCGCCGTAAATGTGAACAACACTTTGGAAAATGCCAAACGATTTTACGATTTGAACAATATGATCCGCTGGTTCTTTTGGGGCGTGGGCATCTGCACCATCATCGCCGGGGTGGTGGGCGTCAGCAATATTATGCTAATAATCGTTAAAGAGCGTACGAAGGAAATTGGTGTTAGAAAAGCCATAGGGGCAGAGCCGTGGTCCATTATTGGAATGATCTTGCACGAATCTATTTTTGTTACCGCCATTGCTGGGTTTGTCGGCCTTATTTTTGGGCTGGCTTTGTTGCAGGCGGTGGGGCCTCTTATTGAAACCGATTATATCCAAAATCCGTCGGTAGATTTTTCGGTCGCCATTACTACCGTTTTCATTTTAATCGTGGCGGGCGCTGTTGCCGGTTTTTTTCCTGCCTATCGAGCTGCCAATATAAAACCAATAGAAGCCCTTCGCGATGAATAATCTTTTTAGTAGTGACAGTTGGGCCGAAATTCTTGAGGCCCTTAGCAGCAACTGGTTTAGAACCGTGTTGACTGCCTTTGGGGTGCTGTGGGGAATATTTATTTTGGTTATTTTGCTCGCCGCCGGCAATGGACTGGAAAACGGCATAAAACAAGGTTTTGCCGGAATGGCTACGAACTCGATGTTTATGTGGTCACAAACAGCTTCACAGCCCTATAAAGGATTGCCCAAAGGAAGAAGATATAATTTTAGAACCGAGGATGTCGCTGCCATTAAACGGGAGGTTCCGGGCTTGCGCTTCGTATCGCCGCGAAATCAGCTGGGTGGGTTCCGGGGAAGCAATAACGTGGTTCGCGGCCTGCAAACGGGCGCCTTCAATGTTTACGGCGATTATCCCGAAATAATCCAACAGCAACCCATGAACATAACCTCGGGGCGGTTTATTAATTATTCCGATATCAATGAAAAGCGAAAAGTTGCCATCATCGGGAGCGGGGTCCAATCGGCACTCTATGATGCGGGAGAAAAGGTAATTGGTTCCTATATAAAAATTAACGGGGTCAATTTTATGGTTATTGGAACTTATAAAAAGAAAGGCAACAACGGCGATCCCGAAGAAATGCAAAAGGAAATTTACATACCCTTCACCTCCTTTTCCCAAGCCTTTAATATGGCCGATATCGTTGGCTGGATGGCCATAACTGCCGAAGATGGATACTCAATTACGAATTTGAAATCGCAAATTTTCGATGTAATCAAAACAAGACATACCATTAATCCAAACGACGACCGTGCGGTTGGAAGTTTTGATCTTTATCAGGAATACAGCAAAATCACCGGACTTTTTTCCGCACTGAATTTTGTGGCCTATTTTGTCGGCATCCTCGTGCTGTTGTCGGGTATTATCGGCATAAGCAACATTATGCTAATCGTTGTGAAGGAACGCACCAAGGAAATCGGTATCCGCCGAGCGCTGGGGGCAACTCCGTGGGGAATCCGCGCACAGATATTGTTGGAATCCATTTTCCTGACCATCATTTCGGGTATGGCCGGCATCGTGTTGGCCACTGCCGTACTATGGTTGGTAAACCATCAATTAAGCGGAATGGACACCAGCGAAATGATGTTCATCAACCCGTCAGTAAATATTGGGGTAGTAGGGGTCGCCCTCGCAATTTTGATCATATCCGGATTATTGGCTGGCTTGATTCCGGCCCAAAATGCCATAAAGGTAAAACCCGTTGAAGCCCTTCGTACGGAGTGATGCGGTTAAAATTTAGAAGAAAAAGAAACACATTTTTAAAACTGAAATAATCATCCTAAAAAATGAAAAAAACCAAAACCATCCTCATTCTCGCCACAATCGCGGTGCTTTTTGTGGCCTCAATGTATTGGCTCTATTCCAAGAATATGGAGGATCCCGTTATTTATGAAACGGAAAAACCCGTCATGGGGTCCGTAGTAAAGAAAACGGTGGCCACCGGAAGTATAGTTCCAAAAGAAGAAGTGCTTATAAAACCAAATATATCGGGAATTATAGATGAAATTTTTGTGGAAGCTGGTCAAATAGTAAAAGCTGGCGATTTGATAGCGAAGGTGAAAGTGGTTCCAAATGTTTCCTCGTTGAACAGCGCCAAGAGCAACATTAACAGCATGCGCACCCAAGTTGAAACCGCCCGTTTGGCGTTTGAAAATCAAAAAAGCATCTATAAGCGGCAGCAGGCACTTTTTGAAAAAGGCGTAATCTCGGCCAATGAATTTGATAACGCCCAATTGGCCTTCGATCAGGCCCAACAACGATTGAAACAGCAGCAGGTGGAATTGATTGCTGCCAATCAAAATTACGATATCGTAAAGACCGGAACCACCAGCGGAATTGGCGCTTCAGCAAATACTGAAATCCGCGCGACCGTTTCGGGTATGGTATTGGACGTTCCCGTAAAGACCGGAAACCAAGTAATAGAGGCCAATAATTTTAACGACGGAACCACCATTGCTACCTTGGCCGATGTTGATAAAATGATTTTTGAGGGCAAAGTGGATGAAAGCGAAGTCGGAAAAATTAAGGAAGGCCTGCCTTTGGAAATAACCGTTGGCGCCATTCCCGAAAAAACCTTCAATGCCCAGTTGGACTACATTGCCCCAAAAGGGGTGGATGAAAACGGAGCCATTCAATTTGAAATTAAAGGAACGATGAAGCATTTGGATACTACGAATACCTTCATCCGCGCAGGCCTTAGTGCCAATGCCTCCATTATTTTGGCCAAAGCTGAAAATGTACTGACCATTAAGGAAGCCTTGGTGCAATATGATTCGAAAACACAAAAACCTTTCGTGGAGGTAAGCGTTGGCGACCAACAATTTGAACGGAGGGACATCGTTTTGGGCGTGAGCGACGGATTGGATGTAGAGGTGAAAAGCGGCCTTACGGAATCTGACAACGTTAAGGTTTGGAACCAGTTGAAGCCTGCCACCCCCGGCCCCGGAAGGCAATAATGAAGAAGAATTTTCACCTTGATTCCGGATTTATTAAAAATTTATTTCAAATTCGAAAATTTTTAGAATTTGTAACACCCAAAAAAGATAATAGACTCATTCAGTAATAAAAACCGTATGAAACAGCTAACCTTATTTTTCATCCTTTCAATATTCGGGCTTTCCCTTTCGGCACAAGGCAAGCAGTGGACCCTGCAGGAATGTGTGGAACACGCTTTGGCCAACAATATTTCGGTGAAACAGAGCGAACTGGATTATGAAACCGCAGCAATTGCAAAACGTGATGCCTTTGGCAACTTTTTGCCCAGTTTGAACGGTTCTGCCTCCAATTCCTGGAACACCGGTCTTACCCAAAATGTGACCACGGGGGTTTTGCAATCGCAAACTACCCGAAATTCCTCCTACAACGTAACGGCGGGAATTACCCTTTTTAATGGTCTTCGGAATATTAGAGCTTCCCAACGTGCCGAAATGGCGAGGCTAGCGGCACAGTACAATCTCGATAAAATGAAGGATGATATTTCCCTTCTTGTCGCGAACGCCTATTTGCAGATTCTATTGAATAAGGCAAATTTAAAGGTAGCCAAATCCCAAAACGAAATTACCCTGCAACAATTGCAAAGAACCAGCGACCTCGTGGATGCGGGGGTGCTTCCCCGAGGCGATCTTTTGGAAATAAAGGCCACCGACGCCAATGAAAAACAAAGTATAGCCGTTGCGGAAAACACCGTGCAGATTTCATTGATCAATTTGGCCCAATTGCTATTGATTAAGGATTATAAGAATTTTGACATTGTGGAGGAAGGATACGAAATTATTCAAGAGGACATTGCCGAAAAACCCGTTTCGGAATTGATCCAAGCCGCCCAAGAAAACCGTTCCGAAGTTAAAATTGCCTCGGAGAACTTGGAATTGGCAAAAAAGGATCTTCAATTGGCGCGAAGTGAATATTATCCCACGCTTACGGGTTTCGTTAATTACAATACCCGCGAATCGGATGCGGCCAGAATCCTTCAGGGCGGTATTGACCCAGACCGGCCCACCCAACCCATTGGGGTGGTTGAGGCCACGGGCGAGGTAGTAGTGGCGCCCAACTTTGCCTTGCTTTCGGCTTCCCCGCTTCCCTATACGGAACAGCTTTATTTGAACGACGGTATTTCCTATGGGTTTCAGTTGAACATCCCCATTTTCAATGGATTTTCCGTTCGGAACAACGTTAAGAGAAGCAAGATAAATTTAAAAAGAAGCGAATATCAGCTGGAGCAGGCAAAACTTGATTTGGAATCGAACGTTTATCAGGCCTATGTGGATGCTAAAGGTGCCCAAAAGGCGTTCGAGGCGGCAACCGTGGCGCTGGAATCGCAGGAATTGGCCTATCAATATGCAAAGGATCGGTATGATGTGGGACTTACGAATGCCTTCGATTTTAGCCAGTCCAAAGTTCGTTATGACAATGCAAGAATAGAAGTAAATAGAAGTAAATTTGACTATATTTTTAAATTAAAAGTTTTGGAATTGTATTTTGGCGTTCCCGCTAGCGAATTAAAATTTTAACCATGAAAAAAAAGACCCTTATTTGGATTGTTGCGGCAATTGTTCTTCTTATAATCGTATTGATTGTCGGAAAAAAAGCGGGATGGTTCGGAAAATCCGGCGACTACCGCGAGGTGGAGGTCACCACAATTGCGCCGGTGGACATTATTGAAAAAGTGGCGGCTACCGGAAAGATCCAGCCCGAAATTGAGGTGGCACTTTCCTCCGAAGTTTCCGGTGAAATTATTGAGCTTCCCATCACCGAAGGCCAAACGGTGGAAAAAGGCGATCTTTTGGTGAAAATCAACCCAGACTTGATCCAAGCTGCGGTAAGCCAGTCGCAGGCCGGACTTCAAAACGTTCGGGCCCAACTTTCGCAAGCGCAGGCCAGTGAAAAAAACGCAAAATTAAATTACGAGCGAAATAAGGCACTTTTTGAAAAAGGCGTGATTTCAAAAGCGGAATGGGACAAATCCGTAGCCGATTATGATATGGCCCAGGCCAATGCAAAAGCGGCCTACTTCAACGTGCAGAGTGCTGCGGCAAACGTAAAACAGTCCGTTGACAATCTTTCGCGCACCTCTATTTATGCCCCTATGAGCGGCACTATTTCCAAACTTTCGGTTGAATTGGGCGAGAGGGTAGTGGGAACGGCCCAAATGGCCGGAACCGAAATCGTCCGGGTTGCCAATCTTCAAAAAATGGAGGTGGAGGTAGATGTTAATGAAAACGATATCGTGAAAGTGGCCGTGGGCGATTCCACCCTAGTGGAGGTGGATGCCTATTTAAAAAGGGAGTTTAAGGGCATCGTTACGGCCATAGCCAACAGTGCGGAAAGCGCGTTAACCGCCGATCAGGTTACCAATTTTAAAGTGAAAGTTAGCATTCTTCCGGAATCCTATAAGGATCTAACCGAAGGAAAACCCGAAAGCTATTCGCCGTTTAGACCCGGAATGACGGCCACGGTGGATATTATTACCAATAAAAAGAAAAACGTAATTGGGGTGCCCATCAGTGCCATCGTGATCAAGACCGATACCACCGAAACAAAGAAAACAAAGGTCGGGGAAGTTCAATCTTCCAACGCGGAAAAATTTGAGGCCGTCTATGTGAAGGAAGGCGAAATCGCGAAACTGCGCGTGGTGAAAACCGGAATTCAAGACGATTCCAATATTGAAATAGTCTCCGGTCTCAAGGAAGGGGAAACGGTTATTACCGGACCTTACAATACGGTTACAAAACTTTTGAAACAAGGAGATAAGGTGAATGTTACCGCTACTTCAAAAGAAAAAAACGAAAAGTAATGGCAACAATTTTATGTCTTGAAACGGCAACCACAAACTGTTCGGTGGCCCTTGCTGTCGATGGGGAAATCCGTGCCCTTCGGGAAGAGAACAACCAAAAATTTTCCCATGCCGAAAAATTGCATCTTTTTATTGAATCGGTGCTGAAAGAGGCGCAAATTCCGAAAGAAAACTTGCAAGCCGTTGCGATCAGCAAAGGGCCCGGTTCCTATACGGGCTTGCGGATTGGGGTTTCGGCGGCCAAGGGACTTTGCTTTGCGTTGGACCTTCCGCTACTCGCCACGCCCACGCTCCACGTGTTGGCACAGCAGATTGAAGATTCCTGCGAATTTATAGTTCCGCTCATCGATGCCCGCCGAATGGAAGTGTACTCCGCCGTCTTTGATGCCGAAAAGAATCAGCTTCGCGATACGAAGGCTGAAATTTTAAAGGAAGATTCCTTCCTTGACTATTTAAGCAAGGGAAAAACAATTTTTATAGGCGATGGCGCCGCAAAATTTGAAGCAATTTGCACCCACGAAAATGCTGTATTCCGAACCAGTTTAGTCCCTTCTGCCCGAGAGATGGCCGTGTTGGCAAATCGCAAATATGAAAAAAGCGACACGGAAAATGTCGCTTATTTTGAACCTTATTATTTAAAGGAATTTATGCTCGGCTGAATTTCTTACTATAAAAGTGAATCAAAATAGGTTACTGCTTTTATAAGATCGGCTTCTTTGTCTAAATCAAGGTCGTTTTCCTTGATGTATTTTTTCATTTCCTTTTCTTTTTTATTCATCATTTTCAATATGCGCGAGGAGGTGTTGGGCATCTCCAGAAAAGTTCCATCCTTTACCAAATAGTACGTTGTGGTCTTAGAAAAAGAAGGTGGAACATCCCTTTCATAACTGGTGCGTGCCTTTCGAGGCTCCCTGTAAATGGACTTGGTTTTTTTGTAAAGATCATACATTTTTCCGTCGCTCAGCACATTGAAATAGCCTCCCTTTTCGTTACTGCCTTCAAAGGGAACAAAAAGGTAAATATCCGTGCCGATCTTTACGAAGATATTTGGATCTTTTATTAAAGCGCTATACGCTTCATCGGTGGGGTTTTTCTTGATTTCAATTTCATCGGCATAAGCGTTGTATCGCATCAATACATCGCTTTTAATAAGTTGGTCTTCCTGATAGATGTTTCCTTTTACAAAAGTAGGGTTTGCATAAGCCTCGTCTTTAATTGCATTAAATTCAGCTTCCGTTAGGCCAAAAGCCAGCGATTTTTGGTTTATGTCAATGGTTCTGTCAAAAACGCTGGTATAAGAGCTCTGCCTCGCCTGAGAAAAGATGGAGCCCGTGATCAAGGCGAAGGTCGCGGTTAAGATTATTTTTTTCATAATATATTATTTTAGATAGGTTTTATAAATATAAAATTTTTTGGGAACAAGCGGCGCGCTATTTCTGTAAACTTTCCAAATTAAAATGATGCACATCGCGTTGTGGGAAAGGGATGCTTATTCCGGCAGCTTCCAGCCTGGCCTTGCCTTCTTCCAAAACCAGCCAGCGCAGGTTCCAAAAATCTTCGTTTTTGGCCCAATAGCGCAGGGTCAGGTTCACGGAGCTGTCAGCGAGCTCGGCGACCGCCACCATCGGCATTTTGTCTTCAAGTTGGAGCACAGTTTGTTGTTCGTTTACCAATTTCAGCAAAATTTCCTTTGCCAATTTTATGTCGTCGTCATACCCAATTCCAAAAGTAATATTCTCGTGCCGAATGCCCTCTGCGGTGTAATTAATGATGTTGTCGTTACTCAATTTTCCATTGGGAATAATGGCAAGTTGGTTGCCGAAAGTGGTCAGTTTTGTATTGAAAATGGAAATTTCCTTCACCGTTCCATCCACTCCTTGGGCACTAATGAAATCGCCTACGCGGAAGGGTTTGATCAGCAAAATGAGCACTCCGCCCGCAAAATTGGCCAACGAACCTTGAAGCGCCAGGCCCACCGCAAGTCCGGCGGCCCCAATGATTGCAACCAACGAAGCCGATTCCACCCCGAGTTGGGTAATGACCAAAACGAAGAGCACAATTTTCAATCCCCAGTTTATCAAACTGGCAATAAAATTTTCAAGGGTAGGGTCATAATCCTTTTTGTCGAAAAACTTTTTGATAAACCGGTTGAGGATTTTTATTAGCCAAAGTCCCACGAGCAGCATCAATACCGCTGCGATAATGTTGGGCAGGAAGTCTAAAAATTTCTGTCCGTATTTTTCGATGTAAATGTCCAAGTCTTGAAATTTTTCCATAAAATTTATTCTTTTTTGTTTAATGATTTAATTGCAATTATAGGGTCTTTTAAGGGTAATTGGCAAGTGTTGTCCACGCAAATATAGATGAGGGTTTCATTGGCCACATATCTATTTTTGAAGAGCGGGGCCTCGCTTTGGGTGTTGCTTCCTGCCAAAAGTACGTTCGGCAAATAATGGCTTGCAAGTTCCCTTACTTTTTTTAGGGTATTATCGCCCACCACCACTATTTCATAAAAAGGATGCTGAAAATGGGTCAATAGATCCATCCAATTGGAGAATCCGCTCGGATAGTTCGCTATTTCCGGCAGCACATTTTTCAGCATTTGACGGGAAATGTCACCAAAAGTTTTATTCTGAAAATATTTTGAAAGCAAAAAAAGATTTTTCGCCATTACCGAATTCGATGAGGGAATCACATTGTCGCGATATTCCACCGTCCGTGAGATTAATGCGGGATCCTCGTTGGAGGTGAAATAGAACAATTGTTTTTCAGTATCGAAAAAATGGGCCAGCGCATAGTCCGTAATTTTTTTTGATAGATTCAGCCACTTCTCCTCAAGCGTAATCTGGTACAAGGCAATGAACGCTTCCGCCGTAAAGGCATAATCTTCCAAGAATCCGTTGATACGGCTTTTCCCATCTTTATAGGTATGAAACAACGCCCCGTTTTGGTGAAGCAGATTTTCAACCAAAAATGCTGCGTTTTTAAGGGCTACTGCCAAATAATCTTTCCTGCCAAAAGCCTTATAGGCGTCAACGTAGCCCTTAAGCATCAAGCCATTCCAAGAGGTCAGCGTTTTGTTATCCAATCTTGGTCGTTCCCGATGGTTTCGGTAGGCCAAAAGCTGTTTTTTCCATAGGTTTTTTTTCTGCTGCAACTGTTCGGAGGAAAGCCCAAAGGAGGTGGCAATTTCATCGTCAGATTTTGTGCGGACCAATACATACGCGTCCTCTTCCCATAAGCCATAAGGGTTTATATTATAATAGGCTGCGAAAATCTCGAAGTCCTCCCCCAACAAATTTTCCAATTCTTCCGACGAAAAAACATAGAACGCACCTTCTTTTAAAGTTCCGTTGGCAGTTTGGCTGTCGGCATCCAACGAGGAAAAAAATTGGCCCTGTTCGCCGGTCATTTCCCTTGCAATAAATTGAAGGGTTTCCGATACAATTTCTTCATAAAGGGCATTTTTGGAAACCAGATAAGCTTGGCTATACAAACTGACGAGCTGAGCATTGTCATAAAGCATTTTTTCAAAATGGGGCAAATGCCATCTTTCATCGGTACTGTAGCGCGCAAAGCCGCCACCAATAGCGTCGTACAGCCCGCCAAAAGCCATTTTCGTCAAGCTTAGCATTACAAAATCCAGTAATTCAAGATCGTTTTCAACCACGGCTTGCCGCAACAGAAATTGAAGGTTGTTGGGCATCATAAATTTTGGCGCACCTTTAAAACCACCGTGTTCCCAATCAAATTGACGCGACCATTTCTGAATTATTTTGTCGGTTGGAATGTGTTTGAAATCAATAGAATCGGTATTTAAGGAAACTAAATCCATATTTTTCAAACCGGCCTCCAATCGGTTGGCATACGCCAGTAATTTTTCCGGTTCCCGAAGGTAAAGACTTTGTATTTGCTGCAGCGCATCCAGCCAATCTTGGGTCCTGAAATAAGTACCTCCCCAAACCGGTCGCCCGTCGGGAAGCGTCACCACATTCAATGGCCAGCCAGCACTGCCGGTCATTAGCTGTACGGCATTCATATACGTTTGGTCCACATCGGGGCGTTCTTCGCGATCTACTTTTATGGAAACAAAATCCTTGTTCATCACCGCGGCAACCGTTGGGTTTTCAAAACTTTCCTGTTCCATCACATGACACCAGTGGCAAGCGGCATAGCCAATGCTGACAATCATTAATTTTTTTTCACGTTTGGCAAATTGCAGGGTGGCCTCGTTCCACGGTTTCCAGAAAATAGGATTATGGGCGTGCTGCAGCAGGTAGGGGCTGGATTCAGAAATTAGATCATTTGTAAAGGCATTCGTTTTCAATGGAGAAATTTATTTGAAAGAAAATCGAATAAACTCGAGGCATTGTTTAAAATTGGGATACGAAAGGTATTGAGAGGATACAAAAATACGCTTCTGAAATTTCAAAAGCGTATCTAAGTTTCAGGGGCAAAATTAATTGACCTCGAAAGTAATTTTAACATTCACTCGAAAATGGGTGAGGTTTCCGCCATCCACCACGCAACTGTGTTCCTTCACATATACGGAACGAATGTTTTTTACGCTTTTGGAAGCTTCTTTCACGGCGTTGCGGGTCGCGTCTTCCCAGCTTTCTTTGGAACTGGAAAGAATTTCGATAACTTTTAATACTGCCATAATTTTTTGGTTTGATTAATAAAATCCCAAGTTACGAATATTGCGACCCAATAATCTGAAATTTAAGTTAAAAGGCGGTAAAAGCGTGGGCTTAACCATTCACGGCAACCACCTGTTCCACCTTTCCACGAAGCATTTCCTTCAATATGGTTTCGATGCCGTTCTTCAAGGTAAGGGTTGCAGAAGGGCAGCCGCTACAGGCGCCCTGTAAAATAACGTGAACGGTTTTTGTGTCCTCCGCATAGGAATTAAACTGAATATGGCCACCATCATTCGCAACGGCGGGAATGACATATTCTTCCAAAATGGAAACGATTTCCTTTTCCAATGCCGAAAGGTTTTTTGGATGGTTTGGAAAAGATTGGGCCATTTTATTTTTTGGTTCCGAAACTGAATTTTCAGGGGTTGATTGGTAAATCACCGGATTTCCTTTGGCAATAAAATCCCGAATAAATTCGCGTATTTCCATTGCGATTTCTTGCCATTCCACGAGATTGTTTACCATTACGGAAACGAAGTTTGGCCCTATAAAAACCTCTTTTACGAAAGGAAAATCAAATAGTGCTCTCGCCAAAGGAGCATTTTCAGTTTCAAGAATTCCTTTGAATTCAAACGTGCCATCAGCCAAGGGCCTATTGGCTATAAATTTCATCGCCGAAGGATTTGGAGTGCTTTCGGCATAAATAGAAATGGGTGTTTGCCTGGGTGCGTCCGCTTCCGTAATCACGGGTTTACCGGCATTCAGATAGTCAGTTATGGATGCGGCCACCTCCTCCTGCACATCTGGCCAATCCACGATATCATATTTTTCAATAGCGATGAAATTTTGCGAAACGTAAACTGTTTTTACGAACGGAAGATAGAATAACTGCTGGGCCAACGGACTATTTTTTGCCTCGTCAATATTTTTGAATTCATAACTGCTTGGCCCCGTTAAGAAAGAATTGGCAATAAATTTAACAATATTTTGGTTGCTTGTCTGAAAAATTTCAATGTTAAATTGGCCCATCGCCCCGTTTTTTTTGCGAAATTATAAAAAGAAAAACAATGTATTCAATATATTTGGCATCTTAACAGCCGAAATATGAAAAAATTTCTACTTCTTTTTCTTTTTGTTTTTCCTCTTTTTGTTTTTTCCCAACCGGTTCAATTATTTGAGCGATTTAATGGACGTTATGATTTCACGGCCTTTGGAAATACTTTAAGCACTGCAGAAAATAATGGTGGAGGAAATCCGTGTATTCTCCTTCCTCAAAGTAGCGCTTCCTTAAGTTTAACCTTAAATCAAACCATAGTTTCCGCTCATTTATATTGGGCCTCGGTCGGTAATGGCGATTTCGACGTGGCCTTAAACGGCACCCCAATAAGCGCCCAAAGAACGTTCAGTCACAATTTTCAAGGTCTGCCTTATTTCGCTGCTTATGCAGATGTAACCAATTTGATAACTACAATCGGAAGTGGGAATTATACCTTTTCCGGAATGGATATACCCCAGGCAACGCTCAATCAATATTGTGGAAGTACGAATTTTGGAGGATGGGCTATTTATGTAATTTATGAAGACCCTTCTTTATTGCTCAATCAAATTAATATCTATGACGGTTTAGAAAGTGTCTCAGCAAATAATCAAAACCTAACAATCACTATAGACGGTATAGATATTACCTCTGATAGATTTTCAAAAATTGGTTTTTTGGCTTGGGAAGGTGATTTGCCCAATCCCGTGGGTGAAGATTTGGAGTTGCGAACGATTAATGGATCCTATTTCCCCTCAAATGCCTTAAACCCACGATATAATAACTTTAACAGCACCAACAGTTATACAGGTTCTACGGTATCATACCAAATGGATTTGGACTATTATGATCTTGAAAATATAGTCCCTCCTATCATTCAGCCCGGGGTCACCTCCATCGACGTTATCCTCAGTTCGGGCCAGGATTATATAATGGTGAACAATATAATAACAAGTGTAAATTCCGAGCTTCCCGACGCTACAATTGAAATTGACAATATTGGGCTTATTTGTGAGAATGGCGACATGGATGTGGAATATACGGTTTATAATACCAATAGTACCAATGAACTTCCAGCCAACACGCCCATTGCCATCTATGCAGATGATGGCGTGAATCCCCGGGCACTCTTGGCCCAAACGGCTACTGTTAATGAAATTCCTATTGGAGGTTCCGAAAGTGGTACGGTTACGGTGAGTTTGCCCGGCGCCCTGCCGAATAACTTTAACCTTATTGCGGTTGTAGATGATATTGGAAGCGGAATGAATCCACCACAAGGTATCGTTGCAGAAATAGACGAAACCAATAACGAATTTTTCTTGCCGGTTGACAAAAGCAACCAAATTATTTTAATAAATCCAGGTCCCGCTTGCTTAGGGGCGCCCGTAATTTTGGATTCCGGACTTACAAATCCTCCATATACTGAAATTCATTGGTTCCGAAATGGTATTCTGATAACTTCTGCAGAAGATGATACGGAATTAGTTGTTACCACCGATGGTATTTATACGGTTCAAGCCTTTAACGGTGCCTGTGAAGTTAATAGTTTCGCAAATCCTGTAGTCATCACATTTAGGCCCCAACCCATCGCGAACCCTGCCCCTGACATGAAGCAGTGCGATTTCGGCACGACCAACGGGACGTTTTTGTTGACGGACCAGGACCCCTATATTTTGGGCGGCCAGGACCCTTTGGACTTCCAGGTCCGTTACTTCGAGACGCT
>JBLWUV010000007.1:0-146939 GCA_048268785.1 Aequorivita sp.
AACCGTGCTTCGCTTCCTACAACCTATGACAGACTTCCTGCGGGTTGGTTTCAAATTGTATGCAAACAAGATGACCCAATTCAATGCTGCAATGTCTTACAACTTGCACAATGGAGTAACAGGATCCTATCCTAACTATTCCATTGACTATGGAAACGCTTTGGTAATGCGTGGCAATCTAACCGGAGTAGTTGGCGGTGCCGCGGCTTCCACAGTCGCATCAACGGTTGACATTAACTGGACTGACAATTCAGGCAGTGGAAGTGCAATGGTAACAGACAAAACTTTGATTTTGCTCTATAACGAGTCAAGAGGAGAAGTAGTTTTTACCACCACTGGGCCAACAAGGTCAGCCGGAACAGAAAGTATTTCAGTACCACCTGAATACACCGGCGAAGATGTGGAGGTATTCTTAGGGTTTATTTCCGAAGATGGTTCTAAAGTGTCCAATAACGCTTATTTAGGTTCTGTAACAGTTGCGTAATAGCGATTGACGTTTTCTTGAAAAACCGTCCTCATTTGGGGGCGGTTTTTTTTATCGTCTTTTGAAAAAGCTTGTTTCCCTTTCCGCCTATTTTTATGCAACCTCCTATATCGAAAATAATTGATGGGAGTTCAAAATTGATTACTGAATAGAATCAATCACACTACCACACGTCAACATAGCATCTCCATAATAAGGGTTTCTGATTTCTTTATCTGTGCTTATCCAGAAAGCCCCGTTGTTGTTATTGGTCATCGGACAATTTTGAATATAAAATTGTTGATCTGGCGCATCAACATTCATAACCAAGGGCACCATATTTTGATTCAAGACTACAAAATGACTGCGTTGGTTCTCTAGGTCATCATTTTCGGCAATGGCAGTCAGCATTTTCTCAATTTGCCCTAAATGCGATTTTTCCATCTTTCCCAATTCTGATTCGGGAATGGAATTGATTTTTTGCAAGGTGGAATTTGCAAAGGCTGATACTCTTTTTGCATCACTCTCTACAAAAGCATTCTTCATCTGTAAATAGGGTTTCATACTTTCCATAAGAACATTTTGAACTTCATTTGAAAGTTCCATTTTCATACCCTCCATTGAATTTTTATCTGTATTCGATTCCCGTTGGTTCATCATCGATTTCTTGCCCTGCAACTGAGCGGCCGCATCTACGGTAAATGTGCCGTTGGTAACAACTTCATCTCCTTTTTCAAGACCCGAAACTATTGTGAAATTATCGCCCGTACGGCTGCCGAGTGTTACTTCCTGCATTTCAAAAACAGGTTCATTGGGATTCGTTTTTTTATAGACCAAAGAGCGTTCGCCCGTCCACATCACGGCACTTGCAGGAACAGTTAGGAGTGATTCAGACCCGTTGGATTTACCTTCCACTTTGCCGGTCACGAACATACCAGGTTTAAAAATTCCTTCAGTATTTTGCAGGTTCGCACGCACTGTTACGGTTCTGGTCTGGGTATTTAAAACAGGGTCTATAAAGGAAATTGTTGCATCAAATTCCTTGTTTGGATATGCATTAGTAGTAACCTTGATTTTTTGACCTTTTTTGAATTGGGAAATCTGGTTTTCATAAGCATCAAATTCTGCCCAAACAGTATTTAGATTATTTACTTTCACTATGGGCTGCCCTTGTTTAACGTAGTCGCCTTCAGAAGCCAATTTTTCACTTACAGTGCCCGAAACAGTAGCATAGATGGGAAAGTTTTCGCGTACTTTACCCGATTCCTCGATACTGTTGATTTGTGCTTCCGTCAATTTCCACAGTTTCAGTTTATTCCTTACCGCTTTGTATAGTGAGGGCTGTGATTCTTTGAGCGACGCGGCTGTAATCAGCTCCTGCTGTGCCGCTACAAGGTTGGGCGCATAGATAGTAGCCAATATTTGACCCTTTCTCACTTCCTGGCCTTCATAATTGACGTTGAGCCGTTCAATCCTGCCATCAAAGTAACTGGCTTGGACAGCGCTTTCTTCTTCACTGGCCTTAATTTTTCCCGAAAGCGAAATCATATTATCGTTTTCAGCCGTTTCGGTTCCCACGATAGTGGTCTGGATATTGGCCAGTGCCATTGCATTGTCGGTCATTTTAATTTCGTTCGCCGCAAGACCGTCTGCACCTGATTCTGCCGGAATCAAGTCCATTCCGCAAATGGGGCAGTCACCCGGTTCTGGCTGCATAATCTGTGGATGCATTGAGCAGGTCCACATCTGGGTTTCTTTTTTGGAGTTTTGTGAAACTTCAGAGGTGTTGGCATTAGAAGTTCCGTCATTCGAATTCCCAAAAAACACAAAACCAAGGACAAGTCCTACGGCTAAAATGGCGATATAAATAATGTATTTTTTCATTGTTATAATATTGATTTTAAACCCTTCCCAAATTCCAATAGTTTCAGAAACTTTTCGAGCTTTTTACCGCGACCTCGTTGTACTTGGGATTAATTTGTGTTATTTATTTTATACAAACTATTGTATCTTATTTTCCAAACGCTTGATATACTTTTTCATTTCAGCGATTTCCCTTTCCTGAGCTTCAATAATATCATCCGCTAACTTTCTTACTTCCGGATCCTTTATATCAGCTCTTTTACTGGTTAGAATCGCAATGGAGTGATGCGGTATCATAGCCTTCATATATAAAACATCTCCAATGATGGGTGCCTGGGCTCTTACCAAGCCAAGCGCGCTTATAAACAATACCACACTGCCCACATAAATCGCAATGTTTTTCTTTTTGTTCCTGTACATTTTGAGCATCAGGGACAGCATTATAACGGCCATTGCAGCAATTCCCAAACAGGTCATATAAAATCGTGTCAGGCTGAAATAAATGTGGTCTATTTCATAAGTGTTCAAATACATTGTAATGTACATTGCGATAAATGACCCTCCCAGCATTAAGAAAAATCGCGTATAATTATCATTGTTTTTTTTGTCGTGGTTCATTTTGTCTTTTTTCATAATATTAATTTTTGGTTTTCATACTTCCTTTAAGTAATTGTGCATTTCCTGCTGCGATAATCGTACTGATACTCATCAATGCGGCACCAAAGGCTGGACTGATCATAAGCCCCGGTATGAAGCCTGTTGCCAATGGAATGGCTATTATGTTATAACCCGTTGCCCAACCTAAATTTTGAACCATTTTACGATAGGTCGCTTTCCCAAACAATATCAAATTGACGATATCTTTAGGATCACTCTCCATTAATATGATATCCGCAGTCTCGGCAGCCACATCCGTTCCCGAACCAATAGCTATGCCCACATCTGCTTGTGCCAAAGCAGGCGCATCGTTAACACCATCACCTACCATTGCAACAAATTCGCCTTTAGATTGAAGTTTTTTTATCTGTTCAAGTTTTTGGTCGGGCAATACTTCTGCCATATAATCGTCGAGCCCGAGTTTCTCGGCCACGTCCTTGGCCACAATTTCATTATCGCCGGTGAGCAAGGATACCTTAATGTTGTTTTCGTGAAGCGTTTTAATAGCGCCATAGGAACTTTCCCTGATTTCGTCCGCAAAGGTTATAAAGCCAATTAATTCGTCATCAACAATGGCAAAAACCTTAGTCTCAACGCCTTCATCTTTATCTTCGTCAACAGATTTTTTCAATTGCTCCAGCAATAAAAATCCACCGACCTGCACTTTTTTGCCCTTTACGGTTCCACTAACCCCGATACCTGCATTGTATTTGAAATTGGTTACCGGGGGAATATCAATTTTTTCTTCCTTTGCCTTCCGCATCAATCCTTTGGAAATATGATGTTCAGATGGACTTTCAGCTGCTGTGGCGTATTTTAAAAGCTCGATTTCGTCATATTTTGAAGATAGGGAAACAATGCGTGTCACTTCGTGTGTGCCTTTGGTAAGTGTTCCTGTTTTATCAAATACAATGGTCGTTATTTTTCTGGATGCTTCAAAAGCGGTTCTATTTCGGATCAATAAACCATTTCTCGCGGAAATACTTGTTGATATCGCTGCAACCAATGGCACGGCCAAGCCCAGGGCGTGAGGGCAGGAGATTACCATAATAGTTACCATTCGTTCCATTGCAAATGCCATCGTTTCGCCTAATGCCAACCACGTAAAGAAGGTCCCAAAACCCACTACCAAAGCGATTATAGTAAGCCATTTTGCAGCTACGTCTGCCAATCGTTGCGATTTAGACTTTTGTTTTTGGGCTTCCTGCACCATATTTATAACCTTGGATAAATAAGCATCCTCACCAATCCCTTTAACCTGTACTTTTACAACTCCATTTCCATTTATGGCACCGCCAATCACTTCATCATCGACTGTTTTAGTAACGGGACGGCTCTCTCCGGTGAGCATACTTTCATTCAGGTCACTTTCGCCTTCGACAATAATCCCATCAGCGGGAACTTTTTCTCCAGGCTTAATTAAAATTATATCACCTTTGTTTAGCTCATTTATTTTTACTTTTCGGGTCTGGTTGCCATCAACCAGATTTGCTTCATTGGGCATTAATTCCGCCAGGGCCTCCAAGGCTTTGCTTGCTCCTAAAATGGAACGCATTTCAAGCCAATGTCCAACCAGCATCACGACGATAAGCGTTGCAAGTTCCCAAAAGAAAGTTTGACCTTCGAAACCAAAAATGACTGCGGAACTATAAAAATAAGCTGCAGTAATCGCGATGGCAATTAGCGTCATCATTCCTATCGCTTTGGTTTTAATCTCGCTTACCAAACCCGATAAAAATGGCCATCCTCCATAGAAATATACTATCGAAGACAGAGCAAAAAGGACGTAATCGCTGCCGGGAAAAATCCATTCAATGCCCAGCAATTCTTGAATCATAGACGATAATGCCAAAATAGGAATCGTCAAAATGAGTGATATCCAAAATCGTCGCTTAAAATCTTCAATCATCATTCTGTGATGATCCGAATGATCCATTTCGTTGTGGGAATGGCTGTGAGCTGAATGATCCATTTCTACTCTTTGTTTGGGATGTTTTTCGTGATTATGATGCTTGTGATGTTCCATTTTAAATAGGTTTAAGGTTGTTTAATATAAAATCTACTCGTTCCGATGGTGGCAATACAGGGACGTGTACTACCGGAAAGGGTAACGATTCATATACATCAGTTATGAGATTATGTATTTTGGTTTGGTCGTTTTCACTCTCCAATCGTGCGTAATCTTTAACAAGAGGCAGTTTGTCCAGAATAAAAACCTTTTTGTAATTTACTTTACGCAATGCTTCTTTTAATACTTCGTCAACTGTTAATTCCAAAAACCGATAGTACGCCAATGCATCGGGGATTGCCCTGTCCAGAAAAACTAAATCTTTTGGGTCTATCGATGCCTCCTGTTCGATTTGCATATCTAAAACACCAAGTTGAAACGCTCGTTTATTGCTCCGCAATTCTTCAACAGACTGTCCCTCCACCAGCATTGTATCAATGTAATGCCTTGCGTGCTCTATGGCGGTTTTATATCCTCTTTCTGCAAGCATATTGATAGTAGTGGTTTTACCGGTACTTGGTCCTCCCGTTACGACATACCAATTGGTTTCTATGATTTGGTTATTATTCATTTTATTTTAGTGATTACATAGTTCGTTTGCTTCCTTTAAAATCCTTTTCCTTTTTGATGTTGATAATCCTAAAGCATCTAACAGCTTTGGATTATCGCAAATTTCCTTACAAAGGACTATGTCTTTGTTTAGAATCTTTTGCTTATCCTGTTTACTCAATGAGGGTAATGCTGTAATTGGGTACAATCTTAACTGGTCAATTTTGTTTTTAAGAGCGTTTTGTTCCGGATAGTCCCAACTTACCATTCCGAGTCCTGCACATTCGCCAAATTGTATAGCATCAGATGAAAACCTTGTGTTGGTATATAGCCAACCTTTGTGAAATTTTAGAGAATGCTCTTTTTGCTTTAGCCATTGGGTTTCCAAATCCTTAAACCGTGATAGTACATAAAGCGGGTTTTTTACATTACAGTTTCTGCCTTGGTGATTATGAAATTTACATTCTACTAAATAATGTTCATTGGTTTTCAAAGCGGTAACATCTACTTCGTGGGTAACACAATGTCCTTGCATTACCACACCCACCTCTGTTTTGAAACCTTCGTATTCAAGAATTTTTCCCACAAACCTTTCAAAAGGATAGCCGGTTGGACCGAATTCCAATATGGCTTTTTTAAGTTTGTATCGAGCAGAACCAGATTTTGATTTGCGTTTCAGCATCCTATACGCTATTTCATAAATCCGTTTGGTAGTCATCCCATCGGATAACTGTGTCTGGATTTCTTCAGCAATTTCCGTTACAAGTTGCTCACTCGCTCTAGAACGCCTTAAAGAGCGTTTTAGCTTTTCTATATTGAATGCTTCAATCTCGCCCGAATACTTTATGATATTGATTGTTTTTTCCATTTTAAAGGTGGACTGTCATTACAGGATTTTTTGAGTGATTTGTCACGTTTTCAGCAATGCTTCTTGAAAATATACTCGACAGTCCCTTTCTTCTGTTGGTGTACATTGCTATTAAGTCCACTTCAATTGAGTCTTCAAACTTTTCGATGCCGCCCAATACGGTAGATTCGTTATAAACGTGCATCGAATAATTTTCCAAATTCGGAAAATGTTTTAAAAATGCTCTAATTGGTTGCAGTCCGTTTTCAACGCTATTAAAATCTGTTGTGGTGTTGATATTCAACAAATGGATTTTTGCATTGCACTTTTTTGCAATTTTCTCAACTTCCTTAAAGGCATTGGATATGTCGTCTTTAAAATCAGAAACAAATACAATATTTTTAAAGGGAAATGTTATTCCATTATCCTTTACCACTAAAATGGGCACTTGTGCTTTCCTTATAATCTTTTGGGCATTGCTTCCCAACAATTTCTTTAAGAATCCACTTTGGATGCCTTTGCTTCCAGTAACAATAAAATCGTGGTTAAAATGGTGGGAATGTTTAACAATTGCACCTTCCTCTGAAACAAATTCCAAAAATGTCCTTGACTTTAAACCTTTACGTTCAGCTTCTTTGTCCAAAGCATTCAACTTCCCCTTTGCTGTGCCAATTTCCGCTAACGTTTCAGGGTAATTTTGTTCTTGGCTCTTGGGAAGTTTTCTCCAATCTACTCCAGTACTTATTTGATGCAAAAAATGGATTTCGGCTTTAAAAAGTACTGCCATTTCTATGGCCAATTTTGCTGCTTTGGTGCAGTTGTCCGAAAAATCCGTGGGTACTAAAATATTTTTCATATTCGTCTTATTTATTAATTTTAATAATTATAAAATGGTGCTATATAAGAACCTGTCAACCATCCTAATATAGTCTAAAATATATGGAATTCATTGTTACTAATTATTTGTTTTAAAGGTGAAATGGAGCATCCTCAACCCGAATTCTTTTTCTTTTATAGAACCTATTTATTTTTCATCTTTCATATATGTTTAAATTACAATTTTTTTCTCCCTCATCAGGTTTTATTCCAAGCTATCCCGCAATGCAGTTAAATAATGGATTAAACTTATTTTTTCCGCTTCTGAAAACTTTGCTTCCCTGTGCATTAAAGTGTAGGAATACAATGGCATTTCATCATCTTGAATCTGACTGATAATCGACCTAAGTTTACTGTTCTTCCTGCGGTTGGAATACGCTTCCCATTCACTGAAATTCAATTCTGCTTTTCCTTCCTTTATATGACGTTCCAGAAAATAGGCTATCGGCTGTACCTTGTTGTACCACGGATATCGGGTATTATTGCTGTGGCAATCATAACAAGACACTTGCAGTAGGCTCCCGATATTCTCCGGTGAATTGTTTACTAACAAAAAATCGGATTTTAGCACAACATCGCTCTGATTGCGCTCTGTGGGTATAAACTGAATTCCGACAAAGACCACCAATAAAACCAGGGCTATAATTTTTAGAAATCTCATTAAATTATTTTTATTAAAGCTACAAGCCCCCCCGCTAATGCACGGGGGAGCACCTTGCAGATTAATTTCTTAATTTATTTCTCTTTTAACTTCTCCACATTTCAACATTTTGTCACCGAAATAAGGATTTCTTATTTCCTTATTCATACTTAACCAAGCTCCACCGTCATCCTCGTACATCGGGCAGAATTGTTCGTATAGGGTGTTTTCTGTTCCGGTAATAGCCACCATATCTGTAATATCTTTGGTCAACATTTGAAAATGCTCACGCTGGTGTGCAACATCGCTTCTGCTAATATGTTCTGCGTGTTCCGTTGCAACTTCAATGATGTCTTTCAATTCCTTTTGTTGTTCAGGAGTGTAAGAACTAACATCGAAGGATTTCAACGTATTTTCAAGCTGCTTTCCGGCCTTTGCTGAAGCACTTTCATCGGTTGCCACTAAAGCGTCTTTAAGTGTCATATAATCTGCCAATATTTTTTCTGCTTCTGAATTTTGCGCATTAGCATCCATCATATCATTGGATGTATTCATTTTATCGTTATTCATTCCAGAATGCATCGCATCTTGGGAATCTTGCTTTTTATTGTCTTTACAAGACATCGCTGTTAGACTTAAAAATGCCATTACCATAATTGTTGTTGTTAATCTTACTTTTTTCATTGTTATAAATTTTAAATTAAACTTGGTTCTAGTTACTTAAATAATTGATAATTGCCGATTGCACATAATACATTGTTACGCTCTCGATTTGAGCCGTTTGGAATTTTAATTGCAATTCCTGAATATCCAGTACATCTTTAAAATCAATGGTCCCCGTTTCGTAATTCTTGATAAGTATTTCCTCAGCATCTTCCGCCTGTTTTAGGTTTTGCTTTTGTATCGAGAATTTTATGCGCGCCTGGTTCTGTTGCGATATTGCCTTGGACAAATCTGCCTTTAAAACATTCAAGCGCTCTTCTTTCTGAAATTGAATCTCCTGTTTCCGCAATTCGTTTTGCCGGGTCTGTGACTTGTATTTATTGTTGAAGATGGGAATGGACAGGGAAACCATCGGCATCACCATATCTTTATAAGGACTGGTTATCATTGGGCTGTTTTCCTGGTTGACATATTCAACTCCGAATCCAAGCATTGGCGCACTTTCTTTTTGGTTTAAGACCTCTGCCTGCTCCACAGACTGATACAGCTTATCGTATTTGAGCAACTCGGGATTTACATCCAAGTTTTCATAATTATAAAAATTCTCTTCTTCAGGAATTTCAAAAGACCCCACCACAACCACCTCTTTATCGTATGGGAGGTTCATCAAACTATTGATAGCGGCCTGAATCCCCTTGTTTTCCTGAAGCAATACTTCCTTTTGTTGTCTTAATTCATTCTGTCTTATCTGCAAGCGCAACACATCTACAGCAGATGCCTTGCCCACTTCCAAAGAATTTAAGGCCAAACGTTCATAGGTCTGTAAAAGGGTAATATTTTTATCAAGAACTTCCTGTCTGGCCCGTATTTCGTAAAGCTGATAATAGCGTTGGGAAATGGAAAGTGCGAGCTTTCGCTTTGCGATGACCACTTCTACATATTGGGCTTCGGCCATTGATTCGGCATAATTTTCCCTCGCGGATATAGTTCCAAACCAGGGCAGCATTTGCATTACAGACGCCCTAAACCGTTCCATCGGCATTTCCATTTCGGGAGCTATTGCCATATATCCAAAATTAAAATCGGTATTCGGCAAAAAATTGGCTTCATTTACTTTTTCGGAAGCAATTTTATATTGCACATCAAACTTTTGGATTTCGGGACTGTTGGTAAATGCTTCCTGAATAAGGTCTTCCAAAACCTGGGCTTTAGCAAAACCCGAAACTAAAAACAGGCTTAATATTAAGATTGTATTTTTCATTTGCTCGCTCTTTTAAGTTGAAATTCCTTTTTCATACTGAACAATACCGGCACTACGAACAGCGTAATGAGGGCGATGAGCATTCCGCCAAAGCTGGGAATGGCCATTGGTATCATTATATCGCTTCCCCTGCCGGTGGAAGTCAAAATCGGTAACAAGGCCAATATGGTTGTGGCCGTTGTCATCAAGCAGGGTCGGATTCGTTTTTCACCAGCTTCCACTATCGAATCGCGAATTTCATTTTTTGTATTGGGACTGTTTCGGTCAAAGGTTTGGGTTAGATAGGTCGCCATTACCACCCCGTCATCGGTAGCAATACCGAACAGGGCGATAAATCCGACCCATACGGCTACACTTAAATTTATGGTATGCATCTGGAACAAATCCCTTAGGTTTTCACCAAAGAAATTGAAGTTCATAAACCAATCCTGGCCATAGAACCAAATCATTAAAAATCCTCCAGCAAAGGCTACTGCAATACCTGTAAATACCATTAAGGAGGTAGCTACTGAACGGAACTGGAAATAAAGAATGAGGAAGATGATAAGGAGTGCCAAAGGCACCACCACGGACAATGTCTTTTCTGCGCGAAGCTGATTTTCATAGGTTCCCGTGAATGCATAACTGATGCCTTTTGGCACCGTTAGCTCGCCGGCGTCAATTTTGTCCTGGATGCGTGCCTGGGCATTTTCCACCACATCCACTTCGGCAAAGCCGTCCAGCTTATCAAAGAGAACATAGCCCACCAAGAAGGTGTCTTCACTTTTAATGACCTGCGGCCCCTGCTCATATCTAATCTCCACCAGTTCGCCAAGTGGGACAGGACTACCTTTTTCCACAGGGACATAAATATTTTTAAGGTCGGTGGGGCTTTGGCGCAGCTCACGCGGATAGCGCACCCTTACTGAATAGCGTTCCCTGCCTTCTACGGTCTGGGTCAAAGGCATTCCGCCAACGGCAACCTGCAAAATTTCCTGTACATCCATAATAGAAATGCCATAGCGGGCAAGCTGTTCCCTCTTTATATCTATCAGCAAATAGGGTTTACCCACAATTCGGTCCGCAAACACTGCCGATTCTTTCACACCTTCAGCCTGTTTTAAAATACTTTCCAGTTCCAGTCCGAATGCTTCAATTTGCCGTAAATCCTGCCCCTTTACTTTAATACCCATTGGCGCACGCATTCCAGTTTGTAGCATCACCAATCGGGTTTCAATGGGCTGTAGTTTGGGTGCCGAAGTAATGCCGGGCAATTTGGTGACCCGAACAATTTCATTCCAAATATCATCCGGATTATTGATTTCCGGTCGCCAATTTCGGTAGTATTCGCCGTCTTTATCAGGAATGAGTTCCTCCCTTGTGGCGGTGGTTTGCAATTGGGACGTCTCGTAGTTCACATTGTTCTTGACCTCATTGTTTGGATTTACCACAAAACGCCCATTCTTCAGTACGAAAAGCCCATCTTCATTGATTTTATAACGTTGTCGATTCCCATCGGCGTTCAACATATGTTCCGGTTTGTACTGAATGATATTTTCATACATTGAAAGAGGGGCCGGATCAAGGGCAGATTCTGTTCTGCCTGCTTTACCCACCACAGTTTCAATCTCCGGGATGGTGGCAACGGCCATATCCAATTGCTGCAATACCCGTTTATTTTCTTCTACCCCTGCGTGTGGCAAGGAGGTGGGCATCAAGAGGAAAGATCCTTCGTTGAGCGAGGGCATAAATTCCTTGCCTGTGTTTTGCATTATCAGCATTCCGAAAATCACGATAAGGGTGGGCACGGACAAAAACAGGAACTTGTTGAGCAAGGCCCATCTAAGGATACGGGTATAGTAATGGCGGAATATCCAGAAGGCTCCCAATAGGCCAAAGCAGATGATGCTCACAAAAATCAGGTTCATTATGATGCTTCTATCAAAACCCAAGGGACGCCAATATTCGGCCAAGAGCAAGATGATGGCCACGGAGGAAATAATGATATTGATGAGATTGGCCCGCTTTTCTGAAAGTTTGCCCTGCAAGCTGGCAATACCGGATGCGCCAAAGGCAATTAATATTAAACCGAGCCAATAGCCATAAACCAAAGCAAATATTCCCGCTATTACCAAAGAAATATTGAGAATATATCTCAATGAGCCTTTTAGATTTTTCTTTCGGAAGAGAAATGCGGCAAACGGGGGAATAAGAAAAAGGGCTACAATTATGGATGCGGTGAGCGCCATTGTTTTGGTAAATGCCAATGGACGGAACAGTTTTCCTTCTGCACCCACCATCGTAAACACTGGAAGAAAACTGATGATGGTCGTAAGGACGGCGGTAAGGATTGCACCCGATACTTCTGCGGTAGCGTTATAGACTACGGTATTGATTGGCAATTTATTTCCTTCGGCATCGGTGTTTTCCATATCCAGATGCCTGATGATATTTTCTGAAAGAATAACGCCCACATCCACCATAGTTCCAATGGCAATCGCAATACCCGACAAGGCGACGATATTAGCATCTACATTGAATAGCTTCATCGAAATAAAGACCATCAAAACCGCAACGGGCAAAAGTCCAGAAATCAATAGGGACGCCCGAAGGTTGAACACCATAATGATAATGACCAGAATAGTAATCAGAATTTCCAAGGTCAGGGCTTCGTTGAGCGTACCTAATGTTTCCTGTATAAGTTCCGTACGGTCGTAAAATGGAACAATAGTAAGCTGTGAAATACGGCCATCTGCCAATTCTTTTGATGGCAGACCTGCCGAGAGTTCGGCAATCTGTTCTTTGACATTGTTGATGACTTCCAAGGGGTTTGCACCGTAACGGGCAACCACCACACCGCCCACGACTTCGGCACCTTCTTTGTCTAAAATTCCCCTGCGGGGCGCTGGCCCTATATGAACTTTTCCCACATCCTTAATCCGAATGGAAGTGAAATCTTCTGAAGTTACCACCGCATTCTCAATGTCCTCAATAGATTTTACGTAGCCCAGTCCCCGCACAAGATATTCGGCTTGGTTCATTTCCAGGGTCTGGGCACCGATATCCTGATTGCTCTCTTTTACTGCTTTTACAATGTCCGTCAGACCAATGTTGTATTGGCGCATCAACTCCGGATTTACATCCACCTGGTATTCCTGTACATAACCGCCAATAGATGCCACTTCCGAAACACCGCTTGCCGATGCCAGGGCATATTTTATATAGTAATCTTGTATGCTCCGCAGTTCGTGCAAATCCCATCCACCCGTAACGTTACCATCCTTGTCACGGCCTTCCAAAGTGTACCAGAAAATCTGCCCCAATCCTGTGGCATCGGGTCCCAAGGTTGGATTTACACCCTCGGGCAACAGTCCTGCCGGTAAGGAATTAAGCTTTTCCAAAATTCTGCTGCGACTCCAGTAGAATTCAACATCCTCTTCAAAAATGACATATATACTCGAAAACCCGAACATCGACGAACTTCTGATGGTTTTGACTCCGGGAATCCCGAGTAGAGAAGTTGTGAGCGGATACGTAATCTGGTCCTCGATATTCTGTGGCGAACGCCCTTGCCAATTGGTAAAGACGATTTGCTGGTTTTCACCAATATCCGGGATAGCATCCACAGCTACGGGGTCGTTGGGAAGAAAGGGGATATCCCAATTAAACGGTGCGTTTACGATGCCCCATCCTACGAAAAGCGCAAGCAATAAAACAGCAACTAACTTATTTTCTATTAAAAATTTTATGCTTTTATTCAGCATTGGTATTGATTGTTAAACAGTTACACATTGAATAAAAATCCTGAGAGGTCAGAATATTAAATACAACAAAATGAGCCCAAAATGGTCGCAACCATTAGGCAAATCTTTCCGTGCCGATAACAATCGGCGACGGAACTGTTTAAAATCAAATTAAATAAGTCTCGTGAAGCTTTTGGATATCCCGTTCAATAAACGGTGGCGAATAATACTTGAAAGGAACTATACTTTCATCAAGTCCCTCAAAAAGATTTATATAGCTGTAAAAAAAGGTGGCAACAAAGGTCTGCTGCTCTATATTAAGTTGATGGAATGCTGTTTTAAGGTCGTCTGAGCCTTCCTTTACAACTTGTTGGTCACTACAGCACGAATTATCAGTCATAGAAGGATTCTCACAACTTTCAACCGGTTGTTCTTTCTCCATTCCGCAGCTTTCAGCTTTTGCGAACAAGCTGAAATCAACCAAAGAGTCTCCGCAAAAATGCATATCCACGGTAAAGGACATCGTAGTGAACATCACTACAAATGCCATCAGTACAGATGCTATTTTATGCAATCCCTTTTTCATCAACTGTAAATGTAGTCAAAATTTCAGTACTTATTATTATTTCCGTAATAAAATATTTGTGAAGCTTTTGGCAGTTAAAAGCTCTCCTGTTCTTCCTATCTTTAGCTTTTAATTATCTATAAGGCCACATTATTTGTTGCCCATTTGTTGCCCAATACACGTAAACCGCTGATAGTGAAGGATTATTACATTTTGCATCGGAAAGTAATCCGGATTTTATAGATAAAAAGCTATAAAATGGTTCCTCTGCGGCATTCACCACAATGTCGGTTTTAACTTCGGATTTGGGAACGTAACTTTTTATGTTTCATTTAAATAATCAGTCGTAGGAAATTTATTCTCCCGGATTTTTGTTAATTTAACGGTTCTAACCTTAAAATCTGGAAGTTATGAAACTAAAAAAAATCTTGCTTAGCCTGTTTTCAATGGGCGCCATAGTTACACTGGCCGTCAGTTTTTATGCCTTTAAGTCGAATTCCGAATATGGATATATGGCCCAGCCTCCTTGGGAAAACTTGAAGGTATTGCCGAATGACATTTCCAAGGACAGCCTGATTGGCCTTATGAAAAATTACGAAACCGCTCTGGGCGTAGAATGTAACTACTGTCACGTTCCGAAAAAAGACGACCCCTCAAAATTGGATTTTCCCAACGACGCCTTGATTGAAAAGGAAATCGCCCGCGGAATGATTGCAATGACGAATGAGATAAATGAAAACTATTTTAAACCCTATTTTCCGGACCCCAAGCCCGAACAGGTCCACGTGGTCAATTGTGTGCTCTGCCACCGGGGAACTGCCAACCCCGAAAAGTATTTGGCCAAAATGCACTTGATGTATAAAACCTATGACCCCGAGCGCGACAATAGAAAAGAAAAGGCGCTTGAGAAACAAAAAAAGCAATAAAGCCAAATATTAAAACTGCTTATAATGTAAGGGACCTTCATAAAAAAGGTCCCTTTTTTTATTCCTTCAATGGCTACGGACATTAAAGCTTTCTTCGTAACCAAATCCAAAATCCGTTATTTCTGCCCAAATTCTGTGGAATTGGCCTTTTAAACCTATAGTTTTGTCCGCTTACTGAACAATAATTGAAAAAACAAAAATTATGAATCAAGTACAAGGAAATGAAACCGTAAAACTTCATTACACCGGAAAATTGAATAACGGCCAAGTGTTCGATAGCTCCCTGCAGCGCGAACCGTTGGAAATAAAATTGGGCGAGGGCCGATTGATTCCGGGTTTTGAAAAGGGATTGATCGATATGAAAGTGAACGAAAAGAAGACAATCACCATCCCGAAGGAGGAGGCTTACGGAGAAGTGCAAAAAGCGCTGTTCCAAAAAATACCAAACGAAAATCTACCACCGGAAATTAAACCCGAGGTGGGAATGGGTCTCGTTTCAAAAAATCCGGATGGCAGTGAACGCCAACTTAAGGTAGCCGATGTGAAAGATGGTTTTATCATAGTAGATGCAAACCATCCCCTCGCAGGCCAAGATTTGACCTTCGAACTGGAATTGCTGGAAATTAGGTAATTCATTCTGTGGAGTGGAGGGATTTAATGGTTTAAAAGTTTATGAATTTATGAGTTTATAAGTTTAGGAGTTTAGGAGTTTAAAAGAATTCAAATTGCTTCAAAAGGGTTTAATGCTAATGGCTAATAGCTAATGGCTAATAGCTAATCCCAAATCCCTAATCCCTAATCCCTAATTACGCATAAATACCTTCAACGCAATCGCATCCACACAATTAATCCCATCAATCGCTGCGGAAATAATTCCGCCGGCATAGCCCGCCCCTTCGCCGCAAGGGTAAAGTCCTTTTATTTCAATATGTTCCAGCGTTTCGGGATTTCTCGGAATGGAGATCGGCGAGGAGGTTCGGCTTTCGGGAGCGTGCAGCACGGCTTGGTTGGTGTAATAGCCCTTCATTTTTCTGCCAAAGGCTACGAATGCTTTTTTCAAGCGTTTTGAAAGTATGGGTGGCAACACTTCATTCAAATCTGCCGAAACAATTCCGGGTTGGTAGGATGTTTTTGGGAAATCCACAGAGATTTTTCCCTCCACAAAATCAATCATCCGTTGGGCAGGGACTTTTTGGGTCTTCCCTCCTGCTTCCCAACAACGTTTTTCTACTTCTTTTTGAAAATTTAAACAAACAAAGGGATCGCCTTTTTTATAGTTTGGCAAATCCTTCGGCTCCACACTCACCACGATACCGCTGTTTGCATACGGATTGTTGCGCTTGCTGGGGCTCCACCCGTTGGTAACCACCTCCTCCTGCTCGGTGGCGCAGGGCGCAATTATTCCGCCGGGACACATACAGAACGAATACACGCCCAGTCCATCCACCTGCTCCACCAAGGCATAACTGGCCGGGGGCAGATAGGGATTGTCAACCTCGCCGTGATATTGAATAGCGTCGATTAATTCTTGTTGATGCTCCACCCGAACCCCAATGGCAAACGGTTTAGCTTCAATCTTTATCTTCTTTTCGTAAAGCAAATAAAAAATATCCCGTGCGGAATGGCCGGTCGCAAGGATTACATTGTCAAACTCAAACCATTTTTCGCTGTTTATTTGGATGGCCTCAATAGCATTCGCTTTCAACTTTAAGTCGGTCAATTTGGAATTGAAATGTACTTCCCCTCCATTCTCAATAATCGCCTCGCGCATTGCCGTAATTATCTTCGGCAGTTTGTTGGTGCCAATGTGCGGATGCGTATCTACCAGTATATCTTCATCGGCGCCAAAATGCACAAACCATTCCAGCGCCTTCAATACATTGCCCCGTTTTTTTGAGCGCGTATATAGTTTCCCGTCAGAATAGGTTCCCGCGCCGCCCTCCCCAAAACAGTAATTGCTTTCCGGGTTTACAATCTGGTCCTTATTTATGGCGGCAAGATCCCTTCTGCGCTCGCGCACGTCTTTTCCGCGTTCAAAAACAATAGGTTTCAATCCAGCCTCTATTGCCCGAAGCGCCGCGTAAAGCCCGGCGGGACCTGCGCCAATGATGGCGATCGGTTTGGCCGAGGCCACATTTTTGGGAATAAAGGGCGAAATAGTCTCCCGTTGCTCGCCCTTCAGCCACAGTTCAATCTGCAGATTTATTTTGATGGGTTTCCGGCGCGCGTCTATGGAACGCTTGCGGATACGCCAATCCGCAATCTGTTCCTTCCGCAGCCGCTCCTTTTCCAATGCAAGTTCAAGGATAAATTCCAAATCTTCCTGCTGTCGGGGTAGTATCGCAATTTGTACCAATTTCGCCATAGAGCGCAAATATAAATTTTAAAAGGCGAATTTAATTTAATAATCAAACCTGGAGAGTCATTTAATAGGCGTTAAATATTGAATAATCTTTCGAGTATCCACACCTTTCTTTTAGTTATTGGCTATTTTTAAAGGAAATAATTTTATGGGAAAAAATTTTCATCATAAGCTGACGGTGCTTTTTATAATCGTCTTTCTAAATGTATTGCAAAGCCAAGAATTGAGGGGTTTTGTGGTTGATGCCAACCATTCCCCACTCTCAAAAGTTTCGGTTTTTGTGAATGGAAAAAAAACCGGTGAAACCAATAGCGATGGATTGTTCACTTTTTCCGGAGCGTTTCAACTTCCCTTAAAAATTTCCCTACAACATCCAGATTTCTACAACGCCAGCGCTCAAATGACCAAGAATAACGAGGTTTTTCAGCTTTTGTCTCTATCCAAAACTGAAAAGCTCGAAGAGGTGGTTCTTTCTTCAACCTATCAAAAGGAAAGCAAGGTTTTGGTTCCCACCGAAAAGATTACTGCTGAAAAAATGGAAGCCTACAGTCCCATAGATTTGGTTTCGCCACTCAATGAAACGCCCGGGGTTTATATGCTAAGCGGCGCCATCAATACCAACCGAATCGTAATTCGGGGCGTTGGCTCGCGCACGCTCTATGGCACCAATAAAATACGAGCCTATTTTAACGGAATTCCCATTACCAATGGCGGCGGTGAAACGGCCATTGATGCCATTGATCCAGAGAATATTCAGACCATTGAAATAGTAAAAGGGCCTAAAGCCACACAATACGGCACCAATTTGGGCGGAACCCTGCTGATAAATTCCAAACAGGCAGCCGTGGGCGATTCTTATATTTCTTCCAACCTTACCCTCGGCTCCTTTGGGCTGATAAAAAACACGGTGGCTGCCGCAACCGCTACAGACGGCTTTTCCCTAAATTTAAATTACGACCACTTGGAAACAAACGGTTTTCGTGAGAATAGCGATTATGACAGGGAAACTGTATTACTGACTTCAACCTATCAATTAAACCCTAAAAATGAACTGGGGCTGCTTGTGAATTTTGTGGATTATCTTGCCCACATTCCCAGTTCCATAGGCCGGAAGGCTTTTGAGGAAGAACCTTCCCAAGCGGCCTTTTCGTGGAATGTTGCAAAGGGTTATGAGGCTAATAAGCAGACGCTGTTGGTAGTGGGCAACACCCATCGGTTTTCGGAAAATTTCAGCAATACGAGCAGTGTTTTTTATACCTATTTGGACCACTACGAGCCGCGGCCTTTTAATATTTTGGATGAAATTACCATCGGCTACGGGGCGCGGACGGTTTTTGCAAAAGACTTTTCATTTTTAAAAAACAAAGCCGACCTCAGTTTTGGAGGGGAATTTTACAAAGACGAATACCACTGGAAAACCATTGAAAATTTATATGAAGAAAACAATGGCAACGGCAGTTTGGAAGGGCTATTGTTAAGCGATAATATTGAAAGCAGGAACAATTTGAATGTCTTTGCAACGGTCACCCTTCCCTTTACCCAAAAGTTAAAAGTCCAGTTTGGCCTTAATTTTAACAAAACCACTTATGATTTTACTGACGACTTTAATGATGGAGAAGCGAACAAAAGTGCGGAGCGCAATTTTGAGCCCATTTTGGCGCCGAATGTAAACTTACTGTATCACTTCACTCAAAATGGTAGCGTTTATTTCAACTTCAGCCGGGGTTTTAATTATCCTTCCCTTGAGGAAACCCTTACCCCGGAAGGAGTTATAAATCCCAAACTCGGGCCAGAGAAGGGTTTTAATTATGAATTGGGGAGCGAGCTTTTTCTTTTTAAGAAAAAACTTCATTTTCAGGTGAATGGCTATCTTTTGGATATTGACGATTTACTGGTGGCGCAGCGCGTTGGCAACGATCAATATATTGGCAGAAATGCGGGCAAAACGGAACACAAAGGGGTTGAATTGAATATTTCCTATAATCAATCCATAGGGCAATTCTTTACTGTTTCCCCCTACTTAAATGCGGAAATTACCGACCATAGATTTGTTGACTTCGTGGACGGCGACAGCAATTTTTCGGGAAACCAACTTACGGGAGTGCCCGATAAAAAAATAAACGGAGGCCTACATCTTGGTTTTAAAAACCTCAGTTTGAGTTCTAATTTTCTTCATATTGGCGAAATTCCACTTAACGACGCCAATTCCCTTTATTCAGAAAAATACACCGTTTTCAATACCAAGGTTTCCTATAAAAATCAACTTTCAAAAGCGCTCTCTTTTGAAATAAATGCGGGCATAAACAATTTTACGGATGAAAAATATGCTTCCTCGGTTTTAATAAATGCCACAGGCTTTGGAAGTTCCGAACCGCGATACTATTACCCCGGATTGCCCCGCAATTGGTTTGGAGGATTCAAGATTGGATTTTTGTTTTAATACGAATCCGGGCTAAAGGGTGTAAGTTGGGGATTAGGGATTAGGGATTGGGGATTGGGGATTAGGGATTAGGGATTGGGGATTGGGGATTGGGGATTTGGGATTTGCGATTTGGATTTTGGATTTTGATTTCGTTTTCTTCAGTTTTCCCCCTTCTTTGTTCCCCAACTAAATTTTATCTTTGCACCACAATTAAAAGATTATGATTTTTATAGAAAATGAAGGCAATACCAATCCCCGATTGAACCTCGCTTTGGAGGAATATGCGCTTCGAAATTTTAGTGCCGATAACGATTACCTACTTTTTTACATCAACGAGCCTTCCATAATTATTGGCCGCAACCAAAATACGTTGGAAGAAATCAACCACGAATATATTGAACAGAACCATATTCACGTAGTGCGGAGGATTTCTGGCGGTGGTGCGGTCTATCACGATTTTGGGAACCTCAATTTCAGCTTTATCACCAATCACGACGTGAAAAGTTTAAATAATTTTAAAAAGTTTACCGCCCCGGTAATTAAGGTTTTGAACAGTTTGGGCCTCGAGGCGGAACTGAAAGGGCGTAACGACATTCAGGTCGATGAAAAGAAAATTTCGGGTACGGCCCAATTCTCCACGGGAAAGCGAATGGTGAGCCACGGCACCCTTCTGTTCGATACCAATTTGGGCGAAGTGGCAAACGCGCTTAACGTGAAAATGAGCAAGATTGAAAGCAAAGGCCACAAATCCGTTCGCAGCCGGGTGGCCAATATTTCTGAATTTTTACAGAAACAATTATCCATCGAAGAATTCCGAAAACTGTTGTTGGAAGGCCTTTACGAAGAAAGCGAACCGTTTGGGAGCTATCGCTTAACGCCCGAGGAATGGAAAGCCGTACACCAATTAAAGGAAGAGAAATACGACACTTGGGATTGGAACTATGGCCGTTCGCCGAAATTCAACATTCAACGCAGCAAGCGCTTCCCAATCGGGGAAATAGACTTGCGGATTTTTGTGGAAAAAGGACACATAAGCGAATTCAAAATTTTTGGCGATTTCTTCGGAAAAGAACCCGTGGAAAACCTGGAAAGACTGTTGCAGGGTGCGCGCTATGAGAAAGAAGACATTTCAGAACTTTTGAAGGATATTGAAATAAAAGAATACTTCGGCGACATTCCAAAAATCGATTTTATTGAGTTGGTTTATGGGGGAGATTAAGTTGGTGGTTTTTAGTTTTTAGTTTTAAGTTTTAAGTTTTTAGTTTTTAGTGTTTATTCCCTAATACCTAATGCCTAATGCCTAATGCCTAATGCCTAATGCCTAATGCCTAATCCCTAATGCCTAATGCCTAATGCCTAATCCCAAATCCCAAATCCCAAATCCCTAATGCCTAATGCCAAATCCCTATTCCAAATGAGCAAAAACACTAAAATCATCCTTATGGTAGCGGCGGCGGTTGTGACCATCGTTGGGCTGGTAACGGGCAGGTATCTATTTCTTTTTGTAATGCTGCCCTTGGGTTTTCTGTTTAAGGGAAAAAATTCTGATACATAAAAAAAGCCGCAATAAAAATTGCGGCTTTTAAAATCATAGTTGGATTTCTTGATTATTCCACGATAAACTTGCCCTGCATCAAGGCATAGTGGCCGGGGAAAGTACACATAAAAGTGTAGGTTCCGGGAGCCGGAGCGTCAAATTCAATAGTGTCGCTTTCGCCACCGCCCAACATTTTGGTGTGGGCAATAAATTTATCCTTCATATCTGCAGGAATGTAATCGGTGTCCGCGGCATTGGCAGAGGCTTGTCCCACGGCAGCCATATCGGCATCTTGGGTAAGCAAGGCCCAGTTGTGGCCCATAACGCTTTTCTCCATTTGACCCACGTGCTTTAAGGTAAGTTTCACTTTTTGACCAGCTTTTACGCGAATTTCGTTTTTGTCGTATTTCATTTGGTCATTACCCGTAATGGTCACTTCGGCCACTTGGCTATCCGCAGTTTCGGTAGCCGCCGGAGCCGCCTCTTCAGTCGGGGTTCCTATTTGTAACTCAGTTTTTTCTTCCTTTTTGTTATCGCCGCAGCTTATTGCCAAAGCGGCTACAAATGCAATCATTAATTTTTTCATGATATGTAATTTAGATTAATTATAAACACTACAAAATTAGGTTCAATTTTCAGTATAACCAAACCTAATGACGGTCATTTTTAGAAAACCTAAAGATTAAAATTTGTGTAGGAAAGTTCTAAAATGAAAAAGTAAAAATCAAAAGGAATAGCTGTAGCCCGCACCGGCGCCAAACACTGTTTTTGCTACATTGGAAGCATCTGCTCCGCCTTGGATGGAAAAGGTGCCGAATTCTTCGGTTTTATAGGAAAGGGACCCATAGTTATACCAGTATTTCCATTTTGGATGGAGTTGTGCTCCGTAAGTTCCAAAATAACTGGCATAGGTACTTTTAATTTTCCAAGTAAAATTTGCGTATTTTCCCATAATCCCTAAATGGTGGGTTTTGGATCTATTGCTCACATAGCGCGGCAAGGTGCTATTTAGTGCAAGGTTTTTATTATACAAAATAAAGGGAACCCCAATAACATTTTTTTCATAAGTCCAACCACTTCTATAAATGGAATTACTAAAATAATTGTCCTTGCCACTCCCGACTGAAATACCACTTTGATCCATCGTGTCTATATATTCATACAAAATGGAGGTAATTAAATGTTGGTTAATAGGTTTAAAATAAAGCCCCCAAAGGCCATCGGGAAAATTGGCAAATCTTGTTCCGCTGCCATCCTCTATATAATGGTCGTGATATATTTGAAAACCTCCCAAACTACTGTTTAGCTCGTAATTGAAAAATAGACTCCCCAGATGGTTGCCTAATTTATTAAGCGTTTCCCCTTCTATTCCATATTCTTCTGTAGTATGGGCGAAAAAAACATTCACGAAATCCTTAAAGCCATGTTTTAATTTTCCCCATTCAGGGGAATTTCCGGCCCACTGTGCGTAATGCTGTACAGAAATGGTCAATTTGTTATTTTCATTAAAATTTGTAATCAACCCTAATCGTTTATAATGAAGTAGTGTGTTTTTTACATAGCGCATGTCGTTCATTAAATAATGGCCAATTCCCCAATCAAAACTGAAGGTTTTTGAAACCTTAAAGGGCTTGTTCGCCTCCAAAAGAACACCGGGCAGCGGTCTGGCATTTCCCGACCAAAGGAAGTTTTGGTTGGTTGCAGACAAGCCGTCAAGTAACTCCCGTTGCTTTTTGGCACCCACGGTAGCCAGTAGCCAGTTGTTTTCAAATTGAAGATACAAATCCCCTCGTTGCACCGGTTCGGAAACGCCATCGCGCCCGAAAGCCTCTGCGCCGGCATTGAGCTTAAATTTAGAAAAAACAAGACTGCCTTTCAAATTCGCCGTTGCGGAAATACTGCTCAGTTCGCCTATTGCAGAATTGGTATTGGTGTGAAACCAAAACGGGTTTTCGTCGGCATTGGAAAGTATTGCCACTCCCTCTACCTTGCCCGAAATATCAAATTCCTGCGAATGGGAACTCAAAGAAAAAAGGAAACATAGGATAGCGCATTTTAAAACCCTCATCTGAATTTTCTATTTTCTCAGGATTTTTTTCCAAAGCGATTGTTCCTGCCTGCCATATGCGTAGCCGTATTTATTTCCGTAGCCGAAATTATTCAGGGCCACGTTGTTCAGCACCATGGCTACATTGGACAATCGACCGTCCTCGATGGCATCTTTTGGGAAATCCAACAACCGCTTGTCGGTATAGCCGGCACGAACAACATATAAGGTGATGTCCGCCAAATGGTTAATTAAAATCGTGTCGGTCACCAACATGGCAGGGGCGGTATCCAAAATGATGTAATCATACTTTTTCCGCAATTCGGAAACCAAAGTGGTCGTTCGTTTTTGCATCAACAATTCTGCGGGGTTGGGCGGGATGGCCCCAGATACTATAATACTGAGGTTCGGGCTGAAATCGCTCGGTGCCACGACGTCTTCAATCTGTAGTTCCTCATAAATAATAAATTCCGTCAAGCCCCTATTGGTTTTGAGATGTTCCGGCAAATAGCGCTGCAGTTGCGGATTGCGGATATCGGCACCCACCAAAACCACCTTTTTGCCCGTAAGCGCGAGCGTAAGCGCCAAATTAAAGGCAACAAAGGTTTTACCCTCACCTTTAATGGTAGAGGTTACCACTATTGATTTGCCTTCCTCCTTTTTCTCCAACTTGTTGATAAACAAATACTGCAGATTGGTTCTGAAAATGCGATAGGCCTCCGCCATTATACTCTGGTCATTGTGCTTTATCACGTCCGACTCTCCCTTCTGAACGCGAGGAATTTCACCAATAATAGGGATGGCCTTCAACTGTCTTTCCAAATCCTTACGGCCTTTAACTTTGGTATCCAACAAATTAAAACCATAAATGCCGCCAAAAGGCACTAACAGTCCCGCCAAAAGGGCTCCCAAATAAATCAACGGTCTTTTTGGGGAAACCGGCTCTTGGGGCCCATAGGCGCTATCTACAATTTTAGCTTTATCAGCAGTGGCCGCTAAGGCTATGGAGGCTTCTTCGCGTTGTTGCAATAAAAATAGATAGAGCTGTTCCTTAATGGTTTGCTGGCGTTCGATACCCCTAAATATTTTCTCCTTGGCCGGAACCTGCGAAATCTTGGAACTGATTCTATTTTCCTGAATATTCAAATCCTTCATGGCGATCCGCAAGGCATTTTTTGAATTTTCCAAACTGTTCAAAATATTTCCGCGCATTTGGGCAATCTGTTCGTTCACACTTTCCACCACGGGGTTCTTGGGCGTGGAAGTTTGCAACAATTTGTTTCGGTACAGTATCAGTTCGTTGTAATTGCTTACGGCAGTGCCAACGCTTTCGTTGGTGATACCAATATTGGCCGGTAGAAGTTCATTTTTATCGGCTTTTTTCATGTAATCGATCATCGTATTGCTGAGCTCCATCTGCGTGGAAACATCCAGCAATCTCTTGTTGAATTCACTGGCGTTTTCCAAGGTAATTTGCGCCTCGGCCTGAATATCCGTCAATTTGTTGGTGCTCTTAAAATCCTCTTTATCGGTTTCAACTGAATCCAGTTCACGGGTAATGATCTGTAGGCGCGATTCGATAAAAGCGGAAGTTTTTTTGGCAATCTCATTGCGGTCCTGCACGGCGTCAAGATTGTATTGGCGCACCAATTCATTTAAAAAATCCTCGCCTTTTTCCCGATTCTGGGTCTGAATGGACAGTTCCACTACATTGCTCTTTGCATCGGTATTGAGAATATTCACGCGCTCTTGAAATTGCAGTGCAACCTTTTCAACCGAATGATAGCTTACCAAAATAGTCCTGTTAAAATATCCTTCAAACCTTTCCGGTTCCGAAACATTTGGAAGCACGGTAATTATGCCGAAAGGAAGCGAAATCTGTTCCCCAAAGGAATAGTTCTTGGAAAGGGAGAGTTCCTCGCTTTCCAAATGAAATTCGCTGGGCGATACTATCTTAAAGGTAAGCACGGGAATGGGCCCCACAAATTTTTCGTCAAAGCTCTGGAATTTAACATCGAAAGGCCTGTAGCCATAAATTTCAGAGGTTTTTATATTTCCTATTATTTCATATTTAATGTTAAGCTGAAGTTCCTTAACGGTTTCGGAAATAAGTCTTTTGGAATTAAAGATTGCCAGTTCATTATCGATCTGGTTGGTTTTGAACCTTGAAAGAAAACTGCCAAATTGTGAAAAGGCGGCCATTTCCAAGGGGCTTTGGCTTTTTTCGTCCTTAATGATTATTGTGGCTTTGCTTTGGTACAATTGGGGCGTGTAGCGCAAATACAGGAAAGCGATTACCAAGGCAACGCCCACCCCGATAACGAAAAGGTACCAATATCTTAAATACTGGTCAACAATTTCCCGAATGGAAAGTTCCTCCGAATCTTGATTTTTAAGGCTTTCGTTCATAGTATATTTTCTGGACGATTATAAAACGTATCTCAATGTTAGCGTGAAGTGGACTTTTCTACTGAACCAATTAATGTATTTGATGCAAAATGGATTGCCTATCTAAATATAATTGCCATCGCGGAAAGCAATAAAGAAGCTACGCTCACATAAATTGCCGCATTTCTATTGAAACTGCTACTCTGCACCTGTGCCCTATTGGGTTCCACATACACCACATCATTTTGTTGCAGATAGTAATATTCGCTATTTAAAACATCGGCATCGCGCAGATCCAAATAGTTATAGGTTTTGCTTTTTCCATTATCGCGGATCACCAAAACGTTATCCCTACGGCCATAAATGGTCATATCGCCCGCAAGGCCCAGCGCGGCAGGCAAACTTAAGCGCTCTCCTTCAAAAGTATAGGTTCCGGGCCTGTTTACTTCACCCAATAGACTCACTTTTGAATTCAAGATACGGATGGTAACAATGGGATCCTTGACATATTCCGAAATACGGCGGACCAACATCTCGCTTAGTTCGGTACGGGTCAGGCCCGCTACCTTTATATTCCCGAGCACGGGAAAATCGATGGTGCCATTTTGGGCAGTTAGGTAGGCCTGTTGCTGGTTGTTGGCATTAATGCTTATTCCAGCAGAAGTCTCCATCGTGGGGCGGGTTTCACTAATAAGGTTAAAGGGCCGCACCGAATTTAAGTCATAGGCCGAAACCACAATGCTCAAAAGATCATCTGGCTGAATCTTGTTGTTTTTATGGATAGAGTCGAGCAGCATTTGCCCTTGGGCCAAATCCTGAAAATAGACGATTTTTTTTGATGAAACGCAAGATACGCAAGCACTTGCGAGTGTTATAAAGAGAAAAAACCTAACAAAAAATTGCCCCATAATTTTTTTTTTGCAAATATAAACTTTTCTAATGCCCACCCTACCCCAAATCTGCATTTAAACGAAGATTTAGATAATTTAATCTAAAAAATGGATAGGAAATGCAGAAATTCAGCTTTGTTCGATTGGATTAAAACCCTGCTATCTCCAATTTTTCAGATATGGCAGAGTGTTTTGATTTGGTTTATATTAAAAACAAACCACTTTGGAATCAGTAAAAATGAGGAGGAAATTGGAAGTTGCCCACAAACTTTTTAAGCGTTGGAAATTAATTTTGGTTGTGAAGGTCCAATAATTGATATTCAGAGTTTTGGCTTAAATACTCGGGTACCAATTCTTTTATTTTTTGAACCACCTCGGACTTTCTCGATTGTTTGGTAGCCTTAACTATGGCCTGAATTTTCAGGTTTACCCATTCGTAATCCTCTGCCGGCACTTTTGATACCATAATTTTGGAATGGTAGGTAGGCAATGTTTGAGCCGTATCGCTCAATAATTCCTCATATAACTTTTCGCCGGGTCTTAATCCTGTAATGGCGATTTCAATATCCTTATAAGGTTTTAGGCCGGAAAGCTTAATCATTCGTTCGGCCATATCCAAAATTTTCACGGGCTTGCCCATATCGAAAACGTAAATCTCACCTCCGTTGCCCATGGTTCCAGCCTGCAGAACGAGCTGGCATGCCTCGGGTATGGTCATAAAATATCGAATGATGTCCTTATGGGTAACCGTAACCGGTCCACCCGCGGCAATCTGTTTTCTAAAATGGGGAATCACCGAGCCATTGGACCCAAGAACATTCCCAAAACGAGTGGTAATGAAACGGGTTTGGGAGCCTATTTTTTCCTGGAGCGACTGTACGTACATCTCTGCCACTCTTTTGGTGGCGCCCATTACATTGGTGGGATTTACGGCCTTATCGGTAGAAATCATTACAAATTTATCAACACCGTAACGGACTGCTAAATTGGCGAGATTCACTGTGCCCGAAATGTTCACTCCCACTGCCTCGTGGGGGTTGCGCTCCATCAACGGCACATGTTTATAGGCCGCCGCGTGATAGACCAATTGGAAATTATAGGAAGAAAAAATCATTTCCATCCGTTCCAAGTTTCGAACATCGGCGACTTTGGCAGAAAAATTAAGGTCGGGGAAATTCTGTTCCAACTCCAATACCATTTCGTGGAGGGCCGATTCGGCGTTGTCGAGAATTACAATTTCGAAAGGATTGAATTGTGCCAATTGCTTGACAATTTCACTGCCAATGGAACCTGCCCCACCGGTAACGAGGATGGTTTTGTGTTCCAAATCGTGACGTATGATTTCCGAATCGATTTCAATGGGATGGCGATCCAAAAGATCTTCAATTTCAATATGCTTGATCTGCGTTTGCAAATCTTCTTTTTTGTTCCAGTTTTCCACGGACGGCATATTGAAAACCTTAATATCGTTTGCGAGGGAAGCCTCTACAATTCTGTTGGTTTCCGAAACCGAAAGCGAATCGCGAACCATCAGGATTCCATCCACCCGATGCGTTGCCAATAGGGCGGAAAATTCGACAGCCTCCTTATCAATAGGCGTTAAGAAAACAGGTTTTCCCAAAACATTTAACCGTTTGTTTAAGGGATCTTCGGTTAAAAACCCCACCAAATGAAAAGCCTGGTCACATTCCGTAGTAAGGGCACGGCCCAGATTAATGGTTTGGTTGTCCATTCCAACAATGAGCACCCGCTTTTTAAGATTGCCGCTATTCATTCGGCGTAGATAATGATACGACTCCTTAACCACAATCCTAAAAAAGAGGAGCAAAGTGAAGGAGAGAAACAAATAGAGAATGGCTGCGGTGGTAAGGAATATTTTGGACCCAGAAAAAATAAAATTGGCAGTATTGAAAATAATTAATGTAGCCACTGTTGAAAAGGAAGCAGCTGCCACCCGGAACACATCGGTAAAGGTAGAATGGCGGACAATGCCCGCATAGGTTCTAAAAATATAGAAAAAACAGACGTGAAGACCAATCACAAAAGAGGCACGAGCCCACAATGGCCAGATGTCTTGAAATTTTAACGGGGTACCATCAAGGATTAAGTACGTAATACCATAAGAAACCAGACATATAAATATATCCATTAAAAGTACCGCCCACCGGGGTAAATATCGCTGGTTTAAGTAACCTATAGCTTTGGCTCGCATCAGAAATCGCTCGGTTGTTGTTTGTTTGTAGGTCAAAATTATGTAGGATTTGGAGCCTACAAATATAGTTTATTTATCGATAAAGCGCATTAAAACATCGTTAATCTTCACTTTTTCTTCGTTTTTTAAGTTTGATCCCGAAGGAAGGCAAAGACCGTTTTCAAATAGCTGATCTGCAACACTTTTTCCATAGTAGGGCGCGTCTTTAAAAATGGGTTGCAAGTGCATTGGTTTCCATAACGGCCTACATTCAATATTATTTTTGGCCATTTCCAATCTTATATCCTCGTTGGAGAAGCCGCTTATTTTACCATCCACTAAAATACAGGACAGCCAATGGTTTGAAAAATAATCGGTCGAAGGTTCTCTAAAAAGCGTTACCCCCTCCGTATTTTCAAAAATTTCTTTGTAAAAATCGTTCATCTTCCGCCTTAAGGCTACGTGGGCATCCAGCACCTCCATCTGACCGCGGCCTATGCCTGCGGAAATATTGCTCAACCGATAATTATAGCCAATATGTGAATGTTGATAGTGCGGCGCGGCATCGCGGGCCTGGGTGGCGAGAAATACTGCCTTTTCCTTATGTTCTAAATTTCGGCATACCAAGGCACCGCCACCCGAGGTAGTTATTATTTTATTGCCATTAAAGGAAAGAATCGATATATCGCCAAAGGTGCCGCATTTTTGATTTTTGTAGCTGCTTCCAAGGGCATGTGCGGCATCTTCAACTATAGGAATTTCATATTGTTTGGATAAAAATTCAATAGCTTCAATTTGGCACGGCATTCCATTTAGATGTGTAACAATGATCGCTTTGGGTTTTTTGCCTTTGGACACTCTATCTTTAATAGCTTCTTCTAAATGGATTGGACAAATATTCCAAGTATCTTTTTCACTATCAACAAATATTGGATTACCTCCCAAATAAACTATGGGATTAGCCGACGCCGCAAAAGTCATACTCTGGCAAATTACTTCATCTCCTTTTCCTATTCCCAATAAGATAAGAGCCAAATGTAGGGCGGCAGTACCGGAGCTTAATGCGGCCACTTGGTTTCCTTTACCCAAATATGTTTCTAAATCATTTTCAAAACCTGTTACATTGGGGCCCAATGGCGCTATCCAATTGGTCTGAAAAGCCTCATTTATATATGTCTGCTCTTTGCCACCCATATGTGGGGAAGAAAGATATATTTTTGAATTCATATTTGTATTCTAATGAATTAACCCTCTTTTTTTGACCTTGATAAATCTTAAGATGTTCTCTTTGCAATAATCGGAATCAATTAAAATTGCCAACCAAAATCCTTTCTAAAAGAGGGGCGCGAAGGTATGAAATATTTAGCTTAATGTAAATAGTTTCAAGCATTAAGAATAAGGATCCGGAAAAAGCTTTCCACTCACTCCTATCCCCTGTATCCCGGCATCCCAAAAGATACCTGTATGAAAGAAATAACGACGGCATAGGTTTATTAAACTACAGTCAGCTAATCTACCTTTTAATAAACATCCAGATAATACGAAGATCCTCCCAAAACGATTGCTTATAATAATACTCAAGGTTCATTCGTATCTTGTCGGGAAAGATAACCTCATCATTGTATTTTAGGGGATCCGTCTGTTGTTTTAAAAGGGCTTCCTCATTATAATATTTTATAGCCGCGTTACTGATCAAACCCGGTTTCAGCTCCAATATTTTTCTTTCTTCCCCCTCCAATTTATCGTAATACCCGGGAATATCGGGACGGGGCCCAACCACACTCATCTCTCCCTTCAAAATGTTCCACAGCTGCGGCAGTTCATCCCATTTGGTACGCCTAAGAAAATTTCCGTATCTTGATATACTGCCGCAACAAGTTTGTATGGTACGTATTTTTATAATGCTAAAAGGCTTACCATATTGCCCCACTCTATTTTGTCGAAATAGAGCCTTGCCCGTATCAAAATAAGCCAAAAGCAAGAGGATTAGTATTAGCCAGCCTAAGAAAATTAGACCGAATAATGAAAATACGATATCGAATGCTCTTTTAATAACTCGGAAATATTTAATTTAAGTACATTGTAAAATAAAAAACTTTGTAATAAAACTTAAATTCTTTAATGCAGTAAAGATTTTATTTATTTATTTATTCGATCGCCTTGTCCCTTTCCTCCCACGGTAGCAAAAATAAATTTAAAGTAATTCCCAATAGTTAATTTTCGTAGCATCTCCGCATCCACTTCAGCTAACCTCGCAGGTGTGGACATATCTATCTCATTTATTTGCGCTAATCCTGTTATTCCTGGAAGATGGTTATATACTCCTTGTTTATCCCGCTCTTCAATGAGTTCTGCTTGATTAAAAAGATTGGGGCGCGGTCCTACCAAACTCATATCTCCAATGAGTACATTAATTAACTGAGGCAATTCATCCAATTTTGTTCGGCGCAAAAAAGACCCGAATTCTGTAATTTCGGTTTTGCTCGCCAAATGAGTAGCGACTGATTTAGCTTTTACATCCATAGTGCGGAATTTATATAGTGTAAATGGCTTCTTCCCCTTGCCTACACGTTGCTGTTTAAAAATCGGTGAACCTGTATCAAAAAGTCCAATAATATAAAGTATAATACCTAAAGGCAGTAAAAACACAATTCCAAAGAACGAAAATAAAAGATCAAAAAATCGTATCATAAATCACATAAATTCTCAGGCTACCCACTAAAACTTTTAAATGTTTTTTGAAGCCCATCCTCAGCGGATAAAGGTAGTTTTTTTATCCCCAAGGCTGTTTTTATTTTTGAATTGGAAACCCTGTAATTTTCCGTTAGCTTATTTAAACGTTCTGAGTTTAGAGGAAGACTTAATTTATCCCCAATTTTGGCTGCTATATTGATCCACTTACTATGAATGCGCAAAAGTCTCGGATTTTTAGACTGCGATTCCGCAATAAGTTCAATAAGTTTGTTGGTGGCTATAAACTCGTCATCTGCCATATTATAAATGCCTGATTGCAACTTTGGGTGATGAAGCATTTCTAGAATAAGATAGTTAAGATTATCTATGCTCAAGAAAGATCGAGAATTATCAAAACCGGCTAAGGGCAAAGGAATTCCTTTACTTACCAATTTATAAAGTAAGTTAAGGTTGCCCTTGTTGCCAGGGCCATGGATCATTGTAGGTCGGACAATAAAAACGCGTTTTCCTGGGGTAAGCTTTTGACTGAGAATATACTCCTCCGCCGCATGTTTGGATTTTCCATAAGGAGTTTGGGGGTCAGGCATGGTAGTTTCATCTAGAATTCCTACCACACTGTCCTTAACTGCCTTTACCGAACTAAAATAGTGGAAGTCTTTAATATCACTTGTCATAAACAAATCGAAAAGTTGCTTAGTCAGCTCGGTATTTATTCTAAAATACTCTTCCGGATCAGATGTATTTTTGGTATCATGGGCCTTACCTGCTAAATGGATAAGGGCATCTGCACTAGTGTCCATTGCATTCCGCCATTCCTCGTTTCTTAATGAGATTGGACTTATAGAATGACCATTATTCTCTAAAAATGCCGCAAGGTTTTGACCTACAAAACCGGATGCACCTGTGATAACTACGTCCATTAATTACATTTGAAGGATTTTTTCTAAATTGTCTATACAAACAGACATTTTAAAATTATTTTGAAAATATAATTTCCCATTTCTACCCTTTGCTTCCAATATTCGTTTATCTAATTTTGAGGCCTCTAATATTAATGATGTAAGTATTTTATCATTTGAAGCTGGAACTACAAAACCACAATTAGCTTCTAATATTGTATCTGCGCCTTCTCCGTTTAACATGGCGAGAATCGGTTTACCTGCCGACATATATGCTTGCACTTTTGCGGGAACGGTAAGATTAAAAATTGGGTCATCCTTCAAACTCACCAAAAGCAAATCTGCTTTATTAAAAAAGGTTGACATAGCCTCAATAGGATATCTCCCCATCGTATAAACTGTATTGTTTAAATCATTGTTCTTGATGAAATTCTTAACATATTTTATTCTCCTACCTTCTCCAACAATTATAAACTTTATATTAGAATGATGCTTCAGACTAAGAGCACTTTGCATGATTGTCTCCATATCCTGGGACTCTCCAACATTGCCCGCAAACATTATTTTAAATCCAGTTGGCAATTTTGGAATTATATAATTTAACTTTCCCTCAGAAATACTATCCTCTGCCCAATTAGGAAAATATTCAATTTTATCTTCGAAATCCCCTTTTTTTAAAATTGATTTTCTAAATCCTTTTGAGGTTATTAAAATCTTTTCAGATTCCTTATAAAATTTTTGAATGAGTTTCGTGAAATAGCTCAAGATCCATTTGTTTTTAATTCCCCCAACCATTTCCAAACTCTCTGGCCATAAGTCCATTACCCAAAAATAAATTGGTATATGCTGAATTTTCTTTACCGTTAAAGCAGGGTAAAATTGAGTAATGGGAGAAGGTTCATGAACAATAATTGCGTCAAAATTCTCCTTTTTTGCCAACCTTCTCGCTTTAATCGAAGCGAAAAATGCCCAGCTGTAGTAATTTAAAAATAATCTTATACCTCCTCCTTTTCCTCTAGGGATTAATAGGGCGCGTTCCACCTTAACTTCTTTAATTATTTGTCTTCTGTTTTTTGTAAGACTGTAACCTTTATACATTTTGCCCCCAGGATAATTAGGTAAACCTGTTAAAACAGTAACTTCATGACCCCGTTTCCTTAACTCAAATGCAAGATCATTGCTTTTAAAGTTTTCAGGATAAAAGTATTGTGTAACGATGAGAATATGCATATTTCCTTAAATCGTTTCATTCCAAACAGTTCTACGAATGTAATCCGTATAACTTAGAATTATACGAACTACCTTTTCCGAAACATTAGGTATACTATAATCCGCTACTTGTCTGAAATTGCGGTTTTCCCCCAATTGTTGCGTTTGTAGTTCCACTAATCCTTGAATAATACGTGCGGTATTTAAACCCACCATCATTACAGATGCTTCTTCCATTGCTTCTGGACGTTCGTGAGCCTCGCGTATGTTTAATGCTCTAAAATTTAAAATGGAGGATTCCTCGCTGATGGTTCCCGAATCCGATAAAACTGCAAAGGAATTCATCTGTAAGGCATTGTAATCATGGAATCCCAAGGGTTTTAAAAATTGAATATTTCTATGGGTTTCCAACTTTTTCTTTTCCATCATGTTCCGCGTTCGTGGATGTGTGGAGACAATTACAGGATAATTATAATGCTCGGCGATTGTATTTAAACTCTCGATAAGATTTTTAAAGTTTTTATCAGAGCTGATGTTTTCCTCTCGGTGGGCAGATACTACAAAATATTTCCCTCTTTCTAAGTTTAAATTATCCAGTACCTTCGAAGCTTTTATTTCAGGTAGATAATGGTTCAGGACCTCAAACATGGGAGAACCGGTTTTTATTATCCGATCGGCAGGTAGTCCTTCCCGCAATAAGTACTCGCGAGCAATGTCTGAATAGGTAAGATTGATGTCTGCCGTGTGGTCCACGATTTTCCTATTGGTCTCTTCTGGTACCCGTTGGTCAAAACATCTATTTCCTGCTTCCATATGGAAAATTGGAATCTTCCGTTTCTTTGCCGCAATGGCGCATAAACAAGAATTGGTATCGCCCAGAACCAAAAAGGCATCGGGCTGCACTTCTTCCAGGACTGGATCAATGTTTATCAGAATTTGGCCGGCGGTGGTGGTGGCATTGGTACCGGCGGCATTAAGAAAATGGTCCGGTTTGCGGATACCCAAGTCCTCAAAAAACACTTCGTTCAGTTCATAGTCATAATTCTGGCCGGTGTGGACCAGAGTGTGGTCGATGGCTTTTGAATCGTCCAGTGCCGCAATCACACGCGATAACCGGATTATCTCCGGCCGTGTGCCTACTACGGTCATTACTTTTAATTTTTTCATTGTATACTGTGTAGATAAGGTTTCTCGCTGAAAATCGCTGATTTAAAACCGCAGATTCTCGCAGATCTGTACCTTACAAATTATTTACAACTCGTTTTATATTGTCATCAATCTTGGCAGTGTTGAAATTGACCAGGATTCCTAATTTTTTATTAGATAATCTAAGGTATGTCAATAGCTGTTTGTAATGAACATCCATTAAACTCTCTACTGATTTTACTTCTATGATTACTTTATTGTTTACAAGAATATCAATACGATAGCCCACTTATATCTTAATGGCTTCATATTGAAAAGGCAATTTAACTTGGCGATGGATATTTAATCCCTCCTTCTCGAGCTCATAAGCCAAGGCGGCTTCATAGGCTGATTCTAACAGACCTGGCCCTAGCGCATTGTATATTTTATAAATTGCTCCCCTTATTTTATATGACAAATCATTCTCCGTCATATTTATTCATTTAATAATCTGCGCAAATCTGCGAATTTATCCGCGCAAATCTGCGAGAAATTCCGCAAAGTTACACTTCTTCAAAATAAGTATCCGCATCTTCCGGATTATATGGCTCGTTGATCCAGAAATTGGTGTATAATACTTCATCTCCAATATTCTTTATGTTGTGTGTGTACCAAATAGGCATATCAACATAGGCAGGTTCGTTCCCATCTAAATAGAAATCCAGTACTTCATCGGTTCCTATCTTTCGCAGTTGAATTAGGGCCTTGCCTTTAATTACCGCGAAACGTTCTATTTTGCGGGTGTGAAAGTGATTGCCTCTGGTTATTCCCGGCACCGTAGTAGAAAAGGAGACCTGCCCTCCTACTCCTAAACGTATCACCTCTACAAAAGATCCTCTTTGGTCGGTGTGTTGGGTAAATTTTACCGGGAAGTAATTGGCAATATCCATATAACATCGATAGGTGTTGAATAGGTTTAATTCGAAAGTATTGTTGAGAGATGGTATTTCTCCTCTGTCTTGGTATTGTGATTTATAGTTTTGAAGGAGATCCAATAACTCAGATACCTTAGCTTCCGAAGTGTGAGCTACGGTATATAAAGCTTCATTCTTTCTTTCGCGAATTACCTTTAATATCTCTGCTACCAACTCTCCTACATAAATAAGTTTTAAATCACCATCTACTTGGATTTCGGGGGTTTCCCTATTTGCGATTTGATGGGAAAAGGTTGCTACCACGGAATTGTAATACGGATGCCCGAAGGGGCCAAATACATTGGGAATAACCATCCCTGTAAAAGTGCTTTTGGCCTCTTTTGCCCATTCTACAAATCTCTCCCGACCTTCTTTCTTTGATTTGCCATAGGGATTATCCCTCTCCTCCTGAGAAGAAGATGACATAATTATATGGGCTTTACTTTCAGTACGGTTTAAGGAAGCTATAAGTTTTTGGACCAGCTCTAAATTTGTTTTGTATATAACCTCTGGGTCATTATGGCGGTTCATTGCCGCAAGGTGGACAATGACATCACATTGGGCAACGAAAGAATCCATTTCCTTCTCGTTGGTAAAATATTTTTTTTGAAATTCAACGCGTATAAATTCCTCAGGATATAAACCTAAAGTATTGTACAAATGTGTGCCAACAAAGCCATGTTGGCCGGTAATTCCTATTCTTAACATATTATATTCTTTTAAGGTTTCTGGCAGATACTTCGACAGGCTCAGCACAGTTTATCGAAGATTTAAATACCGCGGATCTCCGCTGATTTTTCTAATTATCTGCACAAATTTGCGAAAACAATTCGCGCAAATCTGCGAGAAACCTATCCGCACAAATCTGCGAGAAACCTTACTTTTTAAAATAATCAATATCAAATCGATACTCGTCCTGCACCTTCCCTATCAAATGATCTGCCAATACCAACAATTTACTCTCTTCCTCCAAAGCCTGAATAGCCGTAATACAACCAGAAGGAATATGCAAAAAATCCAACGGCCCTTCCTTAACGGTATAACTTTCTATGGGCAATTCCGGATTTGGTTCATCAAATGAATCAATGGCAATAACCTGTATTCGAAAACTACCCTTAATGCAGGCAAACCATCGCTGCTCAATCTTATGTCCCTGCCAACCACGAACAAAATCAGTATCGGCATTTTCAATGATATAAATACGCTTTATCTCAGAAGCGTCAAAGTCATTGTTATAGGAAATAAATCCTCGCTCATCTTTATGGATATTGCCCTTTAATAGGTTCATAGCGTATTTATTTATTGAACATAGTCTTCTACCTCTTCCCCAAAAACTTCCTTGCGGATTAACGGTAATTTAGAGATTAGATTTTTTAATCCCTCTACCCCTTGTTGTTCCGCATTATGCGAATGATAATCTTCAATTTTTGAAACATCCTGCTCTCCTTCTGAAAAATACTTTGCATAGTTAAGGTCTCTATTATCGGCAGGTACCCTATAGAAGTCACCCATATCTTCCGCCTTAATCATTTCCTCACGGGTACAGAGTGTTTCATACAATTTCTCTCCATGCCTTGTACCAATTACTTTTATAGGAACTTCCTTACCCGTAATCTCAATCATAGCCTGCGCTAAATTGCCGATGGTACTAGCAGGTGCCTTGTTTACAAACAAATCACCCGAATTTCCATTCTCAAAGGCAAACAAAACTAAATCAACCGCATCATCCAGCGACATAAAGAACCGGGACATATTTGAATCGGTAACCGTAATAGGCTCTCCTTTTTGTATTTGATTTAGAAACAAGGGAATTACAGAGCCACGGGAAGCCATAACATTTCCATAACGCGTTAGGCAGATATCTGTAAATTCATGGTTTCTAGACTCGGCTATGGCCACTTTTTCCATCATTGCCTTGCTAATTCCCATTGCATTTATAGGGTATGCCGCTTTATCCGTACTCAGGCAGATAACCTTTTTTACCTTATTGGCTGCTGCTGCCCGTATTACATTTTGAGTGCCAATAACATTGGTCTGTACCGCTTGCATTGGAAAAAATTCACAAGAAGGTACTTGTTTAAGTGCAGCCGCATGAAAAATATAGTCCACCCCGTGAGTGGCAGGTGCAACCGAATCATAATCCCGAACATCACCTATATAATAGCGAATTTTATCATTTTTATAGCGGTTGCGCATATCGTCCTGTTTCTTTTCATCTCTGCTGAAAATGCGGATTTCCTTAAAGTGGTCCGTATGTAAAAATCGGTTGAGGACGGCTGTGCCAAAGGAACCGGTACCACCGGTGATAAGGAGGGTTTTATTTTGGATTTTCATTTTATAAGGTTTTGTAGATATCAATCCATTTATGGATTTGTGTATCTACTTTAAAATTTTCATCTACCAATTTATAACTGTTTAAGCGCATTTGGTGATATTGATTCTTCTCCAAAGACAATATGGAGTCAATACCCTTTGAAAGTTGCGTTGGGTCGTTTGAAATGTGAAGGCCTGCATTATACTCTTCCAAAATCTGCCATGGTGTTCCCGTTGAAGCCAATACCGGCGTACCTTGGTTTAAAGCCTCTACCACCACATTTCCAAAGTTTTCAGTTTCGCTTGGCAGGATAAGGGCATAGGCTTTTGCATATAACATTTCTTTTTCTTCCCCTTCAACGTGTCCTTTAAATACAATTTTGTGCGAAAGACCTAATGACCGGATCTGCTCCACTAATTGGGCTTTATAATTATTATGGCGCTCTTCCTGTTTTCCTACAATATACAACTGAAAATCTGAGTTTTTAAATTTTTCGCTATAACTCAAGGCTTCGATTAATTTATGAATTGCTTTTATTTCATGAATTCTACCCAAAAAAAGTAAATAATTTGACTTTATTACATTTAATCTTGGAGCGGGATCAATATAATTAGGTAATTGCACTACTTTGGAATGTGGGAACATCTCTTTGATATGTTTAGTTTCCTCATCAGATGTACTATGGTAGGTTACATTTTTATTGAAGTTTTTATAAAAAAACAAAAATGGTTTCTTTTTCCAATTGCTAAATTGAAGCGCATTTTTATTGAGCTCACCTCGAACTGACCAAATAATTTTAGTGTGCCGATGGAAGAGAATTGTATAAAAAAAGGAAATTGATGATATGGGACTAAAAAGACTATTTAAATGAAGAATATCTGCACGATTAATTTTTGCTAATGCTGTTAATATAGTCTTTAATCTTAAAGCCTTTCCTTGCCCATAATATATAAGGCCGCAGTCCAAATCTATCCATTTATCTGAATTAACTATATTGTTATCAATCCCTACAGTAGAGGTAACAATAATTGGTTTAATACCGTTCTGGTTAAGTGCCCGCGTGTGCCAATACAAGGTATTACATGGGCCTCCTATTTGGGAGGGGTAGAATGCGCTATGTGGGAAAAGGATATTCACTATAAAACTTTCCAATTTTCTCTTTTGATACTTTTAATAATCTTAGCAGGATTACCCCCTACAATTGTATTTTGTTCAACATTTTTAGTTACAATTGCACCCGTTGCAACAATTGCACCTTCCCCAATATATTCTACACTATCCATAATATAACAACCGGAGCCAATCCAAACATTATCTTCAATAATTATAGGTTTACCAATAGGTTTTGATTTTGGATCATAACCATGTGAATGGGAATAAATTTGGGTATCTGATGAGATAACTACATTTGAACCAATTTTTACATTACCTGTAAAATCAATATTAACATTTCTATTGAGTTGGGTGTTATCTCCGATAGTTAGCGTTGCATTGCTTATTTCTGTGGAAAGCGATACTCTACGACCGATGATGGATTGATTTCCTACTTGAATGTTTCCTGGAAAACGAATTGTAGTATTGCTTAAAACCTTACTTTTACTTCCAAACTTCTTAAAATTAAATTTCCATAGTAAAGTACTCAATACATCTAACAGTCTAAAAAACAATGAGTGGAACATTATTATAAATGCTATAACTATTCCAAGCGGATTTTTTTTACTCCAAAATTTGGCTATCATACTATTGATTTTTAATTATTTCATTCAAATGTTGTGCATGCGTCAATCTTTTATCGTCAACTATTTTATTTACGGTATTAGTTCCATTTTTAGCATATTCTACCATCTTGCCATAGTTATTAAATGCAAACACTAAAGCTTCGACAATGCTTTCTGTTGATTTTGGTTGTATTTCTTTACAATTCCAACCGTCTTTCATCAATGCTGGAATTCCACCTACAAAAGTTGTGATAATAGGTGTGCCAAAAATCATTGCTTCATATAAAGTTCGCGGAAAACCTTCGTGATAGGTGGGCAGAATATATATATCGGCTTGTACATAAAATGATTTTACAGCTTCGGCTTCAAACACAGATCCATGTACATATACAACTTCCCCTATGTTATATTCTTCAATCAACTCTTTTGATTTTTGAAGGAACTCCCCGCTTCCTACCAAATTCAATTCAAAATTATATCCTTTATCATTTAAAATTTTTGCAGCTTCCAATAATTCGGCAATGCCTTTGTCGTGGGCAACTCTTCCAAGATATAAAACAATAACTTTATCATTATGAGAATAATAACGATTCGTAATAACATCTTTTTCCGTAAACAAAATCATGGGTTTTATGGTATGGGCTGTATTTTTATTGGTTTTCTCATTGATCATTAATGTAAAAGCATCGGACACTGTAAAAATGGTAAACGCTTTTTTATAATTCCAAATAGAAACTTTATCGGTAATACCATTCATTCCCCGAACATAAAGCCCAAACTTTGTTCTGAAGAACCAACATAGGAAAGGTGCGTACTTGAATGAAGTAGGATAGTAAAAATAAATAAAATCGTTTTTAAGAATTAAAGGAATAATTCTTAGATAAGCATTGAGATAATTGAGTACTTTATTTTTCTTGATTGAAAGCGGAAAGCAATTCACACCATTGGTCTCCAAATCAAATGCACTTATACTATCTTCATTAGCTTTGGCAAACTGAAAATAGGAGAGTTTATTCTTACAATTAATTAAATCTGTTATAAATAATCCGTTCAATGAATTCGTACAATATGTATTGCCTCTTATATTCATTGAGGAGTTGTCTATGATAAGGATTTTCATTCTTATTTATTTTTGGATGCTAATAAATACCCTAATAAAATAGACTGAAACACCGTGTTAGGAGCTGAGTAATTCATTGAAAACATAGAGGTTACCACCCATGTAAGCATAACAGCAATTAGCGCTAATTTATAATTATCTCTTTTGTTATTAGAATTATATATATATTTAAAAACAGAATAAAACATTAATAAATAAATAACAAAGCCTACTAAACCAAAATTTGAAAGCATTTCCAACCAATCATTATGAGCGAAATGACCTGAACCTGAAAGTAATGTGGAACCAGCGAAACCAAAACCAAATATTAAATTAAAAAAGCCATCACTATTTAACCAAGAATTTAAAATATTAGAATATATCCTATCTCTTCCGCTTGAGCCGTCGTCCATTGTAATACTTTCAACTCTATTTATTAGAAATGTATTGTTTTGATAAAAGTCATTAAAAAAAAAAGCTATTATAATTATTGAGATAATTATCCAAAATACACTTTTGTACCTTTTACTTTTTTTCGTGTTTATAAGCTGATAATATACAAATAAAACTACACCTAATGCACCTGCAAGTAAAGCTCCACGTTTTGCTCCATGTATAATAAAAAAGATTAAAATAAAGATTAAAATAATTGACATCAATTTACTTCTCACAAAAAAAACAAATGGCATTATAAAAACAAATAAATACGCAGTATTATTAACAATGTTGCCTTCAGTTCTGTTAGTCTCGTAAATAATCACTGATTCAAGATGGTAAAAACTTAATACTGCAACAGGAATCATTAGTAAAAGAAATCGAATTAGATGTTTTTCTTTTAAAATAAAATTTTGAGTAAGATAATAAGCAGGGAAAAATGATAAACTGACAAACATAATATTTTTCAATTGCCCAAAAACAAAAGGTTGAGCAAAATCAGCTGTAAATACAGCTCCTAGCACATTTAATATAATAAATAGGGTTAGTAATTTATAGTAATTACTTGAATGTGATTTTCTAATCAAGGTTTTATAAAAATAAAAAACAGAAATAATCAGTATTAATACTAATGAAATTTGAGAGATAATTGAACCTCGTGTATATAAAGCACCTTGCGCAAAATAAATTACAATAAGCAACAAGAAAAGATCTCTTAATATTCTATCAACCTTCATTAACAAAATTATTATAATTATTTTCTTTAATAAGATTTTGAATCATCCATTCTTGAGGATTAAATTTGCCTTCGTGCCATTTTAAATTATTATCCCAATAACCCGGACAATTATTATAAGCAGACACTATATAACCATAACTAATTTCTACTATAAGTGGTTTGTTTTTTTTGTCAAATACAAAATCGTAAGCGATACTTTGTGTTTTCAGTTTCTTATTAGTTTCAAATGCAATTTTTACACAGTTGATATCAATCTCCCTTGGCTCAAATATAATATTTCCACTTCCTGAAGCACGAAAATCACCCTTTCTAACCATTCGCTTTAATCCAAAAGCCTTGTCACCTATCACAATAACTCTAATATCAAAATTATTGTTAGGCATAAATTCTTGTAAATAAATATATCCTTTTTCTTTTGTGAAGTTATTCGAATATTCAGTTCCAATGAATAGTCTGGCAATGCCTTTTAGAATAGCAATAAAATCTTCTTTTCCAGAACGAAAATTACCATACCTAAACTTTAAATGATTTATTCTGTCAAACTGTGAAAAACCACTTCCGAATGATTTTTTTATTAATTTTAAAGCTTCTCTCTTTGATTTTACCAACTTTACATTAGAGCTACCCGAACCACCTCTTAATTTAAATACTTTTGGTAGTGTAGTTTGTTCAAGCCACTGAATTGCATCTTTCTTTGAATAAAAAACATATGATGGGACTAAAGGAGCCTTTACAGCTTCTAATAGGTACTTCTGTCCTAATTTATCATCAAAATGCCAAGTTGTTTTAAAGTCGGGAAACACCTTAACACCCATTTCTTGTATTGAATATATTAGTTGCTTAGCAAATAAAGCATCTTTATAATTGTAATTACTGTGATGCCATAAAAAGAAATCACAATCTTTAAGATTTTCTATAATATTGTTATCATAAGCATTAACAATTTTATGTGGAATACTGTTTTGTTTACAGTAATCTATCCATCGGTTTGAAAAAAACTCTTCGTGCTTTGAATTATGTATGGCTATTGTCATTGTGAATTGATTTTTTATATTTAAAATAAAGTCCACCTCCCATCATCCATCTTGAAAAACTTAAATTTATAGCCGTTCCAATTATTCCAAAAAAATACACAAGGGGAAAAGCTATAACAAAACCAATTATTGATGTTATAATTGTGTTTTTCATTACTAATTTGTCTTGTCGATGTACAATAAAATAATTCAGCCCGTATATATTGTATAATACATACCCAGCCAAACCAATAGTCAAGACAAACAACACCCAAAAAGCATTATCATAGGTAATATTCAGATACCAAAAAACCAACTTATGTCCAGCTAAAATGCAAATAATCAAAATACTTACCACTCCTAACATCAACTTTCTATAACCATCAAAAATATCTCTCTTTCTATTGAGAAAAGGAAAAAATACACGAGATAAAATTTCAATAATCGATACACCAATATTTACAATTGTGAGAATTGCTTGGTAAATTCCAACCATTGATTTAGCCCCAAACAATCCTAATAGAAATGTACTTGTATTATTGTATAACGTTGGTACAAATTGATTTACAAATATTGGAAAGTTCGTTTTAATGGTTTGCTTAATAATTCGAATCGGCAACCAAATTAGTTTTAATTTGTATTTATAAATCAAAATCAACTGACCGACCAAACCGGCTCCTATCAAACCGGCACTTTGCAATAACGGATATATCCAAAAATCTTCTTCTGATTTGATAAAAATAAAGATACATAGCGTAAAAAAAATCTTGATTCCCAAGTTAAGATAAGTGATGTATCTCATTTTCTCAATTCCTTGAAAAAACCACTCTGGAAACAACGTATGTCCAACTAAAGAAAACATCGTTAATCCATAAATCAGTTTGTATTCATAGAAAGGAGAATATGAATAAACTATCAGACTTATTACCAGAAGTGAGAATATTAAAAATATACCTTTTATGATAATTACTTTGCTGTAAATAAGGTTTAACTTTTTTTGACTGCCTTTAAAAACAGCTACATCTCTTACGGCTGTTATCTTAAAGCTATAATCTGTTACCGACTGAAAATAAGCAATTAAAGAAGCTGCAAAAACAATGATACCGTAATTTTCAAATCCTAAAACACGAAGAACGAAGGGCAATGTTATTAAAGGAAGAATCATTCCCACTAGCTGTAATGCTGATAGTGAAATAAAGTTTTCCAAAATGACTTTTGCGTCCTTTCCCTTAAACAGTTTCCTTAGTTTTTTAAACACGTTTTCTTAAACAACAATTATTTATTTAATTTTCAAAACCATAAAATTCTTAGTTTTCAAGCCTATAAATACCAGCCAAGCAAATTTTTTAAGCCCGCAAAGATAAAAAACCCCTATCGATAAACTGTCAATTAAAATCGATTAAATGTTAATTGTATGATAAGATGTAGGTGAAGGTAATAAGTGAAGATTATTTATATATTTGGTACTTTCGTTTTTCAAAGATTGCGTGAGAATGCATATAGCACATTAAATTTGTTAAAAACATATTCTTGAATTCAATCATGACATAAATTCAAAAAGCTATAGTATTTCAAAAAAACTATATTCGTCACAACGGTCTTTTAAAAAAAGGCATATAGCAAAATCGGAAACGCTATTCCTATATACCATCACATTTAATATAACCATAGTTGGTTTTCAAGAAGCTTCCCGCTTAGATAACGGGTAATCCATTTGCCGAACGACATCCTGAATTATTTCCACATCAATTTCTAAATACTCCGCGGCCTCATATACAGTTATGGGGCTATTCTTTTTCTTCTTCTTGATTTTTCTGATTTTTCGTAGGATACCGTTGCAGGTTTCCTTTGTCTTTCCGGTAAGTACTGCCAAATCCTTGGCATAAATACATTGTCTAATCATAGCTTTTAAATTTAATACAATAAAATCCCTTCTACTCCTATGGAAGTGAGAAAGGTTATTTTCTCTGTATCAAATCAAAGCTTTTATAACTCTAATTTTCAACCTTCCGCGGAGCAACTGCCGCGTAGCTTTTTCATAATAAAAGGTTAAAGATTAATATTTGGTTAAAATATAGACTAATGCCTAATACAATATTATTAAATTCTGCTAGCTAATAGGGCGTTTATTCCATCACATTATCAACAGGGTTATCAACAAAACGCTTAGTACCAATATAGAAGACAAAATATCACATCACAAAAATATGTTTATAACATTATTGATTATAAACAGGGCCTTGGGTAATCAACCCCACCTCGCACCTTACTCCCATGGTACTGGCACTATTCCCCCACCATGCTTGCACTTTACCGCACCCTAGCCTACTGTAGAAAAAAAGATATAAAGTGGATTAAATGAAAAATGATGGATTTAACACGATTATCAAATAGTAAGGAAATTAAAAAGATTCCTTCAAAATCTAGGATTATTAGAGCGAAATGAAATAGAATCTTCGCTACGACAGCATTTAAATAAGAACGAAAATTTCAACGTAAAAACCCCAAATTATAGTAAAAACTATCCCAAAAAAGAAATCTACAATGTTCCGAAAAACCAGTATTTGCAAGACTTTCAAAAGCATCGTACACTTGTTCTATGGCAAAACAAAAAGGCCCATTAAAAATTGTAGGTTCCCTTGAGGACATCAATTTTTACAAACTGAAGAAAGGATACGCAGTCCGCATGAAGGGCGGTGTGGACAAAGACCGTATCCTAAACGAAGCTCGCTTCGCAAGAACCCGTGAAAACATGTCGGAATTTGGCCATTGTGCCACCTCCGGCAAGTATTTACGAAAAGCAGCATCCAGCTTATCGCTGACTGCTAAAGACGGAACCTCGGTTGCAAGACTTACCAAGGTTATGAGTGAAATTAAGAACTTGGACGGTACCTCCCTCCGGGGACGTCGCCGAGTGGAGGTGGGTATCCAAACTGCTATGGGTTTGGCAAAGCTGAAAGGTTTTGATTTCAACGCCGAAGCTCCTATCTCCATCGTTCTTAATGCCCCTTTCACGGTTGATACCACAACGGGAGAAATTGAGATTCCAGCACTTCAAACCGCTAAGAACCTATCCCTTCCCCCGTCAGCAACCCATGTGAGCCTAATGGCGGCTTTTACTATTATTGATTTCGCCACGGGCGATTTCAACACCAGTGAAAGTCCCATTTTTAATGCACCTATTGATCTCAGTGTCAATACGGTTACATTAACCCCTTCCGCGCCACCCATAGGTACGGGAGTGTCACTTTTCTTTTTGGGAATTCAATATTTTCAAGAGATAAATGGGCTCCAGTATCCCCTAGCGGATGATTCCTTTAATACGCTTAGCATCGTAGCAGCAAGTTAAAAAAGGAAGTAAAATAAGTCCGGCCCAACCCTCTTGCTTTCCTCTAAAAAGTGAACCTGGAAAGTAAAAGAAAATGGTAGGTCGGACTTTTTTTTGTCTCAAAATACCTTCTTATCCCCTATACAACTGTAAGATCGAGTGAAGTTGCAACGCCTAAAGACGGAACAAATTAGTATCAAGACCCTTGTATGTTCCAAACTAAAAGACTCTCCAAATTGAAAGGAAAACTCCCCAAAACCTTCTTCCCCAGCCCTAAAGGAGGAGGTTTTGGAGAATTTTTAAAGGCAAACCAAGAAACCCCACGAAAAACTCCCTTTAGGGCCGGGGTAATTTTTCGTGGGGTTTCAGCCTTCTCCCTTTAGCGCCGGAGCAAATTCTCGTCGGGTTTCGACTCCCCAAGCCCAAACCATAAAAACCAAATCAAAAGAAAAATCCCCCAAAACCTTCTTCCCCAGCCCTAAAGGAGGAGGTTTTGGAGAATTTTAAAGTACAATCAAAGAAACCCCACGAAAAACTCCCTTTAGGGCCGGGGTAATTTTTCGTGGGGTTTCGCTCCCAAAGCCTAAACCATAAAAACCAAATCAGAAAAAAAATCCCCCAATAACCTTCTTCCCCAGCCCTAAAGGGGGAGGTTTTGGGGAATTTTATTGGACTGGAGGATCCTTTAAATATTTTTTATGATCTCTACTAATCTGCAAATTACCTCATCAATATGATTCTCCACATCATAGTTCGTAAAACGGACAATTGATATTCCCATTGCCTCAAGTGCCGCAGTTCTATGTTCATCAATTATTGTTTGATCACTAGCGTCGTGATAGGGGCCATCGATCTCAATACCTAATTGTAGCGAATGACAGTAAAAGTCCAATATATATAAATGCAGAGGATGCTGTCTCCTAAACTTTAACCCCTGCAATTTTTTATTCCTTATCCTTTCCCAAAAAATTTTCTCGGCAACCGTCATATTTCTCCTTAATACCGAAGCTTTGACAAAGCTGCTTGTAGGAGCACCCTTGAACATTCCGTGATGATATGAAGGTTTAGATTTTCCCATTCAAAAAATAAAACCTAAATATAATGATAAATACTATTGAAGAAACCCCGCGAAAAACTCCCTTTAGGGGCGGGGCAATTTTTCGTGGGGTTTCGCCCGAAAAGCCTGAATCCTAAAACCCAAATCAGAAGGAAAATTCCCCAAAAACCTTCTTCCCCAGCCCTAAAGGGGGAGGTTTTGGAGAATTTTTAAAGCCAAACCAAGAAACCCCACGAAAAACTCCCTTTAGGGCCGGGGCAAATTTTCGTGGGGTTTCAGCCTTCTCCCTTTAGGGCCGGGGCAAATTGTCGTAGTTTCGCTCCCAAAGCCTAAACCCTAAAAAACACTTCGGAAGGAAATTCCCCAAAACCAAGAAACCCCACGAAAAACTCCCTTTAGGGCCGGGGTAATTTTTCGTGGGGTTTCGCTCTTCTCCCTTTAGGGCCTGGGCAAGTTTTCGTGGGGTTTCGCCCGCAAAGCCTAAACCATAAAAATCAAATTGGAAGAAAAATTCCCCAAAAACCTTCTGCCCCAGCCCTAAAGGGCGAGGTTTTGGAGAATTTTAAAACCAAACCAAGAAACCCCGCGAAAACTCCCTTTAGGGTCGGGGCAATTTTTCGTGGGGTTTCGCCCGCAATACCTAAACCCTAAAAAACTCCGAACATAAAAGTCCCCTTTGGGGATTTAGGGGACAAGGCTATGACCAATTGATGTGAAGATTTAAGACAACCCGAACTCCTCTAATCAATACCAATCTGCGTGATATTTATTCTCGCCTAAATAGTACATAATCCCAATACTTACATTAACGAAACTACCTCTTACACTTTTAAAATCGGGATTCAAGAGTTCGCCATTATATGCGTAATGCTGTTTTAGATTGGTAATATAACTTAGGTCTCCAATAAAGGCGAAATTCTGACTCAATTTAATTTGTCCGGTAAGGCCCACCATTATATTTCCTATATGGTCAATACCGCTATTAGAAGCGGGTTGTGCAAAAGTTATGCCCCCGCCAGCATGCACTAATAGGCCGAGGCGCTCCCTTAGCCGGTAACTTACATTCAATAATCGACCTACGTTCGCCACGCCTTCAAGACCCAATCTGTTTAAACTTATGCCCACTTCAGTCGAATCCGGATTGGCAAAGCGGTTAAAACCATAATGTCCTTTCACGCCAAACCTGTCATTGAACATATAGCGCCCACTTAATTGAAACTGCTTAAACGCTATATACTTTTTACGCGATATCCCGTCATTGGGTGCAAGTGGCACGTGAATACCGGTGGAAACTTCAGCAGACCAACGATTGTATTCACCATTCTGGGAAAAAAGACTAAATGTGAAAAATAAAAATAAAGGAAATAGGTAGGTACGAAGTGGGGATAAATTCATTTTAATTATTTGAGGTTAAGTTTTTTACAGCGTTGCAATTTATCGCGGGGCAGCCACAAATTACAGGCACTCACAAAGATTGGGGAACCTTATGGAGGCCGGAGCAAGATAAAAATATCTTCTCAAAAACACCAAATTTATCATAGGTGTTATACAAATTATTTTAAACAAGTTAGGAGGAAATAAATGCAGAATTAATTTAGAGGTGCAAAATTGATTTGTGAATCACGTCACTTTCCCACATACGTTTATATTATTTTCTTTTTTGGGACCACTCCTTCCCCGTCTTTATATTCAGATGGTGAAACAAGATTTAGTGCTATTGAGGATTTCTTAATACCAAGCTGCCGAATTTTCTATCCCCTGAAAAAACCACTCTGGGAAGAGGGCGTACCCTAAAAGCAAGGGCAGTGTGAAGAAGATAACGGTTCGTTCCGCATAAAAAGGAGGGTAAAATAGAATTATGGCCGCAAGCACGATTAGGGAAAAGCCTAGAAAAATTCCCTTTACGATTAAAACTTTGCTGTATATTATATTAAGTTTTTCAGGACTATTTCGAAAAACAGCCACATCCCGGGTTGCGGTAATCTTAAAACTATAATCCGTTATAGATTGAAAATAGGCCACCAATGATGCAGCCAAAATAACCACCCCATAGTTGGAATAGCCCAAAACCCGCAATAGATAGGGCAGCGTAATTAATGGAAGTATCATACCAACCATCTGCAATGCTGATAAGGACACAAAGTTTTCTATAAAAACTTTGGCTTCTTTATTCTTAAGAAGTTTAAAAAAATTCTTCACACCAATAGCTATGGTACCGAGGTATCGGTTTTTTCAAGCCCGCAAAGATAACCAACAGCTATCGATTAATTGCCATATAAAATCGATAAAATGTTAATGAAAAAAAAAGATCCCTTTAATGATACCCATCTGGTATGGAAAAGAAAAGTTGGTATTTTTTTTTAAGGCTCCTCTTGGTTGCACATAGCAGGGTTAGTTGAAAAGAATATATTAGTATAAACCTTTCTAAAATTCAATTACGGTAAAATACATCTTCCCACCAGACCAATTCGCAGTTCCCGAGTTTCTAATTTGCAAGCGTATGGTCCGGCTATCCCGAAGTTTGGACCAAACCACACTAATATCGTCAGAAACACCATTGTCCAACGTAACAATCACCGTGGCTTGGGTGCCCGTAAGCCTAATTTCTGTGGGAATGGTTACCACCGCAATTGCCGTGGAATTGGCATTGACCTGAACATTCAAATAATTTTCCACAAAACTGGCCATTCCTTTATGGACGCTCCCCTTCTGCCCCAATTTAAACGAATCATTTACATCCAATCGAGCCGAGGGGCTTGAGGTGCCGATACCTACGGAAGGCCCGCCGTTTACGGCGCCCAGAATAAGGGTGTTTTGTTGATTGGCTATAGCGTCGTTTCCAATGGCCACCGCATTATTAGCAATAGCTTGGGCGCCATTTCCAATGGCCAGGGATTTGTTGGCGTTGCTGAGGCTTCCGTTGCCTATGGCTATTGTTTCATTGGCTGTGGATCTCGCACCCTCGCCAATGGCCAAAGCCTTGTTGCCCGATGCCTCCGCACTGTGGCCCGCAGCAAAGGAATGGCTTCCGCTCGCCTTGGCGTTATAGCCCAAGGCCATTGCCTCCGTTTGGCTCACCTGGCTAGAATGGCCAAGGGCGGTACTTTTAGAGCCTGAAACGGAGCTAAAACTGCCCACGGCCATGGCCTCGGTCTGCGACACATTGCTGCCGTAGCCCAAGGCCATGCCTTTGTTCCCCGTAGATACACTTTGAACCCCTACCGCCATGGCATCGGTCTGCGCCGCCCTGCTGGAGGCGCCTATGGACAGACTGCTACTGCCAGAAGCCTGGCTGTTGGGGCCTAAGGCCGTGGCCTCGGTCTGGCTTGCAGTACTTTGATACCCCAAGGCCATGGAATTGGTGCCGGATGCCGTGGCGCCACGACCCCAAGCCACGCTTCCGCGGGGGTGCAGATTTCCCATAGCTATATTATTGACGCGGAAATTCACTTCCGCATAATTAAGGGTGCCCAAAAAATGATTGCTGTTGGTATTGTTGTTGCCGGTTATATTCCAGGCATTGGTAGCACCACCTCCGCCTCCCGTTTCCCCGGTCAAGGCCGACCATTGGGAGCCATCAAAAAAATAGAACCCTTCGGGCATGTTGGGGGTATAACCGGTTTTATAGACCAATAGACTTTTTGCTGGATTTGTAATGGTTGCCATATCGGTCAAGGAGCCAAGATTTACCCTTGGAATTAGCAGCCCCTTGTTTGTTGCCGAAATATCAAGGATACTGGATGCGTCCGGGCTAACGGTGTTGATCCCTACTTGGGAAAATATTGAAATGGAAATAAAAAATAGGCAAAGAAAGGAAAGAACTTTCATGGGGTTATTTTAGGATTTTTACTTTGGTAGCAAGTGGCGTTTGGACTAATCCAAACCCTTGTAGTTACTACGTTGCGCAAAAATGACCCTAAAAAATCAATGCACCATAAATTTTCGTTGAACGTGATTAATACTCGACCAAATGTTAAATTAAGCCGATCCGAAACAGGAATTGACCTTCCATAGCGCAGTTCCTAAAAAACCAACTCCATAGTAACGCCAAATTTCTGTTCCACCGAATAGCCTCTGATTTCTAATTTTTTATAATTTTTATTTGCTCCGTGGATTCCTGTTTTTGAAGGTGAAGTATATAAATCCCTCTTTCAAAAGAACTCAGGTCGATAGTTTGAGGTGTTGTTGGGTTCTTAATTTCATGGATCAAAAGTCCGTTCACCGTATAAATATAAATTCCGTTTAATGGCGATTCGCTGTTTAATGTAAGCCGCCCAGAGGTTGGATTCGGATACATTTTTAACCTATCGTGTCCTTGGGTTTGGATCCCTATAGTGGCGCAGGTTTCCAAAGGATCATACGGATCGCTGCCGCAGGCAATTTCCTCGTCATTGGAGTAGCCATCACCATCAATGTCATCATCCACACAATCGGGAAGGGTATCCCCATCCAAATCTGGCGAAAGACTGTTGGCATCCAAAGGGTCAGAACCGCAGGCCATTTCATCCACATCGCGCTGGCCGTCGTTATCGTCGTCATCATCGGCGTTGTTCCCTATCCCATCCCCATCGGTATCGGTATCTTCATTCGGATCAAACGGAAAAGCGTCCAATACATCCGGAACGCCATCATTATCATCATCTAAATCGCCATCATCGCAAAGGCCATCGGCATCAAAATCGGGCCCATCATTCGCTATGTTGCCGCCCGAACCGTTGTTGCCGGTTTGGCTACAGTCGTCGCAGCCATCGCCGTCCACATCACGGCAAACGTAGGGATCCGTCGGATCCAAATCTTCATCATTGGATACCCCATCGCCATCATCGTCTATATAATTGGGCAAATAGGCGAACATAGGCCTATTGATTACCTTTACAAAAACATTCCCGTTCTCTTCAAATAAATAGGTGGGATGTTCATCTGTCTGATTGGAGGGATCAAAAGTCCACAGACGTTCCCATTGGCTTCCGTCCCAATGCGAAACGAAAGTCGCGTTGCTAAAACCAACATATATTTTTGCGGCAATGTAAATATCATCCGCAGCTATTGCCCGCACGTGCGTAACCGTGACGTCATTACTGCTCTCGCCGGGCAATAGCACGTTGCCCACGGCCACATTGGTGCCGGAAGCAAAATTATAGAGTTGGCTCCTACCGGTAACATATTTATGGTCGGCATCCACTACATCAACAAATGCCTTGTTCGTGGTTCCAAATTGTTCTATAATGTTCCATTCCTGCCCATTATAGACGGCATATCCCCCGGTGGAGATAGCGTAGATTTCCGTGGGATTTACATAATATAGTTGGGGGCTGGAATAGGCGATAAACGGTAATTGTAGATCAATCCATTGGGTGCCATCAAATTTATAGACGAAGGAGGTCTGGATGTTCAGGTTTTGCACTGCCACATAGATTTCATTTTCGTTCCTATACAGAATATCCGAAACCACCATAGCCCCATTGGGAAGGGCCGGATGAAAATCCTGCCATTCCACGCCGTTAAAGCGCTTCAACTTGGCCACGCCGGGAACGTTGTAGGAAGCGACGAATATATTGTTGGGCGCCACATATTCCAACACATTCACCACATCGGAATAGTTATTGGGCCCATACACGCTGGGCACCATGGTCTCATAGCCGCCGGGATAAAAACGGGCAATGCCCCGGTCATAAACCTGATAAAAATTGTAGTTGTACAATTGCATATCCCTATCCGTAAACGAAGGAATGTATTCCTCAAAAGTCTGGGAATTACCGATGCAGGCCGAAAGCAGTAAGCCTGCAAAAATAAAATAGCGCATTATTTTTTGGTGCAAATGTATTCTTATTTACAAAAAGCACAAGCAATTAACCTCAAAAACAAAATTGTATAAATCCCGAATTAACAAATCCCGAATCCCGAATCCCGAATCCCAAAATCTCCCAAGCCCACAAACCTACAAACTCACAGATTTAGCGCCAAAATGTAAAATCAAAACCAACAAAAAATCGCACTAATGCTTACTTCAACTTCGCCCAATGCCTACTTCATAATGCACTAATGTATAGGTCCTAGTGCGCTAATGGGTAGTTCAGAGGGGTCTAATGTATGGCGAATGTATGGTTTAAGCTACATTCATGGTACCTAAAGGCTAAGTTAAAGCTACTTCTATCCTACCTTGCAAATAGCATCCTTTTTTATACGTATTTGTATGGATTAATCTTAATTTTATATAAATTGTTGAATGATTCTAAAACATATACTATGAAAAAGATTTTTACTTTACTTACCATTGCATTTTCCGTCCCATTTGTTTGGGCGCAATCCGGCTCACAAGAATTTACGGCTTCAGGCGATTTCACTGTTCCTCCCGGGGTAACATCCATAACTATTGAAGTAATCGGCGGCGGCGGTGGCGGCGGGACAAACGGATCAGGCGGTGGCGGCGGTGGGGGTTATGCCATGGGTACTTTTACCGTGGTTCCTGCTGATGTAATACCAGTTACTATTGGCGCCGGTGGCGAAAATGGTACCGCTGGGGAAACAACTAGTGTGGGAGCATTTATAGAAGCAACTGGCGGTGAGCCGGGAACATGGGTTGCAAATCCTGATCTTGGTGGCGGCGGTGCCGGTGGTGTTGGCGCCGGAGGTACTGTAAACTACATGGGCGGTACAGGAGGTGGTGGCTATTGGACCTATTTTGGCGGTGGCGGTGGCGGTGCCGCTGGGTCTGATGGCGATGGTGCCAATGGTGGCGATACTATTCCCTGGTCAGGAAATTGCCAAACGCCCGGAGGAAGTGGCGGTGACAGTGGCGGAATTCCCGGTGGCAATGGCGGTAAGGGCGCTGGATTTGCTGATTCTTCTTGCAATGTTACCGACCCTGCTGCCAATGGCAGTGCCTATGGCGGTGGCGGTGGCGGCGGAAATGGAATTGGCAGCGAACCTGGCTCGGGCCATAGCGGCTATGCTTTAATTTCATGGGGAACTGATCCCTGTACCACTCCTACTGACCAAACAGCAATAGATATTCAATTGACTTCCGCTATTTTGGATTGGACCGAAAACGGTACGGCAACTACTTGGAATTTAGAATGGGGCATCGCCGGTTTTACCCAAGGAACAGGAACTACTATAGTAGTGGAGGAAAAACCATATCTTTTGGAAGGTTTAAGTCCAGATACATCCTATGATTATTACGTGCAATCCGATTGCGGAGGAACCGGAAGCAGTACCTGGGCTGGGCCGTATACGTTTCAGACCGATGTATTGGGAACGGCAGATTATGCAATTGATGGATTTATATTTCATCCAAATCCTATAAAAGAAGTATTGCAGCTGGCCGCATACAAAGAAATTCAAAATGTGGTTATTTACAATGTAATGGGCCAAGAAGTATTGAAACAGGACATTGGGTCAACAAAGGCACAAGTAAATGTATCTAACTTATCGGCCGGACATTACTTTATGAAGGTAGTATCGGAAGTACAAATGGGAATTTATAAAGTTATTAAGGAATGAGGCTTAGCTGGTGAATAAATAAATATGTGAATTTCTATGTCGTAAGTCATTAATCCTAATGCTTAAAGCCTAATGCTTATAGCTTATAGCTTATAGCTTATAGCCAATTTATACAATCATCCCCGCCGCAACGGTTTCATGAGTGGCATCGTCAATCAAAACAAAACTGCCGGTTATCCGGTTGTCGCGATATTCATCAACCATTAATGGGCGTGTTGTGCGAATACTGATTCTGGCAATATCATTCATCTTTAAATCTTTATTCTCTTCTTCCCGCGCGTAGGTGTTTATGTCAATTTTATAAATAACATCCTTTATCATTGCCTTTTGCTCGTTCGAGGTGTGCACAATGGTATATTTTGCCCGTGGCCGCGCAGGGGCATTATTGAACCAGCAGAGCATGGCGTCAAATTCCTGCAAGGGTTTGGGTTGGTTATTTTCTTTAACGATCATATCTCCCCTGCTGATATCGATGTCATCCTCCAGGGTAATGGCAACGGACATGGGCGCAAACACTTCATCCAAGGTGCCGTCCATAGTGTCTATTGTTTTTATTCTTGAAGAAAAGCCGGAGGGCAGTACCACCACTTCATCGCCGGGACGAAAGATTCCACTGGCCACACGGCCGGCATAGCCACGATAGTCAATAAATCCTTCGCGTTGCGGGCGCAAAACGGTTTGCACGGGAAAGCGGGCGTCGATTTTGTTGATGTCGCTGCTGATGTGCATATTTTCTAAGGTATGCAATAAAGGAGCGCCTTGGTACCAAGCCATATTGGTGGAACGGTTTACAACATTATCGCCATTTAGGGCACTGATGGGCAAAAACTGAATATCCTTTACATATAATTTAGACGAAAACTCCTCAAACTGATGGATAATGTCCTGATATACCGTTTCGGAATATCCTACCAAATCCATTTTGTTAATACACACAACAATATGTGGAATCTGCAACAGCGAAGCAATAAAGGCGTGCCGCTTGGTCTGCTCGATCACACCGTGGCGCGCGTCTATCAATATCAAGGCTGCGTTGGCAGTAGAGGCGCCGGTCACCATATTTCGGGTGTACTGTATGTGGCCAGGGGTATCGGCGATAATGAATTTGCGTTTTGGGGTGGTGAAATAGCGGTAGGCCACATCAATGGTTATTCCCTGCTCGCGTTCGTCGCGAAGGCCGTCCGTAAATAAGGCAAGATCAACACCCTCGTGCCCTTTTTTACGGCTTGTATTTTCAACTGCTTCCAGTTGGTCTTCAAATATGGCCTTGCTGTCGTAAAGCAATCGGCCAATTAAAGTACTTTTTCCATCGTCCACACTCCCGGCGGTGGTGAACCTTAATAACTGATTCTTGTCGATTTCCATTTTTTTGCTTTAGGCCTTAGGCATTAAGCCATAGGCTATCATTTAATTGCTATTAATCTATTAAAGTCTATTCTTTCAGTTTCTTACTTAAATTATATAATTTCTTTTTAATCCCATTAACCATTTCTAAAAGCTCTTCTTGATTTTGATCTGAAATAAAGGACAAGTCTTTTGCTAATATGAAAAAATATTCCAATTCATGAGCGGAGCCTAATGCAATTTGAACAAATCTATTGAAATCCTTGTCCGAATCCCTACCACAGCCTTCACAAAAATTAGAAGCAATTGAATAAGCCGCCCTTTGCATTTGCGTGGTTAATTGAAACTTTTCCGAATCAGGAAACTTAGAAGTAATTTTATAAACTTCCAAAACAAGTTCGTGACTTAAAACCCAAACATCATATTTCCTAAAATCCCTCATTAGTTTATCCTTTAAGCCTCAAGCAAAAGGATTTATGCTTTGAGTCCTATGCTTGTTATCTTTTATCTTAGTCTTTGCACCCTAGCGTTATATTAAATACTTCTTTTTAACATTCTTCATTTTTTACTTTATTTAATAGCATTAGCTTATAGCTTACAGCCTAAAGCCTAAAGCCTAAAGCCTAAAGCCTAAAGCCTAACCCTAAAACCCACAATCAAAAATACCCCTGCCGCTTTCGGTCTTCCATGGCCGTTTCGCTCCGTTTGTCGTCGCTGCGGTTGCCGCGTTCGGTTTGTTTCATCGCGGCTACTTCGGCTACAATCTTATCAAGGGTATCGGCGTCAGATTCTATGCCTCCGGTAATAGTGATATCGCCCAAGGTCCTAAAACGGATTTTCTTGGTTTCAACTTTTTCGTATTCTTCCAGTTTTAAATGTTCGGAAACCGGAATCCACGAGTCGTTTCGCCATACCACCTCGCGTTCGTGTGCCAAATACAGGGAAGGAATTTTTATATCTTCCCGTTTGATGTAATTCCAAACGTCCATTTCGGTCCAATTGCTGATGGGAAAGGCGCGAAAATGTTCGCCCTCAAAATGTTTTCCATTTAAAAGATTCCACAGCTCCGGCCGCTGGTTTTTCGGGTCCCATTGACCAAAATCATCGCGATGGGAAAAGAAGCGTTCCTTGGCACGTGCCTTTTCCTCATCACGCCTGCCCCCGCCAATGGCACAGTCAATTTTGTGGTCTTCAATGGCATCCAACAGGGTGGTTATCTGCAAGGAATTCCGGGTGGCGTTTTTTCCCTTCTCCTCTGCTACCCTACCGCTATTGATGGATTCCTGGACAGAACCGACTAACAACTGCACGCCCAACTCGCCCACCAAAGCATCGCGAAACTGTATGGTTTCAGGGAAATTATGGCCCGTATCCACGTGCAGCAGGGGAAATGGAATCTTGGAAGGATAGAATGCCTTTTTCGCCAAATGCGTAACGAGAATGGAATCCTTTCCCCCTGAAAATAGTATCACGGGGTTTTCAAACTGGGCCCATACCTCACGTATAATATAGATGGCCTCGCTTTCCAGTTCGTCCAAATAATTTAAATAATACTTGCTCATGGTTTTTTGTTAATTTGTTAATTCGGGATTTGTTGATTTGGCGCTTCGATTGCGATCAGGTTGCCAAAATGCCTATTCAATGATACAAACCTTTTGCCAAGATGACTTTAGGCAGGCTTTAATTCGGGGCTTAATAATTATCGAGATAGAATTTATAATATAAACTTTAGCAACTCCAAGTTCCCAAAACTATAGTCCTTTTCCCTCATTCATCTTTTCTCTTTTGTCTTTAATCTTTATTCTTTTTTCAATTTGATCAACAATCAACCCCACCGCTTTGTCCACAGAAACTTTCGTGGTGTCAATTTCTATATCGGGAACCATCGGGGCTTCGTAGGGCGCACTGACCCCCGTAAAATTTTTTATTTCGCCCGCGCGGGCCTTGGCATAAAGTCCTTTCACATCACGGCGTTCACATTCGGCGATTGGGGTGTTTACGAATACTTCCACCACATTTTGATAGCCAACAATGCGTTTCACACTTTCACGATCCTCGCGATAGGGCGAAACAAAAGACGCCAATACCACCAAGCCCGCATCGATCATTAAATGGGCAACTTCTGCGATGCGACGGATATTTTCGGTTCTGTCTTCCGGCGAAAAGGATAGATTTTTGTTCAATCCCGCACGAACATTGTCGCCGTCCAAGAGATAGGTATGTACTTTTTTCTCGAACAAAGCCCTTTCCAGTGCATTTGCCAAGGTGGATTTACCGGAACCGGAGAGTCCGGTGAACCAAACCAACAGCGGCCTATGTCCCTTTATAGAAGATCGTTGCCGTTGATCAATCTGAAATTCCTGTGGAATTATATGTTTCTCCATAAACTATTATTTTCTATTGGGAAGGCCAAAATTAGTGCGATACCAAACCCGTTCGTGAAGATAATATAAAATCATCTTGGTGAAAAGCTCGGCCAATCCAATTTGAAGGCCGGTAAACGGATTGCCGGTTATGGCCCAGGAAAGTACCATGGTATCCAAAGTGCCCACTCCTCGCCAAGTGAGGGTTTTGGCAAGGTGACGCTTTCGGCTTTCGCGGACAATCCCAGATTTTGAAAGGTTTATGTTAAACCAAATGCGTTCGTGTACATAATAAAGGAACATTTTGGTAAACACTTCCGCCAACCCGATTTTCAGCCCAGTAAGCGGATTTCCTGTAATAAACCATGACAGGGCCATAGTGTCCAATGTGCCCACGATGCGCCAAGTAATGGTTTTGGCAAGATGGCGTTTTTGGGATGGATCCTTCATGAAACCGACACCAAAAAATGGTTATTCAACAAGTTCGGCTTATTATATTTCATGGATTTGCCCGTAGATTCATCAATCACTGAAACCCCAACGGCCTCACAAATAGCGTGGCCCGCGGCGGTATCCCATTCCATCGTGGGGGCATAGCGCGGATATAAGTCTGCCAGGCCTTCGGCCACCAGACAGAATTTTAACGAACTTCCCTTGGAAACAAGTGCTACTTGGTTCCGTTTTTCAAGATTGGCAATAAAATTCTTGGTTTCTTCATTTAAATGCGAACGACTCCCGACCACAGTTATCCTATAGGATGCCTCCCGCGGTTTGATTTCCTTAGCTTTCTCCAATATTGACTCCACCGAATCTTCTTCGGATGAAAGGGTGATTTTTTTTGAGGTTTTTCCAGCTGAAGCCGTAAAATAAAGCTCCTTGGAAACGGGAACGTAAATAACGCCAAGCACCGGAATTTCGTTCTCAACCAGGGCAATGTTTACGGTGAATTCCCCGTTTCGTTTTATAAATTCCTTCGTTCCGTCCAACGGATCCACAATCCAGCAGCGCTGCCATCCCTTTCGTTCTTCATAATCAAGCTGCCGGTTTTCTTCGCTTATAATGGGGATTTGGGTATGCTTCAACCAATTGTTTATTACGGCGTTTGCATTCCTATCGGCCTGTGTCAACGGCGAATTATCGTCTTTCCGCTCCACTGCAAAATTGGTGTTGTAAACCTTTAGGATTTCCGCACCGGCTGCTACGGCTGCCTGTATTGCTACCTTCAAGAGAGGTTTCATAGTTGGTTTTGTTTGGGACTTGAAAGGTACAATTTTGAAATTAAAGCAATGTTTCCTCCCTTTATAATTCACATTTTTAAGGAAACTCTATTGAAAACCCTCGGTCCCTAGTGAATTTTTTAAAAAACGTGCCCAACTATGTTGGCATTTGCATGGTGACTCGCAAAACCATCTTTGGGATTTTTTTGGGAGGTGGCACGACTTAGCACAAAATGGGGAAGAATATAAAAAACGAAAAAAACCGAGACTTTTCGGAAATGGGCAAAATGCGGAAAATGGTTCGGGGAAAATTAGCTTATGGCTCTTCCTTTTAAATAGGTTTCGGGTGTAAAAATAGCCAGTTCACTTTTTCTAAAGTCTTTTAAGTTGCGAGTAAGTATAATTTTAATTTGTCCGTTTTCTATTGCAGAAAAGTTTTGAAGCGCATCTTCAAAATCTTTAAAATTGGAATTTAACGCGTTCATTACAGCAATCTTATCCGTCTTAACAATTTCAACAAAGGTTAAGAGCTGCTTTATTTTTTCTACAATTATGTCATGCTTTGCGGTTTTTAAAAGGAGGTAATAAACATTTGAAATAATTACGGGGGTTGTGAATCCTTGGATTTGGTTTTCTGCACAGAGATTTAGTACTTCTGTTGCAAAGTTGGCGAAAGGTTCCCTGTCGAAAAAAAAATCCATTAAAACATCGGTATCAATCAACACTTTGTCCATTATAAATATTTTTCTTCCAAACGGTTTTTAAGTTCCTTTTTATAATCCATTTTTTCAGGCATCTTAAAGGAGCCTTTTAATGATTCAACAATGGGATTGAGTTTTTTACCTGCCTCTTTCCGTTCCTTTTCAATAATGGTTTTCAGATAGTTTTCAATTAAATCAGACAAGCTTCGGTTGTTTTCTTTTGCATAATTTTTTGCTTGTTCAATAACATCCTTTTCTATGGTCAGTGTTAGCTTAGTGTTCATATCAAGCAATAATTTAAATCTTTGGTCTCCACACAAAGTTACAAATTAATTTCCATATCACGTGTTCTTTGTATTTGAATTGCACGTACAATTATCAGCTGTTGCTACTAATGGTATTCTTCCCATTTTTCCCTATGCCGCGCTTTAAAAAGCGTGCCCAGCTTTGTTGGCATTTGCATTCCCACCGATACAATCGATTGTAAGATCATTCAGGATTAACAATTCTATTTTTGTTGGTATTTCAGGAGGGTTACTAGTTATTTTAGACCGGTTAAATCCGAAAATCTTAAAATCCAACCATCAAACAATGCCCCAAGAATACTTCATAGATACTTCATACATACTCCATAGATAAGCCATAGATGGTTCATTAAAACGTAAGAAAACGCCCCTTTTTTCCTACAGTTTTAGAATCCCGATTTATTGTTCGCACAACAGCATACCGTCCGTTTAAAACAAGTTAAAAAAAGGCTAAACCGTCCTTTAAAAATTGACAGATTTACAAAGCTTAAGTATCTTTGGAGAAAACCATAAAACCTTATAAAAATGAGCTATTTGAACCTTGATAAAAAGAAGACCACCGCTACGGCGAAAGAACTCAATATCCTGTTGGCCGACTATCATCTGTATTACCAAAAGGTGCGCAATTTTCACTGGAATGTTGTGGGGCATAATTTCTTCGATCTCCACATTAAATTTGAGGAAATGTATGACGATGCCAAACTAAAAATTGATGAAATTGCGGAACGGATCCTTACCCTTCGCTTCCAGCCTACGAGTAATTTTACCGATTACCTTAAAATGAGCAATATAAAGGAGTCTTCCGAAAATACGAAAGATGTAGAAATGGTAAAAATACTGCTCGACGACCACGGAAAACTGCTGAAACAAATGCGGAAAGTAGTGGAAAAGGCCGATGAAGCAGAAGACGAAGGAACCATTGATATGATCGGCGGTTTTATTGGCCATATTGAAAAAATAAGTTGGATGTTGGACGCGTGGGTCATGAAGGCCGGCGATAACCATCCCGAGGCTTAATTGAGCCCGCATCTCACTGAAATGATAATCCGGAAAATGCTTGGAAACAATCCATTTCCCGGATTTCTTTTTGGCCAAAAATCATCCGTTGGGCATTGGTCCGTTTTTGTTAATATAAAAATAAAATGTGGGCCTAAAATCAACGAACTATCGAATAAACTGCTACTTTTGCCCAAATTTTAAAAACCCATACTATGAGAATTTTTATTGCCCTTCTGTTTGCAAGCTTTCTTATTTCCTGCAATAAGGACAGCAACACTCTAAAACTTGAAGGTGAAGCTGTTGGCTTTGCGGATGGCACAAATATTTATGTTTTCACCTTTGAGAACAACCAACCAAAACCCATTGATACCCTGACCGTAAAAGATGGGAAATTTTCGGCCACTTTTCCAAAAAGCGAAACCACACCATTGAACTTTCTTCGAATCAATGAGGCCAACGCCTCCATTCTATTTTTTCCCGAAAACGAAGATATGCAGGCCAAAATTTATAAGGATAGTATTAGGGCTTCGCGCATAACTGGAGGGAGCCAGAACGCGGCATACAACAGTTTTGTGGATAAAATGGATGGTTTTAATTCCATAAAACAACAACGGATGGAGCAATTCCGAAAGGCCAATGAAGCCAACGACACCGTTGAAATTGCCAAGCTACAGAGCCAAAACCTGAATTTGGTAGCCGAGGAAACCGATTATAAAAAACAATATTTAAACGAACACAACAATACGCTTTTTGCGGTAATGCTGATTTCAGATATGGCCGGGAGAAAAGAGATCACCCCCGCCGAAGCTTCGGCCTACGTGGAAAAATTGGACCCAAAGATTGCCGCTACCCAATTGGCACAAGATTTAAAAACCAATTTGGATTCGCTTAAAAAAGCAGATATTGGCAGTCCAGCTCCCGATTTTAGCGCGCCCACCCCATCGGGTGAAAATATGTCCTTAAAGGAGGCCATGGGCAAATATACCATTATTGATTTCTGGGCCTCATGGTGCAAGCCATGCCGAATGGAAAACCCGAACGTAGTAAAGGTCTATAATAAATACCATGAAAAAGGCTTGAATATTATTAGCGTTTCCCTCGACAAGGAAAACCAAAAAGACAAATGGCTACAGGCCATAAAGGATGACAAAATGGACTGGTACCATGTGTCCAACCTTCAGTTCTGGCAGGACCCTATCGCCAAACAATATAATGTTCGCTCCATTCCAGCTACCTTCCTTTTGGATGAAAACGGAGTGATAATCGACAAGGACCTTCGCGGCGAGGCTTTGGAAGTTAAGATTGCAACGCTTTTGGGTGGAGAATAATCCACGTTTCGAATTAAAAAAAGCCGCCTTAAAAAATAAGGCGGCTTTTTTTGTGCTTAATTTTTTAAGATTCGCTTGTATATATGGCCGGCTTCGGTAGTTATTTTCACGAAATAGGTTGCCGGCTGCAGCGAAGTGATATCTATTGAATACGGTTCCGCAGCAAATATTTTTTCACCCAATCTTCTACCGTGAAGGTCAAAAACCGAAATCGATTTTACTTTAAGGTTGGGCGAAAGGATATTTAGTTGGCCCGAGGTTGGGTTTGGAGCAATGCCGATTTGCGAAAATATGTTTTCGGCAGTTTGGAGCGTAGTTTTAAAAAGGAGGACAAAGCGGTCGTTATCAACTCCTTGTTTACTTTTAAAATTATACTCCCCTGCGCTAAGATTGTGTGTCAAATTTTTGGCCCTATCCCTTAAATAAACTGTTACATCGGGCCAGATGGTGCCATCAAATTGACTTATTGAAATTGTAAAGTCCTGATTTTCCTCTATCTGGCTTACAAACCCAAGTTTAATTTGCTGATCCATATGGAACGCGCTTCTCCCTTGGATTGCCAATTCCTCCCCCGTTTCCAATTTTGAATAAAGACTAACGGGCGTAGCCAATCGTTTTGCATCATATTTACCATCATATCCGTCTATACAAGCCGCCGAAAAGTTAAGGAGCATGGTGCTTTTAAGTCCATAATCATCGTTTCGGATATTGATCCATATACGTTCACTTGGAATTGCTGGCCTTCGGTAGGTATCATTATTATCGGTTACGCGCATGTAATTTTTAAAACTCGCCGTCCCTGCCGAGGTTGCCTTAAATCCAAAACCTTGCCCAGACGCAATGTATCCATTTGGCTGGGTAGAGGTGCCGGGGTCATTTGCCGCAGGAACGCCCCCAGAGCTATTATACATGGAAATATCGCCCATATCGAAGTTATTCACTTTATAGCCCGGATAATTGGAGCTGGCCGCAGTTAAGTGTTCCCAGAAATACACGGCGTCTATCATACTGTTTTCATTCAAAAAATCATTGGCGTAAATGGCGGAGGCATATGGATTTCCAACAATATTTGGGCTTGCATTCTGAGTGCCGTTGTAGCCAACGTTAAAATCAATTTGTCCATTGTTAAGGGTCCCAAGGGTGTAATCCAAACTATAGGAGCCGCTACTCGAAAGATCGGGTTGGGGCAGTACAAGATACCCTTCCCCTGCATTGACAACGCCATTATAAATCTGCCAATTATCTCCTTCAGCATCCGCGAAATTTTCAGCCAATGGATCGAAAGCGGCTACCGCAGGATCTGGATTGAAATTTGCGGTAATATGCCTTCGGATTTGTACTGCATTCCCATAAACACCGGTCCGCGTTTCCGCCGTCATCGGGCTACCCAAAACCAAAAAATAACGGGGTTCCAAGAAGGGTGTAATTTTCCGAACCGTAATCTGTCCGTTATTGGTAACCGTGGCATCATCATCAACTTGAACCAGGCTTGCCTCGTGGTCAATAAATAGCGTTCCGTCAACAACAATATTTCCGTTCACTTTTACATAGGTTCCGGGGCCAACGGTCAGTGTTTTTCCAGAGGCCACAATCAGGGAACAGGCGTCAATACTTCCACCAGAGGCAGTATTGAAATTGTCATTGATAACAACTGCTGATGTGGCGGTTGGATTCCCATTGCTCCAGCCTCCGGCTATATATTCGGTGCTTTGGCTACACCCATCAAATTTGCCGCTGAACATTCCCCGGCCATAGGTTGCTGCCAGAATGGTACCATCATTCTCCTTAAAGTCAAAGGACATTACCTTCACATCGCTCATCCCGTTTTGAGATTGGGTCCAGTTTGGACTTGAAGCGTTCCAGTTTTCTGTTTTCCATACTCCCAAGGCCGTACCGATAATTACTTCATTCGTATTCCCGGGGTTTTGAAGAATACATTTTACGGGAAGATCGGGCAAATCACCCTCTTTGCTTACCCAGCTACTGCCACCGTTATTGGTGTACCAAATACTATTAACACCATAATTATGAAAGGTCACCAAAATATCATTTTCAGTAGCACCATAACGAATGTCGGACACAGCCCCAATTTGCCCTGGCATGGAAATATTGGTCCACGTCGGGCTCGCGTTTACATTGTCCAGCCGCAAAATCCTTCCCAAGGCCGTACCGACCAAAAATCTATTGGCAACATTGGGTGAGGCCACAAAAAAAGTAGGAATGGTATTGAGCAGCCCATTGGTTAGTGTGCTTCGTGAAACCGTGGGACCTGATGGGTTTATGGTCCATCGATAAATCTGGTAATTGGTCCCATTGGTGGCATTGGAAAGAAGAATATTAGTGTCGCTGTCCAGGCCGCATTGGTTTACAAAATCGCCAGTATTGTCTGAATTGGGAAAATTGCCAATATAGGTTCCTCCAATGGAAATATACCTGTAATTGTTGTACACATAGGAAGAAATCATATACTGGTCATCTTTGTCCACAAAAACCCAACAGCCATCGCCACCCGTTACCTCGGTAGATGGGTTTATTCCCGGAGCCGCATTCAAAATTAATTGTGAACCATTGTCCTGTGCTCCTGCCAGCAAAATATCGGAGGATGTATTCTGATTGATGGCCCCCTTGTAGAATTGCGTAACGGCATATCCATTATTTCGGGCAGCTGTGGTGGTACCGCCGTTATTGCTATAATAAACTCCCCCATCGTTACCGAAGATAACCCTGTTCGGCATGCCGGGCGCAAAGGCAATTCCGTGCTGATCCGCATGGACTTCCTGAAAACCAAATCCGCCGTACCAATGTGAAAATTGGCTCCAAGCATTTCCGGAATTGGTGGATTTAAATAAATCTATCCCTCCAACATAGACGGTGTTGTCGTTGGAAGGGTCAACGCCTATCATTAAATCATAAAAACTTTGGCCTCTGGTAAAGTCCAGAGCGGGAATTCCGGTATCCGCATCGTCGGGTTGTGGTGTCGATGTAGGCGCAGTGGCAAACCCATCGGTCGTCAGAAAAATTTTTACAGGATTGGAAGAAGAGGTTCTGTCTTGGGCAAGAACGTATATCTTAGCTGCATTCTGTTGCGAACAGGCCAGTTCAATACGTCCATCGGTATTTAAATTTCTAACATTTACCCAATTGTTTCCGGTATTTTTGAAAACATATCCCCCACCTTGTCCGTAAGCGTTTGCACGCGTACCCATCCAAAGAGTACCATCGGCCGAAACATCAAAATCATTTGGACAATAATAGGTTCCACCAGCGGTTAAAAAGGGGGCACCGGTTTGTTTTGTGAAATTGGTACCATCCGTGCTCTTGTATAATCCGATCGCGTTAAGACCCAGCCAATTCCAGCCATCCGGCCCAGCTATCACTTCCTCGCGATAAATGGTTGAACCGGCCCCAAAATAAACTTCGGTTTGGTTGGTTATTGGATTGTTCCAAGCAATTACATCCTGGACAAACGCTATCCTATCTGCCAAGGCAGCGCCGCCAGTATAAAGCTCGAACCAATTTTCGCCGCCATCTGTGGATTTATAGATTCCGTTTCCTACAACATCGCCAGCGGTATATACCTCTCCAGTGCCCAAATACATAATCTGTTGGTTGTTGGGATCAACCGTAATAGACATTACGGCCAAATTCCCTGGAACTCCAGCTACGCGTTGCCAAACTGAAGAAGGATTGGTTATATCATCATTAACCCAAAGGCCCCCGCTAACCCCACCCGCAAACACCTTGGTAGTACTGCCCGGAGCAAAAATCAGGGAATGGGTTCTGCCCCCTACATTATTGGGACCACGTTCTTCCCATAGATTAGTGGCATCGCCCGGGGCCTTCATTGCGGTATTGGTCTTTAATTCCTGCTGGAGATTATAGAGTCGCTCCGGTGCGGGCCGCAACAAAACAGGATCACTCGTATATAAATATTCCTGTTCAAAAAATTTGTTGGGAGGAAGACCGTGGGCCTTTCGCTCCTGTTTTGACAATTGCATCGCTTTTCTAAAGGGATGATTCACTAAAAAGTCGGCATATTGTTCGGCAATTTTCGACGGAACTGTAGCGGTACCTAAATTATCCCCTTTAAAAAACGTTCCGTTGTAGTATAGGAAAACCCAAAAGGAAAGTCCCAAAAGAAAAACAGCGAACAAGAGTTTAGAGCTTGATTTAAAAAGGATTGGAGTTTTTGAAGATTTCATACGAATTCAAATTGGATAGATTAAAATTAATATTTTCCTACCTAAAAATGAACCTTGAATTCGAAAAAGCGTTAATTTTTTAAGAACCTTAATGATGTCAAAAAAAAAATCGCTCCAATTAAAATTGAAGCGATTGTTATTCTAATTTTTCGTTAAGGATTATCCTCCAAAATCATCAAATCGAATATTCTCATCCGGAATACCGAAGTCCTCGCCCATTTTCTGAACGGCTTGGTTCATCAATGGTGGGCCACAGAAATAGAGTTCTATATCTTCGGGCGTGTCGTGATGGTTTAGGTAGTTATCGATCACCACTTGGTGGATAAAGCCCACGAAGCCATCGCCAGCTTCATCGTAAATGTCTTTCTTCACTTTCCAGTTATCTTCGGGCAAAGGTTCCGACAGCGCAAGGAAGAACTTAAAGTTCGGGAATTCCTTCTCCAGTTCACGGAAATGCTCCAAATAGAAAAGCTCGCGCTTGGACCTACCGCCGTACCAATAGGTAACCTTTCGGCCGGTTTTCAAGGTTTTGAATAGATGGTAAAGGTGTGAACGCATGGGCGCCATTCCAGCACCACCGCCCACATAGAGCATTTCAGCATCCGATGGATTGATAAAGAATTCACCATAAGGACCAGAAATAACAACCTTATCGCCTTGTTTGCAATTAAAGATATAGGAAGAAGCTATCCCAGGGTTTACGTCCATCCAACCTCCCTTGGCCCGGTCAAAGGGTGGGGTGGCAATACGAACGTTTAACATAATTTCACGGCCTTCTGCAGGATAGGACGCCATTGAATAGGCCCTTTCCACCGTTTCGGTGTTTTTCATTACCAAGGGCCAAAGTTTAAACTTGTCCCATTCTTCCTGAAATTTATCGGGCCGCTCGTGTTCCTCTGGGTGTGCGGTGATATCCATATCTGCAAATTTTACTTCGCAGGGCGGAATTTCAATTTGGATGTAGCCACCAGCTTTGTAGTTCATTTCCTCTGGAATTTCCACTACAAATTCTTTAATGAATGAGGCAACGTTATAGTTTCTTACCACGGTAGCCTCCCATTTCTTAATACCGAAAACTTCTTCGGGTATGGTAATGTTCATGTCCTGTTTCACCTTAACCTGGCAGGCCAAACGCGTCCCTTCCTGCAATTCCTTACGGGTAAAGTGGGGCGTTTCGGTGGGCAGCGCCTCTCCTCCACCGGAAAGTACGTGACATTCGCACTGAATACAAGTTCCACCGCCGCCACAGGCTGAAGGAAGAAATATTTTTTCGGCGCCCAAAGTGGAAAGCAACGAACCACCGGAAGGCACCTCGATTACCTTTTCTTCATTAATAGTTATTTTCACTGGACCCGAGGGAGCCAATTTTTCTTTGGTAAACAACAATAAGGCGACCAATACCAAGGTAAGTACCAAAAGGGCAATTACGGTTACCGTTATAACTCCGAGGGTGCTTATTTCTAAAAACATATTATTGCTTCGTTAAGGTTGTAATTTCAGACACCGAAACTGCACGGGCAGCTTCTTCTTTAGTTTCAATTTGCACTTTTTCAGCCTTTACCCCAATTTCGGTTGGATCAGAATCCAATGAAGGTTTCTTTTCATCACCACCGGTCAACATTCCGCCGAAACTCATAAATCCAATCGCCATAAGGCCAGTAATGATAAAGGTTATTCCCAACCCTCTTAAAGGCGCGGGTACATTTGAATAGCGTATTTTTTCACGAATGGCAGCAATGGCCAAAATGGCCAAAAACCAGCCGATACCCGAACTGACACCATAATTTAAAGCCAAGCCCAAGGTTGGAATATCTCTGGATTGCATAAACAGCGATCCTCCCAAGATGGCACAGTTTACGGCGATTAGTGGTAAAAAGATTCCAAGGGAGTTATACAAAGAAGGTGAAAATTTTTCAACCACAATCTCTACCAACTGCACCATGGTTGCAATGGTCGCAATGAAAAGAATAAAGGAAAGAAATCCTAAATTATAATCGGCATATTCTTCTCCAAGCCAAACCAAGGCGCCATCTTTCAACAGATATTGGTCCAAAAGCCAGTTCACGGGAACGGTAACCGCAAGCACGAATATTACTGCCGCCCCAAGACCAACGGCGGTGGAAACTTTTTTGGAAACAGCAAGATAGGAGCACATTCCGAGGAAAGTGGCAAAAATCATGTTGTCAATAAAGATTGATTTAAAAAATAACTCTACGTGTTCCATATTCTTAAAGTATTGTGTTTGCAGCAGCAATCTCGGTAGGCTTCAAAGCTAATCCTCCAATTCGCTGCTACTATTTTTTTATTCCTCTATAAGTTCTTTATTTCTGGAGCGCTGCACCCAAATAATTATTCCAATAACAATCAGGGCCATTGGGGAAAGCAACATAAACCCGTTATTCTCATAACCTAAGGCATACAGTCCGGTTTTTGCGATTGGATCTCCTAAAACCTTAAAGCCCAAAAGTGTTCCCGACCCCAAAAGTTCGCGGAAGAAACCTACGATTACCAAAATCAAACCATAGCCTGCCGCGTTCCCAATACCGTCAAGAAAAGAACGCCAAGGTTTATTGGCCAAGGCAAAGGCCTCAAAACGCCCCATAATGATACAGTTGGTAATGATAAGTCCGATAAAAACCGAAAGCTGCTTGCTCAATTCATAAGCAAATGCCTTTAAAACTTGATCTACGATAATTACCAAAGCGGCAACGATGATAAGTTGTGCAATAATCCTAATTTTTCCGGGTATCACGTTTCGCAACAACGAAATAACTACGTTCCCAACGGCCAAGACCACCATTACCGAAACGGCCATTACTATGGAAGCCTTTAGCTGGGCAGTAATTGCCAAGGCCGAACAGATTCCCAAAACCTGAATGGTGATGGGGTTATTGTCCGCTAGGGGGTCTAAGATTAACCTGCTGTCTTTTTTTGAAAGTAAAGCCATATTTGTTATTATTTATTTCTATTCTTTAATTTTAGCACCTAAAGTTGTCTTAAGTTATTGGTGTCTAAAGTTTTTTTCCAACTTTAGTGCACTTTAGGCACTTTCAACTTTAGCGCACTCTTTTAAAAACCTTAGCGCACTTTTTATTCTGCACCTTTTATTTTCTCCAAATAAGGAATGTACTGCGCAACATCTTTTTTAATCATTGCCGTTACTCCATTCCCGGTAATAGTGGCGCCTGCAAGGGCATCCACTTTCTGGTCGTCCTTTCTTTCGTTAAGCGGATCGTTGTTTCCTTTTGCCACGGTTATGCCCACAAAGGCATCTCCCTTCATAATCTGTTCGCCCTTAAAGTCGTCCATAAAGAAACGTTCCTTTATATTGGCGCCAAGACCGGGGGTTTCCCCTTTATGGTCAAAGAAAACACCTTCCACTACCAAATCCTTGTCCAAGGAAACATAGCCCCAAATAGCATCCCAAAGACCTTTACCGCGCATTGGGATTATATAATAGGTTACGCCATCCTTTTCCCCAATAAACAATGGAAGTTTTCTTTTGTAGTTTGGGTCTGCGCTGGCGTGTGATTCCTCTTTTTTGATATCGATCAAATAGGCGTTTTCATTCTCCGAAACCTCCTCGCCTTGAATAACCAACTGTTTTTTGATGTATTTATGGAACAAGGCCTCCACTTCCTTAGTGGGAACAAAGGTTACGCTACCCGCACCATCGTTGTCGTTAACGCCCATAGCGTACAAGATATTCTGCTGTTTTTCAAAGCGTTCGTTTTCGGATATTTTTCCGCTCAATCCTTGTGCAACCCCGGCCAAAAGACTTCCAACCACCAATACCATTATGATGGCGAACAGTATTGTATATGAATTTTTATCAGTAAACTTTGCCATGATTACGCTGTTTTTGCTTTTAAGTGTTTAGCTCGTTTCATTCGCTTGTTAATATTGCCCTTTACTACGTAATGATCTATCGTTGGAGCGAATACGTTCATCAACAATATCGCAAGCATTACGCCTTCGGGATAGGCAGGGTTGAAAACCCGAATCATAATGGACATAAAGCCAATAAAGAAACCGTAGATCCACTTCCCTTTATTGGTCTGTGAGGCAGTTACGGGGTCGGTGGCCATATAGACAATACCAAAGGCCAAGCCACCAATAATCAAGTGGTGCCAGAAGGGTTCGCTCATCAACCCAAAGAATTTGCTGCCTTCCTGAATCCAGCCTTGGGCCACAACGCCGTTAAAGATCAAGCCCATAACCAGCGCGCCAATAACTGCGGAAAGCATAATTCGCCAGCTTCCTATTTTTGTGAAAATTAAAAACAGTCCGCCAAGAAGAATAAGGAAGGTGGAAGTTTCACCCACCGAGCCGGGAATAAAGCCCCAGAACATATCCCAAAGACTGTAAACAGGTTGGTGATTGGCGGCAAGCGTTCCTAAAATGGTCTCGCCAGAAATTGCGTCGGGTTGTCCGGCCATAGCCTGCGCCCCGTGAACCCAAACCTTATCACCGCTCATCCAGGTTGGATAAGCGAAGAAAAGAAAGGCACGAATGGTAAGCGCTGGATTCAAAATATTCATTCCAGTTCCCCCAAAAACCTCTTTTCCTATAACCACTCCAAAAATAACGGCCACGGCCAGCATCCAAAGTGGAATGTCGATAGGAACAATGAGCGGCACGAGCATACCCGTTACCAAATATCCCTCCTCTACCTCGTGTTTTTTAATGATGGCAAAAATGAATTCCACCCCAAGTCCCACCACATAGGAAACAATAACAAGAGGCAAAACCGTCCAAGCACCCATAATGGAATTATCCCAAGTGAAGAAATTGCCCAAGGGATCCATACGCAAGGTGTTGTCTATGGCTGCGTAATGCTGATAGCCGGCATTGAAGATACCAAAGATCAAACAGGGTATTAGCGCCATTATCACTGTATTCATCGTGCGCTTCAAATCGTCTGCCGCACGAACGTGGCCACCCGAATGCGTGGTTTCGTTCGGCGTATATAAAAAGGTATGCAACGCGTTGAAGGCAGGGGCTATTTTGGTGCCCTTATACTTCTCCTTTAGCTGATGTAAATTTTGTTTCAATCCCATAGCGGTTATCCTATTTCTTTATACATTAAATCAAGGCCATTTCTGATGATCTGTTGGTGGGGCTGCTTGCTAACGCAAACAAATTCGGTTAGGGCAAAATCCTCTGGAGCAACCTCATACATTCCCAAGGCCTCCATTTGGTCAAGGTCTTTTACCATACAGGCCTTCAACATTTGCAGCGGATACATATCCAGCGGGAATACTTCCTCATAACTTCCCGTTACCACAAAGGCACGATGCTCGCCATTGGTATTGGTATCCAAATCATATTTTTTATTGGGCGTTAACCACGAAAAGGTAAGTGCCCGTGAGGTCGAAATTTTATCAAAAACCGGTTTGTTCCAGCCGAACAGCTCATAGTCATCACCTTCCGGAATTACGGTAACGGTGTTGCTGTAGTAGCCCAAATAGCCTTTCGGGGAAATTTTTTCTCCCGTAAGCACATCGCCGCTAATAACCCGTACATTTTCTTCCTTAAGCCCTGAATCATATAAAAAGGTAGCAGCTTCGGCACCGATTCTGGTTTTGTAATATTTTGGTGTTTTTACTTCAGAACCTGCCAAGGCGATGGTTCGTTCCGGATTGAATTTTCCGGTCAGCAACAGTTCGCCAATGATAACCAAATCCTGAGGCGCCACGGTCCAAACCAATTCGTTTTTATTGACGGGCGCAATTTTGTTTATTTGGGTACCCACGTTTCCGGCAGGATGAGGCCCCGAAACGTTATGTAGGGTAATATCCTTCAATCCCTTAAACGGCGAGGTGCCCGATTTTGCTACGCCCACGTGTACCTTTCCGGTGGTGAGCTTGCTCAGTGCGGTCAATGCAGCCTGCAACTGTTTTTCTTTTCCGGTTAGCGAAAAGTCAAGGTCATTGGCCAAAGGTGCGGTATTGACGCCGGAAACAAAAATGTCGCGGGGTGCCTGCTCAGTATTGGCAATCACCGCATAGGGGCGTTGCATGATAAAAGGCCAGCATCCCGACTCGAGCAACCGAGTTTTAATGGCCTCGGGCGACGCGGTATCGGGGTTTAGGGAACCAAAATCCTTAAACGTATCCTGCACATCTGCCTCGATTACGATTTGCGTAATCACCCGTTTTGCCCCGCGCTCAATCTTGGTAAGCGTACCGCTTACCGGCGAAACAAATTTGATCAGCTCGTTGCTTTTGGAATAGAAAATAGTGTCGCCCGCTTGCACTTTACCACCTTCCCGGACAACCATTTTAGGAATGATAAGATGGAATTCTGAGGGTCTTATTGCGAAGGTTCTGGAGCGGGGAGCGCTGGAAAGTATTTTTTCTGCTTCACCCTTCAATTTAATGGTAAGACCTTTTTTAATCTTAATGTCTTTGGACATAAATTTGAATATTAAATAATGCCATTTTAACACCCAATACTCCCTCAAAACGTATGCGCGGGGAATAAGGGCGTGCAAATTTATAAATTAAATATACCATTGCACAATAAAAGGGTATAATTTTCCATGTTAAAAAGAAGCCACACGCTATTTTAAAATGTTTATAAATTATGGCCCGAAAGGTTCAATATTTTTACAACTTTTTCGCGACGTTTTCGAAGGTTTCAAAAAGGTATCGCCAACCCAAATCCACTATTATTTGCATCGACATTTTTCGATAGCAACAACAGCGAGCGAAACGGTTCAAAATTTGTTATCTTAGACCTCTTAAAATCGAGTTATGCCAAAATCAGCCATCCTCTTTCTTCTTTTAATCTTAAATTGCTTTGTAGCCTCTTCACAAATAGTGGAAAAGATTGAACCCGCCTACATTAGCACTATTCAATTCAGCGGAGGAACGGACCAAAGCCAATTGCCCATCATTAATTTGGGCAGCAGGCTGAAACTTTCCTTTGACGCCCTTAACGGAGAGGAAGAAGATTATTATTACACCATAACCCATTACAATTTTGATTGGACACCAACGGATCTTTCCAAGAGTGAATATTTGGACGGTTTTGACGATGTTCGAATCGATACGTACCAAAACTCCATAAATACGTTGCAAATTTTTTCGCACTATGAACTCATTATTCCAAACCGCGACACCCGTGGCCTAAAAAAGAGCGGCAACTACCTGCTGAGCATTTTCAATAGGGATGGCGAACTGGTTTTTACCAGAAAATTTTTGGTGATGGAAAATATTGCCACCGTGGCAGTCGAAATCAAACGCGCCCGCAATCTAAAGGTCGTGAACGAAAAACAGGTGGTACAGTTTACCATTAATTCACCAGATTTGCTTTTGGTAAATCCCAAACAAACCGTAAAGACGCTGGTACTGCAAAACAGCAATTTGAACTCTGCCATTACCAATTTGGTGCCCCAATATACCATTGGGAACGAATTGATCTATAAATATGACACAGAGGCCTCCTTTGGCGGAGGCAATGAGTTTTTGGCATTTGATAATAAAGATGAGCGCTCAGCCACCAACGGCGTTCGGTCCATAGCGCTTACCGACGTTTATGAAAATTATTTATATACCGACATTCCGCGCTACGACCGTGTTTATACTTACAACCCCGATTTAAACGGCAATTTTCAGGTTCGAAATGTGGACGCCCGCAACCAGGATTTGGAGGCCGAATATGTACGGATGCACTTCAATCTTCAATATTATGACGATTTGGGGGACAAAGAACTTCATATCTATGGCAATTTCAACAACTGGACCATAGACGGAAGCACCTATATGAAATACGACCCCTCCACCGATAGCTACCGAAACAGCCGACTGTTTAAGCAAGGCTATTACAACTATAAATATGTGGTGGTGAATCGCGATGGCAGCATTGATGAAGGTGCCGTGAGTGGCGATTTTTGGCAAACCGAAAACGATTACACTGTGGTCGCATACTTCCGTGATCTTGGCGCGCGCTATGACAGGATTATTGGCGTGGGCTATGCCAATTCCACTACTATCAACAACAATTGACCGATCGCCGGAATCGTGAAGGGGGAATTTTTATTCAATAGGCCATGAATCCAAATAAAAGAAGGATTACCAACCGGCGAAAATTAGTGCAATACCGTGGCACCGAATGCTTAAACTGCGGGCATCCTCTGGACGTTAGCGATCTTTATTGCCCTCGATGTTCCCAAATGAACAGCAGAAAAAAACTGTCCATCGTTGATTTTTTTATGGAATTTCTGGGCAGCATCGTGGTTTATGACTCGCGGCTGCGCACCACTTTAAAAGACCTTCTTTTCCGTCCCGGTGTGATTACGCGAAATTATGTGAAGGGCCAACGCCTAAAATACGCCAATCCGTTTCGTTTCTTTTTAAGTGTTTCCATCATTTACTTTTTGATAAACGGATTTTTGGACGTGGTCAATCCGAAGACCGAGGCTACTAACGGTATTAATTTTAATGCCAAGTTGGCCGACCGTGCCTTTGTCGATTCCCATAGCCAAAACATTGCCCAGAGCACATCAAAGCCTTTTAATCTGGCCGATTCCCTAAAAAAAATGAATACCCCCAAGGAAATTGAATATTTTTCTGAGGCCGATTTGGCAGCAATGCCCTTTGCCGAGCGCTACTCAAAACGGTTTTCACTATATCACGACTTCTACGAAAAACACCAAATAAAAAATGCCGAAGTGGCTTTGGACAGCCTGCACCACAGAAACACCTCGTTTAACAGATGGGTGTATTCCAAAAATACAACGGTAGAAAAAATAAAGGAAAATCCCTCGGCCTTTATAAGATACATTCTTTCTAAAATACCGTTTTTCCTATTTTTCTTTACGCCCTTTTTCGCCTTCTTTTTTTGGATCAGCTATTCCAAAAAACGACATACCTACATGGAACATATGATTTTCATTTTCCATATTTTCAGTTTTATTTTTCTGGCGATGCTACTTTTGCTGCTGCCCGATTTGCTCTTAAACACTAAATTTTTCGTTAGCTGTCTTTTCATATTCATTGGACCTCTTTATTTTTACAAGGCCTTACGCAATTTTTACGGACAGGGAAGATTGTTAACAATAATAAAATTTGTATTTTTAAACACTGTGTTTGTGATCGGTCTGTCGCTTGCGGCAACCCTATTTATCGCAGCAAGCGCAGCAATTTATTGAAAATGGTTCAACAGGTTACACAAGGCATCAGGATTTCGGTGAAGACCGAATTTGACGGAACATTTTACAAAAACCGTAAAATGCAGTACGCCTTCGCCTATACCATAACCATTGAAAACCAAAGCAAGGATACGGTGCAGCTAACCTCCCGTTGCTGGAAAATAAAAGATTCCCTAAACAATATGGAAATTGTGGAAGGCGAAGGCATTATTGGACAAAAACCAATTTTGCAGCCTGGGGAAAAACATTCCTACACCAGTGGCTGTCTGCTGTTTTCACCATTTGGCTCTATGAAGGGCTACTACGGAATGGTCAATTTTGCCACGACCCGAAAGTTCAGGGTTTCCATTCCGCTCTTCAATTTAAGCGCTCCCTTTTCCTTAAATTAAAAAAGAACATTTCGCGCCACGACTCTCTGCAGTCGTTTCTAATTTCCTATTCCTCTTAAAAATCAAAAATCGGAATTGTGTACCGTTCCTGTTTGCAGGTCTTCATACCGCAATTTCAAAGCGGATTCGCCTTTTGAAAGCTGCGTAATGCTTTTTGTTTTTATAAAACCCCTGTCCATTATCAAATTGCTGTTTATATCCCCTTCGCCAGCCGTTTTGTGAAACCGGAGCAAGTTTTCCGCTGAAGGTTTTGGGTTTTTCGATAGAAATGATAAGAACCATTGTTCCCGTTTCTGTTTTAGATTTTTGGGATACAAAGGAGACGAAGACCAAATCCGGGGCTCGAGCGGTTCTTCGGAAAAATGGGGATCCGTGCCATCCCAAACCAATTGAAATAACTGAAGGGTCGCCCTCCATTCTACCATTATTACGGTAAAAGGTTCAATACCGATAAAATCATAGTGGGCGATTGCATTTTTTAAATTTTCTGCTTTTAAAAAATCCTTAACCACAATACCCCTACTCTTTTTATAAAATGGTTTCCGCTCGTGGGCCACGAAACCCCCATTCATCAAACATACGGCCCTATGCTTGTCGCTAATGCCGATCCACGTTCCGCCGGCAAGTGCATCTTTTGGATAGCAAAGTTCAATGCCATCTTCTTCGTAAACCTTTGGCGGAAAGGTTTCGCGGCCCGGAGCCTCATCGCGGTTTGAGGTAAGAATAAAACCCGCATCGGGTTTGGGAATAAAAGTTACGGTGCACATAGGTTCATTTTCAAATTTTAATTATGGCCGTTCCCCAACAAGCCGTTTTTCAAATATAGTGGCAATTTAAAGGTTTCAGAATTCATTTTAATGCGAAAAAAGCCTTTCGCCCTCTTTTAAATTTTATCCGTGAAATTGGCGATTCCGTTTCCAAGGATAGCTGCATTCAATTTTGTACCTTTGCAATCTTCATAAACAAAAAACACTATAAAGTTATGGGAAATGGATTTTTTGAAGTGCCAATCGCAGTAAACGAGCCGGTTAAAAGCTATGCACCGGGATCTCCCGAACGCGAGGAAGTGCTCGAAACGTACCGACAAATGTATAAGGCAAAAATAGAAGTGCCCTTATTTATTAACGGAAAAGAGGTTAAAACCAAGGAAACTGCCACCATGTCGCCCCCGCACGACCACAAACACGTGCTCGGAACCTATTATAAAGCCACCAAAAAAAACGTGGAGGAGGCTATTGAAACCGCTTTGGAAGCCCGAAAAAAATGGGCGGCCATGCCGTGGGAACAAAGGGCCGGCATTTTTCTTCGTGCCGCCGAGCTCATCGCAGGGCCCTATAGGGCCAAGATCAATGCGGCCACGATGCTTGCACAGTCCAAAAACATCTATCAAGCCGAAATTGATTCAGCCTGTGAACTGATTGATTTCTTAAGATTCAACGTTCAGTATATGACCGAAATCTATGCCGAACAGCCCGAATCTACCTCGGCAGCTTGGAATCGAATTGAATATAGGCCGTTGGAAGGTTTTATATATGCCATTACTCCCTTCAATTTTACCGCCATTTCTGGCAATTTGCCTGCAAGTGCGGCTTTAATGGGCAATGTGGTTGTTTGGAAACCCAGCAATGCGCAGGTATATTCCGCAAAAGTAATTATGGACGTATTCCGCGAGGCGGGCGTTCCGGCGGGAGTAATTAATATGGTTATGGGCGATGCCGCAATGATTTCGGACACGCTTATGGCAAGCCCCGACTTTAGCGGCGTTCACTTTACCGGGTCAACCGGCGTTTTTCAGGGAATCTGGAAAAAAATTGGCGACAATATAAAAATCTATAAAACCTATCCGCGCATTGTTGGGGAAACAGGCGGAAAGGATTTCATCGTGGCCCACAATAGCTCCAACCCCAAACAAGTAGCTACGGCCATGACCCGCGGCGCGTTTGAATATCAGGGACAAAAATGTAGCGCCGCCAGCCGATGCTATATTTCAAAAAGTATCTGGAAGGAAGTAAAGGAATATTTGATTGACGACATTCGCTCCTTCAAAATGGGTACTCCCGAGGATATGGGCAATTTTATCAATGCGGTCATCAATGAAAGCGCCTTTGATAAATTGGCCGGATATATCGACCAAGCCAAGAAGGATAAAAAAGTGGAGATTATTGCCGGAGGAAATTACGATAAAAGTAAAGGATACTTTATTGAACCTACCGTAATCCTTACGAAGGATCCAAAATATACAACCATGTGCACCGAATTGTTTGGACCGGTGCTCACCGTGTATGTTTTTGACGACAATAAATGGGAGGAAACGCTGCATTTGGTTGATGAGACCAGTGAATATGCGCTTACGGGTGCCGTTTTCAGTGAAGATCGATATGCGTTGGAAGAAGCAGTAAAAATTCTTGAAAACGCTGCGGGCAACTTCTATATTAATGATAAGCCAACCGGCGCCGTGGTTGGACAGCAGCCCTTTGGAGGCGCGCGCGCGAGCGGCACCAACGACAAGGCCGGAAGCAAGCAAAACCTATATCGATGGATTTCGCCGCGAATGGTAAAGGAAACTTTCGTGTCGCCAACGGATTATAGATATCCTTTTTTAGGATAAAAATTATCTGTTGAAAAAACAAAAAGCCTCGGTTTTAAAAGGAAACCGAGGCTTTTTTTTATAAAATATATCCAGGTTAATTCAAGAGAAAACTAACATTAACGGTTGTCTTGATTTCCATTTCGCCCAAAGCAATCGTCTGGCTTCCGCTTTCCGCCGAGGCATCCATCATGGCCATTTTATACATAGGTCTTGGGCCACCGTTATTGGTCAATTCGCTAATGGAAACCGCCTTTCCGACCGATTGGTTTAAGGCCGAGGCATATTCATTGGCCTTCATTTGGGCATTGAGCACGGCTTTTTTGCGCGCCTCGCTTTGCAGCGCTTCTTGTTTGGAAGAAGAAAAATCCACCCCGTCAATCCGATTGATACCCGTGTCAATAAGCCCTTTCATTACGGCTTCATATTTTTTCAAATCGTGAAGCTTTACCGACAAAGCCTGGTTGGCGGCAAAAGTGTAGGTTTTGCTATTGTAATCATAGTTTTTGGAAAGGTTCATATATTCGGTGCGAACGTCCTTTTCGGCGATGTCCATTTTTTTTAGGAATTTTAAAACCTCATTAATAGTGGCGTCATTTTGTTCTTTAAGGGTTTTTGTGTTTTCGCCCGTATTCTCGACACGGATATTTATGGTAACTTCATCGGGAACTACCCGAACGGTGCCTTCCCCGGTAACGTCAATCGTGTTCGGGGGCAATGGATTTTGCGCCATAGCGGCAGAGGTGGTAATTGCTAAAATCAAAATGGTTTTTAATGTTTTCATCGTTGCTAATTTTTGTTAGTTATTTTATTTTTCTGAACCCAATGGACCGTTAGTGCTTCGCTATTTCCTACTTTCCCAGTAAATAATTACCATTCTAAAGCTTGCCAAATTTGTGAAGCACGAACAGCAATATCAACGGAAGGGCCAACAGCACGACGATCCAAAGATTGCCTTGAAATAAATAGGGAGCGAATAGTAGCGTTAATACATAACCGCCGATCGCTCCGCCAATATGGGCGTCGTGCCCAATGTTTCCCAATCTTTTTTTCATTCCATAGATGGAGTACAACAAATATGCCATTCCAAAAAGCCACGCAGGAATTGGAATGGGAATAAAAAACAGGAAAAGCCCCATATCGGGATAAAAAAGAATCGCCGAATACAAAATGCCCATCACCGCCCCGCTGGCTCCCACGGCGCTATAGTGATATTCATTTTTGTGGAAATAGAAGGACAACAAATTTCCAGCCAAGAGACTGGCAACATAAATTAGCACGAAATAGGTGGTGGTCAAACTGGAAATGACCACCGGCGCAAAAAAATAGAGCGTAAGCATATTAAACAACAAATGCGAAAAATCGGCATGAAGAAAGGCCGAACTGAACATTCGGATCTGTTCACCGCGGCGAATTCCGGCAATGTTGAATTTATATTTTTCAAAAAATGAAAAATCATTGAACCCTTTCATCGAAATGATTACGTTGGCGGCAATAATGATGATGGTCGCGAGGTGAAGGTTTTGCATAGGGAACTATTCGTTTTTAAATTATTTCTTTTAAAATATAATCGCGGTGCCGGAATTCAAGCTTTGGAATTTCAATATTGAATTTAAGGATGCGGGTGAAACCATTTGAAATTTGAACTTGGCAAATGGAACTTTCAACCCAAATTTAATTAGTTTTGCAGGAATTCTCGCTATGCAAAGATTGCTATATATACTGGCATATCCAATTCTTTGGTTGGTTTCCATTTTGCCAATGCCGTTGCTGTATCTTAAATCTACCGCGCTTTATTATTTAACCTATTACATTGTCGGCTACAGAAAAAAAGTGGTTAAGGACAATCTGGCGTTGGTCTTTCCAGAAAAATCACAACAGGAAAGGGACCGCATCGCCCAACAATTTTTCAAACATCTTTGTGATGTTATTTTTGAAACCATTAAGGCCTTTACCATTTCTGAAAAGGAAATAAGGAAACGCTTTGTAGTCACCAATGCCGACATTTTGGACCGTTACTATCAGAACGACCGAAGCATCCTGCTCATGGCAGGCCATTACGGCAACTGGGAATGGAGCGGAATATTGAACAAACTCATGGATTTTGAGGCCCACGCCGTGTATAAACCGTTGGACAATGAACAGTTTGATGCGTTGGTGAAAAAAACCCGGGAGCACTTTGGCGGAATCATTGTAAGCAACAAAAAAATTGTTGGCGTACTTTTTCGAAAATGGAAAAAAGGAATAAAAACACTGACCTATATTCTGTCTGACCAAACTCCAAAGCTCGGTGCTTTCAAACACCGCGACACTTTTATGGGCATTGACGTGCCGATGTTTACGGGCACGGAGGAACTTGCCAAAAAACTTGACTTCGCCGTGCTGTATTTAAAAGTAGAAAAAGTGAAACGCGGGTATTACACCGCCACTTTCGTTCCGTTGGTTGACCACCCAAAGGAATATCCCGATTTTCAAATTACCCGAAAGTTTTTTGATGCTTTGGAAGCACAGATCCGTGAAAAACCCGAGTATTATTTATGGTCGCACAAACGGTGGAAATTAAGGAACCAAACTTGATTTTTAGTTCGCAATCGCTTCAATTTCCCGAATAAACCGATCCGCCAAAGCATCGGCTTCCTCTTGGGTTTTTGCCTCGGTATAAATCCTGATTATCGGTTCGGTGTTTGATTTTCGAAGGTGCACCCAATTTTCGGGGAAATCTATTTTTACGCCGTCTATCGTATTTATTTCCTCGGTGGCGTACTTTTCTTCCATGGCTTTTAATAGGGCATCCACATCCAATTGGGGCGTTAGTTCAATTTTCTTTTTACCCATAAAATAGGCCGTGTATTTTTTTCGAAGTTGGCTAACCGCAATTTTTTCCTCGGCCAAAAAACTTAAAAACAAGGCAATGCCCACCAAACTGTCCCGACCATAATGGAGTTCTGGATAAATAATGCCCCCGTTTCCTTCGCCCCCGATCACCGCTTTGGTTTCCTTCATTTTTTCAACCACATTCACTTCCCCCACTGCACTTGCGGTATAAGTTCCGCCGTGTTTTTCGGTAATATCGCGCAACGCACGCGAAGAGGACATATTTGAAACCGTATTGCCCGGCGTATGTCCCAGCACATAATCGGCCACCGCAACCAGTGTGTATTCCTCGCCGAACATCTCTCCTTTTTCGTCCACGAACGCCAATCGGTCCACATCGGGATCAACAATAATTCCGAAATCGGCATGGTTATTTACAACGCTTTCCATCAGATCGCCCAAATGTTCCTTCAGTGGTTCGGGATTATGCGGAAAGTGTCCGTTTGGCACACAATGCAATTTTACAGGCGCAACGCCCAGGGCCTCCAACAGCAACGGAACCGCAATGCCACCGGTTGAATTTACGGCATCAACCACCACTTTAAAGCCACTACTTTTTATGGCCTCGGCGTTTACCAACGGCAAGTTTAAAATTTCATCTATATGCAAATCCATATAGGCATCGTTTTTATGGATTTCGCCCAAATGGTCCACTTCGGCAAAGGTTATGGTTCCCATTTCAGCAATATCGAGAATTTGCTGTCCAGCCTCGGCGTTTAAAAATTCACCTTTATGGTTCAGCAATTTCAGGGCATTCCATTGTTTTGGGTTGTGGCTTGCGGTTAGAATAATCCCTCCGTCGGCCTGTTCCATGGGTACCGCAATTTCAACGGTTGGGGTGGTGGAAAGGTTTAGATCGATAACCGTAATCCCCATTCCCACCAACGTATTCATCACCAATTGTTGGATCATTTCGCCCGAAATGCGTGCATCGCGCCCCACGACCACCCGATAGCTCGGCTTTTGGCGCTGCTGCTTTATCCAACTTCCATAGGCCGCGGCATATTTAACCGCATCTATTGGGGTTAAGTTCTCGCCCTGCCTGCCGCCAATGGTTCCACGAATTCCGGATATTGATTTTATGAGTGTCATTTGTTTCTACTTTTAAGAGTTAATTATTCATAATCAAGTATTGCCCAATGCCTAATGCCTATTCCCTATTCCCTATTCCCTATTCCCTAATTCCTATTTAATGCCAATTGCATCGCAACTCATTTCCTGAATTTTTGTTTCAACCTTAAAAAATAAAGCTCAAAATAGGTGTACGACACATGGGCGATTACCAAAGTTCCGGCGAAAGTAAACAGATGGAGCAACACTATGGTTAAAGTTTCATCAAGATTTTGGAGAGCCTCCATTTTCAGGAACAAAAATACAACAGCATTTAGAATTAGGGCGTGATACATATAAATTCCATAGGAAATGTTTCCAAAATGGTTCAAAATCCGGTTCCGAATCTCCATTCCTCCATTGTTGAATGCAAGGGAATGAATAAAAAAGCCAAACAGCAAACAAGTAAAGGCCGCGCGCAACCATAGCGTATTGAACATAAAAACATCTGTAAAAAAGTAGAGGGCCGTAGCCGCAACTATCAGTATAGGAACAACAGCATGGCGCTTTAAAAATTCCAAATGTTTCCTTTCTTCCAGAACAGCAATCACCCCACCGGAGAAAAGATAGAAAAAAACAAAAGTGAATTTTCGCAGCAGTTCGAACACATCGGACCAATACAGGAAGAAATACCCAAAAAACAAAACGACCAAAACCCGCAGCACCCATTTCACATTAATAACAAACAGCAAGGGCGCAATCAGAAGATAAAATTGCTCCTCAATGCCGATGGACCACAGAATTTCAAGGATTCCGCCGGGCTCATAAATTTTGGCAAACACATTTGGCAGAAAGAAAACAGTAAGCAAAACTGCCTCTTTCCAAGTGTAATTAATAGGAAAGGGAATGTGCAGCCAGGGTAAAAGTACATTATAGAAGAACAGGCCGAAAGCGAGAATGAGGTAATAAAGCGGGAAAATGCGAAGGATCCTTCGAACGTAAAAATCCCGGATTGAAAATTCGCCGCGTAGTTTCGCCCGATAGATTAGCCGGATGATCAAAAATCCGCTCAAAACGAAAAACATATAAACCGCCTCTACACCACGATGAAAAATGGGAAGCCCATCAAAAAAAGGAAGGCCCTGATTGTGCGAAAGTTGTGGCAAATGATATAGCAAGACAATGGAAGCCAGAAAAAACCGCAACGGGTCCAAATTGGGTAATCGGTTCAATTTTCAGTTTTTACAGACCAAAAATACATATATTTATTGAATGAATTTTTTGGCCCATATCTATCTTTCGGGTGAAGAGGAAGGCGTTATCCTCGGCAATTTCATTGCAGATGGCATCAAGGGAAAACGCTATTTAAAATATCCTCCAGAAATCGCCAAGGGCATCCTTTTGCACCGGGCCATCGACAGTTTTACCGATGCCCACCCCACGGTACACCAAAGTACGGCCAGGCTCCACAAAAATTACAGTCACTACAGCGGGGTAATCGTGGATATCCTGTATGACCATTTTTTGGCAAAAAACTGGCACCGGTATTCCAAAAAGCCATTGGAACAATATGTGCAGGATTTTTATTCGCTGCTCCGCGAAAATTTTACCGTTCTGCCCCCGAGAATACAGCGGATGATGCCCTATATGATTGCCGATAACTGGCTGTTAAGCTATGCGACCGTGGAAGGGATCAGCAAAATTTTGGAACAAATGAACGTGCGGACCAAGGGCGTTTCAAAAATGAATTTGGCCGTGATGGAACTCAGGCAATTTTACCCCGAATTTGAACAGGAATTTACTTCTTTCTTTGAAGAATTGATCTTATTTTCAAACCAAAAACGGATGGAATTATAATTTTGGGGAAATTTCCCCATAAATAAATTTGGGTGTGATTGTATTTCAAATTTAAGATGACAAATCGGTTTTTTTCAACTAAAAGTTCTTGTTTAAAATCCCATTTTTTATGAAAACCTACCTTCTTCTTTTTCTTGTTCTTTTGGGTTCCTGCAAAGAAAAGCCAACGGCCCAAACGCTAAACCAAGCTTCGTCCATGGAGTGGAAAAAGCCATTGGTGGCTGATAGTGCAATGGTAGTATCTGCTCGTGCGGAGGCATCGCAAATCGGGACTGCAATTTTAAAAATGGGCGGCAATGCTTTTGACGCCATGATCGCAACCGAAATGGCACTTGCGGTCTGTTATCCGTATGCAGGCAATCTCGGCGGGGGCGGCTTTATGGTGTACCGCAGCCAATACGGCGAAATTGGATCCTTGGACTATCGCGAAAAGGCACCCTTGGCTGCCTCAAAAAATATGTATCTCGATGAAAACGGAACCCTAATTCCCAATAAAAGCTCGGTGGGTCCCATGGCAGTAGCCGTTCCCGGAACCGTCGCCGGAATGTTTGCCGTCCATGAAAAATTTGGCAGCCTGCCTTTGGAAATTATCCTAAAACCCGTAATTGAACTCGCTAAAAAAGGATTTGTCGTTACGGAACAACAACAGGCTCGTTTTGAAAAATTCAAACAACAGTTTAAGCAAGTAAATGGAACCGATTTTCTGTACACCGAATCCTTCCACTCCGGCGATACGCTTAAAAATATTGAACTGGCCAACACTTTGGAGCGAATTTCCAAAAACGGGCGCAGCGAGTTTTACGGAGGCGAGACCGGCGCCAAATTGGTTTCGTTTTTATCCGAAAAAGGCGGAATTATAACCATGGATGACTTAAAGGCCTACGAAGCGAAATGGCGCGAGCCACTTGTTTTTGATTACAAAAATTTAAGGATAATTTCTATGGCACCTCCTTCGAGCGGCGGCATTTGTTTGGCGCAAATTCTGAAAATGGTGGAGCCGTTTCCTCTAAAAGAATATGGCCACAACAGCGAAAAATACATCCAATTGCTGGCCGAAGCCGAACGTCGTGCCTATGCCGATCGCAGCTATTTTTTGGGCGATCCCGATTTTGTGGAAATCCCGACCGATTCCTTGATTTCCGAAGCCTATCTTTTGCAGCGGATGCAGAATTTTTCGTTGGAAGCCGCAACGCCTTCCACAGAAATCAAACCCGGGACCATCGTTGGCTATGAAAGTCCGCAGACCACCCATTATTCCATTGTTGATTCCTTCGGCAATGCGGTTTCGGCCACAACCACGCTCAATTCGGAATATGGCTCCAAGCTCTTTGTTCCCGAATTGGGCTTCTTTTTAAACAATCAAATGGACGATTTTAGCGCCAAACCGGGAGCGCCAAACGTTTATGGACTGGTTGGCGGGCAGGCAAATGCCATAGCGCCCCAAAAAAGAATGTTGAGTTCCATGACGCCGACCATCGTAGAAAAGGACGGAACACTTTTTATGGTGGTGGGCACTCCCGGCGGTGCTACAATCATAACCTCGGTGGCGCAGACCATTTTGAATGTTGCCGAATTCAATATGGATATGCAACAGGCCGTGGAAGCGCCCCGGTTCCACCATCAATGGTTGCCCGATGCCATCCGCTATGAAGTGGGCCGGTTTTCACCTTCTCTAATTGAGAACTTAAAATCGAAGGGCTATCCCCAAAATACCGAAACCGATCCTATTATCGGAAAAGTCGATGCAATTTTAGTGCTTCAAAATGGAAAATTGCAGGGCGGCGCCGATCCGCGGGGCGACGATGCTGCGGTGGGATACTGAGCGGCGTTGGAAGGGAAATTACTTTTTAAAATTCCATAAAAATTAACAGCGCGGCCCAACCATCCATTGTTTAATTTCCTTTCTATTGAGTACCTTTGCAAGCTATGCTGAAAAATGAGGATTTTATCGAGGTTTTGGGCGCCCGTGTCCACAACCTAAAGAACATTGACGTTCGAATTCCAAGAGAAAAATTAGTGGTTATTACAGGGCTTTCCGGCAGCGGAAAATCCTCTCTCGCCTTTGATACTATTTATGCTGAAGGCCAACGTCGCTATATAGAAACATTTTCAGCCTATGCCCGACAGTTTTTGGGAAGTTTGGAGCGACCCGACGTAGATAAAATTGATGGGCTTTCCCCCGTAATCGCCATTGAGCAAAAGACCACGAGCAAAAGTCCGCGGTCCACGGTTGGCACCATCACCGAAATTTATGATTTTCTTCGATTGCTTTTCGCCCGCGCAAGCGATGCCTATAGCTATAATACCAATGAAAAGATGGTGAGCTACAGCGACGAGCAAATCAAAGAGCTGATTATGGAAGATTTCGCGGATAAAAAAATCAGCATTTTGGCTCCCGTAATTCGCTCCCGAAAGGGCCATTATCGCGAACTGTTCGAGCAGATTGCCAAACAGGGTTTTGTGAAGGTGCGGGTTGACGGGGAAATAAGGGACATTGTTAAAGGGATGATGGTGGATCGCTACAAAACCCACGATATTGAAATCGTGATCGATCGCATTAAGGTTTCCCCCGAAAACAGTATGGACAAGCGGCTGTCGGAAACCATTCCGGTAGCGATGTACCACGGCGACGATGTGTTAATGGTTTTGGACCAAGACACGGAACAGGTTCGCTATTTCAGCCGTTCGTTGATGTGCCCGTCCTCTGGCATTTCCTATCCCACTCCCGAGCCGAACAATTTTTCGTTCAACTCGCCCAAAGGCATGTGCCCCAACTGTAAGGGGTTGGGAAAATTGTATGAGGTCAATTTAAAGAAATTGGTCCCAAACCCAAAGCTTTCGATCAAACAGGGGGCTTTGGCACCCCACGGCACCCAAAAGAACAATTGGGTCTTTAAGCAATTGGAATTAATTGCCGAACGGTTTCAATTTAAATTGAGCGACCCTTTTGAAAGTATTCCCGAAGAGGCAAAACGGATTATTTTCTATGGCGGCAACGAAAAGTTTGAGGTTTCTTCAAAACAACTCGGCATCACCCGAAGCTATAAAATAGATTTTGAGGGCGTTGCCACTTTTATCCAAAATACTTTTGAAGCCAATGAAACCACTTCCCTTAAACGATGGGCGAAGGAATATATGGATAAAATTCCCTGCCCGGAATGCAACGGCACGCGGCTTCGGAAAGAATCGCTCTATTTTAGGGTAAATGGAAAAAACATTGCCGAACTCGCCAATATGGACGTGGTCGAGCTGGCCGAATGGTTTTCAAAATTGGAAGGGGACCTGTCTGAAACCCAAAAAATAATAGCTGCAGAAATTATAAAGGAGGTTCGCGCGAGGCTTCAGTTTTTGGTAGATGTTGGCCTAACCTATTTGGCCTTGGACCGCAGTTCCAAGTCACTTTCGGGTGGCGAGGCCCAGCGCATTCGGCTTGCTACACAAATTGGTTCACAGTTGGTGGGCGTGCTTTACATTTTGGACGAACCCAGTATTGGCCTGCACCAGCGCGATAATGAACGCTTGATTTATTCGCTTAAACAGTTAAAGGAAATCGGTAATTCCGTAATCGTTGTGGAGCACGATAAGGACATGATTGAAAGTGCCGACTACGTTATTGACATCGGCCCGGCCGCGGGCAGGCACGGGGGCGAGATCGTTTCACAGGGCACGCCTTTGGAAATAGAAAGCCACGATACCCTTACCGCAGCTTATTTAAACGGAAAAAAGGAAATTGAAATCCCGAAAAAACGCCGGAAGGGCAACGGTAAAACCTTAGTGCTTTCGGGGGTTACCGGCAACAATCTAAAAAACATAACCGTTTCGTTTCCCTTGGGAAAAATGATTGGGGTTACCGGGGTTTCGGGGAGCGGAAAAAGTACGCTAATCAACGAAACGCTCTACCCCATTTTAAATGCGCATTTTTTCAACGGAGTTAAAAAACCAATGCCCTATAAAAAAATCGAGGGATTGGAGAACATCGATAAAGTTATAGACATCAACCAATCGCCTATTGGCAGGACGCCGCGAAGCAACCCGGCTACCTATACCGGGGTTTTCTCTGAAATTCGAAACCTTTTTGCCAAAACCCCTGAGGCCATGATCCGTGGCTACAAACCGGGGCGTTTCAGCTTTAACGTGGCCGGTGGTCGCTGTGAAACATGTAAGGGAGGTGGACTGCGGGTGATTGAAATGAATTTTCTGCCCGATGTTTATGTGGAATGTGAAACCTGCCAAGGCAAGCGTTTTAACAGGGAAACCTTGGAAATTCGGTATAAAGGAAAATCCATTTATGATGTGCTGGAAATGACCATTAACGAATCGGTGGACTTTTTTGAGAACATCCCGAAAATACACCGAAAACTCAAAACCATAAAGGATGTGGGCTTGGGCTATATCACCCTTGGGCAGCAGTCCACTACCCTTTCCGGCGGCGAGGCACAGCGAATAAAACTTGCCACGGAACTGTCCAAACGCGACACCGGCAATACCTTTTATATTTTGGATGAACCTACCACCGGATTGCATTTTGAGGACATCCGCGTTTTGATGCTCGTGTTGAACAAACTGGTGGACAAAGGCAATACCGTATTGATTATTGAGCACAATCTGGATGTTATCAAAACCGTTGATTATATTATAGACATCGGTCCCGAAGGCGGAAGAAAAGGCGGAAAGATAATGGCCTTGGGCACTCCCGAAGAGGTAGCCGAATCCAAAAAAAGCCATACCGCACGGTTCCTAAAAAAAGAACTACTTTAGTTGGGTTAATGGGTAATTAATAATGAATAATTCTGAATTTTGAATTTTGAATTTTGAATCAAAAAAATTGATACAATAAATAATGAGAGACGAACAAATACCGAAGAACTGGAATTTAGTAAAAACCAATGACTCCTGGGCCATTTTTAAAATAATGGGCGAGTTTGTGGGAGGTTATGAAAAAATGAGCCGGATCGGTCCCTGTGTTTCCATTTTTGGCTCGGCGCGGACCAAACCGGACCATAAATATTACAAACTGGCAGAGAACATCGCAAAAAGGATTACTGAAAACGGCTATGGCGTGATTACGGGCGGTGGCCCGGGAATTATGGAAGCCGGGAACAAAGGCGCCCACTTGGCGGGAGGCACCTCGGTAGGGCTAAATATTACCCTTCCTTTTGAACAACACGACAACCCGTATATCGACAGCGATAAAAGCATCGATTTCGATTATTTTTTCGTGCGGAAGGTTATGTTTGTAAAATATTCCCAAGGATTTGTGGTGATGCCCGGTGGTTTTGGGACGTTGGATGAATTTTTCGAGGCGCTTACGCTCATCCAAACCCACAAAATCGATAAATTTCCGCTCATTCTCGTGGGCACTGAATTTTGGGGCGGCCTTTTTGAATGGATAAGAACCACCCTGTTGGAAGCCAACAACAACGTTAGCGCGGAAGACCTAGACTTGGTGCATCTTGTGGACACGGCAGACGAAGTATTACAAATATTAAACGATTTCTATAACGAATACAACCTAAGCCCAAATTTTTGATGATCAAAAAAGTACTATTCTTATCGCTTTTTATTGTTTCTTTTGCATCAAGTGCACAGGAAACCATAAAAACCATGTTTTACAACTTGCTCGAGTTTCCCTCGGCTTTTCCCCCCAATCGGGAGGAAATTCTTCGTGATATTTTAAACGAATATGATCCCGATATTTTTATGATCTGTGAGTTGGAGTCCGAAGCTGGCGCAAACCGTATTTTGAACACCGCCCTCAATGATGAAGGGGACAATTATCAAATGGCCCCGTTTGAGCCAAGCCATTCCGGAGACGCCGACCACCAACAATTGGTTTTTTTCCGAAAGGGAATGTTTTCTTTGGAAGCTTGGGACGTGTTGCCCACTTCCGTTCGCGATATCAACCAATACACCCTTAAGCTAAATACCGCAGACCAACAGGCAGATCCTGTGATTGTGGAGCTGTTTGTAACCCATTTAAAGTCGAGTACCGGCACCGCCAATCAATTGTTGCGTTTGGAAATGGTGCAAACATTTACCAACAAACTGGAAAGCCTTGATCCAAATTCCTTCGTGCTTTTTGCAGGCGATTTTAACTTTTATACTGCCAGCGAACCGGCTTACCAAGAAATCTTGGACCCCACCAACGCAATAGTAATGGTGGATCCCATTGACCGTCCGGGTTCTTGGAACAACAATATAAATTTTCAGGACATCCATTCCCAAAGCACCCGAATTAGTTCTGGGCCTTTCGGCGCCGGAGCGGGCGGTGGATTGGACGATCGCTTCGACTTTATAATGATGTCCGAAAATATGCAGAACCACCCCAAATTGAACTATGTGGCCAATTCCTATAAATCATTTGGGAACAATGGCAATTGCTTCGACAACAGCATCAATAGTCCCGATTGTTCCGGCGATTTTAGCCAGTCGCTTCGGGAAAATCTTTACAATATGAGCGACCATCTGCCCATCGTGATGCAGTTGGAAACCAACAAACAAATTTTGGACCTTCCGGATTTTCAACAAGAGAACGCTTTTACGGTAAAAAATACCTTGGTTAAAAATGCTTTGGATATAAAGCTAAGCCCTTCGTTTTACGGTGCCATTTCTTTTGAAATCTACAACGCGCTTGGCCAAAAATTGATGGAATATTCCACAAAAAATTCGGCTTCAGTTTCAATCGATACCGGCGCCCTCGAACCGGGAATTTATTATTTAAAGTCCGACCTGCCCGCAAACAAGACTATTAAATTCGTAAAAACTTTTTGATAGCCAGAAATCTTTTATATAGCTTATTTTTCTGTTGGTGCGCACAATCGTTGGCGCAGCACGCTATCACCATTGAGGCATCCCTTAACCCAGAGGAAAAAACGATTTCCATTCGGCAAAAAATTGAATTTAAAAACACTTCGAACGACACCCTTCGCGAAGTCTATTTTTTTGATTGGGCCAATAGCTTTTCGACCAAAACTTCACCTTTGGCAAAACGCTTTGCAGAAGATTATCAAAGCGCGTTTCATTTTGAAAAAAAAGAAGATCGTGGAAGAACGGATATTGAAAAAGTGTTTTCCGAAGCAGAAATCCCACTGCAATGGCAACGGGGAAACGCGGTGGACATACTTAAGATTATTCCCCAAAAACCAATCGCCCCGGGGGCTAGTTATACCTTCCATCTTCAATATCGTGTAAAAGTTCCCGACGATCGGTTTACACGGTTTGGGGTCAACCGAAAACAGGATTTTAAATTGCGCTATTGGTATATCGCTCCGGCCGTGTATGACGGCCAATGGCAGATTTACAGCAATAAAAATACTGACGATCGCTATCAATTGCCCACTGATTATTCCATTACTTTTCATTTTCCGGAAGAATACACGCTAACCTCCGATTTTGATATTCTTTCCTCTGAAAATATTGAAGACACTACAACTACGCAGCTTTACGGAAAAAACCGGACCCAAGCGGTGCTGTATTTTGAAAAGATTCCCTCTTTTGAAACAATTGAAACCGATAAACTACGGATTGTTACCAACCTTCAAAACAGCAAATTAAACCCACCAATCCAAGCATTGATGATAGACCGGGTGGTTCAGTTTTTGGATTCACGATTGGGGCCCTATCCGTTCGAATCGATGGTTATCAGCGAAACCGACTACAAGACCAACCCAGTGTATGGCCTAAACCAGTTGCCCAGCTTCATCAGTCCGTTTCCCGATGGTTTTGAATATGATATGGAACAACTTAAAACCATTTCGCGCCATTATATAGACAACACCCTGCTGCTCCACCCCAGAAATGATTACTGGCTTCAAGATGCGTTGCAGATCTATTTAATGATGGAATATGTGGACACCTATTATCCAAAAATGAAAATGATAGGCAACCTCAGCAATTGGTGGATTATTCGTTGGGCACATTTGGCCGATCTTGAGTTTAATGACCAATACCCCCTGCTCTATTTAAATATGGCTCGGAACAATTTGAACCAGGCCCTGACCACGCCGAAAGATTCCCTGTTAAAGTTCAATATGAATATTGCCACGGGTTATTATGGGGCCAGCGGCTTAAGATATTTGTCCGATTATTTGGGCGATGGGGTCTTGAACCAGGGAATACGCGATTTTTATGCCGAAAACAAATTGAAACCGATAAGCTCCTCCACTTTTGAATCATTTTTGGAAGAACGCACGGAACTTCCCATAAATTGGTTTTTTGATGATTTTGCGGCAACGCGACAACCCATCGACTTCAAAATCAAAAAGGTGGAAAAATTGGGCGACTCGTTAAAGGTCTTTATCAAAAACACCAAAAAAACGGAACTGCCGGTTTCGTTGTATGGGTTAAACAAAGACGAAGTTGTGTATAAAACCTGGACAACGCCCGTGGACAGCATAACGACGCTTACCATTCCATCGGCCAATATCCGAAAACTGGCGCTTAATTATGAAGGGGAAATTCCCGAATACAACCGGCGCAACAATTATAAGGCCGTAAACGGACTGTTGAACAAACCGGTTCAATTCCGGCTGTTTCAGGACGTGGAAGACCCCTCTTATACCCAATTCTTTTTTATGCCCATTTTTGAGTACAACCTCTATGATGGGGTTTCGGCCGGGCTTAGGCTTTACAACAAAACCGCATTGCCAAAGGCCGTTCACTACAGTTTGGAACCCCAGTTTGGATTCCGTTCCAAAACGTTGGTGGGAAGGGCATCCGTGAGCTATACCCAACGGATCGACGAAGGCCAGCTCTACGCTATGCGCTATGGGTTTTCGGGGAATTACTATTCCTATGACCGTGGCTTGTTTTACAAACGGTTTACGCCCTATATCACCTTTGCCTTTAGAAATAAGGATTTAAGGGACAATGAAAAGCAATTTATAAATCTTCGAAATATTAACGTCTATCAAGACGAGGATCCGAACAATAGCGAACAGGAACCCAACTACAGCGTTTTCAATTTGCAGTATGTTTATTCCAATCCGAACCTTATCAATTATTTCCGCAGTGTGGTGGATTATGAAATTTCCTCCAAATTCAGCAAGCTTTCCTTAAATATGGAATATCGAAAGCTATTTTTAAGCAATCGGCAGTTGAATCTCCGGTTTTTTGCCGGCGCTTTTCTTTTTAACGACACGCGCGAGGACGAGGATTTTTTCAGTTTTGCCCTCGACCGTCCGAACGATTATTTATTTGATTATAACTATTATGGGCGCAGCGAGGATTCGGGCCTTTTCAGCCAGCAGCTTATTATTGCCGAAGGTGGATTCAAATCGCAATTGGAGCCAGCTTTCGCAAATAGTTGGATCGCGACCGTAAATGCCAGCACTAACATTTGGAAATGGATTTATGCCTATGGCGACGTGGGTTTGGTGCACAACAAAGGCCGTGGCACCAATGTCGTTTTTGATAGCGGAATCCGTTTGAGCTTGGTGGCAGATTATTTTGAGCTCTATTTTCCGGTCTATTCCAATTTAGGGTTTGAACCCGGACTTCCGCATTATGATGAAAAAGTCCGTTTCATAGTTACCTTAAGCCCCAAAACACTTTTAGGGCTGTTCACCCGGCGGTGGTATTAACCCGTTTTCCCAAATTTCTATTTCCAGTAATTATTGGCTGCAGCAATCGTGGCAAATTCAGTGGCGACCACCTGCCCAATGGCTATGAGCATGGCAGCGTCTTCGGCATATATAGGGCGAAGTTTTTCGCGAACTGCCGCATCGGGCTGGGTAAATTTAATGTTTAACCGAGCCATTTTAACGGCAAGTTGACGGCCTTCTTCGGGAGTTTTGGTGATTAGCGAATTTCCGGGAACCAATTGAATTTGTTCAGACATTTTGTTGGATTTTTGAGGTTATAATTTTTAAAATTACTAAAAATTGCCAGTTAAAAAAACAAGGATGGCGCTTAGATTTCTTTGCTACCAATCATCTGTATTCCCCACTGCAGCATTTCTTTTTTAAGTTTTTCGAAATGTTTTAAATCCAGTGCTTTGGAGGCATCTTCAATAAAAAAGCAGGCAAAGCCCTCCTTAAAGGCATCATAGATGGAATAGTAAACGCAAATATCGGCCGCCAACCCGCAAAGGAAAAGCTGGCTTGTTCCTTTTTCCCTCAAGTAGCCGGAAAGTCCGGTAGCCTTTAGATGTCCATTGTCATAAAAGGCGCTGTAACTGTCAATGTTGGGGTCTGTTCCTTTGCGAAAAATAGCTTCAAAAGTTTTGGTTTGGAGTGCCGGATGGAACTCGGCTCCCTTGCTGCCTTGAACACAATGGTCCGGCCAAAGGGTTTGGGGTTTTCCATTTACTTCAATTTCATCAAAAACAGCCTTGCCGGAATGGTTTGACGCAAAGCTTATATGGTTTTGCGGATGCCAATCCTGCGTGGCAACCACCAAATCGAATGTATGCTGGATGCTGTTGATCACCGGAACTATCAACTGCCCTTCGGGTACTGGAAGCGCACCGCCGGGCATAAAATCGTTTTGTGCGTCAATAATTAATAGTGTTTTCAAAAGGTGTGTTGTTTAATTAATTCATCGCGTTTTGCTTTTAGCGCCTCGCTCAGACCTATTTTATAAATATGTGGATTTTGAAACCGTTTGTATTCCTCGGGCAACAACGCCAATCGCTCCTTTGCAAAAGCCGCTATCTCGGAAACACTACGCTTCGGGAGCGTTCTTTTTCCATCGTCCATTACCCGTTTTAATAAAGGTTCGTGAACAAAACCCTGTAAATTCAGCGTTTTATTGGCATCAAAAAGATGGACCATTTTAATAATTGCGCCTTCGGAATCGAGGGCAATGGCATCGGCACCATAGAACATCCCGTTTTCATCAATCATTCGATACACCTGTTTTTTGGAGGGAAGGGAAACCTTAATGATATTTTCGGAAAGTTTTATTCGCGCCTCCGAATTAAATTCGGAAAGTTTATAAACGCCATCCAAGGCAGCATCGGGCTTTCCGGTAACCAAATTGGTGCCCACGCCAAAAATATCAATCGGTGCCTGTTGCTCGTTCAAACTCTTTATAACAAACTCATCCAGCTGGTTGGAAACCACAATTTTTACATAGTGAAGGTTGTTTTCGTCCAGCATTCTTCGGGCTTTTTTTGCCAAATAGGCCAAGTCGCCGCTATCCAGCCGAACGCCGAACAGTTGTCGGCCTTTTTGTTCCATTTCCTTCGCAACGCGAATGGCATTTGGCAAGCCACTTTTCAGGGTGTTATAGGTATCAACCAATAGCACACAATTTTGCGGACGGAATTCCGCAAAATCGCGAAAGGCCTGCAGCTCATCTCCATAACTTTGGATAAAGGAATGGGCCATGGTTCCCGAAGATGGAATCAGGAAATCCTCGGCAGCCTTTACGTTGCTCGTGCTGTCAAACCCTCCAATCACGGCTGCCCTACTAGCATAATAACCCCCAGTGGCGTGCGCCCGCCGAAGCCCCATATCAAGCAATGTTTTGTTGCCAGCGCTATGGCGAATTCGGTTGGCTTTGGTGGCGATCAGGGTTTGGAAATTTAAAATATTAAGCAGAACGGTTTCAACAATCTGCACTTCAATTATTGACCCTGAAACCTGCAAAATGGGTCGGTTTGGAAACACGATATCGCCCTCGGCCACGGAATCAATACTGCCATTAAAACTGAAATTTTGAAGATATTCTAAAAAATCCGGTTCAAATCCGTGGGTTTTGAGATAGGCAATATCGGCTTGGGTAAAGTGGAGGTGCTCCAAAATTTCAAGAATGTTTTCCAGTCCCGCAAAAATGGTATAGCCCCCCTTAAACGGATTGTTTCGAAAATAGTAATCGAAAACGGCGGTACCCTCTGGTTTGGTTTTAAAATAAACCTGCGCCATCGTCAACTGGTACAAGTCCGTATAGGCGGCGGTAATGTTCAGCATAAGAAAATTTTAACCGTTATAATTTTTTAGAAGATGAAGAAACTCCCCGTGCATCGCTTCGGTATAATCCAAATGGGTCACGATGCGCAATTTACCTTGGCCCATTCCGCTTATTTTTACATTTTTATCGGCCAGATCTTTCAAGAATTTAGACTCGGAAACATTTTCGGCAAGATAGAAAATAACAATATTGGTTTCCGTTGGTTCCACCTTTTTTATGAAAGGTTGCGCAGCCAGCACCGCTGCAATTTCCTGCGCGCGTTTATGGTCGTCCCTAAGCCTTTCCAAATGGTTTTCCAACGCATAAATCCCTGCAGCGGCCATAAAACCAATTTGTCGCATGCCGCCGCCCAGCACCTTTCGCACGCGCATCGCCTTGTCCATCAGGCTTTTTTTCCCCAGCAGCACGCTTCCCATGGGAGTGCCCAAACCTTTGCTCAAACAGACCGAAATAGTGTCGAAAATTTTTCCGAAGTCTTTGGGGTCCTTGTTTTGTGCCACCAAAGCGTTCCATATTCGTGCGCCATCCAAATGAAGGCCCAAACCGTTGGCATCACAAACGGCGCGGATCCTTCCCATTTCGGCAAGATCATAGCAAGCGCCCCCACCTTTGTTGGTAGTGTTTTCAAGGCAAACAAGACTCGTTAACGGACTGTGGTAAAAATCGGGTGGATTGATGTTTTCAGCCACTTGTTCGGCAGTAATCATTCCGCGGTTTCCGTCTAAAAGTCTGCAGGAAACGCCGCTATTAAAGGAAACTCCGCCCCCTTCATAATTAAACACATGCGCCCATTTGTCGGCGATCAACTGCTCTCCCGGCTGGGTGTGCATTTTTATGGCGGCCTGGTTAGCCATACTTCCCGTGGGAAAAAACAAAGCACTGTCCATGCCAAACATGGTCGCCAGTTTTTCTTCCAGTTTATTAACGGTGGGATCTTCTTTATACACATCATCGCCCACCTCCGCGCTCATGATGGCATCCATCATTCCCGCGGTAGGTTTGGTTACGGTATCACTTCTTAAATCTATAATCATGGGTTTATTTTTCACGGAAGAATTTTCCGCTTTGTTCAAGATTTTTGATCATTTCAGAAAGTTCGGCTTCCAATCGGTTGAGGGCCGACGCTTTGTTTTTTGTGGCTTCCTTCCCGGCTACTTTCGCAATTTTTCTCGTAAATCCTTTTCCTTCAAAAACGAAGGTGTAATTGGAATGACAGGAAGAAACAGCCATGTTTGCATACGGATCGCTTCCCGTTGTCTTTTCCGTGGGCGAAGAAGCAGCCTCGGTTTGAAGGCCATTTCTATCTTCCAAAAGTTTCCGCACGGGCTTCTCCACTACCATTTGGAACGGAAGAAAGGAACCACAATTATCAAATTTCTGGAGTTTTAAAATATCCTCGCCCTCTTTCCAAAACACATAGGCTTCAAAATAAGTGGAAGCCGACGCACATTTAGAACCATCGGGCATAATAAATAATTGCACATTGCCGTCGCAAAAACTTTTGCGCACAAAATATTCCGGATTTTGCTGCATTTCGAGCTCGGCCAATTTTTGGGCCACTTGCGCATCCACAAAAGCCTCGTCGTTTTGGGAAAAACTTAAACCAAAAACAAGACAGACAACAAAGAGCAATACATTTTTCATAGAAGTAAATTCTTAAATAACGAAGGATTTTAGAACACGGATTAAAAATTATAAAATTAGCCGAAAATTACCTTCCCCTCGCGAAGTTAATAGTATTTTTGCGGAAATTCATACCCAATTATGACCACAACAGACCAAATAAAAGACCTTAAGGTGCGGTTAGATGCCTTGAGGCACCATCTTTGACATTGCCGGCAAAAATGTTGAAATAACCAACGAGGAAGAAAAAACCTTCGACCCCAATTTTTGGAACAATCCGCGCGAGGCCGAGGCTTTTATGAAGGTGTTGCGGACGAAAAAGAAATGGGTCAGCGATTTTGAAAACGCAAAGAACCTAACGGAGGAAGCCGAAATACTGCTCGATTTTTTTAAGGAAGGCGAAGGGAAACCCGAACAGGTAGATGCTGCTTTCGAAAGTGCCGAAAGTGCCATCGAGGCCCTCGAATTCCGCAATATGCTGGGCGAGGAGGGCGACGATCTGAGTGCGGTCCTGCAAATTACTGCCGGTGCCGGCGGTACCGAAAGTTGCGACTGGGCGCAGATGCTTATGCGTATGTACCTGATGTGGGCACAAAAAAATAATTATAAGGTAAAGGAACTAAACTTCCAGCCCGGCGATGTGGCCGGAGTAAAAACCGTTACCCTCGAAATTGAAGGCGAATTTGCCTTTGGCTGGCTGAAAAGCGAAAACGGCGTGCACCGGTTGGTCCGTATTTCTCCTTTTGACAGCAACGCCAAGCGGCACACCAGTTTTGCGAGTGTTTACGTGTATCCATTGGTGGACGAAACCATCGAGATTGAAATTAACCCAGCCGATATTTCATGGGATTTCGCCCGAAGCAGTGGCGCCGGTGGACAAAACGTGAACAAAGTGGAAACCAAGGCCATCCTTACCCACCACCCCACAGGAATCATTATTCACAACAGCGAGACGCGAAGCCAATTGGACAACCGCGAAAAGGCCATGCAGATGCTGAAATCGCAATTGTATGAAATTGAACTGCGAAAACAAATGGCCCAACGCGCCGAAATTGAGGAAAACAAAATGGCCATTGAATGGGGTTCCCAAATAAGAAATTACGTGCTGCATCCCTACAAATTGGTGAAGGACGTTCGCACAGGTTTTGAAACAGGAAACACAGACGCCATGCTCGACGGGGAAATCGATGGTTTTTTGAAAGCCTATTTAATGATGATGGGACAAAAGGAAAAAAGCGACGGGTTGTAGCACATCCCAAAATCGGTTTTCAGGAATTTTTTAAGGAATTAGCGGCGCTCCCTATAAATATAATCGGCCACCCAAAAAGTAATCAACAACAGCACGAAAATGCCACAAACGATTTTTGCCGGTTCGAGCGCGCCATTGCCTATGCCTATAAACCCGATTACCCCAAAGACAATCGCCAGAATAATGAAGGTTGCTTTCCAATGGAGCATAGCATTTGGTTTTTAGGTTGAAAAAGTATTTCAAATTAAAACAATTTCAAGCTAATTTAAGATCGAAATAAAAATATATTTTAACAGACATGGTTAATTTTCGACTACGTTGAAATAGTTTTTAACCGAAATAAACTTTCCTTCATCGGAAAATCCTTCCAAAACCATCTCAAAAATTCCTGAAACATCGGAGGTAAAAAAGATGGTTTCATAAGTATTTCCAGTCAATCTAATTTCAGGCTGCCAAAGTAGCTGCACGCGGTAGTCGGGAATTCGCGACCACTTTGAATTTGGCCCATATTCCACTGCGAAAGGAATCTTTTTTTGTTCCAAAGGAGGCAAGTCTATTTGCTGAATATTTTCAGAACGGTTCGGAACAAAATTTCCTTTTTTGGTGGTTATCGCTATTATTCCACTGTAGATTTTGGGTCCGTAACGGTACGGTTTATTGATCACCCGAATTTTTTCAATTTCCCGCGCATTGTAGTTTATGACTTCGGAATTGTTGCGCACTTCTATGCCATCCATCAAAACCAAGGGCGGAATGTTGTTGAATTTTGCAATCCCGTTCGGGTCGTAGGGGTTGTTTACCGAAAAGGTGATGGCATCGCCCGCGCCCCGAATGGCGGCCAAGGAAACAATTTCAATAAAAGTTTCGCGAACGGTCGCAAAACGGGTGTAATCATCCAACCGATACACGGTTCCAAGATTGTCGAAAAAGCGTGGACTTTTGGGGGCGTCCAAAACACTGTCCTTCTTAACCTCAAAATAGGCGTTTTCAATCTGCAACTGCACGCTTCGGGATTTCAGCCAATTTTCCAGTTGGGGATCCAATTTTAGAAAACTCGGGGCCGCAGGTTCCAAAGCCAGATTTTTAGGATCCATTACAATTTTTCGGTCGGCTCCTTCGCCCCCACTTAATTGTACCAAACTTTTTGACGCCTCATAGCCTTCACTAATGGAAAAGAAAAATCTGCCCGACGCATTTGTTTTGGCTATTTTAAAAATAAAATCCTTTCCGGGAATGGTTAGCGAAACCTCCTGATTTGGAACGGGAGTGCCCTCTTTTTCAGAAATAACCACGCCCGAAAGGATTTCGCCGCGCATTTCGGGCAAATAAAATATTTCGGAAGGAAGTGCGGTTGCCCTACTCGGAAGGCCATCCGCCACCTCAACTGGATTTATTTTTCTTACGGAAAGTGAAAAATTTCCCGAAACGGACGGATCCTTTTGGGTAATGTTCAACGAAACCTGTTCGCGAAGGTGATAGGTTGGTTTATTGGAGGCAATCTGAAAGGGTTCTATCGCTGAATTGTCAAAATATTTCTCGGGCGACCGTTCGAGAAATGACAGCCGGACGGTGTCTCCCTTTTTTTCGAAATTGGGAACTTTTACGAAGGTATTAATCACATAAATATTTTTTTGGACACAGGCCTCGAGCGGCTTATTTTTGGCAAAGTTGGTGTAGGCCACCAGCGTATAAACCCCAGTTTTGAGAGAAGCGGGCAAAAAATAATCGCCTGCCGCCGTTCCGTTTTCCAATGGAAGTTTATGGCTGAAAACCACCGAATCGGTTTCATTCCGCAGGGAAACATAGAGCGTTTTGCTCAACTTGCTTTTTTTGTTGGAATCGTCCAGCGCGTATCCTTTATATTGGAGCAATTCGCCCGCCAACAATACATCCGAATTCATGGAAACACGCACCTTTTCCAAAGGAAAAACTTGGGTGTCCATTGTTAATGCCTGTTTTGGGATTTGGGCATGAACGGAAACTAAAAAACCCGTGAACAGAATTAAAAAAAGTTTTCTTGCCATAATCAATCTTCCCAAAAATCGGGTTTTATGTTGGAGGAAAAGGAAGTACAAACGGCACATTCCTGTTTTGCGATTGTATATTGAAACCACGGACCGTGCTGCACTACTTGATAATCAAAATAGCTGAGATAGGTATAAATGGTTTCCCTGTCGTTGGGATCGTTGTCCAAGACCGTATTGTCGCGATAGTCGAGCACCAAAAGATCGCAGTCCAAAAAGTAGGGCGGTTTTTCGAACCCAAAATTTTCATAGTTAAAATAAATCCGTTTGGTGCTGACCGATGAGGCTTCAAAAAAACCGAGGACTTTTTCATCGGTATCCGATTCGGAACGCAGGTTGCCTTCCACATAGCCGGGCTGCCCTTGCGACAAAATGTTGCCAACGCTACCCAATTCGTTTATGATTTTATAAAACGTATAGGCTTCCAAACTCTGAACAAATTGTTTTACCAAAATACTATAGCGTGTCTGTATTTTGGCATCGGTTCTCGAAAGATAGCGCACAGGAAAACCGACCACATGGTTTTGGTTGAGCTCGGTGGTGGCCGTTTGGTTGATGCCCGTGGAAAATTCGGTGGAATAGCAAACTATTTCCGGGGTTCTGGGCGTCAATTCCACATCAAAGGTGTAGAATTCATCATCGAAGTTTACAATTTTGGCAGTATAGGGCGACGGATATGGGGCAGTAATTTTATAGGTTTCTTCATATTCATATCGAAAATATTTCGCCTTTCCCGTTGGGTCTTCGGTGTTTACCAAAACCTGGATGCCGTCTTTGTTTTCCGAAGGATCGACTATCGTTTCCGCATAAACCTCGCCTATTTCCACTGGGGATGGTAGCATTACGGGGGAAGAGGTATAACGCTTTCCGTCCTGGGTGCTTATTTCGAGCGTGTAGGCCACATTGGGCATTGCCTTAAATGCCTGATTGGATGTATAGTTTCCAGTTTGGTCCTGTTCCGAAAAGGAATAGGTTTCGCCATTTTCGCCAACTATGAGGACCGTCGCATTGTTTTCGGCCAGTACTTCCGAATTTTCAAGGGCGGAAGTGCGGCTGAGTTTTACGGTTTGCGGTTTCAGCTCATCGGTAATGGTACTTTCCACCACCAACACATTTTCATAGCCCACGGTTTCAATTTCATAGGGTTCCGTGCACCGGGTCTGCAACAGAATGGTTGCCAATAAAAGGAGAAGTAGCGATGGATATTTCATAATTTCTTAAAACTTAAAATTATAGGTAATGGTTGGCACGGGCACCGAGAAAATCGAGGTTTGATAGGCTTTTATCTGTCCTTGTTCATTTACGAAGAAAACCGAATATGGATTATTTCTTCCCAAAACATTATAGACCGAAATATTGATGAAACTGTGCGCCAATTTGTTGCGTTTATGGTTTCCTTCAATATTTACGCCCAAGTCCAACCGGAAATAATCCGGAATTCTAAATTGATTGCGATCGCTGTAAAGCACCTGTTCCTCGCCGGCAAAAACAAAGCGACCAATGGGATAGGTTATGGGCCTACCGGTTTGGTAAATGAAATTCCCGGAAAAACTGAATCTTTTGGTCAGTTTAAAATTGGCAACTACCGAAAAATCGTGGGGCTTGTCATAGTTCGCGGGAAAAAATTCACCGTTATTAACGCGTTCCTGCCGGAGTGGGCTGTCCAGTTTTACGAAGGATCGCGAATAGCTGTAGCCCACATAGCCGTTGAACCTGCCGCTGTTTTTCTTCACGAGGAATTCCACCCCATAGGCTTTGCCTTCGCCCTGCAAAAGTTCGGTTTCCAAATTTTCGTTTAGGACCAATTGGGCGCCAATTTTATAGTCCAATAGGTCCGTCATGGTTTTGTAATATCCCTCCAAACTGAATTCCACATCCTTCCCCGACAGATTTTTGAAAAAACCAAGACTGTATTGGTTGGCGCGTTGGGGCGCAATGTTATAGTCGGAGAGTTTCCAAATATCCGTGGGCGATTGGGTGGTGTTCGTGGATAGCAAATGCAGGTATTGAATGGTGCGGTTGTAACCAGCTTTCACTGAAAAATCGTTGCCCAAAAGATATCGGGCAGACAGTCGATATTCCGGTCCGCCGTAGGTTTTTATGGATTTATTGCTTCCGAATTCCTTCACCTCCACTAAAGTAGATTCACTTTTAGGAAGGCCTTCTTCATAAATATTTTGGGTTGCAGGCCCAAGGGCCGAATAAAAGGAATATCGCAGGCCCAAATCGAGCAGTAATTTATCGGTAACTTCAAAAAGATCCGCCACATAGAGCGCAGATTCCAATCCTTTTTCGCGGTCGATGGTTTTTGCCATAACGTCTGACTCGGGACCTTTTGGTTCCATGGTACCGGGATCGATGGAATATAGTTTGCTGCTTAGGCCATAGCTCAATTTATGTTTGTTGCCCAATTTGTAATTGAAGTTCAGTTTCCCCTGATATTCATTGAGCTCATAACCAAACTTAAAATTGTTGTTTCCTTCCGCTTCATAATCAATTCCATATTTGTACTGGCTGCTCACCAAAATAAGTTCCGTGCGGTGCTTTTCGTTAAAATTGTGGCCGTATTTTAAGGAAATCAGCCGGTTGTTGTAATCAAAAATAGAATCGGAAGTAATGCTGAAGCGATCCTTGCTGAAATAGAAGGTGCCCTGAATATTGTTTTTGGGGTCCAGATTGTGTTTGTATTTTACGATTCCGTCATAAAAGGAAGCCTCACTGTTTTGTAGCTCGTCTTCTTTTAGGCTTCTTAAAATCCAATCGGAATAGGTGGCCCTAAAACCCGCAATTACCGAAGCCTTTTGTTTTACCACGGGAACTTCCACCGCCAGGTTGGCCGTTATGGGACCCACAGAGCCTTCGCCTTTAAATTTCTCCATATCGCCCGATTTGGTTTCGATATCAAAAACCGAGGAAAGCCGTCCTCCATATTCCGCGGGAATACTTGCTTTGTAAATTTCCATGCTACCCGTGGTGAATGGATTTACCGCAGAAAAGAAACCCAAAAAATGGGAAGGATTATAGAGTACTGCATCGTCCAGCAAAATCAGGTTTTGGTCTGCCCTTCCGCCCCGAACGTTAAACCCGCTGGAGCCTTCGCCGGTAGTTTTAATTCCCGGCATGGTAGTGGCCACTTTCAAAAGGTCGCGTTCCCCCAAAACCAACGGAATGGTTTTGATGGTTTCGATATCAATATTCGTTACGCCCACCACGGCATCGCGCACGTTGGCGTCCTTTTTCGATTTTACGACCACTTCCTCTAGCGACTCGGTGTTTTCGTGCAATTCCAGATTAAGGGAACCGTCGCCATACATAATCACGTCTTGCCGAATTTTTTCAAACCCCAAAAGATTGGTTTCCAACTTGTTCAAACCGTATGGAAGCCGAATTTGGTATCGACCGTCCGCATCGGTAACCGCATATTTGCTTCGGTCCACGGTAGAAATTGAAAGATTTTGAAGCGGTTCCCCTGTTTTCGAATTTTTAAAAACACCCGTCAATACAAAGGTTTTGTTTGCGGAATTCGGCCGCTGTTTCCCAATAGTCACTAATCTGCGCTGCTGCGCGGTCGGTCCGGCGGAATATTCTTCCTGAAAAATGGGCGCATTGTTGTTATCAACATTTTCTTTTTCGCCAGTTTTTTCCAAATTGAAGAAATTAGAAGGCAATTCCGAATAAACATAGGTATTGTTCAGCAAAATAACCCTGTCATCTTTCAGCAGATAGTTGATGGAGGTGTTTTTGAAGAGGCGCTCCAAAACATTCCGAAGCGTTTCAGCTTCAAAATTTTCCGAAACAAAATAGCCCTGTAACCACGATTTCTCAAAGAAAAACTGTTTTTGGGAGAGCGATTCAACCTGAAGCACGGCTTCGGACAAAGGCGTATTTTTAAATGAAACCGTAATACCCTGCTCTGTCTGCGCAAGAAGGCTTTTGCTGAAAACAAAAAATATAAATAGGGCAAAAAATCTATTTTGCATAGGAATGCGCATCACATTAAATTTATTTTCTTTGGGAAATTTGCCCGTCCAAATATTGGATCAAATTGATATAAAACTTGTCGGGATTTGATTTTTCGAGGGATTTATGGCTTTTGTAAAATTTTCGGATTTCGTCCTCCTTCCCCGGAAAAAGCTTGCGAAGGTCGCGCCCACCGCCCAAAAGGTTGTAGCCCGAGCCCTGCTTTAAAATATAACTGTCGCTTTCGGCAAAGCTATATTGGATGCCGGTCTTTAAGGGTTTTTCCCTTTTTTTCTTATTGCGTTTAACATACAACCCAAGGGCATCCCCAAGATAGGCCACCTCAAAATAGCCATTGCCTGAAAATGGGAGGTCCGTTTTGGGAATTTTGACAAAATGATGGCCACGCACCGTAAACGATTCCACAAATTCGGGGAGTAACTGAATATTGAAAACACTTAAGTTATCATCGGAGCGCGCGAGTAGATTGTCCTCCAAAACATCGTATTTCAGCAAAACGTCCACATAATATTGGCCATTGTAAACAATCGTTCCGGGCGTATAATCAAACCCCTTAAAGTAGCGATAGGTTCCGTCGGTATTTAAAAACAGGTCGGTAAATTCGGTGCCGTTATATAGGTTGGTGTTTTCCGCACCAACGAGCAGGTCGTAGGTTTCAAATTGTTTATCTGTTAACTGGGTTTGGGCGGGCGCTATGTTGCAAAGGGAAAAAACGAACAGGAAGCAGCAGCGTATTTTTTTTAAATCCATTGGTTTTTTTTGCGATTTTAAAAGTAAACAAAAAAATTTGTCAATTATAACCCCGCCGAAATAAATGCTACTTTTACCACAAATACAAGCTATGAAGGCCGCTTCCCTAAAGGAAATAAAAACCGAACTGGAACACAACGACCGGCAGGAACTCATCGCGCTGTGCCTACGTCTGTCGAAATTCAAAAAGGAAAATAAGGAACTGCTCACCTATTTACTCTTCGAGGCAAACAATGAGGAGGCTTTCATAAAAAATATAAAAGCTGAAATGGACGATGCGTTTGCCGCCATTAACACCAAAAGTTTTTATTTTATCAAAAAGTCCGTCCGAAAGATATTGAGGGATTTAAAAAAGCACATACGCTATTCGCAAAATAAGGAAACCGAAATTGCGCTATTACTTTTTTTTTGTGAAAAACTAAAGAATTTCAAACCGTCCATAAAACGGAACGCCGCTCTTTCCAATTTATACGATCGGCAAATCGATGCTATTTCAAAGAAGATAACGGCCTTGCACGAAGATCTGCAATATGACTACAACTTGGAGTTGGAGGCATTATTCAAAAAATAAAAAATGGAGTTAACTATGACCACACTTTATCACAATCCGCGCTGTAGCAAATCGCGCCAAGCACTGCAATTATTGGAAGAAGCCGGCGAAACTATTGAAACCATAAAATATCTTGAAAACCCGCCTTCGGTGCGTGAATTAAAGCAAATTATTGAGCTTTTGGGAATAAGCCCCATAGCATTGGTTCGCAAACAAGAGCCGGAATGGAAAACCCATTTTCAGGGAAAGCCAATGAAGGACGAAGAAATTATGGAAGCACTGGTTAAATATCCAAAATTGATGGAACGTCCCATCGCCATCAAGGGCACCCAGGCCGTGGTGGGCCGACCGCCAGAGAAAGTCTTGGATATTTTATAAATTGCCTTTTTTTATTTAACAGAAAATTAGCAGTTCTTATTGAAACCAAGGGTATTTTCGCGGGTCATAATAGTTAAAAAATTCATGAAATTTACCCTTTCCATTTTACTGGCTTTCGCGACAATTTTCTCCTTCGCACAACAACCTGAAAAAAAATCAATTACCGTTAAAGGCACCATACTCGAGCAAGGAACTGATTATCCTCTTGAATATTCCACGGTTTCCTTTATTGACAAACAAGGAAAAGTGGTTACAGGGGGAATAACAGATATGGACGGCCATTTCAATATTGAGGTTCCGGCGGGAGTTTATACGGTAAAATATGAATTCATTTCCTATAAAGCGAAAGAACTGCCCAACCAAAACCTTACGAAGAATACCCAATTGCCAACGGTCCGGTTGGCGCTGGATGCCGCCAGTCTGGACGAAGTGGTTGTGCGGGCAGAAAATACGGAAGTACAGATACGGCTCGATAAAAAAATATACAATATTGGCAAAGACCTTACCTCGGGCGGGGCTACGGTGAGTGATGCCCTTAACAACGTTCCTTCTGTAACGGTGGATGTTGACGGCACGATCGCGCTGCGCGGAAATGACAACGTTCGCATCCTGATTAACGGAAAACCATCTGCATTGGCAGGGTTCGGCTCTACCGATGCGCTGCGCCAATTGCCCGCGGAAACCATTGAGCGGGTGGAAGTAATTACCTCTCCCTCGGCGCGTTATGATGCCGAAGGCACTGCGGGCATTTTAAATATTATCCTTAAAAAAGAAAAAACCTTGGGACTTAATGGCTCGCTCAGCACGAATATAGGGGTGCCATTGAACAGTAGCGTTTCCGGAAATATTAATTTACGCACCAGCAAATTCAACATTTTCAACACTACGGGCGTCTATTATCGCAATGGCCCCGGAAGTGCATTTTTCGACAACAACTATTTTTCCCGCCCCTTGCTGGACGAAAATGGCAATCCGGTTTTGGACGATGATGGAGAGCCCATAACCATTGCGCCCCAGTATGACCAAGTAATCGAACGTAGAAAATACGACCGCATGGGCAAAGGTTTCAACACCAATTTGGGAATTGAATATTACCTAACCGAAAAATCGTCTGTTACGGCAATCGGATTTTATCGAAAAGGCGATGGCACCGATAAAACCACGAACAACGCGTTTAACTATAACAACGCCAATTTGGAGGAGCGAATTTCGCGCGTGGAGATTGAATCGGAAGACGATGAAACCTTTCAAACTTCCTTGAACTATACCAATAATTTAAACGACCACGGCCATAAATTGACCGCCGACCTGCAGTATGAAAATAGCCGCGATACGAACCGGTCGTTGATTTCGCAGCAAACCGTTTTTCCAAACAACACTACGTTGCCACAGGAGGATATTCTTGAAAAAAGAAAACAGACCGAATTTCTGGCCCAGGCCGATTACGTGTTGCCCATAGGCGAAAATGCACAATTTGAAGCGGGCTACCGAGGCAGTTTTGATGAAACCGTTACCGATTACGCACTTTTTCAGGAGGTGGGCACCAGCGGAAATTTCATTAAAAACGACAGCCTTTCCAATATTTTCACTTATAATGAAAATGTGAATGCCTTCTATTCGCAATATGGAAATAAGTTTGGGAAATTTTCATTTCTGTTGGGGCTTCGGGTAGAAAATACCCAGTTGAAAGGAGAAGTAGCTGCGGAAAATGTGCTCGGAGACACCCCTTTCAATTTAAATTTCGACAAAAACTACACGGGACTTTTTCCCACCGTAAATTTTACGTTTGAAATAAAGGAAAACGAAAATATTACCTTGGGCTACAACCGACGCATCAATCGGCCGCGGCACTGGTTTATCAATCCGTTCCCTTCCCGATCCAGCGAGGCGAACGTTTTTCAGGGCAATCCCGATTTGGATCCTGCCTATGCGAGCGCTTTTGATCTTGGCTATCTGAAGCGATGGAAAAAATTGACCTTAACCACTTCGGTCTATTATCAACACGAAACCGATGCCTTTGAAAGGGTGCAGGAGGAAACGGGAGAAGTTACCAGCAATGGAATTCCCGTAATCCGAACCTTGCCCATAAACCTGTCCACAAACCAACGCTATGGTTTTGAACTGGGCCTTTTGGTGAACCCTACCAAATGGCTCAACTTAAATGGTAGCTTCAATTATTTCTTCTTTAAAACGGAAGGGTACTACAACAATGTGGATTACGGCGCCGAAAACACCAGCTATTTTGGCCGTTTCAGTAGCAAAGTGAAACTTCCCGCAAAAATTGATTGGCAAACCAATGCGTTTTACCGCGGGCCTTCCAACAACGCACAGACCGAAACCGATGGCATCCTTTCGGTAGATATGGCCCTAAGCAAGGATATAATGGACGACAACGGCACTTTGGCTTTGAACGTTAGCGATTTATTAAATACCCGAAAAAGAAATAGCTTTACCCTGACCGATACCTTTAGCAGTGAAAGCGAATTCCAATGGAGACAGCGGCAGGTAACCCTTAGTTTTACCTATCGGTTCAACCAAAAGAAACAGCGCCAACGCCCCGAACGCGATGGCGGATTTGATGAGGGCGGATTCGAGGGATAGGCTTCGATTAATTGCAAAAAAACAGGGGGAACCAATATTGGATTCCCCCTGTTTTTTTATGCCTTTTTTTTATTAGCCATTAACCTCTTTTTTTCGCTTTGCTTCGCGCTTCATTTTCCAGTTTTCATAAAGCGAACCACCGATCCAGTAAGGAAGAATGCTTACCAAAAAGATCATCAGCCAAAAACCCATGGTCAAAATAATCAAAAATGCTAAAAATCCTAAATATTGTTCAAAGGTAAACATAGATTGGTGGTTTTAAAATGATGCCCCAAAGATAAAAGGTTTTTTTGAAAATCAGCAATAAAATTTTTCGATTTATGCACAACAAATAAACAGCCACGCGGGTTGAACAACTTTTGCCTTTTCGTTACCTTTGTGGGCAAGTTCGAAATTTACCCTTTCGGGTTTAATCATTTCAAAATAAATCCTTTCACTATGCAATATAGAATTGAAAAAGACACTATGGGCGAGGTAAAAGTGCCCGCAAACAAACTTTGGGGCGCCCAAACCGAGCGTTCCTTCGAAAACTTCAAAATTGGACCAAAAGCCTCGATGCCGCTGGAAATTATTTACGGTTTTGCCTATCTAAAAAAAGCTGCTGCCTACACCAATTGTGATTTGGGCGTTCTTTCAGAGGAGAAACGAAATTTGATCGCGAAGGTTTGTGATGAAATTTTGGAAGGCAAGCACGACGACCAGTTTCCATTGGTAATCTGGCAGACCGGCAGCGGTACCCAAAGCAATATGAACGTAAATGAAGTTATCGCAAACCGCGCCCACCAATTGGCCGGCAAAACCATTGGCGAAGGCGACAAAACCCTCCAACCGAACGATGACGTAAACAAATCGCAGTCATCCAACGATACCTTCCCCACAGGCATGCACATTGCGGCTTATAAAAAACTGGTGGAAAACACCATTCCGGGCGTAGAACAGCTTCAAAAAACCCTTGCCAAAAAAGCTGTCGAATTTAAAGACGTCGTGAAAATTGGCCGCACCCATTTTATGGACGCCACTCCCCTAACCCTTGGGCAGGAATTCAGTGGTTACGCCGCACAGTTGGAACACGGACTTAAGGCCTTAAAAAATACGCTTCCCCATTTGTCCGAATTGGCGTTGGGCGGAACGGCCGTAGGCACTGGTTTGAACACCCCAAAAGGCTATGATGTGAAAGTGGCCGAATATATCGCAAAATTTACGGAGCTTCCTTTCATTACCGCAAAAAATAAATTTGAGGCCCTCGCTGCCCACGATGCCTTGGTGGAAAGCCACGGCGCCCTGAAACAATTGGCGGTTTCCTTAAACAAAATTGCCAACGACGTGCGCATGCTTTCCAGCGGCCCGCGCAGTGGTATTGGCGAAATAACCATTCCTGCCAACGAGCCGGGATCGTCCATTATGCCCGGAAAGGTAAACCCAACCCAATGTGAGGCGCTTACAATGGTCTGTGCCCAAGTTATCGGAAACGATATGGCGATTGCCGTTGGTGGTTTGCAGGGCCAATTTGAGTTGAATGTTTTTAAACCCGTTATGGCTGCCAACTTTCTGCAATCGGCCCAATTGTTGGGCGACGCCTGTGTGTCGTTTGATGTTCACTGCGCCCAAGGGATCGAGCCCAATTACGAAGTAATTAAAAAACAATTGAACAATAGTTTAATGCTCGTAACGGCCTTGAATCCGAAGATTGGTTATTACAAGGCTGCGGAAATTGCGAACACGGCCCATAAAAATGGCACTACTTTGAAAGAGGAAGCCGTAAATCTTGGCTATTTGACCGCCGAGGAATTTGATGCGTGGGTAAAACCGGAGGATATGGTCTAATTGCTTGACGAGTGTAGATTCTATAAACCACGAAGTCACGAATTATTGCTTAAAAATATTCGTGAATTCGTGGTCATTTTTTTTATTCAATAGCTTTCTTTTTAGACTTGCTTTTCTTCCCATAAAATTTCTTGTACCTAAAATAGGAAACCGCGCTTAGGAGCACTGCGAAACCAGTGATGTACCAAACAAATGTGGGAGTTGCAGGGGCATCGCCGCTCGCATAACTATGCAGGCCGCTCAGGTAAAAATTCACTCCAAAATAGGTCATCATAATAGAGGCGTAGGCAAATAGCGCCAAAACATTGAAGGTCCAGCGACCTCGAAGGCCCGGCACCAATCGCGCGTGGATTACAAATGCATAGATCATAATGCTAATCAGAGCCCAAGTTTCCTTTGGATCCCAGCCCCAATAGCGGCCCCAACTTTCATTGGCCCATTGCCCACCCAAAAAGTTCCCGATGGTGAGCAGAACCAAGCCCACGGTGAGCGCCATTTCGGTCACCACGGTCAACTCGCTTACGTTGATTTCCATGTTTTTGTAATTGCGCTTCGTAGTAAAAATCATTAGGAACAATGAGGTAGCTCCCAAAATCATTCCCAAGGTAAAGGGACCATAGCTCATAACGATTACCGCCACGTGGATCATCAGCCAATAGCTGTCCAAAACCGGTTGAAGGTTTGCGATGGAGGGATCGAGCCAATTTTCGTGCGCCACCCAAAGAATAATTGCCCCCGCAAAGGCCGTGGAAGCAACCGTAAGGTCGCTCTTGCGCCCAAAGGCAAGCCCAAAAAAGATGGTGGCCCAGGCTACATACACAACAGATTCATAGGCATCGCTCCAAGGTGCGTGGCCGCTAACGTACCACCGCAGCGCCAAACCAAGGGTCATGACTATAAAGAAAACCCACATCAATACTTTTGAGGCTTTTATAAGAACGCGAAGCACCTTCCGATCTTTAAAAAGTTGGGCTATAATGAATACCATCATTAAAATTCCGAAAACAGCGAAATATTTATACAATCTGTTAAATATATCGGCTTGGTTGTAAATGGTTTCTGCCCGAAGTTTTGTTTCCGATGGCATTACTTCGGCCCCATATTTTTTCTGAAAATTGGTGATGCTTTCCAAAAATTCATTGGCTTGGGTATAATCGCCGGTTTCCCGCGCTTTCTTCAAACTGTCAAAATACAACGGCAAGATATTTCTGGCATACAGTGAATCCATTCCCTTTAAATTGGCCTCGGCCAGCTCGGGGTAGGAAACCCATTTATTGCCCTCATCGCCCGGAATGGGAAAAATTTTTAAAATGCTGCCGCTAAGAGCCGCATTTAAAAGCGAAAAGTTTTCGTGGGCACGGATAAAATCCTTTTGGAATTGGTTGGGCGTATTGGTTCGTGTGGCCGCTTCCAAAAAGGGTTCCAGCTTATAATTTCCCTTTTCGTCAAAAAGATTGAGCAACGAAATATCCTTTTGGCCATCGGGCACCCCGGCCACGTGGCGGATGCTATCATTGCCCCTTTTTAGATAAATTAAAGGAACTTCGACCCAAATTCTTGGAAATTCGGTCATCGAAAGAAAAACCTGATTGGCATCCAAACCTTCGTAATGATCGTTTCTGCTTATTTTTCGGAGCAGCTCACTGGCAAAGGTATTTATAGGCTTCATCCGACCATTGTCCTGGATAATGAGATGCCCGAATTTTGCAGCGTGTTCCTTGCTGACGGCATTGGCCTTAATGATGGAATCGATCTGGCTTTTGGGCAGTGAAGTATGCGCTGGTGCTTGGGCTTCCTGCGCCAGTGCGGGCACCGAAAGTAAAATCAGGACCAAAAACGTTAAAGCCGCCTTTTTCTTTTTTATGCGATCAAGAATTTTTTCCAGATTTTTGAATCGACTGCCTTTGAAGAAAAGAATGCCCATCAAACCGATGTAAAGGAAAAAGTAGCCAATATAGGTAATCCAAGTTCCCCACCAGTCGTGGTTTACCGAAAGGATGGTACCCCCTTCATCGGGATCGAAACCGGACTGAAAAAACCGGAACCCGTGATGGTCGAGCACGTTGTTCATAAAAATATCGGCATCAAAATGGGTTTTGTCGGGGTCGATAACCGTTACCTTGCTTTTAAAGGAAGAATATCCTTTTTCCGTGCCGGGATATTTTTCTGCAATAAAATCATTTAGCGTGATGCTGAAAGGCAGCTCAATTTCCTTGGAACCATAGCTTGTATATACTTTTAGGCCGGCAATTTCCGTTTCCACGGGATTTGGTGCGGTTCCCTTTCCACCCAGCATGGCCGCCGTCTTGGTTTCCCCTTCCGAAGAAATTTCAACGATGAGCGCATCTTGGTTGGCAGGTTCACCCGGGCCTGCCTTCACAATTCCGAAACTGCCTTTTGTAACGGGTTCCGGCACTACGAAAGCGATTCCTCCCATACGGTAGAGCGAACGGAGGTTGAACGGCTGCACGCTGTCTGCCAAAACCGACCCCTCCATTTGGTCTGCCATTCGCATAAAATTGCCTTCGAACGGGCTGGAAATGGTGTAGTTCCCATCTTCGGAATAGGTTATATTGATAGCTCCTTGAGTAGGCTTATTTATTGCGAAAAGAATATTGTGGATGTTGGAAACCTCGCCCACTTTCACCCAATGATCGTGGCGTTCGCCTCCGCCGGATTCAACTATTTTTAAATAGGACTCGCCATTTTCATCAGGGGTAAGCCCTTCTACTGCACCATCAATAAACTTTTTAAATTTTATGGTTACAGGCTGGTTGTTATAATCGGTTTCGATTTCAAAATTGTTGTTGAGCTTTTCGGAAAGCCTTAATTTCTTGGGTTTCAATTTTCGGCGCTGGGCCACTCCATCAATGGTATAATCGCCATCAATAAAAACCTCCAAATACGTTTGCTCGGAAAGTATGCTGTTTTCGGTCTGTCCCTCGCGGATGTGCATGATTCCCTCAAAACCGATATAGCGGGTAACAAACGCGCCCAGAATAACCAGAATAAACGCCAAGTGAAGCATCAGCGATGCCCACATTTTTGGTTTATGGAGGTTGTAACGAAAAATATTGCCCACAAAATTGACCATAAAAAGCAACATTATGGCCTCAAACCACCACGCATTATAGATAAGTTCGCGCGTGTAGGCGGTTGGAGGGCTTTGCGAATCGGCGTCCATAAAGGTTCCAGCGGCCATCGCAGCGGCAAAAACGAGAAACAAAACAGCGGTTAAACGGGTAGAGAAAAGAACGGAGGAAATCTTTTTTAGCATTTCAGGGAAATTTTGGCGCAAAAATACGCAATTGTGCCCATTTAGACTACTGAAATAATGGAACTATTCCTGATTTTGGCCTTCCGGATTTCGTGCATTGAAGACGTTCAAATGGATAAAGGTACCCATATTCCGGGCGCGGTTTTTCGCCACCTCGGCAGTTTCGCCTTCAAAAAGTTCATCTATGGTTTGGTGCCATAAATTGATCCACGTGCCAAAGTGAAGCTCGTTGATGGTGCCGCCCACTTTTTTGTCAACCTCAATGTGGGCGTGCATAGGGTTTCCGAAATATTTTCGTTTAAAGAAAAGGTTTGTTTCCCAAAAATCGGTAAGCAGTTCGAGATGGGTTTCCCAATCGTTGATTATTCCGTTGAATATAGGCCCCAACAAGGCGTCTTTCCTCACTTTACCATAAAAAGTATGAACGAGCAGAGACACCTCTTCGCGGGACGCAATTTCCTTTTTTGCCATTTTTTTTAGAGCAAAGTTATCAAAATCAATAACATATTTACCACCAAACTTATGGCCAGCAACCAAAAGGCAAATTTTCGGTTTGAACCTGCAAGCAGAACGGCGTTATAGCCCATACAAAGCGAAACGCACAAGGTGAGCTCCACTCCCGAAATTAGGGAAGTTCCCTGCGCCAAAATAGTCATCGCGGCAAGCGAGCCGATGCAACTGTTCAGAATTATGGTGAGCGGAACATACATATAATAATCGTGTTCAAATTCGTGCTGCATGTTTTTTATGGAAAGGGTTTTCATAATATAAAATAGGGTTTTGATTTTTATGGTGTAAATTTACACTGCCATTAAAGCCTTATTTTATGAGGCAAATCATAAACCTATGATTCCCGAAAATCTATTGTTGGACTACGGTGCAACCCTTGAAAACATTAAAGCCAACGAGATTATTATTTCTGAAAAAGGCCGTGCGGATTTTTATTTTCAGGTAAAGCAAGGAGAAGTAAAAATGTTCAATCTCAACGAACAGGGAAAGGAATTTGTGCAGGGAATTTTTTATGATGGCGAAAGTTTTGGCGAACCGCCCCTGCTGGGCGATTTTAAATATCCCGCTTCCGCGGCTGCCGTAAAACCCACGACACTTTACAAATTAAACAAAACCAGCTTGTTTGAACTGCTAACCGAGAATCCGGAGGTAAACTTGAGATTTACCCGGGCGTTGGCCAAGCGACTTTATTACAAAGCCACCATTCTAAAGGAAATTTCGGTGCATCCGCCTGAGCACCGCATTTTGACTTTGATTGATTTTTTGAAACGCAAATATGGCACGGACCAACCCTTTCAAGTGGAATTGACGCGCCAGCAGATTGCCGACCTCACCGGGCAACGGGTGGAAACGGTAATAAGGGCCATCAAACAATTGGAGCAGGATGGCGAAATAAGGTTGATCAAACACAAGGTGTTCCGATAAAATAGGGTGTAGGTTGTAGGTTGTAGGCTATATGCTTTAGGCTTTAGGCTTTAGGCTTTAGGCTTTAGGCTATACGCTGTATGCTGTAGGCTGTAAGCTGTAAGCTATAAACTGTGTGCTGTAAGCTAAAAGCTAAGAGCAAAGAGCAAAAAGCCCCTAACCCAAATCCCAAATCTCAAATCCCTAATCCCTAATCCCTAATCCCAAATCCAAAATCCCAAATCCCTAATCCCTAATCCCTATTCCTAACTTTAAACAAAAATCCGCTAAATTCGCGCTATGATAAAAGTAGTTTTGCTTGGCTTTGGAAATGTGAACAGCCATTTGCTGAATGCTTTAAGCACGCAGTTGGAAATTTCTGTGGTTCAGGTTTTTAATCGAAACCCCCTTCCGAAGGATTTGCGTTTGAAAAACATTCCTTTTACTGATGCCATTGAAAATATTGCTGAGGCAGATTTGTATATAATCGGAATTCCCGACGACGCCATTGCCAGTTTTTCAGAAACTTTGCCATTTCAAAATAAATTGGTGGCGCACACTTCCGGCGGGGCGGCTATGGAGGTGCTGTCCGCGAAAAACCGTCGCGGGGTTTTCTATCCATTACAGACTTTTAGCAAACAAAGAAAGGTAGATTTTAACGAAATTCCCATCTGCCTTGAAGCCGAAAACCCACAAGATTTAGCGCTTTTGCGCAAGGTAGCCGAAACCATTTCGGAAAACGTAGTGGAAATTCCATCCGAAAAACGGGCCAAGCTCCATCTTGCCGCCGTATTCGTGAACAATTTCGTAAACCATTTATATGAAATTGGCAGCGAAATTTTAGAAGAAGAACATTTGTCCTTCGATCTATTAAAGCCACTAATTGCCGAAACAGCTTCCAAAATCAAAACACTTTCGCCCGAAGAAGCGCAGACCGGGCCCGCCAAACGCAACGATAAAAAAACCATTGAAAAACATTTACATTTGTTGGCCAACAGTCCGTATTCCAAAATATACGAACTCTTCACGGCACAGTTAAACCAGAAATATGGAAAAAAGCTATAAGGAATATTTAAAACACATCACCACCTTTATTTTTGATGTGGATGGCGTTCTTACGGACGGGACCATCCAAGTAAACACGCAGGGAGAAATGTTCCGAACCATGCATATTAAGGACGGTTACGGACTGAAGACCGCCATTGAACAGGGTTTTAACGTGTGTATTATTTCCGGAGGTTCCAACGAGGGTGTGCGGATAAGACTCCAAAACTTGGGAATTGAAGATATCTTTCTTGGCGCCCAAAACAAGACCCAAATTTTGGAAGATTATTTAAAATCGAAAAAAATACAACCCCAAAACACGCTCTATATGGGCGACGACCTGCCCGATTTTGAAATAATGCAGGAAGTAGGCCTGCCCACCTGCCCCCAAGACGCGGTGCCGGAAATAAAGGCAATCTCAAAATATGTGTCACACAAAAAGGGCGGCAAAGGCTGCGTTCGCGACGTGATTGAACAGGTGCTAAAAGTGCAGGGAAAATGGCATAGCAACCAAACCAATGCGAAATATGATTAATTTTTAAAAGAAAAGTCCCCCGACTTTTTTTCCTTAAATAGCTATTAAAATGAGCACTTTCACCCTAAAACCTTGAGTTACCTTTACCTAATTCGATATCAAAATCTTCTGTTCCTAGTTTTAGTGCAGGTTTTATTAAAATACAGCCTGTTCGGAACGCTTGGCGTTGCCATGGCGTTGACGGATTTCCACTTTGGCTTGCTGGTTGTGGCTACGGTCTGTATTGCAGCCGCAGGCAATATCATCAACGATATCTACGATGTGGAAATTGACAGAATCAACAAACCAAAGAAGGTATTGATTGGCACAAAACTCTCCGAACAACAAGCCCATACGCTTTTTATTGCTTTTAATATTGCCGGCGTGGCGCTGGGTTTTTACCTTGCCAATAGTATCGGAAGACCCAGTTTTGCCGCTCTTTTTATCGCTTTTTCGGCTTTGCTCTATTTGTATGCTTCCTATTTCAAGGGACTTTTTTTGGTCGGCAATCTTTTGGTTTCGGCCTTGGTGGCGATGAGCCTGATTATTGTTGCTCTTTTTGATCTAGTTCCCCCAATAACGCCCCAAAACCAAGTGGGCCAATCGATTGTTTTTAAAATTGTGCTTCAATACGCACTGTTTGCATTTTTTATAACTTTTATCCGCGAAATCGTAAAAGACCTTCAAGATATCAACGGCGATAAAAAAGGCGAAAGAAATACCCTTCCAATTGCACTGGGCCGGAAAAGAACCAGTTCAATTGTTTTTGTTTTGGGAGTAATTCTTGTTTTTGGAGTAGTCGTATTTATGTATAACTTTCTGTATAACAGCAAAATAGTTTTGTTGTATTTTCTGTTTTGCATCCTCGCGCCCCTACTCTATTTTTGTGTAAAGGCCTATGACGCCACCACTTTTAAGGATTTTAGATTTCTTTCAAAATTGTTGAAATTAATAATGTTTCTTGGAATTTGCTCCATACCCCTCTACCGCTTCGTACTTTTGAAATAGCCTGCCAAACCTGCAACCTGCAACCTGCAACTTAAAAACTAAATTATGCTTCGCGAAAAATTAAAAAACTACAATATCATCCTTGCTTCCGGTTCGCCACGAAGACAGGCATTTTTTAAGGAATTGAACATCGAATTCAAGATTCAAGTGCAACCGGTCGAGGAAAACTTTCCGGAGAATTTAAGCAAGGCAGAAATAACCGATTATCTTGCGAAATTAAAGGCATCGGCTTTTAAAAATTTAAGCGATAGCGATATTTTGATTACCAGCGACACCATTGTTTGGAAAGATGAAAAGGCACTCAACAAACCGGAAAACGCTTCGGATGCAAAAAGAATGCTCCAATCCCTTAGCGGACAAATGCACGAGGTTATTACATCGGTTTGCTTTACTTCCAAAAATTTTCAGCGTACGGTAAACGACACCACCAAAGTTTGGTTCCGACCACTTTCCGAAGCCGAAATCGAATTTTATATCACCAACTATAAACCCTTCGACAAAGCCGGAAGCTATGGTATCCAGGAATGGATTGGCTATATTGGCATTGAAAAAATTGAAGGTTGCTATTTCAATGTAATGGGCCTTCCCACGCGACTTGTTTACAAAACGTTAACCGAGATTGCCGACCGTTGAAAATATGGTATTTTTGGCTAAAATTGCAAACAATGGATTTTTTTAAACCGATCGTCTTTTTAATGATTGCCGCTGTTTTGACGGGCTGCAATTCTTCCGAAGAAAAAAAAGACCTACGCGGCACGGTTACCCAAAAAAATAGCTCCAAAAACCTTCCTTCCCGGAATATTTCAGAAGAATTTAAAGCATATTGGTATGGCGGTACTGCCGAAATAACTTCCTATCGCCTCTCGCAGGAACGCTATGGGGAGATTCGCGAGGGCACGGCGGTGAATATTTTTGTTACGGAAGATTTTTTGCCCGATTCACAGGTAAAGGCCAACCACGCTGGGCCTGAAACCATTTCGGTGCTGAAATTGAACCAGATGAAGAATTTTAACACCGGCATTTATCCCTATTCCATTATGAGCAGCACTTTTAGTCCCATCGCAAAAAAGGACCATCCGTTGAAGGTAACCAACAGTGTGCAGGAATGGTGTGGGCAGGTGTATATGCAGCTCAACAATCGGGAAAAGTTTGAAATTGAGTCGCACTCCTATTTTGAGGGCGAAGCCGACCAAAAGCTTTCGTTGCCCAAAACTTATTTGGAAAACGAGCTTTGGAACCTCATCCGCATCAACCCAGAGGAATTGCCCACAGGCGATATTATGATAGTTCCGTCGTTCGAATATCTGCGGTTGCGGCATAAGGAAATTAAGGAACACAATGCTTTTGCCAGTTTAAAACAGGGCGATTCCATAACCATTTACACCTTAAATTATCCCGGACTGCAACGCCAACTGATGCTTTTTTTTCACAGTACCTTTCCCTATGAAATTGAAAAATGGGAAGAGGTAAATGCCGCCGACCAAAACGACACGCTTCGGTTGAAAACCACTGCCGTTAAACTGAAAAGAATGAAAAGCGATTACTGGACCAAAAACAAAAACGAAAACCTCAACCTGCGGGATTCCCTTCAACTAAAATAGACTATGAATATTCAGGAACATACGCTTCAACTTATAGAATCTGCCGTTTTAATAATTGTACTCTTGTTGCTAAGACTGCTGCTTAAACGGACCGTCCGCAATTTTGCCAAAAAAATCGAACGATTGGAACACCGAACGGGTCTCATTATGAAGCACGTGGATTTTGCGGTTTTTTTTATAATGGTTGTTGTTCTTATTCTTATTTGGGGCGTCGATTTCAGAAATTTGGGGCTCGTAATGTCTTCGGTTTTTGCGGTAATCGGAATCGCCTTTTTTGCGCAGTGGTCAATCCTAAGCAATGTTACCAGCGGTGTGATTATGTTTTTCACTTTTCCGTATAAAATTGGCGATTACATTAAAATCCACGACAAGGAAATGCCCTGCGAAGGTTTTATTGAAGACATAAAAACGTTTCATATTATCTTGCACACCAAGGATAATGAAATCATAACCTATCCCAACAGTATGATGCTGCAAAAAGGTGTGAGCATTGTTAAACCCGAGGAATTTTACGAGCAGCAGCACGAATTCGATAAAAATAAGGAAGGCCTGCCCCACGAATAATTTTTCGCAAATAAGTATCTTTGGAAGGTTTTCAATTTATTCACCACATATCGCTATGCGAATACCTTATTTTTACGGGCTTTTTCTTTACATTTTTACCCTAACAGCGGCCGCCCAGGCTCCAAAAAAACCAACCGCTTCACAAATTTTCCACGACCTTCAAAAACTCAATTTCGTTGGGTCCGCTCTCTATATTGCCGCCCATCCCGACGATGAGAACACAAGGCTCATATCCTATTTGGTGAACGATGTGCACGCAAACACCGCCTATCTTTCCATAACCCGAGGCGATGGTGGACAAAATTTGGTGGGCCCGGAATTGCGCGAACTGTTGGGCGTAATCCGCACCCAGGAACTGCTGGAGGCGCGAAAGATTGACGGCGGACAACAATTCTTTACTCGAGCCAACGACTTTGGCTATAGCAAAAACCCCGATGAAACCTTTGAATTTTGGACAAAAGCCGATGTGTTGAGCGATGTGGTTATGACCATCCGTAAATTCAAGCCCGATATCATCGTCAATCGTTTTGACCACCGCAGTCCGGGCAGCACGCACGGCCACCACACCGCTTCGGCAATGCTGAGCGTTGAGGCTTTTGATTTGGTTAATGATGCTTCAAAATTTCCAAAATCTGCGGAAAAATATGGCGTTTGGAAACCGCAACGCCTCTTTTTCAATACCTCGTGGTGGTTTTACGGCAGCCAGGAAAAATTTGAAAAAGCCGATAAATCGAAACTTGTTTCGGTGGAAACCGGAAACTTTTTTCCATCGCTTGGCCTTTCCAATGGCGAAATCGCTTCGTTGAGCCGAAGTATGCACAAATCGCAGGGTTTTGGCAGCACCGGCTCGCGCGGCAGCGAAACCGAATATTTGGAATTGTTGCAAGGTTCAAGACCCGCCAACAACAATTTGTTTGAAGGAATAAATACAACGTGGTCGCGGCTTGAGGGCGGAAATGAAATTGGCGCTATTTTGAATCCAGTGGAAGAAAACTTCAATTTTAAAAATCCTTCGGAAATGTTGCCGCAGCTATTGAAAGCGTATCCTTTGGTTTCAAGTTTAAAAGATACCCATTGGCGAAAAATAAAGCTCGAACAACTGAAACAACTCATTTTGGATTGCGGCGGTATTTTTTTAGAGGCCGTTTCCGAGGCAAATACCATCAATCCGAACGAAAATTTCAAAGTAACCGTTGAAGCCCTTAATCGCGGCAATGCCGATGTGGTTTTGCAAACGGTCAAAAATTCGGAAGATAAAATCCTTTGGAATGAAGCCACCGCACTTCCATTTAATGAAGATAAAAAACTGGAGATAACGGTCAATTCGGGGGTTCACAACCCAAAGTATTCTTCGCCCTATTGGCTGAACGAAAAGGGAAGCGTCGGCATGTACGCTGCACCCGAAGCCTTGATTGGATTGCCCGAAACGCCCGCTTTGGAACAACTTACTTTTGAACTGCAATTTGGAAACGAAACCATTCCTTTTACAAAAGATATAATCTACAAATTCAACGACCCCGTAAAGGGCGAAGTGTACCGTCCGCTCGAAGTGTTGCCGGAAGTTACTTCGAGTATTCCTGAAAAGGTATTGATTTTTGCCAGCGAAACGCCCGAAAATGTTTCGGTATTGGTACGCGCCGTGAAAGACAGCATTTCGGGAACGCTACGTTTGCAGCATCCCGAAGGTTGGAAAGTGGAACCAGCACAGCAATCTTTTCAACTTAACAGAAATGGGGAAACCCAAACTTTTCAATTTTCGGTCACGCCACCACAAGGCCAAAATGAAGGCTATTTGGAACCAATTGTGCTTTCCGAAGGAAAAACAATTGACAGGGAATTGGTAACAATCGATTACGAACACATTCCATATCAAAGCGTTTTGTTGCCGTCGGAGTCGAAAGTGGCGAAGATTACAATTCAGAAAAAGGGGCAGAATATTGGCTACATTAATGGCGCCGGCGATGCAATTCCCGAAAGTTTACAGCAGATTGGGTATTCGGTCACAACCATAAATCCATCAAATATTTCAGAAAATACTTTGAAAAATTTTGATGCAATCGTAATTGGAATCCGTGCCTATAACACCGTTCCCGAACTGGTTTTTGCGCAGCCCATTCTCAATAAATACGTTGAAAACGGCGGTACGCTGGTGGTACAATACAATACGAACCACGCTTTGGTTACTCAAAATCTGGCGCCCTATTCGCTTAAACTTTCCCGAGATCGCGTTACAGATGAATTTTCCGAAGTAAAAATGCTCGATGAAAAAAATCCAATCTTAAACACTCCCAACAAAATAACCAAAGCCGATTTTGAAGGCTGGGTGCAGGAACGCGGACTTTATTTTCCAAACGAATGGGCCAAGGAATTCACGCCAATCCTCGGAATGAAAGACAAGGGCGAAGCCGAAACGAAAGGCGCATTGCTCGTGGCAAAATATGGAAAAGGGTATTATATTTATACGGGATTGAGCTTTTTCCGCGAACTTCCAGCCGGTGTTCCCGGGGCCTATAGATTGTTCGCGAATCTGCTTTCAATTGGGAAATAATTTAGAAAAAGTGACCGAAGAAAAACAAAAATTCGTCTGGAAATGGAAGTACACGTTGGTGCTTCTCTTCAACGCTGCCTATATTTATCTGTTTTATTTGTTAATGCAAAACTTCGCCTAAATGCAGCAGATTGATTGGATTGTATTAATCGGGACCCTCGTATTCATCGTGCTTTACGGAACTTGGAAAGCCCGACAGCAACGCGATGTGGGCGATTATCTAAAGGGCGGAAACAGTGCAAGTTGGTGGACCATCGGCCTGAGCGTTATGGCCACCCAGGCCAGCGCCATAACCTTTCTTTCCACGCCGGGACAGGCTTTTCACGACGGGATGGGCTTTGTGCAGTTCTATTTTGGATTGCCCATTGCGATGGTCATTATCTGTTTGGTTTTTATCCCGATTTATCACCGACTGAACGTTTATACGGCCTACGAATATCTCGAAAGCCGATTCGACAAAAAAACGCGGACGCTTACCGCAATCCTATTTTTGGTACAGCGCGGGATCGCCTGCGGCATAACCATTTTTGCGCCTTCCATTATTCTTTCCGCCGTTCTTGGCTGGAATTTGCTTTACCTCAACATTCTCATCGGTTTGTTGGTAATCATTTACACCGTTAGCGGCGGTACCAAAGCCGTGAATGTTACACAGAAACAGCAAATGGCGGTGATTTTCTTCGGAATGTTGATTGCTTTTTTATTGATATTGAATTATCTGCCGCTCGATATTTCCTTCACCAAAGCGCTTGAAATTGCTGGCGCGAATGGCAAAATGGACATCCTCGATTTTTCTTTCGATTTTGAAAACCGTTATACTTTTTGGAGCGGAATCATTGGCGGAACGTTTTTGGCCCTCTCCTATTTCGGGACAGACCAAAGCCAGGTGCAGCGCTATATTTCCGGAAGAAGCGTCAAGCAAAGCCAAATGGGCCTGATTATGAACGGCCTTTTGAAAGTGCCCATGCAGTTTTTCATTTTGTTGATCGGGGTGATGGTTTTCGTGTTTTATCAGTTCAATGCTTCGCCACTCCATTTTAATCCCGCAGCTGTAAAAAATGTAAACAAATCGGAATACGCAAGTGAATATAAGGCTTTGGAAGCAAAAAAAGCAGCGTTGGACGAGCAGCTCGCAGATACCCAAATAACATTTTCCAAAGCGGAAACCGAGCAGGAAAGACGAACAGTTGCGACCGAAATCAAAAAGTTGAACGAATCTGAAAACCAATTGCGCGAACAATCGGTTGCCGTAATCAAAAAAGCAAATCCAAATGCGGAAACAAACGACAAGGATTATGTGTTTATCCATTTCATATTGACCAACCTGCCTCGGGGCTTGATTGGTTTACTGTTGGCAGTTATTTTAAGCGCCGCAATGTCGTCCACCGCCTCAGAGTTAAATGCGTTGGGAAGCACCACCGCCATTGATCTTTACAAACGAAACGTTCCAGGAAAGCGGGAAAAGCACTATGTAGCAGCCTCGCGGGGCTTCACTTTTCTGTGGGGCGTAATTGCCATTTTGGTGGCCTGCACGGCAAATCTATTCGACAATCTTATTCAGTTGGTAAACATTATCGGCTCCATTTTCTACGGAAACGTGTTGGGCATTTTCCTGTTGGCATTTTTTATAAAATTCGTGCGAAGCAAAGCGGTTTTTGTCGCGGCACTCATTACACAAATAATTGTCATCTATTTTTGGTATATAGACCTTATGCCCTATCTGTGGCTGAATTTGGTGGGCTGTGCGTTGGTAATGGGAATTGCGATTTTGTTGCAGCTAATTACACCACCACAAAAGGAAAATTAATTTTCTACCAATTAAAAACCCTGCCTAATTTCAACAAAATTTTGGCAGGGTTTGCAATTGAAACTATTTTCAACTTGTTCTTATTTCTTCACTATTTTAAAAGTAGAAGAGCCTTCGGCTGTGGTTATTTTCACAAAATATATTCCCGCCGAAGTAGTAATGTTGTTAGTTATGGTTTTTACCAAATTATATTTATCAACAGAGATAATCTGCCCTTGAACGTTACTTATTTCAACAGTTACCTCTCTTTGATCTTTCCCAAGTTCAATAGTGAAATTGCCAGTGGTCGGGTTCGGAAAAGCTAAGTTGTTTTTTGTTATTGCCGTTTCGACACCTAAATTTCCATAGTGAAAGACCATGGCCCACATACCATTGCGTGTCCCTGCAACAATAAATTGGTTGGCAACAAGCTCTTCCACGGAATAAGCAAATGAGTAATCCACCACTGTAGAACCGAAGGATTTCTCCCAACTTAAATCGCCGGCAGGGTTTAATTTCACCAGCCAGGCCGTATATGTGCCGTAATAAACCGATACATCGCCATCCGAGGAACGGCTGCTTCCACACACAATGAATCCGCCGTCCTCAGTTTGTGCAAGATTTTCACTAATTTCATCTTGGGAGCCGCCCAAGGATTTTTGCCATTGCAACGTGCCAGCGGCATCAAATTTCAATACCAAATAATCCACTATGCCGTGATTTCCGGAAATGTCGCCATCGTTGGAATACGAACCTCCCGAAACCGCAAAGCCTCCATCTGCAGTAACAATTATGGCATTGCCAAAGTCGTCCAAACTTCCCCCGGTTGATTTCTCCCATTGCATTGCCCCACTATTGTTTATTTTTACCGTCCAAACGTCGGCTTCACCATTATTTTGTGAAACATCGCCATTACTGGAACTAGATTGTCCAACAATAATATAACCATCTGCAGTTGCAACAATTCCTGTTGCGAGATCGTCATCGGAACCGCCATAGTTTTTTTGCCAAAGCAAATTACCGCCATCATCTATCTTGATTATCCAAAAATCACCCATGCCATTATTGGCGGTAACATCGCCGTTATCAGAAAACGTATGGCCCGCAATTAAAAAGCCCCCGTCGTTGGCGGGAATGATTTCATGGGCATAGTCTTCCTCGGAACCACCGAAGGATTTCTGCCAAAGCAGATTGCCAGAGGCATCCAGACGTAGCAACCAAAAATCATAATTGCCGTGGTTGCCCGTCACATCGCCATCGGTCGATTTGGAGACGCTGGCCGCAATATAGCCACCGTCTGCAGTCTGCAGTATGGAGCGGCCCGAATCGTTATTGGAACCACCATATAATTTTTCCCATTGCAAAGTACCTGAGCTGTTTAGCTTTATAATTTTTACATTGCTTCCATTGCCCGCAACAAAAGCTTCGCCAACGATTACGGTACCTCCATCCGTGGTTCGCTGATGGTCATTTCCCTGGCCCTCGCCATAGGAATTTTGCCAATCAATGGTGATTTGGGCTTGTAACGTAAAAGAGAAAAGACAGAAAAAAAGTATTGATGTTTTCATTCATAAATTGATTAAGGTTAATATGGAATTTTTTCCTTTAATCGAATACCTCAAAAATTGTCATCATTCAAAAGTGAAGATGGCGCCAACTGCCGCTACCAAATAATAAATGCTAATTAACCGTGCCGCGTTTTAGTACAGCATCAAATGTCTGCCCTGCACGATAAAAAACTGGTTTTCCGGGAACATCGGCATACAATCTGAACCGTTCCGATTTTAAATTCACCCTGCTGCCGTCCACCGCTTCCACATATTGGATTACAAACCCGATCAATGCTTTTTTTCTGTCATTGGAAGGTACACAATCCACAATCTTTCCCATAACCGTTGCCCCTTTTCGGATAATAACCCTGTTATCGGCCATGACGTCTTCATTGGTTATTAGCCGAAATTGTTTCCCGTCGCGTTCCTTTTCCTCCGAACTTAAATCTTCCTGCAAGGTTACGCTAATTTCCTTTCCCGCCGGAACCTCAGCGGGTGGATGTGAAATCTTGGGTTCTTTTACCGTATTTTCATTGCCCTTGGTTTGGGCTTCAGTATTTAAAGGTCTGGGTTCCGTTTTGCTGCTACCATTCTTTTTGGAATTATTTTTGGCGGGTTTTGCCGTTTCTTTCGTAGGTTCTGCTATACGTTGGTACATCTCGCTTGGCGTTTCATTAAGATTACCGCTGGAGCGGTTTGCAGTTTCCTCTTGAACCTGTTCCATAGGCTCTTCCCAAGTTACCGTAAGTGCGTCGTTGGGTTTTTCCTCCATATTTTCGGTATCCGAACCGGCACCCCACAACAAGAGGATTGCACACAATAGCACCGAGGCGCCAAGAATAAGGATGGGTCTATTTATTTTGCTGAAAGCCGGAACTTTGATTCCGCCAAATTCAGGAACTTTGAATTTTCCCGAGATTGATTTTGCGCGCGATAGAATTTTACCAACCGAGATAATTTCATTTCCCTTTTCAGGAACCGTGAAAACCTGGGAGGCCCTAAGCACTTTTGTAAGCGTAGCTTGATCCAGCAGCGCACCGTCCAAACATTTTTCGATGGCGGTTTTCATTTCACGCGCTGTTTGGTATCGTTTTTCGGGATTGCGCTGGAGTGCCTTAAAAATTATTTTTTCCAGCGCAACCGGTACCGAAGGATTTTCCGGCAGGATGGAATTCGGCTGTTTTTCCAATTTATCTTTCATCAGCCTGTAGTCGGTATCGCTGTGGAAAGGAGTGGCGCCGCAGAGCATTTCGTAAAGAATATTTCCAACGGCATACACATCTGTCCGCTCATCGCCTTCATGGCCTTGAATCTGCTCTGGGGCCATATATTCCAACGTTCCAATCGATTTGCCATGACTGGTAATGCGTTGGGCGTTTCGCATTCTCGCAATGCCAAAGTCCATAATCTTAACTTCCCCGTCCTCATTGATCATTACATTGGCAGGTTTCACATCGCGGTGAATGATGCCTTTTCGGTGCGCATGGTATAGTCCGTCCAATAGCTGTACCGCAATACTGCCGGCCAACTGATAAGATATTTTTTTATGGACAAAAAGCCATTCTTCCAGCGTTTTCCCCTCCACATATTCCATAATCATCCAATAAGTGTCCTCTTTGGGAATAAAGGAATAAAGATGGGTAACGTTAGGATGGTTTAGTTTCGCAAGTGCAAGGGCTTCCGCTTGAAAGCGTTCGCCGAGACTTTCTTCCTCCGCACCCGCTTTTCGGTGCAATTGCTTGATGGCCACATAGCGATGGATTAGGGTATCCTTTGCAAGATATACCGTGCCCATCCCGCCTTCACCGAGCTTTTGGATAATTTCATATTGGCTGCCTAATCCGCTCATCTCATTAAATTATGTTCTTTTGTTAAAGAAGGAAGTGCGTGTGCCTTCGGTGAAATTTCAATTAAAACCGAAGAATAATTATCGGAAACCTTTCGGGAAATAGCCATCGTACTAAGACATTCCAAAGCGAATTCTGCTTGATCCATTAACAGAAAATCACGAATATCATCGTTGCTGAATACATCGTAAACTCCATCGGAACACAATAATAAACGATCGCCTTCCTTAAGATGCCACCCATCCGAAACAATTTGCGGCTGTATGGTAGGTGTTGTGCCCAAGGCCTGCAACAGCACATTTTTCATGGGATGACGATCCCGTTCCGTTTCGGTAATTTCCCCATTTTCAAACATTTGATTGACCAAGGTGTGGTCTTTGCTCAATTGTGTCAAGCTTTTATTTCTCAATAGATAAGCACGGCTATCCCCAATGTGGCCCAAATAACAAATGCCCTTTTTGAAAAGAATGGCCGTGGCCGTGGTGCCCATTCCCTTTTGTTCCGGATTTGCGTTTCCCATTGAAATAATGAAGTGGTGTGCCTCCAAAAATGCGTTTTTCAGCAACTTTTCCGGTGCATGTTCCTTCCAGTTCCGAAGACAAAAGTCTAGCAGCACATCGCAGGCTATTTTGCTGGCAACTTCCCCCGCGTTGTGGCCACCCATTCCGTCCGCAACCACCGCAATTAGGTTTTCCTCGTTGTTCTCCGGAAATGAAAATGCAATGGAATCCTCGTTGTGATCACGTACGGGGCCTGTTTCGGAAATGGCATAAACCTTACAAAAATTGCCGTTGATATTACGTTCATTTTTGGCTGGCCTTACTGCCTTATTTTTACTTTTTGAAAATAAAAAACCCATAAAGCTATTGCTGGTTTTATGTTTCTATTTTCCACCAGCCTTCATTGAAACTGGTGGAATAGAAACATTCATCCTTAAAAAATGATTGAAAAAATTATTTAATTACTTGTTGTCGCCCCATCAATTCCATTACATATTTGATTGGAACCGCAAAACTGATCGAGGTACCGGGCTCCCATTTGCCGGCGCTGTAAACACCCACTACGCGCCCTTTTTCATCAAACATAGGTCCGCCACTATTCCCGCCACCCGTGGAATTGATAGTAAGCTGATAATAATCGCCGAAGGTTGATTGATAATCGTCAATCTTGCTGTTTTTTTCCGAGCCGCGCACCATGCGCCCAACATTTCCATTGCTAACCGTAGGAACGGGAACAGAGGTAATTTCTGGATTGGTATTAAATACATCCTGCGAACGCTTTAGCACCAATTGCACCGGGGCGATTCCGGGATATCCCATAACAATTGCAGGATCTCCTGGCTGGATTTCATTATAACTATCATACAGATCCACTTTTGGCAAAGCCTCAGGCAAATCAATTTTTATCATCGCCACATCGTGGGTGGATGAAATACGTACAATCTTCGCAGGTGTTCTTTGTGAATTGTTGGCAAATGTTACATCCAGATAGGTATTCACACCGGTGTATCTTTTGTCGTTGCCGGGCACCCACTCGCCCACCATTTCTTGGGTAACTGTTTTGTTCCAATTTGGACCGAATTGTCCATTTTGATCGGGCTCAACAAGCACCCCTGGAAAAGCATATTGCTGAAAACGATAGCTGGTAAGCCAATTGGAAGCTACATGTCTATTGGTTGCAATGAAGCCCCGCTCATCCACAACAAAACCGCTGCCGCTGCCGCCGCTCGCAATTAGATCAAGCTCAATGCCCTGGGCATTGCCAAGCGCCTTAAGATAGTCGCCCTTAGTGACCAAAAAAGGTACAATTGCTCCTTGCGAATTTTGGCTGTATGCCGCTTGATAGCCCACAATTTGTCCCTTTTGAACAACAGGGTAATAAACGTGGTACATCTCCTCGCTCGATGCCGTATTTGTTAGCTTCCAGGCCATTTCAATATAAACAACCTTGTCTTGGTTGGCCTTGGCAATTTCGGTTGGGGTAAAGGTGGTTTTAGGATCTTTTACGTGGACTATTTCTTTAACACCGGTTTTCTTATACAATAAATACCCGCCCGTGGAAGCAAGCAATAAAATCGCCAATACCGTTATTAAAAGCCCGGTCTTGCCCTTCTTTTCCGATTCGCGGATCATGTGCTGCATGGTGTTTTTGCCAATACCTTCTTTTGCAGGTGGGGTCTTTTCTGACGTGGCCTTTGGCAAATCGTTGGAAGAATGTATTTTCGTTTCCTTTATTGCCACTGGGTCGATGATGCGGGTTTTTTTGATATGCGATTGTGGCCTTGGATCAAGATCAAATTCAAAGGAGGGGCCTTCCTTTCCCAACTTTACGATATCGCCGGCAAAAAGTTCGGTTTTGCCAGTAATCAGTGAATCGTTTACAAAAGTGCCATTCTTGCTCTGGCTGTCGGAAATATAAAAACGTTCGGGGTTTGCGCTATCCTGGACAATACTGCAGTGGTTTCGGCTAATGGTGTCCTCCTTCACCGGATCGAAGCCTACATTGTTTTCCAGGCCGCGGCCAATCTTTATTTCTGGCGTGTTTGCGACTTCAAATTTTTCCACTTGGCCCTTTTTGGAGCCTGCGATGTGGCGAATTAATACGGAGATCTTTTGCTCGTTCATTGTGTTCGGTTTAATTGGTTAATTGAATTAGGAATACTGTGGACAATGGGATGCCATATAATCCACTTTCAATTGAGAATCGGAACAGGTCAAAAAATGTCATCACAAAACATGGCCGCTTTTGGAAATTGGGGCTTATCCAAATACTGCAATTGCCAGTTCAGGGATGATCTAAAGAAAGAAATGCAATACTTGACAAAGGTTTGCGCTTATAGACAGGTTTTGGAAAGCGGCAATTCCTCGCTGGCATGCATTTGAAACGCGTGCCTGACTCAAAATAAAATTAATTAAAAACCAACCGCGAAATCCGATTGTTTCCGGAAGCAAAAGCAACGCTGTCGTTCACAAATTCGAGGGCAAAAAAACCTTCTTTTGAAAGTTCCTTCCAGGTTTTGCCGCCATCGCCGCTAAAGGAAATCCCCGGCGATCCCACGGCGACAATTCCCTGCCCTTCCGTTCCCGGAACAAATTTTACCGAAGACCGATAACCGGGATCTTTGCCATTTGCTATCAACTTCCACGTTTTTCCACCGTCTTTGGTTATGGCTTTGTTGCCTTCGTTAAAAGATTTGTCTTCCCAGTTTCCGCCAAAAACCACTCCATTGTTTTCATCGCGAAATGCAATGCTATAAATTCCGGTCATCGCCTTCCCTTGTACGATTGGCGTGTCAAAAACCTCCCAAGTTTTGCCTTTATCGGCCGTGTGCATCACCCGCGATTTCTGTCCGCCAGTGGCCACCCAAGCATGATTGCCAAAAAGTGCAATATTGCTATTGCTGGCCGCAAAGGCCGCTTCGCCCATCGCAACTTTGGGTAGTTTTTCACAGGGTATTTTCTCCCAAGAATTCCCGCCATCGCGGGTAATGATCACCGACATACAATCCTTCACCGGATCGCCAATGGCAATGCCCTCGCTATCGTTCCAAAATTTCATGGAATCGTAAAACACTTTTTCGCCTTTTTCGTTGTAAACCTCTTCAATATTGGTAGCCTCGGTGCCGTTAAACCCAATTTTATAAAGCACCGCCGGATTGGCAATGCTCAGCACAAAAACGGCTTCCGAAGTAGTTGCGATAGATCGAAAATGCAAAAGGGTATCTTCATATTTTATGACGGCCAATTTCGGGGTATCGCCATCAATGAGCCCTACTTTCCCTTTATCGGCCGCAAACCAAACTCGATTTTCATCCAAAGGCTGAATGGCGCGAATGCTAAGGCTGTCGATAAATACTGGTGTAATTTCTACGGAAGTGAAGTTAATTTCAGCCTTTTTTTCGCAGGAAAAAAGAAGTATTGTGGCAAACAGGGCAAGTATAAAACGCATTGTTGAAAATTTTTTCAAAAGTAACGATTATTAATTGTTCGGGAAGTACTTGGTCAATGGGTTAGTTTGTTGACCAAAAGAAATTTCAACTTTCGATGCTCCTCCGGCGAACAGGTTTCGATTTCAATTTCATTTTCGATTTCGATTTCGATTTCCATTTCGATTTCGATTTCAATTTCATTTTCGATTTCGATTTCGATTTCGATTTCGATTTAAAAAGATACCTTTGCGTGCCAATTTTTTAATAATGAGACTACACCGAAACCTCGTATTCGCCACCATAGATTCGCTGCACTTGATTTTCAATGAAAACAAGCAGGCGGACAAGGTCCTAAAAAACACACTGAAACGCGACAAACGTTGGGGTGCGCGCGACCGTGCCTTTATTGCCGAAACCACTTATGACATCGTGCGCTGGAAACGACTTTACGCCGAAATTGCCGAGGTGCGAGAACCTTTTGACCGGCCCAATCTTTTTAGGCTTTTCGCCGTTTGGGCCACGCTGAACGGCATCGCCATCCCCGATTGGAAACAGTTTGAGGACACTCCAACCCGCAGGATCAAAGGCCGTTTTGACGAGCTCTCGAAAATTAGAAAGTACCGCGAGTCCATCCCCGATTGGCTGGACGAACTGGGCGCAAAGGAATTGGGCAAAAAATGGGATACCGAATTGGCAGCCCTCAACGAGCAGGCCGAGGTGGTTTTGCGGGTGAATACCTTAAAAACCACGGTGGACCAACTGCAGAACGAATTGGCAGACCTGGAAATTGAAACCGAAAAACTTAAAGACTATCCCGATGCCCTAAAACTGAAGGAGCGCACCAATGTTTTTACTACCGATGCCTTTAAAAACGGATTATTTGAGGTACAGGATGCTTCTTCGCAAAAGGTGGCCCAACTGCTGGACCCCAAGCCCGGCGAACGTATTGTGGATGCCTGCGCGGGAGCTGGCGGCAAAAGCCTTCACATCGCTACCTTAATGGAAAACAAAGGCCAATTGATAGCGATGGATATTTTTGAAAATAAGTTGAACGAGCTCAAGCGCCGGGCACGTCGCAACGACATTTTCAACATTGAGACCCGAGTAATCGATTCCACCAAAGTGATAAAAAAATTGATGGAAAAAGCCGATAAGGTCTTGATTGACGCCCCTTGTTCCGGACTTGGGGTTTTAAGACGAAATCCGGATACCAAATGGAAACTGCAACCCGAGTTTTTGGATGAAATCCGCAATACCCAAAAAGAACTGCTCGATAGCTATTCACGAATGGTGAAGCCTGGTGGACAATTGGTCTATGCCACCTGCTCTATCCTTCCCTCCGAAAATGAAAAACAAGTACAGTCCTTTTTAAATCGTGAAAACGGAAAAGATTTTACGCTGTTAAAAGAACAAAAAATCCTTCCCAGCAAAAGTGGTTTTGATGGATTTTATATTTCTTTGCTTCAGAAAAAAGAAAATTGAAAAAGCATTAAAAAATTTATAAAGAACCAAACCATAAACTCATAACCCTTAACCCTTAACCCTTAACCCTTAACCCTAAACATAACCCATAACCCAAGAATGAAAAAGATTTTTACCCTAATGTGCCTCTTCGGCCTTTATTCGGTCCTTGCCCAACAACCTTATTACAATGATGTAGATTTAAGCCTCACCGGACAGGACCTGTATTTTGCGCTGCAACAAAAAATTGAAAACGCAAGCACGTCCTTCAACTATGGCGATACGCGCGATACGATGAAAATAACCGATGAGGATCCAGAGAACAACAACAATGTTCTGCTTATTTATGGCTATGACGACAACGGAAGCTGTACCGTTCAGCGAAGCAGGAACAAAGCCGCTTTTGGCGGTGGAAACTGTGAATATAACCGCGAACATACCTTTGCAAAATCCAACGCCAACCCTCCCATGGGCAACGTGGATAATGGCACTACCGGAATTGGCGCCGACCCTCAAAACCTGCGCCCCAGCGATCAGCAAATGAACAACAATCGCGGCAGCAAGAAATTTGCAGCAGGTTCTGGAAACGCTGGCAACGTGGGCAGTGGCAATTGGTACCCCGGCGACGAATGGAAAGGCGACGTGGCCCGCATTATGATGTATATGTACACCCGCTATGGCGATAGATGCAAGCCTTCCTTAAATGGTGTAGGTGCTTTGCAGGGAAACACAGATATGCTACAGGTTTATCTGCAATGGAACGCGGACGATCCCGTAACCGATTTTGAAGACCAACGGAATCCCTATTTGGAAACCGTGTATGGAAACCGCAATCCATTTATTGACAATCCCTATTTGGCAACCCTTATTTGGGGCGGTCCCATGGCCGAGGACCGATGGGGAATGATCGGTACGGCAGATTTCAATGCCGAGAATATTTCGGTTTATCCAAATCCTGCTTCTGCAGTTATTTGGGTTTCAAACCATTCGGGAGCAGCCGTTGAAAGCTATGCTATTTATGATCTTTCGGGCAGAAAAGTACTGTTCGGAGCTTTTGATGCCACTACCAAAGAGGTAAAGGTATCCCAACTGGAATCGGGAATCTATCTTTTGGAACTGAACGCTGCGGAAAGAAGCACTACCAAAAGAATTGTGATTCAATAATCCAAAAAACTAATCCAAAAAAAAAGAGCGGGCACTTCCCGCTCTTTTTGTTTTTGAATGAATAGGGTGAAAAATTTATTCAACAATAATCCTTCCGGTTTTGAAGGATTTGGTATCCCTTCCGCCTACTTTCAAAATATAAACGCCGCTGTTTGCTTCGCTCATATCTAAATTGGCTTTATAGGAACCATTTACTTTATTGATCATTTTCACCTTCAGTTGTTGGCCAAGCATGTTGTAAACGGCCAAATAGGTAGCCCCGTCATAAACCGTGGATAGCGAAACCTCAAATTGTTTATTGCCCTTGGTGGTAATGATCAGTTCACTATTTCTAATGGAAAAATCATCCACCCCAAGCGTTCCGATATTGGCGGTGTAATCTTCGGTTTCGCCATAAGTGGTTTCCTCGCAAGCGTCGTTGGGAACCGGACTATTCCAACTGGATTTTGCGCGCATTCGGTGTGGCCCCAAGGCGGCGCCCGCTGGCACCACCAAGTCCATAGTTTCGGTAAACGTTCCGCTGCCTTGGCCCGGCGCAATTTGATAGTTGTTTACCACAATTTCGTTGGCGGTAAAGGTTGAATCATCATTAAAATCTATCCAAACTTTTATGTATTGACTTCCATAATTGGTGGTTACGGTCAAATCATTGGTGGAGTCGGGAGCCAAATTGGCCACTAAGTTTGTAAAATCGGCATATCCTTCACAGGCTGAAGGATTGTTGATTTCCGCAATGGCAAAAAGCCTAAACCCATCCCCAAAATCGCAGTTGCTCGAGGGTTGGCACAAAATATTTTCTATAACGGCAGTAACCGCATCGTTGCCCGAGTTGCCATCGCCATTCAAAGAAGTTGAAACGGTAACGGTATAAGTTCCCAAGGCTGAAAAATCTGCAGGTTGGGCGAAGCTATAGGTCAATTCCTGTTCAGAGGCTATGGGGCCCGCAAAAGTTTCAACCACGGGAGTGCCTCCGTTAACACTATACTGAACATTGAAATTGGATTGGGTGGAGGCGCCAAAATTTTTGATGGTCGCAACAATCGTTTCCATCCCAAGGCCGGAGCCCGATACGGGAGCGGTGATTTCAGTAGCGCCCACATCATTTGCCAAAAGATTGGTGACGTTTTTCGTAAACGGATCGTTGGCCGGAAATTCATCGCCCGGCAAATTGGTTCTCACTTCTATGGCATAGGTCTGGCCGGGCGTGGACAGATCCACCGTTTGCACAAAGGTATAGGTTGCGGTGGCTCCTGCACTCACCGTTCCGGTAAAGGTCTCTGAAGCAATCAGGTTTCCGTCCACCCGCAATTCCAACGGAATATTGCTTTGGGCGGCCGTTCCAAAGTTGCGGATGCTTACTTCAACCGTTTCTGCATTGGTCAAGATTCCATTTTCGGGTTGAAGGAGCGCATTTACGCCTACATCTTTTGAAAATCCACCCGAAAGCGTAAATGCAGCAATCTGGGTCCTCCAATTGTTGTCCGATGAAAAATATTCCGCGGTATGCCAAAAGGTAAAGTTATCTGGATCCATCGTCAGGTGGGAATAATCGCCAAATCGGTTCGTAAAAGTCTGTACGCCCGAACCCTGAAAAATTTCGGTTTCCGCGACCGTCATCTGCCCCAACGGATCTCCATCAAACCTGCCAGTATAGCGAATTCCGGCTTTTAAAGTACCACTTGCAATGTTGAAGGCCAGGCCGATATTGCCGGCGGCGTCTATGCCCGCGCTTCCCATAAATCTGCTGTGTCCATCTGCAGGAGCGTAGGTTCCTTCTTGATAGATCGTCCAAGGATTGGAGGCATCGTTGCGCAATTCAATCCACCGAACGCCGGAAGTGTCGTTGTTGTCGATATCGGTATTAAAGGTAATCAGCCAACTGTTATGGCCCGCAAAACTTCGGTAGTTCGCGGCATAGGAAATTACCCCTCCAATCATATCTATTTTCTGGTTTACCCCGGGCTGGGCCACATCGCCGGTTCCAAAGGGCGCAAAAACAGAATTAAAGGGTGCCGTTGGAATTTCCAAAGGCGCAGATATAGTGGAATTGGCGGTGTTCACCCAGTCCAGATCAATTTCCCAAACTTTTAAATGGTCAAAACTTACGCCTGCCCACCCGTCATCCTGCAAGTAGGTAACATAACCGGGCACATTGGCCGGATAGTTGGTGCCCAGGAGGTTTGCGGGTTCCGGACTCAAAACCGTATTGGTATTTTGTACCCCTCCCGGCAAGGGAAAGCCCACGATTTTAGGGTTCGGCCCACCTGCAAGCATAACGTCCCTTTCTACTGCATAGGCTTTGTTGGTAGTTCCAATATTGGCAGTTAGATAATAGGCATCGGGCCACACGCTGTAGTGTGGATAATCGGGAAAGCTGCCAAAGGTATATTGATATACATTATAAGAACCCGTGGGATCATTGGTTTCGGAGACTCCTATGGCCAATGAATTATTGAGCGCCCCGAATTCGCTCACAAACCAGCGGTCGGCCAGTTGGTCATAAAGCACTATCGGATCGCCCGAATTGGAACTAATGCCCAAAAAGGTGCCCAATGCTACCGGACCCACCAATAAGTTCCCGGTTTTATCAAAAATTTTCACAATGGAATTAACCGCGTGCACATAATGATTGGGCCCCACGGCCCCTGTTGGATCTGGCGGAACAAACCCCGATTCGGAGGAAGATGCCCCGATAAAATTCTGCTCTATCGCCCGGGTCTGGATCCCGCCAAAACTTTTCTGAACGTTCTGCTCAATTCCGTTGGGCAGTGCGTTTTCGTTTACCTTGGCGTTATAGCGCGAACGGTTGGCAACAACCTTTATGTTCTTAACGCCCTGATTCAAATCTTCTTCCTGCACCGCAAAGTCGCGGAGCGGCATGGTTTTTCCAATAAAGGTACCCACGATTACCTCATCGGGCGGGAAGGTCTGTTGTGCCTGAAGGCCAATGCTTAAAAGCATCAGTCCAACAAGGATTGTGTTTTTTAGTTTCATGAATGGAGGTTTAAAATTTTCAGTTCTAAATGTAGACTATATTTTTAAGTTTTAAAAGCTCGAAACCAACTGTTTAAAACATTTTTAAAAAACCTATTTCCACTGCTGGCCGTAGCCAAATTTTCCTTTTAAATGGTTACATTTGCAGCTTTAAAAATGAAAAAATCCACCTTAAGATGATCCACTTTTTCGGGAATGTAAACAGCACTGTTTTCGCGGTGCAAACCAAAGATTTCCTTTCAAATGACGCTATTAAAAAATTGGAGTGGCTTTTTGGCGACCAGCCCAAAATAGCTCAATCCGTCCTTGAACCCAAGGCGACGGATTTTTTCTTTGGCCCCCGTGCAGCGATGGTTACCCCTTGGAGCACCAATGCCGTGGAAATTACCCAAAATATGGGCATTGAGGGCATCATCCGCATAGAGGAATTTCACAATGGCAAGGTTGAAAATGGAACTTTTGACCCAATGCTTTCTCAGAAATATAAGCAGTTGGACCAGCATATTTTTGACATCCACATTACCCCGGAAGGAATTTTACAGATTGAGAATATTTCAGAATACAACCAAAAAGAAGGGCTTGCGCTGAATGAGGAAGAGGTGGAATATTTGGAAAACCTTTCCAAAAAACTTGGAAGGAATCTTACCGACAGTGAAGTTTTCGGCTTTAGCCAAGTGAACAGTGAGCATTGCCGACATAAAATCTTCAACGGAACTTTTGAGATCGACGGCAAGGAAATGCCCACTTCCCTATTCAAATTAATAAAGAAAACTTCAGAAACCAATCCGAATGATATAGTTTCGGCCTATAAAGATAACGTCGCCTTCGTAAAAGGTCCAAAAGTGAAACAATGGGCCCCAAAAAGTGCCTACAAGCCCGATTGGTACGAGGAAAAAGATTTTGAAAGTGTGATTTCGCTTAAAGCGGAAACCCACAATTTCCCAACAACAGTAGAACCTTTTAATGGCGCGGCAACCGGAAGCGGCGGGGAAATCCGCGATCGTTTGGCTGGCGGAAAAGGCTCTTTGCCGTTGGCGGGAACTGCGGTGTATATGACTTCCTATTCGCGGTTAAATGAAGAGCGTCCATGGGAAAAAGGAATGAAAGAGCGCGATTGGCTCTACCAAACGCCCCTCGATATTTTGATAAAAGCCAGTAATGGCGCTTCAGATTTTGGAAATAAGTTTGGACAACCCTTGATTGCAGGTTCTGTACTTACGTTTGAACACGAAGAGGATGCTCGCCGATTAGGCTTCGATAAAGTGATTATGCTCGCAGGTGGAATTGGTTACGGAAAAGCAAGCCAGGCCATTAAGGGCAAACCGCAGGAGGGCGATAAAATTGTGGTCCTCGGCGGCGATAATTACAGAATCGGGATGGGTGGTGCCGCGGTTTCCTCAGCAGATACGGGCGAATTCCACAGCGGTATTGAGCTGAACGCCATTCAGCGGAGCAATCCAGAAATGCAGAAACGCGCCGCAAACGCCATTCGCGCAATGGTGGAAAGTGAGGACAACCCAATCGTTTCCATTCACGATCACGGCGCTGGTGGACACTTAAATTGCTTAAGCGAATTGGTAGAGGACACTGGCGGACGGATTGAACTGGACAAACTTCCCATTGGCGACCCTACCCTTTCCGCAAAGGAAATTATGGGCAACGAAAGCCAGGAACGCATGGGCCTGATTATTGGCGAAGAAAATATCCAAAAACTTCAAAAAGTAGCAGACAGAGAGCGCTCCCCAATGTATGAAGTAGGCCACGTTACGGGCGACAAACGTTTCTGTTTTGAAAATGAAAAAGGTGAAAAGCCAATGGATTTCGCTTTGGCAGATATGTTCGGCAGTTCGCCAAAAACCATCATGAAAGACAAAACCGTAAATCGGAATTATAAAAATGCTGCTTACGAAGTTTCAAAAATAAAAAAATATTTGGAGCAAGTGCTTCAATTGGAAGCCGTGGCCTGTAAAGACTGGCTTACAAACAAGGTGGACCGTTGCGTTATGGGTCGCGTCGCCAAACAGCAAACCGCAGGACCTTTACAACTACCATTAAACAATTGTGGCGTTATGGCGCTCGATTTCCACGGAAAGGAAGGCGTTGCCACAAGCATTGGCCATTCACCTTTAACCGCTTTGATTGACCCTGCTGCGGGTTCGCGTAATGCCATTACGGAAGCGCTTACCAACATTGTTTGGGCACCGTTAAAGGACGGATTGAAAAGTGTTTCCCTTTCCGCAAACTGGATGTGGCCCTGCAATAACGAAGGCGAAGATGCCCGGCTTTATGCTGCCGTAAAAGCGGTTTCAGACTTTTCGATTGATTTGGGAATCAACGTCCCCACCGGAAAGGATTCACTTTCCATGAAACAGAAATACAAGGATGGCGAAGTAATTTCTCCCGGAACCGTGATTATTTCTGCCGCGGGAAACTGCAACGACATTCAAAAGGTTGTGGAACCTGTTCTGCAGAGAAACGGAGGTTCTATTTATTACATAAACATTTCGCAGGACGATTTTAAACTGGGCGGTTCATCATTCGGGCAGATTTTGAATACCATAGGTAATAACGCACCAACGGTGAAAAGTGCGGAATATGCAAAAACCGTTTTCAATACACTGCAGGAATTGATTCGCGAGGAAAAAATCCTTGCCGGGCACGATGTGGCTTCGGGTGGATTGATTACTACTTTGCTGGAAATGTGTTTTGCCGATATAAATTTGGGGGCGGATATAGACCTTTCAAGTTTAGGCGAAAGTGATTTGGTGAAAGTGCTGTTTGCTGAAAACTGTGGCGTTGTAATCCAAGCATCCGATGATGCTTCAGTTGAAAAAATACTTGCTGATAAAAAAATCGATTTCCAAAAGATTGGAACTGTTTTAGAAGGGGATTCCCTTTCAATAAAAAATAACAATAAAGAATTAGAATTTTCTATTTCTGAAATGCGCGATGTTTGGTATAAAACTTCGTATTTATTGGACATAAATCAAAGTGGCGAAAGACTGGCAAAAGAGCGTTTTGACAATTATAAAAATCAGCCTTTAAAGTTTGCGTTTCCAAAGGATTTCACTGGTAAGTCCTCCCCCAACCCCTCCAAAGGAGTGGAACGCCCGAAGGCCGCGGTGATTCGCGAAAAAGGAAGCAACAGTGAGCGCGAAATGGCCTATATGATGCACCTTGCTGGGTTTGATGTAAAGGATGTGCATATGACCGACCTGATTGAAGGCCGTGAGGATTTGGAGGACATCAAACTTTTGGTGGCCGTTGGCGGTTTCAGTAATAGCGACGTTTTGGGAAGCGCCAAGGGGTGGGCGGGTTCGTTTTTGTACAACGAAAAAGCGAACAAGGCTTTGAAGAATTTCTTCGCAAAGGACGATACCCTCTCACTTGGCGTCTGCAACGGTTGCCAGCTTTTTGTGGAATTGGGACTTTTAAACCCCCAAGACGATGAAAAGCCGAAAATGCTCCACAACGATACGGGCAAGTTTGAATGTGTGTTTACCTCTGTAAAAATTCAGGAGAACAATTCCGTGATGCTATCTTCCATGGCGGGCAGTACTTTGGGAATCTGGTCTGCACACGGGGAAGGGAAATTCAGTTTCCCAAAAGCGGAAAGCCATTATAATATTGTTGCAAAATACGGCTACGATGCATTGCCCGCAAACCCCAATGGCAGCGATTTCAACACCGCAATGTTAACTGATAAAACCGGAAGGCATTTGGTAATGATGCCACATTTGGAACGCTCTACCTTTCCGTGGAATTGGGCATATTATCCAAAAGACCGGAAAAATGATGAAGTCTCGCCTTGGGTGCAGGCACTCGTGAATGCCCGGGAGTGGATTGAAAAAGCTGGATAGGATTTTTTTTGGATTGTTGGATAGGTTTCCTTTTTTAGGGTTCGGGCTACATTTTTTTCATGATCAGTGGCGCTACTAGTAAGCTCGGTCTAATGCTAATCCCTAATCGCTGATCGCTATTCGCTATTCGCTATTCGCATATTAAAAAAGCAAATCCCCATAAACAACCTCATCGGAAATGCCTTCTACATTTCCCGCATATTCCTTTCCCCTAAGTTTTGCAACTGTATGGCCCTGTAGTTCCTCATCCGGATATTCCCGTATTAGCTCCTTTATTGCCTTTATATCCAATTCATCCGAAATGCCTTGCAACCATTTGTCCTCCAGTTCCGTGGGCAGGATTACTGGCATCCGGGGTCCTTCCAGCTTTGGGTTGTTGTGTATTTTGGCCATCATTGCATTGGCATTGGTGGTGACTATGGAGAAGGTGTTAAGGGTACCGCCGGTTTCCGGGTTTTTCCACTCGCTCCACAAGCCTGCTAGCGCCAAGGGTTGTTCGTCCTTACGGTAAATATAAAAAGGATAGGTTTTTTTGTTGCAATGGTGGTGTTCATAAAAACCATCTACATACACAATGCAACGGTTGTTTTTTGCCGAAGTGCGAAAGGAGGCTTTTTCAAAGATGGTCTCCCCTCTTGCGTTTAGCGTATTGTTCCATTGCTTTTTTAGGTCGGCAACGCTTTTTACCCAATGTGGAACCAGACCCCAGGTGGCCACTTCCGGGAATTCCGGGGAACGATCGGTATATATAAGCAATTCCGGATGGCTAAACCCCGAAGCGTGGTGCAATGGCAGATCGGTGAGCGGAAAAAGTCTTTCCAAAATCTCTTCCACGGCCTTCGCATCGTTCCTGCGCCTTGCCCTGCTCAATTGGGCATCAAGACTTGCCTTTATATCGTAGCACATAGTTTTTTTATTATAAAAGTAATAATTTTCAAATGGGTAGTAAAGTATTAAATATGAAGCGTGGAGCGGTAATTTAGATTAGGTAGGACACCCGTTGCAGAAGCGAGCGAGCATAGGCTTCGCAAGGTCAATACCATTGGCATCAAACAGGCCAACAAATGCATGCACCTCTCGGCAGTGGCCTACAACCTCAAGAAATACCTCAAGTTCATCCAAAAACGCGCAAAGAGCGAGGCGGAAAGCCTTTTTTTGTGTTTTTTGCCAAAAACAGTGCTCCAGAATGTAGCATGGCATTTTTTAAAGGCACCAAATTTGGTTCATTCTCAAGCCTAACCAAAAAAGCAAAGCCGCTTAAAACGGCCTATATTGGTTCAGGTTTAAAAAATTAAGGGGTTGTGCAACGGTTACCGTTGTTATGTGCATACTGAATTTAATAGTGTTGCTTTTTTAGTATTACTTTCCTGAAAATCGTCCATGCCATAGTAATAAACATCCATTCCACAGTCCTTTATTTCTCTCCAAATTTACACTGTAACAAAAAAACAAGAAAAAATAAAAACTACAGTTCCATTAAAATTAGCGCTCCTGGTTTTTTTACTAGGATTTACAATTCAAACATTTTCAAAAACTAAAAACACAAACATTATGAACAGTACAAAAAATGAAACAATCGGATTATTAGTAATTATGAAGGCAAAACCAGGAAAAGAACAAGACGTAAAAGACTTTTTGCTTGGTGGATTAGCACTAGTCAATCAAGAACCTCAAACAGTATCTTGGTTTGCCTTTCAGATAGACAGTAAAACTTTTGGTATCTATGATACCTTTGAAGTTGAAGAAGGTAGACAAGCGCATTTACAAGGAGAAGTTGCAAAGGCACTATTAGCAAATGCAGATGATTTATTAGAAGATTTTGATGCTGACACAGATATTCAAGCCATAGACATATTGGCATCTAATCATAAGTCTGGACTGCAAAACAAAGGCTTGCTTGTTATCATGAAATCTAAAGAAACAAAGACAGCAGATGTCGAAAACTTACTAAATGTTGGAAAACAATTAGTAAGTGATGAGCCAAAGACTTTATCTTGGTATGCTATAAAAATAGATGCCACTACGTATGCAATCTTTGATACTTTTGCTGATGATTCAGGTAGAGATGCCCACTTAACAGGTAAAGTTGCTGCAGCACTTATGGAAAATGCTCCGGTTTTTTTAGAAGGTTTTAAACCAACTGCAACTCAAAAAATAGACATCATTGCTTCAAAATAATTGATATCTTTAGAAAGGAGTGCAATAAGCACTCCTTTGGTTTTAAGGATACTAAAAAAGAAATAGATGTTTATGGCTCAAATTATTATTGATAAACAAAATGGTGAATTAGCCTTTAGACTAGAAAGGTTTGAAAACCTTAATCAATTTGACCATTTACAGCGAAAGAACTATTATTCTATTATTTTACTTTACGGTAGCAACTATAAGTTAAGTGTGGACCTTTCTAAGTATGAACTGCAAGGTTATCAAATGATTTGCCTGTCGCCTTATCAGCCATTTATGATTTCTTCTGCAGCATCTTGTTCGGGCTGGTTATTAAATTTTCACCCAGATTTTTTCTGTACTTATCGTCATCAAAATGATATTGAAACAGAAGGCGTTCTTTTTAATAATTTTAGTGGAATACCATATTTTAAGATTTCTGAAGAGGCTTTGTTTTTTAATCTCATAGACCAAATTTCAAAAGAGATGGATAAAGATTCTATAGCTCAACATGAAGTTCTTGTCGCATTTTTAAAGATATTTTTAATAGAAGCAGTGAGGCAGAAAAAACAATTCGATAAAGAGATAGTTCCAAAATTTTCAGATGGCCAATCTGAAATCCTACAAAATTTAGTAGATTCTATTGAGAAAAACTTTTGTGAATTACATTCTCCCAAAGATTATGCAGATGTTTTGAGTGTTAGTACAAAAACATTGGCAAAGATTGTAAAAAAGTATTTACAGCAAACACCCAGCGATTTAATTTCAAATAGAATTATTATAGCGGCCAAACGGGAGCTATATTTAACGTCAAAACCTTTGAAACAAATTGCAGCAAATCTAGGTTACGATGATGAGTTTTATTTTAGTCGGTTTTTCAAAAAGAAAGTAGGTGTTTCTCCAGATAATTATAGAAAGACAGTTGGTTTCGCCAAATTAGAAAAACTATAATTGTCATTGTCTTAAGTGTCTTGTCCTGAAATATGGTTACAGGTTAAAATTGGTTTTGCGCTGTTTTTAAATATATGTAAGCTTCCCCTAATTAGAACTGTTCATTCTTCCAATATTTCTACAAATTTATTGTTTTTAATTCTCTTGGGGCTAGCCCCAAGAGAATTAAGTTCCGCATATTTTATTGGCGGGATTTTACCCAGCCCGTCGTGCGGGCGGTAATGTTTGTAATCGTGCATCCATATATGTGTCTGCTCCCTTACCTGGTCTATATCCTCAAAGATATATTTGTTGAGCACCCCTCTTCTGTAACTCCCATTGAACCTTTCTACAAACGCATTTTGTGTGGGTTTCCCCGGCTGTATATACTTGAACTCGATATCGTGCATCTCGCTCCATTCCGAGGCGATCTTGGCGATAAACTCAGGGCCGTTGTCCATCCGTATCTTTTTTGGTTTGCCTTTTTTATTGATAAGGTGGGTGAGCACCCAGACCACGCGGTTGCTCGTCAGGGAGAAGTCGACCTCAATATGGAGTGCCTCCCTGTTAAAATCGTCGATTATATTAAATGCCCTAAAGCGCCTTTTGTTTTCCAGGACGTCTGTTACAAAATCCATACTCCAGGTATGGTTTAGCTCGCTGGGGACCTCCAGGGGTTCTTTTGTTCTGGCAGGCAAGCGTTTCTTCACCTTTCTGCGCAAGGGGAGCCCCAGTGCCACATAGACCCTGTGCATACGCTTATGGTTCCAGGGTTTTCCCTCTTCGCGCAACCGGTCATAGGCCTTCCAAAAACCTTCCTCTGAATGTTCCTTTGCCTTTTGTTGCAAGGCCTGTTCTCTCTCGCTGTCATCCTTGGGCAACGGCCTATAATAATAAACACTCTTGCTCATGTTGAGTACACGGCACGCCCTGCAGATGCCGTAATGAATAAGTTCTTTGGCAATGGTTCGCTTCCTGCAGGGCTTTAGAGCTTTTTTTCGATGATCTCCTTGGCCATCTGGTGGTCAAGGGCCAAGGTG
>JBLWUV010000008.1:0-142686 GCA_048268785.1 Aequorivita sp.
TCCAAATTTAATCGGAATGGGCATAAACTTGTTATACTTTACCAGCAATTCGCGAATGCGTCCTTCTTCCAAAAATTCGGTAGAATCGTCGGCTATGTGAAGAATAATCTCGGTCCCTCTTTCCTTTTTGTCGGCTTTTTCAATGGTAAACTCCGGCGAACCGTCGCAGGTCCAGTGCACCGCTGGCTCGTCTTTGTAGCTTTTGGTAATGATTTCCACCTTTTTTGCAACCATAAACGCGGAATAAAACCCAAGTCCAAAATGCCCAATAATGCCGGCATCCTTTCCGTTTTTGTCCTTGTATTTTTCAATGAATTCCTCGGCGCCAGAAAAAGCGATTTCGTTGATGTATTTTTCAACTTCGTCTTTGGTCATCCCAATTCCTTGGTCGATTATGCGAAGTTCCTTTTTCTTTTTGTCCAGCTTCACTTCAATAATTGGGTTGCCGTATTCCACGCCCTCGGCTTCGCCGATGTTGGCCAAATGCTTCATTTTTAATGTAGCATCCGTAGCGTTTGAAATCAATTCACGAAGAAAAATCTCGTGGTCGCTGTATAAAAACTTTTTGATCAGCGGGAAGATATTGTCGACTGATACGTTAATGGTTCCTTTACTCATATCTTTTAATTTATATTTAATAATGCTATTACTTCGCCATCTATAAGACAAATAAAATACCAACCCACTGCTTTCTGCCACGTTGTCACTTTATGGTTTAGGACTTTACCTTTAAAACTTTAACACAACATTTTGTTTAACTTACAGTTTAAAAACTTAAACAAATGTTATCTTTGTAATTGCATTTCGACCGAACCAACAATAATAAATACCCTATTAAAATGACGGCAACAAGTACAGGAAATACCAAAAAAACCACTCCCAAAAAAAGTGTCAGCGCTGAAAAGTTGATTACAGCCTATATGGATTGGGTTTTAACCAAGGAAAAGGCCCCGCTGAGCGTTTTCAAATTTTGTAAGGAAAACAATTTCACGGAAGCAGAATTCTATAATCATTTCGGGTCTTTTGAGGGTCTGCAGATGGAAATTTGGAATTCGTTTTACAAGAAAACAATTCTTTTGGCAAACAAGGATGCGCATTATTCCGCCTATTCCAATCAAGAAAAAATGCTTACGTTTTTTTATACCTTTTTTGAACTGTTAACCTTAAACCGCAGCTATCTTCTTTTCACCTTAAGGGAACATCAAAACATGATGAGGAATTTGAGCCAGTTAAAGGGACTTCGACAAAATATAAAACATTTCGCGGCAGATTTGATTCGTGAAAACAACGAAGATAAAAAGCTGAAAATCCTGAAACAATCGGTAACCGTTTTTTCCGAAGGGGCTTGGATTCAAACCCTTTTCCTATTGAAATACTGGATGGACGATAACTCTGCAGGTTTTGAAAATACGGATATTGCCATCGAGAAATCGGTACGCGCCATTTTTGATGTTTTCGATACTCAACCGCTGGAAAGCGTGCTTGACTTCGGAAAATTTCTTTGGAAAGAAAAAATGGCCTAATGAAGACGATCGATTCCATTCCCACCAATAAAATTCAGCGCGCTTCAAAATTGATGACCACCGGGGTTAAGGTGGGTGGCAATTATTTGAAATATTACGGCCAAAAGCTCGTCAATCCTGAAACTACAAAGGATGAATTGAACGAACAAAATGCCGAGGACATTTATGACGGTCTAAAAAGTTTGAAAGGCAGCGCGCTGAAAGTGGCGCAAATGCTTAGCATGGAAAAAAATATTATGCCCAAGGCCTATGTGGAAAAATTTTCGCTGGCGCAATTTCAAGTGCCACCGCTTTCAGCGCCCCTAGTCCGAAAGACCTTTAAAAAATATTTTGGCGATACTCCCGAAAGCCTTTACGACACTTTTAATGCTGAATCTGTCGCGGCGGCAAGTATTGGCCAGGTACACAAAGCCACGAAGGACGGTAAAAACTTGGCGGTAAAAATTCAATATCCCGGCGTGGCCGAAAGTATCAGCAGCGATTTGGCCTTGGTAAAACCGGTGGCAATGAAAATGTTCAATATTAAAGGTAAGGATAGCGACAAGTATTTTCGGGAAGTGGAAGACAAATTGCTGGAAGAAACCGACTATTTGCTGGAAGTGGCCCAAAGCAAGGAAATTACTGAAGCTTGTAAAAATATTCCGAATTTAAGATTTCCGAAGTATTACGAAGAACTTTCCGGCGAACGCATTATTACTATGGACTGGATGACGGGACAGCATTTGTCTGAATTCACAAAAATCAATACAGACCGAGAAAAAGCGAATAAAGTTGGGCAAACGCTTTGGGATTTCTATATGTTCCAAATGCACCAATTGAGGCGTGTTCATGCGGACCCGCATCCGGGGAATTTCTTGGTGGACGAAAGCGCCAATCTGATCGCCATAGATTTTGGATGTATTAAAGCGGTTCCCGAGGAATTTTATCAACCCTATTTTGAATTGGCAAAACTCGAGAACATCAACAATCCCGAGGTGTTTTTGGAAAAAATGTACGCTTTGGAAATTTTGAAGGAAGAAGATTCGCCCGAGGAAACGAAATTCTTTTCAGAACTTTTCCACGAAATGCTGAGTCTTTTTACACAGCCATTTCACAGCGAAAGTTTTGATTTTTCTGATGAAGAATTCTTTGGGAAAATTGCCGAACTCAGCAATAAATATTCTAAGGACACCGAAATTCGAAAAATGAATGGAAATCGCGGGTCCAAACATTTCCTGTACATAAACCGAACTTTTTTCGGGCTCTATAATTTGATGAACGATTTGGGCGCAAAAGTTGCCATCAATAACTTTAAAAAATACGCTTAAACTTTAACAAAACTTTGGTTAGGGCATTAACAACTTTGCCTTTCAAAGAATAGTATCTTTACCTGTGAATAATCGAATATATAATTGCTATGAAAAAGTAAAATATTCTATTATTTAATTGGTTAGGTTGTTTAAGAAGGGCGCGTCTTGCGCCCTTTTTTGTTTTTGAAAAAATACCTCACTGGTTTTGCTATGCACGCATACTATATTAGTGTCGTTTTGCTTCCGTCAAAGGCAGTATATAGTTATCTTTCCCCTTTCGTTTAAACCTTATTATATGTACATCTCAAAAATTACAGGACTTGGCTATTACGTTCCTGAAAATGTGGTAACCAATGCCGATCTTTCGAAAGTTATGGACACCAATGATGCCTGGATCCAAGAGCGCACCGGCATCAAGGAGCGCCGGCACATCAAAAAAGGCGATGGCAATTCCACTTCGGTGATGGCCGTAAAAGCCTCCAAGATTGCTTTGGAACGTGCCCAGCTTCAGCCATCCGATATCGATATGATCGTTTTCGCTACTCTAAGTCCAGATATGTATTTTCCGGGCGGTGGGGTAGAGGTGCAGGAAATGATGGGGATGCGCACCATTCCAGCCCTCGATGTACGCAATCAGTGCAGTGGTTTTGTTTATGCCTTAAGCGTGGCCGATCAATTTATCAAAACGGGAATGTATAAAAATATATTGGTGATTGGTAGTGAAAACCATAGCGGTGGCCTCGATATGTCCACGCGCGGCCGTAGTGTTTCGGTGATTTTTGGCGATGGGGCGGGAGCAGCCGTTGTTTCCAGAAACGAAACAGGCAAAGGAGGGATCCTTTCCACCCATCTGCACAGCGAAGGAAAGCACAAAGATGAGCTCGCGTTGGCCGGCCCCAGCACGGGCCATTGGGTGCCGGAAATTATAGCCGAAAATCCGCAGGAAAATATTCCCTATTATCCGGTAATGAACGGTCAATTTGTTTTTAAGCACGCTATTGTGCGTTTTGCAGAGGTAATACAAGAAGGCTTAGACGCCAACAATTTGACAGTGGCCGATATTGATATATTGATCCCGCATCAAGCCAACTTGCGCATTTCCCAATTCATTCAACAAAAAATGAAATTGTCGGACGAACAGGTTTTCAACAATATCCAAAAATATGGAAATACCACCGCCGCCTCTATTCCAATCGCACTGACCGAAGCCTGGGAAGCTGGAAAAATTAAGGAAGGCGATTTGGTGGTGCTTGCAGCTTTCGGCAGTGGATTTACTTGGGGTAGCGCCATTATTAGATGGTAATTAACCAATATTGAAAAGCCTCCCGCATAAAATCGGGAGGCTTTTTTTGTACCTAAAAGGAAGGTATAATTCGTTAAAAGGCTAATTCAAATAAATTATAAAATAAAGTTTTAGGTAGTTGCTCTATAGACGAAACAACCCATCCTTAAGTTTCACTTTTCCCTTCAGATTTAACAAAAGAATAACGCGCTAAAAAAGGCCTCCGCCTCCAGAGGTGGTATTGTCATCACGGATTTTCCTTCTTTTTGCGCTATACTCGCCACCTCCAAATCGATAGGAAAGCCCAACGTAAATGGTATTGCTTTCGTTCTTAAATTGGCCGCGTTGCGGATAGGGCGTATCGCCTTTAAATTGGAATTTCATAGAATTGAATACATCATTATAATTTATACTAAAGGTGCCACGGCCGTCCCACAGGGAATATCGCGCCCCCAGATTTACAAAATAAAACGGTTCGGTTTTAAACTGAACTCCCGCGCTTTTTGACCGATACATTCCAAAGGCCGAAACGGTTAAGGCTTTTGTAACTGAAAAATTGTTGGACATCCGCACGTTCCAAGCTATATTGTCCACGGCCACAACTTGGGTTTTAATGCTTTCAGAACTGGGAATTTCTGCAGGATTTTCAAAAATTTCATTGATTCCCTTTTGGGTGCGTTTGTAAATTTCAAAACTGCTATTAAAGCTCCACCATTTGGTAGGCTTGTAACTTCCCGAAAGTTCCGCTCCGTAAAAATCAGTGCTGTTAAAGTTTTGGAAGGTGAGTATTGATCGTTCCAAATTGGTGCGGTCCACTAAAATCGCGCGGTTGATCTCGTTGTCCACGATTCGGTAAAAAAGTCCGGCCGTTAGACTTCCTTTTTCCAGATTTCGGGTGTAATTTACTTCCAGTGAATTTGTGAACTGGGGCCGTAATTTTATATTTCCATAGGAAGAAATCAAAGGAGTGTTGAATTCGCGGATCGGATTGACCTGGTCCAGCCCCGGACGGTCCACACGACGGCTGTAACTTAGTTGAAATTGATTTTTTTCGCCAGGAGTATAGGTTACAAACGCACTGGGATACACTTGAAAATAATCGTTCGTGAAGGCGCGCACTTGGTTTGTGTCGGCCTGCACGTTTACATTTTCCAATCGCGCGCCCAATTGATAACTCCATTTTTCATAGGATTTTTCGAAGGTGGCATAGAACGAATAAATATTGCGCGTGTACTCGAAAAGTGTTGCGGGGGTGGCGACCAATTGGCCGTTTGCGTTATAGCTTTGGCCCGTGGAAGCATAGTCAATGGTGGTATTGTAAAGTCGAGCTTCGGTTCCTGCCTCAATTTTGGTGCTTTCCGAAATTGGGTTTACATAATCCAGATTAACGGTCAGTTGATCGCTTTCGGTTTGGTCTGCATCCTTATAATTTTGTAATGGCGAGGCTCCCAAAAACGAATAGCTGCCGTCGGTATCGTTGGTAAAAACGTTGTAATCGGCTTCCAATTCAAGACTGTGCTCCGGTTTTTCAAAATTTATTTTATAATCAAAATTGTACTGCGACGAAATATTTTCAATATCAAAAAAGAAGCGTTGCTGTTGGTTTGCAGCCGGCTGATCAAAATAGAAAACCGAAGAACTGCCCACTCCCTTGCCGACGTAACTATTTTGGTTGGTAAAAAAGGAAAGGGTGTTTTTATCATTCAAATAGAAATCCAAACCTATTTTGAAAAGATTGGATTTGCTATTGTCCAGAAAGCCCACCACCTCTTGCGAATTGTTGATCGAGCGCAGGATGCTTCCACTATTTTCCTGTTTGGAAACATTGTTGCTGAGGTTGGTGTAAAGGTTGAATTTGCCGTTTCTGTAATTCATGTCCAACCCCGCATTGAATCGCGCATTTTCCCGAAAAGTAAGTCCCGTTGAAAGCGTGCCGTTGAACCCAACATTCACGTTTTTATGGAGAATTATATTAATGATTCCGCTCATGCCCTCGGGATTGTACTTTGCCGATGGGTTTGTAATAAGTTCAATCTGTTTTATGGAAGAGGAAGGAATCTGTTTCAGCAGTTGGGCCACCGGCACGTTTGAAAGTTTTCCGTCCACCATAACGCGCACGTTTTCGTTGCCGCGCATGGAAAGTTCTCCCGTCTGCTGGTCAATGCTCACGGTGGGCAAATTGTTCATAATGTCCGATGCCGTGGGACCCGCGGTAGCCAGATCTTTTCCGATGTTAATAACCTTTCGGTCCAATCGCTGTTCCACGGTCGATTTTTCGGCCACAATGTTTACCTCGTCGAGGGAGGCGATGTCCTCTTCCAATGGAATAGTGCCCAAATAGATATCCTCGTTTCCTTTGCTAATATTGATTTCCGTCGTAAAAATTTTGTACCCGATATATTGAATGGTCACGATGCTTCGGCCTTCGGGAATTTTGTGGATTTCAAATTTACCGGCATCGTCCGTTACCGTGCCCGTAATAATTTCGCCTTTTAGGTCTTTAACCACAACTGCAACATAGGGCAGGGGTTCGTTTAAGGCTTTGTCGGTAACGCTTCCATAAATATTTCCAAGTTTTTCAGGAAAGTTGTCAAAGGCGTGAAGCTGGCCAAAGGTGATGATTGCCAATACAAAGAAGATGTGTTTCATTTTGTGAAAGATTGATTGATTAATGATTGATGTTTTTAAAATGAGAATTATCGCAAGTATGATGCAAAAGACAATACCTTGCATTGCATACTAAAGCAGCGGATGTTTCCCACATTTTATATTTAAGACGACAAGAAATGTTGGGTGTTACATTCGGCTTAAAAAATTATTTATAAAAACAAACCCGAAGCGGGCGCTCCGGGTTTGAAACTTTACTGCAATTATTAACACTAACCATCAACGTAAAAATTGCTTCAGTAAAGATGAAGTTACCCAATAGACGTCCTAAAAGAGGATATGTTTCAAAAGGAATTTCTTTTTAACGAACATTTATGAATTCTTCGCTTTTGGAATTGTATTTTCATAAAAAAACATTATGAAAAAAACTTTAGTACTTGGCGCAAGTTTAAATCCCGGCCGCTATTCCAACATAGCCATTAACCGATTGGTAACCTACGGCCATCCCGTGGCAGCAGTGGGATTGAGAAAAGGCGAAGTTGCAGGCGTAAAAATTTCAACCGAAATGGAACCATTTAACGCAATCGATACGGTAACCCTATATCTCAATCCACAGCGGCAAGTGGAATATTATGACTACATTCTTTCCCTAAAACCCAATCGGGTCATATTTAATCCCGGTACCGAAAATCCTGAGTTTTACGAAATTCTTAAAAAAAATGGAATTGCCTATGAGGTGGCGTGTACCTTAGTACTTTTGGGTACGAATCAATATTAATCCCAAAAAGGTGAGCGCCCCATTGAGAATGAGGATAAAAAACCCAAAATCAAAATTCAGATAAGCAGCGCTCCACGTGCTGATGGCATAGCCCAGAAAGGGCGCGAATACTGCTATTATTGGCACCATATTGTCGCGAACTTTCCATTTTGTAAAGAGGCCGTAGGCATAAAGGCCCAATAAGGGTCCATAGGTGTAGCCCGCAAAAACAAATAATTTGGCGATGACCGAATCATCGGCAATAACATATTTAAAGATAATGATTACCGCAATGAGCACCACTGACACCAAAATATGGATCATTTTCCGGACACGGACTTGTTTGGCCTCATCATATTTTTTTTCAATTCCTAAAATATCTATGCTAAAGGAAGTGGTTAGAGCGGTCAGAGCGCTGTCCGCACTACTATAGGCCGCGGCGATCAGGCCTAAAATAAATAGAATTGCCACGCCAATTCCAAACTCGTTTTGCATCGCTAAGGTTGGATAAAGCTGATCCTTATGGGCATCGATGCCATTTTGGGAAGCATATACGGTCAAGAGGAGGCCTAAAACCAAAAAAACAAAATTTACAATTGTAAGCACAATGGTAAACCAAAACATGTTTTTTTGCGCATCCTTCAAGTTGCGGCACGTCAGGTTTTTTTGCATCATATCCTGATCGAGCCCCGTCATTACAATGGCTATAAAAGCTCCGCTCACAAACTGTTTCACAAAATGATCGCCGGACTTCCAATCGTCAAAAAAGAAAATTTGGCTCATATCGCTGTCGGCAATGAAGGTAAAAAGGCTACTTCCCGAAAGACCCAAATCCGTGGCAACATAATAAACCGAAACGCCAACGGCCACGAGCATAAAAAGAGTTTGTAGCGTATCGGTCCACACGATGGTTTTTATGCCACTCTTAAACGTGTAGAGCCAAATAAGCAAAATGGTAATGGTAACCGTTATCCAAAAAGGGATGTTCAGCGAGTCAAAAATCAAACTCTGCAATACTACCGCTACCAAATAAAGTCGAAAACTTGCGCCCACGATGCGCGATAACAAGAAAAAGGAGGCTCCCGTTTTATAGGACGCATTCCCGAACCGGCCCTCCAAATAGGTATAGATGGAAGTTAAATTAAGTTTATAATACAAGGGCAGAAGCACTGTTCCGATTACGGCATAGCCAACGGTATAGCCCAACACCACTTGAAAATAACTGAACTTGGAAGCCTCCACCCATCCGGGAACGGAAATAAAAGTAACCCCGCTCAACGAGGCACCTATCATTCCGAATGCTACCAAATACCACGGCGATTGCTTTCCTGCCTTAAAAAAATCAGCGTTGCTTCCTCCTCTGTTGGTTAAATAGGATACAAAAATGAGCACCAAAAAATAACCGAGAATTAATAGCAGAATATGTAAGGGTTGCATAGAAGGCAGGACTTAAAGTAACTAACTATCTTTTTTTGGTAAAAATACAAAGTTTGGTTACCCCACCATTTTTATTTTTAATACTTTTGGAATTCTCGAAAAGATAAAAATATAACTTCCTAAAAACTAATAAGATGCGTTTAAAATTACTACTTCTTTTTTCCGTTTTTTTGGGTTCCTTTACCATTCAGGCCCAAGAATATCTTCAAATGATCGATGCCGGCACTTTTAAGGTGCAGGAAATTATAGACAGTGCCGAAGCCTATTTCGCAAACAAGGATAAAGGTCGCGGTTCGGGCTATAAGCAATTTAAAAGATGGGAATACAATGCGCTAAGAATGGTTAAGGAAAACGGCTATCTTCCAACCATAGAAGAGCGTTTGACCGAACTACAGCGATGGAATGCCTATTTAAACAGCACTGCCCAAAATCGTGCGGTATTGCCAGACAATTGGCAGGAAATGGGTCCAAAAGCTTGGAACGCCACTTCGGGCTGGAACCCAGGAGTGGGTCGAATCACGGGATTGGCCATAGACGAAGGGAACAGCAACCATATGATCGTGGGCGCCAATACGGGCGGCGTTTGGAGAACCGTAGATGGCGCAACCACTTGGACGCCGCTAAATGATTATTTCTCAAACCTTTCCGTTTACTCCGTGGCAATTGATCCCACAGATTCCGATACGTATTTTTTCGGTTCCAATGGAGGACGGATTTTTAAATCTACCGACGCTGGCGCTACCTGGAATTTGCAAGGTCAAATTGGGAGCAGCCTTGTAAACAAAATTTTAATTAACCCGTCCAATACAAACGTGATGTTCGCCACCGCCGAGAACGTGGGGATATACCGTTCCACGGACGGTGGAGCGACTTGGGTTAAAATAATTTCCGGAGACAATAGGGGCTATGATGTAGAGTTTAAACCGGGCGACCTTTCCATTGTGTATGCTTCCGGCAGTGGCTTTCACAAATCTACCGATGGCGGGGCAACCTTTACGGCCATCGGGGGTTTTTCCAACGGTCCTAAAATGATTGGTGTGTCGCCGGCCGATGCGAATGTTGTGTATGTACTCGAGGCGGCCAATGGAAAATTTGGAGGTTTTTATTCCTCTACTGATAGTGGCAACAATTTTACAAAGTTGAACCACGGTGGACTTAACTTTTTTGGCTATAGTACCGCCGGCACCGACAATAGCGGTCAAGCCCCCCGTGATATGGCAATTGCCGTAAACCCAGCCAATGCAAACGAAGTGCATATTGCCGGAATTTTAACGTGGCGATCCATGAATGCCGGGGTAGCGTTTACGTGTACTTCTGACTGGATTCCCGGAAATGCGGCTTCGGCCAACATTGGCTACTGCCACGCAGACGTGGACGACCTTCTGTTTTATGGAACAAACCTTTTCGCCATTACCGATGGGGGAATTTACAAGGCTGCAAATACCAACACGATAAGTGCCAACTATTATGAGGATCTAACCGATGGTATGGGAATACGCCAGTTTTACAAAATTGGTGTTGCCCAAACCCCAGATTTGATTGTTTCCGGCGGAGCGCAAGACAACGGTACCTCTTTTTACACCACGGCTACCGGTTGGCGCGATTGGTTGGGTGCTGATGGAATGGAGTCCTTTATTGACAAAACAAACAGCAATATTTTTTACGGAACCAGTCAAAACGGCCAGCTCTATCGTTCCAACAATGGAGGTGTTACCTACATTGGCTTAAATGAACCTGGTAGCGGTTCCGGAAATTGGGTGACGCCCTTTGAGCAGGATCCTGTGTTGGCAAATACAATCTACGTGGGCTATAATATCATCTATAAATCTACCAACTTTGGTGCTTCTTGGGCGCCCATTTCACAAAACTTTGGTGGAAATTTGGACCATTTTAAAATTGCGCCATCCAATAACCAAGTGATGTATGCTGCCAAAGGCCCCGTGCTTTATAGAACCGCCGATGGAGGCGCTTCGAACTGGACGCAGATGACCACTCCCGGTGGACTTATAAATTCCATTGCCATCCATCCTACAAATCCGGATAAAATAGCGGTGGCCACCACCAGCGGAAATCGCGTTTTCGTTTCGACCGATGGGGGAACAAACTGGACCGACTATAAGTTAAACCTTCCCAATTTCAGTGCACTTGCGGTTATTTGGGATGACAACGGAAAGGACGGACTTTATTTGGGAATGGATTACGGCATCTATTATATTGACAACACCTTCTCAGATTGGCAACCTTACAGCAATCTGTTGCCAAACGTAATTATCAATGAGTTGGATATCAATAACGCTACCAATACCCTATATGCCGCCTCCTACGGAAGGGGACTTTGGGCCTCGCCATTGGTGGACAGCACTGTGGGCATTAATGAGTCTTCCTTCGGGAATGAAATTTCGTTATATCCGAATCCCGCAAGCTCGAATGTTACCATCGCGCTTCCAACCTCTTTAAAAGCAGAAGTCCGTGTTTTTGATATCACCGGAAAGCTGCTGATTTATCAAGCAGAAGCGATGCTCGCCACCCAGCATAATTTGGATGTGTCCTCGCTTTCATCGGGCACTTATTTTGTGCGGATCAATAGTGAAGCGGGCACTGCTACCAAAAAGCTTTTAATAAATTAAGATTCAAATTTCAATTCAGGAATGCTTCAGAAGAACCTCTTTTTCTGAAGCATTTTTTTTAACTTGCCCCCGAAATAGGCTATGGAATTTTCTTCAAAACTTCTCGAAAACGCGGTCAACGAAATGTCGCAACTGCCCGGAATTGGTAAAAGAACTGCCCTGCGTTTGGTGCTCCATTTGTTAAGGCAGCCAAAGGAGCAATCGGAAAAGTTGAGTTCAAGTTTGCTTAAAATGCGCAACGAAATCAACTTTTGCAAAAATTGCCATAACATTAGCGATTCCGCCTTTTGTGAAATTTGCTCCAATCCGCGCCGTGATGAAAATCTGGTTTGTGTGGTAGAGGACATCCGTGACGTAATGGCTATTGAGAACACCAGCCAATATCGCGGTCATTACCACGTTTTGGGAGGAAAAATTTCACCTATGGACGGCATAGGCCCCGGCGATTTGAATATTTCTTCCTTGGTTGAAAAAGTCAAAAATGGACAGGTCCGGGAACTCATTTTCGCCTTAAGCTCGACCATGGAAGGCGATACCACCAATTTTTATATCTATAAGCAAATTGAACCCTACAACATAACCACAACTACCATTGCTCGAGGAATTGCAGTGGGCGATGAGCTGGAATATGCCGATGAAGTAACCCTGGGACGAAGTATTCTACATCGCATTCCCTTTGAAACGTCCCTTAAAAACTCCTGATCTGTTGAAACTTTCTGTTGTAATCCTCAATTATAATGTTCGCTATTTTTTGGAGCAATGTATTCGCTCCGTGCAGCAGGCGATTGAAAATTTAAGCGCGGAGATTATTGTTATTGATAATGCTAGCAAAGACGACAGTTGCCATATGGTAGCGACGCTTTTCCCCCAAGTGGTTTTGATTGAAAATAAGGAAAACGTGGGGTTCAGCAGGGCAAACAATCAGGCCGTGGCCGTTGCGAAGGGCGAGTATGTTTGCATTTTAAATCCGGATACGGCAGTTTCGGAAGATACATTTCAGAAAGTGCTCGATTTTGCCGAAAACGTCGAAAATATGGGCGCTCTCGGCGTTTATTTAATGGACGGCACCGGAAACTTTCTTCCCGAAAGCAAACGCAATCTGCCCACCCCAAAGGTTTCACTGATGAAATTGACCGGGTTTACCAAAAAATATTATGCATCGCAGGTTGCGGACCATTCCAGTGGCAAAGTTGAAGTGCTCGTGGGCGCATTTATGGTGATGAAAAAAGCTGTTTATGAAGAAGTAGGCGGTTTTGACGAGGATTATTTTATGTATGGCGAAGACATTGACCTTTCCTATAAAATAACCCAGGCCGGCTACAGCAATTATTATTTGGGAACCACCACCGTGCTTCATTATAAGGGCGAAAGCACCAATAAGGACGATGTCTATTTCGAGCGATTTTACGGTGCGATGCAGATTTTCTATAAAAAACATTTCAACAAAAATTTCCTGTTGGAAAGCTCGGTGAATGCTGGGGTCGCCTTGGCCAAAAAAGCGCGCAGAATAGCATTTGAAAAAGAACCGAGGCCACTTCCAAAATTGCAGAAAAACTATTTTGTTACAGAAAATATTTCCCTGCTCGAAACCATTTCGGCCGCCACTGCGACGGTTTTTCAAATGGTTTCCAAAAATATGCACCCCCAACTTTCCCTCAGCAACAGTCTTCTGGTTTTTGATGCTGAGTATATTTCCTATTCTGAAATATTCCAATTGATGCAACAATTAAAAGGGCATAACAATATTTTCCGCATTCGTCCGCCCGGTTGCAATTTCATAATTGGCAGCGACCAAAGCGATGAAAAGGGCGGGGTAGTTGTTTTTTAGGAAATTTGAAACCCACAACGAACAAATTTTAACTAATTTTGCACCTCCATACATCGCCCTGAGCGCAGTCGAGGGGCTGATTTTTAAACTTGAACAAAATAATCCAATGGCAAAATTTGAATTGAAACTTCCCAAAATGGGTGAAAGCGTTGCAGAGGCGACCCTTACGAATTGGCTTAAAGAAGTGGGCGATACCATTGAGGCCGATGAGGCGGTCCTCGAAATTGCTACCGACAAGGTGGACAGCGAAGTGCCCAGCGAAGTAGATGGCGTTTTGGTTGAAAAACTTTTTAATGTTGACGATGTGGTGCAAGTGGGCCAAACCATTGCCATTATTGAAACGGCCGGCGGAAACAACGGCGTTGAAAAAGCGGTGGCCGAAAGCGCACCCTCGCCCGAGTCTGTAAATGAGGTTGAAAAGCAAGTGGAAGTTGCCAAACAAAGCACACAGGCACCTATTGGAAATAGTGCGGACCGTTTTTATTCGCCTTTGGTAAAAAATATTGCCGCCGCAGAAAATATTTCGCAATCAGAACTCGATAAAATTTCCGGAACCGGGAAGGACGGTCGCGTTACAAAAAATGATATTTTGGCCTACGTGGAAAACCGTTCCGCTGCGAAACCACAGGCCCAACCGATGGCGGAACCAAAACCTACGGAACCTGCAAAGCAGCCAGCTTCCGAACCCGCAAAACCTAAAGCGGCAGTTTCGGTAAATGGCGAAGATGAAGTTTTGGAAATGACCCGAATGGGCAAATTAATAGCCCACCACATGGTGGAAAGTACACAAACTTCAGCGCACGTGCAATCGTTTGTGGAATGTGATGTTACCAACATTTGGAACTGGAGAAACAAGGTGAAATCTGCCTTCGCCAAGCGCGAAGGGGAAAACCTAACGTTCACCCCTATCTTTATGGAAGCCGTCGCCAAAGCACTAAAAGATTTCCCGATGATGAATATTTCTGTGGATGGCGACAAGATAATCAAAAGGAAAAACATCAACCTTGGAATGGCTGCAGCGCTTCCCGATGGAAATTTGATCGTACCGGTTATTAAAAATGCCGATAGATTGAATTTGGTTGGAATGAGCAAAGCGGTGAACGATCTCGCCAACCGCGCCCGCGAAAACAAACTGAAGCCAGATGAAATCCAGGGCGGAACCTACACGGTTACCAACGTGGGCACCTTCGGCAGCATTATGGGAACGCCCATCATCAACCAGCCGCAGGTGGGTATTTTGGCCTTGGGCGCCATCCGTAAAGTGCCTGCGGTAATTGAAACCCCCGAGGGCGATTTCATTGGCATCCGCCATAAAATGTTCCTGTCTCACAGTTACGACCACCGAGTAGTTAACGGCGCTTTGGGTGGCCAATTCGTGAAACGCGTAGCCGATTATTTGGAAGCGTGGGATGTAGATAGGGAGTTTTAATTTTTAATAGTTTAAACATTCATGGGGGAGATTTTGGAAGCAAAATCTCCTTTTGTTTTTTACCCATTTCAATTAAAGGTATCTTTGCACCGCAAAACGAAATCATGGAACTCAATTTAAAGAAACCCATCTGCTTTTTTGACCTTGAAACTACGGGAGTCAATGTGGCTACGGACCGTATTGTGGAAATTGCAATTTTAAAAATTTTTCCCAACGGAAATAAGGAAAGCCATACCTGGCGCGTAAATCCGGAAATTCCGATTCCCGAAGGAGCCTCCGCGATTCACGGAATTACCGATGCGATGGTCGCCGGAGAGCCCACTTTTAAGGAACTGGCACCCAAAGTGTACGCCTTGATTAAGGATTGCGATTTAGGGGGCTTCAACTCGAATAGGTTTGACATTCCGTTGTTGGCAGAAGAACTTCTTAGGGCCGATATAGATTTTGATATGAAAAAGGCACTTTGCGTGGATGTGCAAACCATCTTTCACAAGATGGAAAAAAGGACCTTAGAGGCCGCCTATAAATTCTATTGCAACAAAAATTTGAAGGATGCCCACAGTGCCGCGGCCGATACCCACGCCACCTATGAAGTGCTAAAGGCACAGTTGGACCGCTACAGCGAACTGGAGAACGATATTGGTTTTTTGGCAGAGTTCAGTTCGCATAAAGACCATGCCGATTTTGCTGGGTTCATTAGCTACAACGAAGCGGGATTCGAGGTGTTTTCTTTTGGAAAATACAAAGGTAATTTGGTTACCGAAATTCTGGAAAGGGATTCCGGTTACTTCGGATGGTTGCTTAATGCCGATTTTCCGTTGTACACCAAAAAGGTGCTTACGCGAATCCGATTGCAAAAATTGAACACAAAATTTTAAATTTCAATGAAGATTATCTGTATTGGCAGAAATTATGCCGACCATATCAAGGAATTGGACAATCAAAGGCCCACCGAACCCGTCATTTTTCTGAAACCCGATACGGCCATTCTTTTAAAGAAGCAACCATTTTTTATCCCGGAATTTTCAAAAGATGTGCACCACGAGGTGGAATTATTGGTTCGGATCAATAAAATCGGGAAGTACATTGATCAAAAATTTGCCCATAAATATTATGACGAAATAGGCTTGGGGATCGATTTTACGGCAAGGGATTTACAGAATGAATTGAAGGCGAAGGGATTGCCCTGGGAAAAGGCCAAGGCCTTCGATGGTTCCGCCGTCGTGGGAAATTTCATCCCAAAGGAAAAAATTGAAGATATAAATAACATATCATTTAGCCTAAAACGCAATGGAATACCCGTTCAAAACGGCAGTTCTATGCTGATGATGTGGAAAATTGATGCTTTAATCGAATATATTTCAAAATATTTTACGCTGAAAATTGGGGACATTATCTTTACGGGAACTCCCGCAGGTGTGGGAAGGGTCGAGGCCAACGACGTTTTGACCGGTTTTATTGGAGAAACCGAAATGTTCTCCATCAAAGTGAAGTGAGATGACAAAATATTATGCAAAGGAAAATCTGAGTGAGATCGCTGATGGCGATCAGGATTTCTTAAAGATACTGGCCCAGACATTTTTGGACGAAATTTCGCCCGATTTGCGCGCTATGAAAGAAGCCATAGAAAATGAGAACCGGGAACTGGCCTATCAATTTGCCCATAAAATGAAACCAAACATTGAAATGTTCGGAATTGATGTGCTTAAGGACATAACGAGCATTGAGTCGTGGTCCAAAACTTCTAAAAACAAAGCAGTCGTGAAGCCTCATTTGGAAAATGTGCAAACAACCCTCAACCACGTGTTTTCCGAGCTGAAGAAAGATTTCCAATTATAATATGCTTGCAGAAATTATTACCATAGGCGATGAGATTCTCATAGGCCAAATTGTGGATACCAATTCGGCATATATTTCCAAGGAACTTAATAATATCGGTGTCAAGGTCTATCAAATAACTTCTGTCCAAGATGAGCGAAACCATATTCTTCAGGCCTTGGAAGAAGCCCAAAAACATGCCGATCTTGTTATAGTTACTGGCGGTTTGGGCCCTACAAAAGATGATATTACCAAACAGACTTTCTGCGATTTTTGTGGCGATGTTTTGGTCGAAGATTCCGCAGTTGTTGCCAACATTCAGGAACTTTTTAAGAAATATCACTTAAATAAGCCACTGCCCGCCAACCTTCGGCAGGCCTTAGTGCCCTCAAAATCCACAGTACTGATGAATCTTTACGGCACCGCCCCCGGAATGTGGATGGAGCGTGAAGGCACCGTTTTCGTTTCGCTGCCCGGCGTTCCCTATGAAATGAAGCATCTGTTGCAGGAAAAAGTACTGCCACGCGTAAAAAAGCGATTCAACAGACCTTTTATCTATCACAAAACCCTCTTGACCTACGGAATGGGAGAAAGTGCCATCGCCGAGCGCATTGCCGATTGGGAAAATGAGCTGCCCACAGACATCAAATTGGCCTATTTGCCTTCACTCGGAAAAGTACGTTTGCGTTTATCCTCCACCGGAACCGATGAAAAAACCCTTCAACAGAACATAGATTCACGGATGCAGGTTTTGAAGGAAATGCTTTCTGACATTGCCATTGGTTTTGAAGACGAAACCTCCATTGCCGAGTCAATCGGTAAAATTTTATCGGAAAGAGGGCAAAGTTACAGCGTGGCAGAGAGTTGTTCGGGAGGAAGAATTGCTGCAGAAATTACTCGCTATTCGGGGGCTTCGGCTGCTTTTATGGGGGGAATAATTCCGTATGATACCAATCTAAAAACAAAAATTCTCGGCGTTCCGAAAGAAATTATTGACACCTATAATGTAGTCAGTATTCCGGTTGCCGAAGAAATGGCCAAGCGGTGCCGAAACCTTTTTGAATCGGATTATGCCATCGCCACCACGGGCATTGCGGGCCCAACCAAAGGCGACGGCGAGGATGAGGTAGGCACGGTTTGTATTGCCATCGCATCGCCCAGCGGATTGGTTTCGGAGAAATTCAACTTTGGCAACGACCGCTATCGCGTGATTGAAAAGACCGTGAATAAGGCCTTGGAAATGCTGCTAAAAGAAATTTCAAAAAACTAATTTCTCTTTGTTGTACAACAAAAAAGAATTAGTTACATTTGCACCCTGTTTAAAAAATAACTAAAAAGGTTAAGGAATGTCAAGAGTTTGTGAACTTACCGGAAAGAAAGCGATGGTTGGAAACAACGTGTCGCACGCAATGAACAAAACCAAACGTAAGTTTGATGTAAACTTGCTTAAAAAGCGATTTTATATTCCAGAGGAAGACAAGTGGGTGACCCTTCGTGTTTCTGCTTCTGCAATAAAAGACATCAATAAAAAAGGTATTTCTGCGGTTATGAAGGAAGCCCGCGAAAAAGGCTTTTTAACGAAATAATTGCAATAATCAATAAAGTCTGTTACAATGGCTAAAAAAGGAAATAGAGTACAGGTAATTTTAGAGTGCACCGAACACAAGGAGTCTGGACAGCCCGGAACTTCACGATACATTACTACCAAAAACAAAAAGAACACTCCGGACAGAATGGAGTTGAAAAAATTCAACCCTATCCTTAAAAGGATGACCGTTCATAAAGAAATAAAATAATATACGTCATGGCAAAGAAAGCAGTAGCATCGTTACAAACAGGTTCAAAGCGTTTAACCAAAGCAATCAAAATGGTTAGATCGCCAAAGACAGGAGCATATACATTTACTGAAGCTATCATGGCTCCAGACTTTGTAAACGACTGGTTGAACAAAAAATAGCCAGCACAAAAAATATTGAAGAAAAGCCACTTTTTTGCGAAAGTGGCTTTTCGTATTTTTGCCATTCTTATAAAATAGTTGCCTACAAACCCTATCCAAACCATGAGTTTTTTTAAAAAAATATTTTCAAAAGAAAAAAAGGAAACCCTTGACAAAGGTCTCGAGAAGTCCAAGACCACTTTTTTCGATAAGTTGAGCAAAGCCGTTGCAGGAAAGAGCAAAGTGGATGATGATGTTCTCGATAATTTGGAAGAAGTGCTCGTTTCCAGCGACGTTGGGGTAAACACAACGCTAAAAATAATTAAGCGCATTGAGGAACGCGTGGCCACCGACAAGTATTTGGGAACCCAAGAACTCAACGCTATTTTGCGCGAAGAAATTGCCGGCCTTTTAAATGAAATTGAATCGGGAAATGCCACCGAGTTTGAAGTGCCCGAAAATAAAAAACCATACGTTATTATGGTTGTGGGTGTTAATGGGGTTGGAAAGACTACCACCATCGGGAAGCTTGCCTACCAATTTAAAAAAGCCGGAAAGAAAGTGGTTTTGGGCGCTGCCGACACCTTCCGGGCTGCGGCTATTGACCAACTTCAAATTTGGGCCGATAGAACCCAGGTAGGTATCGTTAAGCAAAGCATGGGCAGCGACCCCGCCAGTGTGGCTTTTGATACACTGCAGAGCGCCGTCAACCAAAATGCCGATGTCGTAATCATCGATACCGCGGGTCGTCTTCACAACAAGGTAAATTTGATGAACGAGCTAACAAAAGTGAAACGCGTGATGCAGAAGGTAGTTGCCGATGCGCCCCACGACGTGCTCTTGGTGCTCGACGGATCCACCGGCCAAAATGCGTTTGAACAGGCAAAACAATTTACGGCCGCCACCGAGGTTACCTCATTGGCGGTTACCAAATTAGACGGGACGGCCAAAGGCGGAGTGGTCATCGGCATTAGCGACCAATTTCAAATTCCCGTAAAATATATAGGTGTGGGCGAGGGGATGGAAGACCTGCAGGTTTTCAATAAATTTGAATTTGTGGATTCCTTCTTCAAATAAATGCTTACGGACGTAAGTAAACCCCCAAATCCCAAAAAAATCCTACAAGATTTTAAAAACCTTGCAGGATTATTCGTGAATTGATTTTTAATTTTGCCTACAGCCTACAGCCTACAGCCTACAGCCTACAGCCTACAGCCTACAGCCTACAGCCTACAGCCTACAGCCTTTCAAAGTGTTTCCTTGAGCCATTTAAAGAATTCGCGTTGCCAAACCAAAGCGTTTTGTGGTTGAAGTACCCAATGGTTCTCTTCGGGAAAATAGACCAATTTGCTCTTTATTCCTCGTAATTGTGCGGCTTGAAAAGCTTCCAAACCTTGTTCAATTGGCACCCGATAATCCTTTCCACCCTGTACGATCATAATGGGCGTATCCCACTTTGCAACGTAATTTATAGGATTAAATTCATTAAAGGCCTTCTGCGCTTTTGCGTTATCCTTTTCCCAATAGGCACCGCCCATGTCATAATTTACGAAGAAAAGCTCCTCGGTAGTGCCATACATACTTCGGGTATCGAAAACCCCGTCGTGGGCAATAAAAGTCTTGAAGCGACCCTCGTGGTTTCCTGCCAACCAAAACACCGAATAGCCGCCAAAACTAGCTCCAATGGCGCCCAATCGATCTTTATCCACATATGGTTCTTTTGCCACATCGTCTATGGCGTCAAGATAATCCTGCATGGCGCCGCCGCCCCAGTCGCCGCTAATGGCTTTGTTCCACTCCACTCCGTGGCCGGGCATTCCGCGACGGTTTGGGGCAACAATTATATATCCCTGAGAGGCCATCAACTGAAAATTCCACCGCGTGGAATAGAATTGCGACAGTGCAGATTGGGGTCCGCCCTGCGCGTACAAAAGCGTGGGATACTTTTTGGTTTTATCGAAGTTCGGAGGCAAGATCACCCAAACCAACATTTGCTTGCCGTCTTTGGTAGTTACCATTCTTTTTTCGACCGTTGGCAAATCGAGTTTTCCGTAAAATTCAGTGTTTACTTGGGTGAGTTGCTTGAAGGTTTTGTTCTTTAAGTCGAAGGCGAAAATTTCCGCGGCATGGTTCATATCGGTTCGGGTAACGATAAGCTGGCCGTTTATTTCCGCAACGATACCGTTTACGTCAAATTGCCCTTTGGAAAGTTGTTCCACCATCGGCATTTTGCGGGTCTTGCCGGGAAAATCAACCTTAAAGAGTTGCACGGTGCCATCCACTGGCGCGGTAAAGTAAATGTCCTTGCTGTTCTTTGCCCAATGAAAACCGTTTACGGTTCCGTCCCATTGGCTGGTAAGGTTTTGCTTTATGCCGTTTTGCAACACAATAATATCATTCTTATCGGCTTCATATCCATCGGTTTTCATTTGAAGCCAAGCGAGCGCCCCATCTTTTGAGAAGGCGGGTTGGGTGTCGTAGCCCTTATTGTCCTCGGTAATATTTTCAGTTAGCTTGGTGTTGAGGTTATATTTGTAGATATCGGTATTGGTGCTTACGGCATAATCCGTTCCCGCTTTCTTTTTGCTAACGTAATAAATGTTTTCGCCCTTGGGCCCCCAAATGTAATCCTCATCGCCGCCAAAGGGTTTTTGCGGAACATAATAGGGTTGGCCGGGGGTAATGTCGGTTTCGGCGCCGGTCTTTACGTCTTTGTAAAAAAGATGGTTGTAACTGCCGTCGTTCCAAGTGTCCCAATGTCTGTAATCCAAAGAGGTATATACATAGGCATCGCTCTTGGGCAGGTCGTTGTAAATGTCCTTGCCAGTGACATCCGTAACGTGTACGGGCTTGTCCAGTAGCAGGTATTTGCCATCGGGAGATAGGTTTTTATCGGCCACTTTTGCTTCCTCTTTGGTCACTTCGGCAAAATTGCCCCCCGAAACACGCATGGCGTAATACTTTGAGTCGAAACCGTTTTCGGCCATATTTGGCGTGGTTACTTTGTAGAATAAAACCTCACCATTTTCCGATAGTCCGATAGGGCTCACTTTTTTTACTTGCCACAAAAGCTCGGGCGTCATGGCGCTCTGTGCAAACAGCACGCTGGTAATCAAAAAGGATAGAAGGAATGTTATTTTTTTCATTATAAATTTATTTTTTAAGGTTTGTAAAAATACTTAAAATTATTGGGAGGCCGATTGGGATTTGGGTTTTATGAATTTGCATATTTTTAGTAGTATCTTTGCCCACTTTTAAAAACGTTAATCGTTATTGGTTAATAGTTAAGTGCAAGATTTATCAATACTTAAAAAACCCTGAAGTGTATCCTGAGTGATCATCTAAAGTAGGGAAAAAATATGCGAACAAAGACTTTAAAAAAGAACAAGATAAACGTAGTCACCCTTGGCTGCTCCAAAAATGTGTACGACAGCGAGGTGCTGATGGGCCAGTTGCGCGCCAGCAATAAAGAAGTGGTGCACGAGGAGGAAGGCAATATTGTGGTGATAAACACTTGTGGGTTTATCAACAATGCCAAGGAGGAGAGCATCAATACCATTTTGGAATACGTTCAAAAGAAGGAAGATGGCGTAGTGGATAAGGTTTTTGTTACGGGCTGTCTTTCGGAAAGATACAAGCCAGACCTTCAAAAAGAAATTCCCAATGTGGATGAATATTTTGGCACTACCGAACTTCCTGGACTTTTAAAAGCGCTGGGCGCCGATTACAAACATGAATTGATTGGCGAACGAATTACAACTACTCCAAAAAATTATGCCTATTTCAAAATAGCCGAAGGCTGCGATCGGCCGTGTTCGTTCTGCGCAATCCCCATTATGCGTGGACAGCACCGAAGCACGCCCATGGAGGATTTGGTAACGGAAGCCGAAAAACTTGCCGCCAAAGGGGTAAAAGAACTCATTTTGATCGCCCAGGATTTAACCTATTATGGCTTAGATTTATATAAAAAGCGAAACCTTGCAGAATTGCTCCAAAAGCTCGCAAAGGTTGAAGGGATTGAATGGATCCGTTTGCATTATGCCTTCCCGACGGGTTTCCCGATGGACGTTTTGGAAGTGATGCGCACCGAGCCTAAGATTTGTAATTATCTGGATATTCCGCTGCAGCACATTTCAGATTCTATTTTGAAATCGATGCGCCGAGGTACCACAAAGGCGAAAACCACCAAATTGTTGGAAGAATTTAGGGCGGCAGTCCCAGAAATGGCCATCAGAACCACGTTAATCGTTGGCTATCCGGGGGAAACTGAAGAAGATTTCCAAACCCTAAAACAATGGGTAAAAGAGATGCGCTTTGAGCGTTTGGGCTGTTTCACCTATAGCCACGAGGAAAATACCCACGCTTATAACCTCGAGGACGATGTGCCCGAAGAAGTGAAAATGGCGCGCGCCAATGAAATTATGGACATCCAATCGCAGATTTCCTGGGAGTTGAACCAAGAGAAAATCGGCAAGGAATTCAAGGTGGTGATCGATAGAAAGGAAGGCGGCTATTTTGTGGGCCGGACCGAATTTGACAGTCCCGATGTGGACAACGAAGTGCTTATAAATGCCGAAGAGGGCTATCTGCGCACCGGCGAATTTTGCAACGTAAAAATAACCGCCGCGGAGGATTTTGATTTATACGCAGAGGTAGTCTGACTGTCACCCTGAGCGCAGTCGAAGGGATGACCTTTATGCGGAAGTGGTTTAATTCTCGTTCTAAGCAGATAGTATTGAGCGAATTTGAAGCGAGGCAGCAATGATTTTTATTTGGAGGGTTTAAAATAACTTCCTCTTCCGCTGTAGTTTTTGATTGTACTTATCTATTTAAAGCGAAGCATCGTTTCCAGAATTTCGTTGATCTGTTTCCGCTTTTGTCTTGAAACGGGGATCTCCGTATCGTCGGCCATAATTAGACTGCCTCCATCCTGTTTTAAAATTCCCTTTACGAATTTGGGGTTGATTAGATGGGATTGATGAACCCTTAAAAACTTTTGCTCCGAGAGTATGTCGTCTATTTCTTTAAGGGTTCGGCTAATCAGAATTTTAGTGCCGTCCATTAAAAAAAAGTTTGTGTAGTTATTGTCAGACTGGCAACGGATTATGTTCCTTATTTCTACAATGTTAAAGCCTATTCCCGTGGGAAGGGCGATTTTAGTGCACTTTTGGTTCGAATTTTCAATGCTGCTCTGAAACAAACGCCACTGTTCGAAACTGATTTTTTTTCTTCTTTTTTCCCAATTGGCCAGTGCCGTAACTATATTCCGTTCCGAAATGGGTTTTAGGAGATAATTGATGGCACTATAATTAAAGGCACGGATCGCATAGCGATCATAGGCCGTTGTGAAAATAATGTCAAAATCTATCGGCAAGAGCTTGTCCAAGAGGGCAAAGCCATTTAGGTGCGGCATCTCAATGTCCAAAAAAAGCAGATCCGGCGGATGGTTCTCAATAAACAAAAGGCCTTCCATCGGATTGGTAAAAACACCCGAAATTTCATAATCCGGATGGACTTTTTTGATCAGGTCTTTAAGCACTTCAATGCAGTGTGCTTCATCGTCAATAATGATTACTTTGGTCATTTTTTATGGGTAAAAATAGGTTAGTACGACCTTTGTTCCCAAAGGTTGGTTGTCGTCTTCCAAATCTATGATTTCTAACTTAATGGAGGTTTCGTTTGAATGGTTGAACAAGGCCAACCGTTCTCGGGTAATCTCTAACCCCATGGATTTGTGCGGTCTTCTTTTCGCGGGCTTTCCTTTTCGGCCCACCCCGTTGTCCTCGATTATTATGGTCAAAACATTGCTTGTATCAAAACTGATGCGTAAAATTTTTTCCGGTTTTTGGCTTGGGCCCAATCCGTGCCAGATGGCGTTCTCCACAAAAGGCTGCAACAAAAGCGGTGGGATGCTGTACTGCGAAAGCGCTTCGGGCGAGGATACTTCAATTGTGTAACGAAAGGAGTCGCCCATTCTATTTTTTTCCAGGGAAAGATAGAGGTTTAAAATTTCGAGCTCTTCTTCCACCGAAATTGTCTCGCGGTTGCTGTTGTAAAGAATACTTCGCAGCAGGGTCGAAAAGTCATCCAAATAGGCGATGGCATTTTCGTTTCGCCCCGTCATTATCAAATGTTTTATCGAATTAAGGCTGTTAAACAAAAAGTGCGGATTCATCTGTGATCTTAGGGCAAGCATTTCCATTTCCTGCAATTTTTGGGTAAAAGAGCTTTTTAGCTGTTCCGCTTTTTGCTTTTCAATTTTGGAATAAAGTTGGATCAGTTCCTCGGTTTTTTCATTTATTTTGCGGTCAAGCTCCCTATGCATATTCTCTTGGAGTCGTTGGTTTTTTTGTAATTGTGCGATAAGGTTTTGGCTGGTCGTTTCCTTTTCCTTTTGTAGCATGAAAATATTTTCACCCAGCGCAAATGCAAAACAGAAAACTTCGGCAAGTAGGCCTGCCTGGAAAATTGTAGTGGCGGCATAGGGAAAATTAAAAATGCTCTCCGGGTGCAAATTGCTTTTGGTTATCATAACATAGGAAGCCAGCACCGCACCGATAAAAAAGAAACTGTGCCCCACAACGAAGTACTTTAACAAAGGATGTTTTACCTTATAAATTATCCAAATAAGCATTACAAGATTCAATGGCAAAACTATAAACCGTACGGTGGTGGTTATGTCACTGGAAATGGCAGCATCTTTCCAGAATATTAAGTAAATAAAATTAGTTAATCCGTAGAGTAAACAGAACCATCCAAAATAGTTAAGCGCCTTAGTGAGGGATTGGTTATACTTTTTAATTTCCAGTAGATTGATGATGAAAAAGATGTAAAAGCCAATAAATAGAAACTGGGAAGCCTCTGCCAAGAAACCGGAAGGATAAGATAAATAGAGAAAAAAATTGCCGACGCCAAGGGGTGTTTTTCTCAAGCTATCAAATGCAAAAACCAATTGAAAGAATATGTAGGCCAAATAATAGGCATAGAGGTTATGACGCGTCCGCAACCAGAAAACCACTCCAAATAGAAAAATGGTAAATAAGGAGAGTATATAAAAAACCATGAACGCTATCGGGTGCTTTTCGGATTCGATATAGTTATTGGCAAACTCTAAATAATAGGCTTTTGTAAAAAGCGCGACATTTCCATTTTTTATTTTCTTGGTACTGTGAACCCGTATGAAAACTTGCGATTTTTGGGAAGGGGGCAGCACGAGTTCTGTGATGTAGAATTCTCTCTTATTGCTGCGTTTATGAAGAGGGACTAAATAACCATTCTTAAAAGTTTTAAAATCCGTACCTGCTTGTTGATAAACGGAGGCATAATCGTGTGCGGTAAAGCAATAGACGGACAGCGTGTCGTTTGATCGGTTTTCGAGTTCAAAGGTTACCCAAATGGCGGTTTCAGGTTCATTTTCAGAATTCGCATCATACGGTTCCCATTCCACTGTATTCCGTACCTCCTCAAACGATGTGTGAAGCGAAGTGCGCAACGCCTTTACTTCGGGATTATTGATAAGCTGCAACTCACCCACTATAGAATCGGCTGCTATCTGTGCAGAAAATTGCCATAGATTTCCGAAGACAAGGAATATTATTAATAAGGATTTTTTCATCAATTAGCTAAAATACCATTCCTTTTTTTATTGTTTTCAGGAATTTTAGTATTCGGTGGTTTTTGGTTAGTATTCGGAGGTTCCCGCTTTTAATACCAAATTCTAAATCAAACGGGTTACATTCTAAATCGGTATTTTAAGATAGGGTTGCGTTGTATAGGTTTGCGTCAGAATCTTCATAAACTTAAAATCTTTAAAAAATCGAATTATGAAAAATGTACAAAAAACACCTATGCTAAAAATTAGGATTTTGGCGTTTTGCTCGTTGGTGGTCCTTGCTACTTCTTGTTCCAGCGATGATCCTGTTGAACCACCGGTGAACGTAGATCCTATCCAGTTGGATTGTGAATATTTCAGCCAAGACAGGATTTTGGTTGATAACCCCGATGCGCCTATAGATTATGTGGTAAGCTGTGTTTCTCAAGTTCGGGGCAGCCTGACCATAGAGCCCGGTGTTGTTATAGCCTTTACGCCAGACTCTGGCCTTGCTTTTAGGGAAACCGTATCCTCGCTCCAGGCTATTGGAACGGCCAATAAACCTATTGTGTTTACCGGAACCCAGCCCCGCCCCGGCTCGTGGCGCGGAATTTTTATGGAAAGTGGAAACCCGTCGAACGTTATGGAAAACGTAACCGTGAACTATGGCGGCGGCCAAGCTTTTAACAGCAATGGCGACCGGGGAAATATTATCGTATATGCAGATGGCGCTTTAACCTTAAAAAATTGCACCATAAGCAATAGCCAAACTTCCGGCCTTAATGCGATTTATAGTAATACCAGCCTCACCCTTCAAAACAATACCTTCACCGGCAACGCAAACCCCTTGCTTATTAATACGGTCTATGCAACCCAAACTTCGGCTACCGACAATTATTCGGGCAATGCTTTGGATCGGGTGCTGCTCTATAATTATTCGGTAGAATTTGGAAACGGCAGTGTTTGGAAACAAATCAACGTGCCTTACCGCGTCCTGAATACTGGGATCAGTGCAGTGAACGTTCGAGGCGGGTTGACCATTGAACCCGGAGTAACCATAGAAATGTCGCCCGGCACCGAAATGAACGTGCGCGACACAGGTGGCCTCAAAATTGTGGGCAATGCGGCCAATCCCATAACAATAAAAGGGGTATCCAATACGCCGGGCTCGTGGAAAGGCATCAAAATAGACGGAACCAACCCAATGAATGAAATAGCATTTGCAAACATAAGCAATGCAGGTGAGGACCCCAGTACCAACAAAGGCGCTATCGATCTTTGGTATAACGCCAAACTGAACCTGCACGATACCCAATTTAAAGATTTGGCGTCCTGCGGGGTGTACGGAAGATTGTTAGGTGGTCAAACCGCAAATCCTAATTATTCATCTTATAACCTCATATTTACCAATACGCCCTGTACTGAATTTTTTGAATAAGCCGGTTCTTTAAAAAAGAGCCTGAAAGTTTCACCATTCTTTGTTAAAAAGCCTTTCGGAATTATTAATTTTCCGAGAGGCTTTTGTTGTTTCCCAATGTTGGTTCAAATAAGTATCTTTGGATAAACCCTTCGGCCATGAAAAACTCCCAACGCTTCAAGTTTCCAAAAACGGTACTCTTTGGGATCACTGCCCTTTACATCGTTTTGATGCTGGCTACCTATTTTCTTTTCTTTAAGGAACCCATCATCGTCTGTGCCCAACGTATGCTGACCGCCCAAGGGTTGGCCTTGTTGTTTCAAGTGGCCCTCAATTACATAAACTACCATTCCCAAAATAAAATCGTGATTTTGGCCACCTTGTTTGTTAGCGCCGTCCTCTTTTTTGGGGCGCTTACCGGTTTTTTCAACCTTAGTATGATGTGCGAACTTTACGGATTTTAAATTGCCCATAGATTACTTTATCCTGAAACAACCAACCTGAAACCTGAAATTTGAAACCACTCTTAATTATCGGCCACACTTTTCCGGAACCCAATACCACTGCCGCGGGAAGCAGAATGATGCAGTTGATAGCCCTTTTTCAGGAGGCCGGTTTCCAAATAACCTTTGCGAGTACCGCCACCCTTTCGGACCGATCCCCAAACCTCGAGGCGCAACAAATTTCCGTGAAAAACATACTGCTGAACGATGCTTCCTTTGATGCATTTGTAAAAGATTTAAAACCCGAAATCGTCTTTTTTGACCGCTACATTACTGAAGAGCAATTCGGGTGGCGCGTTTCAGAACATTGCCCGAATGCCCTAAAAATCCTCGATACCGAAGATCTTCACTTTTTGCGGAAGGCGCGGGAGGAGGCAATAAAGAGTGGGAAGCCCGTTTCCGAAGCGAATCTTTTTTCAGAAACCGCCAAGCGCGAACTGGCCAGCATCCTGCGCTGCGATCTGTCGCTGATCATTTCGGAATATGAAATGGAACTTTTAGAAAACAGCTTTAAGATTGCTCCTGAACTCCTTTATTACTTGCCGTTTTTGGTAGAAACTTCTCCGGAAAAGGCCCCGGCATTTGGAGCGCGCCAAAATTTTCTCGCCATCGGCAATTTGCTGCATGCGCCCAATGTAGATTCGGTGCTGCAACTTAAAAAACTTTGGCCGCAACTAAAAAAACAGTTGCCCGATGCCGAATTGCACATTTACGGAGCCTATGCCCCGCAACAAGTGCTTCAGCTTACTAATAAAAAAGAAGGATTTATAATAAAAGGGTGGGGCGATGCTGTTGAAAATTTAATGAAAACCTACCGTGTGCAACTGGCTCCACTGCGTTTTGGCGCCGGGTTAAAAGGAAAACTTTTGGATGCGATGCGTTTTGGCTTGCCTTCGGTAACCACCGAAATCGGGGCGGAGGGGATGCACGGCCAACTTCCTTTCGGCGGAAGCGTTGTTTTTTCGGAAGCAGATTTTATAAACGCTTCCGTAAAACTGTATTCCGAGGAAGCACTCTGGAACAAAGCACAACAGCAAGGTTTTGATATCATAAAACAACGTTTTCAAAAAAAACTTTTTTCTGAGGATTTTAAAAAGCAAATCCACACGCTTTGCGAAAATAAAAATGCCCACCGCCAGCAAAACTTTCTTGGCCAAATATTGCAGCACCATACGTTGCAGAGTACAAAATATATGGGCAAATGGATTGAGGCGAAGAATGGAAAATCCTAAAAAGACAAGCGTACAGATGCCGCCGGACCTTACCGCCAACGCCCCGCACCCCACCTTGCCCTTGCAGGCGCGAATCGCGGAGCTGGAGGAGGAAAACAAGGCCTTGAAAACAAAGGTAGAAACCTTGATGGCCGTGGTTGGGAAATAAATTTTATATTTACGATGGTCGTGGGTTGCGCCCATGTGCGGGATAAAAGCAAAAGAATTTTTAAAAACATGCGGATATAGGCATGTTAGCAGATATATTAAAAAACCAGAACGAAAAAAAATATGGATAAGAATCAACTTGACAAGGAAATAAACCAACTCAAAGACGAATTTCCAAAATTGTCTGAACTTACAGATGAAGCATTGTTTTCACTATTGTGCCTCAAATACTTTTATTACCCAGACAGTTTTTCTTATACAAACTATAAGGAATGCTATGTAGATGGTAAAAGTGATGGGGGTATTGACTTAGTTGTTGTAAACGATGTTGACAGCTATTCAACAACGCTCTCTTTGATTCAATGTAAGTATATTTCTGAAATTACAAACTCACAAGATGTCCGAGACATATTTACCAAAATTGAGCAGACCTATCAAAATTTCTCAAATAACAGAACATCAAAATACAATCCAAGACTAAAGCGTATATTAAAGGACAAATTAGATTATATTGATGATATGGACAACTTAATTGAGTTCGTACTTTTTATAAGTGTTGATGTTTCAAAGGAAAAAAAGGAAGCGATCGATAATTCAATCAAAACTATAAATTCCCTAAATGACTACTTAATTACTACTTATTATCTTGAAGACATACTTGAGCAAATAATTAATGTCAATGAACCGCAGCGATTTGTGCCAGAAGATAAGGTTAGAATTAATAAACACGATGGGATATTGAAATATGGAGATTTTGGTATGTTGGTAAATATTTCATCAAACTCACTAAAAGACTTGTATGATAAGCACAGAAACAAAGGGCTTTTCGAACAGAATTTTAGATACTTTGTTCGAAATAAAAAAATTGATGATAAGATTACCGATTCTTTACAAAAGAAAAGAGATGATTTTTGGTTTCTAAATAATGGCATTATAATCAGTTGTAAAGATTTTAAACCCGATGGAGACAATATTAAATTATATGACTTTTCAATTGTGAATGGTTGTCAAACAACAACACTAATCGGTGAATATAAAGGTAAGAATGAAGGAGATAACTTCTTTTTACCTTGTAAGATTGTCAAATCAAAGTCTAATCAAGAAGACGAATTTTCGAGATTTATGTCTGAAATTGCAGAAGCATCAAATTCTCAAAAACCCATATCAGATAGAGACTTAAAGGCAAATAGACCAGAACAAAGAAAACTTCAAAAAGAACTAAAAGAAGAAGATCCTAAAATTTATCTAGAAATAAAGCGGGGTGAACAACAACGAAAGGCCATTGAACCTTGGCAAAAAATTAAAAATGATGAACTTGGTCAATTCATTCTTTCTTACAACCTGCAACAACCAGGTACCGCCAGAAGTGGAAAGCGAAAGATTTTTTCATCAGATACAACTTATCGATCTGTTTTTCTTAGAAAGCATTCCAAAACCAACATTGTTGATCTTTTGAAATTAAAAGAATACTACATTGAGTACGTTGAAAAACAATTAAGAGAAGATAAGTTTGTAGACTTAGAACAAGAGAGTGTTGCCCGGAATGGAAAGTTCATAGTAATCGCACTCATAGGTTTGTTTTACAAACACAAAAACCACCTAATTAGCTTCAAAGGATTTTCAAAGGACGAAAATTGGTTTGACTTATTAGAAAAGGATAATATGCACGAATCTATTTTCAACAAAAGCTATCAAAAGGACGATTTCTTTATCAAATTAAATGGACTATTCCAATTAATAATTGCTGAACTTTCTAACATATATCGTATTCGTGAGAAGGAAGAAAAAAATGTGTCGAACTTTTTTAAAACAGATTCTAAGTATCAAAAGATAATCATAAAGCATTTTATCGATACTGTTTTTAATAATGAATATCGTATGAAGGAAGTAAATGACTATCTAGAGATAATAGGAAATACATCTGCTAACAGCGGTTTGGCGTAATGGCGGGTGCAGTGCTTCGTATGACAATTTTGTGGTAGGTTCAAGTAAAGTTCTTCGATTGAACTTTAGTGCTAAAATTCCGCCACTACGCCAAGCCGCGAAACGTTATGCGTCAGTTTAGAAAAAAAGAAAACCGAAAGAATCTAACTAAATAATGATTATTGAAAATGAAAAATTGCTTATTCGAGAATTAGCTGAAAATGATGTCAATGTAATTTTCGAGCTTTATTCTGACAAAGAAGCTATGAAATATAGAGGAAGTAGTCCTTTTGAAAATATTGATGAAGCAAAAGAAATGCTAAAAAAAGTTGCCGAAAACATTAACAATGGAACTGAGTTTAGGTACGCAATTCTTGAAAAAGTAACAAACAACTTAATTGGAACTTACTTGATAACGCCTATTAATAATACAGAATGTACAATTGGTTGCTCAATTGGAAAGAAATATTGGAGCACAGGTTATGGTTTTGAAGTTATGATGCTTATGACTGAATATTTACGAAGTAGAAATTACGAAAAATTAATTGGGTTTATTAAGAAAGCAAATATTCCATCAATTAAATTAGTAGAAAAAATGAATTTTGTGTTAATTGAACAAACCGAAAAACCAGAATTCTACAAATACGAAAAAGAAATTAATAATTGAAAGAAAAACCGAACGCACAACAAAGATCTGAGTTGAAAAACAAATGTTTTTAGTTCAATTTGGATACAAATTTCTCATCATAGGGCAAACCGCTTTTTGCGATTGCCAGTGCCTGTTCCCCTACCGCACATTTGCAACAAGTACCCTCGCACCCTCGATGGAGCTCGTCTGCAACGCCTGCACCAAAACCTGCCAAAATCCATTTTTAATTGTGCAATGGCAATGTACGGGTTACTCTCGACAGCGGTCGCTTCGCCCGGCAGCGGTAAAAAATCCGCTGTTAGAGCAACCGGCGCGCCCGTGAAAAATCATAAAAAACAAAACTTCCAACCACCCACCACCCACCACCAACCACCCACCACTCACCACCCACCACTCACCACTCACCAATCACCACTCACCACTAACATTCTATTTCGCTATCTTTGTAGGGCATTGAAAAAGAAAAAATGAATTTTAAAATAGCTTCCGAATTTCAGCCCACCGGCGACCAGCCGCAGGCCATCAAGGCCTTGGTAAACGGCCTAAATGAAGACGAAAAATACCAGACCCTGTTGGGCGTTACCGGTTCTGGAAAAACTTTTACCGTGGCCAATGTGGTGCAACAGGTGCAAAAGCCAACTTTGGTGCTGGCGCACAACAAAACGCTGGCCGCGCAGTTATACACCGAGTTTAAAAACCTATTCCCCGAAAATGCGGTGGAGTATTTTGTTTCCTATTATGACTATTACCAGCCCGAAGCGTTTATCCCCAGCAGCGGCACCTATATAGAAAAAGATCTTTCCATCAACGAGGAGATTGAAAAAATGAGGCTCAGCACCACCTCGTCCCTGCTTTCGGGCAGGAGGGATGTGCTGGTGGTTTCCTCGGTTTCTTGTCTTTACGGTATCGGAAATCCCGTGGAATTCCAAAAAAACGTTATCACTTTGGAAAAGGGGCAGATCCTTTCGCGCACCAAATTATTGCACCGTTTGGTTCAAAGCCTATACTCCCGCACCGAAGCCGAGTTCAACCATGGGCGTTTCCGAATAAAGGGCGATACGGTGGATGTGTTTCCGGGCTATGCCGATGATGCTTTTCGAATCCATTTTTTTGGGGATGAAATTGAGGAGATTGAAGTCTTTGACCCGTTGAACAACACCATTAAATCCAAATACGACCGACTGAACATCTATCCGGCCAATATGTTCGTAACCTCGCCCGATGTGCTGCAGGGCGCCATTCGCGAAATTCAGGACGATCTGGTAAAACAGGTGGCCTATTTTGGCGAAATAGGGAAGCATTTGGAAGCAAAACGTCTGGACGAACGCACCAATTTTGACCTTGAAATGATCCGCGAACTGGGCTACTGTAGCGGCATCGAAAACTATTCGCGTTATTTGGACGGCCGTTTGCCGGGAACGCGGCCCTTCTGTTTGCTCGATTATTTTCCGAAGGATTACTTAATGGTGGTGGACGAAAGTCACGTAACCATTCCCCAAGTTGGGGCCATGTACGGCGGCGACCGTTCGCGCAAGGAAAATTTGGTGGAATACGGTTTTAGGCTTCCCGCGGCGATGGATAACCGTCCGCTGAAGTTTGAGGAATTTGAGGCCCTGCAGAATCAAGTAATCTACGTAAGCGCCACGCCTGCAGACTACGAATTGGAAAAAAGCGGCGGCGTGTATGTGGAACAGATTATCCGGCCGACTGGTCTGTTGGACCCACCGATTGAGGTGCGCCCAAGCCTAAACCAGATTGACGATTTATTGGAGGAAATCCAACTGCGGGTAGAAAAGGACGAACGGGTGTTGGTCACCACGCTCACCAAGCGTATGGCCGAGGAATTGGTGAAATATATGTCGCGGGTGCAGATTCGTTGCCGCTACATTCACAGCGATGTGGACACCTTGGAGCGGGTTGAAATTATGCAGGATTTACGCCTCGGATTGTTTGATGTTTTGGTGGGCGTGAATCTATTGCGGGAGGGACTGGATTTGCCGGAAGTGTCGTTGGTGGCCATCCTCGATGCGGACAAAGAAGGGTTTTTGCGCAGCAACCGTTCGCTAACCCAGACAGTAGGCAGGGCCGCGCGAAACTTGAACGGAAAAGCAATTATGTATGCCGATAAAATAACCCGTAGCATGCAGGAAACCATAGACGGTACCGAATATAGACGGCAAAAACAGATTGCGTATAATACCGAACACGGCCTTACGCCCAAGGCCATCAAAAAATCCTTTGAAAATGCACTGACAAAATCAAAGCAGCAGGCCTATACTTTCGAGAATGCGGAAACCCTTGCCGCAGAATCAGAAACCGAATATTTGACCAAACCACAAATTGAAAAGAAAATCCGCGATACCCGAAAGGCGATGGAAAAGGCCGCCAAAGACTTGGATTTTATGACCGCCGCCAAACTGCGCGACAAGATCAAAACGTTCCAAAAGCAACTGGGGGAGGTTTGAGTTCAATAGTCAATTTTCAATGTTCATTTTTATTAACCTGCAACCTGCAACCTGCAACAAAAAATACAAATCCCAAATCCCAAATCCCAAATCCCAAATCCCAAATCACCAATCCCAAATCCCTCACACCTAAAACCGAGAATTTATAATGCCCTTAACGTCCTTGCTTAAACCTATTTTGTATTTTACTTGCACGATGATTTCTGCGCAAAATATACACTTGGACAATAAAATAATTCCGGATAGTATCAGAAAGGAGGCTATTGAGGCCATTTCTTTTTATCCTGAATTGTACGAAACCGCGATCACATTTAAGTTTAAGGATCACATTAAAAAATCAACTATGCAGGCCCAACCGCGTTTTGCCAGTTTTTTTAGGACGAAGGAGCATCGGGAATACGTCATTTTGATCAGCCGAAATATTCAAATTGAGGGAGAACATTTTTCAATGGAAGATATTCCGTCCGACGTAAAAGTGGGCTGGATCGGCCACGAGCTGGGCCACATAATGGATTATCGGGAGCGGACCAATGTCGGGATGCTTATTTTCGGAATAAAATATTTGTTTTCTTCCGCCCATATAAAAGAAGTGGAGCGCACCGCAGATATGTTCGCCATTCAACACGGTATGGGCGATTTTATTTTAATGACCAAAAATTTTATTTTGGAGAACGCCAACCTTTCCGAAAAATATAAGGAACGCATCCGCAGGCTCTATATTTCGCCGGAAGAGGTGATGGAACTGATCAATGAGAACAAAGTAGCCGAAACCGCAGAAATTGTCGCGGAGGAATAGCAAAACCTTCAAAATTTTTCAGAAGAAGAATGTGTGGTTGATCATTCAAACTTTAACCTTCAAAATTCAAAATTTTATAATTCATTCTTAATTATTGAGGATTTAATTGAGATTTCACAAACCGCTCCCAGTCTTCAAATTTTTCGCTATCCATAACCTTTTCCATCTTCACTTGTCCACCTTTCTTTTTGTTTTTTGCGTTCCATTCGTGGAAAATATCGGGGGCAATAGTGGTTACTTTTACCCCTTTCAGTGCTTTTGAACGCGCCACGGCGTAATTTTTATTGGCCCCTTTCAATGCTTCGTCCAAAGCTTGGGCTATTTCTTCGGGGTCGATGGTGGTTTCCGTTCCTAAATACCAATGGTGATAAAATTCATCATCTATCTTAACGGCAGCGAGCGTAAATTCCGGAATTTTAATATCGAATTTATCCTCCATTTCGCGAAGCGCGACTTCCATTTTGTGCACCGAAAGCTGCGATCCAACTACATTTAAGAAGAATTTGGTGCGTCCGGTTATTTTTATTTCGGCTTTTTCAACGTCGGTGAAGGCAATGGTGTCGCCGATCAAATACCGCCACGCCCCCGAAACCGTACTAATGATCAAAACGTAATCTACATCTGGCTCAACTTGAGCGAGGGTCAGGGCGGGAGCATCCTGTGAAAGCGATCCGTCTTCGTTGATATATTCGGGTTTGAAGGGAACAAATTCAAAATAAATTCCATTGTCCGTTACCAGTTTCATAGAAGTAGTTTCCGGGCGATTCTGAAAAGCCAGAAAACCTTCCGAAGCCAAATAGGTGTCTATAATGATGATGGGATGCGCCAGCAATTGGTTGAAACTTTTTTCATAGGGCGGAAAAGCAACGCCGCCCGTAGTGTAAACCTGTAGGTTGGGCCAAATTTCGTGAATGTTTTGTGCGCCGTGGTATTCAATAACTTTTTTCAACATCAGTTCCATCCACGAGGGAATGCCACTCAGCGCGCCAATGTCCCACTCACGGGCGCGTTTTGCAATGGTTGCTACCTTCTCGTCCCAGTCCTCCATCAAAGCGATTTCCTCTCCCGGTTTGTAAAATCCGCGGAACCAAAAAGGAATGTTGCTGGCGCTGATGCCGCTAATTTCGCCTTCCAAAAATTGATTCTGTTCCTCTAAATTGGTGCTGCTGCCCAACATCATTATTTCTTTTTCATAAAAATCGGAAGGCAAATCAAAATTTGCCAATGCTCCCACCTGTTTGATTCCCGTGGTGCGAATGGCTTCAATCATTTCATCGGTAACGGGAATACGTTTGGATTTTTTCCCGGTAGTGCCGCTGCTCCGGGCAAAATAGGAGGGGCTGCCCGGCCAGCAGATGTCCTTATGTCCTTCCTGGGTTTTGCACCACCATTCGGCTTCCATTTGGTGATAATCAAAATAGGGCACTTCTTCGGCAAATGCTTTTTGCGTGTCTTCGGAATCCAAAATTTTTGAAAAGCCATAATAGGTGCCGAAGGCGGTACCTTTCGCCTTTTCAAGCAGCATTTTTAATACTTCCCGTTGCGCCTCCACGGGCGATTTTTCTGAAACTATTGCTCCGCGAAGGTCTATTGCGGTTTTTATGATGGAACCTAGTATTGCCATTTTGAATTATTTTTTTTGAAACTACAATTTTTCAAAAAGGTTTAAAGAGAAATTAATTCAATTTTAACCTTTATCCTTTTGCGGCCCAATAATAGTATCTTTACAAAAAAAAAACGATGCACCATCCCGATTCAGTACGTTTGAACAAAGCAATCAGCGATAGCGGTTTCTGCTCGCGCCGGGAGGCCGACACTTTTATCGAGCAGGGCAGGGTGACCATTAATGGGGAAAAAGCCGGTCTCGGAGAGCGCGTCATGCCCGGCGATGAGGTAAAAGTGGATGGAGAATTAATTTCCAAAAATGTCGCGGAAGTATTCATAATGCTGAACAAACCTGTGGGCATAACCTGTACGACGGATACCAGATTTAAGGATAACGTAATTGATTTTATAAACCATCCGGAGCGTATTTTTCCCGTGGGCAGATTGGATAAGCCCAGCGAGGGACTGCTACTCCTGACCAACGATGGCAATATTGTCAACAAAATTCTTAGGGCTGGAAACAAGCACGAGAAGGAATATATTGTAAAGGTAGATCGGCCCGTTACCGATGAATTTTTAAAACGGATGGGTTCCGGCATCCCGATTTTAGATACCGTCACCAAACGCTGTAAGGTGGAAAGGATCAGCCGATTTGAATTTCGGATATTTTTAGTGCAGGGATTAAATAGACAAATTCGCCGAATGTGTGAATATTTGGGCTATGAAGTGGTCGCATTGCAGCGCGTTCGAATTATGAACCTGCGGTTGGGCGATTTGCCGGTGGGCGAGTGGCGAGAGCTGTCGCCGGAGGAACTGAGAATTTTAAAGGAAGCGGTGAAGGACAGCGACGGATTGCCGATGGCCTATCAAAAGGACGGAAGGCAGAAATCCGTAGCACCCATAAAACCTGAAAAGAAAAGGCAGGAGGCGCGTAATTTAAAATGGGAGCAAAACAAAACTTCGGGAAAAAGACGAAGGGGGGAGCGATAGCGGCATGAAAAAACCGCGTACCGATTGAGTAATACGCGGTCATTTTCAACTAACTAACCAAATTAAATTTCAATTATGAAATCTCAACCATTCTCTTCAATGCTTTCTTTTCTTCTACTTTTGGAAGGGTAACCCGAAGGATCCCGTTTTCATAACTCGCCTGAATTTCTTCAGTTTTAATGTTTTCGGGAAGCTTAAAATTGCGCTCAAAGCTGCTGTAGTTAAACTCCCTCTTCATAAACTTGGAATCGCTCGATTCTTCGTTCTTTTCTACCACTTTTTTGGCAGCAATGGTAAGTGTATCATCCTCAGCCTCAACGGTAAAATCTTCTTTTTGCAAACCTGGCGCTGCCAGTTCGATTACAAAATTCGGCAAATTTTCAACAATATTTATTGCCGGAATGCTAAATGTTTCATAATTATTTAGCGCGTCCACACGGTTGTCCAAAAATAAATTGTCCAAAAGACTTGGCAACCAAATGCTGTTTCTATTAACTGTTTTCATAGGTATATATTGTTTAAGTTTTAGTTTATTTTCCAACACTATTTCAATAACAATTCCAATCCTATTTTACCGACAAATTGGCGGAGTTGAATAGAAAAACTATGACTTTTTGTCTAAAAGTAGTTTCGGCTGCTAAAGAATTAATTCATTTTTAAGAAGAAATCAATCTTGCAATGCTTACTTTTATTCGGAAACTAACCATCCCCTATGAAAAAAATCTTTATAAGAATTTTTGATTTCTTCAACACTGTTGAAAGTAAAATTGCTTTTTATCCCACCTTGTTGGCATTCTCCGGCTTTCTCTTCGCCCTTTTTATGATTTATTTGGAGCAGGCCGGAATTTCCCGAAAAATAATGGATGTTTTCCCCTTGCTAATGGTGGACGATGGCGACACGGCGCTAACGGTGCTGAGTGCTTGTTTGGGCGGACTTATTTCGCTAATGGTTTTCAGCTTCTCGATGGTGATGCTCCTGTTAAGTCAGGCTTCCAATAATTATTCGCCGCGCTTGCTTCCCGGTTTGATAAGCGACAAACGGCACCAGTTGATTTTGGGAATCTATTTGGCCACCATTCTCTATAATATATTTACCCTCTTTTCCATTGAGCCCAGTGAAAAAAAATATACCCTTCCCGGTTTTTCGGTTTTGTTGGGAATAATTTTTACCTTATTGTGTTTGGTGGCCTTCATTTATTTTATCCATAATATTTCACAGAGCATTCAAATCAATAATATTTTGGAGAATATTTTTGAGACCTCCGAAAAGAGGTTGCAAAAACTGATAGCGTCGGAAAGAAGATTGGCTTCTTTTCCGGAAACCGATGGCTGGCATCCTTATAAGGCTGGGAGAAGCGGTTATTTTCAGAATATTTCCATTAAAAATGTATTGGCTATTTGTGAACAGGAAAGCACCAAACTCTATATTACCGTGCCCAAGGGATTTTTCGTTTTGAGAAACGGCGTTTTTATAAAATCGGAAAAGCCATTGAACGAAAAGGCTTTGGATTCCATCATTTCAAACATCAGCTTTGCGCGCGGCGAGTTGGTGGAGGACAACTATCTTTTGGCGTTTAAGCAAATTACCGAAATAGCGGTAAAGGCCATGTCGCCCGGGATTAACGATCCGGGAACGGCCATTAATGCGGTGGATTATTTGACCGAACTTTTCGCCTTAAGGATGCAAAAACAAGATAATGGAATTGTGTTAGAGGGGGAAAACCCGCGGCTTAAAATTGCCGTGGTTAGTTTTAAGGAAATTCTGTACAATGTAATGGCCTCGTTGCGCACCTATTGCAAGCACGACCCCGTTATGGTTGAAAAATTGGTTTGGATGCTCCAATATTTGGCAAAGCAGCCAGCCGCACAAAAAGAATATGAAATTGCCATAAAAGACGAACTGGAAACCTTGCTCACCCAAGCCAAAGGCGCATTCGATTCAAATAGGGATATCCGTTCCGTCGAAAAATTAGCGGACGATCAATTATAATAAATCTTAAAAATCTGCAGCAGTTCCTCAGCCGGAATCAGCTTGTTTTCAAATTGATCCATTTTTTTTAGAATTTGGTCTGCAACAATGGGCCGTATTCCCATTTTCAGACCGAAGTTTTTTAGGGCTATCAGCTCTTGTTCGTGGGTTTCATTGTCCACCTGCATTACCAAAATTAATTTGTAGAAATGCGTAATCCGTTCCACTTCTGAATAAATCGTGCTGGAAGGTTCCGGGTTTTCGAAAAGAGCCATCAACGTTCCGTCAGAAATATCCATTCGCTTTGCGAGCTTTTGGATAAAGGCTACCTCAACGGGATTTACTTTTCCATCAGCCATCACCATATTTATTAAATCGCTGAGAAGGGATTTTGGATTTTTTTCCATAACTGTATTTCACAAAAAAGCCCCCTCGAAAAGATCGAAGGGACTTCCTTTTCATTTTTTATATTTTTAAGACAGAACGGCCTTTACTTTATCGGCTGCTTCCTGAAATTCGATGGCGCTTTGCACGTCCAGTCCGCTGTCGTCGATTAATTTTTTTGCGATATCGGCATTGGTGCCCTGCAAGCGAACAATGATCGGAACGTTGATGGAACCCATATTTTTGTAAGCGTCAATCACCCCTTGCGCAACGCGGTCGCATCGAACAATACCGCCAAAAATATTGATAAGGATCGCCTTTACGTTTGGATCTTTCAAGATTAATTTGAAGGCCGCTTCCACTCTTTCAGCATCAGCAGTTCCCCCAACGTCCAGAAAGTTTGCGGGCTCGCCACCGGCTTGTTTGATGAGGTCCATAGTGGCCATTGCCAATCCGGCTCCGTTAACCATACAGCCCACATTTCCATCCAAATCCACATAATTCAGCCCTTTTTCCTTTGCTTCAACCTCAACGGGGTTTTCCTCGCGCTTGTCGCGCATTTCCATATAATCCTTATGGCGGAACAGGGCGTTGTCGTCAATGCTCACTTTCGCATCAACGGCTATAATTTTATCGTCGCTGGTTTTTAGAACCGGGTTTATTTCGAAAAGTGAGGAATCAGATTCGCTATAGGCTTTGTAGAGCGCAGTAACAAATTTGGTCATTTCCTTAAAAGCCTTTCCTTCCAATCCTAAATTGAAGGCAATCCTGCGCGCTTGGAATCCCAACAATCCCACAGCCGGGTCTATTTCTTCGGTAAAAATCAAATGCGGGGTTTCTTCGGCAACGGTTTCGATGTCCATACCTCCCTCGGTGGAATACATAATCATGTTTCGGCCAGTGGCGCGGTTCAAGAGAACGCTCATATAAAATTCCTCAGGTTTGCTTTCCCCCGGGTAGTACACATCCTCGGCTACCAACACTTGGTGCACTTTTTTCCCCTCGGCAGATGTTTGGGGGGTTACGAGGTTCATGCCTATAATTTTTCCCGCAATTTCCTCAACCTCTTGAATGTTTTTTGCAAGTTTTACACCGCCTCCTTTACCGCGACCGCCCGCATGCACTTGCGCCTTGATGACGTGCCAGCCCGTGCCGGTTTGTTCGGTAAGTTTTTTTGCGGCCTCCACTGCTTCCTGTGGGGTAGTGGCCACGATACCGCGCTGTATTTCAACGCCAAAGCTGTTCAAAATTTCTTTTCCCTGATATTCGTGTAAATTCATAATTGCGGTTTTGTACCCACCCGTTGAACAGGGCAGGCTTGTTTATGGAATGCAAAAATAACAAATGTATCAAGAATGGACTAATGTTTTTTGAAGCTTGGGCGAATGGAAATCCGGCTTCATCTTGGAATTTTTAATTTTAAAACATTATTAATGAAGGAATTCAAGATTCATTTCTATTTTTGCGCCTTCCCAACAAAAAGGTTGGGCTAATTTTTTTTAATCTATTCTTAAAAATCCAAATGAAAAACCAAGACCTATTGGCCATTGCCAAAGAATTCGGAAGCCCTGTGTATGTTTATGACGCTGCTAAAATTGAAAAGCAATATAAACGCCTTACCAATGCTTTCGATAAGGTGGACAGTTTGAGAATAAATTATGCCGTAAAGGCGCTTTCCAATGTTTCCGTTTTAAAACTTCTTTTAAAAATGGGCAGTGGGCTGGATACCGTGTCCATTCAAGAAGTGATGCTTGGCCTGGAAGCGGGCGCCAGACCGGAAGACATTATCTATACTCCAAATGGAATTTCCATGGAGGAAATTGAAAAGGCGGCCAAACTTGGGGTGCAAATAAATATTGATAATCTGTCGATATTGGAACAATTCGGGACCAAGCACCCAAACACTCCGGTTTGCATCCGCATCAATCCACACGTGATGGCCGGGGGCAACACGAATATTTCCGTGGGCCATATCGATAGCAAATTTGGAATATCCATCCACCAAATGCCCTTACTGAAAAGAATTGTTGAAAACACGGGCATGAATATTAACGGAATCCATATGCACACGGGCAGCGATATTTTGGATATTGACGTTTTTCTTTACGCCTCGGAAATTCTTTTCAATGCCGCAGAGAATTTTGACAACTTAGAATTTATAGACTTCGGAAGCGGGTTTAAAGTGCCCTATAAAGAAGGCGATATTGAAACGAACGTAGAGGAACTCGGTAAAAAATTGAGCAAACGCTTTAATGATTTTTGTAAAAAATATGGCAGAAAACTCACCCTTGCTTTCGAGCCCGGCAAATTTTTGGTAAGTGAAGCGGGGCAGTTTTTGGTGAAAGTGAATGTGATAAAACAAACCACCTCTACCGTTTTTGCACAGGTAGATAGCGGGTTTAACCACCTCATCCGGCCGATGCTCTACGGTTCCCAGCACGAAATTTCCAACATTTCGCGCCCCCACGGCAGGGACCGTTTTTATACCGTGACCGGCTATATTTGCGAAACGGATACCTTTGCGAACAACCGCCGAATTCCCGAAGTGCACGAAGGCGACATTCTATCGTTCCACAATGCGGGGGCCTATTGTTTTACGATGGCCAGCAATTATAATTCACGATACCGACCGGCCGAAGTACTCTGGTACAAAGGGAAGGCCCATTTAATTAGAAAACGGGAAACCTTTGAGGATATCGTGAGAAATCAAATTGTATTGGAAATATGATGGTTGAAACTTGTGCGGAATTTTGGTTTCGGGAGGAAGATTGTTAATAAAATGGGAAATATTTAAATTTTTTCAATTTCGAAATAAACAATCCCAAAAAGTTGATTTCTCAATTATAATACTATCTTTGCCGCTTATTATAAATTTTTTTAATTAATTACAATGAACAAAGGAACAGTAAAATTCTTCAATGACACCAAAGGTTTTGGTTTTATCACTGAGGAAGGAACCAACAAAGAACATTTTGTACACGTTACAGGGCTAATTGACGAAATTCGCGAAGGTGACGAGGTAGAATTTGATCTTCAAGACGGCAGAAAAGGATTGAACGCGGTTAACGTAAAAGTACTTTAATACACACAATTTTTTCAACCAAGCTCCCTCTTTGGGAGCTTTTTTTTTGTTGAAAACTTAAAATTTTCTGAAATATTTTGATGACAATGGATTCGAATTTTCGATTTTGTTGTACATTCCATAACTATTCAAAATAATTTTCAGATGAAAAAAATTACACTTCTATTGTTGGGGTTGTGCTTTCTAACCCTTTCGCTTCCAGCACAAAACAAAAATGCAGGAAAAGAAAAAGAAGCTGAGAGAATGGCCTCCGAGCCTTCTACCATTGCGCTGGAAAACCTTATTGCGCATAAGAGCGATTCGTATGTAATTACGAAGGAAACATTTAGCCGGAAAAGTGGTATCCGTCACGTTTATTTGCGCCAAGCCATTAATGGACTTGAAATTTACGGCACGGAATCCAGTGTCCATTTTGACAAAGCTGGCAAGGTCCTTATAAGTCACAACAAGTTTCTTCACGATGCCCCCACCACCTTAAAAAATAGCAGTCAGGGAATTTCTGCAGAACAGGCTATTTCTTCGGTGGCGGCACAAATGGGTTACCGCATTTCCAATCTTCGTGAGTTAAAGCATATTGGCGGAGTGAATAAAGCCGCCGTCTTCAATAATGCTGGTATTTCTTCCGAAGAAATTCCCGTAAAGTTGATGTATTATTACCGTCCCGGAATTGGAACCCAATTGGTTTGGGAGCTTTCCATAGCCGAAATGACTTCTTCGGATTGGTGGAACTTTCGCGTGGATGCTGCTACCGGCGTTATAATCGATAAGGACAACTGGACGGTTTCCTGTAACATTTTGGGCGACCATAACGATCACGTTCATTCCGGAGCCGCGGCTCCTTTTGTTGGGCCTATGCCAGAACCAGTGACGCTTCAAACTTCTGAAAAAGAAGCTGGAATGGCTCCACCAGCCGCAAGTTATAGGGTCTATGCAATGCCTGTTGAAAATCCGAATTATGGAACGCGAACGTTGGTGACGAATCCAGAGAATTTGGTGGCCTCTCCCTACGGATGGCACGATACCAATGGCAACGATACCCCCGAATACACCAATACCCGCGGAAACAACGTAGATGCCTATGATGATGACAATGCAAACAACAATCCCGATGGAAAATATGCTGCGAGTCCCGGTGGAAACCTGGTTTTCGATTTTCCGCTAAACACTACTTATAGCAGCGGAAATCAATCTGAAAATGCGGCTATCACCAATCTATTTTATTGGTCGAATATTATTCACGACGTCACCTATATGTATGGATTTGATGAAATAAGCGGAAATTTTCAATTTAACAATTACGGTAACGGCGGCTTGGGAAATGACCCCGTTAATGCAGAAGCCCAAGATGGCTCCGGAACTTGTAACGCAAATTTCGCGACACCGTCTGACGGCAGCCGTCCTAGAATGCAAATGTATGTCTGCAATACCCGCGACGGCGATTTGGACAATGCCGTAATAGTCCATGAATATGGCCACGGAATTTCAAACCGATTAACGGGCGGTCCCGCAGCGTCTTCCTGTTTGCAAAACCAAGAACAGATGGGAGAAGGGTGGAGCGATTATTACAGCCTAATGTTGACCATGGAGCCCGGCGACGCTGGCCCCGATTCACGTGGGGTGGGAACCTGGCTTATTGGAGAGGGCCCCGGCGGTCCGGGTATTCGTGTTTATCCATACAGTACCAATTTTGCCATTAATCCACATACTTATGACGACATAAAGGCGGCTGTCGCGCCACACGGTGTGGGTGAAATTTGGGCCACAATGCTCTGGGAAATGACGTGGGAAATTATGGCCTCCGTTCCTTTTGATGCGGATATCTACAACGGCAATGGCGGGAATAACATTTCGCTAGCCTTAGTCACCGAAGGCTTAAAACTGCAACCCTGCAGTCCTGGATTTGTGGATGGTCGCAACGCAATTTTAGCCGCCGATCAGGCTTTGTATGGTGGCGCTTATCAATGCGCCATTTGGGAAGCCTTTGCCCGAAGAGGTTTGGGCTACAGTGCCAACCAAGGATCCTCTTCCAGTAAAAGTGATGGTACTGAGGCCTTCGACCTGCCGCCCGGTTTTACCAGTTTAGACGTGGTTGATGAGGTCTGCCTTGCCGGAGGAGTTGTTACCGGATTGTCAGGCGGTCTGCCAACGGGCGGTGTTTACAGCGGTACGGGCGTTACCGACGATGGCAATGGCACCACTTTCACTTTCGATCCAAGTGTGGGGGGTCCGGGGAATATTACGGTTACTTATGTGGTAAATGATTTCTGCACCGGGACCCCAACAACCTTGACCGATGCTATTTTGGTGACCAATAAAGCACCCGAAATTATTTGTATGGGGTCGGGAACTATCCCGATGACCGGCTCTCAATCTGCAAATCCCGGAGTTGCCATTCCCGACGGCAATACGGGAGGGGTGAAAAGAACTTTCACGGTTTCGGAGAACGTAACCATAACCGATCTGGACGTTAACGTGAATATTAGCCATACTTGGGTCGGCGATGTAATTGTGGAAATAAAATCCCCGGCGGGAACAGTGGCCACTATTATAGACAGACCGGGCAGAACAACTTCGGGATACGGGTGCTCGGGTAATGATATTGTAGCTACGTTGGACGATGAAGCAAGCCTTCCCGTTGAAAATGAGTGTCAATCTTCTGTACCTACTATTAATGGTAGTTTTACGCCCAATAATCCGCTAGCTGTTTTTGATGGGCAAAGTACTGCCGGGGTATGGGAAATAACCGTTAAAGACGTTGTTTCGGGAGATTCGGGAACCTTAAACAGTTGGGGAATAGTTTACGACTATGAAATTATAGCTCCGGTGCTCGACGTAACCTTGGACAGCAACGGAAATGCTACGGTCAATGCGCAGGATTTACTATACAGCATAGCCGTGGATTGTGGCACCTATTCGGTACTTGCCGGAAACCCACTGTCTGCCACCGTTGATTTTTCCTGTTCTGATATTGGATTAAACACCGTCCAGGTTCAGGCCTCCAACAACACCGGTGCGATTGCAACCTGTTCGGCCCAGGTAAATGTAATCGGGAATGGGGGTGGAGGCACCTTAACCTGTCCCGGAAATATCAGCCAGAATACCGACCCCGGTATTTGTGGAGCTGTTGTAAATTATACAGTGAACTCGCCCGCAGGTTGTGGAGGTGGAAATCTTACCCAAACTGCTGGTATCGCGAGTGGAGGAACCTTCCCCGTAGGTACTACTACGAATACTTTTCAATTTGACGACGGGGTTAATCCCATTCAGACCTGTTCGTTTGATGTTACCATAACAGATGTCGAAAATCCGGTTGCAAGCTGCCAAAACATTACCGTTGCTTTGGATGGTTCCGGTAACGCAACCATTACCGCCTCAGCTGTGGATGGCGGCAGTTCCGATAATTGCGCTATTGTTTCTAAAACGGTTTCCCAAACAAATTTTAATTGTTCCAATATTGGAGCCAACAACGTAACGCTAACAGTTACTGATGCCGCCGGAAACAGTAGCAATTGTACTGCGGTAGTAACAGTGGAAGATTCGTTGGCCCCATCAGCGGTCTGCCAAAACATTACCGTTGCTTTGGATGCCTCGGGCAACGCATCCATTACGGCTTCAGATGTGGACGGTGGAAGTACCGATAATTGCTCTATTGCTTCTATGACGGTTTCGCAAACCAATTTTAATTGTTCCAATATTGGAGCCAACAACGTAACGCTAACGGTTACGGATGCCGCCGGAAACAGCAGCAATTGTACTGCGGTGGTAACAGTGGAAGATTCGTTGGCCCCATCAGCGGTTTGCCAAAACATTACCGTTGCTTTGGATGGATCGGGCAACGCAACCATTACTGCTTCAGATGTGGACGGCGGAAGTTCCGATAATTGTGCTATTGCATCTATGACGGTTTCGCAAACCAATTTTGATTGTTCCGACATCGGAACCAATAACGTTACATTAACTGTGACCGACACTTCAGGAAATAGCGCCAGTTGCACTGCCGTAGTTACCGTAGAAGATTCCGTTGCACCCGTAGCAGTTTGTCAGAATATTTCGGTGCAATTGGATGCGTCCGGAAACGCCAGCATCAGCGCAGTGGATGTAGATAATGGAAGTACCGACAATTGTGGTATCGTTACAAGAACTATTGACGTTTCCTCCTTCAACTGTTCGAACCTTGGAACAAACAACGTAACCTTGACCATAACCGATAATTCGGGCAATGTTTCAAGTTGTACAGCAATTGTTACCGTGGAAGATATAATAGCTCCCGATATAAGCTGTCCCGCCGATCAAACCGTATTGGTCATTTTTGGCGAATTGTACACGCTTCCAGATTATTTTGGAACCGGTGAAGCCACGGCCACTGATAATTGTACCGATCCCGTTTCGAACACTACCCAAAATCCCGCTCCCGGAACCCAGCTCGGGGTTGGCGTGCATACCATTACTTTTACGGCACAGGACGACAGTGGAAATAGTTCTACCTGTTCCTTTGATTTGACCGTGGAAGAGGAACTGTCCGTCAACACTGCAAGTTTGCAGAGCATTCGCTTTTTCCCCAACCCTGCACGGTCCGTGGTTATTTTGGAAAATCCGCAAAATCTGGAGTTGCAGGAGCTAAAAATCTATGATCTACGCGGAAGAGCACTTATGGACATAAATTTAAAATCGATGGGTAGCCAAAAAACTATTGATGTGTCCCATTTGGCTTCTGCGCCTTATCTCCTTGTTTTAAAAGGAAAAGACGGAAAAATCGTAAAGAGGCTAATTAAAGAATAAGTAATCTTTAAATTTCAAAAATACCCTTTCGATATTTTTTCGGAAGGGTATTTTTTTTGCCCAAAAGTGATAATTTTAAAACTCGCTTTTCCGTTAGAGGAAAAATTCTTCGCCCATGAAAATTTTTTGCTATTTCTTTTTTGCGATGGTTGTTGTTGCGTGCTCGTCCAATTCCGAAGAAACTGTGGAAGCCCAGCAGCCCAATTCCGAATTTGTTATTCCCAATGGGAAAACGTTTGAATGGCGTTTGGACAGCCTTGCCAATAATTTTTCAACAAACGCCGAGGTGGTCGATGTGGATGCTTTTTTCGCAACTCCAGAATTAGTGGCGCAACTAAAGGCACAGGGAAAAACCGTTATTGCGTACCTTTCCGTTGGAAGTGTTGAGAATTTTCGCCCCGATGCCAATGATTTTCCGCAAAGCGTGATTGGGAACGACTACGAAGGTTATCCCGATGAAAAATGGTTGGATATAAGAAAGATTGAATTATTGGCCCCAATTATGAAAGCGAGGTTCGATATGGTCAAGAATAAAGGGTTCGACGGAATTGAGCCAGACAATATGAATGGATACCAAAACAATACCGGATTTACCATTTCTGAAGAAGATGCCACAATCTATGCGCGTTGGCTGATTGCCCAGGCCCATAGTCGCGGATTGTCCATTGGCCAAAAAAATTCGGAGGAATTGATACCGGTTTTATTTGATGAATTTGATTGGATTTTAACTGAAGATGCTTTTGCGGATGGCTTTTATGAAGAACTGAGTCCGTATGTTTCGGTAGGGAAGGCCGTTTTTTTGGTAGAATATACCGAGCGGATCTCGCCGGAAAATTTTCAGGAGCAGGTCTGTCCGAGAGCGTTAACAAAAAAGTATTCCGCTGTTTTGAAGAATCGGGAATTAACCGATACCACCTATTATTGCAACTGAGCGCAGCAGTAAAAATTTAGAGCCACGCAACTTCCTTTTTGGCAATTTCAAATTCCGAAACCATGGCTTCCACAATTTTGGCGGCCGGTTTAATATCGTGTATCAATCCGGCAATTTGGCCTATTTCCAATTCGCCTTCTTCCAAATCGCCTTCAAACATCCCTCGTTTGGCGCGGGCCCTTCCCAAATGTTTGATCAAATCTTCTTTGGAAGGATGGGTGCTATATAGCTGGACAACACTCTCAAAAAATTTGTTTTTTAACAATCGTACGGGTGCCAATTCCTTTAAAGTTAAATGGGTATCGCCTTCTTTGGCATCCACAACCATTTGTTTGAAAGCGCGATGCGACGATGCTTCTTCCGAGGCAACAAAGCGGCTTCCCACTTGAACGCCATCGGCCCCCAAAACCATTGCTGCCAGCATACCACGGCCCGTTGCAATTCCACCGGCCGCTATCAGGGGAACTTTCAATTTTTCCTTTACCATGGGAATGAGCGTAAAAGTGGTGGTTTCTTCCCGACCGTTATGGCCTCCTGCTTCAAAACCTTCCGCCACAACTGCATCCACGCCCGCTTCTTCGGCTTTCTGGGCGAACTTTACGCTGCTTACCACGTGGGCCACTTTAATGCCGTGGTCTTTTAACTTAGAAGTATAGGTCTTCGGATTTCCCGCAGAGGTAAACACAATTTTCACCCCTTCTTCAATAATAATATCGATGATTTTATCAATGTCCGGATAGAGCATCGGAACGTTGACGCCAAAGGGCTTGTCTGTATTCGTTTTGCATTTTTGGATGTGTTCCCGCAATACTTCCGGATACATTGACCCGGCGCCCAAAAGTCCCAATCCACCAGAATTGGAAACAGCGGTGGCCAATCGCCAACCGCTGTTCCAGATCATTCCAGCTTGAATTATAGGATATTGAATATTAAAAAGTTCGGTAATCCGGTTTTTCACTATTCTTTAATGATTTTATAGCTGGTGGTTTTATTGTTTGAAGTTATGGAAGCGATATACATTCCCGAAGCAAGATCCGAAACCTCAATCCTATTTTTCAAGGGTCTAATTTGAGTTTTCAGAATTTGTTTTCCCAAAATATTAAAAAGTGAGAATTCTGCGTTTTCAGCGTTTTTGGGAAAGGAAATATTTATTTCGGTCGTTACAGGGTTAGGGTAAAGCGCAAAATTGGTCTCCAATAGTTGTTCTTCAATTCCAATGGTAAGCAGGGCGTTCAAGGCATCCCCAAAATTGGGAATTCCGTAGCCATATTCGTCTGTTGGGTTGTTATACCTATCGGCCGATTCACGGATAGTCTGCATCACCACGTCGTTTCTTAGGGTTGGCACTGCGCTCCAAAGTGCGGCAACGGCACCGGCGGTAATGGGCGAACTAAAAGAGGTTCCACTCGCCGTAGTTACATTTCCATTTTGACTAACCACAGCGGCATCCAGTCCTTTGGCCATAACATCGGGTTTAATCACCCCAGCGGCATTGGGACCTCGGGAACTGAAATAGACGTAGTTTCCACCTGCATCAACCGCTCCGACGGTAAAGGAACCTGCGGCATCGGCGGGAGTTCCCACTTTTCCGAAGCCACTGCCTTCATTTCCGGCAGAGGTAACGTTGATCATCCCTTTTTCAAACCCAATGTTGGAACCGCGAGCGGCAATGGTGGTTAAGCCGTCAAGATCGGCATAGCTATGGTCATAGGCCGATCTGTCAAAAGCTTGGTAGCCCAAGGAAGTGTTCGTTACATAAACGCCAAGGCTATCGGCGCGCTCCAAGGCTTCTACCCAATAGGCTTCTTCGGCAGGAGTTTCGCTGTTGTCGTCCTCAGTAATGTATAAATAATAAGAAGCATCGGGAGCTGTGCCTACAAACTGACCATTTAAAAAACCTGCGGCATCGCTAAAAGTTGCAGCTCCGTGACTGCCGGAACCATTTGGGTTTACGGTTCTCGATACAAAGTCATAATAGCCCAACAATCTCCCCTCGTTTCTAAGGGTTGTGTAGGCAGGGTTGGTCAAAACGCCGGGGTAGCCATTGTCCATAAACGCAACAATAATGTCTTGGCCGGTATAACCATTTTCGTGAACATAGTCCACATTGATCATTTCGGTCTGGTTCGTGGCACTGCCGTAATTATAAATGGGTCGCGATGGAAATTGGTTTTCCACCTCGAATTTGTCTTTGGTAAATTGTTTTCCGCTTGCAGGCCTGTTCAACGATTTATCGGCAAATTCAACGTCGATTACGAAGGGAAGGGTCAACAAATTATTGATGTTGTTTTGGGTTCCGCGCACGTAAACGGCATTCAGCCATTTCGATTTTGCCAACACGGTTATGCCCGTGGCTGCCTCGATTGCTGCTTTTTGGGTTTCATTCAAAGGGACGTCGCGATCGTCAATGTTTATGCCTTGGGCGGTTTTGCGGTCAATGGCCGCTTGGGTCAAAATAGTTAGTGGGTCAGCCAAAGCCGCCGATACCACTGCGGGATCCTTAGCTTCTAAAAAAACAAGTGCATCCTGCGTTTGGGCAACGCTTAAGGTCGAAACGAAAAGTAGGAGTAAAGGGAATAATTTTTTCATCATTAAATTTAGTTTAAGAGATTACCCCACTGCCCAATAATTCGGGACCGCGGTACCAGGCTACAAATTGGCCCTCAGTAATAGCGGATTGTGGGTTGTCAAATATAACATAAAGTCCGGAAAATGTTTGGTGTATTGTGGCTTTTTCTAAGGGTTGTCTGTAACGAATTCGCGCCATTACCTGCATTTTTTCCCCATCGGAAAGTTTTAAATCCTCTCGGATCCAATGGATTTCTTCGTTTTTCACAAAAAGTCCCCGACGGTAAAGCCCCGGATGGTCTTTTCCTTGGCCAGTGTAGATTACATTTTCCGAAACATCGGTGTCTATCACAAAAAGTGGCTCCTTGGTGCCCCCAACGGCCAAGCCCTTTCGCTGTCCTTTGGTGAAATAATGGGCGCCGTGATGGATGCCGACGGGTTTGCCATCTGTTTTGGAATAGCTTCTTTTTGTTGAAAGATATTCCAGTTTTTCCAATTCCGTGCTAAATTCGGTCTTCGTAATTTTATAGGCCGAAAAACTTGCGGGCACTTCCACAATTTCCCCTTCTTTCGGGGCTAATTTTTGTTGAAGAAATTCCGGCAACCGCACTTTTCCTATAAAACATAAGCCTTGCGAATCGCGCTTTTCTGCCGTAATCAGATTTTGTTCGGCAGCTATTTTCCGAACTTCAGATTTTAATAATTCCCCAATAGGGAATAATGTTTTGGAGAGTTGTTCCTGCGAAAGTTGGCACAAAAAATAGGATTGGTCTTTATTTGGGTCCTTGCCGCTAAGCAATTGATATATATTTCCATCGGCTTTTTCGATGGTGCCTTTTCGGCAATAATGGCCCGTTGCAACATAATCGGCACCCAAGCCGAGCGCGATTTTCATAAAAACATCGAATTTTATTTCACGGTTGCAAAGCACATCGGGGTTGGGCGTACGTCCCATTTGATATTCGCGGAACATATAATCCACGATCCGCTCTTTGTATTGCTCGCTCAAATCAACCGTTTGAAAGGGTATTTCCAGTTTTTCGGCCACGAGCATCGCGTCGTTGCTGTCTTCCAGCCACGGGCATTCGTCTGAAATGGTTACCGAGTCATCGTGCCAATTCTTCATAAAAAGACCAATAACATCGTAGCCCTGCTCTTTTAAAAGATAGGCTGCAACGCTTGAGTCAACGCCTCCGCTCAATCCTACAACAACTCGTTTTTTCATTTTTTTTGTGAAGTTATTTCTTGGAAAACATCCAATTAACATTCAGTTTCTAACCAAAATTCTGTCTTCGCATACTTTTCGGCATTTGGATTTTTTAAAGCCGAATTTTAAGGATTTTATTTTTCGGCCTTCGGAAAAGTTTCCTCCAAAATTACTTTTCCGTCCTTAAAGTATTTCCACAGACCGTGTTTTTTATCGTCTTTATAAAACCCTTCAATGGTTACGTTTCCGTTTGCGTCGTAATAAGTGGCCGGACCTTGCAATTTGTCTTCTTTATAAAGCAATTTTTTAAGAAGGACGCCATCGGGCGAATAGTAATTGTCAGGCCCTTCTTTGATGCCGTTGTTATAATGGGTTTCTTCGGTAATTTTCCCGTTGGGATAATAGGTGGTAACGGTGCCGTTCAATTTTCCGTTGGTGTAGTTTTCGCGGGTCATCACGTTGTTGGATTTTTTATGATAATATACCCATTCGCCGATGCGCTCCTTTCCTTCCATTTTCCCTTCACTGACCAATTTTCCTTTAATGGTGAAATATTTTACTTCGGCGATGCCATCTTTTCCTTTAAAGTTTTTAATTACGGAAGGCTGGTTTTTACATTCCTCGCAATAAAACTTAAATTCCCCCACTTCCTTACCATGCTCAAAAGTTCCTTCGTATCGAAGCTGGTCAGTGCCGTCGTATTTCTTTTTCCAAATTCCGTGGCGCTTTCCCTGCGCATCAAATTGGTTGATTTCGTTTTGCGAAAACAGGCTTCCGGAGGCGAAAAAAATTACGGAGAAAATAGTAAAACCAATTTTTCCCATAGTTTGCAATCATTAATCCATTTCAAGGAAAACGTTTCAATCTGTATTCTATTTTAAAGCTGGGCCAAGAGACTTTTGCCGAGTGTTATCGTCTTCCTGCTTTTTTCTGTTGTTCGGCCTGCTCCATCATTTCGGCCATTTTGCGCTGGAACTTGCTCTGTTTTTTTGGCGTGGCTTTTTTAACCTGAATTTTGGCGTGCACCTTGTCCTCGTCAATAATAAAATTTTTGATTACGAGCATAATGCCAATGGTGATAAGGTTCGAAACAAAATAATAGAGCGAAAGCCCACTCGCGTAGTTGTTGAAGAAAACCAACATAAACAGCGGTGAAAGGTACATTAGGAATTTCATATTCGGCATTCCCGGTTGCTGTTGCTGCTGCATGTTTTGGCTCATGGTCATCATCATATATACAAAAATGGCGATGGAGGCAAGAATAGGGAAAAGGCTAACATGGTCGCCATAAAAAGGTATGTGGAAGGGCAATTCGGCAATGGTATCGTAACTCGAAAGGTCGTCTGCCCACAAAAAGCTCTTCTGGCGCAAATCGAAAGCAGAGGGGAAAAAGGTGAAAAGCGCATAGAACACGGGAATTTGCAGCAAGGCGGGCAAACAGCCTTTTAGAGGGCTCGCGCCAGCTTGTGTCTGCAATTTCATGGTTTCCTGCTGGATTTTTAGATTGTTGCCTTCGTATTTCTTTTTGATTTCGTCCAGCTCCGGTTTAAGGATTTTCATCTTCGCCTGTGCCAAGTATTGTTTGTACTGCACCGGTGACAACAGCAGTTTAATTAGAATGGTTAGCACAATAATGGCGATTCCGGCCGGAAGGAAATCACTCAAAAATCCGAATAGGGGAATGATTATATATTTATTGATAACGCCGAAAATTCCCCAGCCCAATGGCATGGCTTCGTCCAGATTGCGGCCATATTTTTTGAAAATTTGATAATCGGAAGGGCCATAATACATATTCATAGTATAGGCCAAGCTTCCGTTTTTGGGCTCCAAAAGCATTTTGGCTCCGTATTGTTTTGTGAACACGGTGTCGATTTCTTCGTCGTGCACTAAATTTTCAGAGGTCAAGGTAACTTCCTTAAAAGGAGTGTCGGTCAACAGCATAGAGCTGAAGAAATGCTGGCGGAAATTCATCCAAGTCACGTCTTTTTCCACTTCGGTGTCTTCGCTGGAAGGGGAGAGCTTGGAGTGTTTTTCATCATCATATTCATACGTCAAGCGCGAATACCGGTTTTCGTATTGAATGCTTTTGGCGTGCCTATAGCCCTTCAATCGCCAATCCAAATACATCGGTTGGGACGTGCTGATTACGCCATCCAATCCTTGGCTATTAATACTGAAATCCATCATGTACTCTCCGGGATGAAGCGTGTATCGGTATTCTATGAATCCGTTTTCTGATGTTTTAAGTTTCATGGAAAGTACTTGATCCTCTCCGTTTTTGCTGAGCGTGGGCTCAAAAAATAAGTCCTGGGTGTTGAGCGTTCGGTTCTCTGCGGAAAATTGAAGGTTTAATGAGGCGTTGCCATCTTTTATTAAGTAAACGGGAACGGAATCATATTTATGGAATTGTTTTAAACGCGCTTCGGTAATGTAACCCCCTTTATTGCTCACTTTCAAGTAGAGTACCTCGTTTTCCAGTACCGTAGTCCCGCCGGTGGCCGATGGCAGGGTTCCCGAATAGGCAAAGGAGCCCAGTTTGTTTTTCAATTGTTCCAGCGCCAAGGAATCGCTGGGGTTTGCAATATTTGACGAATCGGAAGTAGCTTCGGCTAAAGTAATGTCTTGTTTGGCTTTTTGGTCGGCAATTTCCTTTTCTTTTGCCGCCGCTTCTGTCTTGGCTTTTTCCGCCTGAATTTCCGCTTCGGTCGGCTTGTTGAGGTATAGCATCCAGATTAGGATTCCTCCGATTAATAAGAAACCAATAAGCGAATTGTAGTCGAATTTTTTTTGTTCCATCTTGTATTGTTGCTTCTGGGTTGGTCCAAAAGGAAGTTTTCGTTAGTTTTAAGTGGCGGGTCAATAATCCCGCCTTTTTTTCATTTACGCCAAATTGTCCTATTTGCGGTTTTGGGCGTGGTCGTGCACGGCTTTCACAAAGGCCACAAAAAGTGGATGCGGATTGGCAACGGTACTTTTATATTCGGGATGATATTGCACACCCACAAACCAAGCGTGGTCCGGGATTTCAACAATTTCTACCAACCCGGTGTCCGGGTTTATTCCAGTGGCGTTCAGCCCGGCTGCCTCAAACTGTTCGCGGTAGCTATTGTTGAATTCATAACGGTGGCGATGGCGCTCCTCAATGGTTTTTGATTTGTAAATTTTACTGACGATGCTGCCTTTTTTCAAATCGCATTTCCAGGAACCCAAACGCATGGTGCCGCCCATATTGGTAATGTTTTTTTGGTCCTCCATAATATTGATCACCGGATTTTTTGTCTGTGAATCCATTTCGGTACTGTTGGCATCCTTCAATTTCAGTACGTTTCTTGCAAATTCAATGACGGCCATTTGCATTCCCAAACATATGCCCAAAAATGGCAAATTGTTCTCGCGTGCATATTTTACAGCAGCTACTTTACCTTCAATACCGCGCTCGCCAAAGCCAGGAGCCACCAATATTCCGTCAAGTTTTGAAAGTTTTTTGCCAATTGTTTTTGCATTGATATGTTCCGAATGGATGTATTCTACCTTCACTTTTACCTCATTTTCGGCCCCGGCGTGGATAAAGGCTTCCAAAATAGATTTGTAGCTGTCCTGCAGTTCCACATATTTTCCAATGAGGCCAATATGCACTTGGCCTTTTGGGTTTTTATGCCGTTGCAAAAATTTGTTCCATTGCTTAAGATCCGGTTTTTTGGAATTTTTTAAATTCAATTTTTGAAGCGTAACCGCGTCAAGCCCTTCCTCGAGCATCATATTGGGCACATCATAAATGGTCGAAGCATCAATGGACTGGATAACCGCTTCTTCCTTCACATTACAGAAAAGCGCGAGTTTCCGTCTTAAATCCTTCGAAAGTTCATGTTCTGTTCTACAAACCAAAATATCGGCGCGAATTCCACTTTCCATCAGGGTTTTTACGGAATGTTGGGTGGGTTTCGTTTTAAGTTCCCCTGCCGCGGAAAGGTAGGGCACAAAAGTAAGATGGATCACCAGCGCATTATCATCGCCCATTTCCCATTTCATTTGGCGAACCGCTTCAATATAGGGCAACGATTCAATGTCGCCCACCGTGCCGCCGATTTCGGTGATAATGATATCATAATCGCCGGTATTTCCGAGCAATTGCACCCGCTCCTTAATTTCATTGGTAATATGCGGAATTACCTGCACTGTTTTTCCCAAAAATTCACCGCGGCGTTCCTTTTCAATAACACTTTGATAAATTCTTCCGGTGGTAACATTGTTTGCTTGAGAGGTGCTTACGTTCAAAAAACGTTCGTAATGGCCCAAATCGAGATCGGTTTCGGCGCCGTCATCGGTAACGTAACATTCCCCGTGTTCGTAGGGATTTAGGGTGCCCGGATCTACGTTAATGTACGGATCCAGTTTTTGGATGGTCACACGATAGCCGCGTGCCTGCAGCAGCTTGGCAAGCGAGGCCGCAATAATTCCTTTTCCTAATGATGATGAAACCCCGCCCGTAACGAAGATGTATTTTGTAGTGCCCATAAATACCTTTGCTGAAATGACTATACGGGATGCAAAGGTACGTTTTTTATTGTGGAAAAGACGAAGTTGTTAAGGGTTAAATGTTAGGGGTTAATGGTGCGGGCAAAATTGGCATACTTTGACAAAGTTTACTGCTTACCGCCCATATTCAATTTTTCTATAAGCCACGTTTTAGGCGCGCCATCAGGACAAGGATATTTAACTTTTTTTGAATCTATTCTATTATGTGCAATCCTTTTTATCAATCCTTGTTCTCTCTTTACATCAGCAATCCAGCAAGATTTTAAGGTCTTGCCAAACTCTTTTTTATGCATTGTCTGTAACTCTTTATATGTTAACATCTTTCTTTTACCCATTTCCGATCTCTTTACATTGTTGACTTGAAAATAGAGTATCAATTCCTTCAAAAGTCGTTGAATATTGTTTTTTGCCAAGTTTAATAAAAACATTGCCATAAACCCATTGCGTTCCTTCTCCAGCACAATCACCGTATTTATTTATTTTAAAAACAACCTTGTAATTGTTACCTGCATATACTCTTTTATATTTTGTTGTTTCGTTTTTTATATTTTTGAGAAGTACCTCCTTATCATTAAACTTCATTCGAATATATTTTTCTTGAGGATTATTTTCTGAATAATCATCTAAAACTGTTCTTTTTCCATCTATGGAATATTCCAAATCTGGTTTGCCGTTATATTCAATTTCTTGGGGGATTAATAATATGTCGTCATTTGTATGTTCAGGCTCAATTAAGTCAATATCCTCATCCGAAGCAAGCTCAACAAAGTCATTATCAATTGAGACATGTTTATTTCCGGGCTCGCTAATTTTTGTGATTGTAAAACTGGGCTCTGAATTATTCCCACTATTAACAATAGCTGTTTTATTCAAGGTGTTTAATTTTAAAATATAAGTAAGAGATGTATAATCTTGACCAAATGAAGAACATTCAAGAATAAAAAGGTTGTCTTTTTCTTCGATTATTTTATATTTTCCCGTTTGATAATTATAGATTGAATTATCTTGGAGATTCTTTTGTTTTAAATCAACCAAATTATTTGTTTTTATAACAAAGGAAAATTGTGAAGATGGAACTGCGATTTTTTGTCCTTTAATAATCACTGGTCTTCCTTCTTCATTTTTCATGTAATAGGATTCTTGAATCCCTTCATATTTGCCCAGTAAACTATCAGGAAGTTTTTTTGAGCCATTACCCAAAGAAAAATTTTCTTTTTCGGAGAAGTGATATTTTCTTTTTAATTCATCAATCGTATTCTTTATAATCTCAGGTTTATATCTGTGGAAGACATATTTATTGTCTTGATATATCTTTGAAAAATCATTTTCAATAGTCCACCTTTGAATTTCTTTGGAGCCCTTAAAATTTACTAAAATTTTGTCTCGTTTAATCCTCCATGTTCCAATTGATTGAAATATTTCTTTACCAAGTTCAGTTGTATTGACAATATTATAAGCCGTTAAGGTTATATTTTTATTCGCTTTTAACTCAACATTAATTATAATTTTAGTATCAACATTCATATAATTCCAAGTTGAGTTTGTAAGAATATTTTGAATAGATTCTTCAAATGTAAGTTTCACGTTATTCTCTTCCGCATCTTTGCATTTTAAAAACAAGGCAACTACTATCACTAAGTATAAAATTTTTTTCATCCGTTCGAGATTTTATCAATTTCAGAAATGGCTTTTGCCAAGCAATAAGGAAGTACTGCAAACAAAATTGAAACTGCGGCTATTGGGGCAATTTCCATAGTTGTTGTAGATCCAAATGATTCTGTCAAAAACATGCTTCCGCCAACAAACGGACCTATTACAGCCAAAATCCAACAAATTAATTTTATTGTTTTCATAATTTTTCAAAATTTAAGCTTTGTTTCCGAAAAGTAGAAATACAATCCCATCACCCACAAAAAAAATACCCGAAACCCTACTTTCGGACATTTTGGAACAATTCATAAACACAAAAAATTTTAGTAATTTTCCAAAGCTTAAATATCCTAACCAATCAAAGTTTCCGTGCGCAAACATTTTTACTTTCTGTTGTATTTTGCAGTTATAAGCGCCACACTATCTGCACAGGAAAGTCTCGTTTTTAATAATGGCCATATACTTTTTTTGGATGCCAAGACCCATACACCGGTGTTGTTGACACGTGACTCCATCCTTTATTCTGGGTACCATTTTGAAAGAAAATCGATAAGCGTTACACAAGATTTTAAAGCCCTCGATATTCATAATCCATACAAGTGTAATATTAAGCAGAAAACATTTTTGGTTGCGGACGGCGGCGGCCCTGTGCTGGAGTTTCGAAACAATGGTTTTTATAGATTGGATAACTCATTTCCACAGCGCAACCAGTATTTTGCCGCTCCTTTTGTTTATGACAACAACATCTATCTTTTTGGTGGGTATGGGCTGTTTACGCACAAAAACCTGATTACCAAATACAATTTTAAAATTGGGGAATGGACAGAAGAACAGATTTCAATTGGACCTAGACCAGTAGAGCGTTTCAAATCTTATTCAATTGTGCTGGGGGATTATTTGTATGTTTTTGGTGGAATGAAGAAAAACCCGCGTAAAGTTCAGGAACATATACGGGTTCAAGATCATACTGTTTGGCAATTGCATTTGCCCACCATGCAATGGAGTAAAAAAGGGGAGTACGATCCTTCTTATTTTGGCAATGAATACTATGTGTCTTTTCAAGCGGAAGGAAAACTGTATTTACTTTACGAAAAAATTTATGAAATCGATTTACAAAACAACACAATTAAAAGATATGCTTTTCGGGAATGGAAAGGCATCAAGGACATTATTTATGATTCAGTAACCAAAAAAATAACTTATACCTATAAACTTACCAATAGTGGAGCCTATAAAGTTTTAAATGAACCTTTATCTTCCTTTTTAGGAAATCTTGAATCTGAAAATGAATTTATTGAAAGCAATCCTCCCTTTTTTGCTATTGCTTTGATTGCCCTGTTTTTTCTTCTCATTATTTGGGTTGTAATAAAAACTATGAAAAGACGTGACATCAAGAAAAAATGCATTATATATAATGAAAGGGAAAAGCTATTTTATTTCAATAATAGCGAAGTCAAGTTAAATATGCAGGAAAAGAATTTATTGACCTTCTTGGTTGAAAATAGGGAAGCTTATATTCCTTTGAATCAACTGAATGATTTGTTCAGCAATGGCGATAATGAGAACTTTAATGTTATCAGTAAACGCAGAGAAATAACACAGGCTGAACTTTTATTCAAATTGAGCACGTTACTGAATATGCCCAAAGGTGATATCTTATTGGAACGCAAAAACCCAATTGATAAAAGATTGAAGGAAGTAAAAATTGCAGCTGATTTATTTGAAGTCTGAAAAATTAATTTAGCCTTTCAATTTAGTTAAAATAAGTAATGTATTGGTGCCGTTTACTTTTTTGTGTTCTTGAAATTCAAAATTTTCACCAAAATTTGCTATAAGTGTATCTAGAATTTTATTCTCTTTTTTAATATTAACCCCTACATTAAAAATTACGAAACCATTCTTTAAAAGTATCTTAGAAATGTTTTTACAAAAATCCTTTTCAAAGAAAACAGGTGGAACTTCTAAGTCGATAAAAAGATCGATAATTATTAGCTGAAATTTTTCTTTGGAAATTTTTGCGAATTCAAAAGCATCGCCTTCAATAATTCGGAGGTTTTGGGAAGGAGCGATTCCAAATTCATCCTTTGCAATTTTTATAATTTGTGGGTCAATTTCAACGGCCACAATATTTTTTGAATATTTAAAAGTATTTCGAAGGGAATGAATAACGCTGCCGCCGCCCATTCCTAAAACCAATATATTTTCAACCTTGGAAAAATCCAATTTTGCGAGCCCATATTCCAAAATCTTTTGAAGCGAACCATAGGAGTAATTGGCATTGGCCGTATCCAAAACCTTTTTGCCATTTAGGTAGGTTATTTCCAAAGTGCCATTAATTTCCGAAGAATAACGATGGGTAATTGGCCATAAATAGCTTATAATTTTTTTCACTTCTTAATTAATTTTTGCACCAGTCCTTCCAATCCATTTAGTTTCAGCTCATACATTTCGGCCATCATTTTGCCCAATTTTCCGTCGGGAAAACCTTTCTGCTTAAACCAAACAAAATAGTATTCGGGAATGTTGGCCAAATACCAGTCTTTGTATTTTCCAAAAGGCATCTTGTAGTTTGCCAGTTCCACCAAATGGTTCCGATCGGGTGTGCCATCCGGGGCGGAAGGATTATTTCCAGCGCTCATATTCTGTGAGTTTTTGGGCGATGAATTTCTGCCAAGTTGCCTCTTTTTCCTTTTTTCGGGAATGGTCGGTTTCGGCATCAAATTTTGTTTGCATGGCCCGACGCTGCTGCTCTACTTTTTGGTAAATGACCTCCATTTCCGATTTAACCTTTGTCGAAAATTTTCTTCCCTCAAGATTTTTGCGAAGCATCCGCGCGTGCAGTTCGGAAATGTCAAAATGGGCCTGTTCGTGTTTTAAAATATAGGGATTGACACCGTCGGGCAGAAACCAGGAACCCTCGGGGTTAAAAAAACTCTGTACGGAATATTCCACCCGTACTTCGCCGTTTTTGATGGAATAGGAATATTGAAAACTGAGCCCAGTATTGGTGCTTGCAACAAAATTCGCCGTGCGCAACGGGTTTCCGCGAAAATCGGTCCAGCGTAGTTTTTCATTTTCGTTCCAAAAAATCTTTTCAGAATCGAGCTGTGGCGGTTGAAGTAGGGCGAAAAGAAGGAAGAAAAGTAGCTTCATATATCTTGAAATATCAAAAACAATACCTTCTTTCCCACTTCAACTTAAGGATGCCGAATTACCAGTTAAAAGTAATAACCCTTTCAATGTCAGGATGCAAACTGTAATGGACGGGGCACGTACGCGCGGTGTTTTCAAGAATTTTTTTTGACCTTTCATCCAATCCCGACGGAAAATCAAAAACCACTTCAATTTTTGAAATACGTCGTGGATCGGCGGCCATTGTTTTGGTCACCAAGGCTGTGGTGCCTTCAATGTTCACTCCCAAATCGCGGGCTTTTATGCCCATCATTGTTATCATACAATTGGCGAGCCCGGTAGCCACGGTATCTGTGGGTGAAAAAGCGGCTCCCTTTCCGTTGTTGTCCGTGGGAGCGTCGGTTATAAATTTGTCGCCCGATTTAAGATGTTCATTCTCGGTGCGCAGATTTCCCAGGTAAGTTACTTTTGCGGTGCTCATTCTACTACTTCAAATTTAAGTTGGTCGTTGTATTTCAAAATAAAGGCCGCTTCGTTGCAATAGCCCTCGGTATTTGACTTTTCATATCGAAATTTATTTTCAATATAAATCGTTTCATTTTCGGGAGCAATGGCGTCATAAACATTTTTTTCCGAGGCCAACCGCAGGAGCACGTCATAAGTAACGTCAAAACCGCGGATTGCATAACGGTTCGGCAATACGCCGTATTTGTTTTTATAGCTGATCAAAAACGGTTCACGGGCGTCCTCCTCTATATTTTTGTTTACCGAAGGAAACGTAAAATCCAGTTTTGCCAAACGCCTGCTGGAAACCTCGTGCCATTCATAAGCCTCGTTTTTGTCCAAAGTGAATAAACGTATATTATAACTGGCCGGCATTGCGGCGAGCACATTCACGGCGCTGCTCACCAATACCGGGTTTGCAGATTCAAGAATTACCCAGTTTTGCCTTCCTTCCGAAGCCACCGCCGTTATGTCGCTTGCTTGAATGTAGCCGCCGCCTCGGGGCGAAACGGTTTTTACTTCGGGTAGGGCCGCTTGGATCATTTCGCGTTGTTTTGCCCTTTTTGAATCTGAAATTAAAATGATGCCTTTTCCTTCGGCGTGCTGTTTGATGTAGCGGATCATCATTTTTTGAAGGACCGCATCGGTGGGGAGGGTTTGGAACAGATTGTCGGTCATGGCCATTTCCCGATTGCTCAATGGCGAGAACACGGGTATTTTTTCGTCTTTCAAAAGGTAGGAAGCCTTTTCTACGTTTTTTTGCATCAGCGGTCCGATGACGGCATCCATGTTTTTAAATTCACTTTTTGAAACGATGGATGCCACTTTGCTTTCGCTCTTTTCGGTGTCGTAAACGTTCATCGTCACCGATATTCCCTTGTCTTTAGCAAATTCCGCAGCCATCAAAGCGCCGCTGTAAAAATCCAACGCCACGCGAAGGGTGGGATCTTTCTTCAGCCATTCCTGATCGTTGCTGGTAGAGTCGCTTTCGGTGCGCGTTAAACGGAAGGGCAACAGCAGCGCCACGGTCTTCATTTTTTTGTATTCAATGCGATTTTCAAGATTGACCACCGATACATTTTCTTGGGAAATTGAAGCGCCATCCTTCGGAATTTTTAAAATCATCCCTTCCTTTAAACCTTCCTTGGCATACGGATTTAGTGCAATGATTTCTTCTTCCGAAAGACCAAATTTTTGCTTCAATCTAAAAAATCCTTCCTTTGGTTTCACTTCGTAATACTGAAAATTCGCTTCGTCAATTTCGGCACTCTCAACCACGGTTTTGTCCGGAACGATTAGGGTTTCGCCAACTTTCAACTCGCCCAATTGCGGATTTAGGTCTTCGAGTTCGGCAATGGAAATTCCAAATTTTCTTGCGATGCCAAACTTCGTTTCCTTTGCTTTCACGGTATATTTCTGCGTTCCCGGCACTGAATTTTCAGCATTGGAACCGTTGGATTCCCCATTTTTTGATTTGGCCGGAATCAGCAAAGTCTCTCCTTTTTTCAACCCGCGGGAATACAGTTCTTTGTTCAATTTTTTTATGTCGTCAACACTAACGTTGTACAATTGCGCAATGCCGTAAAGTGTTTCCTTTTTTTTCACCCGGTGCTCCCGATAATTAGTAGCGCTGTTTCCGGAAGTTGTCACGCTACTGGAGGGAATGATAAGCACGCTGTTGACTTTCAGCTCCTTTCTCGAATCGGGGTTGAGGTTATAAATGGTTTCTTCGGAAATGTTATATTTTTTGGCGATGCTGTAAACCGTTTCGCCTTTCTGGACCGAATGGCTTTGGTACTGCTGCTGGGCCGCTGATCCGCAGCTAACCATGAATAGAAAGGTCACCGAAACGTAAATTAAACATTTCAACATAGAAATAATCTGGCTTTTAAGTTTATAAAACATTGTTTCGTTCTAAAATTTCATCTCTTTATTGCCAGCGAATTAAAACTGAAGGCGCTGGCCCTTGGCTTATTCCCATTCAATGGTCGCGGGCGGCTTCGAGCTAATGTCATATACTACTCTATTAACGCCTTTCACGCGGTTTATTATATGGTTGCTGGTTTCCTGTAAAAATTCATAGGGCAGGTTCACCCAATCGGCGGTCATTCCGTCGGTGCTTTCCACGGCCCGAAGCGCGACCACTTTTTCATAGGTGCGTTCATCGCCCATTACGCCCACACTGTTTACGGGCAGCAGGATGGCCCCGGCTTGCCACACTTTGTCGTAAAGGTCCCATTTTTTTAGGCCGTTTATAAAAATAGCGTCCACTTCTTGTAAAATCCGCACTTTTTCGGCGGTAATATCGCCCAAAATCCGAATGGCGAGTCCGGGTCCGGGAAAGGGGTGACGGCCCAATAATTCTGGATCGATGCCCATTTCTTTCCCCACACGGCGAACTTCATCTTTAAAAAGCATCCGCAGCGGCTCAACGATTTTTAGCTTCATAAAATCGGGAAGTCCACCCACGTTGTGATGGCTTTTAATGGTTACTGATGGCCCGTTTACCGAAACGCTTTCAATAACATCGGGATAAATGGTGCCTTGCGCGAGCCAATCCACGTCGGTTAGTTGGTGGGCCTCATCGTCAAAAACCTCAATAAATGCTTTTCCGATTGCCTTTCGTTTGCGTTCGGGATCAATTTCATTTTTTAGGGCTTCCAAAAACCGTTCGGAGGCATCGACCCCCTTTACGTTCAGGCCCATGTCCTTATATTGGTGCAGTACGTTTTCAAATTCGTTTTTACGCAGCAAACCATTGTTTACAAAAATGCAATACAGATTTTTGCCGATGGCCTTATTTAGAAGAATTGCCGCCACGGTACTATCTACGCCACCGCTGAGACCGAGCACCACTTTTCCGTCGCCTATCTGTTCTTTCAATGTTTGAACCGTGGTTTCCACAAAGGCTGCGGGTGTCCAGGTTTGTTCTACCCCAGCTATGTTTACCAAAAAGTTTTCCAGCAGTTGCTTGCCGTGGGTAGTGTGATATACTTCGGGATGGAATTGGATGGCGTAGGTCTTTTCGCCCTCAATGCGATAGGCGGCGTTCAAAACATCCACGGTGCTTGCCAAACGCACGCCATTTTCGGGCAGTTGTGCAATGGTGTCGCTATGGCTCATCCACACATTTGTATTTTCGGGAATGTTGTGGAAAAATTCCTCGCCCGATTTGATCATCGAAAGTTTGGCCCGGCCATATTCGCGGATGTTGGAGGGTTCCACACTTCCGCCGTTGAAATGGGCCAAATATTGCGCGCCATAACAAACGGCCAAAAGCGGTTTGTAGCCCCTAATTTTTGAAAGGTCGGGATGTGGCGCATCTTCCGCGCGAACGGAAAACGGGCTGCCCGAAAGGATTACGGCCTTAAAAGGCTCAAGGTTTTCAGGAATGTGGTGGTAAGGGTGGATTTCGCAGTAAATGTTCAGTTCCCGAACGCGCCTGGCGATGAGTTGGGTGTACTGCGAACCAAAATCTAAAATGAGGACGTTGTTTTGCATAGGCAAAAATACCTTTTTAATTATGAATTGGGAATTCAAAAATCAGAATTTTAAGCAGAGGATTTTAAGCGCCCTATTCACGATAGTTTTTATAAAGACCAACCCGTTGGACGTAAATCATTCTTAAGATTAATTCGAAATGTTTCTGCCATAGTGTACCAATCGCTATCGGGACGGACTGACAATTTTCGCTGAAATTGGTTTTTGTTGTAGCTTAAGAATTAAAGATTTAATTGAAAGCATTAAATACACCCAAAGGTTAAGGACTAATAATTTTATAATCTAAATTGGTTTCTTTTAAATTTGTATTTTTAAGGGTAAATCGGTTAAAATCATGAAAACAATTATTGTACATGCCGAAAAGGATCAAATGAAAAAGATTACAACATTTCTAAAAGAACTTAAGGTCTCTTTTGAAACGGGAGAAGAAGATAGCCCCTATAATCCTGATTTCGTTGAAAAGATAAAAAGGAGCAGGCAAGAATATGAAAATGGAAAATTCCAAACTGTTGCCCAAGAAGATTTAGAACGGTATTTAAAATCATAAAAATGAAATATGTTCTCGATTTTACCGAACAGGCCAAAGAAGATATTGCCTTTCATAAAAAATCTGGGAATCTAAAGCTCCTCAATAAAATCTTTTTGCTATTAAATGACATTTTGGAACATCCGTTTGAAGGAATCGGGAAACCCGAACCGCTCAAATACAACCTTGCCGGATGTTGGAGTCGCAGGATGGACAAGGAATATAGGTTGATTTATGAGGTGATAAATAACCGTGTTGTAATCCTATCCTTGAGGGGTCATTATTAAACTTCCAACACCAAAAACTGCCCGTCCAGCGGTTCCAAATTCTCTTTTAGCAACTCCATTAATTTTTCGCCGTATTCCAAATAAAACTCCGAGAAGTTGAGCTGGCGTTCCTGCAGGCTTTGATTTGGAAACAACTGATCTTGAATTTTTTTGACTCTATCCAATTCTTCGTAAAGATTGCGTTTTTGGGCTTTCAGCAAGCGTTTTTCAAGATTGTCCAAGCCGTTTAGTTGTTTCTTTTCCTGTGCGCCAACAGCGCCCAAAAAAGAGGCATCGGTCTGTTTGGCCAACTCATATAAATCTGAAAATTGTTCTTTTAAAAATGCTTTCTGTTTTGAAAAATCGATAGTTATTTTGGAAATTTCCTTAGTATGCTTGGTAATCAACTCGTGCTGGGGAAGGAATAAATCCTCAATGGAAACATTCAGTTTTGCCAATTTTTCGGAAAGCATTTTGGGAACCAAGAGCACCGAACTCCGCAACAGCAAAATAGGGAAGGGTACTTCCATAGCACTAAAATAATCCTTCAATTGAAACCAATAGGCCAGCTCGCCACCACCACCGATGTAGCACAGATTGGGCAAAATGACTTCTTGGTAGAGTGGTCGCAGCAACGCATTGGGCGAAAACCGTTGTGGATTTGCCTGCAGTTCCTTAACTATTTCTTCTTTAGAAAAAGAAAAAGTAGTTTCATTCACATAAAACCGGCCTTCCTGTTCAATAATACGTTCGCGAAGGTTTTCCTTTATATAGAACAAATTTATTTCGCGTGGGTGCACCTGTTCCCGATAGCCTAAGGCGGTCAGGTTTTTGGTGGTTTCTGATATTGTTTTAAAGCCGAGGTTTTCAAGGAGTTCCTTTTCGGCATAGGGAATAAAACAGCGTTTCAGCTCGGGGTCGTTGCCATCGACTATAACCAGCCCATAATGGTAAAAAAGTGAATTTGCCAAAAAACGCGTGGCATCTGCAAGATTGTCGTGTTTTAGGTATGCATCGGAAAAAAGGGAAACCAACTTTTTGGCATTTTCGCTTTCGCCAAATTCCTTTTTCAGTAAATTCTTAAATTCCTTCAAGCCTTCCGTGGAAAGTTCGCCCACGGCGCCTGCAGCGTGTCGTTGCCAAGCTATTTTTTTTCCGAAAAGGTTAAAATAATTGATTTCCTCAAAATCGTGGTCTTCCGTGGCCATCCAATAAATTGGAACAAAATGATATTTTGGGTTTTCCTTGTTTAATTTTTCGGCAAGGTTTATGGCTGAAAAAATTTTATATAAAAAATAAAGCGGCCCGGTAAAAAGATTGAGCTGATGCCCCGTGGTTACCGTGAAAGTATTGTGTTCGCGCAGCAAATCGATATTGCTCAAAGTGTGTTGCGAAAGGGAATTGTCGCCGTATTGAAACATAATGCGCTTGGCAAGCAAGTGGCGTTTTTCCTCAGTAAAATGCTGCTGCTTTTCGACTATTTGTGCCCTGAAATTCTCCAAATTGGGAAAACGGTGGTAAAATGGTTTTAACCCTTCATTTTCGGCGAGGTAATCACTTATCAATTTTGAAAAATAACCGGTGTCTTTATAAGGCAGGTATTGGTTTGGCATCAGTTTTTCAGAAAGATTCAAACAAAAATACAGTATAAATCAGAATTCAGAATTCAGAATTCTGAATTTGGTAAAACTTTAGTAGTTTTAGGCCACTTTTAAAAACCGCAACATGACGCGTTCCTTCACTTTTATTTTCTTTGTTTTTCCGCTTTTTATTTTTGCACAACTTAAATCGCCTTCTGAATTTTTGGGCTATGAAATCGGCACCCAATTTACGCGCCACGCCGAGGTAGTTTCCTATTTTGAACAGGTTGCGGCAAACAGCGAAATGGTAAAATATTTTGACTACGGAAAAACCAATGAGCGGCGGCGATTGACCTATGCGGTAATTTCTTCCGAAGAAAATCTGGCAAATCTTGAAAAAATTCGCACCGATAATTTAAAGAATATCGGGCTGCTTCCCGGAAGTGCGGCCCCCGATAAAACCATTGTTTGGTTGAGCTATAACGTCCACGGAAACGAGGCCAGCAGCAGTGAGGCGGCCATGAATACAGTTTATAAATTGATTACCGAACACGCAGCTTGGCTTAAAAATGTGGTCGTAATAATGGATCCAAACGTAAATCCGGACGGTCGCGACAGGTATGTGAACTGGTATAACCAAGTTAAAGCTTCGCCTTATAACTCCTCGCGCGACGCGGTTGAGCACCACGAGCCGTGGCCGGGCGGACGGCCAAACCATTATCTTTTCGATCTGAACCGCGACTGGATGTGGGCCAGCCAAGTGGAAACCCAACAACGCCTAAAAATTTACAACCAATGGATGCCGCAAATACACGTTGATTTTCACGAACAATTTATTAACAATCCCTATTATTTTGCGCCCGGAGCCGAGCCCTATCACGACATCATCACCGATTGGCAACGCGAGTTCCAAAACAAAATTGGGAAAAACAACGCCAAATATTTTGATAAAAACGGCTGGCTTTTCTTTACCCGCGAGAGTTTCGATTTGCTATATCCAAGTTACGGCGACACGTATCCGCTTTATATGGGCGCCATTGGGATGACTTATGAACAGGCCGGCCACGGGATGGCAGGCTTGGGAATTATCAATGATGAAGAGATTGAATTAACGCTGGTTGATCGGGTGGCGCACCACACTACCACAGGTCTTTCCACCATTGAAGTGGCTTCGCAACAAGCTGATGCGCTCAATGCCGAATTCAAAAAATTCTTTCAAAACGGGAATTTAAAGTATAAAAGTTTTGTGTTGAAAGGCAATCCCGACCATCTAAAAGCGCTGACCGATTTGTTGGACCGACACGAGATTAAATATGGCTTCGCTGCTGGCGGAAAAGTAAGTGGTTTTCATTATTCCGAAAACAAAAAAGGAACGATGGAGGCCAACGGCGCACTGGTTGTTAGCACGAACCAGCCCAAAGGGAAAATGGTGCAGGTTCTTTTTGAGCCCAACGCGGCCCTTTCAACCCCGCTAACCTATGACATTACTGCGTGGAGCCTGCCTTATGCCTTTGGTCTTGATGCCGTGGCGAGCACTACTTTGGTTTCGGCTACTGCCAACAATCCACAAACTTTTGTTGCCAATAGCGTATCGCCGAACGCGGCCGGATATATCGCAAAATGGAACAGTTTGCAGGATGCTGAGTTTCTATCGGCTTTGCTGCAGCAAGGGATTAAAGTCCGATTTTCTGAAAATGAGCTTGGTTTTGGCGGGAATACGTTTGGGCGAGGCAGTTTAATTATTACGCGAAGCGACAATAAATCGAATGCAGCTTTTGATGATGCGCTAATTGAAATTGCCAATGGTTTGGGACGCCAGTTATACGCCTCGCCCACAAGTTTTGCCGATAACCTGACCGATTTTGGATCGCAATATGTGCATTTAATTAAGAAAAAGCGGATTGCTATTTTGCAGGGCGAGGGTACTTCCTCCCTAAATTACGGTGCGCTTTGGCATTTTTTTGAAACCCAATTGAAATACCCAATAACTTCTGTTAATACTGGTGATTTTGAACATATTCGTTGGTCTGATTATGACGTGCTGATTTTGCCCGATGGAAGCTATAAAAGCATTTTAAACGATGATGCTTTTAAAACCTTGCAGGAGTGGATTCAAAATGGCGGAAGGGTAATAGCAATAGGGAATGCCGTTGCTACATTTGAAGGCAAGGAGGGTTTCGATTTAAAAAGAAATGAGGCCGAAAAGGAAAAGGACACCTTGGGAAATTTGATTCCTTATGCCGAGCGGGAACTTGAAAGCACAAAGGATTTTATTACCGGAAGCATTTATAAAGTGAAGTTGGACAACACACATCCACTCGCGTTTGGTTACGGAAATACATATTACAGTTTAAAACTTGGCAGCGATTCCTATAAATTTTTAAAGAATGGCTATAATGTGGGCTACATTGAGGAGCCGGAAAGTATTTCAGGTTTTTCGGGAGCCGATGCAAAAGCTGCGCTAAAAAATTCCATCGTTTTTGCCGAGGCAGAAGTAGGGAAGGGCAGCGTGGTTTATATGGTGGATGACGTTACCTTCCGTTCGTTTTGGCAGAACGGGAAACTGTTTTTGGCGAATGGGGTGTTTTTTTGAGTTTAGGGGTTTAGGAGTATAGAAGGTTAGGAGTTTAGGAGTTTATAAGTTTAAGAGTTTATAAGTTTATAAGTTTAAGAGTTTAAGAGTTTAAATGTTTAGGGGTTTAAATGTTTAAGGGTTTAGTGTGTTGTTGGGGGAGTAGGATTTTGCTTCGACAGGCTTAGCAGGACATTGCTTCGACAGGCTTAGCAGGACATTGCTTCGACAGGCTTTGCAGGACATTGATTTGACAGCATTGCTTGGGCGCCTGTGGGTAATTGGCTTAATTGCATTTTGGACAGTTGGGTTCGCCTATTAGGTTGCCGTTTTTGTCGAACTGGTATTGGCAACATTCAATAAATTTTTCTTTTAAAATATCCTTGGAGCGGCGGATACGCGCTTTTATATTGGCGAGGCTTATGCCCAGAATTTCTGCGGATTCTTCCTGCTTTTTTCCTTTGATATATACCAATTCAATGGCTTCTTTATAAATTCGGGGCAGTTGGTTGATAAAGGTGTCGAAACAGCAAAAGGCATCGTTTTTTTCGGGAACGGAGTCGGGCGTTTCGGGTAGGGCGGACGTAAATTTATTTTCCTTCTTATAGAAATTGGCAATTTCGTTGCGGGCAATTTGGAATACCCAGGCCTTGGCCTTTTCCGAATGTTTTAATTGGTGCAGCTTGCGGTGGATTTTTAAAAAGGTGTTCTGCAAAATATCGTTTGCTTCGCTTTCATTTTTTACTTTTTTCAAAATAAAAAAATAGAGGGCGCTGCTGTATTTTTGCCAAATTTGCTGTGTTTCCATATTCAAAAATAGGGAAGGTTGGCGTTGTTACCAACCTTCCATAAATCTAACAGCAATCGCATTTCTTGCATTCGCAGCTGTTGCAAGGGCATTGATTGGCCGCGCAGTTTTTGCAGTTGCATTTGGTGCAGTCGCAGTTGGTACATTCACACGTATTCATAATGATGGGTTTAAAAGTTTGTTAGGTAGACCGGGGATGGGGGAAAAGGATACATAAATTTTGGGGTTTTTTGGGGTTTCCAAAATATTTTAATTGTAAATGCTAAATGGGTCGGCAATTTTTTATGGGAAATTGAACTTTGCGTTTACACATTGCAAACGTGTGGTAGCGGGGGCATTTTGAATTGGGTGTTGATAGCATTGGTGTTATGCGCCACGATCCCTTAGATTTTGTATCCTTTGATGAGGTTATATTCCGCCGATTGGGTGCCGTATTGCGATTTTACGCTTTCCTTGATTGTCTGGGCGCGTTGGGAGAGGGTCTCATAGTTGGTTATACGGGCGGACTTGATTGGTTTTAGCTGGCCGTAGGCTGTTGTAACCTGTGTGTTTGCCTCGTTTAGTGCCTCAAGTTTATCCTGTAGGTTTTCAATGGTTATGGTGGTGTTTGCGGGGCTGTAGGCTGGGCCGTAGGACTCCAATGTTGCGATGAGGTCTGCAAAGTATTGGGTCTGGCTGCCGTAGGAGCGGTGGGATTGGGAAACAAATTCGCCTTCTTCGTTTCTTTTTAGTTTTGAGGTGTTCTCGCCCCTTATGTTGTTTACGAGCCTGGTAACTTCTTCTGCCTGTGGGGACTGTTTGCCGAATTTTGCCTTTACGAATGCCAGGATTGGGGGCAAGGTTTTAACGAGGGAGGTGGGGCTTTTTTGGAATTGGTTTTGGCGGTCGTCCACCACCACGGAGAAGTTGGCCTGGGCGGTGCTTATGGCGGTGTTGTTTGTTTTGAGTTGGTTAATGAAGGTGGTGTAGGCGGCTGCTGCGGTTTCTGGGGTTAGTGGCACATAGCCTGTGAAGGTTGCGAGGTTGGTTGCCAATTGTTCTGCGTTGTACAGGCGCGAGCCAAAGGTTTTTTCTGATTGTGAAGCCATGACGTAAGGGTTTAGAAAGTTTTAGATAGATTTTGTGTTAGGGGAGGATTTAAATTTATAACGCTTTTGGGAATTATCAAAATTATTTGAAGCTAAAATTCTGATTTTGTGAAAGGTATGGAAAGGACGCTATAGGTTTTGTACTTTGGGATGCAAGAGATTCAAACGGCTTTGCAAAAGATTCAAATGGCTATGCAAGAGATGCAAATGGCTTTGCAGGAGATGCAAATGGCTTTGCAAGAGATTCAAATGGCTTTGTAAAAGATTCAAATGGCTATGCAAGAGATTAAAATGGCTTTGTAGGAGATGCAAATGGCTTTGCAAGAGATGCAAATGGCTTTGCAGGAGATGCAAATGGCTTTGCGGGAGATGAAAATGGCTTTGCGGGAGATGCAAATGGCTTTGCAAGAGATGCAAATGGCTTTGCAAGCGTTGCAGATTTTTATGTTTACTTTTTAATGTTTATTATGAAATTTTTGAGGGGCTTTGTGGCACGGGTGAGATGCTCGCGATAGGGTGGGGTTTATTTTTATTTTGCAGGAACGCGATGCAATCGCGCATCAGCGGGGGTTATTGAAATTTAGGAGCGTTATAATATGAATCTTTAAAATTTCCTACCCACTCATTTAATTGTTTATGGTGGTGATGAAAAACTTCTAAAATGCTTTTTTCATCATTATTCATAATATCTTTAATGTCGTGTAATTCTTCCCACGCGCCCGGATTATACAACCCTACAATTTTAAAAGCTATACGATCTTGATATTTGTAGGCCATAGCAGTAGTTGCAAATGGTGGTTGTTGCCCTAAATCGTCAAAAATATTGATCGTTTTTTGAAAAGTTAAACCCATTGATGTTTTTATTTCTCCTGTTTTAAAGTCTAATCTGTCAAAAACTATTGGAAAAACTGGACCTTCTCTTTTGTGTGTCATTATTGTTTTTACAATAACAGGAATTTTGAAAACTTCTTGACCGTTATAATTATCAATATCTTTAACGGGCGGTATTAATCTCATATCTATGTTAAACATATGCAGTAATAATAGTTAAAATGATTTCTAAATTATTCCTTCAAAAACCCATATTCGTAAATCTTGGGCTTTATTTTATCTGCCAAGAAATTGAGTTGATTTCGTAACTCACTTATTAATTCCATATATTTTTCGTCATCACTTTTTGAGTTCATTCTGCCTTTGTCATTTCTGCCCTGAAAATACTCCCTTATATCATAGTAACTTGCATTTGGGTTTACGTTTGGTTGGCTGTGGTAGTATTTCCAAAGTTCCCTGCCGGCATCAAAAACCGCTGTTGCTTCTTCTGAAAAGGTTCTTTTTACAGTTTGATTTTCGGTTGTGCCAAATAAGTTTGTTTCGTTTTCTATTTTGATTTTGCCATTTATAAAGTCTGTCATAAAGTGGCTTTCAAACCTGTTTTGGGCATTTACTTCTTGTTCTGTAAAGGGAATCCAGTGGTTAATCCCGTAACTACTTTGAATATCATTATTAAATAGCGAAAATGTTAAGCAATCATTTTGAAACTCCGCGTCATTCTCCCAACCATTATTTGGATATAAAAATTGGTCTCTATCATTTAGCCATGTTGCAGGGATGCAATGTCTAACGGCGTAATAAATTAACGATTCTATTAAATTTGATAACCCAATAGGCTTAAAATATGTAGATGTTTGATTTTTCTTAATTATTTCAATAAAAATTCCATTTTGATTTTGAAAATCATTGCCATTACAAGCTAAAAAACCGATTTCATTTTTAATGTTTTTCCAAGTTGGACGAAGCCAATCATTTAGATATTTTTCATTATTATAACTAAATATCTTTTTATCACCAATATAATTGCCGTTGTAATCATAAACGTCAGATACTGTACTTTCAAATTTTTCATCTTTTTCACAATTCCAAATAAAAAAACCGATTGGGAATTTTCCTTTAACATTATCAAACGTATCGGCGGGTACTAAAAAAATTTTTTCGAGCTTCGCTCGAAAGATTTCGCGAAATTCGATGAAGTAGGAAGATTGCAAATTTTTCAAAGTTGAAAAATTTGCAATCTTACAATTAGGAATTTCAAAATATATTCTCATCAAAAATTGCACGTATAGCTCTCTTTTAGAGAATGTACTCATATTGTCAAATAATCTTTTATGTATCATTGTTTCATTAGAAACACCTGCTTTTGACGCTTTATGTTTTGTACTTCCTGTTTCCGCATACGGCGGATTAATGTATATAACCAGTTTCTTCCGCTTTTCCGCATCATTTATAATATCCTGTAGGCTTTGTGGGAGTTTTGAAAAATCATCATTCAAAAAATCAAACTGGAATACGTGGTTGTGCAATAAATTGGCACCGTGGTCTATGCGTTCGTGCATAACGTTAATATCTGCCTGGTCCAGGGTGCTTGCGTAAATGTTGTATTTATTGGTTAAACCTGCCAAAAGGTTTCCGGTTCCTGCGGCACAATCCCAGATATAGTATTCTTCCTGCCAATCTTCACCCAAATAATCGGTTAAATACTTTTGTGAAAGTTCTACCCAAATACGGGGCGTGAAAAAGGCGCCTTTGCGTTCGCGAATATCTTGTGGTACGAGAAGATCTCTGCGCTCAATAATGTAATCTTGAAATTCTTTTAAGGGTGGGCGTTTGTAGAGTTTCCAGAATTGGAGATAGGCATTTTTATTGCGTATGTTTATGGTAGCATCAAACATTTGCTTGATGTTTTCTTTCGCAATTTTGTAGCCCTGATTTTCAAATACTACGAATAGACTATCGCGAATGGTTAAATCATCTTCTATATTTTGTGTGTCTTTGTCATCTACAAACAGGTCAGCCAAATAAAAATCACTATCTAAAATGTTTGCTTTTTTAAGGTCGTCCCAATTAACGTCTATTATTGGTTTTATAGCTTCAATCCAGCGCAGATAAATGGGGATGAAATTGTTTTTGTCTATTTTAATCTTGCTTTTTGTTGTGGCTTTTGCCACGTTGTTTTTTATGAAGGTGTGAAGTAGCTTTTTGTCTTTTTGATAATCAAAAATGTATGTTTTTACTTTTAGAACAGCTTCAATTCTCTCTTTGATTAGTTGAAATTCTTTAGTTGCGTGATTGCTTGGTGGTACGTTCCAATTAAAATCGTTGAGGTAAAAGATGTCTTGAATATTTATGTAGTCTACAAAAGCAATCTTTTTGTAATCAAAAGCTCCTAAGAATGCTGGGGGTAGGGTTTTGTCAAAAGTTCGTGCTTTGCCAATGGTGAGAATGAGCTGCACAAACATAGTGGGAATATCAAAATTTCCTGTTTTGGCTTCTGCCCATAATAGTGGGGTTCTTCCAAATAAAGTGTCTTGTTTTGGAAAAACGGTGAAATCTATATTGCCAAGGATTTCGGTAGTGTCAAATTGCTTAAACCAGTCAGCCCCTACTTTGTTTTTTAGTTCTTCTTCTCGTATGTTTTTGTATTTCATTTTTAAAACTTGGGGTGTGGAGTGTTTACTCGCTTTGAAGCTTTGAACTTTGTTTTTTTAAATATTCCCTGATTTCCTTAAAACTCATTCCTTTCAGGTCATTTGAAATTTTGTCCTTGATTTTCCGAAACGTTTTAACCGTGTCGAATTCCTTTTTCTGATTTTCTTTTTTAGTTTTCATATTCGACTATTTCTTTTGGCGAACGTATCTCCAAATATGGATAATTCATTCTTAAATTAATTGAATTGTAACCTCGTATTCTATAAACGTTAACAATGTGCTTAAAATTCCAGCTCACTAAAATATCCGCTTTGTGAATCGTTGCTGTAGCAATGTGGATGCAGTCATCGAAACTTGTATCGCCGACCACTTTTTCGTCAACGTATTTCTTAGCAAGAGCGAGAATATCATCATTAATATCAACTTTTTCAAGACTTTCTTTCGGCAATTGCTTAAAAAAGTCTTTTACTTTATTTGGCGCAGTAATTAATTCGGTTTCAGTTAGCTCCGAATAGATACAAATGATTTTTCCCATTTTAATCCGCTCGAAAAGTTGAAGCGTAGATTCATCAAATTCTTTGTCGAATACACCGCCAAAAACTGATGTGTCCAAATAAAATCTTTGTTTCATTTCGTTTTTTGCTTAAACTCAAATTTACGAAAATTTAATCATCACTATTTTATTGGGTTTCCCTCTTCCCCGAAAGCCCCTCAAACTTCTCCGTCATCGTCGGGTTGCCGCGGGTGAGTTTTTTAATGGTGAGGTCTTCGGCCTTGTTGTTGGCCAGGCGTAGGTTATTGACCGAAGACAGCAGATTGTCCTTCGTTTTTTGGAGGTGGTCCATGGTTTTGTCTATTTCCTCGATAGCGGTTTTGAATTGGCGGCTGGCCAGGTCATAATTGCGGGCAAAGCCTTCCTTGAAGGTGTTTATTTTTTCCTCAAAATTGGTAATGTCTATGTTCTGGTTTTTTATCAGGCTGAGCTCTGCCTTGTATTGCAGCGAGTTCATGGCCGCGTTGCGCAAAAGGGTTATGATGGGGATAAAAAACTGCGGCCGCACCACGTACATTTTTTTATAGCGGTGCGAAACATCTACAATTCCCATATTATAGAGTTCGTTTTCCGCTTCTAAAAGGGAAACCAACACGGCATATTCACAGTTTTTGTCGTTGCGGTCCTTGTCCAGTTTTGCAAAAAAGTCGTCGTTTCGCTTTTTGGTAGCGGTTTCGTCGTTTTCGTTTTTCATTTCAAACATTATGGAAATGATCTCGTTACCGGTGGCGTCGGTTTCCCTATAAATAAAATCGCCCTTGTTGCCGCCGCGCGCGTCGTTGTCTTTTTCAAAATAGGCATTTTGGAAAGCGGTTGCGCGCAGTTTGTTGAACTCGGCCTCGCAGTGCTGCTCCAGGGTTTCGCCAATCATTTTGGTGGACAGCTTTTGCTTGAAATCTTTTAATCTATCGATCTCATCGTCCTTCATTCGGATGGTTTCCTCCTTTACGCGCAGTTTTTCCGAGAATTTCTCGATTATGGATTTTTCGAGCAGCTGCTTTTCGGTTTCCTTTATTTTTAGATCGTTCGCCAGCGTGTCGCGTTCCTTTTCAATGGCACGGATGGCCTCGCCCACGGTAAGTTTTTTGTCGATTTCTGCGTTGGCAATCTTTGATTTCATGTCCGCAATCTCGGCCTCCTTTTTTGCCAATTGCTCTGCGAGGGCTCGGGCATTTTGCGATTTCAGCTCGTTTATTTCCCGCTCCTTTACGGCCAACCTTTCAGCCAGGTCGCTATCGCTCTTTGCTTTTAAAAGCGCCAATTCCCGATCTTTTTTTGCGAGCTGATCCTGCAAAGCGTTTTTGATGTTTGCCTCCGCGAGTTTAACGGCGCTTTCTTTTTCCTTTTCCGCCAGGTTTAGCCTGTTTTTCAATTCGTGTTCAAACTCGTGGTCGCGCACTTGTTTTAGGATGTCGGCAAAACCGGCTTCGTCAACCTTAAAGGCCTTTTTGCAGTTTGGGCAGATTATTTCGTTCATTTTAGATGCTAAATTTTAGAGGTAAAGTAATTCGAAATCGCAAGTTACGGAAAAGCGAAAAGGAGCAAAACTTTGGAAGGGTTTCCATTTTTTTTATTTTTAATTGAATTATTTTCTTTTTAAAAAATTGAAACATCCCCTTATGCTTCAAAGCCAATTTTCGCAAACCTATTTCTATATTCAATGGGCGTTAGCCCCGTATTCTTTTTAAAAATATCGCGAAAGGCCTTGGTGTCCGAATAGCCTACGTCGAACATAATTTCTGAAACGTTTTTTCGCGAGGCCTCAAAAAATTTTTTGGCGGCTTCCATACGCACTCTTTGGGTGTACTCAATGGGCGTATTGTTGGTAGCGGCCTTAAACCTTCTTTCAAAAGTGCGGCGGCTGGTGCCAATTAAATTGGCGAGGGTTTCAATGGTAATCCGCGATTCGTAATTTGCTTCAATATAATCCTGCACCGTCTGAATTTCGGTGTCCTCGTGCGCCCGTTGTCCGCGGAAGATGGCAAACTGCGATTGGCTGTTTCTGCCTATGTCAAGGGCAAAATATTTTGAAATCAGGACTGCCGTTTCGCGGTCGGAAAATTTCTCGATCAGATAGAGAATTAAATTCCATAAACTGCTCGCCCCGCCACTGCTGTAAATGTTATCGTGCTCGGTGATTATTGCGCCGTCCTCCACCGTTACCTTCGGGTATTTTTCTCGGAATTCCTCGATATTGGCCCAATGGGTTGAACATTTTTTGCCATCCAGCAACCCGGTTTCGGCCAAAAGGAATGCGCCAATACATAAACTGGCGAGGCTTGCTCCGTTGTTGTACAATTGCTTAAAATAGGGGATCGCTTCCGCATTGGCGAGTACGCCCTGCTGGGTATCGCCAAAAGTGGGCGGAATGATCAACAAATCGGTGAAATCCAAATCTTTTAGCAATCGGTTTGTTTTAATGGTGTATTCGCCATTGTTTGCGGGCACATACTGGCTAAGTCCAACATATTCTACTTCAAAAACCGGTTTTTTTCCGAAAGCAGTTAGAAATTCATTGGCCGTATTGAAGCTTCGAAAAGGTGGGGTGATGGCCTCAATAACGCCATATTCGGGAACAAAGACTGAAACTTGCATGTCAATTCAATTTAAGTTGAACTAAAATACGCATTGTTTTGGCATAATTTACCCCTGAAGTTGTCATTTTTGCACGACATTTTTTTCTTAGCCAAATAGTAAATTTGGACTGTAGCTCATTAAAAATTGAATTATGAAAAACAACACCGTTCTATTGCACCGGGTAATCAAAGCAAGCCCCGAAAAAGTCTTCCGGGCTTTTTCCGATCCAATTGCACACGCAAGTTGGCTTCCTCCGTATGGTTTTCTATGTACCGTGCAACACATGGATTTTCGGGTCGGCGGCGGTTATAAAATGACCTTTACCAATTTCAGTACCGGCCACCAACATTCCTTTGGCGGGGAATATTTGGAAATACGAACCAATGAATTCATTCAATATTCCGATAGGTTTGACACTCCAAATTTGCCGGGCGAAATGATTACCACAGTAAAACTGAATGCCGTTACCTGCGGAACCGAACTTTCAATAACGCAGGAGGGAATACCCGAAGCAATTCCTACCGAAATGTGCTATTTGGGATGGCAGGAATCTATTGAGAAATTGATAAAATTGGTGGAGCCGCAAATTCCGGATGACATGTAATTCGGGATTCGGGATTCGGGATTAGGGATTGGTGATTAGGGATTGGTGATTCCTTTGTCGCGTGTTTGATGTTGCGGACTTAAATTTTTTGGGTGATGCGCTGGTTAACAGGTTTTTAATTTATCTTTATTGAAAGACTCTTTTTCAAAAATAAATTTAACCAACCAACAACCAACCATTATGACAACACGACGAAAATTTATCAAGCAGGTATCCGTGGCCGCTGCGGGCAGTATTATTTTGCCAACCCCAACTTTTGGAAACATTTTTACGCCCAAGGCGAAATCCGTAATTATCATCGGTGCGGGTTTTGCGGGGCTTTCGGCCGCTTACAGACTGAAACAGCGCAATATTGATTGTATTGTTTTGGAAAGTCGTCCACGAATTGGCGGACGGGTTTTTTCCCATAAAATAACCAACGACCTCGTGGTGGAACTGGGCGGCGAATGGGTGGGAAATTCGCATACCCGAATCCACGAATTGTGTGACGAACTCAATTTGGAACTGCAAAACAACCAGTTCAATACGCATTTAATTTACAAAGGGGAATATTCCCCGGCGGGGAAATGGGACTATAGCGAGCCTTGGAACAAAACCATGACCAAATTGCTGGAGGATTACGGCAACCTAACCGAAAAGGATAAGTTGGTGATGGACAAAATGGATTGGTGGCGCTATTTGGTGCAGAACGGTTGCGATGGCCGCGATTTGGACATTCGCGAACTTTTGGACAGTACCGATTTTGGCGAAAGCATCCGGCAGGTTTCTTCCTTTGCGGCTTTGGCCGAATATGCCGAAAGCAGCGAAAAGAACGAAATGGACCTGAAAATAAAGGGCGGCAACGGGATGCTTGCCGAACGCCTTTCGGAAAAAATAGGGAAGGATAAAATTCTGCTGAAACACACCGTTAGTAAAATTATACAAGACGATAAAGTAAAAGTGTATTGCGACAACGGAAAAGTGTTTGAAGCCGATAAACTTATTTGCACCATTCCCACTTTTGCGATGCACAAAATTGATTGGCAGCCGGGATTGCCCACTGAAAAAGTGAGTGCTATCAACGAATTGCAATACGCACGAATCAACAAACACGCGATGCTCTTCAACGATAGGTTTTGGAAAGAGGAAAGCTTCGATATGATTACCGACCAAAGTCCGCATTATTTTTACCACGCCACCAAAAACCAAAAATCGGATAGCGGCGTGCTCATTTCCTACAGCATTGGCGAAAAGGCCGCGGTAATTGCCAACCAAAGCGATGCTTGGAACGCAAGAATGATTTCAGAAACCTTAAGCCCACATTTTGGCGACGTTGGCGGAAAATTGAACAAGCAGGTAAATTATTACTGGGGCACGGACAATTATTCCAAGGGAGCGTATGCCATGTATGGAAAAGACCAATGGTTTCGGGTGATGCCTATTTTGAAGGAATCGTTTTTGCACACCCATTTTGCGGGCGAACATTTGGCGGACTGGCAAGGGTTTATGGAAGGCGCCATCAATACTGGCGAAGAGGCGGCAGAATTGGTTTGATTTTTTATAAAGAAATTTAAGGATGTTGGTCCTCCTTCAATAATTCACATAAACCCATCCAATAAAAGGCTCGGGATATTTTGGATCGTTCAAAACCAAAACATAATAATAGGTGCCCACTGGAACGGTGTTTCCGGTAAAAAGAAGGCCGGTGGTAGCCACACCGTTCCAAAAGCCATCGTTGTTATGGGCGGTGTGGATAAGATTTCCTTCCCGGGAAAAAATCTTTAATTCGAAGTTTGGGTAAATATTCAACAGATTGTCGATTTCAAAAACATCATTTATGCCATCGCCATTGGGGGAAAATCCCTGCGGAATAAAAGGGGCGCAGTTTTCAGTGGCAATGGTGAAGGAAGCCGTGGCAAAACAAATTTCATTTTCCAGGCGAACATAAATTGTCTGTGGGTCGGTGTTGTTTCGGTATTCGGAAGGATTGGAAATAGGATTGGTATTTTGCGAAGCATCTTCGGAAGTAGTAAAGTATTGAATTGCATCATCAGTTCCAGTTCGAATTAATTCATCCTGTACGGTCAAATTGAACGTTGCGGTATCAAAACCTTCGTCGCACTCCAAAAGGTCAGGCAAATTGGGAATGGGCGGAATGCTTTCAAAAGCAACGCTTCGCGAAAAAGTGTTGTTGTCCTCGCGGAGTTCTTCAATCGAGCCGATGCCGCTTCCATCGTCGTCCACAACCGCCAAAAGTGTAAAAACATTGGGTAAATTACTCGGCAAAAAAAGAGCAATGTTTGCAGATTCGCTACCGTTAATGGGAATGGTTTGTCGCGTTCGCGAAAGCCCAATTAAAACGCCATCCGAATAAAAAGCGATGGAGGTATTGGCGGGAAGCGGAGCGGTTGCCTCCAAATTGAAGACGGTAAACGGAAGCAACAAAGCCCTATCGCGACAGGCGGTGGTTTCGGGGAATTCAATAGTGGCATCGGGCAGCGGACAGGGCAGCACGGTTACGGTAAAATTGGCAACCAAAAAACAATCCGGATTGGAAACTCGGATAAAAATAGTCTGCGGATTTTGGGTATTCCGAAAGTTTTCAGGATTTGGAATTGGGTTTTCATTGTTTTGTGCATCGGCCTCGGAAAGGTGAAAACTCAATTGATAAATTGGGTCGATTTGTGAAGTGGCTTCCCTTAAATCAAAAAATTCCACACCGATAACATCACAGGTTTCCAAATCGTGAAGCCCTATTATTTCTGGATTCACCAATAAATGGACGGGCGTTTCGGCTTCGTTGTTTGCTTCGTTCGTTTCCGCGACTATGCCCGTGCCGTCGCCGATATCATCAACCACGGCTTTCAGAATAAAATCTGCTTCAATTTCGTTTGGAACGGTAAACGTTATGCTGCCGCTTTCCTGCCCGTTAATGGGAATTACGGCCACCGTTGCACTTTGGGCTACCAAGGTTTCGTCTGCATAAAAAGCAATGGGCGTTGCCGCGGGCAGCACATCGGTGCTGTTGAGGTTATAGACCGTATAATTTACGGCAAGCTCACGGTTGCCACATTCGGTTGCGCCAATTATGGCGTCAATGGAAATGGTGGCATCGGGCAGTTCGGTATTCAACACGGTAATGATGTTGTTGACCATTACGAAATCCTGTCCGCTAGTTAGTTGGATATTGGCAGAAGTATCGCCAGGATTTATGTAGTTCGAAATGGGATAAAAATCAATATCCATATTGTATAGGGTATCGCTTCCCGTAAATGAATTTGTGCCGTTAAAGGCATTATCCGCCGGATTCAAGGGTGGATTACTGAGAATATTTCCGTTAATGCGAAGCGTTTCGTTTACCGCCAAACTACGGTCTCCTTCCCACGCGAGGAAACCTATTTTGGCACCTTGGGTGTCCAGCACGCGTAAATTGTTTAAGGTAATGTCAAGGGTTGGGTTGTTTCGCGAAACACTTTCAAGCCCATCAAAAACATTCACTTGGTTGCTCGGCAGCGAGGGATCTTCATAAACTACGGTTACGGCCCAACCACCAAAGTTGGTGCCCGAGCCCGGCGGATTGCAGTAGGCAGGAATGATGAGCCTTAAGTCTAAATCGGCTAAGGTGTAGATGCCATTTCCCGAATTTTTAAGTTGTTGGGTAACATCGGCAAATGCCGAAAAATAGACATAGTCCTGCCCGCCACTATTGAAGATCGTATTGTAGGTGCGTTCCGCAGTGATTGGAATCTGGTTAAACGTTACGTTGAAATCGCCCGGCCCCGAACCGGCCCAATACAGATAGGCGGCAATTACTTCTTTATTTGGGTCGAGCTGAAAATTGGCACTGCTTTCCGTGAGAATAACACATTCAACCCCTGAACCATTTTCTGCGGTATTCAGCGTGTTGCCAAAAGCGAGGTAGTCGTAATGTCCGTTAAATTGTTTATAGAGTTCAATATCCTGCGAGAAGATAAGGGAAGGTAGCAAAAGGCAAAATATGCTTAAAAAGTGCTTCAAGAAAAGTTGATTGATTGTTTGCTAAATATAGCCAAAAACAACGAAACGGTTTCTTTTTTCACAAATCTCTTTTCTTCAATAGGGCGTAGGACCAATAAATAAAGAGGGCCGTCCAACACAGCACTATTAAAACGGTTTGCCATTGCACATCATAATTCTGCTGCCATTTTTCGCCCAATTGGTTCGCGGCAGTTTGTGCAACGCCCAATCGCGAAATGGGTTCAACAATTAAATCCCACATTGCATTTAAGGGGAAAAAATTATAGACCGATTCAAAAAGATTTGTGCCGGTTTTAACCTTTATATATTGAAAAAGAATGGCAACGAGGCCCTCCACCACTTGCCAAAGGCCCAAAAAGCCAAGTGCAAAAGCCGATCTTTTAACCCAAATAGCCAAAAACATGCAAAAGCTGAAAAAGGCAACCAGTTTTAGAAAATAGGCAAAAAGGTATTGCATATCGCTAAAAATTATGGAAAACTCGTTGTAATCTGAAAAGATTAGGCCCAAAATCAAGGAAACGATAAACAGGAAAATAGTTGAAACCGCAGAGAAAAGAATGACCACGAGCACTTTGGAAGTAATGAATTCCTTTTTGCTTAGCCCGTCAATCAGGTTTTGTTTTAAAGTGCGGTAGCTGTATTCGTTTGCTACTATTGAAACGATCACGATGGCCAGAAAAATTTTAAGCCAAGCGGCAACCCAGGCATTAAAGTGCCATATATAGGGAAAATTAAAAATTCCCTGGTCTGCGGCCCGAACATGAATATCGCCAAAGTTAAACTCAATGGAGGCGATAAAGGCCATAAAGCAAATGAGTGAAAAATATACAAGGGAAATGACCTTAACCGCCCGGTTATAGCGCAATTTATGAAGCTCAATGTTTAAAAGTCGGAACATTGCGGTTAGTTTTGTTTGGTGAGTTGTAAAAATTGTTCTTCAAGGCTTTCTTTCCGTTTTACGAGATGGGAAAGGTAAATGCCTTTTTCGGCAAGAAAGCGGTTCACTTCCGAAGCGTCCATTGGTTCGTTCAAATAAGCAATTACAAAATCGCCTTCCCGTTTCACGGTGCCAAATTTTGGGCTGCCATCCAAGGCTTTTTGAAGGTTTTCCAAAGAATTGCTCTGCATCGTTATAAAACCGTGGCTGGCGTTCATTCCGTCCACGCTGCCGGAATAGAGGCTTATTCCCTTCCGAAGAATCACTACGTGGGTGCACACTTTTTCTACTTCGTCCAACAAATGTGAGGCAAGCAGAATGGTAGTTCCTGTGGCGGCTATTTTTTTGATGATTTCCCGAATTTGGTGGATTCCCTGTGGGTCGAGGCCGTTGGTGGGTTCATCCAAAATCAATATTTCGGGATCGTTGAGCAAGGCCGAGGCGATTGCCAAACGTTGTTTCATTCCCAACGAAAAGGCGCTGAACTTGCTGTCCTTTCTGTCCAACAAACCAACGAGCTGCAATTTTTCGGCAATCTTTTCTTCGGAAACCTCTTTTATTTTGCAGACCAGTTGCAGGTTTTGCACCGCGGTCATATAAGGGTAAAAGTTCGGTCTTTCAATAATGGCGCCCACTTTTTTAAGCGCCTCGTGGGTAGAGGTGTTACCATCGAACCATTTAAAATCGCCCGAAGTTTTGTTTACCACATTCAGCACGATACCCAAAGTAGTACTTTTTCCACTACCGTTGGGCCCAAGAATGCCGTAAACATTGCCCTTTTCAATAGAAAATGATAGCTTATCCACGGCGGTTAGAGAGCCAAATTTTTTGGTAAGGTTGGAAATGGTCAGGATGGTTTCCACGTGCGGTTTTTGGAGGTTGTTGTTTGTTTGACGAGTGGGTGTGGGATTTGTTACAAATTAAGCTAAAAGCTAAAAGTTAAAAGCATTTTCCCGAATAGTTATTTTCGAAGTTTCTATTAATCACGGATGGCAAATAAAACCGGCTTTTACACTTATTCCTAATATGTCTTTAATGCCCAATATCCTATTTTTCACTTCCGAAATCCCGAATCCCTTTTTTTCTAATTTTAAAACTTGCCATTTCCCTTTCCAATTCTGAATTCAAAATTCTGAATTCATAATTAACTATCTTTGCACTTCATTCAAAAAAATCAAGAAAATGCAAGACGGTATCTATGCAAAAATTACTACCGAAAAAGGAGAAATCCTTATAAAACTAACGCACGACAAAACCCCGGGAACGGTTGGAAACTTTGTGGCTTTGGCTGAAGGGAACCTGGAAAATGCTGCAAAACCACAGGGAACGCCTTATTACGACGGATTGAAATTTCACCGCGTAATCCCCGATTTTATGATCCAGGGCGGCGATCCAAAAGGAACGGGCTCCGGCGGGCCGGGCTATGATTTTGAGGACGAGTTCCATCCGGACCTTCGCCACGACGGGCCGGGAGTGCTTTCTATGGCCAATGCCGGCCCAGCAAGCAATGGTAGCCAATTTTTTATTACCCACGTTGCCACGCCTTGGTTGGACAACAAACACACCGTTTTTGGAGAGGTAGTGGAAGGACAGGAAGTGGTTGACAGCGTGGCGCAGGGCGATACCATGCAGAAGGTTGAAATTATCCGCGTGGGCGAGGAAGCCAAAAACTGGAACGCCGTGGAGGCTTTCCGAAATTTTACCGGAGAAAGGGAACAGCGCTTGGCCAAAATGAAGGCCGCACAGGAAGCGGAACTTAAAAAAGTTTCCGAAGGTTTTGATAGAACCGATAGCGGCCTGCTTTACAAAATAATCCAAAAAGGAAGCGGCAGGAAGGCGGAAAAAGGAAGAACCGTTTCCGTGCATTACAAAGGCGCTTTGACTGACGGCACCGAGTTTGATTCCTCCTATAAAAGAAAGCAGCCCATTGATTTTCCGTTGGGTATGGGCCACGTAATTGAAGGCTGGGACGAGGGCATCCAGCTGCTGCAAGTGGGCGATAAGGCCCGTTTTGTGATTCCAAGCCACTTGGCCTATGGTTCGCGTGGGGCCGGTGGCGTGATTCCACCTAATGCTACTTTAATATTTGATGTGGAATTGATGGATGTGAAGTAGTAAATTGGGATTCGGGATTTGTGAATTTGAATCCCGAATTCCCAATTAACTTATCCCGAATTTATTTCTTCCACTTAATATTGCACCCAATGCTCGGTTTTTGGTCCTTTCGCTGCGGGTTGTTGTTCAATATATTATCCAACGCTTCACGAAGGTCGCGGCCGTTCACGGGAATTCCATTTCCTGGCCGGGAGTTGTCCAACTGGCCCCGATATACCAATTTCAAATCGGCGTCGAACAAATAAAAATCGGGCGTACAAGCGGCGTCATATTTCTTTGCAATTTCTTGGGTTTCGTCGAATAAATAGGGAAAGGGATAGCTGTGTTTGCGCGCCGTTCGCCACATTTCGGCCGGGGAATCCTCGGGGTAATTTTCCACATCGTTGCTGCTAATGGCCACAAACCCAAAACCCGTTACGCGATAGTCGTTGCAGAGCCGAACGATTTCTTCATTTACGTGTTTAACAAATGGGCAATGGTTGCAAAGAAACATTACAACCGTTCCTTTTTCGCCTTTGATGGAATGTAGGGATACGGGTTTGTTGGTTACTGCATCCATCAACTCAAAATTTGGAGCCGGTGTTCCCAACGGCAGCATTTTTGATTCTGTTCTTGCCATTTTTTCTTTTCTATATTGGTGGTAAACTTTGGCTTAAAGTTACGATTTTAAGCGCATTAAATTTTTCATAAGTAAGGAACGCAATCAATAAATCCAAACCTTATCATATAAGCACTAAATTTAAAACAAGTAAACTCATAAACACATAAATCCAAAAACCCTAAACCCCTAAACTTTTAAACTCATAAACTTTCAAACTTATAAACTTTTAAACCTATAAACTCATAAACTCATAAATCCATCTACCCAACTTTTCCCAAAGAACTTATAAAACTTTGCCCTTGCAAAATATCTCTATTAACTTTAAAACTTAAAACTAACTATTATGAAAAATTCCTATTCCTCACTTTCGGTGGCGATTGAAGATTTGCAAAATCACGGTTTTACGGAGGATTTCAATCTTGTGGCCGAGGGTATTGAATCTAAAAACCTAAAACGAAAATGGAAGGCCGGCGAACTGGAGGTCGTAAAATTCTATCGTTTTGAGGGAATGACCGATCCGGGCGACAATACCATTCTTTATTTAATAGAAACCCACGATGGGCAGAAAGGGTTGCTCGTGGATGTTTACGGCGCTGACCAAGGCGAGATTTCTCCCGAAATGATTAAAAAACTTTCCATCCATCACGATGAATAATCTAACGTGGACCGACTTTGAAAAGGTTGAGATGCGGGTAGGAACCGTCATTGAAGCCAATGATTTTCCCGAGGCGCGGAATCCTTCGTACCAGCTTGTGATCGATTTCGGAAGCGAGCTCGGGCAGCGAAAGACTTCGGCGCAGATTACTTCGCTTTATTCAAAAAAGGAATTGATTGGAAAGCAAGTGGTGGCCGTTGTCAATTTTCCGAAGAAACAGATTGCCAATTTTATGAGCGAATGTCTTATTTTAGGTGCTGTGGAAGGGAAGAATGTCACTTTGTTAACGCCAGAAAAAGAGGTTCAAAACGGTTTACGGATTTTATAATTTCCCGTTTACAAATGAATGCCGAAATTTCTTAAACTATGGGATTTCATAACCCATCACGTGGGTTTTGAGGTTTTCAAAAACTGGTTTTTCAGAAAAAATTGCCCACCCCTTTACGGAGGAATTGCCCGGCAGATAGTCAAAAGTAATTCGTGCCTTTTGGACAGGTTCCGTTCCTTCGGTCGCAATTTCAATGGTTACATTTTCTGCGGTTTGTGAGCCATTGTTTCTCGCGGTAATCGCGATGCCGAAACCTCCATCTTTTTGGGCCGTTTCGCCGAGGATTATTTCAATATCCGGTGGCGTCGGCTTCTCATAAATCAATTGATACACCAAAAAACCGAGGGTAAAAATCACCAAGATTCCCGAAATAACGGTTACCAACCATTCCAGCCAATTTTTTTCTTCCATGGATTTTTCATTTTTTTAGGATTGAATAAGTAATCTTCCTGCCGAGGCGCCCAATGCGGCGGGGAAACCCAAAACTACGGTTTCGGCAACCATTCCATACAGCGACAGTCCCTCAAACCGACCGAAAAACCAGAGCATAAATGCCGACGAGAGCAGGGCCACCGCATACATTAAAAGCGTGCCCACCACGGCGTTCCAAGTGTTGCTATGGACCACTATGGTTTTGGCGCCTTTAAAATTGATGTAATATAGCACAGCACCGCCAATTCCTATGGAAAGTAGGGCGATGATCAACAATTTGTAAACTTCGGATTCCAGGGCGATCACCACTACTTCTTCCGTGGGAGCCACGTTGGAAGCTATAAGTATGGCGCCACAAAGGGCAATGTTCACCGTTCTGAATACGTGCGGATTGTTTTTTTTCGTTTTTAAATCTTCCGTTTCGCCGTCGTTGTCCGAATTTCCGCCCAATTGCGATTTTCCCACAGAAATTCCAATGGCTACGGTAACCGCTTCCACGATTATTTTTCCGCTAATTTCGTTAAAGGACATCTCGGGGGAAATGCGTCCGGTGATCCAAAGAATAAATGCCGTCAGCAAAATTCCGACCCCCATTTCCTCTACCGATTCCTCCATTCCTTCCCAAAGGGAGGGGTCTTTCCGTAGGCCCACGTAATGGTTGTACACCATCAACAAAAACATCCCAACGATAAAATAGAGCAATAACGGAAGTGGATCGGCAATAAAACCGGTCCACCATAATTCCATAGTATAGAGCATGGGCAAACTGAAAAGCAGGCCGCCGGTTATGCCGCGGGCATATTCCTTAAGCGATTCACCGATGGGTTTTGCGGATTCGGGCATTTCTTTTATGGAATAAAACATTTAAAGATAGTCAAGATAGTATGTTGGAAATCTTAGGGAAACGTGATAAAATTGTTAATGATTCGCGCGTTCTCCTTCGGTGGTTTGGGTTACTTTTGGCGATCTATTGTCGATATAATTTTTATAAATTGCGACTACATAAATATTCAAAATGAAAAAACTTCTTCTTCTATTTTTAGCGATACTCCTATTAAATTCCTGTAAAAACAACTCCGATGCAGAAAAACAAAAATCGGAAGTTGCGTCTGAAAAATTTGAAAAAATAGCACAGCTCCACTGGCTTTTGGGAACTTGGACGGAGCAGAATGGGGAATCATTTTCACAGGAAACCTGGTCGCAGGAAACTCCGAGTGCCTTCACCGCCTACAGTTTTACCCAAGTGGGGAAGGAGACCGTTTTTGCAGAAACAATGGCTTTGGAGGAAAGGGCCGATAGTTTGTTTTTGACCGTGGCCACGGCCAATCAAAACAAGGAAGCGCCGGTTACCTTTACATTGGTTTCTTCGGAAAATGGACACTTTATTTTTGAAAACAAAAACCACGAATTTCCACAGCGAATCGTCTATACAAATCCGGCAAAGGATTCACTGCACGCTTGGATTGAAGGCAAGGAGAACGGCGAAGCCAAAAGAGTTGATTTTTCTTTTTCCCGGAAAAATTAATTAGGAAACATCGGCATCCAAAGTGTCGGTAACCACATAATAACGCGGATCTTCCACGGAATTTTCGATAATGGTTTCAAACTCAGGATTCCACTTTAAAAGAAGTGCCTTACAGTCCGGGCTGAGGTGCGTGAGTTTAACTTTTTTACCGCTGTCGATATATTTATTGGCGATATTCCGAACGGCTTCCACGCCCGAATGATCTGAAATTTTGGATTCTATAAAATCTATTTCAATGGAATCTGGGTCGGTTGTTACATCAAATTTTGTGTTGAAGGCTGAAGTAGATCCAAAAAACAAAGGCCCCCATATTTCATAAACCTTGGTGCCGTCGTCCTTAAACCGCTTGCGGGCGCGGATCATCGTGGCGTTTTTCCATGCGAAGACAAGCGCGCTCATAATCACCCCCACGAAAACCGCAATGGCCAAATCCTGCCACACCGTTACCGCGGAAACCGTAATCAAAACGACGGCATCTGCCACAGGAATTTTATGAAGAATCCGAAAACTGCTCCAAGCAAAAGTGCCAATAACCACCATAAACATAACACCCACCAAAGCGGCGATGGGAATTTGCTCGATCAAAGGAGCACCAAAAAGTACGAAGCACAATAGCGCTAGGGCCGCCGTTGCACCCGAAAGCCTGCCGCGTCCGCCCGAACTTACGTTGATAATGGATTGCCCGATCATGGCGCAACCGCCCATTCCGCCGAATAATCCGTTTACAATGTTCGCGCTGCCTTGGGCCACACATTCGCGGTTTCCACTGCCGCGGGTTTCGGTCATTTCGTCCAATAGATTTAAGGTCATTAACGATTCTATCAAACCCACCGCGGCCAAGAGAAATGCTGTGGAAAGTATTAAATCCCAATGGCCGTTCAATGTTTCGAGAAACCCAAAAATTTGGGTTTGGAAATGGGGAAGCGAACCTTTCAAACCACTGCCGCCACCATCGCGAATAAAGGAACCCACGGTACTTACATCAAGGTTTCCGAAAATAGTAATGCAGGCAACAATAACTATTGCAATCAGGGCTGCGGGCAGTTTTTTGGTGAGCTTTGGCAAGCCAAACATGATGCCCATCGTCAATCCCACCAACGCCAACATTACCCATAAATCCGGGCCAGTCAGCCATTGGGGAACGGTGCCGCGGCTTTCCTTAAAAAGACCCAGTTGCGAAAGGAAAATCACGATAGCCAACCCGTTCACAAAACCCATCATTACGGGGTGTGGAATTAGCCTAACAAATTTTCCCAATTTAAAAACCCCCGCCATAATTTGAATGGCGCCCACAAAAAGAAGTGTGATAAAAAGCCATTGCAGTCCGAGATTTTGAACGGGATCAACCAAGCCCAATCCTACCTCATTTCCCTTTTGAATTAAATGGACCATAACTACGGCCATCGCACCCGTTGCTCCGGAAATCATTCCGGGACGTCCCCCGAAAAGCGCGGTAACAAGTCCCATTATAAAAGCCCCGTACAAACCGACCAACGGGTCAACGCCTGCAACGAAAGCGAAAGCCACCGCTTCGGGCACTAAGGCCAAAGCTACGGTAAGGCCGGAAAGTATATCGTTTTTTGGGTTTTGGGTAAAGGATAAAAGGTATTTTGCGAGCATGCTTTTTTTTAAAGGCGGCAAAGATAGGGCTTTCAAAAAAAACGCATCAATGTATAGTGTTTAGCTTTTTTTATCCTTGGTTTCCGTCTTCACGTTAAAACCGGGCGCTTTATAATCTTTCGGTCTGTACCCTGAGGGAATGGTGGTTTCATTGCCATCGCGCGCGGCACGATAGTGCGGAGACATAATCTCAATGCCGCGCTCGTTAAAAACGTCCTGAATATTTTGGTGGAGTACGGAATAAATAAATCCCTGTCTATTTGCTTCGCGCACGTGTGCGTGAATCTCATAGGCTACATAAAAATCATCCAAACTGGTCTGAAAAACAAATGGAGCAGGTTCCTTTAAAACGAGCTCTGTGCGCAGGGCCGCATCTATTAATGCCGAATGGACATCTTGCCAAGGAACGTCGTAGCCAATGGTAACGGTGCTATGTATTATTAAGCCTTTTTCCTGAGCATCACTGCTATAGTTTATGGTATGGCTGTTCATAACAGTGGAATTTGGAATGGAGATGATTTCGTTGAAAGGAGTTCTAATACGAGTTACCAGAACTGATTTCTCAATCACGTCGCCAGATACGTCGCCAATTTTCACCCTGTCGCCAATTGTAAAAAGACGCATATAGGTTAGAATCAGCCCGGCGATAATATTTGATAATGAGCCTGCCGAGCCGAAGGTAAACAGAAAACCCAAAAACACGGAAACTCCTTGAAATACTGGAGAATCGCTGCCCGGCAAATAGGGAAATAAAACCACGAACATAAAAGCTATCAGCAGAATCCGTACAATTTGATAAGTAGGTTCTGCCCAATCGGGATAAAAGCCGTTGATTTGAAGATTGCCGCGAGCTATTTCGTCCTTCAAGAAACGGATTCCTCTTAGAATATATCGGAAAACCAGCACGATAACAATTATCGTTATTAAATTGGGTAGGTAATTCCAAAGCGACTTCAATATGCCTTTTACCGGGTTGAGAATGTAACCGATTAGGGTGCCCGCAAAATGCTCAGTCCAAGGAAATATGCCAAACAGAATGGGTAGCGCAATATATATTGCCGTAATTATAACAATCCATTTCAGGATTCTGTTCACTATTAAAAGTGCATTTATTTGCCTTTTGGCATCAAACAGGGTGTAATTTTTTATTTGCACTCCTTTGATCCTCTTGTCTTCCTGCAGTTCAATTTTTATGGCAACCCAAGCAAAGAATTTTGAAATATATTTTACCAGCGCTGCAATAACCAGCAATACCAATAATGCCAGCCCTATTTTTTTCGCAAGGTTGAAAAAGTTGGTTTCATCCTTATATTTTAAAACGGCTGCACTTATTTTGTCCTTGTATTCTTTGGCCAGTGCCTCTTTTGTGGTGTCGTTCCAAAGAGCATCATTTTCAATGACGGTCATTATTGTCTGGTCACCAAAAATGATGTCCAGCTCATTTTCAGATTTTTGGATTTCAAGAGAGTTTTCATCAAAATTGAAATTATCGGTAAGCTTGTCTATACGCCCGCTTATCGCTTCTGCCCGCTCCTTGGGTGAAAAACTGCCCAATTTTGAGTAGAGCACAAAAAGGGTATCGTTAAAAAAGCCAAAAACGGGAAAGCCATTGGTTACCTTTTTTAGAGAGTCAATTTTCGTTTTTTTGTCTTCAAGTCGTCTTATTTCTTTTTCGTTTAAGGCAATAAGCTGTGCCTGAAGTTCTTCTTTTTTAAGGTTGTCCGTCGTTTTTAGGGCGCTTAGTTCCGCTTCCAGTTCACCTTTTTTAATGGAATCGGCCACTCGCTGGCGCTCTATCTCAGCCAAACGCTTGTTGTAGTTTTCCAATAGCACGATATTCAGGGAATCCTTTTTTACCGAGGTAGTGTCTTCTTGGGAAAAACCCAAAGATGCGGAGAAAGCAATTGCTAAAATGGCCAAGCCAATTTTTAAGCGTTCCATAGACTGAAATTTTGGGCTAAAGTAATTAAAAACTAATTGATTATTGTTTGCTTTTAATCTCCCGAAAAAGCTTCCAAGAACCAAACTTTAAAATAGCCGTCGCGCAAAGCAAACCAGAGAGCATCGCGCCCGCAACGCCGACCAACGTAATATCTTGCCCCGTTAAAAACAGGCCTTTTATGTTAGTTTTTGGGCGTAAAAAAGGAAGCGTGAACCGTTCGGGGGAATGTGCCAAACCGTAGATTTCACCGCTTTTATAATTGGTGAAATTTTCTGTGGAAAGAGGGGTCGAAACCTCGGAGGCCACAATGGTGCCCTCAATTTGTGGAAAAAACTTGTAGAGCACCTTTAGCATTTCGGTTTCAAAATTCTTTTTTAGTTGCAGGTATTCCTCGCCGCGTTTCATCCAGTTTGAACCTTTATAATCTTCAAACCACTCCATATTTCCCACGGAAATGGCCTGAATGGTTGCCGTTCCCGGATTTTTGGTTTCCCATTTCGGATCCTTTGCGGAAGGGAAGGAGATGTATGCAAAATTTTCGGGCGCATTTTCCAAGGTTGCTACCTCAAAAATGGCATCTATATTTTGGTGTTTGTAATACCACAGATTGTGCTTGGGCAGGTTTAGGGCCTTGCTTGATTTGTTCAGCCCCAGATATAAACAGATATGCGCGCTGGCGGGTTGCACATTTTTTAAATGGAATTTGCAAATGTTTCGGTCTTCTTCCGAAAGCAGGTACTTAAAAGTGTTGTTTACCCCAACGTTGCTGATCACACTTTTGCAAGGAATGAATTTTTCCGCAAGTTTAATTCCTTGAACCCGATTGTTTTCGGTGACGATTTTGGTGACATCAGCGTTTATAAAAACCCTGCCTCCGTGCTTCGTAAAGACTTCCAGCGTTTTTTCGCAAATTTGGTCGGCGCCGCCAATAGGGTAGTAGCCGCCTTCCAAAAAATGGCCAATCACCATTGCGTGTGCCGCAAAACTGCTGTTTTTTGGCGAAAGGCCATAATTGCCACATTGGGCGCACAGCACGGCAAGCAGCCGCTCGTTTTTGGTGAGTTGGCTTAAAACTTCCCAAGTGGTTTTTTGGGAAAAGCTGGAATATCGTTTTCTGAAAATCCAACCCACCGATTTGCTGAACCACGGTTCAAAAATTTTTTCGAAGAAGAAGGCGCTGCCGCGTTTGTTGGTTTTTTCTATGAGTTTCAAATAGGCGTCAATCGCTTTTTCTTCCTCTGGAAAATAACCGATAAGTTGGTTTCGGAAATTTTCCTTTCCCGCTTTAAATTGATATTCGGTTCCTGCAATATGCGCCACATCATAGATTTCGCCCATAGGTTCCCATTCAAGTTTTCCGTCGGTCAAAAAATCGAAAAAGCGGCGCAGGGAAGAATCTGCGCCCATATTGCCAACATAGTGTACGCCCACATCCCACTGAAAGCCATCTTTCCTTTTGAAACTGTGGGTAAAACCGCCGGGAACGTAATGCCGCTCAAAGATCGCGACCTTTTTTCCGCTCTTTGCCAGCCAGGTGGCCACCGTAAGGCCGCCCATGCCACTGCCAACCACAATATGGTCCAACCCTGAAAAATCGAGCGTGGGTTTATAGGGTTGGTACCGTTTTTTTACCATAAAAATAATGCAAGGATGGAGGTTCGAAAATAAAGAAAAGTACGGGGCTTTCGGGATTTTAAAAATAAAAAAACCGGCATCGGTTTGCGCCGCGCCGGTTTGGGTTTTAAAGGAATGGATGCTTAAATATCGTCAAACTCAATATCGGTGAAGTTGCTGGTGTCCGACTGACCATTTTCTTGGGAAGCTTCGGCAGCCATTGAAATTTCGTCACCTTCCTTTTTGTAATCTTTTTGGTGGCGTTCGCTGATCACTTCTTCGCCTTTTTCATCAATTACATAATTTATCATTTCATCCAATGTGTCCTTAAACTCGTTGAAATCCTCTTTGTAAAGATAGATTTTGTGTTTTTTGTAATGATAGGAACCATCATCGTTCGTGAATTTTTTGCTTTCCGTAATGGTGAGATAAAAATCGCCAGCTTTTGTGGACCTAACATCAAAAAAATAGGTGCGTCTGCCGGCGCGCATTACTTTTGAAAAAATTTCCTCTTGCTCCATCGTATATTGGTCGCTCATAATTTTTTTGGTTTTTGCTTTATGTGTAGCCAAAAATCTAAAAAAAATCCAAACCAGCCAAAGTAAAATTTACATTTCTTTTTCCAAGAGTTGTTTTGCGTACAATTCCTTATAGTAGCCCTCAGAATTTACAAGCTCGTTGTGGGTTCCTTTCTGTATGATGCTTCCGTTCTCCAAAACAATAATCTTGTTTGCATTTTTGGCAGAGGAAATACGATGGCTAACAATGATCGTGGTTTTATTTTCCGAAATTTTATGAAGGTTTTGGAGAATTTCTTCCTCCGTTTCAGTATCAACGGCCGAAAGACAATCGTCGAACAACAGAATTTGCGGATCCTTAATAATGGCCCGGGCAATGGACACGCGTTGTTTTTGGCCGCCACTTAAAGTGATGCCCCTTTCGCCCAAAACGGTGTCATAGCCTTTGGCGAAACCCATAATATTTTGATGGACGGCCGCGTTTTTTGCAGCTTCGATTACCTCCTCCTCGGTGGCGTTTTCCTTTCCAAACCGAATGTTGTTCCGAAGGGTGTCGCTAAAAAGAAAAGCATCCTGTGGAACATAGCCAATGCTGTGTCTTAAATCGTCTAAATTCACCTTTTTGATAGGGGTTCCGTCAATTTTCAACATTCCCTCTTCCACATCATAGAGCCGGCCTATCAATTCCAAAATTGTGCTTTTTCCAGAACCGGTATTCCCCACAATGGCCAAGGTTTCCCCAGGCTTTACGGTAAAGGAAACGTCTTTTAGGGCCGTAATTCCGGTGTCGGGATAGGTGAAGGTTAAATGGTTGAATTCAATATTTCCGTTCACGGGCGTGCTTTCTTCCACCAAATTCTGGATGGCGGGCTCGGTTTCCAGAAATTCGTTGATGCGTTTCTGCGAAGCCTCCGCCTGTTGCACCATCGAGGTAACCCAGCCCACTACTGCGACGGGCCAGGTGAGCATATTCACATAAATCAAAAATTCAACAATAGTCCCAAATTCGGCGATTTGTCCATTGATGTAGCGCGTTCCGCCAATATAAATAACCAAAATATTGCTCACGCCAATTAAAAGCATCATCAGCGGAAAAAACAGCGCCTGGACTTTTGCCAAATCAATGTTTTTTACCTTGCTTCCCTCCGCCAGTTCCTCGAAGTTTGCGTTGGTTCGCGGTTCAATTCCGTAGGCCTTTATCACAGCAATACCGCTAAAACTTTCTTGCGTAAAGGTGGTGAGTTTTGAAAGATATTGTTGCACGATGGTGGTTCGGTGGTTGATGAGCACGCTCAATTTATAAATGGCCAAAGAGAGAATGGGTAAGGGGGCAATGGCATATAAAGTTAAGGTCGGGGCTTTGTAGAACATATAGCTTACCACCACGATAAACAGCGTTACGGTGGTGATGCTGTACATCAGCGCGGGGCCCACATACATCCGCACTTTGGAAACGTCTTCACTGATGCGGTTCATTAAATCGCCGGTGCGGTTCTGTTTGTAAAAACCCAGCGATAGCTTTTCGTAGTGTTGAAAAATTTCGTTTTTAAGGTCATATTCCACATAGCGCGAAACCACGATGAACGTCTGCCGCATCATAAAAGTAAACAGGGCAGAGAGCAGGGCGGCGCCCAGCAGTAAAAGGATGTTGATGAGCAGTTGGTGCTTCACCACGTCAAGATCGGTTATTTCGCCATTCATATATTGTTTCACCGCCGAAACCGAATCGCCAATTTTCATTGGCACCACCAGTTTAAAGACGGTGGCAATAATTGTAATAAAAACGCCCAAAATGAGCCGACCTTTATATTTTAAAAAATATTTGTTTAAATACTTTAATGCCTTCATTTATAGTGAAAATGCCTGTTTTTAAAATTCTTAATTTAACAGCCGATGTTTTGTGAAATCAACAACAAAGGGTTACTTTTGCCCCGCCTTTTTAAAGGATAAACAAATTAATAAAAAAGCTATGGAAACTGAGGTAATTAATAAAAACGAACTTCATAAAATGGATCCCGTTTTCGGACAACTATCCTTTGACAATCACGAGCAAATCGTTTTTTGCAACGACAAAGATACTGGTTTAAAAGCAATAATCGGCATCCACAATACCGTTTTGGGCCCGGCCCTTGGCGGCACGCGGATGTGGAACTACACCAGCGAATGGGAGGCATTGAACGACGTTCTGCGCCTTTCGCGTGGAATGACCTACAAGAGCGCTATTACCGGATTGAATCTAGGCGGTGGAAAGGCGGTTTTGATCGGCGATGCGAAAACGCAAAAAACCCCCGAGTTAATGTTGAAATTTGGTGAGTTTGTTCATTCCTTGGGCGGAAAATACATTACCGCCGAAGACGTCGGAATGGCAACCGCCGATATGGATTTGGTTCGCACGGTAACTCCGTATGTTACCGGTATCTCAGAATCAAAAGGTGGCGCCGGAAATCCTTCGCCCGTAACTGCCTATGGCGTTTTTATGGGAATGAAGGCCGCCGCAAAATATAAGTTCGGAAGCGATATTTTGGAAGATAAGGTGGTGTATGTTCAAGGAATTGGCAACGTTGGCGAGGCTTTGGTTGAAAACTTGAGCAACGAGGGGGCCAAGATTTATATTTCCGACATCAATCGCGAGCGTTTGGAAGAGGTTCGCGACAAATACAGCGTGCATATTTATGAAGGAAACAATATTTATTCCGAAGAAATGGATATCTACGCCCCCTGTGCCCTTGGTGCAACGGTGAACGATTTTACCATCAACCAATTAAAAACCAAAATTATTGCCGGAGCGGCGAACAACCAATTGGCCGAGGAGAAAAAGCACGGGCAAATGTTGCGCGACAAAGGCATACTGTACGCCCCAGACTTTTTGATCAACGCCGGCGGCATCATAAACGTGTATGCCGAGCTTGAAAACTATGACCGCAAGGAAATCATGCGCAAGACCGAAAATATTTATAACACTACCTTGGAAATTTTGAAGAAGGCAGATGCGGAAGACATCACCACCTATCAAGCTGCCTTCAATATTGCCCAGGCCAGGATTGACGCAAGAAAAAACGAAAAATAGGTTTATTTTTTCTTAAAACAGTATCTTTGCAGCGCACAGGAAATCTCTTGTGCGTTGTTTCTTTAAACCAGTTCTTTCAAACACTATATGCTTACAAGAAGACATATCCGAGTAAAAGTTTTGCAGTCCATTTACGCCTACAACCAGCGTGAAAACCCGAACATTGATTCACAGGAAAAATTTTTGCTCCACAGCATAGACCAAATGTTGGATTTATATTTATTGCTGTTGCAACTGCTCGTGTCCCTCCAAAAACAGGCGGAAAACTATTTAACCCTTTCGCAGAAAAAACATTTGGCCACCGTTTCCGAAAAGAACCCTAGCCGCACCTTTGTGGATAACAAACTAATTCGCCTGATTGCCGAAAACGTTACTTTTTCAGAAACCATACGCAAAAAAAAGCTCGATTATTGGGAACTGGACGGCGAATATGTGAACATTATTTTTAAGGAACTGCGCCAATTGGATTGGTATGAATCCTATTTGGCCAAAAAGGAAACCACCCTTAAAGAGGATCGTCAATTTGTGGCAAAACTATTCAAAGAAGTTATTGCGCCCAATGAAAAGCTCTATGATTATTTAGAGGACAAGCGGTTGACTTGGGCCGATGATTTTCCCATTGTGAACACGGCCATCGTAAAAATGCTCGACAAACTTTCAGAGAAAAATGCCTCGGCGCTTTTGGTTCCCAATTTGTATAAAAATGAGGAAGACCGTGAATATGCCCTGCAACTCTTTCGAAAGGTGATCTTGAACGAGGAAAAGCTCAACGCCCAAATAGAAGGAAAAACCCCCAATTGGGACCAAGAACGCATCGCCGATGTGGATATGATTATATTGAAAATGGGCATTGCGGAATTTCTGTTTTTTCCCTCCATTCCCGTTCGGGCCACTATTAATGAATATTTGGAAGTGTCAAAGGAATATTCCACCCCCAAAAGCAGCATCTTCGTGAACGGAATTTTAGACAAGATCGTAAAAGATTTTGAGGAAGCCGGCAGTCTCAATAAAATTGGGCGCGGACTTCAATAAAAGTAAAAAAATACCTATTTTTGGCCTGCTAAAAACATAAAAATTTAATTAAATGAAAAAATCAGTTTTAATAGTAGCAATACTATCTGTTTTTGCCTTTTCTTCCTGTAAAGACAATGCAGCAGACAAAGTAAATGAAGAAAACGTTGCGACTGCCGAGGCGCGCGATGCTGAATCTGGTAAATTTCCAGCAATCACCTTCGAGGAAAGCCAGTTTGATTTTGGTACGATCGACCAAGGTACTCCAGTGGAACACATCTTTAAGTTCAAAAACACCGGTGAAGCTCCGTTGATGATCGTTAACGCAAAAAGTAGCTGTGGCTGTACCATTCCTGAATATCCAAAAGAGCCTATTGCTCCGGGTGCAGAGGGACAATTGTTGGTAAAATTCAACGGCAGTGGCCAAAACCAAGTTAGCAAAACCGTTACCCTAACTACCAACACCAAAGCAGGTACCGAAACCTTGACTATTAAAGCATTTGTAACCCCGAAAGCCGGTGCAAACGCAGCCCCTATAAAAACCCCAACTTCTTAATTCCCTAAACGGAATACTTAATATTGCTATGGAACAAATTCAAAGTTTTTTGCCTATTATTTTACTTTTTTTGGTAATGTATCTTTTTTTGATACGCCCCCAAATGAAGAAGGCCAAACAGGAAAAACAATTCGCCGCCCAACTTAAAAAGGGCGATAGGGTAATCACCACCGGCGGAATCCACGGAAAGGTGGTCGAACTTTATGATGACGGCACTTGCATTATTGAATGTGGCGCCGGGAAAATAAAATTTGAACGGGCCGCAATTTCTATGGAAAGAACGGCACGGTTGAATGCCCCTGAGAAAAAATAAACTTGTTCCTTTTTTAAATAAAAACTCCCCCGATCGCTTTATGGATTGGGGGAGTTTTCTTTTGAACTTTTTTTGCCTCCTGCGAAACGGAAGCCTGAAAAAAATCCTTTTTATTTCGGAATTTAAACCTGTTGGCCCGCAGGTTTGAAAATTTTAAGGATTATTCTTCTTCCTTTTTAAACCTTGAAATATCCTCGGCAGTAATTTTTGCGATATTAACGATCACTTCCACTGCCTTCAGCATGCTTTCGACCGGAACATATTCATATCGGCCGTGAAAATTGTGGCCGCCGGCAAAAATATTTGGACAGGGTAGCCCCATAAAACTCAATTGCGAACCGTCCGTTCCGCCGCGAATGGGTTTTATGATGGGTTCAATGCCCGCTTGTTCCATCGCCTGTTTTGCGATTTTAACGATATGCATTACTGGCTCAATCTTTTCGCGCATATTGAAATATTGATCCTTTATTTCAACAGTAACCACTTCCATTTCGTGCTGCTCGTTCAGGTCGTCAGCAAGTTTTTGCATCATTTCCTTTCGGGCCTCAAAATGCTCTCTGTTATGGTCGCGGATAATGTATTGGATTTTTGTTTCATCCACGGTTCCCTTTATGGCGTGCAAGTGAAAAAATCCTTCGCGACCTTCGGTATGCTCTGGGGTTTCAAGCCGGGGCAATGAATTGATATAGTCTGTGGCTATGTACATACTGTTTATCATTTTCCCTTTGGCATATCCGGGGTGCACTATTTTTCCCTTGACGGTAACCGTAGCTCCGGCAGCATTGAAGTTTTCAAATTCCAACTCACCCACTTGACTGCCATCCATGGTATAGGCCCATTCTGCTCCAAATTTCGCAACGTCAAATTTGTGGGCTCCACGGCCAATTTCCTCATCAGGCGTAAATCCTACACGGATTTTTCCGTGCTTGATTTCGGGATGGTCAATAAGATATTCCATGGCCGAAACTATTTCGGTTATTCCTGCTTTGTCATCGGCGCCCAATAGGGTTGTGCCATCGGTTGTTATTAAGGTTTGGCCTTTATACAACAACAAGTCCTCAAAATAGTCGGGAGAAAGTACAATATTCTTTTCCTTGTTGAGAATAATATCTTTTCCATTGTAATTTTCAATAATTTGAGGCTTCACGTTTGCCCCGGAAAAATCGGGAGAAGTGTCAAAATGTGAAACAAAACCAATCACCGGAACCGGATGTGGCACATTGGAAGGCAAGGTTGCCATTATGTAGGCGTTCTCGTCGATGGTAACATCCTCCATCCCGATCTCCCGAAGTTCGTCGGCCAATTTGTTGGCAAGGTTCCATTGTTTTTTTGTGCTTGGCGTGGTGTCGCTGTTTGGATCGCTTTCAGTGTCTATGGTAACATAACTTTTAAAGCGATCAATGAGGTGTTGTTTTTCGATCATAGCGTTTCTTTTACTCTGCAAAATAAAGCATATTCAAAAGAACAAGTGCATAGTTTAGTGTATTTTTGTGCCACATTTACCAACCATGTACAAAAGCCTGATCCGTCCTCTATTTTTCAGTTTCGATCCCGAAAAAATACATCATTTCACCTTTTCGCTCATTCGGTTTTTCCATAAACTGGGTTTTGGAACTGTTTTCCGAAGCGTGTATAAAATGGAAGCGCCCAGCCTGCAAAGGGAACTTTTCGGCTTAAAATTTCCGAATCCCGTTGGACTTGCCGCGGGTTTTGATAAAGATGCCAAATTGTTTAACGAACTTTCCAATTTTGGATTTGGTTTTATTGAAATAGGAACCGTGACCCCAAAACCCCAGCCGGGCAATGAAACCCCGCGTTTGTTCCGGTTGCGCGAAGATTCGGCCATCATAAACCGGATGGGTTTTAACAATGGTGGAGTCGATGCCGCGGTGGAACGGTTGAAGAAAAATTCCGCTTCCGTGCGCGGCCGGTCAAATCGGGTTTTGATTGGCGGTAACATTGGCAAGAACAAAACCACGCCCAATGAAGAGGCGGTCAGCGATTACTTAATCTGTTTTGAGGCACTGTTTGCCTATGTGGATTATTTTGTGGTGAACGTAAGCTCGCCCAACACACCGAACCTACGCGCACTCCAGGAAAAGAAACCCTTGATGGAATTGTTGCAGACCCTGCAGGATAGAAATAGCGAATTGGCCCTTCAATCGCCGTCGAAAATTCGCAAACCCATTCTTTTGAAAATAGCGCCCGATTTAACTGACGAGCAGCTTTTGGATATTATTGAAATTGTTGAAACCACCAAGATCGATGGCGTGATTGCCACCAACACGACCATTGCGCGAAAGGGCCTTTTGTCTGAAAACAAAAAAGAAATGGGCGGCCTGAGTGGCAAACCGCTATCCAAAAGGGCTACGGAGGTTATTCGTTTTCTTTCCGAAAAAAGCAATCGGTCATTTCCCATCATAGGCGTGGGCGGAATCCATTCTGCGGAAGATGCTTTGGAAAAACTAGATGCTGGCGCCAGTTTGGTGCAACTTTACACGGGATTTATTTACGAAGGTCCGGGATTGATAAAGCGGATAAACAAAGCGATTTTGAAACGGACGTGAGATGTGAGTCGTGAGTCGTGAGAGGTGAGTCGTGAGACGGGAGACGTGAGACGTGAGAGGTGAGACGTGAGAGGTGAGACTTGAGCGGTGAGTGGTGAGACCTTTGACCTATGAATTCGGACGTTTTTTATGCATTAATTGATAGTTTAAAAATAGAGGTTAATTTGAAGAATCGCAGGTTTTTAGAGCATAGCTATTTCGTAATAAATTCCTCGTCGGTCCCAAATCTTAAGTCTTACGTCTTAAATCTTTCCTCCTAAAAACATGATTGAAAATCTCCTTTCCTTTACCATTGCTACTTTAGCCTTGGCCATTTCCCCGGGGCCGGACAATATGTTTGTGCTTACCCAGTCTTTGGTACACGGGGCTAAAAGCGGTATCGCCACCACGGCGGGTTTGATTAGCGGCTGTATTGTGCACACCACCTTATTGGCATTTGGCATTGCTGCAATCGTGACTGCTTCGGAAGAAATTTTTTATGCCATCAAACTTTTGGGAGCTTGTTACTTGCTTTTCTTGGCCTATAAAGTGTATAAAAGTGACGAGCATATTTCCTTGGCTGAAAACGCGCCGAAAAAATCCTATTTTCAACTTTATAAAACGGGAGTCATCATGAATTTGCTGAACCCAAAGGTGATGATCTTCTTTTTGGCGTTCTTTCCCGGCTTTCTCTGGAATGTAGATGGCAATACCATACTCCAATTTTATATTTTGGGTGCGCTTTTTATGGTGATTTCCTTTATGACTTTCAGCGCGATTTCATTGGCCGCCGGGCGCATTTCCACTATGTTATTGCAGGGGAAAAGGGTGGCCTATTTTCTAAAATGGTTACAAATATTGGTTTTTTTGGGAATTGCAGTTTTCATTCTTTTGCCGTAAAAATTTTCAGACCAGCCACGGTTAAATATTTTCCAACCCTAATTTCGTATTTCCTATTCCAAAAACTATCTTTGAGGCAATGCAGCAGGTTAAACTTATAGAATGTCCGCGCGATGCCATGCAAGGCATCAAAGACTGGATTCCCACCGAATTGAAAGTGAAGTATATTCAATCACTGTTGCGTTGTGGTTTTGACACTATTGATTTTGGCAGCTTTGTGTCGCCCAAGGCCATTCCCCAAATGCAAGATACGGCCGAAGTGCTTTCCCGATTGGATCTGTCGGCGACCAAGAGCAAATTGCTGGCCATTGTGGCCAATCTTCGTGGCGCCGAAGAGGCTGTGAAACATCCTGAAATTGATTATTTGGGATATCCTTTCTCCATTTCCGAAAACTTTCAGATGCGCAATACCCATAATACCATTTCGGAATCCATCCTTTTGCTGCAGGAAATTTTAAATCTTGCCCATAAAAACAAAAAGGAAGTGGTTGCCTACCTGAGCATGGGCTTTGGCAATCCGTACGGCGACCCGTGGAACGTAGAAATTGTGGGCGAATGGACCGAAAGGCTCTCGGCCATGGGAATAAAAATTCTCTCGCTCAGTGATACGGTGGGTTCTTCCACGCCTGCGATTATTTCATATTTATTTACTAACTTGATCCCAAAATATCCCCACATAGAATTTGGCGCACATCTTCACACCACCCCAAATGCTTGGCATGAAAAGGTGGATGCGGCCTATAAAGCAGGCTGCAGAAGGTTCGACGGAGCCATTCAGGGCTTCGGCGGTTGCCCGATGGCAAAGGACGAATTGACGGGAAATATGCCTACGGAAAAAATGCTGAGCTATTTTACGGCCGCAAAAATTCCGTGCAACATTCAGCCGATGTCCTTCGAAAGTGCGCACAATGAAGCAACAAAAATTTTTACTAAATATCATTAAATGAAAAATTTTTTACTACTGGCTATTGTGGGCTGTTTTTTGTCGAGCTGCCAAGTATTCCAACAAGTTTATCCCGAAGATCCCATTAAAGGTGCAGGCGCCATTACCATCAAGTTCGTGCAGATGAATGATGTTTATGAAATTGCACCATTAAATGGAGGCGAATATGGCGGATTGGCACGTGTAGCGCATATTCGTGATTCCATAAAGGAAAAATTTCCAAATACCTTTTTGTTTTTGGCCGGCGATTTTTTAAACCCTTCGTTGATAGGTACCTTAAAAATGGATGGCGAGCGCGTGAACGGCAAACAGATGGTTGAGGTTTTGAATGCAATGGATATAGACCTGGTCACTTTTGGGAACCACGAATTTGACCTTAGTGAAAAAGATTTACAGAAAAGGCTAAATGAATCCAACTTTAATTGGACCACAGCCAACGTGCGCCACGTAACCGAAAAAGGAATTGTGCCCTTCACCACTAAATGGGAATATTCCACGGTACCCACCTCTGATTTTGCAACCTTTAACGCCATTGATGCGGATGGCAACAGGATGAAATTTGGCGTGTTTGGGGTTACCCTGCCCTCAAATCCGAAAGATTATGTTTCTTACGGAGATATTTATGAAAATGCGGTCCGTGCCTACGATCTGGCCATCCAAAAATCCGATTTCGTGGTAGGGCTCACCCACGTTGCATTGGAAGAGGATATGGAAATCGCCAAACGCCTGCGAGGTCTGCCCTTAATAATGGGTGGCCACGAACACTACAATATGCTGGAAAAGGAAGGCAGAACCATTATCGCAAAAGCCGACGCAAACGCCAAAAGCGTTTATGTGCACACCTTAATATATAATCTGCGCACAAAATATTTACACATAAATTCTGAATTGGTGATGGTTACCGATAAGATTGCCCCCTCGGCGAAAGTAGATCGGATTGTAAATAAATGGACCGCGCTGCTTGACGAAAAACTAAAGGAAACCGTGGCAAATCCACAGGCCGTAATCTATTATGCCGCCAAACCCTTGGACGGAACCGACACGGCTAACCGGAGCAAGCAGACCAATATGGGCGAACTAATCACCCACGCGATGGCCCACGTTTATAACAATAAAGTGGACGGCGCTTTGGTGAATGGCGGCTCCATCCGCATCGATGACCGATTGGTGGGAGATATCACCAGTACCGATATTTTTAGGGTCTTGCCTTTCGGCGGAAGTGTTTTGAAAGTGGAATTAAAAGGCAGTCTTTTGAAAGAGGTATTAAATTATGGAAACCTGCAAGCCGGAGAAGGTGCCTATCTCCAGCGCTATAATTTTTCGCTCGATGAAAACGGAGCATGGCAAAACGCCGGAAAGCCCATTGTCGATTCAAAAACCTATACCGTTGCCTTCAGCGATTTTTTGCTGAAAGGGCTTGACATACCCTTTTTAACCCCTGAAAATAAAGGGATATTAAAAATATATGAACCGCAGGAAAACGAGACTGCCGCCGATATTCGGAAAACAATTATTTTCTACTTAAATTCACAGAAAAAATAAATGATTAAAAAAGTTCTAAAAATTGTTCTCCTTTTGGCCCTTGTGGCCTTGATTGCCATTCAATTTATCAGACCCGAGAAAAATTTGGGAGGCTATGAAAGTGTCGCGGTTTTTGAGCAGGAAACCAATCCAACCCCCGAAGTAGCGGCGGTGCTAAAAGCCAAATGTTATGATTGCCACAGCAACCAGACCCAATATCCTTGGTATGCAGAGATCGCTCCCTTCTCCCTGTTTTTGGCTGATCATATTAAGGATGGAAAGAAACACTTCAACGCCTCAGACTGGAACAACTATTCCATCAAAAAGAAAGAACACAAACTGGAAGAATTGGTAGAAATGGTGGAAGATGGCGAGATGCCCTTAAAATCCTATAGCCTTCTTCATGGTGATCTCTCGCCCGAGGAAAAAACGTTATTGCTTCAGTGGGCAGGAATAATCCGGTTAAAGTATAAGCACTTAATGGAAGTTTCCGCGAATTAGGAAACATTTTTTCTCAAAAAGTTACCTTTCACATAAACGCTAATACTTAAGAATTTATAGTATATTTGCACGCAATTAAAAAGTATCCACACTCCGTGTTCTTCGGAAAAAAATTTAATTGCAATGACAGCACACAACGACAAAATTCTTGGGGAAGGTTTAACCTATGACGACGTTCTATTAGTACCCGCCTATTCCGAAGTATTGCCCCGCGAAGTTTCCATCGCCACCAAATTTTCACGAAATATAACATTGAATGTTCCCATAGTTTCTGCGGCTATGGACACAGTAACCGAAAGCGCTATGGCCATCGCTATGGCCCGCGAGGGAGGAATTGGTGTGCTTCATAAAAACATGACTATTGAAGAACAGGCCACAGAGGTGCGCAAAGTCAAGCGGGCGGAAAGCGGAATGATCATTGACCCGGTGACACTGAATAAGGAAAACACCGTGGGCGATGCCCAAAAAACCATGCGCGAATACAGCATAGGGGGAATTCCAATCACCGACAAAGCGGGAAAATTGATAGGCATCGTTACCAATCGCGATCTTCGTTTTGAGAAAAACCAACGACGCCCCTTAAGCGAGGTGATGACCTCTGAAAATTTGGTGACCGTTGCGCAGGGCACCTCATTAAAGGAGGCTGAAATAATTCTTCAACAGAACAAAATAGAAAAATTGCCCGTGGTGAGCGGCGATGGTAAATTATTGGGACTTATTACGTTTCGCGATATTACCAAACTAACCCAAAAACCCATTGCCAATAAAGATAAATATGGCAGACTTCGTGTGGCAGCCGCGCTGGGCGTTACGGCCGATGCGGTTGAAAGGGCGGAAGCACTGGTAAATGCACAGGTAGATGCCGTAATTATTGACACCGCACACGGGCATACCAAAGGAGTAGTGGCGGTTTTAAAAGAAGTGAAACAAAAATTTCCCGAATTGGATGTAGTAGTTGGGAATATTGCGACCCCAGAAGCTGCCAAATATTTGGTAGCGGCCGGTGCCGATGCGGTTAAAGTGGGAATTGGGCCCGGTTCCATCTGCACCACCCGCGTGGTTGCGGGGGTAGGGTTTCCACAGTTTTCTGCCGTGCTGGAAGTTGCCGCCGCCATCAAAGACAGCGGTATTCCGGTGATCGCCGATGGCGGAATTCGCTATACGGGCGACATTCCCAAAGCCATCGCCGCCGGTGCAGATTGTGTGATGCTGGGTTCTTTGCTGGCCGGTACCAAGGAATCGCCCGGGGAAACCATTATTTATGAGGGAAGAAAATTCAAATCCTATCGGGGTATGGGTTCGGTGGAAGCGATGAAACAAGGTTCTAAGGACCGCTATTTTCAGGATGTGGAAGACGATATTAAAAAATTGGTTCCGGAAGGAATTGTGGGCCGCGTTCCCTACAAAGGAGAATTGGTGGAGAGCATGACCCAATTTATCGGCGGGTTAAGGGCTGGTATGGGCTATTGTGGCGCGAAGGATATTCAACATCTTAAAGATAATGGAAAATTCGTAAAGATTACCGCATCGGGTATTCACGAAAGCCATCCGCACGATGTTACCATTACCAAGGAGGCGCCGAACTACAGCAGGTAGTTATTTCCAAAAAATAAAAAAAACGTGAACCCAAATAAATGGTTCACGTTTTTTCTTTTGGTGATTACTGAACTGTTATTTTCCAGATTCTTCCGGAGTAATGGTGATGCCCAACTCCTTTAAAATAGGCACCGTAAGGTCGAAGTTTGGATCCAAATAGACCAAATCGGTGGTGGTCTGCATTACTTGGGTATAGTTTTGTTCTTTAGCCACTTTTTCCAAAGCATCTCCAATTTTTTGGTATAAAGGTTTAAGCGCCTCGCTCTGTTTAATTTCCATTAATTTGGCCCCGTTTTGTTGGAATTTTTGAATGTCCTTGTCCAAGTTGATCAGCGCCGTTTGCTTTTCTTTCTTTTGTTCCTCGGTAAAGGAAGCTTCTCCTTTTTTGTACTCCTCAACCATCTTTTTGTATTCTTCTACCTTTTTGTTGAGGTCCACGTCCAATTGCTTTCCATAGGTTTCCAATTCTGTTTGGATGGTCGTGAGTTCCGGCATTTTTGAAAGGATGTACTCCACGTCCACAGCGCCTACTTTGCCCTGCGCAAAAGTGGAGAGTCCCATAAAAAGAATTGCGATTTTTAAAAATTTCATTGCGTTTGTATTTAAGTATTCAGAGCGCAATATTACTATAATTATTGCAAATAAGCAGATCGGGGCTTTTATCGTTTCCAAAAAACACAATCCAAAACCTTCGTTTCAAAACCTTCAGCTTTCAATGTAGTTGGAAGTTTTTTGTGATAACTGCTGTGATTGACAAAATGAAAACCTGCTCGTTGCAGCGATGGAGATTCGAGAATAATGATTTGAAACAAACGTTTTACGGTGCCTCATAATATTGGGCTCGATTAGGTTTGAGCCTTGTTCGTAAATTTTCCATAAGGTTTTCTTCCACCACTAAAAACGCAATATGGTGCATTGGGGTTTTTTCGGCAGTGCCCGTGAAGGCGTTTTCGAGTTTTTCCGCACTCGAAAATTCTCCCAAATGTTTTGCGTGGTGTGCGGCAATATGTTTGGCGTTCGGGCCTCGAAAGTCCCAGATAAGTTTAACTCTTTCGGTCATTTTATTGGTTTTTGGAAATACGATTAATGGCAATTCCCAAGGAAATCTACCAGATTTTTAAGCCATCGCAAGGTACGTTTTTGGCCAGAATTTTTAAAACAAGACCACACTATAATAATATTAAATTCGTTTGGTTTTCTGGTGCGTGGTACCATAGCTTTTTGTTATTTTTGCCACGCTTCAATAAATAAATATTCAAAAAAAGATGAAAAAATTTATTTCCGTATTCCTTTTGGGTTTGGTGTGTGCCGCGCCCGCAATTTCACAAAACAAGAAAGAGGTGTTGATGACCATAAACGGCAAACCGGTTTACACCAATGAGTTTGAACGCGTTTACAGGAAAAATCTCGATTTGGTACAGGACGAATCCCAAAAGGATATTGATGGCTATTTGCAATTGTTTATCGACTATAAACTGAAAATCGCCGAGGCGCAAGCACAGGGCCTGGATAAAGGGGAAGAGTATCTGAAGGAATTTCTAAAATATAGGGACCAACTTTCCCGAAATTATCTTTTTGAAGATAAAATTACGGACGAGCTGGCCAAGGAAGCCTACGAACGCGGCAAGTATGACGTTGCCGCCTCGCACATTTTGATTCGGGTTGATTATGAAGCATTGCCCCAGGATACGCTTGTGGCATACAATAAAATTAAGAATATTCGCGAGAAGGCTCTAAAAGGAGAGGATTTTGCAAAGCTTGCCCAAACCTATTCGGAGGAGCCGGGAGCAAAAATCTCGGGCGGTGATTTGGGCTATTTTACGGTTTTCAATATGGTTTATCCTTTTGAAACCGCTGCCTATACAACGAAGGTGGGCGAAATTTCAGATATCGTCCGTACCAGTTATGGATACCATATTTTAAAGGTTACCGACAAAAGGGAACGGATGCCAAAAATTTCGGTGTCGCACATTATGATTTCCGACAAAAAAGGGGCACGCGATTTTAATCCGGAAGAGCGCATCAATGAAATTTATAGCATGCTCCAACAAGGCCAAAACTTTGAAAACTTGGCCAAGCAATTTTCAGACGATAAAAATTCTGCGGTAATGGGAGGAAAGCTAAAACCTTTTACCAAAGGCGATCTTCGCGCGCCGGAATTTGAAGAGGCAGCCTACGCCCTAAAAAATCCGGGCGATTTGAGCAAGCCTATAAAAACCGATTTTGGTTGGCACGTAATCCGTTTGGATGAAAAATTTGCGAGAGAAACTTTTGAAGAGCAAAAGCCAGATCTCGATAAAAAAGTAAATGAAGGCGACCGTTCCAAAATCGTGACCAGCGCAACCAATAAAAAAATCAAGGACAAATATGGCTTCAAAAAAGAGGATAGCTATCTGCCATTTTTTGACACCTATCTTGGCGATGATATCTTGAATAGAAAATGGGTAATGACGCCGATTCCCGCAGAACAGGACAAGACCCTTTTCACCATTGGCGACAAAAAGGCTACCTTTTCCGATTTTGCAAAATATATAGAGGAACGCCAGCGAACCACCCGACCCTACAAACAAAAGGAAAGTTTGTTGGTTGATTTTTACAATGAATTTGAAACCAAGGAGCTGAAAGAGTATTTCAAGGACCGAATGGAATTTGAGAACGAGGAATATGCGGCCATCCTTAACGAATACCGCGATGGACTTTTGATTTTTGATGTAATGGACAAGAACATTTGGCAAAAAGGAAAAAATGATTCATTGGGAATTCAGGAATATTACAATAAAACGAAACAAAATTACCAATGGAAACAGCGCATCAACGCTACCATTTATTCCGCAATCTCTAAGGCTGTGGCGAACCAGGTGCAACAAATGTTGAACGAAGGAAAAACTGCCGAGGAAATCAAAGCAGCCATAAACGCAGACAATCAAGTGAATGTTTTGATTACTCCCGGAACCTATGAAATTGGCCAGCGCGAATTGCCCGAAAACCTAACCATCAAAACGGGGGTTTCAGAAATATATCCGAATCACGATTCGTTTTTGGTGTTGAATATCGAGGAAGTAATTCCTCCCGGACCCAAGGCATTAGAGGAGGTTAAGGGCAAAGTGCTCAGCAATTACCAGAACGATATCGAGGCACAATGGATGGACAGTCTTCATAAAAAATATAAAGTTGAGGTGAATAAGAAAGCCTTAAAACACGTTAAGAAAGATTTGAAGTGATAAAAACCGTTCTGTACATATTTTTGGGCAGCGTCCTTTTTGTTTCCTGTAGCTATTTCCAGCAAAATTCAGCGCAAGAAGATGTTGTGGCGCGCGTTAACGACAATTATTTGTACAGGTCAGATATTGAAAAATTGATAGCCGAGAACACTTCGAAAGAGGACAGCACGTTGATCGTAAACAATTTTATCAATAGGTGGGCAACGCAACAATTGCTGATCGATCAGGCAAAAATCAATTTAACTCCCGAAAAACTGGAGCAGTTCGATAAATTGGTCCAAGAATACAAAACCGACCTGCTAACCGAGGCTTACAAAAATGTAATTGTGGGCAGGCAATTGGACAGCAACATAACCGATCAGGAATTTCAGCAGTTTTACGAAGAAAATAAGGAAAACTTCAAGCAAAAGGATATGCTGGTGATGCTCCGCTATGTACAACTTCCCTTAAATTACGATGGATTGGCCGCGGTAAAGGAAAAACTGAACCGCTATAACGAAAAGGATAAAAAGTGGTTGAACAGCCAAAATTTTCAATTTATATCCTCCAATTTCAATGACTCCGTTTGGGTCAGAAAATATGCGTTGCTCCAAAATTTGCCCGTGTTGAAAGGGGAAAATGAACAAGTGTTAAAAAAATCAAATTTCGCACAGTTGCAAGATTCATTAGGGGTATATTTGGTGAAAATTGAGGATGTGCTCAATCCCAATGATACCGCGCCTTTTTCCTACGTTAAGCCAACGCTTCGGCAAATTATTCTTAATAAAAGGAAACTGGAACTCATTAAAAAATTAGAAACCGACATTACGAAAGATGCAATTGAAACCAACAATTTTCAGATTTATAAAAATGAATAAATTTCTTCTGGCGGCCCTGTTCTCGTCTGCCTTGCTGCAGGCCCAGGTAGTTTTGGAACCCGACAGCACCGGAATTGTTAAAGGCAACGATACCCTGGTTGCCCAACAAACCATAAAACGCGACACTTTAAAACCCTTCAAACGCTACAAAGCCGAGGGGGTGAGCGCAGTGGTGGGTGAATACATAATTTTGGATAGCGATATTGACAAAGGTTATGTGGAAATGCAATCCCAAGGAATTCCAATCGAGGACATTTCGAGGTGCCAATTGATGGGAAAACTTATGGAAGACAAACTCTATACACACCAGGCAAAACAGGACAGTTTGATGGTTTCCGATGCTGAAATTAATGGAATGGTGGACCAACAGCTTCAATATATGATCAGCGAATTGGGCAGCGAGGAAAAAGTGGCTGCCTATTACCGAAAAGATAATATTGCCTCACTGCGAAGCGAACTTTTTGAGGCCAACAAAAGCATAAAACTGGCGCGAATGATGCAGGACAAAGTAATAGAAAAAGTAGAGGTCACCCCCGAGGAGGTTCGCAACTTTTTCTTTTCAATTCCAGAGAGTGAACGCCCCGTGTTCAGTGCCGAAATTGAAATTGCGCAAATTGTGATCGAACCCGAAATTACCCAACAGGCAAAGGACGAGGTCGTTGCGAAACTCAACGCCATCCGTGCAGACATTATTGACAACGGAGCAAGTTTTGCCACCAAAGCGGTGCTCTATTCCAAGGATCCGGGTTCCAATTCCAAAGGGGGGCTCTATAAAGGAGTTAAGCGCGATTCCCCGTGGGCCAAGGAATTTAAGGACCAGGCCTTTTCACTTTTGGAGGGAGAGGTCAGCGAACCGTTTGAAACCGAATTCGGCTATCACATTTTGTATGTTGAAAAAATTCGGGGCCAAGAGGTGGATGTGCGCCATATTTTAATGTTTCCGGAAGTTTCCCAACAAGCCATCGATGATGCCCAAAAGAAAATAGAAGAAATAAAAGCCGAAATCGAATCGGGGGCCATCACTTTTGCCGAAGCCGCGCGGAAATATTCGGATGATAAAGAAACACGCAATAATGGCGGCCAGTTGATCAACCCCATTACTTTCGACACTAAATTTGATCTTACCAAAATGGATCCAACCCTCAGCGCCCAAGTCTATAATTTGAAGGAAGGTGAGGTTTCCCAAGTTTTTACCGATCGTGACCGTACTGGGAAGAGCAGCTTAAAAATCTTGACGGTAAACAAAAAATACCCAGAACACAATGCCGATTATGCCAAGGATTATGAGCGAATCAAACAATTGGCCTTGCGCGAAAAGCAAATTAAGGTCATCAACAAATGGCAGAACGACAAAATTAAGGATACCTATATCAGCATCAACGAGGACTACCAGGATTGCGATTTTGCCGGAAATTGGATGAAAAAATAATAGCAATAGAAAATATGTCAGACGTAGCAGCGGTAAAGCAACTGGTTTCAAAATACAACGCCCTTAGACAGGAAATAAAAAAAGTAATTGTTGGCCAAGATGAAGTGGTGGAACAAGTGTTGTTAGCTATTTTTTCAGGCGGTCACGCGCTGTTGATCGGTGTTCCCGGACTTGCAAAAACCCTTTTGGTAAATACCGTTGCCGAGGCGCTGGGCTTAAAATTCAAACGAATTCAGTTTACGCCCGATTTAATGCCAAGCGACATCCTTGGTTCCGAAATTTTAGATCAAAACCGTGAATTCAAATTCATAAAAGGACCCATCTTCGCCAACATCATTTTGGCCGATGAGATTAACCGAACCCCTCCAAAAACCCAAGCTGCTTTGTTGGAAGCGATGCAGGAACGCGCCGTTACGGTCGCAGGGCAGCATTACAAGTTGGATTTGCCCTATTTTGTTTTGGCTACCCAAAACCCAATAGAGCAGGAGGGAACTTATCCTCTGCCCGAAGCACAACTGGACCGGTTTATGTTCGCGATTAATTTGGAATATCCATCCTTTGCTGAAGAGGTTGAGGTGGTAAAACAGACCACTGCCGGCGAAACCCATCAGGTGAATGCGCTTTTTACTGCTGAAGAAATAATCGCCTTCCAACAACTGATTCGAAGGATTCCGGTGGCGGATAATGTGGTGGAATACGCGGTTACTTTGGTTGGAAAAACCCGTCCCGATAGTGCCACTGCCACAGAAACCGTTCGGAATTTTATCGATTGGGGCGCGGGGCCCCGAGCTTCCCAAAATCTTATTTTGGCGGCAAAATCACACGCCGCCCTCCACGGCAAATTCTCGCCCGATATTGAGGATGTTCAAAAAGCAGCCATTGGGATTCTTCGTCATCGATTGATAAAAAATTATAAGGCCGAGGCAGAAGGACTTTCCATTGAAGAAATTATTAGGGGCCTCTTTTAATTTTTCCATTCATATTGAGGAGTTAAACGTGCTTTTAAATTTTGAAATTCCCAATTTTGACTTTAAAAAAATAGGGATTCGATATTTTTATTCAATAGAAATTACTATTTAATAAAAAATTTTCATCGAATAACCAATTCTTTTAAATACTTTTTAAATCTTTCCGGATTTTGTACTTTCGCAATCACTTAAATTAACAATTATGGCATTTGATATTGATATGATCAAAAAGGTGTATGCCCAAATGGCAGCGCGTGTTGACAAGGCTCGCGAGATTACGGGCAAGCCTTTAACTCTCTCCGAAAAAATATTGTATTCACACCTTTGGGATGGAACTCCCACCAAAGCGTTTCAACGCGGGAAGGATTATGTAGATTTTGCTCCCGACCGAATTGCCTGTCAGGATGCTACCGCGCAAATGGCCTTGCTTCAATTTATGCAGGCAGGAAAAAAAGCGGTTGCGGTTCCAACCACGGTGCACTGCGACCACCTAATTCAGGCAAAACAAGGGGCCGTGCCCGATTTAAGGCGCGCCAATGAAACCAGTAACGAGGTGTTTGATTTTTTGGAATCCGTTTCAAACAAATATGGAATCGGCTTTTGGAAACCGGGTGCCGGAATTATTCACCAAGTGGTTTTGGAAAATTATGCCTTTCCTGGCGGAATGATGATTGGCACCGATAGCCACACCGTAAATGCCGGTGGTTTGGGAATGGTTGCCATTGGAGTTGGCGGCGCCGATGCCGTGGATGTGATGGCTGGCATGGCCTGGGAATTGAAATTTCCAAAATTGATCGGGGTGAAATTGACCGGGGAACTCAACGGTTGGACCGCCTCAAAAGATGTTATTTTAAAAGTGGCCGGCATTTTAACGGTAAAGGGCGGCACGGGTGCGATTGTTGAATATTTTGGGCCCGGCGCCAAAAATCTTTCATGTACTGGAAAGGGAACCATTTGTAATATGGGTGCCGAAATTGGCGCTACTACGTCCACCTTTGGATATGACGATGCCATGGAGCGTTTTCTACGCGCTACCGACAGGGCCGATATTGCGGACGAAGCCAATAAAATCCGTGAATATTTAAGTGGCGATGAGGAGGTTTACGCAAATCCTGACAAATATTTTGACCAAGTTATAGAAATTGATCTTTCAACGCTTCGCCCTCATTTGAACGGTCCATTTACGCCCGATTTGGCAACTCCCGTTGGGGAATTGGGAGAAAAGGCCCGTAAAAATGATTGGCCATTAAAAGTGGATTGGGGTTTGATCGGCAGCTGTACCAACTCTTCCTATGAAGATTTAACACGCGCCGCGTCTATCGCCCAACAGGCAATTGATAAAAAATTAGTGCCCAAAAGTGATTTTGGAATAAATCCCGGTTCGGAACAAATACGGTTTACTGCCGAGCGGGACGGTTTGTTGGAGGTTTTTGAAAATCTTGGAGCGACCATTTTCACCAATGCCTGTGGCCCCTGTATTGGCCAATGGGACCGAAGTGACAGAAAAGGCGATGAAAAAAATACCATCGTCCATTCCTTTAACCGAAACTTTTCAAAACGGGCCGACGGAAATCCCAATACCCATGCTTTTGTTGGTTCACCAGAAATGGTGGCAGCTATTGCCATTTCGGGACGATTGGATTTCGATCCGGTGCACGATACGCTAATAAACGAGGACGGACAGGAGGTGAAACTGGACGAACCAAGAGGCTTGGAACTGCCCCCAAAAGGTTTTGAAGTTGATGACAATGGTTATTTGGCACCCAGAGCGGATGGTAGTTCGGTAGTAGTGAAGGTTTCGCCCGATAGTGAACGACTTCAATTATTGGAACCATTCCTGCCCATTCAGGATGCGGAATTGCAGGGCGCAAAGCTTTTGATTAAAGCCTTCGGAAAATGTACAACGGACCACATTTCCATGGCCGGCCCTTGGTTGCGCTACCGTGGTCACCTTGATAATATTGCAAACAATACCTTGATTGGTGCGGTAAATGCATTTAACAAGCAAACCAATTTTGTGAAAAATCAGCTTACCGGCGAATATGGCGGAGTGCCCGATGTTCAGCGCCAATATAAGGCCAAAGGAATCAAGACCATCGTGGTGGGCGATCATAATTATGGCGAAGGTTCCTCTCGCGAACATGCCGCTATGCAGCCCAGACATTTGGGGGTTGCCGCGGTTTTGGTGAAGTCATTTGCGCGTATCCACGAAACCAATTTGAAAAAACAGGGAATGTTGGCGCTTACCTTTGCCAACGAGGCTGATTACGACCTGATACAGGAAGATGATACCTTCAACTTTTTGGAAATAGCCGATTTTTCTGAAAACAAACCTTTAACGCTGGAAATTCTGCATAAGGACGGAAGCAAGGATACCATCAAGGTAAACCATACCTATAACGATGCACAGATTAAGTGGTATCGCGAAGGTTCTGCTTTGAATTTGATAAAGAAACAGAACGCCTAATCAAAAATGTTAAAATGCCAAACCTCGCAGGTCTCGCAGATCTGTGAGGTTTTTTATTAATTGGATGCACAAATGAAGTTTATAAAAAAACACTGGAGCAATATCTTGTTTTTTGTTTTTCTGATTTTGCTGATTATCCCGCAGACCCGGATGCCGATCCAGGTTTTTGTGCAGCGGCTTATTTCCTTTTCGCCTTCGGAGAAGAAGGTGTCGGAACGCGAGACATTGCAGGATTATGAGTGGAATTTACTGGGACTCAAAGATGAAAGGATTAATTTTTCCCAATCTGAAGGCAAGGTAATTATTGTAAACTTTTGGGCAACATGGTGCCCCCCCTGCGTCACAGAAATGCCCTCCTTCCAGCAGTTGTACAACACTTTTGGCGAAAAGGTAGATTTCTATTTTGTAACCACCGATAAACCGAGCAAAGTAGCCGATTTTATGGAAAAAAATGGATACAAACTTCCGGTCTTTTTTCAAAACGCTAAAGCGCCCCAACAATTGCAATCTGATGTTCTGCCAACCACTTTCGTAATTTCAAAAGCAGGGAAAATTATTGTAGAAGAAGAAGGCACCGCCAATTGGAACAGTTCAAAAATGCACCAATTGCTAAATAGTTTATTGTCGGAATAATTTTTTAGCCCGCAAAATAATTTTCCTTAATCGACTTCATTTCCTTTTTACCTTCGGAAATAGCGGTAATTTCTTTCCACAGTTTTGGGGTCAGCAACGATTTTAACGGTTGATCAATTTTCAGGATTTTTGGAAAGTTTTTCAAAAGTTGTTTGTCCCAGGTTTCGTAATGATTCAATAAATCGTCGGGATAGACGGTCTTTCGCTTGGTTCCCTCATCGATTCCCCTAAAAGGTTCAGACACGTTTAAGTAGCCATAGTCATCGGTTAATTCCTCGCCCGGTTGAATATCGCGGACGGCAATTTCAAAATCATAAGCCGTCGAGATGCAATTGCTTTTAAAACTATGGTTTACGAAACGACCATTGTCCCAGCACAGCACATAATTTCCCTTATTGTTTCGGTAGCAGTAGGTTTCCAAAATAGTTTGGTACAACTGGTTCATCCTTTTTAGCTTGGCCGGAGTGAATTCGCGGTCCAAATCGTCCAATGCCCAAGTTATGGTTCCTGCGGGAATAAACTCGGTGGCCACAACGCCATAGCCAATTTCTGGGCTGATAAACTTTAATTCTGTTTTGGGATGTATCATGAATAGCAGTGATTTTTAGGTTTAAATGTAATGTAAATTCTCAATGGAATTACACCTGCTATTCTATTGTATATGAAATTTTAATGCCGTTAATTTGCCGATTTTTGAAAATAAATCAAGCCACATTTTTCGCGGAGGAAGGGGAATAGATATCTTTAAATTTTTCCATCAATACAAAAATCATTAACAGCATAGTTAAGGCATAAATGCTGTCTTCAATGGGTACCGTGCCCAGCCTTATTCCAAGATTTTCGGCGTTGTTGTACCACACCACTTCTTCGTGAATCCAGCTTCCGGTTAAGAATCCGTTCACTATAAAAAATGGCAGTAACAGAATCAAAAACACCGGAAAGAAAACATTCAAAACGTCTCTTTTATAATTAAAGACCAAGGCCAGTAACACAAGGGCCAATGAAAAATTGACTGCCGTGTACCAGCGATCGTAATTGTAGAGTAGGGTGGCAATCAAAACGGTCTGCAACGAAAAATAAATTGCGGCGGTAGTTTTATCGCTGAAACGAAATTTTGGGACCAAATTTTTAAAAGCATAAATCGTAAAAAGGCAAGCGTAGGGAATGCAGATAAAAAAAAGCCATTCTTCCATGGGCAGGTTTCCCCATTGAATCCCGGATAGATATTTTTCATTGAAACCCCAAATTCCCTGCTGTGTAAAGGCCATGTCCCAAGGAATGAAAATGGCCATCATTAAAAATGTGGCCGGAACGAAATAGTTCCAAAGTCTGTAAAATTTCAATTTTGGATGGAAACTGAAAAGAAACGGTATGCTCAGAGAAGCTATGTTTAGCAATAGATATAAATGCCACATATCCTATTTTTTGAAATATTTCAAAGGCGGAAAGAGCATTCCAAAACATTCCCCTTTTTCCTTTCCCAAATGTTTATGATGGATTTTGTGCGCGCGTCGGATTCCTCTTGCATACCAATTGTTTGCATTCCGGAACATTTTAAAACGTTGGTGAATGAAAATATCGTGCACAAAAAAATAGGTCAGCCCGTAAGCAAAAATGCCGAGACCAATAGGCAAGCCGGCCCAAAAGCCATAATAGCTCCAGCCCACAAAACAGCTAATGCTCACCAAGGCATAGAACAAAAAGAAATAATCATTGCGTTCCCACCAACTGCCGTGTTTTTTATGGTGATGGTCTTTGTGTAGACTCCACAAAAATCCGTGCATAATGTATTTATGCGTAAACCAGGCCATAAATTCCATAATGCAGAAGGTGGCGATAAAAATTAGGATCCAAAGGAGGATGGTCATGATTTTATTTTAATTTTTTTTGTTTCAACGGGGAATGCTACCGAAAAGTCCAGAAATAGTTGTTGAAATTCGGTATTGGGTTTTTGGAATCTTCAATCCCTTCATCTCACCAAATTTAGTTGATATTTTACATAGCTTCTCGTTAACAGTCCAATTTTTTCAATATTCGGAACCCTAATCCGGGCGTTCTTTATTTCAACCGCAGGTGTTTTTTGCAATTTTTTCAAAAGCCTTTTGTAGTAGCGATAGGCCACAAAAACGCCCAATTTTGCATCGTGCGGAAGCTCCAAAATTCCACTGTATCCCTTTGCGAAATTTTCCTCTATTTCATCAATGATTTGTTGTTTCGAAGTTTCGTCCAAAGCTTCCAAATTCGTATTCGGAAAATAGGAACGGCTTAAATTTTCATAATCTTCCTTCAAATCGCGAAGAAAATTCACCTTTTGAAAGGCCGAACCCAAATTCATCGCGGCCTCTTTCAACTCATTGAATTTTTCGGCATTGCCTTTTACGAATACTTTTAGGCACATCAATCCCACCACATCTGCCGAGCCGTAGATATAATCGTTAAATTCCTGAATGGTGCTGTAGTTGCTTTTGGTAAGGTCCAAGCGCATGCTTTCCATAAAAGTGTCAATCAAATTTTTGTCGATATTATATTTATGGACACTGTGTTGGAAGGCATTCAAAATTGGATTTAGGCTAATGCGATCCTCCAATGCTTCCTCCAAAGCCGTTTCGAAACGGGCGAAAAGCATTTGTTTTTCATAATCGTGGAAGGAATCTACAATTTCGTCGGCCAAGCGAACGAAGCCGTAAATATTGTAAATGTCCTGCCGAATGGATGGCCCCAACAAGCGGGTGGCCAACGAAAAGGAGGTGCTGTATGTTTGGGTTACCTTTTTGCTGCAGGCGTTGGATAGGATGTCGAAGCGTGCTTTCACTTTTTGGCGTGTTTTAAGATTAATCCTGCGGCCAATTTTCCTGAGATCAGGGCCGGCGGCACTCCCGGACCGGGAACCGTTAACTGACCGGTAAAGTATAGGTTTTTAACTTTTGCGCTTTTCAGCTTGGGCCGTAAAAAAGCCGTTTGAAGCAGCGTGTTGGCCAACCCATAGGCATTGCCTTTGTAACTGTTATAGTCGGAAACAAAGTCATTAATAGCGAACGATTCCTTAAATATAACGGAATTTTTAACGGCTTGGTTGGTGATGTGTTCAAAACGGTCCATTATTTTTTCAAAATATTCTTCCCGCAATTCGGGAATATCTGTGAGTCCGGGCGCTATGGGAATTAGAAAAATTCCTGCCTCCTGCCCAATTGGGCAAACACTAAAATCAGTTTTTGAAGGGAAGCTGGCATAGAAAAGCGGTTCTTCGGGCCATTGTGGCTTGTCGTAAATTTCTTGGGAGTGTTTTTCAAAATCCACATCAAAAAACAAGGTGTGGTGATCAACGTTTTCAATTTCTTTTGAAAAACCTACATAAAAGAGAAGCGCCGAGGGGGCGAACGTTTTGTTTTTCCAATATTTTTCTGAATATTGGCGATACTTTCCATCGAGTAGCGTTTCGGTGTGGTGATAATCTGCGCCGCTCAGAACCACATCTGCGGTTATTTCTTCTCCATTAATAACCAGGGCGGAAGCCGTTCCGTTTTCAACTTTGATTTTTTCCACATTCTGTCCCGTTTTAATGGTCACCCCCAGCGATGCTGCCAACCTTTGCATTCCCAAAACAACGGAATACATACCTTTTTTCGGATGGAAGGTTCCGAGACCAAAGTCGGCGTAGTTCATAAAACTATAAAACGAAGGGGTTTTGGAAGGTTTTGCTCCTAAAAACAATACGGGGAATTCCAATATGGAAATCAGTTTGGGATTGTTAAAGACCTTTCTGACATCTTTACTGATGGTTCCAAAAAATTGGTCGATTTTTTTTAGGGTAGCCATATTGACCAATTCCAAAGGTGAAACGCCCGGTCTGTAAACCAAATCCTTAATGGCGATATTGTAATTGTCCAAAGCCTGATCCATAAACTTTTTTAAAATAAGGGAGCTTCCCGGTTCCTCCCTTTCAAAAGTGGCGCAAATTTTTTCAAGGGAATCTTCAATGCTAATACAATCCTGTTGCCCAAAATAAACGCGATAGGCCGGATTTAACTTTTCCAATTCATAAAAATCTTCGGGCGTTTTATCGAAATCGGCAAAAAAACGCTCAAAAACGTCGGGCATCCAGTACCAGGTTGGACCCATATCAAAGGAAAAACCATCCTTGCGCATCTGTCGCGCGCGGCCTCCTATTGTGTTATTCTTCTCATAAATAATTACGGAATTTCCCGCCTTTGCCAAATAGCAAGCTGCGGAAAGCGAGGAAAATCCTGAACCAATTATTGCAATGTTAGCCATATTGTTTAACGAAAATACAAAATAATTAAACAAAAAAAAATGAAAAATAAAATTTAGTAAGAATTTAATACTTAAATCAATTACAAGAAAATTCTCAAAAAACTTTTGGGAGTATGATTACTGTGAAAACCCTTCCAAATGTTGGATGAACTGTGGGAGTTCCCTAAAGAATCGTATGTTTTTTGCAAGTTTTAATTTTTTGTCGGCTTTGGGTCCCAATACCCAAAGTTCGCTTTTGGATATCGGATAGATTTCGTTTTGGAAGTCTTTTAAATAATCTTCAATACTGTCGTAATCGGAAAGAATGGTGCAATAGGTTATAAAAAAAATTTCCTTTTCTGTTTTAAGAAGCTGTTTTAAACTTTGCAATGGAATGTTGGCGCCCAGATAGACGGTTTTTTGCCCCGCCAATGCAAGTTCATAGTGGGTGTAGAGCAACCCAATTTCGTGGATTTCGCGAAAGGGCAGGTAAAGGACAAAAAGGGGCGAATTCTCTTTTGACTCTTTCCTATTTAAAAGTGCCGTTTGGGAAATTATGGCGTGCTTAATTTTTTCAGAAACGAAATGTTCGTGTGAAGGATCGATGGTGCCGGAATGCCACAGCACGCCCATTTCGTTGAGTAATGGAACAAGAATCTCCGAAAAAGCCGCCCGAAAGGATTTTTTCTCCAAAATCTTTTCAAGGGTTTCGTCGAAAAGATCGCCGTCAAATTCGAACATAGCCGATTTTAGAACATTCCCCAAATAATCGGAATCCAGCCCCTTTACATTTTTTTTGACCATAGCTTGGATTTGGTTAGAATCCAAGCACGCGATTTTAGATATTTTGTGGCCTGCGTTATAGAGGTAGGCAACGTTCAAAAGCTTTTTAAGGTTGTCAAGATTGTATTTTCGAATGTTGGTATCGGTTCTATCAGGTTCCAAAAGATTGTACCGTTTTTCCCAAATTCGAATGGTATGGGCCTTTACATTGGAGAGATTTTCCAAATCCTTTATTCCAAATTGTGATTTCACCATTGTCTAAGAATTTAAAATTCCAGCCGTGAAAGTACTAAAAAGATGTGAGTTTGTTTAAAAAAAGGTTTAACTCTCTAAACACAATTTTAAATGGTTTTCTTTTTGTTCTCAAAATGCTTTGCTATCAACCCCAGAAATTTTTTAAGACCAATCAATAGCACAGCGCCATTTTTCGCGGATAGAAGTGGATTGTTTAGAATAGGAATGGGCTATTTCAATTCATTTTATCGAGCGATTTAAGTTTTTTGGGATTGAACAAAACGTTAATGTACGGGCGTAAGCGAGTGCTTATTATTAATTTTAGAAATGCAACCTGGCCAACTCGATAAATTTTCTAATCTAATAATTTTTAAAAATGAAACTGAAAAGAATCTTGTTTGCACTGCCCTTATTCATTTTTTTCTGCTCCTGCAATTGGGGCCACGAGCCCGAAAACGCGGAAAGACAGGAAAGCCAAGCCACTGCCGATGCCCAAGCCATTAAGCCACCTTCCGAAGCAAAAACGGGCGTAGGCCCCATAAAGGAACCCGTGGAATTGGGTCTAACCATTGATGAAGAAATGGCCGCCAACGGGGAGCAACTATTTAACGAGCAATGCGCCACCTGTCACGAAATTCACGATACCAATCGGGGCCCTGCCTTGGGAGGCGTTTTGGATAAACGTTCGCCGCAGTTCGTAATGAATATGATATTAAATCCGGAAGGAATGATTGCCAATGATCCCCAAATCAAGGCCCTAAAAGCAGTTTATGAAATAGATATGGTAGATTTGAATCTTTCCGAAACCCAGGCGAGAGAGCTGGTGGAATACTTGAGAAAATTTTAAGAAGAAAAAAATCAGGTAATAAAACCGTAAAAATTTCCAAGAAGCAGTTCGGAAATTTGTACCCGGGATGGGACTTGAACCCACACGCCCTGAGGACACATGGCCCTCAACCATGCCTGTCTACCAATTCCAGCACCCGGGTAGATGCTCCAAAATTTCAAAGCCTAAAACAAAAAAAGTTAAACCAAGGTTTAACTTTTTGTGACCTGGCTGGGGCTCGAACCCAGGACCACCTCCTTAAAAGGGAGGTGCTCTACCAACTGAGCTACCAGGTCTTCCTTTTTAATGCTCGCCAGCCTTTCGGTAGGCGGGTGCAAATATACTATCATTAAATTTATTTATCAAAACGAAATTAAATTAAATTTGATAAAAATTAAAAACGATTGACTTACAAGGCCTCCGGAATGAATTATCTTCTTTTTAATCATTTTTTCCCTGAGAAATTGTTATTATTCCGTTCTTTTGAAACAGAAATAAATAAAAATCTTCCATATTGATGAAAATTCTTTTGATCGGCTATATGGGTTGCGGAAAATCGGTCGTTGGGAAAAAATTGGCGACCAGTTTGGGAATTTCCTTTAAGGATTTGGACACCGAAATAGAAACGAGCTGCGAACAATCCATTTCACAAATTTTTGCAGAGAAGGGAGAAATCTATTTTAGGAAAATGGAACTTAAAACTTTAGAAACTCTTTTAAATTCCCCAGAAAACTTTGTAATGGCCACGGGTGGCGGCACCCCTTGTTATGGAATGACAATGGATTTAATAAAGCAAAATAAAGATGCCATTTCAATATATTTAAAAACTCCAATAGATGTTTTGGTAGCCCGATTGTTGCCCGAAAAAGAAAAACGCCCGCTTATTTCCCATCTAACTTCTGCTGAGGATTTAACTGACTTTGTGAGAAAGCACCTTTTTGAACGGGGCTATTTTTATAATCAAGCCCATATTATTGTGAACAGCGAAGAAACTGTAGAAAAAACAGTTGCGGAAATCCTCCAGAAATTAGTCTAAAACGGCACGGCACTTATCCTTTTCAAAGATAACCGTAACATTTTCATTGAGCGAAGTCGATAGGGATATTCCCTTAAAATCTACTTTTATGGGATATTTTTTATGGTTTCTATCGACCAAAACCGCTGTCTTGAACTGTTTTAGCGGCACCTCGAGAAAATGTTTTACCCCGTAAATAAGGGTAGTGCCCGAATGAAGCACATCATCCACCAATAACAGGGATTTATTTTCATATTCTTCAGGCTTCAACGAAGTTTGGACCGGGCTGAGTGGCGCGGTTTTATCCATAGAAACTTCACAGAGGATGGCTTTTATGGGAGCGATTTGCTCCAATTCCTCTTTGAGCCGTTTTGCAAACAAAAAACCGTTGGCAACGATTCCCGCAAGTACCACCTCCTTTTCCCCAACATTTGTTTCGTAGATTTGGTAGGCAATTCTTTTAATTTTGTGGGCAATCTGTTTCTCGTTCAAGATTACGGAGCTTAGGTCCTGCATATTTTTTCTATTTAAATGGAATTTTAAATGTCATTTTCAGATTCCGATGCATCGGTAAAATCTTCCAAATCGCGCCTATCCTTTTTCGTCGGCCTTCCCACGCCCTTTTTCCGGTAATAACTTTTGGCATATTGGAGCATTTCATTGGTTTCAAAGGCTTCCTTTGGGGTAGTATCCTTTCGGAATAAATCTACCAATTTGGCGCCCACTCGATTTTCGGGTAAATCCAGAATTTCCAATTGATAATTGATTTGATCTTTGCGAAGACTGATAACATCGCCCGGAAAAACATCACGCGAGGGTTTGGCGATTACATCGTTGACCCGCACCGATCCCTTTTTGCAGGCTTGCGTTGCCATATTGCGGGTCTTAAGATACCGAACACACCATAAGTATTTGTCAATCCTCATATTTTATCCCAAAAACAACGTTAATGTGGTATGCAAAAATAACTGAAAATTGTATCTTGCGCCCACAAAAATTGGATGATGAAAAAAATAAAATTCGGTTTCGCCTTTTTGATTTTAACGTTTTTTGTAGCAATTTCCTGCAAAAAGGACGATGACGGTGGCATTGAGGTGGTTCCGCCCAGAGATCGAAAGGAGGAAGCCGTTAGGGCCGAAAAGGTAATCGATACTTTCCTGCGGACCCATTTTTATAATTACGAAGAATTTGAAGCAGATCCCGTTAATTTTAAATTGAAATTTGATACCATCGCCGGCGACAACGCTTCCAAAACTCCGTTGATTGAGCAAGTTTTGTCAAAGGAAGTGCGCGATTTGGAGGACAACTCGGTTGTTTACAACCTTTATTACTTAAAAGTCCGTGAAGGTGGCGGCGATGAACATCCGCATTTTTGTGACCGAACTACCAACACCTACGACGGAAGGTTGATGAACCTCGACCTTTTTGATAGTGCGGTAATTCCCGTGCAGTTTGATTTGGTTGAGAATCCTCCAGGGGCTGGAATTATTACAGGGTTGCAACAGGCCATTATTGAATTTAAAGGCGCCGAAGGCGAACCCGTTGAAAATCCAGATGGTACTTTAACTTTTAGCAATTATGGCATTGGTGCAGTGTTTATTCCCTCAGGGCTTGCCTACTACCAATATCCGCCACCTACGGGAGGCTTAGAGCCCTATGATCAGCTAATTTTTTCGTTTGAACTTTTTTCGTTTGAAGTGATGGACCATGATAACGACGGAATTCCTTCATATATGGAAGATTTGAATGGCAATAAAAATCTATACGACGATGATACCGATGGGGATGGGGTATTTGATTATTTGGATACCGACGACGATGGCGATGGCAGATTGACCGAATATGAAATTGAAATCGTAAATGGAGTGCTAACGTTTCCCGATAGAAATGGCAATGGAATTCCCGATTATTTGGATTCCACCATTTAAAATCTTCCTTTTTAAAAGCAACAAAAAACCTCTTTAAAATAGTTTAAAGAGGTTTTTTTATTTAACAGAATCAGGGAGATGGTTTAGATATCTTTATTTTCTGGCGATAACCTTTTTTACGGTGTTCACAATAGCGGCCGCGTTTAGCCCATATTTATCCATTAATTGTTCCGGGGTTCCAGATTCGCCAAAGGTGTCCTGCGTGGCAACAAATTCTTGAGGCGCAGGATGGTGGGTTGCCAACACGCGCGCTACGCTTTCTCCCAAACCGCCCAGAAAATTGTGTTCCTCGGCAGTGACCACGCAGCCTGTTTTTTTTACGCTTTTCAAAATGGCTTCATCGTCGAGCGGTTTTATGGTGTGGATGTTAAGCACCTCTGCACGTATTCCATTATCGTTGAGGGTTTCGGCAGCCTGCAATGCCTCCCAAACCAAATGGCCCGTGGCAATAATGGTTACGTCGGTCCCTTCCTGCAGTTGCACCGCTTTTCCTACTTGAAAGTTTTGATCTGCCGGTGTGAAGTTAGGAACCTTGGGCCTGCCAAAACGGAGATAAACCGGACCTTCGTAATCAGCAATGGCCAATGTCGCTGCCTTGGTTTGGTTGTAATCACAAGTGTTGATTACCGTCATTCCCGGAAGCATTTTCATCAATCCGATGTCTTCCAAAATTTGGTGGGTGGCGCCGTCCTCGCCTAACGTTATTCCTGCGTGCGAGGCGCAAATTTTTACGTTTTTGCCGCTATAGGCAACACTCTGCCGAATTTGGTCATAAACACGGCCCGTAGAAAAATTGGCAAAGGTACCCGTAAAAGGAATTTTTCCGCCAATAGTCAAGCCTGCAGCGATGCCAATCATATTGGCTTCTGCAATGCCCACTTGAAAAAAACGATCGGGATGGTTTTCTTTGAATTCATCCATTTTAAGGGAGCCCGTAAGGTCTGCACAAAGCGCCACTACATTTTTATTTTTCTTTCCAAGTTCGGTCAGGCCATCGCCAAAACCGGAGCGGGTGTCTTTTTTGCCTGTATCTTTATATGTTTTCATAAGCCTCCCAAGCCCCTTCAAAAAAGGGATTCATAGTGGGTTGTAATTTAAATTTTAATTTCATTTAATATGTTTGATTTCCCTCTTTGGGGAATAAGCGGGCTCTTAATAATCCCCTAGGGTTACCGGATTTTGGGAAAGAGCCGTTTCAAGCTGTTGGTCGTTAGGGGCTTTTCCGTGCCAATCGTGGGTGTGCATCATAAAATCGACCCCGTGGCCCATAACCGTATGCAAAAGGACACACACCGGTTTTCCTTTGCCGGTTTTTTCCTTTGCCTTTTTCATTCCGGTAATAATGGCCTTAAGATTATTGCCTTCGTCAATTTCCATCACGTCCCAGCCGAAAGCTTCAAACTTAGCTTTTAAATTTCCCAGCGGCAGCACGTTTTTTGTGGCCCCGTCGATCTGCTGGCCGTTAAGATCGATGGTTACGATAAGATTGTCCACATTATTCCCGGCGGCATACATAATGGCTTCCCAGTTTTGGCCCTCCTGCAATTCGCCATCGCCGCACAGGGTATAAATTAAGTGGTTATCCTTGTTGAGTTTTTTTGCAAGTGCCGCGCCAATGGAAACGGAAATGCCCTGCCCCAAGGAACCCGAAGCAACGCGAACGCCGGGCAAACCTTCGTGCGTAGTGGGATGGCCCTGCAAACGTGAATTCAGCAGGCGGAAGGTGTTCAATTCTTCAATGGGAAAATAACCCGCGCGCGCCAACACACTGTAGAAGACCGGCGAAATATGTCCATTCGAAAGAAAGAAAAGGTCTTCCCCCATACCGTCCATCGTGAAGTTTTTATTGCGAACCATCAATTCATTGTAGAGCGCAACAAAAAATTCGGTACAACCAAGGGAACCGCCCGGATGCCCAGAGTTGACTTTGTGTACTTGCCTTAGAATATCTCGTCGAACCTGGACCGCCAAATCCTCGAGCGCTTTGTAATCTGCCATAAGTTGTTTAAGTTTTCAGTGTCAAAAGTAAGCCATTCAACAAGGGGTTCAAAGTGGAAAGCGATGGTTTTATTAACGATTTGGAGGTTTTGTTAACATTAAAGAAGTGCCTAAAGTTGAAAAATGTCATCGGTGCCTAAAGTTTTATACAGCGCAAAAGGGGAAAGCATTTCTATAATTCGAAATTGATAATTCTGAATTAATAAAATTATCTTTGCCCCCTCATTAAATTTGCTGCATGCATTTCAAGTTAGAAGCTACCGATACCCAAAGCGACGCCCGCGCGGGGACAATAACCACCGATCACGGAAAAATAGAAACGCCAATCTTTATGCCCGTTGGCACGGTGGCGACCGTTAAGGGGGTGCACCAGCGGGAATTGAAACAAGATATCAACCCCGACATTATTCTTGGCAACACCTATCACCTCTATTTAAGGCCGCAGACCCAAATATTGGAAAAGGCCGGGGGGCTTCATAAGTTTATGAACTGGGACCGGAATATTTTAACCGATAGCGGCGGCTATCAGGTATATTCCCTTTCGGCAAATCGAAAAATTAAGGAGGAAGGCGTAAAATTTAAAAGCCACATCGATGGCAGCTATCACGTGTTTACCCCTGAAAATGTAATGGAAATACAACGCTCCATTGGCGCCGATATCATTATGGCCTTTGATGAATGTACGCCTTACCCTTGTGATTATAATTATGCAAAACGGTCGATGCACATGACCCACCGCTGGTTGGACCGCTGCATAAACCATTTGGAAAAAACGCCATTGAAATATGGCTATCAGCAGACCTTTTTTCCAATAGTCCAAGGTAGTACTTATAAGGATTTAAGAAAACAATCGGCGGAATACATTGCCTCGGTGGGAGCAGAGGGAAATGCCATTGGAGGGCTGTCTGTTGGCGAGCCGGCAGCGGAAATGTATGAAATGACGGCCGTGGTAACGGAAATTCTTCCGAAGGAAAAACCCCGCTACTTAATGGGCGTGGGTACGCCTGTAAATATTTTGGAAAATATCGCGCTGGGAATCGATATGTTCGACTGTGTAATGCCAACCCGAAACGGAAGGAATGGAATGCTTTTTACTTCCGAAGGGATTATCAATATAAAGAACAAAAAATGGGAGGCCGATCTTTCGGAAATCGACCCAATGGGAATAACCTGGGTAGATACGGAATATTGCAAGGCCTACCTTCGCCATTTGTTTACGGTGAACGAAATGCTGGGCAGGCAAATTGCCACCATCCACAACCTTGGATTTTATTTGTGGTTGGTTCGCGAGGCGAGAAAACATATCTTAGCAGGCGATTTTGCCCAGTGGAAAAACCAGATGGTCAAAAAACTCGATCAAAGATTATAGCCCTATGCTCAGTATTCTGGACCGATACATTCTTCGCAAATACCTCGGCACTTTCGGCCTGTTGCTGCTGTTGTTCATTCCTATTGGAATCACCGTCCATTTGGCTGAAAAAATTGATAAGATACTCGAGAATGAGGTGCCGTTTATGGAGGTAATGATCTACCTCTATAATTTCACCATCTATTTTGCCAATTTGCTTTTTCCGCTGTTTCTTTTCCTGTCGGTTATTTGGTTTACTTCCAAACTCGCCAACAATACCGAAGTGATCGCCTTTCTGAGCAGTGGGGTTTCCTATTATCGGTTCCTTCGGCCCTATATTATTGGTGCCACATTGGTTTGCATCGCGGCTTTGGTATTCAGTATGTATTTGGCGCCAAAAGCCAGTAAGGGCTTCAATGAATTTTCCTATAATTATTTAAAAAAGGGAAAACAGGACCGGGACCAAAGCAATGTTTACACCCAAATTAATGACAATGATTACATCTATGTTAGTTATTTCAACGTGGCCGAAAAAATAGGCAGCAATTTCACCCTCGAACATTTCGAAGGCAACAGGATGGCCTATAAAATTTCGGCATCCCAAATAAAATATAATGAGGCGGACAGCACTTATACGCTCTTTAATTACAGCAAAAGAACAATTGGCGAAACCGGCGATGTTTTGGAGCGAAAATCGCGCTTGGATACCGTTTTTGGATTTTCAATGGAGGATTTAACCCCCGTCACTTATATCGCGGAAACCCTCAATTTTTCGGAGCTGAACCAGTTTATTAAAAAAGAAAAGGCCCGAGGTTCCTCGAACATCAACCGCTACGAAGTGGTGCGCTACAAACGGTGGAGCCTACCGGTATCGGCCTATATTTTAACGATCATCGCTGTTGCGGTTTCTTCCGTAAAAAGGCGCGGCGGGATGGGCGTGAACCTCGCCATTGGAATTAGCATTGGGATGGTCTTTATCTTTTTTGATAAAATTTTCGGAACTATGGCGGAGCAGAGCAATTTTTCACCATTTATTGCCACTTGGTTCCCAAACTTTTTGTTCGGTATTTTGGCAATTTATCTTTTAAGAAATGCGAAACGATAAGCTCGTCAACTATCTCCATCTTCATTTTATAGTTTTCATTTGGGGATTCACAGCCGTTTTAGGTGCGTTGATTTCGCTGGAAGCCATTCCGCTGGTTTGGTACCGCATGCTTTTGGCCACGCTTATTGTTTTTGTTTTTTTAAAAATAAGAAGGCAAAAATTGGACTTTTCCATCAAAACCCTGGCCGGCTTTGGATTGGCAGGCATTATTATCGCCCTGCATTGGCTTACTTTCTTTGGGGCCATCAAAGCTTCCAATGTTTCCGTAACGCTTGCGGTGCTTTCAACCGGGGCTTTTTTTGCCTCCATTTTGGAGCCGTTGCTATACGGCAGAAAAATAATTCTATACGAAGTGTTTTTCGGACTTTTGGTAGTAGCCGGACTGTACATAATTTTTGACGTGGAAAGCTCTTATACCTTAGGAATCGTTTTGGCCCTTATTTCGGCATTTTTGAGCGCGCTTTTTTCAGTAATAAATGGAAAATTCGTGTTGAAGCACAAGGCCTCCGCCATATCGTTTTATGAATTGTTGTTCGGCGTTCTGGGCATTTCCATCTATTTGGCGTTTTCCGGAAAATTCACGGCGGCGTTTTTTACAGTCTCCACCCACGATTGGTTCTATTTGTTTATTTTGGCCTCGGCCTGCACGGCCTACGCGTTTATCGCTTCGGTACACGTTATGAAATGGATTAGTCCCTACACGGTAATGCTCACAATCAATATGGAACCGGTTTACGGTATTATTTTGGCCCTCATTGTTTTGGGCGATTCGGAACACATGAATCCCCAGTTTTATTACGGCGCCGTGATCATTTTGGTAACGGTAATTGCCAACGGAATCATTAAAATTGCACAGGAAAGAAAACGAAGAAGATTGCATAACACCTAAAACAAAATTCTATCTTTGTACACAAACCTGTCTTAAACTAGGAAAATTATTATGGAATATCTTGATTTTGAACTCCCTATAAAAGAATTGCAGGAACAATATGAAAAGGCTTGCCTTATCGGCACTGAAAGCAATGTGGATGTTTCCAATACTTGCAAACAGATAGAAAAAAGATTGTCCGAAGCCAAAAAGGAAATATATAAAAACCTTACTCCCTGGCAACGGGTCCAACTTTCACGCCATCCGGACCGCCCTTATACTATGGACTACATCAACGCCATTTGTGGCGATTCGTTTTTGGAGCTCCACGGCGACCGAAATTTTAAGGACGATAAGGCAATGGTTGGCGGACTTGGAAAAATAGGCGATCAAAGTTACATGCTTATTGGCCAGCAAAAAGGCTATAATACCAAAACCCGCCAGTACCGGAATTTTGGAATGGCAAATCCTGAAGGCTATCGCAAGGCATTGCGATTGATGAAATCTGCCGAAAAATTTAACCTTCCGGTGGTCTGTTTTATTGATACCCCCGGTGCTTTTCCCGGTTTGGAAGCCGAAGAAAGGGGACAGGGCGAAGCCATAGCCCGGAATATATTGGAAATGACCCGTTTGAAAGTGCCAATCATTGTGGTCATCATTGGCGAGGGTGCCAGTGGTGGGGCTTTGGGAATAGGAGTGGGCGATAAGGTCCTGATGCTCGAAAACACTTGGTATTCCGTAATTTCTCCCGAAAGTTGTTCGTCCATTTTATGGCGAAGTTGGGAATTTAAGGAACAAGCGGCCGAAGCTTTAAAATTAACGGCAGCCGATATGAAAAAACTTAAACTTATTGACGAAATCGTGAAGGAACCCTTGGGCGGCGCCCACAGCGACCGAGAGAAAACCTTTTTAACCGTCGCCAAGAGCATCGAAAAGTCTTATGAGTCTCTTAAAATGTTATCCCCAACCGATTTGGTGAAAAAGCGCATGGAAAAATATTTGGCCATGGGCGAGTTCAAAAGTTAAGGCTAACAATACCAAAACATACCGTGAATCCGGGGCGCGAGCCCCGGATTTTTTTACGAGTTATCAACAATATTTTTTAGTTTTCAACAGTTGCATTGTTGAAGAACGGTTAACATAGTTAAACAGTAAAGCACCCATTCGTCCTACCATTTTTTTTACATTCGCTTCATGGAAAAAATCAAACCTCAAACCAGTTTTTCGCCCCGAACCTCCCAAGTAATTTCGCTTGAAAAAGGAAAAATTCCACCACAAGCCATTGATTTAGAAGAAGTTGTATTGGGAGCTTTGATGATTGATAAAAAAGGCGTCGATGAGGTTATCGATATTTTGCACCCCGAAGTTTTCTACAAACAAGCGCACCAACATATTTTTGAGGCCATACACGATCTTTTTGAGGACAGCCAACCGGTGGACTTATTAACCGTTTCTACCCAGCTTAAGAAACAAGGCAAAATGGAACTTGTGGGCGGTGAATTTTGTTTGATCCAATTGACCCAAAAAGTGTCCTCTTCGGCTCATATTGAATTCCACGCGCGCATCATTCTCCAAAAATATATCCAGCGCAGTTTGATTAAAATTTCAAACGAGATAATTGAAGAATCCTATAATGAAAGTACCGATGTGTTCGACCTTTTGGACACCGCCGAGGCCAAACTATATGAAGTTACCCAAGGAAATATTAAGCGTTCTTCAGAAACGGCACAAAGTCTCGTAATTCAAGCCAAAAAGCGAATCGAGGAAATTGCAAACAAAGAAGGGCTATCAGGCGTTCCATCTGGTTTTGCGAAGGTGGATAAACTAACCTCTGGCTGGCAACCTAGCGATTTAATAATTATTGCCGCCCGTCCGGGTATGGGAAAAACGGCGCTTACCCTTTCCATGGCGCGAAACATTGCGGTGGAGCACAACATTCCCGTGGCATTCTTTTCCCTGGAAATGTCGTCCGTACAGCTTATTACCCGATTGATTTCCTCCGAAACCCTATTGAGTTCCGAAAAACTCCGGACTGGAAATCTTGAAAAACATGAATGGGAACAATTGAACGTGAAAGTAAAAGGGCTGGAAAAAGCACCCCTTTTTATTGACGACACGCCCTCGCTGTCCATTTTTGATCTTCGGGCCAAGGCGCGCAGGCTTTCCTCGCAACACGGCATTCAACTGATAATTGTAGATTATTTGCAATTGATGACCGCCGGCGGTAGCCAAAAAGGGGGCAATCGCGAACAGGAAATTTCCACCATTTCCAGGAACTTAAAGGCCCTAGCCAAAGAACTTAATATACCCGTTATTGCGCTGTCGCAGCTGTCAAGGGCCGTCGAAACTCGCGGCGGCAGCAAGCGCCCATTGCTTTCGGACCTTCGTGAATCGGGCGCCATTGAGCAGGATGCCGATATAGTTTCGTTTATTTACCGCCCGGAATACTATAAAATTGATGAGTGGGACGATGAGGAACACACGCCCACTGCCGGACAGGCAGAATTTATTGTCGCCAAGCATCGAAACGGTGGGTTGGACGAAATCCGGTTGAGGTTTATTGGCAATCTCGGTAAATTTGAAAGTCTTCCAGACTTCGAAATGCCAACCGAAATCCATTCCCGTATGAATGATGCCGCCAATGACGATACCTTCAAAGCTACCAACCTGCCCTCGCCGGACCAGGCTTTCGGCAGCGCGATGAACAACGATTTTACCGACGACGATGACGACGGCGGCGTGCCATTTTAATCAAAAGATTTTCGCTGGAAAATACTTCTAACTTTAAAGAGTGTGCGGATTGATTTTGTGAAGGGTTAAAACAGGACTTAAAAATTGTCGTTATATTCGCAGGATGCAACGTTTCATTTTCGCCATATTTTTCTTATTCTTTTTTGTAAAAGCTTCCGCTTCGTACATTCTTATTCCTATGGATGCCGACAGCCAAAAGGAGCATTTGAAAGCCTATGGAATTACCTATTGGGTTTTGGAAAAGCAATTAAAAGTGAAATGGTTGCTGAATTATCGCGGCGGTTCTTTTTTAATGCCCGATGCGCCTGAAATACAGAAGGAATGTCAGATTCGGGGTGTTTCGTTTGAAGTGATTTCCGATAGCAAAACAGAACAAATTCTTTCAGACATTAGTAGTCCCTCCCAAAATATGGACGCGGTGGTTTTGGAAAAAGCGCCAAAAATAGCCGTCTATTCGCCTAAAGGAAATTTGCCGTGGGACGATGCCGTTACTATGGTGCTTACCTATGCTGAAATTCCATACACGGTAATCTATGACGAGGAAGTGTTGGGCGACCAATTAATTCTATACGATTGGCTCCACCTGCACCACGAGGATTTTACGGGGCAATATGGAAAATTCTACCGTGCCTATCGTTCTGCGCCTTGGTATATAGAAGAGAAAAAAAATGCCGAGGAACTTGCTGCAAAACTCGGCTACAATAAAGTTTCCGACGAAAAATTGGCCGTGGCCCAAAAAATACGCGACTACGTTATTGGTGGTGGATTTATGTTTGCCATGTGCAGCGCGACCGATAGTTTTGACATCGCCCTATCTGCCGAAGGTGTGGATATTTGTGAGCCAATGTTCGATGGCGATCCCAGCGAGCCCAATTACCAAAACAAAATAGATTACGGTAAAACCTTTGCATTTACCGATTTTATTTTGGAACGCAGCCCGATGGTCTATGAATTTTCCAGTATCGATATGACCGAAAAGCGCCGGATTGCCAAGGAAAGCGATTACTTTACTTTAATGGATTATTCTGCCAAATGGGATCCAATTCCCACTATGCTCTGTCAAAACCATACCGCTTTGGTTAAAGGCTTTATGGGGCAAACCACAGCTTTTGACCCCGACGAAATTAAGGCGAATGTGTTGGTGATGGGTGAGAATAAAACCAATGGCGAGGCCCGGTACATTCACGGGATAAAAGGAAAAGGATTTTTTACCTTCTACGGCGGTCACGATCCCGAAGATTATCAGCATAGAGTAGGGGACGCAAAAACTGAACTGGCCCTTCATCCAAATTCTCCGGGCTATCGGCTAATTTTGAACAATGTGCTTTTCCCTGCGGCGAAGAAGAAAAAGCAGAAAACCTAAAACTTCTTTAAATTCCAAATCTGTCTATGGCGGGAAAGCTCTAGTCCCGAACTCCTAATTCAACATTTAACATTCAAAATTCAAAATAAAATAAACTCTATTTCTTTGAGAGATTTTCATAATAATCCTTTGGTGGCAAAACGGTAATTTCTACTCTCCGGTTTTGTTGTTTGTTTGAATCCGAATTATTTGCGAACCGTGGTCTGCTTTCACCATAGGCTTTCACTTCAAATTCATACAGCGAGTCTTCCCCAAAAATCTCAATAAGTCTATTTTTTACTGCAACACATCTGTTTTCGGAAAGCACCATGTTCGATATTTCATCGCCGTCACTATCGGTATGACCTTCGATTAATAGGGTGGCCTTGTCCACTTTCTGAATGGTTTTTGTGAGTGAATCCAATCTGTGTTTTGCGCTTTCTTTTAAATCGAATTTAGCCACATCAAACAGCACATCGGCGCCAATTGAGAGTTTTATTACGCTGTTGATGGCGCCAATGGCATCCAAATCTGCACCTGCGCTTTTGCTCTTACAGAGGTCTTTCAAATCGGTTACCCGCAAAAAATAGAAAACGGTTTCACTGTCAATTCCTTCCGCGCTCAAATCTATCGCAGATTTGCCTCCGGATATGGTTCCGGCATAGACCCAATCGGCTCCGTTTTCTGAAATTTCAACTTTTGCGGGTTCCTTGGAGGGGCCCACTTCGAACAAATACAAATCGTCGCCCGGCAAGTTCATAAAACCGTTGTCGGTAAAGGCCACCGTCAAGCTGCCGCCACAGCCCAACGAAGTAAAATTTGGGGTTTGGTAATTTTTATAGTCGGGTTCGTGCAAACATTGCATACTGTCGCGATATTTTTGAACGGGAACGGGACTTCCTACTTTAAATGCAACCAAACTATCGGCAAAGGAAATCTTGCCCAAGGGAAGATAGATGGATTCATACCTGTCTATCCTATAGCGTTTGCCCGTTCCCTTTTGGGCATTGAGTAGTCCATTAGGAAATAGGATCAATAAAAAAAATAGAAAAACAATGCGGCACATGGGACGGTTTTTAACGAAGATACTGAAACCTGGCCAGTTGGTAGTACCTCAAAAAAAAACCGCCTCATTGCTGAAGCGGTTTTTAGGCGAAATAATATAGTTAATGTCTTATTTTACTTTTTTTACGATTGCGGCAAAAGCCTCTGGGTGGTTCATCGCCAAATCGGCCAAAACCTTGCGGTTAAGTTCGATTCCGCTGTTTTTCATACCTCCCATAAATTGTGAATAAGACATTCCATGCTGTCTTGCGCCCGCGTTGATACGGGTGATCCAAAGGGATCTGAAATTTCTCTTTTTTGCACGGCGGTCGCGGTAGCTGTAAAGCATCGCTTTTTCAACAGCATTTTTGGCAACCGTCCATACGTTTTTACGTCTTCCAAAGAAACCTTTGGCCTGTTTAAGAACCTTTTTTCTGCGGGCTCTTTTCGCAACTGAGTTTACTGATCTTGGCATAATTTTAATTTTTTTTTGTAGCAGGCGATTCATTAATTCTGAACCCGATGGCTATCGGAACTGAATGCTGAATTCTTTGATTGCGCTACTCCAGGGTTTAAATATTTGTTTTAACCGGTCAAGCTATTACTTCATTCGAAGCATCAACTTAACATTGCTCTCATCGGCCTTGTTCACTAACGCGTCATGGGTCAATGCGAGTTTGCGTTTTTTGCTTTTCTTTGTCAAGATGTGGCTTTTAAACGCATGCTTTCTTTTAATCTTTCCGGAACCGGTAAGCTTAAAACGCTTTTTGGCACTGGATTTTGTTTTTTGTTTCGGCATGTTTCCTACTTTTTATTTATTACTTCGCTTTATTTTAAATTTTTTCTGGCGCATAAACCCACGGCAGTGCGTTTCTGCGTGTCGCTATTTTTTCTTCGGGGCAATGAACATAATCATCCGTTTGCCTTCCAGTTTGGGCATCTGCTCCACTTTTCCGAATTCTTCCAAATCGCGCGCAAGACGCAAAAGCAGGATTTCACCCTGATCTTTGTAAATAATGGAACGGCCCTTGAAGAAAACGTACGCCTTCAATTTGGAGCCTTCCTGCAAAAACTTTTCGCCGTGTTTCTTCTTGAATTCATAATCGTGATCGTCGGTATTCGGCCCAAACCTAATTTCCTTAATGGTAACCTTGGTGGCTTTTGCCTTTAATGCCTTTTCACGTTTTTTTTGTTCGTAAACAAACTTTTTGTAATCTATTACTTTACAAACGGGCGGATTTGCATTGGGTGAAATTTCAACAAGATCTAATTCCTGTTCTTCGGCTATTTCTCTGGCCTTTCTTAGAGGATAAATCCCAATTTCAACATTATCACCTACAAGGCGAACCTCCTCTGCACGAATCTTTCCATTGATTCTGTGCTGGTCTTCCTTAATTACCCGTGCAGGTCCCTTACTTCTTTTTCTTCGTATTGCTATGGCTTAAAATATTTAGTTAAACATTAAATTCTTTGGATTCTTTCTTGATTGCTTGTTGGATCAATTCCGAAAAGGCTTGTGGAGTCATGGTGCCCAAATCGCCTTCGCCGTGTTTTCGTACAGAAACCGTTCCGTCTTTTACCTCTTGCTCCCCAACAATCAGCATATATGGGATTTTGTTCATTTCAGCCTCCCTAATTTTTTTGCCGATGGTTTCGTTCCTGTTGTCAACAAGGGCGCGAATTTCGTTATTTTCAAGCAAATTTAAAACTTTTTGTGCGTATTTTTCATATTTTTCACTTAACGACAAAATACTAACCTGTTCAGGGGTCAACCAAAGTGGGAAGTTTCCCCCGGTGTGCTCCAATAGGATTGCCACAAAACGCTCCATACTTCCGAACGGCGCGCGATGGATCATCACAGGGCGGTGGGTTTCATTATCGCTTCCTTTATATTCCAGTTCAAAGCGCTCTGGAAGATTATAATCAACCTGAATGGTTCCCAATTGCCAGCTTCTGCCCAGCGCATCCTTTACCATAAAATCCAATTTCGGACCATAGAATGCGGCTTCGCCATATTCAATTTTATAATCCAATCCTTTCGATTCGGCGGCATTGATGATAGCTTTTTCCGCCTTTTCCCAATTTTCAAGGCTGCCGATATATTTTTCAGGCTTTTCGGGATCGCGCAAGGAAACTTGGGTATAAAAATTCTCGAACCCTAAGGAGCCGAAGACATATAATACCAGGTCGATTACCTTTTTGAATTCGCTGTCCAATTGATCGGGAGTGCAGAAAATGTGCGCATCATCCTGCGTAAATCCGCGAACACGGGTCAAGCCGTGCAACTCACCACTCTGCTCATACCGATATACCGTTCCGAATTCCGCAAATCGCTTCGGAAGATCTTTATACGACCAGGGTTTGCTGTTATAAATTTCGCAATGGTGCGGACAGTTCATAGGTTTCAACAAAAACTCTTCGCCCTCGCTCGGGGTGTGTATTGGCTGAAAGCTATCTGCCCCATATTTTGCGTAATGTCCCGAGGTAACATACAGTTCCTTTTGGCCAATATGTGGGGTTACCACCATTTCATATCCCGCTTTTTTCTGGGCTTTTTTCAGGAAATTTTCAAGTCGCTCGCGCAAGGCGGCACCTTTTGGCATCCATAACGGCAGCCCTTGGCCAACCTTTTGTGAAAAGGTAAAGAGTTCAAGTTCTTTCCCCAGCTTTCTGTGGTCGCGCTTTTTTGCTTCTTCCAGAAGTTGTAAGTATTCGGTTAAATCCTTTTGCTTGGGAAAACTAATGCCATAGATTCGCGTAAGCTGCTTGTTCTTTTCATCACCCCGCCAATAGGCCCCTGCAATACTCATAAGCTTCACGGCCTTTACGATTCCGGTATTCGGAATATGGCCGCCTCGGCATAAATCGGTGAATGTGTCGTGGTCGCAAAAAGTGATCGTCCCGTCCTCTAGGTTTTCGATGAGTTCCACTTTATATTCGTTGCCTTGTTTTTTATAATAATCCAACGCCACGGCCTTAGAAGATTCGCGCATAGAAAATTCATGCTTTCCACGGGCAATCTCAAGCATCTTGTCCTCGATCGCTTTAAGATCTTTATCGGAAATTGATTTATCGCCAAAATCCACATCGTAATAAAACCCGTTTTCTATGGCTGGGCCAATGGTCAACTTTACGCCCGGGAATAACTCTTCCAAAGCCTGGGCAAGTATATGGGCAGAGGAATGCCAAAAAGCTTTTTTCCCTTCCTCATTATTCCAAGTATAAAGTACCAAGCTTCCGTCCTTGGTCAAAGGGGTGGAGGTTTCAATAGTTACATTATTAAACGATGCCGAGATCACGTTTCGAGCAAATCCTTCGCTTATGTTTTTGGCAACATCCATTGGCGTAACGCCTGCCTCAAAATGCTTTACACTTCCGTCCGGTAGGGTAATGGCTATCATATACTTAAAAATTTTAGGGTGCAAAGATACTATTACTTTCGGCCGTATGCAATATGTTATTATCAGAATGTTATGGCCTATCTGGGCGTTACCCTAAGCCTGAAAAGGGTTTAGGGCCGGGCTTTCACTACTCGCTTGCCAATGCGCTTTTGGGCGCATTGGCAGAGCTCAAACAGGCCGTTCAATCCCTAACGCAATCCAAATCCAAAAAATAGTTTATATATTAAAAAATAGTCTATATATTAAGGTATAAGTATGCCATAAAAATAGTTTTGTCGCTAAGTGGTGGCGCCTCAAAGGCTTAGGAAAAACGGCAAAAATTAAATAAAAAAAAGTGCAACTTTTGTTTGCAATAACCCGAAAGGGTTCTATATTTGCACCCGCTTAGAAGAACAGATAGAAATGTTCAAAAAAGCAAGATTACCGCTCTTAAAAATTTTTGAAATATTTTTTTAAAAAGTATTGCAGGTTTAAAAAAGAGTTGTACATTTGCACCCGCTAAAACAATGAGTGACTTCAAAACACGATTTGAAAGCGCGCAAAACAAGAATTAAAAGTTCATTGAGATATTGAAATTGACAGCGTAGATTTCCGTCCGCGAGGGCGGGATCGACATTAGAAACTAAACTAAGTGAGAGTCCCGAGAATTTTTTTTTGAGAGTCGTGCTCTTTATTGTTATTGGTCGCGAATTTATTTAAGACTATACGATGAAGAGTTTGATCCTGGCTCAGGATGAACGCTAGCGGCAGGCCTAACACATGCAAGTCGAGGGGTAGGGGGAGCTTGCTCCCCTGAGACCGGCGCACGGGTGCGTAACGCGTATGC
>JBLWUV010000009.1:0-92485 GCA_048268785.1 Aequorivita sp.
CGCGTGGAGTACCGCGAACAGGACGCACAGAAGGAATTCAAAGGACATTTTACCCTAAAACGATAAATAGAAATTATGAACATTAAAAAATTCCCCATTATCCTATTTTTGCTAACATCGCTGTATGGATTTTCTCAAGACGGCATCCCTATATATTCGGAATATTTGGCTGATAATCTATATTTGTTGCATCCTTCCATGGCTGGGGCAGCAACGCATAACCAACTTCGGCTTACTGCCCGGCAGCAATGGTTCGATCAAGAGGAGGCCCCCAACTTGCAAACCGTAAGTTTTAATGCAAGATTGGGCGAGCGATCTGGCGTTGGGGCTATTTTCTTTAATGATAAAAATGGATATCATTCCCAAACGGGAGGTTATATTACCTATGCGCACCACTTGATGTTTTCCAGAAGCGAGGCCGATCTGAACCAATTGTCCTTTGGTTTGAGCGCCGGTTTGATCCAACAACGCTTGGATGAAACCAACTTTCCATTGGACGATTATGATCCTGTAATTGCAGGCATCGTACAAAGTACTTCCTATTTTAACGTAGATGCCGGATTGTCCTATAACTTTCTTAATTTCTCGGGCCACTTCACCGTAAAAAATATCATTTTTCAGAATAGATCTATTTACACCGAGAAATATGAACCCAATAACCAACGTAAATATTTATTATCTATGGGATATGCTATTGGGAAATACGGCAATGTTTGGAGCTATGAACCGTCTTTTCTTTTTCAATGGACCGAAAGAACGGGCGAAAAAGCAATTGATGTCAACTTCAAAGCCTATCGGGAAATGGATTTCGGACAGCTTTGGGGCGGTTTGTCGTACCGAAGGGGATTTGACGGGGCGGACTATTTAGACGGTAGCTCTGTGAAGGGACAAAAACCGCAATATTTTTCTCCAATTTTAGGCATTAATTTTAAGAATTTTATGTTTGCCTACACCTATACGTATCAATCCGGCAATGTGCGATTTGATGGAGGTTCATACCATCAGATTACCTTGGGATACGACTTTTTGGGAGGAAGGCCTGAGCCGTATGACTGTAATTGTCCGGCCATTAATTAAGAAAAAAATCTATGTAAAATATATTGCCTGATCCGTGTAGCTGGGTCGGGCAATTTTTTTTATTCGGCAAACTAATGCCGTCTTTAGCCTTTTTATAAGGTTTGCTTTTTCAGGGCTTTAAATAGTTCTTTTTACAAACTATTTTCTAAATTTTTATCTTCCTCGGAAAATTATTTTCTTCGGCCTTCATTCGTTATAGCGAAAAATTTCCGAAAAAATTTCATAGATTATATTTTTAGATAGATTCTCAATCGGTTACTCTTAGTGCCTTCTTTTTTACTAAAAAACGTTCTTTTAGCCACACCTATTTATGAATTAGGCAAAACTACTTCGCAGTAAGGGAACCCAGCTTTTTTTCGAATTTGGAATCCTATTTCGGAAAAATGTAATTTTAAGCGTTGCCCTAAATGCTTAAGTTTGTTGCTTTAAGATTGAAATGGAAAAAAATCTTTTTCTTGTTTTTTTATTGGCCCTTTTGGTCAGCGGGTCCACCTATTCGCAGATTAGGGGAAGGGGAGAGCTGCAGCCCTTTACCTTGAAGGGAGAAGTGATGGAAGCAGCAACCAACAAGCCAATCCCCAAGGTGAACATAGAAATTGTGGGCGGCCCCTACACCACGACGGATCTTACCGGAAGGTTTGCCATAGCTGCGAGGATCGGCGACGAGCTTGTTATAAAAAGCGACGATTTTGTAACGGTCTATCATACCATTACCGCGAACGATTTTATTATCATTAAAGTTGAAAAATTGGCAATGGATGCGGTTGCGCCTATTTCCAAAGCAACCCAAAAGGAGAGACTGGCCAGTTTTGAGGTTTATCTGGATTCATCGAAATTTTTTCTTAAAAAGGACGCCCAAAAAAGCATTGATTATATAACCAAAGCCCTAGAACCAAAAGGACAGCATACTCTTTCAAAAAAAGAAACCGCGCGCGCTCTTGAAACCTTGGGCGATATCAATCTTTATTGGGGCCAGCCCGATTTGGCGGTTGACAATTTCAAGCAAAGCCTCCAAAATAGCGACAGTAAGGCAGTAGGCATCAAACTGGCGCAGGCGTTTTCAAAAAACAAGAACTATCAAGAAAGTATTTCCGCCTACCAAAAACTGCTACGGGAGAATCTTTCAGCCTATCAAAAAGTGGACGTTTACGAAGGGCTTGCCGATACTTATAAGGCCATTGGCGATGGCGTGAAAAGTGTCTTCAATTATCAGAAAGCGCTCGATTTGGCCAAGGAAAGCGGAATTAAGCCGAAGATTACCAACCTAAATTCAAAAATTGGCGAGGCCTATGCGCAAAGCGGGGCATTGACCGAGGCCGAGGAATATTTCGACAATTCGTTGAAACTTGCCAAAAAAGAAAACAAACAAAGAGCGGTTTCGGAAAAGAATAAAGTGGCGGATTTTTACAACCAAAACCGCGAATATGAAAAGGAAATCCAACTGCGCGAAGAAACGCTGGAGGAATTGAAATCCATGGACAAAAGCGCCACTGTGGACGATGAAGCCCTGAGTCCGCAGCGCCAAAATTATAAAATTGCCAATGCTTTTGTGGCGCAGGAAAAGTATAAACAGGCCATTCCCTATTTGCAAAAGAGTATTGAACTGGCGGACAGCAAGGAAGACCTCGTAGTGCAGAAGGATGCCGTGCGCAAGCTTTCGGAAATATATCGCGATATTGGGCAGTTCGACAAGGCAACGGAAAGCTATCAAAAATATGTGGAAGTTGTGGACGAACTCTACATAAAAAAGGAACAGGAACTCAGCCAAGCGGCGCGCTTTAGCAGGGAAATTACGCAGAAGCAAAACCGGATTGCCAGCTTGGAAAATGATAGAAAATTGAACGAAAGCCGTTATAAATTGGCTTTTGAAAACCAAGAACTCACGCAAAAGAACGACCGCATCCAGAAATGGATCATCGGTGCCTTGGTGGTCATCGTGCTGCTGTTGATTTTTGCGGCCTATGTTCAGTTTAAAAGCATGAAGCGGCAGAAATATGCCAACGCTATTTTGGCCTTGAAATCGCTGCGTTCACAAATGAACCCCCATTTCATCTTTAACGCCCTTAATTCTGTAAATACGTTTATCGCCACCAACGACGAACGCGCTGCCAATAAATATTTGACCGATTTTTCGCTATTGATGCGCGCCGTTTTGGAAAATAGTGAGGAAGATTTTGTGCCGCTCGAAAAGGAAATCGAGTTGCTGGAACTCTATGTGAAGTTGGAACATTTTAGGTTTAAGGATACGTTTGATTATAAAATTTCAATAGATGAAAAAATAGCGCAGAACGCCTTTCAAATTCCGCCCATGTTATTGCAGCCTTATGTTGAAAATGCCGTTTGGCACGGGCTTCGGTATAAAAATGAAAAGGGCTGGTTGCATATAAATTTTGATCTTTTAGGCGCCGACGCACTCAAAATATCCATTGTCGATAATGGAATTGGCCGGCAGAATTCAAAAAAATTCAAAACCGAAAACCAAAGAAAGCAACAATCCAAAGGAATGGGTACTACCGAAAAAAGAATTGCTATTTTGAACCAAATGTATAAAAACAAAGTTACGGTAACCGTGCAGGATGCTTTCGGTCACGACGAACACCATCCGGACTGCGGCACCAAAGTTGAACTAATTTTGAGAAAGGACCGATGAAACTACGAGCCATTATTGTTGAAGACGAGAAAACCAGCCGCGAAATTTTAAAGGGCTATATTTCCAAATATTGTCCGAATATCGCATTGGAAGGCGAGGCGGCTACGGTAGCGGAGGCGCTTAACCTCATAAAAGAAAAGGAATTGGATGTGGTTTTTTTGGATGTGGAAATGCCCTACGGAAACGCGTTCGATCTTCTCGACCAAATCGACGATCGGCAGTTTGAAACCATTTTTGTGACCGCCTATGACCATTATGCCATCGATGCCCTAAACGCACACGCGGCCTATTATTTATTAAAGCCAATTTCCATCGATAAGCTGATAGAGGCCGTGCATTATGTTGAAGAAATTAAGCGGAAGGAAAACAGCTTGCAAAACACAGTGCTAAAGCCCTTGCAGACCCAAGTTGTCGGCAAGATTACTATTCCGTTGCAGCATGGGTTTGAGGTGCTTTCCATAGAGGATATATTGTATTGCCAGGCCGATGATAATTACACCCAAATCTATTTAAAAGCAGGGAAACGGTTGGTGAGCAAAACCCTGAAATATTTTGAGGATTCCCTCGGCAACGATGGTTTTGTGCGCGTTCACAAATCGTTTTTGGTAAATGTAAATCAGATAACGGAATACCGAAATGGCAAAGGTGGAAGCGTCGTGCTGGCCAATGGAAAGGAACTACTGGTCAGCCCTTCGAGGAAGAAAGATTTGCTGAGTTATTTTAGTTGAATTTTAAAGGTCGCAAGTTTCGGGTTGCAAATTTGGGAGTTTAGGTTCAATTGTAATTTTTTTAAAAGCTCAAAGCTCAAAGCTCAAAGCTCAAAGCTCAAAGCTCAAAGCTCAAAGCTCAAAGCCAAAAGCCAAAAGCCAAAAATTAAACCTAAAATCATAAACCATAAAACGAGAACCTGCAACGTGCAACCTGTAACTTGCAATCAAAAACCAAAAACTATAAACCAAAAGCTATAAACCATGATACTAAAATCCATAAAAGGTAAAAATCCCCAGATCCCTAAAGATTGTTTTATTGCAGAAAATGCCACGATAGTGGGCGATGTCGTTATGGGCAATCAGTGCAGTATTTGGTTCAATGCCGTAATCCGTGGCGATGTCCATTTTATTAAAATGGGGAATAAAGTGAATGTTCAGGATGGGGCCGTTATCCACGCGACTTATAAAACCTCGCCAACCACTATTGGCAATAATGTTTCCATTGGCCACAATGCCATTGTGCACGGCTGCACGATACACGACAATGTATTGATTGGGATGGGAAGCATCGTTATGGACGATTGCGTGGTGGAAAGCAATTCAATTATAGCTGCAGGGGCGGTTGTTTCAAAAAATACGGTTGTAAAGAGTGGAAGCGTATATGCGGGGGTTCCCGCCAAAAAAATTAAGGACGTCAGTCCCGAGTTGACCGAAGGCGAAATAGCCCGGATTGCTGAAAATTATGTGATGTATTCCTCTTGGTTTAAGGAATAATCAAAAATCCATCTTCTCGATGGAAATTTGATTTTGGAAGTTTTTTAGAAGAAATTTTAAAGTGTCGGTTGAAGCATTGGTGAAGAATTTGAGCTCTGGTTTTTGGGTTTCTTCGCGCAGCAGGTTCAAACTCTGCAATACGGTTTTTGTTTGGCGCGCCACCGCTTCTCCGGAATCAATTATGGTTACGTGGGGCGGAAGCAGTTTTTTTAATAGTGGAATTATGTAGGGATAGTGGCTGCACCCCAAGACCAGATAATCCACATTGGCCGCGAGTAGGGGTTCGGAATATTTTTTCAGCAGGGAAACCATTTCGGGACCATCCAAATTTCCGGCCTCAATAAGCGGCACGAGCCCCTCGCCAATAATTTCCACTACGTGTATGTCTTTGGTAAATTCCTTAGCCGTCTTGCTAAAAAGGGCGCTGCTAAGGGTGCCTTTCGTCGCCAAAATACCCACACTTTTAGAAGCAGTTTTTAGGGCAGCCGGCTTAATGGCCGGTTCAATGCCAATAATGGGGATGTCAAAATTTTCCCGAAGGGCGACAATGGCATTGGTAGTGGCGGTATTGCAGGCAACCACAATTATTTTAGAGCCCATCGCCAATAACTTTTCCACATTCTTATGGCTCAAATCTGAAATTTCTTCTGCGGAGCGGTTTCCATAGGGAGCGTTTCGGCTGTCGGCCAAATAGATGGTGTGTTCCAGCGGTAGCAATTTGTGGATTTCTTGCCAAATGGAGGAGCCTCCAACGCCGGAATCGAATATGCCTATGGGACTATTTTTATCCATTTCGTAAAAATAGCCAATTACTTGGGACTTCTCCATAAAAAAACTGCCCGTAAAAACGGACAGTTTAAATGTTCTGTTTAAAAATTGGAATTACATTCCCAATTCTTTTTTCACGTCGGCCATTAGGTCTTTTCCATCGGCAAGAATAACGCCGCTGCCCACGGTTGAATCCAACACATATTGATAGCCTTGGGCTTTAGCTACTTTTTGGATGGTCGCTTGGGCTTTTTCAAGGATCGGTTTAAAAATGTCGGTTCTTTTTTTGTCCAAATCCTGAAGGGCCTGTTGGCGGTATGCCTGAATATTATCCTGCATTCCCTGAACCTCTTGGAAACGCTTTTGGTTTTCCTCGTCGGTCTTGCTGGTAGCCTCAGCGTCATATTGCTTCATCTTTGTTTCCAATTCCTTGGCCATAGCCTTAATTTCGGTGTCATAGGTTTTCTGCACCTTTTCAAGCTGGCTTTGTGCAGCTTTATATTCGGGCATAGCCTCTATTAATTCCTGTGCGTTGATATGTGCAATTTTGGATTGGGCGTTTACAAAACTTGTGGCCCCCACGAAAAGTGCAATTGCAACTAGTAACGTTTTCATTTTTCTCATTGTAAGTGTATTAAATTTAAGTGTTATTTATTTGAAAGAATTGATTAAGATTAACTATTGCCCATTTTCGCCCCCTTCGCCTCCGGGGGGTGGATTGGTTCTGTTTTTACGGGCGTTCATAATGGAATCCCGGCGTTGCTCGCGTTCCATAAGAAGGCGTTGTCTGCGCTCCTCAAATTCAGCTTTTTTGGCTTCACGAATGGAATCGCGTTCCTTTTGGCGTTGGGCCATCATTTCTTCACGCTCGGTTTTTTTGGCTTCTACTATTTTTTCGCGCTCTTCTTGTTTTTCCTGTATGGCCTTTTCACGCTCGGTTACCGCACCTTCTTCTTCAAGCGAAAGTTTTTCGCGTTGTTCTATTTCCCGTTTTTCTTTTTTATCGGCTGCTTGCACCCTTCTGCCTGCGCGTTCTATGCTTCGCAATACCAAATCGCTAATATCATTTCTTTTTGCCGCGAAGAGCATTACCACATCCGCCGATTTGTCAAAGATGAAATCATATTTTTTGTTTTCGGCTATTTCTTGAACAATGTTGAAAACCTGGTCTTGGATGGGCTGCACCAATTGTCGGCGCTGGATCATCAAATCGCCATTGGGGCCAAAACGGTCCTGCTGGTACTTTAGCATTTCGTCTTCCTTGATTTTTATTTCCTCCTCGCGCTCGTCCACCAACTCTTTGGTAAGCAATACTCTTTCGTTGGCAAGGTTCAATTTCATCTGATCTATTTCTTTCTGCTTTTTCTCAATGTCCTGTTTCCAACGTTGCACTTTACCTTCCAGTTGAATGGAAGCTTCTTTGTATTCGGGAACACTTTCCAGAATATATTCCATATCGATATATCCTATTCTAACCCCTCTTTGGGCCTGTGCCATAAGGGAAAAGCAAAAAACGGCAAGTGTAAAAAAGAGTATTTTTTTTGTCTTCATAATTGTTGGTTGTTGTTTAAGAAAATATCGTGCCAGTTTTAAAATTGTTGTCCAATGATAAAATGGGTTTGCCAGCCATTTGGTTCATTTCCATTCAGGATGGGGTCAAATCCATATCCAAAATCAATGCCCAAAAGTCCGAATGCCGGCATAAATATACGCAATCCTGCGCCAGCGGAACGCTTTAATTCAAATGGATTGTAATCCTTAAATCCATTAAAAGAAGCACCGCCCTCCGCAAAACCTAAAACATAGATGGATGCCATCTGGGCCAAAGTTACTGGATACCTCACCTCTAACGAAAATTTATCGTAAATCGTATTTCCGTCAACATCTGAAAGTGATTGGTTTGGGTAACCTCTTAACTGTATTACTTCGCGACCATCGAGACTATAGGCTCCGAGTCCATCGCCCCCAACGAAAAAGCGTTCAAATGGAGGCACTCCGCGGTCTTGGTTATAGGCTCCCAAAAAACCGAATTCGGTGCTGGTGCGCAATACCAATTTTTCATATAACCTTGTGTACCAAGTGCCCTTAAACTTTATTTTGTAGTATTCAAGCCATTTAAAACGTTCTTGGTCTATGGCCGAAATGCGTTGCGTGGCGTTTACATAGTCACGATCGTCTGGCGCCACTAACTCTAATCTATCCCTTTCCTGTTTGAGGGCCTTATAATCCACACTATTGAAAGCGGAATAGGGCAGGGTGAGTTTTGCAGTGATGCTAAAATCGGAACCTTGAACAGGATAAATTGGGTTCGTAGCCGTGTTGTTGCGACTCAATCCAATGGTATAGGCAAGGTTGTTGGAATAGCCATCGCCAAATGTGAAAAGCCCCGTATTATAATTGTTCAGGTTGTAATGTTGAAAGCTGATGGCATTGGACCAAACAAAATAGTCGTCCGGCCATTTTACCTTTTTTGCCAAACCAACAGATCCGCCGGTTATGGTAAAACTTCTCGATTTATCGGCCCTTCGGTTGTTGTAGTCATAAAAATTCTGGATGGTGTGCGAAAAGGAGGTTGAAAGCTGCACTGGCTTTTTCCCGCCCAACCATGGCTCCGTTAACGAAAGGCTGTAGGTTTGATAATAGCTACTGGCCTGGGCCCGAAGCGATAATTTTTGACCATCACCCATAGGAAGCGGTTTGTAAGCCTTTAAATTGAAAAGATTTCGCAACGAAAAGTTATTGAAGGAAAGCCCTAAAGTCCCCACAAAACCTCCGCCACCGTAACCCCCTTGGAGTTCCACTTGGCTGGAGCCTTTTTCCACCACCGAATATTCCAAATCTACCAGACCGTTGTTTTCGTCCACTTTTTTGAAATTCGGGCTTAGCTGTTCGGGATCGAAGAAACCTAACTGGCCCAATTCGCGAATGGTTCTGATAATGTCCCTTTTGCTGTATTTTTGGTCGGGTCGCGTGCGTAGTTCCCGATAAATAACGTGATCGTTGGTGCGGTCGTTGCCCACTACGGTAACGTGGTCAAAATAGAAAAGACTGCGCTCCATGATTCTTATCTCAAAATCGATGGTGTCGTTCCGAACGGCGACCTCCACAGGGTTTATTCGCGCCGCGAGATAGCCGTTGTTTTGGTACAGATTGGTAATGTCCTCGGCGTCGGGCGATGAATCGTCCTGAATGCGTTCTTGAAGCAGCACGCCATTATAGACTTCGCCTTTTTTGATGCCGAGAAGCTGCCGTAGTTGGTTATCGGTAAACACGCTATTTCCAATAAACTTAATGTCGCCAAAATAATATTTGTCGCCTTCTTCCAGTTTAATATCCAGCGCTATATTCTTTTTGTCGAGCACGCGAAGGGTGTCGCTAATTATTCGTGCGTCGCGATAGCCATTGGCCTTATATTTTTTAAGGATAGATTCCTTGTCCTCCTCAAATCCCTCTTCGGTAAATTTGGAGCGCTTCCAAAGACGCACAAAATTTTTGCGTTTGGTTTTTTTCATCGCCCGGCGCAATTTTCCGTCCGTGAAATGTTCGTTCCCTTCGAAATTTATTTTTTTAACCTTCACCCGTTTGCCGCGGTCCACATTGATGATCATATTTTTGGAAGTTTCCACCCCGGCAGAATCCGTCACCGGCGTTGTGGTTATGGTGACCGCCGTGTTGTAAAACCCCTCTTTTTTATACTTATTTTTTATATAGTTTTTGGTGGTGGTAATAAGATTTTTGGTGATTTTGGTCCCGGCTTTTAAATCATTGTCTTTTTTAATTTCCTTCTTTTTCGCCTTTCGGATTCCCTTTCCGGTTATGGTCACCTCGTTGAGTTTGGGCAGCTCCACAATGAACAGTTCCAGATCAACGCTGTCTTCGTCCATTCGGGTAACGTAGAAGGCAATGTCGCTAAACAGATTTTGCTCCCAGAGTTTTTTGGTTACCTGGCTCAATTTTTCACCGGGAATGTAGATGCGGTCTCCCTTTTTTAGACCGGTAAAGGCTATAACCGTTTGTTCGTTAAAACTTTGGGTTCCGGTAACGGTGATTTTATTGATAGTGTATTTTTTTCCGCTATCAAGTTCTTTTTGCTGCGCTTGAAGCGTAAAAACCGAAAATATTGTAAAAAATAAAATACAATAGGATTTTCTAAATATAGGCAATAAGGAACTATTGATTAAGTTGTTCACTGGTTTTTCCAAATCTTCTTTCTCTGTTTTGATAATTTAATATTGCTTCAAAAAGATGGTTCTTCGTGTAATCGGGCCAAAGTGTCTCGGTAAAATACAGTTCGGCATACGCTATTTGCCAGAGCAAAAAGTTGCTGATTCGCTGTTCGCCACTGGTGCGGATCAATAAATCGACATCTGGTAAATTTTGCGTGTAAAGATGATTATTTATTACCGTTTCATCAATTTCATGCGGCGAAATTAGGTTATTTTTAACTTTAAGACTAATCTCTTTTATTGTTTTTGTAATTTCTTCACGCGAACCGTAGCTTAGGGCAAGGGTGAGGGTCATCCGCTGGTTGTCCTTGGTCTTTTCCATTACGTCCAGCAATTCCCGATAGGCCTTTTTTGGGAGGGCTTCAAGATTGCCAATGGCATTGAGTTTTATTTGGTTGTCGGAAAGTGTTTTGATTTCTTTTTTAAGGGAAGAAACCAATAGTTTCATCAATAATTCCACCTCCAATTTTGGGCGGTTCCAGTTTTCGGTCGAAAACGCATAGAGCGTTAAAAATGGAATTCCAATTTCGGCGCTACCTTCCACGATTTCGCGTACGGCTTTGGTGCCATTTTCATGGCCCATGGAACGAAAAAGGCCTTTTTGTTTCGCCCAGCGCCCGTTGCCGTCCATAATAATTGCCAAATGTGAGGGCAATTTGTTGGGGTCTATTTGATCTTTTGGGTCCATGTAAGCTTTAAAAATTGCAGTAGCAAGGCTTTCTTCCGAAGGCAAAAGTAACTGTTATTCCAGTAAATACGTACCAATCGTCGCTATTTGTATTGCCGAATTTAAGCGCCTCGGAATCTGCAAGTCCTTTAACGGGATTGCTGCCATCCAGATCATCGGTGAAAGTGTAGCGGGCGCCAATTTCAAAACCCACCATGGCGTTTTGGCTAAGATTTGCCTTATAGCCCACAACTATTGGAATGGCTACGCTCAGCGCATTGTCGTATTCCACAATTTTGTTGGACGCCCTTTTGTAGAGTGCCGTATAGCTGAAGCCCGTCAGTCCGGTATATAAATAAGGAGTAGCTATGGCCTTTTGGCTGTGCACATCAAAGTCCCAAAAGGTATATTCCAATCCAATGGAAAGCTCCTTCACCGTGTTTTCAAAGGAATAGCCGCGCTCCTTTCTGCGGGAATTTGAACTTTTGGCATCTTCGCCTTTAATCTTTGCGACCATTATTGAACCCCGAAAGGCATGCCGCGCGCTGCGGTTCCATTTAAATATTCCGCCCACCGCAAAACTATTCGGGTTTATGTAGTTCGTGCTCCCAACATCGCCAATATAGTTGGCCCCGCCGATCATTCCGCCTATTTCATAGGTTTGCGATTGGGCCAGAAACACGGTAAGAAACGTGAATAAAACGGCAGTGAAATACTTCATATATTTTAAAAGTTTGCAAATATAAAAATAAACTTGGCTTCACATTGCCGGAAGCCAATTTGTCTCAGTTGATTAACAAATTTTGAAGGTTTTTATTGTTTAGTTTCGCTTATCCTCGCCCCATAAAAGTTTTTTGCGAAGGGTTTTTATGAAGCTGTCATCGTGCAGTTGCAACAATTTAATGTGGAAGGGAGCTTTTTTAATAATGAGGGTGGTTTGGTTGTCCAAAGTGGCAATGCGGGAATCCATGGAAACCAAAAAGCTGTTTTCCCGCCCCGAAACCTTTAAGGTAATGGTGCTGGAATCGGGAAGTACGAAGGGCCTTGCATTTAGATTGTGGGGAGCGATGGGTGTCAAAACAATATTGTTCGCTTCGGGATCAATAACGGGTCCCCCGCAACTCAGCGAATAGCCGGTGGATCCCGTTGGGGTCGCAACGATTAGCCCATCTGACCAATAAGAGGTAAGATAGTTGTCGTTTACGAGCGTTTCTACTTTTATCATCGAGGTAGTATTCTTTCGGTTTACGGCGACCTCGTTTAGGGCAAAATTCATAGGTTCCATTTCCGGATTTGCCGGAAGGGTCTCTACGGTAAGCAAACTTCGTTCAGAAATGGAATATTCGCCATCCAAGATTTGGTTCAGGCTTTCGGTGATTTCTTCTTTTTGGATGGTAGCCAAAAAACCCAGCCGCCCCGTGTTGATGCCCACAATGGGAATGCCCAGATTGCCCACAAAGGTCACGGCTTTCAAAATGGTACCATCGCCACCAATACTGAAAAATAGGTCAAAACTGGAGTCAAGCTTGGTGAAGGTCGCGAAGCCCGAAAAGTTTTTGGTTATGTCCTGGTTTTGATTAATTATTTTCAAAAATTGCTGCTCAATGAGCACTTCAGCCTCTTTTTTTTGAAGGGCGTCCAGCAACATCTGAATATAGATTTCAGAATTTTCGTGATAGAACTGGCCGTAAATTCCTATTTTCATGCAGTTTTTTTTGAAGTCGCTTGTGTTGCCCAATTATTTTTTTTGAAATGCTCGTGAAGTGGAGTCTAAATATTAAGGTATTTGTCCAAATATTTGGAACGTTCCTTCAAGTCTTCCAAAAATTTATCCTCCTCGTGCTGGCTGATTACGGTATAGTTATATCTTCTGAAGGATTGCACAATACTGTTCAGCGCGGTGTGGCCTACTTTTAGGGTAATCTGCACCAGATTGTTTTCAATTTTCGAAATAAACACCCCAAAAATGCGGGTGCCGTTGGACTCCACTATTTGGCAAACCTCACTAAACGAATATTCTTGAATTCCCTTTTCCACCACAATAATGCCCCCGGTTTCGTTCAAAAAGGGCGTATTGTTGAAAAGGCTCATGATGTCGCCCAATTCATAATAACCCAAATATTTGTTATCGGCCCCTAACACGGGCATAATATTGCTGTTGTTCAAGGCAAAAGCTTCCAATATGTCCAGCCAATTGGTGTCTTCCAACACGTGAAACGGCTCTAAGGCATATTGAAAGTCGCCCAACGACTTTTGGTTGTTAAAACAATAGGCGTCATTTTCAGACACGCATCCAAGATATTGGCCGTCCTTTTCCACGGGCACGTGCGAATAGGTCAATTGGTTAAAAACGGTCTGTACGTCCTTTATCTTCGCCGAAATGTCAAAAGGTTCAATATCGTTGATGATGTAATTAAGGGTTTCGATCGCAATGTATTTTTCACGCAAATTACTAAAATAAAGGTTCGCCAAGCGCTGCAAGCTTTGTATTTTTGTTTATTATAACATTATAAAATGACAAAATTAAGCGTAAACATTAACAAAATAGCTACCCTCCGCAATGCCCGCGGAGGCAACAAGCCTGATTTGCTTCAAGTTGCGAAAGATGTTGAAAAATTCGGCGCCCAAGGAATCACGGTGCATCCCAGGCCCGATGAACGACACATTCGCTATCGGGATGCTTTTGAGCTGAAATCAATAGTTACTACGGAATACAACATCGAGGGAAACCCGATGGACAAGTTCGCCGATATGGTTTTGGAAATTAAACCTTCCCAAGTTACGCTTGTTCCCGATGCCGTGGATGCCATTACTTCCAACGCAGGTTGGGATACCGTAAAGCATAAAGAATATTTAAGGGAGCTTATTTCAGAGTTCAAACGAAACGGAATACGCACTTCCATTTTTGTGGATCCTTCCCTAAAAATGATTGAGGGAGCGGCCGAAACGGGCACGGACCGCATTGAGCTTTATACCGAGGAATATGCAAAACAATATTCACTTGGAAACAAGGAAGCCATAAAACCCTACGCCGACTGTGCCGCACTGGCGAGCAAATTGAACTTGGGCATCAATGCCGGGCACGATCTTTCGTTGGAGAATATTCAGTTTTTCAAGGAAAACATCCCCAATCTTTTAGAAGTAAGTATCGGACACGCCCTAATTTGCGAGGCGCTTTATGACGGTTTGGAAAAGGTTATCGCCTCCTATCTAAAAAAACTCGGCCAATGATTTTACATTCCCAAATTCTCGGAGCAGGTCAGCCATTTATAATCCTTCACGGTTTTCTGGGAATGGGCGATAACTGGAAAACCCTCGGCATGCGTTGGGCAGAAGAAGGCTATGAGGTGCACTTGTTGGACCAACGAAACCACGGCCGCAGTTTCCATAGCGACGAATTTTCCTATGCGGTTATGGCAGACGATCTACAACAGTATTGCGCGGAAAAAAACCTTAAAAATTGTGTTTTGCTCGGTCATTCTATGGGAGGAAAGGTGGCCATGCAATTCGCCGTAACCTATCCCGCCATGGTCTCCAAATTGATAATTGCCGACATTGGCCCGAAGGCCTATCCGCAGCACCATCAAGATATTTTGAAGGCGCTATACGCATTAGATTTTACCAAAATTGGCAGCCGCGGCGAGGCAGAGGAGGTCCTGTCGGAATATATAAAAGACAAAGGCACCAAGCTTTTTCTTTTAAAAAACCTATATCGAAAGGGAAAAACTGAGTTTGGGCTCCGAATAAATCTTCCTGTTTTAACCGCCAAGATAGCTGAAGTGGGTGCCGCCTTGCCAGATAACAGCGTTTTCAAGGGCGATACGCTCTTTGTGGGCGGTGAAAAAAGCGGTTACATTGAACAGTTGGACGAATTGTTGATCAAAAAACACTTTCCCCAAGCTTCCATTGAAATGGTTCCCAATGCAGGCCATTGGCTACACGCAGACAATCCCGAAGGTTTTTTTTCAGTCTGCAATCAATTTTTAAAAAGGGAATAAAATAAAACTTCCAGTATTTTGATTTGGGCTGCCTTCAAAAATTTAAAAAGAGACTAAATTGTTGTAATTTTTTTATAATATTGTAAGAACATTTCCTATGCGCGCATAGGAAATACGTAAAACATAGAATCGAACTTTTTTGTAATCCTCAGAATTAACACTTAAAAAAACAATTATGAAGAAAATATTACTACTTGCCGTTTTTGTGCTTGCAGGAGCGGCCACTTATGCCGGGGGCTACCGGGTGAGTTTGCAGGGAAATAAATCCTTGGCAATGGGCCATACCGGGGTGGCCGTAATCAATAGCAGTGAACTGGTGTTTTTCAACCCCGCCGGTCTGGTTTATTTGGAAGACAAATTTAACGTAACTGCGGGTATGCACGGGGTTTTCTCGAACATTGCCTATCAGGATGCCGAAACAGGGGCCAATGCCCGAACCGACAGCCCAATGGGAACGCCTCTCTATTTCTACGCTTCCTATAAAGCAACCGACTGGTTGGCCTTTGGTTTGGGGGTTTATACTCCTTATGGCAGCGAGGTAAAATATGAAGATGACTGGGCCGGATCGCATTTGGTGAACAATATTGACCTTAAGGCTATTTATTTCCAGCCTACGGTTTCTTTTAAAATTAATGACAAATTGAGTTTTGGCGGCGGGCCTATATATGTTACCGGCTCAGTTAATTTTAATCGAAACCTGAACCGGACCTTGACGGATCTTGAGGGCAACCGTGCCAATGTTACCATTGATGCTTCGGGCGTAAACAATTGGGGATGGGTTGCCAGCGCTATGTTCAATCCAACGGAAAATCTTCATATTGGAGCCACGTACCGCTCCGAAATAATTTTGGAGGCCGAAGACGGGACCGCCGAATTTGCGAATGTTCCAAATTCTCCGTTAACACCCTTTGAGAATACTTCCATTAAAGCCTCGTTGCCGATGCCAGCAGAAATGACCGTGGGGATGTCCTACGACTTCTGCGAAAATTGGACGGTAGCGTTCGATTTCAACAGAACCTATTGGGATGTTTATGAATCTTTGGATATTGATTTTGCAAATACGGAGATCCCAGATTCAAAAAATGCACGCAATTATAAAAATGCTTCCATCTATCGTTTTGGAATGCAATATGAGGCCACCAAAATGTTTACGTTGCGAGCTGGTTACTACTTTGATGAATCTCCAGTGCGGGAAGGGTATTTTGCACCCGAAACACCACGGAACGACAGCAACAATTTTACTGCGGGACTTACCGTAAACTTGGGTGAGCATTTGCAAATTGATGCCTCCTTCCTATATTCACATTTCAAGGAAGTGGATGCTTCCTATAACTACTATTTCGAGAATGGAGTGGCAGTGCCGTTTAAAGGCACTTATAAAACCAATGCTTTCGTTCCGGGCTTAGGCTTAACTTATAAATTATAATCTAAAAAATGCGACAGATGAAAAATATATATACCTATACATTCGCACTTTTGGCCTTGGGCTTTGCAAGCTGCGAACCAGAATTTGACAGTCCGGTAACCGACGATGGTTTTTACAGTAGTGGCACGGCAGATCTTTCGAAATATGTTTCCGTTGGAAATTCGCTAACCGCAGGATATGCTGACGGCGCCTTATATATCACGGGCCAAAAAAACAGCTATCCAAACATTATGGCCCAGCAATTTGCCTTTGCCGGAGGCGGAGAATTTTATCAACCTTTAATGAGCGATAATTTGGGGGGAATGCTTCTCAATGGAACGCCAATTACCGCAAATAGATTTGTACTGTCGGTGGACGCCAACGGAAATCCCGGACCGGTGCGATTGGAAGGTACCCCAACTACCGATATTGCCAACCATCTTCCGAGCACCTATAATAATATGGGTGTACCCGGCGCAAAAAGTTTTCACTTAATCGCTCCCGGCTACGGAAATATAGCAGGAGTGCCAGTGGGAGCGGCAAACCCTTATTTTGTTCGTTTTGCAAGTAGCGAAAATGCTACCGTTATCGGTGACGCGGTTGCCCAAAACCCAACATTTTTCAGTCTTTGGATTGGAAATAATGACATTTTAAGTTATGCCACTTCCGGAGGGGCGGGCACGGACCAAACCGGAAATTTTGATCCTTCCACCTACGGGCCCAATGATATTACCGATCCGAACGTGTTCGCGATGGTGTATAGCCAACAAGTGGATGCTTTGACGGCCAATGGGGCCAAAGGGGTTTTGATCAATATTCCCGAAGTTACCTCCATTCCATATTTCACCACCGTTCCTAAAAACGCTATTCCGCTGGACGCTGCAACTGCCGCACAGCTGAATGCACAGTTTGGAGCCTACAATACCCAAATTTTGCCTGGATTGGTGGGCGTGGGTGTTTTAACACCCGAAGAAGCTGCAAAACGAATGATCAATTTCTCGGCGGGTCAAAATTATCCCATAATGACGGATGATGATTTAACCGATGTAACCGCAATTTTACAGGGCCCTCCTTTTAGTTTGCCGGCACCATTGGCTACGCTTTTGGGCCAATTGCGCCAGGTTAAATCTGACGATCTCATTGTCCTCACGGCTTCCGGAGTTTTAGGAACAACGCCCGATCCAAACAATCCACAAGGTGTAATCGGAGTGTCCATTCCCCTAAGCGATCAATATGTGTTGGCGGCCACCGAGCAGGCCCGCATTACTGCGGCAAGCACTGCCTATAACGCGACCATTCAGGCGCTTGCGGGTTCCAAAAACTTGGCCTATGTGGATGCCAAAGCTGCGTTGGCAAGGGTTGCCAATGGCGGTGTTGGCTATGATGGCGGCGTGTTGACATCACAATTTGTTACGGGTGGTGCCTTTTCGTTGGATGGGGTGCACCCCACCCCAAGAGGGTATGCCTACACGGCCAACTTGATCATCCAAGCTATCAATGAAACCTATGATGCTACCATTCCGAAGGTGCATATAGGCAATTATGGCACCATTACTTTGGCAAACAACCCATAATTCTATATATCAAAATGGAGAAACCGCCTTTTTTCAGGGCGGTTTTTTTATCTTTATAAAAATTAACAACCCCTAATTATGAAACTAATTATCAAGCTATTGCTAACGGCATTGGCCGTGGTCGTGCTGGCGAAAATCCTTCCCGGTGTTGCGGTAGAAGGATACGGTTCGGCCATAATTGTGGCTATTGTTATTGCGCTTTTGCGATTTTTGGTAAAACCCATTTTGGTGTTATTGACCTTGCCGATAACCATAGTAACCTTTGGCCTGTTTCTTCTTATAATCAACGCAATCATCATATTGATGGCAGATTATTTTGTTGCCGGTTTTGAGGTGGCATCCCTTTGGTGGGCATTACTTTTCAGTCTATTGCTCTCCCTTTTCCAGTCCCTGCTTTTTTCCCTTTTAAAGGAAGACCAATAATTCGCTGGACAACAGTTTGTAAATGTTTGTTGGGTTTTGCAAAAAGCCGTACTTTTGCGTCCCGAAATTCAGAAGAGAAAAAATGAACATTACAAAAACAGACATTGATAAACTGAACGCTGTGCTAACAGTGGAAGTTTCAAAAGAAGATTATTCCGGAAAGGTGGAAAAAGTTTTGAACGACTATCGAAAAAACGCCAATATTCCCGGATTCCGCAAAGGCCATGTGCCAATGGGCATGGTGAAAAAACAATATGGAAAGGCCGTGCTCGTGGAAGAAGTGAACAAACTTTTGCAGGACGCGCTTCACAAATTTCTTACCGAGGAAAAACTCGATGTGTTGGGCAACCCCCTTCCAAAAAATGAGGCCGATATTAACTGGGATGCCGATAATTATTCATTTGAATTTGAATTGGGTCTGGCACCGGATTTCAAAATAGATTTAAAAGGGAATGAAGTTGTTCATTATAAAATCATTGCAGACGAGGAAATGCTGAACAACCAAGTAAAAACCATCCGCAAGCAGTACGGAAAATTAATTTCTAAAAAGGAAGTTGAAAAAGGCGACGAGATTACCGGCACTTTTACTTCGGCTGAAAAGGAAATTGAAAAGAAAACAACGCTTTCCACAGAAGTAATTGCGGGCAAAAAACAATTGGGAAGTTTAATTGGCGCAAAAGTGGGCGACACCGTTTTGTTACAGACCAAAGGAATGTTCGCCGACGATCACGACAACCAGAAATATTTGGGCGTTTCACACGACGATGCACACGGGTTGGATATTGAAGTGACCTTCACCATTGACGAAGTAAACAAACGCGAAATGGCAACATTGAACCAAGAATTGTTCGACAAATTGTTCGGGGAAGGCGTGGTTACTTCCGAAGAAGAACTGAAAGCAAAAATAAAGGAAGATGCTGAGGGCCAATTTGCACAACAGAGCGACCAAAAATTGTTGAACGATGTGGTTGATTCGCTAATAGAGAACACCAAATTTGAGCTGCCCAAGGAATTTTTGCAGCGCTGGATTGCCATGAGCGGTGAAAAAAGGCTTTCAGAGGAAGACGCAAAAGCAGAGTACGAACGCAGCGAGAAAGGGCTTCGCTATCAATTGATAGAAGGAAAGCTACGGGCAGAAAATAATTTGCAGGTTACTTTTGACGAATTGAAGGAATATGCCAAAAATATGATCAAAGTGCAAATGGCCCAGTTCGGACAGACCAATCCTTCGGACGAGGAACTAGAATCCATCGCAGCCCGAATTCTTTCAAACAAAGAAGAAGTGCAGCGATTGAGCGAGCAATTAAACACCAACAAATTGTTGCAGTTTTTTAAGGAGCACGCAAAATTGAAGACAAAAGAGGTTACCTACGACAAATTCATTAAGGAAGCCTACGCATAATTCAGCGAAGAAATAGTTATCTTTAGGCGTTGGATTTTTATTAAAAATTTAACGCCTTTTTGATTTCTGAAAACACAGAAATCCCCTTTTTAAGAAATAGAAATTAAAAAATCAGGATTGTATCATTTATGAACTACAGTAACGAATTCAGAAAATTTGCAATAAAGGACCAAGGGATCAGCAATATGTATTATGACCAGATCATTAGCAGTATGTATCCCGTAAACCTAACTCCAAATATCATCGAGGAACGGCAGATGAACGCGGTGGCCATGGACGTTTTTTCGCGTTTAATGATGGACCGCATCATTTTTCTCGGCACGGGAATCAACGATCAGGTTGCCAATATCGTGCAGGCACAATTGCTGTTTTTGGCAAGTACCGATGCCTCTCGCGATATCCAAATTTACATCAATTCCCCCGGAGGGAGCGTGTATGCAGGCTTGGGAATTTATGACACCATGCAATTCATAAAGCCAGATGTAGCGACGATTTGCACAGGGATGGCCGCCTCTATGGCCGCCGTCCTCCTATGTGCCGGCGAAAAGGGGAAGCGAAGTGGTTTGACCCACTCGCGAGTGATGATCCACCAACCTTTGGGCGGAGCGCAGGGACAGGCTAGCGATATTGAAATCACCGCCCGGGAAATTATTACCTTAAAGGAAGAACTCTATAAAATTATAGCTAAACACACCGGTCAAACCTATGAAAAGGTTTATGAAGATAGCGACCGCGACTATTGGATGAAAGCTGATAAAGCGCTCGAATACGGTATGATCGATGAAATATTGACACGAAATTAAAAAGAAACCCAATTTTTGAAAAAGAAAACTATGTCGAAAGAAGATTTGGAATGTTCCTTTTGTGGTCGAAAAAAATCGGAAACAAACCTGCTAATAGCCGGATTGGACGCCCATATTTGCGACCGTTGTATTGAGCAGGCGCATGGAATTGTTGTTGAAGAAGCGCTGCACACCGGCAATACCGATCTGTCAAAAGATTTAATGCTGAAAAAACCCAAGCTCATAAAGGCCTTTTTGGACGAATATGTAATTGGGCAGGAATTTACAAAAAAAGTAATGTCCGTAGCGGTTTACAATCACTATAAACGATTGCTGCAGCCCAAAAGCGACGACGATATTGAAATACAAAAAAGCAACATCATCATTGTTGGTCAAACCGGAACCGGAAAAACCTTGATAGCGAAAACCATCGCCAGAATGTTGAACGTTCCCTTGGCGATTGTCGATGCAACGGTTTTAACCGAAGCCGGCTACGTAGGCGAGGATGTGGAAAGCATTTTAACCCGATTGTTGCAGGCCGCGGACTACAATCTCGAAAAAGCCGAAAACGGAATTGTTTTTATTGACGAAATCGACAAGATAGCCCGAAAGAGCGACAATCCCTCCATTACGCGCGATGTTAGTGGCGAAGGGGTACAGCAGGCATTGTTGAAACTTTTGGAAGGCACCACCGTAAACGTGCCACCAAAAGGAGGAAGAAAACACCCCGACCAAAAATTCATTGAGGTCAATACTGAAAATATTCTTTTTATCGCAGGCGGTGCTTTTGACGGCATCGAGCGCCATATTTCTAAGAGGTTGAATATGCAGGCTGTTGGTTTCACCGCTTCCGCAAAGGAAAACCAAATGGAGAAGGACAACATGTTGCGCTACATTATTCCGAAGGATTTGAAGGATTTTGGCTTGATCCCCGAAATTATTGGCCGTCTTCCGGTATTGACCTATATGAACCCGCTGGACAAGGAAACCCTCCGCGCCATTCTTACCGAACCTAAAAACGCCATCATCAAACAGTACAAAAAGTTGTTTGAAATGGATGGAATCGATTTTGAAATTACTGAGGAAGCCCTCGACTTTATTGTGGAACAGGCTATTGAGTACAAACTTGGAGCTAGGGGCTTGCGCTCGCTGTGTGAGGCCATTCTTACCGATGCTATGTATGACCTGCCCGGCACCGACGAAAAAGCCATCCGAGTGACCCAGGAATATGCAGAAGACAAATTGAACAAATCCACGCTTCAAAAATTAAAGGCGGTTTCTTAAAAACCATAAACCAATAAAAAACCCCGACGGATCGGGGTTTTTTTATTGCGCTATATTGTTTTCAGGGCATTGCCAAGAGGGTTTTATTCTTGCTGTAAAGAATTTTTTGTTCCATCTGCTCTTTCTTGCTTTTTAAATTATAGCCGGCCACTTCCTTTTCCTTTGTCGTTTGTGTTGTGGCACAGGAGGTAAACAAAAATGTGAAGGTTAAAAAACAACCTATAAAAAATATCCGTTTCATTTATGGAATACTAAATTTTATAGGCCAAAATTACTTCGGAAGCGATATGCCCACAAAAATTTTAGTTGAAGGTGTGCGAAAATTCGTTGAAATACAACAATTAAAAAATGGAGTCGATAAAGTGTTTGAAACGACCGATTTACAGCACCTTGCGAGCGGTTGATTCTTCTTTTAAAAGGCTACAAACTGCTGTTCAGCCGTAAAAGTTCCTCTAAATAATCGCGCGTATTGGAAAGTCTTGGAACTTTATGTTGTCCGCCCAATTTATCGTTTTTCTTTAACCAATCATAAAAAAGGCGTTCGCGTGCGTGGTGGACTTTCGGGGCGTTTAAAGTGGTATTGTTAAACCGTTTGGCCTCATAGTCGCTGTTGACCTCTTGCAGGGCAGAATCCAAAAGTTGCGTAAACGACTGTAAATCCTCCGGTGGCGATTTAAATTCGATAATCCATTCGTGCGCTCCTTTTTCTTTTCCATTCATAAAAATTGGGGCGGCCGTATAGTCCACAATTTCAGCATTGGTGAGCTGTGAAACCTTTCGCAGAGCGGTTTCGGCGTTTTCAATAATCAATTCTTCCCCAAACACATTAATGTGGTGTTTGGTGCGGCCGCTCACTTTAATTCGATACGGGTCCGTTGAGGTGAACCGAACGGTATCGCCAATTTTATAGCGCCAAAGACCCGCATTGGTCGTAATCACGACGGCATAATTTTTTCCGGCTTCCACCTCGCTCAGCGGAATAACCTTTTCTTCGGGAGTGCCGTAAGATTCCATCGGGATAAATTCATAAAATATTCCGTAATCCAACATCAACAGCAATTCCTTGTTTTCGTTGCGGTCCTGAATTGCAAAAAAACCTTCCGAGGCATTGTAAATTTCGTAATATCTGAAACTGCTTTTCGGCAACAGTTTGTTGTATTGGTCTATGTAGGGATCAAAATTTACCCCGCCGTGGAAATAAACTTCCAGGTTTGGCCACACTTCAAATAGATTTTCCCTGCCGGTGGTTTCCATTACGTTGTTCAGCAAAACCAGCATCCACGAGGGAACTCCGGCAAGGCTGGTTACATTTTCCTTTATGGTTTCGTTCACAATGGCCTGCATCTTTATTTCCCAATCGCCCAAAAGGGAAATTTCATTACTGGGCGTACTACTGAACTCGGCCCAAAACGGCATATTGTCTATTAAAATGGCTGAAAGGTCGCCAAAAACAGTTCCGTTTTCTTGGTACAATTGTTTGCTTCCGCCAAGGCGCAGACTTTTTCCCAAAAACAACTGGGCGTCTGGATTGTTGTTCAAATACATGCACAACAGATCCTTACTGGCGGCATAATGACAATCCTCCAAAGAATCGTTGGTAACGGGTATAAATTTACTTTTGGCGTTTGTGGTGCCGCTCGATTTTGCGAACCACTTAATGGGCGTAGGCCAAAAAATGTTGCTCTCGCCCTTGCGCGCACGTTCAATGCGCGATTCTATTTCTTCGTAAGTGGTAACGGGTATGCGAGCTGCAAAATCGGCATAGGTTTTTATGGATGAAAAGTCGTGTTGGCGGCCCATTTCGGTGTTTTTTGCCTTTTGCAATAAATTGAAGAGCAGTTCTTCCTGAACCTCAATGGGATATTTCAAAAAAAGGTCTATTTGGTGGAACCGTTTCTTCAAAAACCAAGAAGCAATGGAATTTACAATGGGGATTGGCATACTTTTCCGCTATCTTTATGCTATAAAAATAACGATTTTCTAATTACGGTTTTCCCTTTTTTTGAACCAAAGTTTTTCAAAAAGCAAGCCCGTAAATTTACACCACAAATAATTTTGAATAAATGAATTACGAAGGAGTACTCACCAAAATGCAAACTGAAAACGGCTCGCCCATTCAGTATTATCTGGTTTTCGAAACCGATTTTCTGCACGTAAACCAGCTTTTGGACAAGAAGATTTCCATTAATTTTTTGCGCTATCAATGTTTGAATTGCGGTCTTCAAAAAAAAGTGTTCCGACACGGGTTTTGCTATGATTGTTTTTATACCGTGCCCCAAGCGGCAGCCTGGATCATCAGCCCGGAACTCAGCAAGGCCCATTTGGGCATTGAGGACCGCGACTTGGCCTATGAACAAAAAGTGCAGCTGCAGCCGCACGTGGTCTATTTGGCAAACAGCAGCAGCGTTAAGGTTGGCGTAACGCGGAAAAGCCAAATCCCTACCCGATGGATAGACCAAGGTGCCCACGAGGCCATTGAAATCGTGGAAGTTCCCAACCGCTATTTGGCGGGAATCACCGAAATAGCGCTAAAAGAACACGTGAGCGATAAGACCAATTGGCGCGCTATGGTTACCAACAGCATACAAGACGAAAACTTGGTGGAATGGCGGGACCGACTTCGGGAGTTCATTCCGGCAGAGGCAATGGAATATTATCTGGAAAACAATGCCGAAACCAATTTGGAATTTCCCGTGTTGAAATATCCGCAGAAACCGAAATCGCTCAATTTGGAAAAATCGCCTTTTTTTGAAGGAATTTTAAAGGGCATAAAGGGACAATATCTTATTTTTGACGACGACACTATTTTTAACGTTCGCAGCAACGAAGGATGTGTTGTTTCAATTGGCGTAAATTAAAAAACCAAATTCCATCAATCCATCTTTAAACATTCAGCTTTCCCTTGGGAGCAATATGGGCAACCGTTTTGAGCACCTTCAAAATGCGGTAAATTTACTTTTCGAGCGGGTTGGCACCATTGTTAAAATTTCTTCGGTTTATGAAAGTCCCGCCATGGGTTTTGATGGCGATGCCTTTCTAAATTGTGCGGTGTGGCTTCAAACAGAAATGAAACCTTCCAAAATTTTAAAAACCATTTTGGAAATCGAGAAAAAGATGGGCCGCAAGCGAACAGCTTCCAACACCTATACTTCGCGGCCGATTGATATCGATATTGTTTTTGTGGATGAGGAAATTATAGAAACCGAAAAGTTAACGGTTCCGCACCCGCAAATGGAAAAGCGGAAATTCGTGCTGCAGCCGCTTTCGGAACTAAATGCGCAACTAATCCATCCCGTCTCGAAAAAAACAATTCTGGAACTATTGGCCGAAACTTCTGATAGCACCGACTTACAAAAACAGTCGAAATGGTTGTTCAACCCCATAAAATCGCTACCGCTTTCCAACTATAGCTATATAGCCATTGAAGGAAATATTGGCGCGGGAAAAACCAGCCTCGCTACAAAAATCGCGAATGATTTCAACAGCAAATTGATTTTGGAACGGTTTAAAGACAATCCCTTTCTTCCGAAATTCTATGAAGATGCGGCGCGCTATGCCTTTCCGTTGGAAATGTCCTTTTTGGCAGATCGCTATCAACAACTGGTGGACGACATTACCCAACTGGACCTTTTTAAGGAGGCGGTTGTCGCAGACTATGACGTGAACAAGTCGTTGATTTTTGCCAGTATAACGCTGCCCGAAGAGGAATATGCACTCTATAAAAAGCTGTTTCAGATGATGCACAAAGAGCTGCCAAAACCCGATATCTATATTTATCTCTATCAAAATACGGAGCGGCTGTTGGAAAACATTAAAAAGAGGGGCCGAAAATACGAACAGAGCATTCAAGCGTCCTATTTGCAAAAATTGAATAAAGGCTATTTGGAATTTATTAAAAACCAACACACGGACAACATAAAAATTATTGATATTTCAGAAATGGATTTCGTTAAGAACAGAGCCGATTATTTGAGCATTTTGAGGGCGATGGCTCTTTAGAGGTTTTTCGGTTTTTATAAATAATTTCATCCTTTTTAACCCCAATCGGAAACCGGGCATCGCGAACTTAAAATAATTACCTTTGCAAAAAACAAACCATGAGCACCAACGATAATTACGATAGGGGAAGAGGTTCCAACAAACCAGGCAAAAATGCACGAAAGAAGAGTTTGGCTCGTGGCAACGCGCCTTTGAAATCGGAAGGCTTGCATAAAAAAACCGGTCGCCAGCAGGATCCGGCCAAGCCCAAGCTGCGGTTCGACAAAAGCGGAAAAGAAATTGGCAGGCGTGAAAAACCTGTGGCACCCACCAAGAAAAGCAATCCGGAAGACGGAATTCGTCTTAACAAATATATTGCCAACAGCGGCATTTGCTCGCGCAGGGAGGCCGACACCTATATTGCAACGGGTTTGGTAACGGTGAACGGAAAAATCATCAATGAAATGGGACACAAAGTTCAGTTAACGGACGATGTGCGCTTTGATGGCCGACGCCTAAATCCGGAGCCGAACACCTATGTGCTGCTGAATAAGCCCAAGGGGTTTGCCACTACCGACAGCAACGCCAAGGGAATGACGGTTATGGATTTGGTTGCCAACGCCACAACCGCCAAAATAAAGCCTTTCGGCCGTTTGGGCAGGAATGCTACAGGCTTGCTACTTTTTACGAACGATGATGAATTTGTGCAGAAATTCAACAAAAAGGGTATTGTTCGATTGTTCCATATTGAATTGGACAAAAACCTAAAGGCCGAGCACCTTAAAAAAATAAAGGACGGTATTGTGGTGGAAGGAAAGGAAATTGCCGTTGAGGAAATAAGCTATGTGGAAAATGCTCCGAAAAGTGAGGTAGGCCTAAAAATTAAACATACTGGAAATAGCATCATCAGAACTATTTTTGAACATTTTGATTATGATGTGGTCCGGGTGGATTGCGTTACCCTTGGGCCGCTGACCAAAAAGGACCTGCCCCGCGGTCGTTGGCGCATGCTGACCGAAAAGGAGCTGAATATGTTCAGTATGTTGTAGCTTCCCTGGAAATTTGAGCGCCTTGTATAAAAAATTGAATTTTTTTTGGCACATTTGTATCCATAAAACGTTTTTTTTAAAATGGTTGGTTTTTTTAAAATTTGGAAAAATAGCTTCTAAATGAAAAACACATTTTTGCTTCACTTTGCTTTGTTAGAGCAGGTTTTGGGCCAAAGTTCCATCATAAACCGGTTGCCTATTCGCATGTAATCTTCACGTTAATTTTTTGTTATACTTCCTGTTTTTGGGGAAATAGGCAACAAGAATTTTTAATTTACACCAAACAACGACTACAAAAGGATGAACACCAAATATATCGACTTAATTGACCAAACCTATTATTTCCCGCAGGAAGAATTCAAACTTGGCGAAAACGGGCTTGAGTTCCACGGCATTGATCTTATGGGGCTGGTAGAGCAATATGGCGCCCCGCTTAAGTTTACCTATCTTCCTAAGATTTCGGAAAACATAAAACTGGCCAAAAAGTGGTTTGAAAAGGGGATAAAAAAGAATGATTATAAAGGTAGTTACAATTATTGTTACTGCACCAAAAGTTCCCATTTTAAGCACGTGCTGAATGAGGCACTTAAAAACGACATCCATATAGAAACCTCTTCGGCCTTTGACATTGACATTGTGGAAAGTTTGAAGGCTGCGGGAAAGGTAACCGATAAAACCTACGTGATCTGCAACGGCTTCAAACGCGACCAATATATCGAGAACATTGCCCGGCTAATCAACAATGGACACGACAATTGCATACCGATTATTGATAATTACGAAGAAATCGAGTTGCTGTCCGACAGTATAAAAAATCATTTTAACGTTGGAATTCGCATCGCTTCGGAAGAAGAGCCGAAGTTTGAATTCTATACTTCGCGTTTGGGAATTGGCTATAAAAACATCATCCCTTTTTACGAAGAACAAATTAAAAACAACGAACGGGTAGATTTAAAAATGCTGCATTTCTTCATAAATACCGGCATTCGCGACACGGCGTATTACTGGAACGAGCTGGTGAAATGTTTGAAAGTGTACGTTCGGCTGAAAAAAATCTGTCCCTCTTTGGACAGTTTGAACATCGGCGGCGGTTTCCCCATAAAAAACTCGTTGGCTTTTGAATATGACTACCAATATATGGTGGATGAGATTTTGAACCAAATAAACATTACCTGTGCCGAGGCTGAGGTGCCGGTGCCGCATATTTTCACTGAATTTGGAAGTTTTACCGTTGGGGAAAGCGGTGGAGCCATTTACGAAATCCTGTACCAAAAACAACAGAACGACCGTGAAAAGTGGAACATGATCAATTCTTCTTTTATAACCACCCTGCCCGACACGTGGGCCATCAGCAAGCGTTTTATTATGCTGGCCATTAACCGTTGGCACGATGAATATGAAAGAGTGTTGCTGGGCGGTTTGACCTGCGATAGCGACGATTATTACAACAGTGAACAAAATATGGCGGCCATCTATCTTCCCAAATTCCGAAAGGAAAAACCTTTGTATATTGGTTTTTTCAATACCGGAGCCTATCAAGAAACCATTGGCGGTTTTGGAGGTTTACAACACTGTTTGATTCCTTCGCCCAAACATATTTTGATTGACAGAGATAAAAACAATACTATAACGACCCAACTTTTTTCAGAACAACAAACAAGCGAGCAATTGCTAAACATTTTAGGTTATGAGCACTAAAACGTATGCCGGAATCCCGCAGAAATACGCGGCCCTTGAAACATCAAAAATTGTATTGATCCCCGTTCCCTACGATGGAACCAGCACTTGGCAAAAAGGTGCCGACAAAGGCCCCGAGGCGTTTTTGGATGCTTCGGAAAATATGGAATTATATGATATAGAAACCCAAACCGAAGTGTACAAACAGGGAGTGTTTCTTGCCGATGCCATTACCGAAAATTCCTCTCCAGAAGCCATGGTGGCAGAGGTCCATAAAGTTACCAAGGATTACATTAAGCGAAACAAATTCGTAACCCTCTTTGGTGGCGAGCACAGCATTTCCATAGGAAGCATCCGCGCCTTCAACGAGTGTTTTGATGACCTAACGGTTCTTCATATCGACGCCCACGCTGACCTTCGAAAAGAATATCACGGCACCAAGTGCAACCACGCCTGTGCGGTTTATGAAGCAAGCCAGAACACCAATTTGGTGCAAGTAGGAATTCGAAGCATGGACGTTGCCGAAACAACGGTGATGGATGAGGAGAAAGTGTTTTTTGCACACGATATGGCAAAAGATGAATACTGGATGGATAAAGTTATTGAGGCGTTGGGTGAAAATGTTTTTATCACTTTTGATTTGGATGCGCTGGATCCTTCCATCCTTCCCTCAACCGGGACGCCCGAGCCCGGGGGACTTTTTTGGTACGAAACGCTCGATTTCCTGAAACAGGTTTTTGAGGAAAAAAATGTGGTAGGTTTTGATATTGTGGAGCTTTGCCCAAATAAGGACGAACGTGCGTCAGACTTTGTGGCCGCAAAACTTTATTACAAAATGCTCACTTACAAATTTGCCGGCACCGATGAGGACGATGAATACGAAAGCAACTTCAAAGCACAGGAAAGCGGAAAGAAAGGAATCTCAAAATTTAACACAGAAGAAGATGAGTACTAATAAAGGAGCTATTTCAAAATTTATTGAAAAATACTATTTGCATTTCAATGCAGCCGCCCTCGTGGATGCAGCGAAAGGCTACGAGGCCCAATTGAACCAAGGCTCAAAAATGTTGATTTCTCTGGCAGGCGCAATGAGTACTGCGGAAATGGGAAAGATTTTTGCCGAAATGATCCGTCAGGATAAAGTGCATATCATTTCCTGCACCGGGGCCAATCTTGAGGAGGATATTATGAATTTGGTAGCCCATAGCCATTATAAGCGAGTGCCACATTATCGCGATTTAACGCCGCAGGACGAATGGGAACTTTTGGAAAAAGGGATGAATCGGGTTACCGATACTTGTATTCCCGAAGAGGAAGCTTTCCGGAGAATCCAAAAGCACATTGTGAAGTTGTGGAAAGAAGCTGAAGCCAAGGGCGAGCGCTATCTTCCGCACGAATATATGTACAAACTGCTGTTGAGCGGAGCTATGGAAGAGCATTATGAAATAGATTTAAAAGATTCGTGGATGTATGCGGCTGCGGAAAAAAACTTACCTATTGTTTGTCCCGGCTGGGAAGATAGTACGATGGGCAATATTTTCGCCAGCTATTGTTTAAAAGGCGAGTTGAAAGCCTCTACCATGAAAAGTGGTATTGAATATATGACCTTTTTGGCCGATTGGTATACGGAAAATTCCAAAAAAGGTATTGGCTTTTTCCAAATAGGCGGTGGTATTGCGGGTGATTTTCCCATTTGTGTTGTTCCAATGTTATACCAAGATATGGAAAGGACCGATACTCCATTTTGGAGTTATTTTTGTCAAATCAGCGATTCTACAACGAGTTTTGGTAGTTATTCCGGAGCGGTTCCCAATGAAAAAATTACTTGGGGCAAGTTAGATATTGATACTCCGAAATTTATTATTGAAAGCGATGCAACCATTGTGGCGCCCTTAATTTTTGCCTATTTACTTGATATGTAGAAAAATAATGAGCTAAATAGTTTTAGATTCGGGACAAAAGTCTTAAATTTGGGGACAAATGTTGTATTATGAGTTATGATGACCAAAATACTGTTCTTAACCGCGTCAATGAACCACTTAGTAGTTATGCCCATGGTCTAGAGCATAATTTAGGAAATATTTCGTTTTCCGATTTTTTTCTCAATAAAATGCTTATTGTTAAAGCCATTGCGAAGGGTGTTCCCTTTAAAATATTTGCCCAAATCCAGAAATTCACGCCATTTTCAGATGCCGATTGGGCCACCTATCTCGATATTTCCTTGAAGTCCCTTCAACGCTATCGAGAAGATGGCGCGCACTGCTTTAAATCGATTCACTCTGAAAAAATTATTGAGCTTGCCGAGGTAACCAACTTTGGCATTGGGGTCTTCGGTTCTTCTGAAAAATTTTATGCTTGGTTGCAAGCGCCTTCCTATGCTTTGGGTGGGCTAAAACCTTCAGAGTTAATTAAAAATTCTTATGGGAAGGAAATGGTAATGGCAGAGCTTAACCGCATCGAGCATGGTATTTTTGCATAATGAGGGTTTACAGGCTTGCGCGGCAAAAATATGTTGATGATTTAAGTGGAACGGGTGCGGCTCTCTTTGGTTATCGGTGGAATTCGAAAGGAATTAAAATGGTCTATGCGGCGCAAAGTAGGGCCTTGGCCATGGCCGAAGTCGCTGTTCATTTAAACCTTTTTTCCTTACCCGAGGATTATATGATGATCACGCTTGAACTTCCCGATGAATTGATGCTTTCCGAACTCGACCTGGGGCTTCTGAATTTTGATTGGAGAACGTTTCCACATAGTCCAAAAACCCAGGAAATGGGTGATGCCTTTATTCGGAAGGGGGAAACTTGTGCTTTCAAAGTACCGTCTGCAGTGGTGAAAGGTGATTTTAATTATTTGCTAAATCCGCAGCATCCAGAGATGAGGTTTGCAAAAATTTTTGAAGTGGAACCTTTTCCGTTTGACCGGAGGTTGTTCCAATAAAATATGAATTAAATTATGGATCCAAAGAAAATTGAAAATATAGAGTTGAAATTCCTTACTTTAAAAGATTATGAGGAATTGAAAAAAGCAACTATCCAATCCTATGGCGGCATGCCAAATAGCTATTGGAAGCTAGAGGAAATTGGCAATCTTATCGACATTTTTCCCGAGGGGCAGGTGGTGATAATGGCAGATGGCGAAATTGCCGGTTGTGCGCTTTCCATAATTGTTGATTTTGATGAATTGGGTGAAAAGCATACCTACGCCGACGTAACGGGTAATCCAAATTTTAAGATACACGATCCGGAGGGCGATGTGCTTTATGGTATAGATGTTTTTATTCGTCCCGATTTCCGAGGCCTTCGTTTGGGAAGGCGCTTGTATGACTACAGAAAAGAACTCTGCGAGAACCTGAATTTGAAGAGTATCATCTTTGGTGGCCGGATGCCGAATTATCACCTTCACGCCGATAAACTTACACCAAAACAATACATTGAAAGGGTTAAGCGGAAACAGATTGACGATCCGGTGCTCAATTTTCAAATATCAAATGATTTTCATCCCGTTCGCGTCTTGAAGGGCTATCTGGAAGGCGATAAGGCCAGTGGCGAGTTTGCGGTTTTGATGGAATGGGACAATATTTATTACACTAAACCTCTAAAAAAACCAAAACCCGCAGCCGTGAAAACCGTGGTTCGCCTTGGCCTTATTCAATGGCAGATGCGAACTTATGCCGGAATGGAGGATCTTATGCACCAAGCCGAGTATTTTATTGACAGCCTGGCGGGCTATCATTGCGATTTTGCGCTCTTTCCCGAATTTTTTAATGCGCCGTTGATGGCCGACTACAACCATTTGAGCGAGCCGGAGGCCATTCGTCAATTGGCCGAGCATACTAAGGAAATTACCGAACGGATGTCGCAGTTTGCTATTTCATACAACATCAATATCATTTCCGGGAGTATGCCCGAAATTGTGCGCGGAAAACTGTACAACGTAGGTTATTTGTGCCATCGGGACGGTCGTGTGGACCGCTATGAAAAAATACATGTAACGCCCGATGAGGAACGGGTTTGGGGCCTTTCCAAAGGAAATACCATCAAAACCTTCGATACCGATTGTGGTAAAGTGGGCATCTTGATATGTTACGATTCAGAATTTCCGGAGCTTTCCCGCCTTTTGGCCGATGACGGAATGGACATTCTTTTTGTTCCCTTTTTGACAGATACCCAAAATGGCTATTCCCGCGTGCGCATCTGTGCCCAGGCGCGAGCGGTTGAAAACGAATGTTACGTGGCCATTGCCGGCAGTGTGGGCAACCTGCCCAAGGTGCACAATATGGACATTCAATATGCGCAGAGCGCCGTGTTTACACCCTCCGATTTTTCCTTTCCCAACAATGGGGTTAAGGCCGAAACCACCCCGAATACCGAAATGATCCTTATCGTGGACGTGGATATCGACCTATTGCGCGAACTTCACCATTACGGTGCGGTGCGCAATCTAAAAGATAGAAGAAGGGAATTGTATCGTGTGGAAAAGGTGAAGAAATAAAATTTTCTCAATAATGAAGGGTTGTATTCAAACGTTTTTGATGCGGAGATCATAAACAAAGTCATAAGTTTCGACCAGTTTAAACCCGGGTTTTTCCGAAAGGGGGTTCAACAAATAATTAAATTCCTGTGGGATAATTATGGAAGGAAGTTTTAAAATACCCTTTCTTTCCTTTAACCACTGTGTGCCAAAATCCTTCGTAACTTTTGGCGCCGGGGTCTCGGTCCAGTTTCCGGGTAAATCTTCAATTTTGGTTAATTCAATTTGGGCTTCATCAATTTCGAAAATGCAGAGGCTTAACGCCCGCGGGATAAAATCAATCGCAATATTGGCAGAGTATTCCAAAACCGCCAAAGCCCGACTTTCCGAAGTGTAGATGCAGGGCGTGTCAATATGGTTCCACCGGCCACCGAAAAGTTTGGAACCCGTTCCCTGCAGGTCGTTCGCATATTGGGTTTTGCTGATTCGAAAAACCTTCATGGTTAAGAATAAACGCCATAAGCAATACGGCCAATGAGGTTCCGAATTTCTTCGCGGCCAAATTGATTGTCCATAAGATCAAAAGGAACCGCGCCAGAAAGCGCCTGATTCGGGGAAAACATCCATTGGTTGAAGCGAGCTTTATCCTCAAAAACCTCATAGCCAAAGGAATATATTTCGGCCACTGCAATAATGCGCTCGCTAACGTGGTCGCTGAATTTTTGATCGCCCTTTTTGTTGATGAGCGTAGCGCGCGTAACCGACAGCGCCTGCGCCAGCGCGTCATAATCTAAGGAAGTTTCTTCCTTCAGTTTGGTTAGATAGGTTTTTGTGATGCCCCCGCGCACGATACGCATTTTTTGGATGGAAGTCATTTCAACTAGGGGAACCGCTAAATTTCCATCGTAAAAATGGGTGGGAGCTTCGGCGGCAAAGTTTTGGCTATCGTTCGTTTTATATTGCTTTTTCATAATGGTTAAAAATTATACTTTCAACAGTATAAAATTAATCATTTTTCTTCGGTTTTCAAAATTTCCTCTCCCTTTTCAAAAGAATAAAATTCAAATTTAAACACTTCCCAAACCATAAAAAATAAAACCGCCACATACTCCAGTGCCACCAGCCAAAGGTTTTCCTTAAATCCGTCATTGCCATAGGCAGCATAACTCAATAGGACCACAAAGCTCCATACTATAGGGAACTTAAAGCGGGTAAAAATTGAAAGAAGCAAGGGAGTGGCCAAATACCAGGGATGCACCGTCGTGGAAAGCAAAAAATAAACAGTAATTGCAAAAAGCATCGAAATAAACAACTGTTTCGGAATGTTATTTTTTCTGAAAAGTGACAACGCCATCACCGATAAAAAAACCAAAATGGGCAAAATCTTCCCAACCGTGCCGATTATATTCCAACCGATGGTTTGAAAACCAATCCAGCGAATGATGTAATAAACGCTGGCATTGAACTCAAAGTTTTGGAACCAGAGTGCTGTGGTTTTTGAAAAATTATTGAGAAATTCCGCTGAAATAAAAGGCAAAAAAGTAGCAAGAACAGTTAGGCCAATCACTGAATAAAATTTAAAAAGGCCAAAATCAATTCCTGAGACCCCACAGGTCTTTAAGACCTGTGAGGTCTTATAAGGTTTTGAGGTGCAGAAATATTTTAGAAAAATAGGCAACAACAACAACGGAATCAATTTTACCGAAACCGAAATTCCTATCAAGACCGCTGCCCAAAACCACTTTCCCTTAAACAACAGATACATTCCCCAAATAAAAAAGAAAAGCATCACCCCTTCAAAATGAAGATTTCCAGTAAGTTCGATAATTATAAAAGGATTTAGAAAATACCAAAAGATGTTTTTAATTGGAAGATTCAACTTTTCTAAAAGTTTCTTTCCGAAGAAAAGAATTCCGACATCTGCCAAAATAATCAGCACGCGGAGCACAATCACGGAGCCTATAATATTTTTCCCCGCAAACAGCGCGGCAATAGCAAAAAACAGTTGGTTAATTGGTGGGTAATTGCTAAAATGGCCTCCGTTTAGAGTGCCCATCCCCTCAATTAATTGTTGGGATTGTTCAATAGTCACTCCGAGCCCTTCGACTCCGCTCAGGACAAGCTCGGTCGCGGAACTGGGAGCGAACAAATACGGACTCACGCCCTGCAAAAGCAACCGCCCATCCCATAAAAACCGATAAAAATCCTGCGAAAGATTGGGAATGGCAACCAAAAAAACCAAGCGAAAACCAATTCCCAAAAGGACTAATAGATTAAAGGAAAGAGGGGATTTTTCAATTAAAAAATAGGCCGAAATAAACAGTCCCGTGTATAGCGATATAAGTTTTATAAACTCAAAACGCTCCAAACCATACCCAAAACTGCTATAAAACGTGATGGAAAGTATCGCAAATAAAAGCGGGATTTTATACTGTTTAATGAAACGCATCAAACGTTTGATTTTAAATTTTCAAACAGGCACCACCAACAATCAACCTTCAACTTTTATTTAGTCCTGCCATTCAGCTATAAAAAGATTGGTATCGTGCCCGCCGCCGTTATTTCGGTTGGAAGAAAACGCCAATTTTTTCCCGTCATTCGAAAATACGGGGAATGCATCAAAGGTTCTGCCGTGGGTAACACGCTCTAAATTTTTTCCGTCAATGTCAATTAGATATAGATTGAAAGGAAAGCCACGTTCTGATTCAAAATTGCTCGAAAACAGCACTTTTTCCCCGGAAGGGTGAAAAAAAGGCGCCCAGTTTGCATTTCCCAAATGTGTTAATTGGCGCAACTCGCTTCCATCCGCGTTGCAAATAAAAAGTTCCATTTCGGTGGGCTGCACCAAGCCCTGTGCAAGCAAATCCTTATATTCTTTTATTTCGGCTTCGGTCTTTGGGCGGGAAGCGCGGAAAATCAATTTTGAACCATCGGGCGAAAAGAATGCGCCGCCGTCGTAGCCCAATTGGTTTGTAATCTGCTTCACATTTTTACCGTCTATGTCCATAGTGTATAATTCCAGATCGCCGCTGCGCATGCTGGTAAAAACAATTTTATCGCCTTTGGGCGAAACGGTGGCCTCGGCATCATAACCGGGCTCATTTGTTAGCTGTGCAGTGATATTTCCTTCCAGATCTGCAACAAAAATATCGAAGCTGTCATACACGGGCCAAACGTATTTTCCTTCCTTTTTCAAGGGAACTTCGGGACAGTTTTCGTCATTTAAATGGGTGCTGCCGTAAACAATGTGTTTTCCATCCGGCAGAAAATAGCTGCAAGTGGTTCGGCCTTTTCCGGTGCTGACCATCGGCGGTTGCTTGTCTTTAAACGTTTCGTCAGCATTCATCAAAAACATTTGGTCACAGTTTACGCCCCAGTTTTTATTGTTGCTTTGGAAGATGAGTTTGCTATCGTCAAAACTCCAATAGGCTTCGGCATTATCGCCACCAAAAGTTACCTGCCGGATATTCTTAAAATGCTTTTCCTCGGGATAGATCAAGGTGTCGTTGGTCTGTGGGTCGAGCACGGCTTCTTTTGTTAAAGAGGTCTCCGTATTTATTTCTTTGGAAGCGTCCTTTACTTCCTGTTTACAGCTGGCCAGCAGCGAAACTATGAGTAGGGTATAAACTAATTTCATTTTAATGTACTTTTGCACAAAAGTAATGATATGCGAATAATTTTAATGCTATTTGTGGCGACGCTTCTATTTTCCTGTAAGGAAACCCCCGTTAAAAAAACCGTTAGCATGAAGGAAGATGTTTCCGTTTTGGCCAGCGACAGTCTTAACGGAAGAAAAACAGGTTCCACAGATGAAAAGAAAGCTGCAGAATATATTGCGAAAAGATTTAAAGACTTAGGATTACAGCCGAAAGGAACGGACGGGTATTTTCAAAAATTCACGTTTAAGGCGAGCAAAAACCCACATCAGGAAGCTGAATTTACTTCGGAAGAAAACGACAGTACCCAAACGGCGGAAAATGTAATTGCTTACCTTGACAACAAAGCCGAAAATACGGTGGTTATTGGTGCGCATTACGACCATTTGGGGATGGGCGGTGAAAACTCCCTGTTTCGTGAGGGCGAAGCGATCCACAACGGAGCCGACGATAACGCAAGTGGTGTGGCGATGATGCTTCATTTGGCGGATTCGCTTCGCTTCGACTCTGCTCAGCGACCGAAGCAAAACAATTATCTTTTTATCGCTTTTTCGGGCGAAGAAGAAGGCTTGCTGGGTTCCAATTACTTCGTAAAAAACCCAACCATTGACACCAAAAAAGTAACCTATATGCTGAATATGGATATGGTTGGAAGATTGAATGCTGAAAATACTTTGGCGGTTTACGGAGTGGGAACTTCGCCAGTTTTGAAACAGGCCGTAAATGCAAACGCAGGCGATTTGAACATTGCGGAAAACGAAAGCGGGGTGGGGCCGAGCGATCACACTTCGTTCTATTTGGCTGATATTCCCGTGTTGCATTTTTTTACCGGACAGCACGAAGATTACCACAAACCAAGCGACGATACCGAAAAAGTGAATTTTGCGGGAATGGAAATCGTTTCAAATTATATTTTCAGCATCATAAAAGATTTGGACGGTCAGCCAAAACTTCCGTTTAGAAAAACCAAAAATGAAAGTGAAGCGGTTCCAGATTTTAAAGTGACATTGGGTGTGGTGCCCGATTATCTTTTCAGCGGAAAGGGGATGCGGATTGACGGCATTAGCGAAGACCGTCCCGCGCAAAAAGCAGGACTTCAAAAAGGTGATATTGTAGTGAAAATGGGCGAGCATGAAGTAACCGATATGATGAGCTATATGAAAAGTCTTTCGAAATTTGAAAAGAGACAGACGGCAATAGTTATTGTTGATAGAGGTGGCGAGTTGAAAGAAGTTGAGGTTACTTTTTAAAAATTTCGGAAATAAAAAAACCTCACAAATCTTGAAGACCTGTGAGGTTTAGTTCTATTAATCACTTTTGGGAATTACATCATCCCGGGCATTCCACCGCCCATACCGCCTGGCATTCCGCCGCCGGCATGTTCTTCTTTTATGTCAACCAAAGCACATTCGGTAGTCAAGATCATCCCAGCAACCGAAGCAGCGTTTTCAAGTGCGATCCGGGTTACTTTTTTAGGATCGATAATTCCTGCCTTTAGCATATCGACGTATTGTTCTGTTTTGGCATCGTAGCCAAAGTTTTTCTTGCCTTCCATTACTTTGTTGATTACCACAGAACCCTCACCGCCAGCGTTTTCAACAATCGTACGAAGCGGAGCCTCAATGGCGCGCGCCACGATTTGTACCCCAGTGGTTTCGTCCAATGTTTCGGTGGTGAGTTTTTTCAACGTTTCGATGGCGCGAACCAAGGCAACGCCACCTCCGGCAACAATACCTTCCTCAACGGCGGCACGGGTTGCGTGAAGGGCATCATCAACTCGGTCTTTTTTCTCTTTCATTTCCACTTCGGAAGCTGCACCAACGTAAAGTACGGCAACACCGCCGGCCAATTTTGCCAAACGCTCCTGCAATTTTTCTTTGTCATAATCGCTGGTGGTAGTTTCAATTTGGGCCTTAATTTGGTTTACGCGACCTTTAATGTCCTCTTTCTTGCCGGCACCATTCACAATAGTTGTGTTGTCTTTGTCGATGGTGACTGTTTCGGCAGATCCCAACATATCAACAGTGGCGTTTTCCAAAGTGAATCCGCGCTCTTCGGCAATAACGGTTCCACCGGTTAAAATTGCGATGTCCTCCAACATGGCTTTTCTTCTGTCGCCAAAACCGGGCGCTTTTACCGCAGCGATTTTCAACGAACCGCGAAGTTTGTTTACCACCAAAGTAGCCAAAGCCTCACCGTCAACATCTTCCGCAATAATCAATAAAGATTTTCCTTGTTGTGCCACTGGCTCAAGTATTGGAAGCAAATCTTTCATTGAAGAAATTTTCTTGTCGTAAAGCAAAATCATTGGGTTGTCCAATTCAGTCTGCATTTTTTCCGTATCGGTTACGAAATAGGGAGAAAGGTAGCCACGGTCAAACTGCATTCCTTCTACCACATCAACGTAGGTTTCGGTTCCTTTTGCTTCTTCCACGGTAATTACACCTTCTTTTCCAACTTTTCCGAAAGCTTTCGCGATCAATTCACCAATAACATCATCGTTGTTGGCAGAAATAGAGGCTACTTGTTTTATCATTTCGGAAGAATTGCCAACCTTTGTAGCTTGTTTTTCGAGGTTGCTAACGATGGCCTCCACGGCTTTGTCAATTCCACGTTTCAAATCCATTGGGTTGGCGCCGGCAGCAACGTTTTTTAGACCTTCTTTTACGATTGCCTGTGCAAGTACGGTTGCGGTCGTTGTTCCATCGCCCGCAAGATCGTTGGTTTTGGAAGCTACTTCCTTCACCATTTGGGCTCCCATATTTTCAAGGGAGTCCTCCAATTCAATTTCTTTTGCAACGGTCACGCCATCCTTGGTCACTTGTGGCGCGCCAAAGGATTTACTGATGATTACGTTGCGGCCTTTTGGGCCCAAGGTTACTTTTACTGCGTTTGCCAATGCGTCAACGCCGCGTTTTATACTGTCGCGTGCCTCTACATCAAATTTTATATCTTTTGCCATAAACTTTAATTTTATCATTTCCGCGAAGGCGGAAATCTTTAGTTAATACTTATAAATTTTAAACTTTTTGTTTTTGAAGAAATTCCAAAATAAAAATCCCAAATCCCAAATTTTGGAATTTGGTACTTGTGATTTGGAATTTAGATGATGGCCAAAATATCATCCTCGCGCATAATGAGATAATCCTTGCCGTCAAATTTTAATTCGCTGCCGGAATATTTGCCGTAAAGCACGGTGTCGCCAACCTTCACGGTCATTTTGTGGTCTTCTTTGCCTTTGCCCACAGCGACTACCTTTCCTTGTTGCGGTTTTTCTTTTGCGGAATCTGGAATGTAAATGCCAGAAGCGGTCTTGGTCTCTGCCTCTTGCGGCTGCACCAAAACACGGTCTGAAAGTGGTTGAATTTTTAATGCCATTTTCAATGTATGTTTTTAAAGTTAAACTTTGGTTTTTAATGTTTGTTTCCTAATTGGCAGAAATTGTGCCACTGCCCATAAACTGACAGTTTCCCAAAACAAAAATGCCAGCTTGTCAGAAGCTGGCATTTTCAAGAATATATTGTAATAAATATTAGTTGGTAGTATCGGTTGCGGCAGGTGCTGGGGTTTCTGTAGTTGGAACTGCGGGAACCGCGCTCTCATCAAAAGTTTTTGATTGCAGGCTGTTGCCGCCCATAATAAAAACGTTTGAAAATAAAATCAACGCCAACATAATGGTTGCAAGCGTCCAGGTACTTTTGTCGAGGAAATCACTTGTTTTTTGAACGCCACCAATCTGTGCGCCGCCGCCACCGCCGAAAGACGATGAAAGTCCGCCGCCTTTTGGGTTCTGAACCATTATTACTACGACCAACAAAAAGGCCACTATCATTATTAAAACCAAGAATATTGTAAACGTGCTCATGAGTTTTCCGAATTAATCAATTTTTCTATTGCCCGAATTTGGTCTGCAAAGAAACCACTTTTTTCGGGATTTTTCAAAATTAAAATTTTATAGGCTTGAATGGCTTTTTTATAATTCTTTTGCTGCAAATAAACTTTGGCCAAAGTCTCCGTCATTAGCGAATCTGAAGGCGTTGTGTGTGGAAGGTGGAGGCTGTTTTTTTCTTCTTTTGCGGTTTGGGCTTCCGTTTCCGCCGGAATTATTTTTGGCCGTTGCTGAATGAATTTATCGATAAGTTCAAATTTTCGCTCCCTTTCGTCCTTTTGGGTTTCGGCTGCTTCCTCAGTTTCCGTGGCCCGTTCAATGGGTTTTGCCCTGGTCAGTTTTAACCATTCGGCGAAGGAATGGGTATCACTTTTCGTAAACTCCAATGGTTTGTCCGGTTGCAGGATTTCCTCTGGTTTATTTTCTTTTTTTTCAGTTAAACCGGTTACGGATTCCACTTTTCTTTGAAAAAGTTGCGGATTTAAAATATCCTCGGCTTTTTGCAATTCGGCTTTCAGTTGCCTGTCGATTTCAAGGCTTATTTGTTCCGAAACATTTTCTGAAACCACATTTATCGCTTCCACGGAAGCATCGTGCTGCAAAATGGATTGTGAGATTTCATTTTGGATAAATTTTTCCGAAGTGATATATTCAAACAAAATATCGCGATCTGTCGTGTGGGCCGCCGTTAGTTTTAGTGCATCGTTATATAAAAAACTATCGCTGTTTTTTAGACCTTTTAATTGCAACGCCCGCGCGCTTTGGAAATAGGGGTATTCTTTTAATATCAAATCCAGGGCGGCCACATCTTCCGAAGTTATCTTCTGTGGGTTGGCGAGCAGATATGTAAAGTTTGAGGTATTCAAAATCTTACCAGTTTGCGAGCGATTTATTAAAAATATCCTGCGTCAATCGCTCAAAAATAATATCGACCGCGGCGTCCAATCTCGAGCCGGTCAACTGGGTGGTTCCGGGGTAATCATAATAAAAACTGAACGACTGCTCAAAATCCTTCAGCGGATCCTTGGTGTTGTAAAACCGAACGTTGATGGCGATGGTCAACCGGTTTTGCGCCGCGGTGCTGTTGGAAGTCGCGGTTATCGGCGCAATGTAATACTGGGTTATTTCGCCTTCATAAACCAAATCGCCATTGTTGTTTACCAAATCCAAACTGGTTTGATTCAAAAGCAGATCCTGCAATTTTTGGGTAAAATCGCGGGCAATTCCCGGTTCCACGATAGGGGCGATGTTCTGAAAATAATTGACCTGCACCGTTTTGGTAGTGCTGTAATTTATATCGGCACCCGTAAACGAATAGGGCCCACAGGCCTGGAAAAAAAGGACCGAAATAAGAAGCAAACCTCCGAAAATCTTTTGAAGCATCTAAATCATTTTAATTTTTAAAAAACCATCAACCATCAACCCTCAACCAACCTACAAATCGTATTGTTTAATTTTCCGATAGAGCGTTCTTTCTGAAATGCCCAGCTCATCTGCAGCATCCTTGCGTTTACCATTATATTTTTCGAGCGATTTCTTGATGAGTTCCAATTCTTTTTGCTGTAGCGAAAGATTTTCCTCTTCCTGGATTTCCTCGGCATATTCATATTTATCCTTTCCCTGTTCGGCAGCGCCTTGGGGAATGCTGAAAACTTCGACGGCCGCTTCCTCACTGCCGTTGCCATCCTCGATTATGGAGGCAAGGGCTTCTTCGGCATCGTTTTCCTCGGAATAGATTTTATTGATAAGCGAGGAATTTTCCTCCTTTACCTTGGCTGCATTTCCGGTTTTCATCAATTCCAAGGTTAGTTTTTTAAGGTCGTTAACGTCTCGCTTCATATCGAACAGAACTTTGTAAAGAATTTCCCGCTCGCTGCTAAAATCGCTTTCGGCCCTTTTCGAGTTGACAATGGCCGGCAAGTTGCTGCCAATTTCGGGCAGATAATGTTGCAAGGTTTCGTAAGTAATCTCGCGGTTCTGCTCCAGTACCGAAATTTGTTCGGCTACGTTCCGCAACTGCCGGATGTTTCCGCTCCAGCGGTATTTTAGCAGCAAATCGGTAGCGTGGTCGTCCAACCGGATGGTGGGCATTTTGTATTTCTGTGCAAAGTCGGCTGCAAATTTCCGGAACAACAAATGGATGTCATCCTTTCGTTCCCGCAAGGGTGGCAGGTTGATTTCCACCGTGCTCAATCGGTAATATAGATCTTCCCTGAATTTTCCTTTTTCAATCGCCTCGGCCATTTTCACATTGGTAGCGGCCACAATCCGAACGTTGGTTTTTTGTATTTGGGAAGAACCCACTTTCAAAAATTCGCCGTTTTCCAAAACGCGCAGCAACCGGACCTGGGTGGGCAAGGGCAATTCGCCCACTTCGTCCAAAAAAATGGTGCCACCGTCGGCTACCTCAAAATACCCGCTGCGGGTGGCAGTAGCGCCAGTAAAGGCTCCTTTTTCATGGCCGAAAAGTTCGCTGTCAATAGTTCCCTCAGGAATGGCGCCGCAATTCACGGCAATATATTTTCCGTGCTTTCGGTGCGAAAGGGAATGGATAATTTTTGGAATGCTTTCCTTCCCAACACCGCTCTCGCCCGTAACCAAAACCGAAATATCGGTCGGCGCCACCTGTATGGCTTTTTCCACGGCGCGGTTCAGTTTTGGGTCGTTACCAATAATGCCGAAACGTTGTTTTACTGCTTGAATGTTTTCCATAACGTGTTCCCGAGAAGGCGGGAATCTTATTGGGTTATTTTAAATGCTAATTGCTAAGTTGTATCGCTTCCCCGAGTAGGGTAGCCGTAGTGCAATCTGTTATTTTTACCATAACGAAATCGCCGGGCTTGTAATGCTCTTTTGGGAAAACCGCCACCGTGTTCTGAGGGGTGCGGCCGCTCCAGTGCTGGTCACTTTTCCGCGATTGCTTTTCTATTAAAACTTCTACGGTCTGGCCAACCATTTTTTGGGTGTGAAAAGCACTGTGTTTTTGCTGAAGATCAACAATTTCGGTCAGCCTGCGTTTTTTCACTTCTTCCGGAACATCGTCTTCCAACTTGCGGGCAGCCAGGGTTCCCGGCCTTTCGGAATACATGAACATAAACCCGAAGTCGTATTTCACATATTCCATCAAGCTTAGGGTGTCTTGGTGGTCTTGCTCCGTTTCGCTGGGGAAGCCGGTGATCATATCTTGCGAAATGCCACAATCGGGCAGGATTTCGCGCACCTTGTCTATAAGCGCCATATATTCCTCGCGGGTGTGCTGGCGGTTCATTTCCTTTAAAATTCGCGTGCTGCCGCTTTGCACCGGAAGGTGTATATAGTTACAGATATTCCTGTATTTGGCCATAGTGTGCAGCACCGCTTCGGTCATATCCTGCGGATTCGACGTAGAAAAACGGATGCGCATTTTGGGCTGTGCCTCGGCTACCAACGCCAATAGTTGGGAAAAATCGGTAGCTGTGGCTTTTTGCATTTCGGAGGCGTTTTTAAAATCTTTTTTCAGACCACCGCCGTACCAAAGATAACTGTCCACATTTTGGCCCAAAAGGGTTATTTCCTTATAGCCTTTTTCGGCCAGATCGTTTACCTCTGCAATAATACTGTGCGGGTCGCGGCTACGCTCGCGGCCACGGGTGAAGGGCACTACGCAAAAGGTGCACATATTGTCGCAACCGCGGGTAATGCTCACAAAAGCGGTTATGCCATTGCCGCCCAATCGCACAGGCGAAATGTCGCCATACGTTTCGTCTTTTGAAAGGATAACATTCACTGCATCGCGACCTTCTTCTACGTCTTTCAATAAATTTGGAATGTCTTTATAAGCATCGGGGCCTACCACCAAATCGACGATTTTTTCCTCTTCCAAAAATTTTTCCTTCAAGCGTTCCGCCATACAGCCCAGTACGCCAACCTTCATTTTCGGATTTTCGTTGCGTTTTACGGCGTTGTATTTTTCGAGCCGTTTGCGAATGGTCTGTTCGGCCTTGTCACGAATGGAACAGGTGTTCACCAAAACCAAATCGGCATCTTCCAGCAGGTTTGTAGTATTGTAGCCCTGTTCCGCCAGAATGGAAGCCACTACCTCGCTGTCGCTAAAGTTCATTTGGCAGCCATAGCTTTCAATATATAGTTTTTTGGTATTCTCGGTTTTCGCATCGAGTACCAGCGTGTTTCCTTGTGTACTTTCGTCTATAATCTTTTCCATAAAATTTTCATCTTCAATGCCGTTTTCTTCACTACGCATTGCGCTGGCAAATATACAATAAATGCAGGCGGTGACAAAGTGTCAGATTTCTTTTTTAAAAATGGATTTTAGTTGAATTGTATTTTTTTCGGATGCACTAAAAACCCGATAACGCTGGGGATTTGAATTTATAACTTAAACCAAGGGCAATTTTGGATTTTTATACCTTAAATCATTCGAATTAAAAAATTCATATACTTTTGTACGCATAACACTTCAATATATGGGAAAGAATTTAGTGATTGTAGAGTCTCCGGCAAAAGCGAAAACGATTGAAAAATTCCTTGGGAAGGATTTTACCGTGTCCTCCAGTTTTGGGCATATTGCAGACCTTCCGTCGAAGGAGTTGGGCGTGGATGTGGATGGCGATTTTACACCTAAATATATAGTGAGCAGCGATAAGAAAAAATTGGTCGCCGAATTGAAAAGCCTCTCAAAAAATGCTGAAACTGTCTGGCTGGCGAGTGATGAGGACCGCGAAGGAGAGGCCATTGCCTGGCATTTGGCGGAGGAATTGAAACTGGACCGAAAAAAAACAAAACGGATTGTTTTTCACGAAATCACCAAATCGGCAATTTTAAAGGCCATCGAAAACCCGCGACAAATTGATTATAATTTGGTAAACGCCCAGCAAGCAAGACGCGTTTTGGACCGTTTGGTGGGCTACGAACTTTCGCCCGTGCTTTGGAAAAAAGTGAAGGGAGGGCTATCGGCGGGCCGAGTGCAGTCGGTTGCCGTGCGGTTGATCGTGGAGCGCGAACGGGAAATTGAGGCTTTTACCCCCGTGGGTTCCTATCGGGTTGACGCCGAATTCACCACGGCCGAAGGCAGCAAATTCAAGGCGAAACTCCCTAAAAATTTTGATACCGAGGAAGAAGCGCGCAGCTTCCTTCAAAAAAACATTGGTGCGGCCTATAAAATTTCCGATTTAACCAAAAAGCCCGCCAGTAAAAGCCCGGCGGCACCTTTTACCACTTCAACCTTACAGCAGGAAGCTTCGCGAAAATTGTATTTCTCCGTTGGAAAAACTATGACCATCGCACAGCGTTTGTATGAAGCAGGGCTTATAACCTATATGCGTACCGATTCGGTAAATCTTTCGAATGATGCGAAAAACGCAGCGCAAAAGGAAATAATTTCCTCCTATGGAAAGGAATATAGCAGACCGCGCGATTATAAAGGAAAAACCAAAGGTGCGCAGGAAGCACACGAAGCCATTCGCCCGACCGATATGGGGCAACACACCATTTCCGGCGATCACGACCAAGCACGGCTTTACGATCTAATTTGGAAACGCACCTTAGCTTCGCAGATGAGCGATGCCGAGTTGGAACGGACCAATGTAAAAATTGATGTGCTTTCCAAGGAAAAAGTAACGGAGAACTTTACGGCAAATGGCGAAATGATAAAGTTTGATGGATTCCTAAAAGTATATCTCGAAGGCACCGATTTTGAAGAAGAAGAGCAGGAGGGAATGTTACCCAATATGAAAGTTGGGGATTCGCTCGTAAATAATTACATAACGGCTACCGAAAGATTCACCCGGCCGCCCTACCGCTATACGGAGGCTTCCCTGGTAAAACAATTGGAAGAACTTGGCATTGGCCGTCCTTCCACCTATGCGCCTACTATTTCTACCATTATCAGCCGAAATTATGTGGAAAAAGGAACTGTGGATGGCGTGGAGCGCAATTATCTTCAGCTTACGCTTCAAAAGGAAAGCATTAAAGATAAAACCTTGACGGAAACCGTAGGTTCCGATAAGGGGAAATTGGTGCCGACCGATATCGGAATGATTGTGAACGATTTCTTGGTGGAGCATTTTGAAAACATTATGGATTACAATTTCACCGCAAAGGTGGAACAGGATTTTGACGACATAGCCGAAGGAAAGGAAGAGTGGACCAAAATGATGAAGGATTTTTACGGAAAATTCCACCCCAGGGTCGCACACGTTGAAGAAACTGCAGACCGCGAAAGTGGCGAGCGCATTTTGGGGGAAGATCCCCAGACCGGGAAAACGGTTTTGGTGCGGCTTGGAAAATACGGACCCATGGCCCAAATCGGTGCCCCGGACGATGAAGAGAAAAAATTTGCGAGTCTGCGGCCCGACCAACAATTGCATTTGGTGACTTTTGAGGAAGTTTTGGACCTTTTTAAACTGCCCAAAACTTTAGGGATTTACGACAACGAAGAAGTTGAGGTAAACAATGGGCGCTTTGGGCCCTACGTTCGCTTCGGAAAAACCTTTATTTCGCTGCCGAAGGGTATGGATCCATTGGATGTGGATATGGCTTTCGCAAAACAATTGATCGAGGAAAAAAAGAAGGCCGATGCACCTATATATATGTATGAAAATTTACCAGTGCAAAAAGGAGTGGGCCGTTTTGGACCTTTCATAAAATGGAACAATATTTTTATCAACGTTAATAAGAAATACGATTTTGAAAATCTTTCCAAAGAAGATGTGAAGGAGTTGATTGAAGATAAAAAGCAAAAGGAAAAAGAAAAGCTGATAAACGAGTGGCCGGAAGAGAAAATTAGGATCGAAAAAGCACGCTGGGGCCGATTCAATTTAATTAAAGGAAAAACCAAGGTCGAATTGCCAAAAGGAACCGAGGCCGAAAAAATTACTTTGGAAAAAGCCAAGGAATTGCTCGAGCAAAACAGTCCCAAAAAAAAGCTGGCTACAAAGAAAAAACCTGCCACTAAGAAAAAATCCACCGCGAAGAAAAAATAATGATAGAGTTTTTAGCGCCAATCTCAAAAAAAATATTGGCCCACCGCGAAATTTTGCCCGTCGGCACTCTGGGCAAACAAATTGATCTGCATGCCGAAAAAGGGGAATTGCCCGATTTAAAGAATGTGCAATTCGCCATTTTGGGAATAAAGGAAAATCGAGGCGATGAGAATTTCATCGGAAGTGAAATTTCATTCGATCCCTACAGGAAGGCGCTTTATTCCTTGTATCCCGGAAACTGGAACTATAAAATAATTGACCTGGGCGATATCGAGAAAGGAGCAACCGCGGCCGACACGCGCTTTGCTGCCAAAGAGGTTATCGCCGCCCTTTTAAAGAAAGGAATAGCACCGCTTGTTTTGGGCGGCGGACAAGACCTGGCCTATGCCCAGTATCGCGCCTACGATGGGGTGGGAAACATGGTCAATATTGTTAACGTGGATGCTAAGTTCGATCTTGGCAATGCGGAATTGCCTATATCCAACAAATCCTATGTTGGCAAAATGGTGGTGGACAAGCCCTACAATTTATTTAACTATAGCGTGTTGGGCTACCAGTCCTATTTTAATGCTCCGCAAGAAATAGCACTGCTGGACAAATTGTTTTTTGAGGCCTTCAGGCTCGGCGAAGTTTGTGCAGACCTCACTTCCGTAGAGCCGATAATGCGCGATGCCGATATGGTTACCATTGACATTACCGCAATAAAAAGCGCAGATTTAAGTTATAAGAACCAAGAAAGCCCAAACGGATTTGATGGAAGGGAAATCTGTGCCATCGCCCGGTACGCTGGGATCAGCAATAAAGTAAAATCCTTTGGCATTTATGAATTGGATGATTCCACAATAGGTCCCCACGGAGCTATGCTGGTGGCCCAAATGCTGTGGTACTTTATCGAAGGTGTCAATTTTAGAATCCATGAGGGCGATTTTGAGGACGAACAACTATTCACCACCTACAAAGTGCCCGTGGAGGATGAACTGCTAATATTCAAAAAGAGTAATAAAACCGAGCGATGGTGGTTAGTTTTGCCATTTCTTTCGAATGTTAATAATAAATTAAAACGAGGAACGTTATTACCTTGCACTTATGGCGAATATTTGGGTGCGTGCAATCAGGAAATTCCTGAAAGATGGTTAAAAGCCCGTCAAAAAAACGAAGTATAATCAAACAAATCAAGTAAAATCGGGGATCAATGGTTTTTCAAAAAAAAATTGTTTTTTTGGAATTTTATAAATAGGTTTACGCCCTTGAATCTCGAAATTTAACCTAAATACCTATGAAGAAGTTTATTGCATTGACTGCGATCGTTGCCTTTTTGTTCAGTTGTAATTCCGGAGACAGAGGCGAACTGGTTGGCGCAAAAGGTAAGAAATGGTATCCTCAAAAACCTTATGGAATGACCCTGATTCCCGGTGGTTCCTTCATCATGGGTAAAAGTGACGACGATTTTGTGGCTGTGAACGACGCGCCCACCAAAACCGTTACCGTTCGCTCCTTCTATATGGACGAAACGGAAATAACCAATTCCGAATATCGTCAATTTGTTAACTGGGTTCGCGATTCTACCGTTCGCCTACGTTTGGCCATAATGGCCGATGAGGTTGGCGCTACTCCCGGCGATGGCGGTATTGGTGAATTTGCATTTGTAGATCAGGAAAATGAGGAAATGACCCCCTATCAACAATATATGTATGACAATTATTTCGGTATGGGCGAAGATTATTATGCCGGAAGAAAGTTGAACGACAAGATTGATTTAATCTGGGACACCGCGGACTATCCGGACGAGTATTATTCCGAAGTGATGGATACAATGTACATCCCCACCGAAGAAGCCTATAACGGGCAGCGTACCATTGATGTGAGCAAATTGAACTTCCAATACACCTATATGGATATTGAGGCTGCGGCCCGCGATAAATCTAAGCGAAGAAAGGATTTTATTAAAAAAGAAGAATTAAATATCTACCCAGATACCACTGTTTGGATAAAGGATTTTAATTATTCCTATAACGAGCCAATGCACAACGATTATTTTTGGCACGAAGCCTACGGCGATTATCCCGTGGTTGGAGTAACTTGGAAACAGGCCAAAGCCTTTTGTGCGTGGCGAACGTTGTATAAAAACGCATACCAAAAATCAAGAAAGCAAAATTTTGTAAACTCCTTCCGTCTTCCCGGCGAAGCAGAATGGGAATATGCCGCAAGAGGAGGTTTGGAATCGGCCACCTATCCTTGGGGTGGACCCTACGCCAAGAACGACCGAGGTTGCTTTATGGCGAATTTTAAACCACTTCGAGGTGATTATGCCGCCGACCAAGCGTTGTACACGGTTGAGGCAAAGTCCTACGAGCCCAATGATTTTAATCTGTATAACATGGCCGGAAACGTTTCCGAATGGGTCGCCTCTTCCTACGATCCAGCTTCCTATGATTATACCTCCACCATGAACCCCAATGTGAACGACCCCAACAATATGCGAAAAGTGGTTCGCGGCGGTTCCTGGAAAGATGTTGCCTATTTCCTGCAAGTTAGCACCCGCGATTATGAATATGCAGATTCAGCGCGTAGCTATATTGGTTTCAGGACCGTTCAGGACTATATGGGGACCGATGTGGTGCTAAACCAAAATTTTGGTGATGCCCGCTAAATTCTTCAAAATTTAACCAAATCCAATACTAAAAATTTAACCTTAACTAAAAACACCTCAATTAAAAAACTAATTAATTATGGCACAATCAAGATCATCCAAAAAACTATTTAACATGGCCTATGGCCTTGGGGCCTCTATCGTAATCCTCGGAGCGCTTTTTAAAATTCTTCACTGGGAAATAGGTCCGTTGAACGGAGGTATTCTCTTGGCAGTAGGACTTATCACCGAGGCAATTATTTTCGCTATTTCCGCTTTCGAACCTGTCGATGACGATTTGGATTGGTCCTTGGTTTACCCAGAACTTGCCGGCGGAACTGCAAAGGAGAGAAAGAAAGTAGAAGAAGTGAAGGATGCCGAAGGAATGCTTTCCAAAAAATTAGATGAAATGCTTAAGGAAGCCCGCATCGACTCTGAATTGATGGCCAGTCTTAGCACCAGCATCCGTTCTTTTGAGGGCGCCGCGAAAGGCATCGCCCCAACTGCAGAAGCAATGAATTCCACCAAGAAATACAGCGAGGAAATGGCCCTTGCCGCTGCACAAATGGATTCTTTGAACAGTCTCTACAAAGTTCAGATCGAATCTACCAGCCGTCAAGCCGAGGCCAATCAAGCTGTCGCTGAAAATGCCGAACAACTAAAACAACAAATGCAGCACTTGGCAACCAACCTTTCTTCTTTGAACGGAGTATATGGTGGAATGCTTTCTGCAATGAGCAATAGAAACTAAGATAGGTTTTCACCTTAATTATTAATCTTTAAAAAAGAATAAAAATGGCAGGAGGAAAACTATCCCCAAGGCAGAAGATGATTAACCTGATGTATCTGGTTTTCATCGCGATGCTTGCACTGAATATGTCCAAAGAGGTTCTTTCCGCTTTTGGATTGTTAAATGAAAAAATTGCCGACGCCAATGCGGCCACTACACAGCGTAACCAAGCCTTTATGGACGGTTTGGCCGTGAAGGCCTCCGATGAGCCTGCGCAATATGCCGCTGTGAAGGCGAAGGCAGACCAGATTTCCCAGATTTCTGATGATTATGATGCCTATTTAACTTCGCTTAAATCTGCTTCTATCGAGAATATAGAAGATCCCAAAGATTATGAAGTGATGGATAAACCAGATTATTTCAACAACCTTTTCTTTACTGGTGATAAATATAAGGAAGGCGGGCAGGAGTTTTTGAACCGAATGGATAAATACCGTACGGAAATGATGGCCGTATTGTCAGACACCGCTTTGGCAAAAGTGGCAGGCATTCAGGAAATTAAGAAATCCATTGAGTCTAACTTTTCTACCGCACCCGTAAAAAACAGGGATGGAAAAGAAGTGGCTTGGTTGAATTACAACTATGAAGGTTTCCCTTTGATTGCTTCCTTGACCAAACTTACCCAGATTCAAGCGGATATTAAAACGACCAAAAGTGAAGTATTGCAGCGGATGTTGGCCGGCCAACAGGCTGCTGCCCTTTCTTTTAGCAACTATTCCACATTGTTGGAAACTTCCAAATCGGCTTACTATTCGGGCGAAAAATTTGATGGAGCCATCGTGTTGGGCCGTACCGACGAAAGCACAAAACCAAAAAGAGCTGAGCTAACCCTTGATGGCAGAAAATTGGTTGAAGGAACTGATTATACCTTTGAAGGCGGAAAAGTTAAATTGAACGTAAGTGCTGGATCTCCGGGCGACCACAAAATTGAGGGAATTCTTTATTACGGAGAAGGTGGAGATGAAACAGAAGTTGAAGTTAACCGCTCGTTCGCCACGATATCCCTTCCTAATTCAGCAGTAATCGCAGCCGATAAAATGAACGTAGTATATCGTGGGGTAGATAACCCAATTACGGTTTCTATTCCTGGAATTCCCGATAATAAGGTGAACGCCTCTGCTCCCGGCCTTTCGAGAGTTTCCGGCAGCAAATATGTGATGCGTCCCGGTGCAGGAAGAACGGTTACCATTTCGGCTACGGGTACTTTGCCTGACGGGAAACCTGTTGGGTCAAAATCAGAATTCCGAATCAAGGATATTCCACCCCCAGTGGGAGCGATTCGCGGTGAAACCGGAATTGTGCGGATGGAACGTGGCGGACTCGAAATTTCTTCGGTTTCCGCAGTATTGCCAGACTTTGATTTCGACGTAAAACTTAACGTAACCGGCTTCAGTTTCAAGGTGTCAGGCCAACCTACCGTTCGTGTAAACGGAACCAAACTTGACGCTGCCGCAAAAGGCGCTTTAAGAAGAGCGGGAAGAGGTGAAACCGTGCAAATTTTTGACATTAACGCGAATGTTTCCGGAAGCGGTGTAATGCTTAAGAAAACTGCTCCCGTAATTATTGAATTGACAAACTAAGATATTTGTTTTAAAAACCCTATCGGTATGAATTTGAAAAATGTTGTTTTATGTGTTTTAGGTTTTGGAATGGCCGCCAGTGCAAGCGCACAGGTGAACATTTTGAACGCCAAAACACCAGAGGATATAGGCAAGAAGACCGAAGCACAGATTGCTTATGACAATGATCAGCCATTGCCCTATGGCTACACAGATGAGCGCGACGTACTATGGTCCAAAACAACTTGGGAAATTATCGATCTTGACGAAAGAGTAAACTTCCCGTTGTACTATCCCATCGACACGAACAACATTGGCGCGGACAGACGTTCTTTGTATGATGTTTTGGTGAAAAACATCAAAAATGGAAAGATCGAAAACGTGTATGCAGATTCCTATTTTACGGAAAAGCGAACCTTGCGCGATATTGAGGCCTCTTTGGTGTATAGCGACACTACCGATTTAGGAATTGAGCAGTACAATGCCGAAGGAACCGTTGATCCGCAGTATATTCGCAAATTTTCCCTAGATGCGGGCGATATCGAAGAGTGGCACATTAGAGGCTACTGGTATTTGGACAAACGCCAAGGCGAACTTAAATATCGTTTGTTGGGCATTTGTCCGGTGGCAAACGAAGCGCGTTCCAAAGCCTTCCCCGAAGATGGCATCGACTCCAAGGTGGAGCTATTTTGGGTATGGTTTCCGGGCGCACGCAATGTGCTGCACGAGGCCAAAGCCTTTAACCGAAAAAATACCTCGCAACCTATTTCCTATGACCATTTGTTGAATTCGCGCAGGTTTCACGCGGTTATCTATAAAGAAGATAACGTTCAGGGCGATAGAGGAGTGAAGGATTATATCAATGACAACGCGCTGATGCAGTTGTTGGAATCTGACAGGATCAAGGAGCAAATCCGCAATATTGAAATCGATTTGTGGAATTATTAATAAAAGTATAATTCAAGGAAAACCCTTCAATATCCTATTTGGAAATTGAAGGGTTTTTCCTTTTTGGAAAGGTATGATTGAAAAAGAATATATGGTCGTTGGCCTCGGAATAGCCGGAATAACGCTATGCGAACAACTGCAAAAAAACGGAAAAACTTTTGTTGCTATCGATAGCGGTTTGGAGGGCGCCACAGCCAAATCGGGTGGGGTTTTTAATCCAACGGTTTTGAAGCGCTTCACCGCTGCTTGGAATGCCAATGTCTTTTTTCCCGTTGCAGTTTCTTTTTACCGTCAACTTTCGGAAAAGTTGCAGGCAAAGATTTTTTCGGAAACGCCCATTTTAAGGATTTTCAAAACCGTAGAGGAACAGAATAATTGGACCGTTGCGAGCGATAAAAAGGAATTAAGGGAATTCCTTTCGTCAAAATTCTTGAAAAATGAAAATAAATCCATCAGCGCTTCCTTTGGATTTGGTGAAGTTTTGGGTACGGCGCAGATTTACACTGAAAAATTGCTTTTGGGATACAGGAATTATTTAGAGAAAATGGGCAATTTGCTTTTGGAGCACTTTCAATATGAGTTACTGCAGCAAACCAGTAATGGGGTTGTTTACAAAAATATAAAGGCGAAAAAGATTCTCTTTGCAGAAGGTTCAAAAGCCGTTGAAAATCCGTATTTTCCGAAACATACCCTCATTGGCAACAAGGGCGAATATTTAATAATTAAGGCTCCGGATTTAAACCTCGATACGCTTTTGAAAGGCTCTTTATATGTTATTCCTATGGGCGACCACATTTATAAGATTGGCGCAACCTACAGCCGCGACGATTACAGTTTGCACTGTACGCACGCCGCAAAAGAGGAAATTCTTTCCAAAGTAGCAAATTTTATTACTTGTCCCTTTGAGGTTATTGGGCAGACCGCCGGTGTTCGGCCCACCACGAAGGACCATCGCCCCCTCTTGGGCAGTACTGCCGAAAATCCCAATTTGGTTTTTTTCAACGGTTTGGGATCGCGCGGTTTCCTGATGGCTCCGCTATTGGCCGAGATACTTTATCATTATTTAGAAAATGGAAAACCGCTTCCGAAAGAAATGGCGATTTCAAGAATGTTAGAATAGGCAAAAATTAGTTTTTTGACTTTTCCTTTTTGAAATTTCGAAACAGATTGATCCAAATATTTCTGGAAACCCTTACAATCACCGGAAGCATCAGCGCCAAAATTAGAATTATGGCAGCAAAGGTATAGTTGCGGTCCAGGCCGATAAAGAAATAGGCGATAATAAAAGTCGCCACGGCTATGGCCACACCCACGGCATAGCTAACATACATCGCTCCATAAAAAAAGCTGGGTTCCATTTTGAACTTTGTGTTGCAATGGCTACAACGGTCGTGCATGGTCAAGGTTTTTGAAAATTTGTAGGGATTTCGGTCCACATACATTTTCCCTTCGTGGCAGACCGGGCAGGTGCCGGTTAAAATACTGTAGAGTTTGGTGCCTTTAAGGAATTGCATTCACAGGTTTTTTTAGCACCGCAAAAATAAGCATCTTTGCAGAAATTTCAGGGCTATTCCCAAATTAGAAGTTGTAATTCGTAAGTGAAAAATGGTCAATATCCACAATCTTTCGGTGTCCTTTCAAGGGGACTATTTGTTCGAGAAAATCACTTTCCAGCTTAAAGCCGGCGACCGGGTAGGGCTTGTGGGAAAGAATGGCGCCGGAAAATCTACTCTGCTGAAAATAATTGCCGGCGAGCAGGAATACGATTCGGGACAAATTGCTACCGACAAGGAAATTTCAATCGGTTTTCTAAAGCAGGATATCGATTTTGAAAAAGGTCGCACTGTTTTAGAAGAATCCTACGAAGCCTTTACCGAAATAAAAAAATTGGAAAAGCAACTGGCTGAAATCAACAGGCAATTGGCCGAACGCACCGATTATGAGAGTGAGGGCTATCACCAATTGATGGTCGATTTAAATGAAGTGCAACATCAATTTGAAATCCACGGCGGTTACAATTATCAGGGTGAAACCGAGCGTATTTTGCAGGGGTTGGGTTTTCAGCGCAACGATTTTTCGAAGCTCACCGAAACTTTTTCGGGGGGCTGGCGGATGCGCATCGAGCTAGCCAAATTATTGCTCCAAAACAACGACATACTGTTGCTGGACGAGCCCACCAACCATTTGGATATTGAATCCATCCTTTGGTTGGAGGAATTCTTGAAAAGCTACGCGGGCGCTATTGTGATAGTTTCGCACGATAAAATGTTTTTGGACAATGTAACAAACCGCACCATTGAGATTTCCCTCGGAAAGATTTACGATTTCAGCAAACCCTATTCCCAATATTTAGTGCTCCGAAATGAATTGCGCGAGCAGCAACTCGCTTCCCAAAAAAACCAACAAAAACAGATTGAGCACACAGAAAAACTCATCGATAAATTTCGGGCCAAGGCTAGCAAGGCAACAATGGCCCAGTCGCTCATAAAAAAACTGGACAAAATTGAGCGGATTGAAGTAGATGAAGACGACAACAGTGTGATGAGCCTGCGTTTCCCCGTTTCCATTACCCCCGGAAAAGTAGTGGTGGAGGCTGACAATATTTCCAAAAATTACGGCTCTAACAATGTGTTAAACGGCGTAGGGCTGTTGGTGGAACGCGATAGCAAGATTGCATTCGTGGGGCAGAACGGACAGGGTAAATCTACCTTGGCCAAAATTATCGTGGGCGAAATCCAATACAGCGGAAAATTGACTTTGGGCCACAATGTGCAAATAGGCTATTTTGCCCAAAACCAAGCCGATTATCTCGATGGGAGTAAAACCGTGCTCGACACGATGATTGATGCCGCCAACGAAAAAAACCGAAGTCGGGTGCGCGACATTTTGGGGTCCTTTCTTTTTCGGGGAGATGAGGTAGATAAATACGTCCGCGTGCTGAGCGGGGGCGAACGCAACCGGCTGGCCCTCGCCAAGCTGTTGTTGCAGCCTTTCAACGTATTGGTGATGGACGAGCCCACGAACCATTTGGACATAAAATCGAAAAATGTGCTGAAAGATGCACTGAAAAGTTTTGAGGGCACGTTGATTTTAGTGTCGCACGACCGCGATTTTCTGCAGGGGTTGACCAATAAAGTCTATGAGTTTAAAGACCATCAAATCAAGGAATATTTGGGCGATATTGATTATTTCCTCGAGCAGCGAAACCTTCAAAATCTTCGTGAGGCCGAATTGAAAACCGTCGTTTCCGAAGGCAAGGAAAAAAGAAGTGCGGGGGAGGAGTATGAAATCCAGAAAAAGCAAAAATCGTTAAAGAACAAATTGAGCAGCGTGGAATCGGCCATTGCCTCCCTCGAAAAGGAAATTGCGACCATCGATACCGAATTGCTCATCAATTATGAGGAGACAATTGCGAAGCCCCACTTTTTCGATAAATATCAAGAAAAGAAAAAAAAGCTCAAAAACTTAATGGAGGAATGGGAACTGCTTCAAGAAAGTTTGGAACTTCTTTCCTAAATTATGTCCGGAACAATGGAGGCTAGATTAATCGTCATTGGGCAGTGCCATCTTTTTGGGCCTAAAAAATTAAACTTTTAAGTTATGTACGAACATTTTTTTCAATGTCCCCATTGCTGGGAAGAAATTTCGATGTTGTTGGATGCTTCGGTGCCGCATCAAAAATATATTGAGGATTGCGAAATTTGTTGCAATCCCATTGAAATCGAGGTACGCTTTGAAGAAGCCGAGCTCGTAGGTTTTGAAGCTGTGGATATTGGTCAGTAACCAAAATTTTTATAGCTTTAACATAACAAAAAAATTCTCCCCACTATGCTCTCCAGTTTCAGTCTTGCAGATAATATTATTGGTTTCATTGTTGACGGCCCTTATGACGATGGGGCAGTTGAATTAATGCAAAGCGAAATCAATGAAAAACTGCAGGTGTATGAGCGCGTAAATCTTTACCTTGAAGATACCGCGAAGGCTGAAATTTCCTTGAAGGCAATATTGAAGAATTTGCCATTCAAATTAAAGACTGCCAACAGGTTTGAACGCGTTGCGGTGGTTACAGACCGCAAGTGGATTCAGGTTATAAGCATTCTTGAAAAGCTGTTTTTCAATGCTGAAATCCGGCTATTTTCTACCGATCAACGGTTGGAGGCCATTCAGTGGATCAGCCATTAGGCTTTAAAGCATAGCCTTTACCAACGCATTTTTAACACTGATCCAAAGAAAATTAAAAACCGATTTTGTTTGGTCGCGCGTAGCATCGGCGATTCCTTCCCTGTAATTTTCGCCGTTTTTAGCGCTGTCCTTCGAAATAAATAAATCCGTTACTGCCGACAAAAACTTGTTTTTCTTCTCGCCATCTTTTTGCAGGACTGTCACCTTAAAGTCGGTATAGCTTATTTTCAGTGAAGTTGTGGAAGTTTGACGGTTGCCATCAATGGTAAAAAACGCTTTGTTGGTGTTTCCTTCCAGCAATACATTCAAATTTGGTTCGGTAAAACTGTTCATATCTTCCGCTTGCAAAGCTCCAACTTGGGCCTTAAAAAGAAAGGCGTCGCTGCTGTTATGCACGTCAAAATTCCAATCTACGCTGAATGGCGTGTGGTCCATAAAATCGGCGCTAATTCTGAGCTCGGTTTTTTGTGGACTTTTATAGGTATTGCCCACATTAGAAATGGCCGCCTCCAAATTTTTAAAATAGATGGCTCCGCCCATGTTTTCAACTTTTTGTCTTTCCTCATATTGAATGGAGGCCTTGGTTATTTTCAGCGAATCAACCGTTAAATCGAACGGCAAGTCACGTAGCATCTTGCTGTATAGGGGTTTTGGTCTTAAATCATCGGCCACTAATTTATCGCGGTAAATTTCCAGCGAAGGCGTATTTAAAGAAACCATTTTGCTGCTGGCAAAAAACCGATTGTTGGAAAATCCAAAATCAAAATCGGAAATGGAGAGTGATTTCAAATTAAGGTCATAATGGTCACGTTCGTGGGCAATGATTTTTGAGAGCTCCTTTTTTGAATATTTTGTTTTAAGCTTTAAATTTTTGAAAACCGCAGTATTGTCTTTTACTTCAAAATCTTCAACACTTAGATTTTCGTAGGGACTCACCTTCACAAAAACGGTGTCGCTTTTGGCCTCGAAATCTTTATACTGAAAGGGAATTTTGCGCAGCACGGTTTCATTGTCCACTTTTATTCCGTCCACTTCAACGGTCAGTCCTGTGGCATATACTTTTGTGGAATCCTTTCCTTTTTCATAAATAGCCAACCTCGTGTTTTCAATTTGAACCCGATCCACAAAAATTGGTTTGTAAATCTGGGCTACAGCCTTGCGAAGAGTGTCTTTTTGTGATTTCTGTCGGTCTTTATAATAGATAATTTTCGGATTCTCCAAAGAAATGTTATCGATATGAATTTCATTGTTAACTAAATAATCCCAATAACTTATATCTGAAATTTTCAGCTTTTCAACATTTATAAACGTATGTTCAGCATTGTCTTCGCTGTTCTTAATTATTAGGGAGGCATTGGTAACCACTAGCGAGCCATCAAAAGATGCCACCGTAATTTCATCATAGGAACGGGACATATTTTCGGGCAATCTTTCTTGAATAAATTTTTCAAGTTTATTTTTAAGAATGCTATTTATGGTTATGGCGCCGATGATAAATACCGCGCCTATGGCGAGGATGGTAAAAACTAAATTTCTGAAACCTTTGTTCATGTTTTAAAGATAGCTAAAGATAGCATTGCAAAAAATACTTTCGTGGGCACTTCACAAAAAATTATCTTTTATGGCTTGTGTGGTTCAAAATCCTTTGTATCTTTGCAGTCCAATATTTCCGTCGGGAGTTATGAGCCGAAAGTTAAATGCTAAAGTGGAAATATCGGTAAGTCCAAATCGCGGGATAGAGCAGTAGGTAGCTCGTCGGGCTCATAACCCGAAGGTCACAGGTTCGAGTCCTGTTCCCGCTACTAATAAAAAAAGCCTTCACAGCAATGTGGAGGCTTTTTTGTTACGCGTTTTAGAGATTATAATATCAGTGTGAAAGCGGATATACCATTTCTATACACGACAACAAGCTCCTTCTTTAAACCAACCTTTGCATTTTGTCGATATTTTTATGCCACATGGCTAATATTGAAATTTGTTGCATTTTTAATAAAATTAGTGCTCTATCTTTGATGCATCAATTAGTTGTTATTGCTCAAAACAGTAAAAATTAGTTGTTTCCCAATTAGTTCTTTTTAAATCCCCTAAAAAGAACCGTCGCAGCCCTAAGCGATGTTTGATAAAAAAATCCTACAATTTTATTTTTAATTTAAATAACAAGCCTGCTGGTATTTCAAATTATCTTCTCGTTCTGAGGATTTTTTAATACTTATCTTATGGACTACATATCTTTTTTGTTTCACGATATTTACTATTTGGGGATAGTGGCAGTAGTTTTGGCCTATGTGCTGGCTATAAAAATGTTTCCTGCCATAATATGTTTGGCCACCGAGAAAAATTTGATGGCCGTACCGGGCGAGCGCAGCATGCACACGAAAAAAACACCCAATCTGGGTGGGGTAGGCATTTTTATAGCCTTCTCATTGTGCATTATGATTTTGGGAGGATTGAAAAGTTTGGAAACCCTTCAGATGGATCATCTATTGTTGCTGCTTGCGGCCGTAACTATTATGTTCTTTTTGGGAGTAAAGGATGATTTGATTGGAATATCGCCCAAAAAGAAATTTGTAGGGGAAACGTTGGCTGCCACCTTGGTGATTTTGTGCACCGATGTTCGTATCGAAAATTTAGACGGACTGTTTGGAATTTGGGAACTTCCCTATTTGATTTCCGTGGCTGTATCGCTACTTGTTTTTGTATTCATCATTAACGCCTTCAATCTGATTGATGGTATAGATGGCTTGGCAGGAACGGTTGCCATTTTGGCCAGCACGGTGTTCGGTTTCTTTTTTATGCTTCACGGAAATTATTTCCTAATGTTGGTGTCTTTTATTTTGGTGGGAGCGTTGCTCGCCTTTCTTCGCTATAATTTTTCCGAGGAAAACAAATTGTTTATGGGCGATTCCGGCTCGCTTTTCATAGGATTTTTATTGATTTACCAAAGCGTTGAATTTTTAAATATGGATCTTGGAAATACAATATGGTTGGCATTGCCACATAAATCCGTATTGGTGCTTTCTATTCTTTCTTTTCCTATTTTGGATACGCTAAGGGTTTTTATCATCCGGATTAGCCAAAAGAGAAGTCCTTTTAGTGCCGATAAAAATCACATCCATCACCGCTTGATGGATTTGGGACTTACTCAAAAACAAGGCACTTTCGTGATCGCGCTGGCCAACGTTTTCGTTATTTCGGTGGCGTTCGCTATTGGCAACCTGAACATTCACCTCCAAGTTTTGGTCATAACAGTCATCGTTCCGATTTTGGGATTGCTACCTTGCGTTATGGCCAGCAAAAAGGGCAGAATCAAAATTCAAGTGCCAAAACTGAGCCGGGCTTAACGATGTTTAGGCTCCTTTAAATCCAACTACATTTTTTCACTATCCAATTTAACGAAGGGTTTTTTCGTAAAATTGTCCGAGCGATTTTATTAACTTAATTTTAGTCGCTACATTTAATCATTCATATATTTTAAGATTTTGAAAGGAAAAATAGCATTTATCACCGGGGTAACTGGGCAGGACGGCGCTTATTTAAGTGAACTGCTTCTCAAAAAGGGCTACATCGTCCACGGTTTAAAACGACGATCATCTCTCCTTAATACAGACCGTGTCGATCATCTGTACCAAGACCCTCATGTAGCGCACCGAAATTTTATTTTGCATTATGGCGATATGACCGATAGTACAAACCTGATCCGTCTTATCCAGTCTATCCAACCCGATGAAATATACAACCTGGCGGCGATGAGCCACGTTCAAGTTTCCTTTGAAACACCTGAATACACCGCAAATGCCGACGGCATAGGAACCCTTCGAATTTTAGATGCCGTTCGATTGTTGGGCATGGAAAAGAAAACAAAAATATATCAGGCTTCTACCTCCGAATTATATGGTAAGGTCCAAGAAGTGCCACAAACGGAAACCACGCCTTTCTACCCGCGCAGTCCTTATGCGGTAGCAAAAATGTATGCCTATTGGATAACCGTTAATTATCGCGAAGCCTATGGAATGTTTGCCTGCAATGGCATATTGTTTAACCACGAATCTCCCATTCGAGGGGAAACTTTTGTGACCCGTAAAATAACCAGAGCGGTTTCCCGAATTGCCTTGGGCCTTCAGGATGTTCTGTATCTCGGAAACCTTGACGCCCAAAGAGATTGGGGCCACGCAAAAGACTATGTAAAAATGATGTGGATGATCCTGCAGGCAGACGAGCCCGAAGATTGGGTTATAGCCACCGGCAAAACCACGCCCGTTCGCGATTTTGTGCGTATGGCTTTTGCTGAAATTGGAATCGAGCTCGAATTTAAGGGGAAGGGAATAGAGGAAAAGGGATTCGTTAAAAAATGTGGGCATCCCGAGTATCAATTGCCTGTTGGAAAACAGGTGCTTCAAGTAGATCCGAAATATTTTAGACCCACCGAAGTCGATTTATTAATAGGCGACCCTACAAAAGCACGAACGAAATTGGGATGGAAGGCCACTTATGATTTGGCTTCCTTAATAAAGGAAATGATGGAAAGCGACCTGAAGCTCATGAAAAAGGATCAATATTTAAAAAATGGCGGCTTCACCACGCTAAATTATTACGAATAACCATGCGGAAGGATTCAAGAATATTCGTTGCAGGCCACAAAGGAATGGTTGGTTCCGCTATTTGTAGGGCCCTTGAATCTAAGGGTTTTTTCAATTTAATGGGTTTAAGCAGTTCCGAACTCGACCTAAGGAACCAACAGGCAGTGGATTTATTTTTCCAAAAAGAACGGCCTCAAGTAGTTATCGACGCTGCTGCACGCGTTGGCGGAATTTTGGCCAATAGTTCGTTTCCCTATCCTTTTTTGATGGAGAATCTCCAAATTCAAAATAATCTAATTGACGCGGCACATCGGTTGGAGGCGGAAAAATTCATTTTTTTGGGCAGTTCGTGCATATATCCCAAACTGGCTTCCCAACCTTTGTCAGAAACCGATCTATTAACGGGGCCATTAGAGCCGACCAATGAATGGTATGCCATTGCAAAAATTGCTGGTGTCAAGGCGTGCGAGGCGATAAGAAAACAATTCAAAAAAGATTTTGTGAGTTTGATGCCTACCAATCTTTACGGGCCTGGGGACAATTTTAACCTTGAAACCTCACACGTGCTGCCGGCGATGATGCGCAAATTCCACGAAGCAATGAAACAAGATCATGCCGAGGTAAATTTATGGGGCAGCGGTAGCCCGTTGCGCGAATTTTTGCACGTTGATGACCTTGCACAAGCGGTCCTTTTCGCTCTGGAAAACAGACTGCCCGACCATTTATATAACGTAGGTTCGGGTTCCGATTTAACCATTAAACAGCTTGCTGAACTAATTCAAACCACCGTTGGCCACAGAGGCGACATTCGGTGGGACGCCTCCAAACCCGACGGCACGCCCCGAAAATTAATGGACAGCAGTAAACTGAGAGCGCTTGGTTGGAAGGATGCCATTCCTTTAACAGAAGGAATTGCAGCTACTTATCAATGGTTCTTGGAAAATGAAGCCCATCTGAAGAGCGTAAATTTATAGGAAGAAAAAATTAGACGTCCGAGATTGCGATTGATACCCCAAAAATTAAAAACCCGGTGACATGAAACAAAAAATTGATCCCAGTAACCGTTCAAGTGACGTTTTTCGAGACTTTCGCAACGTTAAAAGTATCTCGATTCAGAGACTGGGAATAGTTTTGGGTTTGGCATTGCTGCTTCTTTTGGGGGTATTTGCCATGGGCGGTTTTTTTCATATTCCCATAAAAAATTTGACGAGCGACCCCGCAGCGGTTGCTGGCCAACACCCCTTAATTGGAATGCTCTCCAATTTGGGTGTTGTTTTTTGGTGTGTGGCCGCCACTAGTTGCATCTTGGCGGCTTTACTTTTGTGGGGAAGAATCCCGAGGAAATATTTTTTGTTCCTTCTGTTTTCCTTTTTGTTATCAACATTTTTAATGTTCGACGATTTATTTCAGTTCCACGAAGATTTGAGTGACACCATTGGCTTAAATCAAAAGATAATCTATGTCTTTTTGGGTTTGGCAATGGTTTCTTTTCTCTATTATTTCAAGGATATTTTATTGCAGACCCAGCTTCTTCCCTTTGGTATTGCCTTGGGGTGCTTGGGTATTTCCGTAGTTACCGATACGGTAGTTTATAAACTTTTCGGCGATCCACTAGGGCCCTGGCTGTATCTTATTGAAGATGGTTCCAAATGGATAGGGATTGTTTTTTGGAGCTATTATTTTTTCTATACTTCCTATCGGTTTATAAAGAATCAATTCCGAGATAATGACATAGCGTAAATTTTTTATAATAAATCCATTTTAAATAGTCGGTTTCAATTCCCACGGTAAATTGAATGAAATAATCCAGAAAATACAGAGTCGTTTCGGCATAAAGAGCAGCCGTTCAAAGAATATATCGAAACATGTATTTTGGTCGTTTCTTTATAAAGGCGGCAGCATTTTGGCTAATTTTTTATTGGTGCCCTTAACCATTCGGTTTTTGGATAATGACAATTATGGAATTTGGCTCACCATCAGTTCCTTCATTGCGTGGTTCACGTTTTTTGACATAGGTTTGGGCCACGGTCTGCGCAATAAATTCGCGGAAGCCAAGGCCAACGACAATTTTGAGGCCGCACAGGGCTATGTCAGCACCGCCTATTTTACCATCGGGGGCATCTGTTTGTTGTTTTTGGTGCTGTCGCTTCTGATAAGTTATTACGTAGATTGGACTTCGGTTTTTAATACTTCTTCGGCCATGGCCGACGCGCTCCGATTGCTTATGCCAATCGTTTTTGGATGTTTTGGCCTGCGGCTTATATTTACCTTGATCACTTCGGTTTATACCGCCGATCAGCACCATTCCATGCAGGGCAAGATAAGTTTTGTGATTGCCACAGGCTCGCTGCTCTTAATTTATGGTTTAACGGTTTTTGCAAAAAGCTCACTGTTGCTTTTCGGAAGCGTATTTTCCATTTTTCCGGTCGTGGTCCTTTTTGTTTTGAATCTTTACGCCTTTTCGACCAAGTACAAAAGTTTTAAGCCGAGATGGCAATACGTTCGGAAAAGTTATTTTAAAGCCATCTTTGGGTTGGGCCTTTCATTTTTTATAATTCAGGTTTCGGTAATTGTAATGTTTTCCACGGACAATTTGATCATCACCCAACTTTTCAGCCCGGAGGCCGTGGTTCCCTATAACATTGCCTATAAATATATGGGCATAGCTTCTATGGTCTTTACTATGGTGTTGGTTCCATACTGGTCCAGCATTACCGTGGCTTATGTAAAAGAGGAATTTGAGTGGATCCGAAAGGCGATGGGCAGTCTTGTATTGTTTTCCATTATTGCCGTGGGTATCATTTTGGTTATGGTTTTTATGGCTCCCTTCGTCTATGGAATCTGGATTGGAAATTTAGCTGAAGTCCCCACCACGCTGACTGTGTGCATGGCTATCTATTTCGCGGTAACCGCACTCTATGCACCATTCAACTATTTTATAAATGGAATCGGAAAAATAAAATTACATATGTACTCCTTTGCGCTCGGAGCAATTGTGAATATTCCCCTTTCCATCTTTTTGGTGAAATACACCGCAATGGGGGTGGAGGGCGTAATCGTGGCGACAATTATATGTATTTTGCCCAACTTGGTGCTGTTTCCGCTTCAATATTTTAAATTGATAAACCAAACGGCCACGGGAATATGGAACGAATAAAACCGCGTTGGAAAAATTAATCGGGATGAACCTATCCAAAAAGAAAATAACGATCTATCTCTACACTTTTCTGTTTGTAGCAATGAGTGGGAACCCGTTATTTAGTCCCATCGATGATACCGCGAAATATCTGTTCGTTGCCTTCGTGCTGCTGCTTGCCGTTTGGCACCACACCTATTTTAATTTCAATAAAGGAATACGCTATTACGGCTTTTTTGGTTTTTTCGGGCTTATTTTCCTCTTTCAGAAATTGGTCCTGGGCTTTGTTTCCCTTCCCAGCGTGATAGCCTTTATGGCCCGGATTACCCTCGGCTACATTATTATTAGATATGTGGGCCACAATTTTAAGTATGCCTACTTTCAAATAATTTTTTTGGTGAGCTTGGTCAGTATTTTCGGCTATGCGTGGAATGCTTTGGGAATGGATATCCCCGCTGTTTATGTTATGGAAAGAACGGCGGAGTGGTCCGATAATTCGGCACGAAACATTATTTTGTTCAACCAACATTCCAGCGGGCAAAGAAACTCTGGTATGTTTTGGGAACCCGGAGCCTTCGCCTGCTATATTTGTCTTGCTTTTCTTTTTTATTTGGGAAATATCCGCACCCTCGTAAAACTCCATAAATGGAAAGTGCTTGTTGTGCTGGTCGCTTTGATAACCACCTATAGCACCACGGGTTATATTGTGCTCTTTATCTTGGGAATAGCTACCATTTATATGGAATACAAGAAAAAATATGGTCCATTTGTACTGCCCATTTTATTCACCTTTGGGCTGATTGCCTACATAATCTATGAAAATACTGATTTTATGAAGGAAAAAATGGACCAGCAAGTTGCCGCCGCTTCCCAGCGTGACCAAGGCGAATTTGCACCGGACCGGATGAGCGCGCTGCTGTTCGACCTTCATTACATAGGAAAACATCCGCTCATAGGGAACGGGTTTCATGTTTCCACAAGGTTTGCCGACCATCCGGCGCTTCAAAAGGAGGTATTGGGCCATGGCAATGGATTTAGCGATTTTTTGGCCTCGATGGGAATTTTGAGCTTTCTGTTTTATCTGTATTTTATTGCCCGTTATAACAAAAACCACCCTGCTATATTTATTATTGGAATACTCTTTTTGCTCCAAGGCGAGCCACTGCTGAACTATCCATTATTTCTAAGTTTGCCCTTTGTATTTATATATGATGAAAACAATCGCCGTACTGCTAACGTGCCACAATAGGAAAGAAAAAACCTTGCGTTGCCTCCACACCCTGTTGCGGGCCGAGATTCCGAACAATATGAGGTTGGAAGTAATTTTGGTGGATGACGGCTGTACTGATGGAACGCCGCAGCAAGTGAACCAAGAATTTCCGGAGGTTAAAATTGTAAAAGGAACCGGCAATCTGTTTTGGGCCGGCGGAATGCGACTTGCCTTCCAGCAGGCAAAGAAATTTGGCAATTATGAAGGCTATTTGTTGCTGAATGACGATGTTGAACTAACGCCCGATTTTTTATTGAAACTCGCGGAAACGCAGGTCTTTTGTTATAAAAACTTTCAAAAAGGCGGGCTATATGTTGGCGCGACCCGCGATAGAAAATCCGGAAAAATTTCTTACGGCGGCAATGTGCTTACCAAGGGCCTCCCATTTCCCCATTACAAATTGGTGCCTCCTGCCAATTCGCCGCAACCGTGCCATTTAACCAATGCAAACGTGCTGTTTGTGGAAAAGGAAGTAGTGGAGGCAATAGGATTTTTTGACCCAAATTTCACCCACGCTTTCGCCGATTATGATTTCTCACTTCGGGCTTTTAAAGCAGGATTTCCAGTTTATCTTGCCCCCGGAATTTGTGGCTATTGCACCGATGACCACGGCAACAATTGGAGCAGTTCCAAAAGCCTAAAAACGCGCATTGCATATTTAAAAAGCCCAACGGGACTAGCGTATCGGGAATATCTCTATTACATTAAAACCCATTTTCCATCGCAGGTGCCCAAAATGTTCTTGAAACTTTGGGGCAAAACCCTGTTCCCGGGTTTGTGGAAGCTGAAAAAAAATAGTGTTTTATGAAACTGATAGTAAATGCAGATGATTTTGGCGTTTCAGAAACCGTAACTGAAAAAATCGTTTTTTGCCATCAAAACGGAATCGTTTCCAGTACCACCCTACTTGCCGGCGGGGAATATTTCGAGGGCGCGGTCCAGTTGGCCAAGGAAAACCCAAAACTGGGAGTAGGGGTGCATTTGGCCTTGGACGGACCACTAAATGTGGGAAAAAAATCCAACGCCCTTCTCAACCCAAAAACCGGAACATTCTATGAAGATTTGGAAGTGGTAAAAAAAATCCGGGCCGGGGCGTTTCCTTTAAACGAATTGATTTCGGAATATTCCCAACAGATCGAAAAGGTTAGAAACCAAGGAATAACCATTACCCATTTGGACCATCATCACCATTTCCATCTTTATTTTCCTGTTTTAAAAGCGATGATCCACGTGGCAAATCACTATAAAATTCCGTTTATCCGTTCGCAAAAACTGATTTTTGCCAGCCATCAAAGCCTTCTAAAAAAAATTTATAGAGCGTATCATCAATATTATCTCGCCAAAAACTATGCAACCATCGCCGGTTATTCGAGCCTTATTGGTTGCAATCCGGAGGAAATGCACGCCAAGTTGGAAAATATTTTGAGCTTAAACCGTAAAACGGTGGAACTGGTCGTCCATCCCCTTGAAACCAACGGCGAAATTGACTTTTTAACCCATCCGAAGGTTGTTGAAAAAAGCAAAAACCATCTAATAAACTTCGCCGATTTGGCCAAAAAATGAAAGCAAAACAGGTAATTGTAATTTTCCATCCTGCATTGGCGCCCTATCGGGTGGACTTTTTCAATGCGCTAAACCGCGCTTTTACCGCCCATTTCTATTTTAATCTAAAAAACGTAGAAGACCAAAAGTTTGATCAGGAACAGTTGGGCTCAACCAGCGAATTTACCCCCAACTATCTCCAAAATGGTTTTGAATTTAAGAAGAAATCTTTTCGAACGGGTGCTATTTCAGCGATAAAAAAACATAGGCCAAACCTCGTTTTGTGCAGTGAGTATGGACCCCTAACTGTTTTGGTTTTTTTCTATATTAAACTTTTCCAACCGAACATCCGTTTCTACACTATGAGCGATGACAGTATAGCCAACGCCAAGCAACGGAGGGGATTGCGGAAAATGGTAAGGAATTTCATTGCCAAAAACAGCAACGGCGTATTGTTTACGAGTGGGGAAGTGGGCAACTGGCATTTGCAAAACATTTCAGAAAAAATTAAGCCGTTGGAACTGCCCATCATCCACGACGATGCGGTTCTTCGGCGTCGCTATCTCGAAAGCTTGAGCCAGGCCAATTCCGATATTGAGAAATATGGACTTCGGGGAACGAAAATTGTTCTTTTTGTGGGCAGATTGGTTACCGTTAAAAATCTTCCCTTTCTCCTAAAAGGTTTTTCAAAAATTAAGAACGAGGACTGCAGGCTGGTGTTGGTTGGCGAAGGTCCCCTTAGAAAGGAACTGGAATCGCTTTCGCAACAATTGGGGGTTTCGGATAAAGTTATATTTACGGGTCGTAAAGAGGGCGTCGCCTTGAACAGTTGGTTTACCTTCGCGCAACTATTTGCCTTTCCCAGCACCAACGAGAGGTATGGGGCGGTGGTAAACGAAGCCCTGTTGGGTGGCTGTTTTGTGCTTTGCTCTTCGGAAGCCGGCGCTTCCAGTCTTATTAATACTGGCAACGGCAACACCTTTCAACCTACCGATGAGAATGACTTCGTGCAAAAACTTCAAGCCGCTTTAGATGTGGCAGTGCCATTGCCCGATAAAATTCTGCAACTGCGAAATTCTAAGATGCCCTTTACATTTAAGGAGAAAATTGACGCGCTTATACCCCAGCTATGAAAAAGAGAGTCCTTTTCCTGTTGCATCTTCCTCCGCCCGTCCACGGTTCGGCGCTTATGGGCCAATATATAATGCAAAGTAAGATCATTAACGATAGCATTCAGGCAAAATATATCAATCTGGGCACTTCCAGATCGATGGATGAAATTGGAAAAAATCCCTTTCAAAAAACGGGCAGGTACCTAAATATCATAACGCAAACGGTACGTCATCTTTTATTTTTTCGCCCGCAGTTGGTCTATATTGGTTTTACGGCAAAAGGTTTGGCTTTTTATAAGGATGCGCTCCTCGTGCTTTTGGCGAAATTGTTAGGAAAAAAAATAGTGTTCCACCTCCACAATCGAACGGTGGCCGACAGACAGGCAAAGTGGCGCGATATTGCCCTTTGTAACCTACTTTTCAAAAATGCCGAGGTTATTTTGTTGTCCAAATTCCTATATGCCGATGTTAAAAAATTCGTTCCCGCGCGCAGGATTCACTATTGCCCCAACGGAATACCTCCCATTTCTGGGGCGTTTCGGAAGCTTGAAAAAACCGAATCGGGGACGGTAGCCCTGCTGTGCCTATCAAATTTAATGAGGGCAAAGGGCATTTTTGTGCTTTTGGAAGCCTGCAAACTGCTGCGCGATAAACAGCTTGGTTTCCACTGCACCTTTGTTGGGGGTGAAAGTGATATTTCCGAAGCCGAATTCCGAAGCAAGGTGAAGGAATTGGGATTGGAGGATGCTGTTCATTATGCCGGAAAAAAGTTCGGTGTCGATAAAGAGGAAGCATTTTCAAAGGCCGATATATTTGTATTTCCTACCTTGAATGAAACCTTCGGGCTGGTGGCTTTGGAAGCCATGCAGTTCGCCCTGCCGGTTGTTGCCAGTAGGGAGGGAGGCATTCCCGAGGTAGTAAAGGATAGGGTAACCGGTTTTTTGGTGGAAAAGAAAAATGTGCAGGCCCTCGCGGAAAAACTTGAAAAACTAATTCGCGACGCGCCCCTTCGTGAAAAAATGGGCCAAAACGGAAAGGAGCGCTTTGAGGAAAAATTTACCCTAAAGGCGTTTGAATTCCGCTTTGCAAAAATTCTAAAACAACTAATTTCCTGAAAAAAATGGAGCGGTATTTTATTGACAAAATAGGAATTTCACAGGTTAACCTCGACACGGCCTTCCAGTTTTTGGAGCGCGCCGTGGCCAATAAAAAGGCGGGTTATGTTTGCGTAACCAATTCGCGAACCGTGTATATTTCAAATCACGATCCGGCCTATTGTGCTATTCAGAACAGCTCACTGCTCACCGTGCCCGACGGAATGCCCTTGGTTTGGATTGCCCACAATCAAGGCCTGCAAAAGGTGGGGAAAACATCGGGCAAGGATTTGATGGATGCCATTTTCAGCGTTTCCGTGGAAAAGGGATATACCCATTATTTTTATGGCAGTTCGCAAACCACCTTGGCGGCCCTTGAAAAAAACATTTTGGCGGCCTATCCGGGATTAAAAATAAAGGCACTTATTTCGCCTCCGTTTCAGCCCTTGGAAAATTTTGATATCGAAGAATTGGCACAGCAGGTAAATGACGCGGCGCCCACTTTTTTTTGGTGCGGACTCGGCGCGCCAAAACAGGAAAGGCTGATGGCCCTTTTGCAGCCCCATCTGCACTCCACTATTTCCATTGGGGTGGGATTGGCGTTTGAATATTTTGCGGGCACCGTGAAAAGAGCCCCGGCCTGGATGCATAAAAATGGATTGGAATGGATCTACCGCTTGTCCAAACAACCCGAGCGCATCAAATTTAAATCGATGAAAAATTTGTTCAGCATCTTAATTCCAGTGGCCAAATCCTATTTTCAACCCAAAAAGTATTAACTTTCTGAAACCCTGCGAAAAATGGAGGCGATGGCAGTTTTTTTAGTAATGTTCAAACAAGAACGCAAATGATAAAGGTTGGATTGTTGGATGGGCAAACCATTCAGGCCGTAATTTTTGCAAAACAGCTTAGAAAAGCCGGTTTTTATGTGGTTCTTTTTTGTGAGTCCAAATTATCCTATGGCTATTTTACCCGTTATGCCCATAAAAAAGTTAGCTGCCCTTCCACCCAAAAACAGACCCAACAATTCCATAAATTTTTTCTCGACTATTTAAATGATAAGGGTTTGGACGTAGTTGTTCCAATGAACGACTATTCCGCAAAATATTTAAGTGAATATAAACACGAGCTGCAACCAAAAGTAAAGTTTACCATCCCGAATTTAGCTGTTTTTAAGAAGGGTTATGATAAAAACGAATTGATGCGGGTATGTGCCGAAACTAATTTGCCGCATCCGAGGAGTTTGGATATTTCAAAATTGAAAAAAGGCCAAGAACCCGCCGATTTTATGTTCCCGGCCCTCATAAAACCAAATGAGACCACGGGGGCGCGAGGATTTAAGAAGGTAAAAAATTACGACGAAATGTGGCAAAATATCGGCCCTATTGTCGAGGAATTTGGTCCTTGCCATCTTCAGGAATTTATCCCTGCGGGCGGCACGCAGTTTAAGGTCCAGATTTTAATGAGGGACGGAGAAAACACGCTCAGTACCGTAATCGAAAAACAGCGCTATTACCCTGTTAGTGGTGGCAGCAGCTGTTTTAATCGCACCATCGAGGCGAAAAATCTGGTTGCGATTTGTGAAAAGGCCCTGCAGGAAATAGAATGGAACGGATTCGCCGATTTTGATTTGATCGAGGATCCGCGCGACGGCAGTATTAAAATTATGGAAATCAATCCCCGAGTGCCGGCCTGCATCAAAGCGTCGGTGGTTTCCGGCGTTGATTTTCCCGCCGCTATTGTGGCCCAATCCCTCGGCAATCCCATTCAAAACTATAGCTATACGCCGAATAAATATTTGCGCTATTTCAGTATGGATCTGTTGTGGTTGCTGTCCAGTCCGCAAAAAGAGAAGGCGTTTCGTAAGTGGGCGAAAGGCTTATTTTCGTCCAATCATTATTTACAGGATGGCGAATGGGCCGATCCGATGCCATTTATAATGGGCAGCTATTCCGGACTGGCCAAACAATTAAATCCAAAATTCAGAAAACAGAAAAAGGGAATGAACCCATGAATATTTTAACGTTCGACATAGAGGAGTGGTTCCATATTCTTGATAATGCGTCCACAAAAACCGAAAAGGAGTGGTCCAGATATGAATCGAGGATCCACCGAAATATGGAAACCATTTTTGAAATTCTGGATCGAACGGGCGTGCGCGCGTCGTTTTTCGTGGTAGGCTGGATTGCCGAAAAATATCCCGAAATCGTTAAACAAATAGTGGACCGCGGCTATGAAATTGGCAGTCACACCCATTTGCACCAACTGGTTTTTGAACAGCGCCCCGAGGAATTTAAAAGCGATGTGGCCCGGTCCATTAAAACTTTGGAGGATATTTCAGGAAAAAAAGTGCGGCTCTTTCGGGCTCCGGGCTTTTCGATTACCGAAAAAAACAAATGGGCCTTCGAAACTTTAAGTGAATTGGGCATTGAAACCGATTCCTCTGTGTTTCCTGCCGGAAGGGCGCACGGCGGATTTCCCGACTATGGCACGGCAACGCCTTCCCTGCTTAGCTACAACGGAATTGAGTTGCGCGAGTTTCCCATAAACATCCATCGCGCGTTTGGAAAAACCTTTATCTATTCGGGAGGGGGCTACTTTAGGTTGACGCCTTATGCCTTGCTGAAAAAATGGACGGCAAAATATTCCTATGTAATGAGTTACATACATCCACGCGACTTAGACCCCGAGCAGCCCGTAATCAAGGAACTTTCGCCCTCCAGAAAATTCAAAAGTTATGTGGGGCTGAAAAATTCGAGATTCAAACTTGAAAAGTGGCTCACCGATTTTGATTTTATCGACGTGGGCACGGCCGAAAACCAAATAGACTGGAACCAAGTAAAAAGAATTGAACTTTAACCCAAACAAAAAAAATCCGTGACGCTGAAAGAATTGCTTCGAATTCTATCTCAAATTTTATAAGTAAATTCGTTGTGTAATTAATTAGATTGCGGCCAACTAACCCTTGCAAATTCTCAAAAAATTATGAAACCTATTTTTCCATTCCTGTGTGTTCTTTTCACCTTGGCCTTTCAGTCCTGTGTGAGCAAAAAGGAGATTTTGTACCTTCAGGATGCCGACCGGTATAATTATCAAAACATTGAATATGAATCCTCAAAAATCCAACCCAACGACATTTTGAGCATCACCGTAAGCGCCCTCGTTCCCGAGACGGCCATACCGTATAACGTACAGGCCGGCACGAGCACTTCCAGCCCAAGTTTGGACCTCCTAAAGCTTCAGGGTTATTTGGTTTCCAAGGAAGGTAGCATTGTGTTTCCGGTGTTGGGAAAAATTGAAGTGGTTGGAAACACCACTTCGGAGGTCGGAAAACTCATAGAAAATTTGCTCGAAGAGGGCGGCCACCTGAAAGAACCGATTGTAAGCGTGCGTTTGCTCAATGCCAAAGTAACCATTTTGGGAGAAGTGAAAAACCCCGGCACCTATTCCTTTACCGAGCAAAACATAACCCTTCCTCAAGCCTTGGGTTATGCCGGAGACTTGACAATTAATGGAAAAAGGGAAGATGTGCTGTTGATTACCGAGGAAAACGGAATCCGAAAAGTGCTGCATATCGATTTAACCAGTGCCGATTGGTTCAATAGTCCCCATTATTACATAAAACCGAATGACTTTATTGTGGTTAACCCCAATACTGCGAAAGTGAAGAGTGCCGGGCTAATTGGCGACGCGGGAATTGTTTTAACCATTGTGTCCATTGCCCTTACCGCTGTTGTATTAATCGTAAAATAGAAAATGAAAGGAGCACCACCATATTCCCTCGATGTTCAGGAAAACGAAGAGCAGTTCGACATCAAAAAAGCTTTGTCCAAATACCTCCGCTATTGGCCGTGGTTTATCGTGGCCATTGTAATATCCCTCGTGCTGGGGTTTTTCTATCTGCGCTACGCTCCCGTGGTTTTTGAATCGGTGGCCAAAATAAAAATCCTAGACGATTCTAAACAGTTGAACATTTCCGTTGATCCACTTTCCATCTTGAATGGAAATTCAAAAATCAACATGGACAATGAAATAGAGGTGATAGAATCTTATAGAATCTTGAGCCAAGTGGTCCATGAAATGGATCTTGACGTAACCTATGCCGTAGTGGGCACTTTAAAAACCACCGAAATTTGGAACGCTCCGTTCTTTGTTGCCAAGGAATTTCCACAGGACAGCTTAACGGAACCACTTTCCTATAGAGTTACCATCGATTCGGAAGGGCTATCGGTTAAAGATGAAGAAGGCCATACGCTTTCGGTCCCGCCCAACCAAATCATGGCGCCTTCAAAATATTTTCCCATCAGCATCACTCCTTTGGATGCCGACAATCTCGATGCTTATAGCGGCATTACCTACCGGGTTGATATTAGCCCCGTGAAAGACGTAGTGCTCCACTTAATCGAGGAAATGAAGGTTGAGGCCACCAATAAAACCAGTGAGATTTTAACCCTTTCCCTGCGCGGGGAAAACCCAGAGCGCAACGAGCGTATTCTTAACAAAATAATTGAGACCTTTAATAATGACGGTATTCTCGACAGGCAGTTGGTGTCGAAACGCACGGTGGATTTTACCGATGAGCGCATCGTGAACCTTTCGGGAGAGTTGAGCAATATTGAAGGCAAAAAGGAAGCCTTTCAAAGAAACAACGATTTATCCTATATTGAGGCAGACGCTGGCATGAGCATCCAAAAAAAATCGATTGCCGAAGATGAGGTCAACAAATTGCAGACTCAAATTGAACTTTCAAAGTTATTGAACGAATCGCTGTCCGATCAAAGCGATTACGGGCTACTTCCTGCCGACATTGGCTTGGAGAGCGGCGGCATTAATTCGCTGGTTTCAAACTACAATCGCGTGGCTTTGGAACGCCAAAAACTGGCCGCGAGTGCCGGCGAAAACAACCCGACCCTGCAGGAATTGTCGAGCCAGCTCAGTCGCATCAAGCAAAATATTATTAACACCTTAAATGTTTACCAACAGCAACAAAACATATCGCTGGCAAAGCTTACCCAACAAAAAAATCGGGCGGGGGCACAATTTTCGCAAATTCCCGAAAAGCAGAACATTTTGCGTTCCATCGAACGGCAGCAGAGCATCAAGGAAAGTCTCTACTTGCTATTGCTCCAAAAAAGGGAGGAGGCTGCCATCAACTATGCGGTAACGGCGCCTTCGGTAAAAATTGTGGATTATGGACTTAGCGATAGCAAACCTGTTTCGCCCAAGAAAAAGGTGGTCTATGCCATTGCCTTTCTTTTTGGTTTGTTGGCGCCCTTCGGAATTTTATATATGAAATTTACTTTGGACACCAAGGTGCACGAACGCGCGGATGTGGAAAAGCTTCATTTGGATATTCCTGTCGCCGCCGAAATCCCTTATTTTGAAAACATCAAAAATTTTACATTGGCCAACGATAGGTCCATACTTGCGGAATCTTTCAGGATTTTGGCAACCAATGTGAACTATCTGATGGGAAAGAAACAACAACAGGGCAAGGTGGTTTTTGTTACTTCGTCCATTAAGGAAGAGGGAAAAACGCTGGTCGCCCTCAATTTGTCCCTGGCCTATGCCAGCATCAAAAAGAAGGTGCTGCTCGTGGGTGCCGATTTGCGAAACCCCCAGTTGCACCCTCATTTCAATATTGATAAAAACGTTATTGGGCTTAGCAATTTTCTTCACGACCCCGAAATTGGTTTAAAAGCCTGTATCCATAAAGGATTTGGCACCAACGAATTCCATAAGGTTTGCTTCGCCGGGGCCGTTCCCCCGAACGCTCCCGAGCTGTTGGCGGGTTCCGCTTTTGAGAATTTTATCGCCGCAGCAAGAATGGAGTTCGATTACATTATTGTCGATTGTGCGCCAACGCTATTGGTTTCGGACACCCTTTTGATTTCAGAGCATGCCGATGCCACGCTCTATGTGGTACGGGCAGAATTTACCGATAAACGTTTGTTTGAATTTATTAAGAGCCTTCACCAAAACCACCGCTTAAAAAAAATGGCCTTTGTAGTGAATGCTGTCAATATGGAAAAGCTTCACGGAATCAATTATGGCTATGGCTATGGTTATAATGAAAGGATCGCGACAAAACCTTGGTATAAGAAGGTTTTTAAAAAAGGCGAAAAAATATCGGATAGTTAACAATCACCATAAATTCTTAAAAATTGCCCGCCTAATCCATTTGTGTTAATAAGCCGTTTTGCGGTTTTAACAACAAGTTCACATCTGGTTTAGTACCTTCGCGGCACTTCTTTTTCTAAAAACATTTTCTTTATGAAATATCTAAACAGCAGTGTGCTGCTCTCACTTTGCCTTTGGCTTTTTGGAATTGCTGCCCAAGCCCAACAGCCAAATCCGGACAACCAACACCTTTTTGACAATTTTGATTATAGGCAGGGAAATGTGTACCGAACGGCTTCGGGAAAACCCGGGCCGGAGTATTGGCAGAACACCGCCGATTATAGTTTGAATGCCACCCTAAACCCAGAAAACCACACCGTTTCTGGAAGCGTTGCCATCCATTACACTAATAATAGTCCCGAAACCTTGGATTTTATTTGGCTTTATTTGGAACAGGACCGTTTCACGGAAAATTCTCGGGGAACCTTAACAACTCCCGTTCAGGGCAATCGTTACAACGGCGATGTGGAAGGCGGTTTTGAACTGAAGAACGTTTCGGCAAAAACAAAAATGGGAACCTCTTCAAAATATTTAATTTCGGACACCCGGATGCAGCTTTGGCTCGATAAGCCATTGGCGGCCAAAGGAGGGGAGGTAACCATAAATATGGATTTCAACTTTAAGGTGCCAGTGGAAGGAATGGATCGCATGGGGCGTCTTGACGTAAAAGACGGAACCATTTACGCCGTTGCCCAATGGTATCCCCGGGTTGCGGTTTTTGATGATGTAGTAGGCTGGAATACCGATCCTTATTTGGGCGCGGGCGAATTTTATTGTGAATATGGAAATTATGATGTAAAAATTACGGCCCCGGCCAATCAGACCGTCGTCTGTTCGGGCGAACTTCAAAACCCCAGCGAAGTGTTGACCCAAACCCAGCGCAGCCGTTGGGCCGAAGCCGCCAAAAGTGATCAAACGGTCTATATTATAAAGCCTGAGGAAGTCGGTAAACCCAGCGCACACCTTAAAAGCACTGGAAACTTGACCTGGCACTTTAAAATGGAAAACACCCGCGATGTGGCTTGGGCCGCCTCCAACGCTTTTATTTGGGATGCCGCAAAAATAAATCTTCCCGAAGGTAAAACCGCGATGGCACAATCGGTTTACCCCAAGGAGAGTGATGGAAAAAAAGCTTGGTCGCGATCCACCGAATATACCAAGGCTTCCATTGAATTTTATTCCAATACTTATTTTGTGTATCCCTATCCCAATGCCATAAACGTGGCGGCCAATGTTGGCGGAATGGAATATCCCGGTGTAAGTTTTTGTCATTACCAAAGTAAGGGCGAGGATCTTTGGGGCGTTACCGACCACGAATTCGGCCACAATTGGTTCCCGATGATTGTGGGCAGCAACGAGCGCCGCTATCCGTGGATGGACGAGGGGTTCAATACATTTATTAATCATTATAGCACCAAGGCTTTCAACAATGGTGAATATTTTTCGGACCAAGAAACACCAAAAAAAATTGTGCCTTACTTAACCTATGAATACCGCGAGGGAATCGACACTTATCCCGATGTGGCCCAATCTATGAATTTGGCGTTTACGGCCTACTACAAACCGGCCGTTGGGCTGGTTCTATTGCGCGAGTATATCCTCGGTCCCGAGCGTTTTGACAACGCCTTTAAAAGTTATATTCACACTTGGGCCTATAAACACCCACAACCCAATGATTTTTTTAACCATATTGAAAATGTTGCGGGCGAGGACCTTGCCTGGTTTTGGAAAGGTTGGTTTTATGGCAACGGCAACATCGATTTGGGTATTTCGGAAGTAAAACCCTATTTGGGCAATTATCTGATTACCGTTGAAAACGACGGACAAATCCCCATGCCGGTACAATTGGAGGTGACCTATACCGACAATTCCAAAGAGGAAATCAGGCTTCCCGTAGAGATTTGGCAACGCGGCAACAGTTGGACGCACCTTTTGAAAACCACCAAACAAGTGCAACGCGTGGTTTTGGACCCCAATAAGATGTTGCCAGACGTGAACGTATTGAACGATACCTGGAATAAACTTTAAAAGTTTACATTAGAAGTCAAGCTAGAATCACCATAACAATGTCAGTCTGAGCTTGTCGAAGACAATTATCTACACGTTCGACAAGCTCAGTGTGACACGTTCGTTTGGCGCCCTTTTTGCAAATGGGAAGTCCAATTTTCAAAAATCCAAAACGTAGAATTATAGTTCTGTTTGGATTTTGGCTTCGATTTCGAATTTGGTTTCGGTTTCGATTTCAAAAGAAATACCTTTGCAAAAATTTAAAAATTATGGCTTCCGAAAAAGAATTACAGCAGCGCAGCAATAACAAATGCGAGCTTTGCGGTTCCGAAGAAAATCTCAGTGTTTTTGAAGTGCCAAACTCCCCAACGGATGTTGCCGATACAAGTATTTTAATTTGCAAAACTTGCAACGAGCAAATTGAAGATTCCGAAAAAGTAGAACCGAACCATTGGCGCTGCTTAAACGATAGTATGTGGAGCACCGTACCGGCTGTGCAAGTGATGGCTTGGCGTATGCTAAACCGTTTAAAAGCCGAAGGCTGGCCACAGGATTTGCTGGATATGATGTATTTGGAGGATGAAACCAAGGAGTGGGCAAAAGCCGGCATCGCTGAAAATACCGGAAAAGCAATAGTGCATCGCGATAGCTACGGTAACATACTTGAGGCGGGCGATTCCGTGGTCTTGATCAAAGATTTAAAAGTAAAAGGCAGTAGTATGATAGCCAAACAAGGCACGGCCGTTCGGAGAATCTCGTTGGATCACGAAAACGAAAAGTATATTGAAGGCAAGGTCGATGGCCAACAAATTGTGATTATTACTGATTTTGTGAAGAAAATATAATACCTCTCCTCCCTGCCTTCCCTTAAAAGGAGAGGTGTTTGCGAAAAAGATTTACTTGCTTATCTCCGTAAAATAATGATAAAACTGCGCTTCGACTGCGCTCAGCAACCTTCTTATTTAAACATTTCTGTGAAATAGTGGTAGAATTGCGGAATGGTTTCAATTCCCTTTAAATAGTTCCAAATCCCAAAATGTTCGTTGGGCGAGTGGATGGCATCACTGTCCAGTCCGAAGCCCATCAAAATAGTTTTGCTTTTGAGTTCTTTTTCAAACAGGGCCACAATTGGAATGCTTCCGCCACTTCGCTGTGGGATAGGCGTTTTTCCGAAGGTTTCCTCATACGCTTTTTCGGCAGCTTTATAGCCCACGCTGTCAATGGGCGTTACATACGCTTGCCCGCCGTGGTGGGGTTTCACCTTTACGCGAACGCCTTCTGGGGCAATGCTCTCAAAATGTTTTTTGAAAAGCTCGGTGATTTTTTTCCAGTCTTGGTTAGGCACCAGTCGCATGCTTATTTTGGCGTATGCCTTACTGGCGATAACGGTTTTTGCACCTTCGCCAGTGTAGCCGCCCCAAATGCCGTTTACATCCAGCGTTGGGCGGATGGAATTCCGTTCATTCGTGGAATATCCCTTTTCACCATAAACGGCGTCAATGTCCAAGGCTTTCTTATAATCTTCAAGGCTGAAAGGCGCTTCCGCCATTTTCTCGCGTTCCTTTTTGGAAAGTTTTTCCACATCGTCATAAAAGCCGGGAATGGTTATATGATTGTTTTTATCGTGAAGCGAGGCAATCATTTTTGTCAAAACATTTATCGGGTTTGCCACCGCGCCGCCGTACAGCCCACTGTGGAGATCACGGTTTGGGCCGGTCACCTCCACTTCCACATAACTCAGGCCGCGAAGCCCCGTTGTTATTGACGGTACGTCTTTCGCAATCATTCCCGTATCGCTAATCAAGATAACGTCGTTGGCCAATTTCTTTTTGTTTTTGGTAACGAACCATTCCAAACTACTGCTGCCAACTTCCTCTTCGCCTTCAATCATAAACTTTACGTTGCACGGCAACTGGTCGGTTTTGGTCATATATTCCAAAGCCTTTACGTGCATATACATTTGGCCTTTGTCGTCACAACTTCCGCGGGCGAAAATGGCGCCTTCGGGATGCAATTTTGTCTTTTTGATGACCGGTTCAAACGGCGGACTGTCCCACAAATCCAACGGATCTGGCGGTTGCACGTCGTAATGCCCATAAACCAAAATGGTCGGTAGTTTTTTATCAATTATCTTTTCGCCGTAAACAATGGGGTAACCGGGCGTTTCACATATTTCAACGGAATCGCAACCCGCTTTTGCAAGTTGTTTTTTTACGGCTTCGGCAGTTTTTAGTACGTCTTTTTTGTAAGCTGAATCGGCGCTGATTGATGGTATTTTCAACAGTTCGATCAACTCCTCCAAAAAACGTTCTTTGTTTTTTTCTATATAAGATTTTGCACTTTTCATAATTTGATCTTTGATTGAAAGCGAAGTTACAAAAACAAGCCGCCTTCGCTGAGGAATTGGGGATATTTTATGGCTCCCAAAATTTTCCGAAAAGATTTGGTTGAAAAATAGAATTCTTGTTTATATTTGCACTCCTTTTACAATATGTCCTAAGTGTTGTAAAGGGTTTTGATGCAGGCGTGGTGGAATTGGTAGACACGCTAGACTTAGGATCTAGTGCCGTGAGGTGTGAGAGTTCGAGTCTCTCCGCCTGTACACTTCGAGTCCGCTCAGTGCGGGTTCTTTAAAAGCTCTTCAGAAATGAAGGGCTTTTTTTTATTCCCATTTTATTTTCGGCCTTCCTCGATAGTTTCCTCCACTTCTTTTCTCTCATCCCCGTTCAGTTTCGGATTTTTTGGAGTCGCTTTTTTCCTTTTGTGATGGATTTCATAATACATCGCAAAATGGTCGCTGCCGAAATTTTTGGAACGTTCCATTCGCCCCACGTAAAGGTCTTTGGTATGGAAAAGATGGTCCAACGGAAAACGTAGAAAAAAATAATTGGCGTGATAGGTACAGAAAAATCCCCGGCCCACGCGTGGATCGACCATTCCGGTCATTTTCTTAAACAAGCGGGTTGTGCGGCTCCAAACCACATCGTTCATATCGCCGCAAACCACCGTCGGGAAATCCTGCTGCCTAATGCGCTTTCCTGTCAATATGAGTTCGGCATCGGCCTCTTTGGAGGTTTCGTTTTCCGTGGGACTGGGCGGTGCGGGATGAAGACAGTAAAATCGAATGTATTTGTCTCCCAACGAATAATCGAAAAATAGGGAAGGCTTGTCTTTTTCAATTTGATATTTGACCTCCACATTTTGGAGCTCCGTTTTTGAATAGAGATGCATTCCGTACAGATTTTCCAAGGGTACCTTTACCGAATGCGGATACCGATTTTCAATTTCCGAAAGGCCCTGCTCCCAAGCCTTGTTGGATTCCATGGTTAGGATCAAATCGGGATCAAAACGTTTAATTTCCTCCAAAAAATCAGAATAATGGTTATTGGGCTGCAGCACATTGCCCGCCAATATGGAAACACAACCATCCGATTGCGATGCTTCCTTGTTTTTTTTGGGATAAAGGGAGCTATACGGAAAAACCTTTTCAATTTGATAAACCATCGAGCCGGCCAAAGCCAAAAGAAGCGCCCAATCGAACACCCCGAATTCTGCTACCCACGCAATAAAAAGAACCAAAAGCACCAATTGGATGAAAAGCGATTGGAGCCTAACGAAATCTGCGGTTCTGAAAAACCAATGCTTCCAGTCCGTTGCCGGGAAGAATGGACTTATGGTAAAAAAGACGATGAGAATATACAATGCCATTTTCCAAAGTTAGTTTTTTCTTAAAAATAGAAAGCTCCAATTTCCTTTTTTGACACTTGGCTAATTGCTAATTTTGGCGTCATAAAAAAATATAACACCATGAAAAAAATTATCCTCAGTACTTTTTTATTTTTAATGACCGTTGTCGTCATCGCCCAAGATTACACCACTCCCAACACTGGCGTAGTTTGGACGTTAGCTGATATTGCCGCAGCAAGCCCAACCACCATCACCATTTCGGGCAATGACTACAGCCTTCTCGGAAATCTCACGATTGCCGAAAACGATACGGTAATAATCGATTCGGACCTTACTCTGTCCATAGCTGCCGGAAAAAGGGTTACGGTTTTCGGAACTTTTACCATTTCGGCAAATGCCGTAACCATCACCGCCATCGATTCTGCCAATCCGTATGATGGGTTCCGTTTTGAACAGGATTCGCAGATCGACCTCCAAAACGCCACCATTGAATATGGCGGCGGACTTCGCGTGCTTACCGAAACTTTTTCCATCGATAATTGCATCCTTACCAATAATGTGTCCGGAACTACTTCCAGTGCGGTAATCCAACTTTCTCGCGGCATTGTCCAAATAACCAACAATACCATTTCCTACAATGAAAATCCTGCCATTGGCTCGGCTGCGAATTCGAACGTTTCGGGATTGATTTCCAATAATATCATTGAAGGGAACAACATGGCAAACGCCAACCGGCCACAGATAAATATGGGCCCTACTTCGGGGAGTGAACCTTTGCAGATTGTAAATAACACCATCATCGGCGATCCCACCAACACCAAGGCGGGAGGCATTGCCATTGCCAATTTTGTAGGTTCAACGGTCAATGTGTTGATCGATGGCAACACCATTCAAAACAACCGCTACGGCATCACCATTTTGGGGAATGTTGATAGCGCGATGATTTCAAACAACGTGATTGAAGACAACAATATCGAGGGCGACCCAATGTTGGGTGGCAGTGGCATCAACTTGAACGCCTCCAGCGTTGGGACTGCCGTAGTAGTCACTGCCAACGAAATTCGCCGCAATCTTTGGGGCATTACTGTGCAAGGGGACGCAACCCTGAATTTGGGCGACGACGCCAACAATCCCGGCCAGAATATTTTTGCCGAAAACGAGAATGAAGGGCAGGTGTTTGCTTTATATAACAATACGCCCCACCCCATTTCGGCGAAAAACAATTGCTGGATTGAAGGCCAACAAAGCACCGAGCAACAGGTAGAGGACGTGATTTTTCACAGTGTGGACGATCCCAATTTAGGCGAAGTTACGTTCGATCCTTTTCTTTGCGGGGTTTTGGGCGTTGCTTATGTGAATATAGAAAACTTCAGTTTTTATCCAAATCCGGTGAAAAACGAACTCAATTTCAACAATATCTTTTCTTTTTCAACGGTTGATATCTATGGGGTTCAGGGCAATTTGGTTGTTTCGAAAACCATTTCCGAAGGGCAAAATACATTACATATTGATCTTCCTGCAGGTGTGTATTTTGTGAATTTCAGCAATGATGCGCAAACTTTTACGAAGAAATTGATTGTGCAATAATTACAAATGTCTGGTCGCGCGCAGTCGAGACCTCCCTTTTTTAGGTAAAAGTTCTCGACTGCCCTCGAACTGACTTGTAAGTTAAAAAATGCCTTGACTGGCTTTTTGTCAAGGCATTTTTTTATTGGTTTAAAGATTAAAATTCCCTTTCTAAAAATGTAATTTTGCAGCCACGAAACCAAAAAGTACATTTAAAGTGAAAATTCAGAATAAAGCCACGCTCGAATTGAGCAGGGACGAAATGAAAACCTACGGCTATGAGGTGGTGGACGCCATTGTGGACCACTTTGCAACGCAGAATGAAAAGCTGCCCGTGGTTTCGGGATCCCGCGAGGAAATGGAGCAATTATTTCTTGAGGATGCGCCCGAAAAACCGAGCGACCCAAGAAAGGTGCTCCATTTTGTGTTGGAAGAAGTGATGACCAAGAGCAACATTGTTTCGCATCCAAAATCGTACTCCTTCGTGCCAGGCCCGAGCAACTATATCAGCGCAATGGCCGATAGTTTGGCTTCCGGTTTTAATATATTTTCCGGGGGTTGGGCGGCTTCGCCCGCTGCTGCCGAAATGGAAATCGTAGCAATGAACTGGCTGCTGAAAATGTTTGGTTTTCCGCAGAAAAAAGGCGGTGGAATTTTCACCAGCGGAGGCTCTATGGCCAATCTCACCGCATTGGTTACCGCGCGTTCCGTTAAGTGTGGCGACGATTTCAGCAAGGCAGTAATTTATCTTTCTGATCAGGCGCACTCTTCAAATATAAAGGCGATCCGCGTGTTGGGTTTCAGAAAGGAACAGATTCGCGTGATTCCAACGGATAGTGAATTTAAGTTTTCTCTGAACAAATTGAAAAACGCAATCGCAAAGGATCGGTTGGAAGGGCTGCAACCTTTTTGCCTGATTGCAACCGCCGGGACCACCAATACGGGTACGGTCGATCCGCTTTCCGATATTGCCAAAATCTGTAAAAAAGAAGATATTTGGTTCCATATCGACGGCGCATACGGCGGATTTTCAATTCTTGCCGAAAACGGAAAACAGCTTTTAAAGGGAATTGAAAAGGCAGATTCATTAACGGTTGACCCGCATAAATGGTTTTATCAGCCTTATGAAATCGGTTGTCTGTTGATTAAAAACCACAAATGGCTGAAAGGGACTTTTACCGAAAAACCCGAATATCTTCGCGATATTGAAGGCAATACTTCCGAGATAAATTTTTACGACCACGGCATTGAATTGACGCGCCGTTTCCGGGCATTAAAGTTTTATATGTCCGTAAAAACTTTCGGAATGGGCGAGTTTCGCAAAGCCATATCGTATAATGTGAAACTGGCCGAGGCAACCGAAGCATTTCTTCGCAAAAGCGCCAATTGGGAAGTGATTTCACCCGCAACTTTGGCGGTCATCAATTTTCGATATAACCCTATTGGGAATAAACTTTCGGAAAAAAAACTGGATGCTTTGAACCAAAGGATTTCCAAAAATGTGGTCGATTCAAAACAGGCGTTGCTCGTCACCACGGTGCTGAATGGACAGGTTGTTTTACGGATGTGTTTGATAAATCCGCGCACCACGCTGGAAGATGTAAAGGAAACCATCGCCCTTTGCGAAAGTTTTGCTGAAGAAAAAGTCCTGGCTTGAAACAGGCCGATGTCATTATAATCGGCGGCGGCGCTGCGGGCTTTTTCACGGCAATTAATGCGGTTGAAAATAATCCGAAACTTAAAATTATCATTCTCGAGCGCGGCAAGGAGGTGCTCACCAAAGTAAAAGTTTCCGGCGGCGGGCGTTGCAATGTGACCCATGCCGAATTTCTTCCGAAGGAACTTTCAAAAAACTATCCGCGCGGCGAAAAGGAACTTTTGGGCCCCTTCCTCACGTTTATGACGGGCGACACCATTTCCTGGTTTGAGAAAAGGGGCGTGGAACTCAAAATTGAAGAGGATGGCAGAATGTTTCCCGTCTCGGATTCTTCGCAAACCATTATAGATTGTTTTCTTTCCGAAACAAAAAGATTGGGCGTTGAGGTGCTTCTCAATCAATCCGTAAAGGAAATCCGAAGGGAGAGTGAGCATTTCATATTAAATACAACTACCGATACTTTTTCCGCTTCAAAAGTTGTGGTTGCCACGGGAAGCAATCCGAAGATTTGGCAATTGCTCGAAGGTTTGGGTCATACCATAGTGCCGGCGGTTCCGTCGCTTTTCACTTTTAATATTAAGGATGTGCGGATTGCTGATCTTGGTGGAATAACCACGAATGCACGAATTAAGATTTTAACAGGTTCCTTCCCCCAATCGGGGGAAGGTGGCTTCCGCCCCCAAAGGGCGGAAGACGGAAGGGGGATTTTGGAAAATGATGGTCCGTTGTTAATTACCCATTGGGGAATGAGTGGGCCCGCGATTTTAAAACTTTCGGCTTGGGGCGCGCGATTGTTGGTGCCTTTAAACTATCATTTCAATATTGAGGTGAATTGGTTGAATAGCCTTTCCGAAGAAGAAGTCTTGGATTTTTTAAGGGAAATGAAAAACAGCCAAGGCAAGCAAACCATTTTTAAATATGCGCAATTCGAATTGCCAAAACGGCTTTGGCAGCGTCTGGTAAAAGCCTCGGGAATTACCGAAACCCTTACTTGGGCCGATGCCACGCGTGAAAATCTTCAAAATTTGGCAAACCAACTCACCGCGGGCATTTTTGAGGTAACGGGAAAAAGCACTTTTAAAGAGGAATTTGTAACCGCCGGCGGCGTGGATTTAAAGGAAGTGAACTTCAAAACCTTTGAAAGCCGAAAAATCCCCCGACTTTATTTTGCGGGCGAGGTTTTAAATATAGATGCTATTACTGGTGGTTTTAACTTCCAAAATGCCTGGACGGGCGGGTTTATTGTTTCTCAAAACCTGTCCTCCCCCGGTCCCTCCGAAGGAGGGTAGAGACAACCTATATTAATGTATTTTTTATATATTTGATATATAAAATCTATATACCATGGGAAAGACAAAAAAATTGATAGAGCTGGATGATAAGGCGATTGAAATACTTGAAAAACAAGCAAAACTTCAAAAGCGCTCCTTAAAAAATTATCTTGAGTTTATGATAGAGGATCGGGCGCTTCACTTTGCCGAACCTTCGGAAGAATACAAAGCGATGATGGACGATATGTTGGAAAGGCAACGAAATGGGACTTTAGAAACCATTCCTTATTCTGAAATCCGGAAAAAGTATGGATTTTAATTTAGAATTTTCTCGGGAAGCGGATATCGAATTCAATACAATTGATTGTTTTTTTGGCGCAATTGGCGTGGGGGAAAGATTTCATAAAGATTTCCATTTACAGATGATGCGGATACAATCCAATCCCTTCCAATTTCAGGTCCGTTATGGAGATATTCGGATTGTTCATTTAAAAGATTTTAAATATTCCATTCATTATAATGTTGTGAATAACACCATAACTGTATTGAGAATTTTGAACCAGCATCAATCCTATTAATGGACAATCTGTCTTTGCCCATTAAGACGAAATATTTCCTGACATCTTGGTTTGCCGATGCCTTAAACTTTTGAAAGCGCGGAACCTTTGTGCGCCGCAACGTGGTCTGTCTTGTCGCTTTTTATTTCGTACTGCGGGTCGTCCTTGCTGGCGTGGTGCGTATAGCCCTTATATTGAAAGTCCGAATGGTGGACTTTAATTATTTTTCCCGATACTTCCCCGGCCTCTGAGTTCCATTTTACGTGGTCGCCTACCTTGAAATTTTTCATAACAATTCTTTTCAATTAATTTTTCTTTTAATCTAAATATAACGATTTGTGGGAAATTGGGAAAATTTCCTATCAATCTTTGATGACAACTTTAACTTTCTTCGATAGGAATGTATAATACTCTTAAAAATTTTCAATAATGAAAAAAATTATCCTTCTTTTTTGGATCTCTTTTGCTGTAAATACGATCCATTCACAGGATTTTGGCCGGGCCGCCTCAGACTTTTATGTAATGGAAACCTTTACGAACCCAGGCCAGTTTGGCACCATTCTCGTTGCAGGGCCCTATTTCCCTTTGGCAACAGTTATTACAAACAATGCGTTGACCATGCTTGGCGGAGATTATAACAATCAGGGTGTTTTGTACACTTTTGTTTATGAGGCACCAAATTATGTTTTGGGAATTGTAGATGTAACTACGGGCGCGGTGAGTTATGTTGCGACGGTTTCTGGAATTTTCGGTGGCCAATTTTTGTCGCAATTGTCCTATAATTATATCGACGATACTTTCTATGTTTTAAGTTCTAACCCCAATAGCGAAAATGGATCACATTTTTATTCGTTGAATATTACTACGGGAGTATTGACCGAAATTGGCACCGGAACAGGAATTTTAAATGGGGTGGCAATGGAAATCGACAACAACGGGATTGTCTATGCGGCAGATGCTGTTTCCGGAGATTTGTTTACTATTGACATTTCTACTGGGGTGGGAACGAGTGTGGGCAATATGTATCCGGGTGGCCTTTATCCTGTGCGAAGTGGATTTACCGTAGATCACAGCACCAATACGCTATACGCTGTTCTTCAAAATAGGGATGGGATAATCTGGTCTTATTTCAATACAGTCGATAAAAACACAGGGGCGGTTACCGAACTTGGTTCCGGTGCCTCCAGAAAATATAGTCTATTCGTTATAAAAGAAGATGGCCTTGGGGTGGACGATCAGCTTTTGGAATCTATTACGGTCTATCCAAATCCCGCCACTACCACCTTAAATATTAAAAATCCACAGGCTTTGGTGCTTAAGAATGTTATTCTTTATGACGTATTGGGAAGAAATACAGGCGTAACGCTTGAAAATGGCCAAATGAATATTGAAAATCTTGCTAAGGGAATATACATCCTTCAGCTGCAGACGGAAAAAGGCACGACAACAAAAAAAATAATGAAAGAGTAGTTTTAAGTTTATTTTGATGAGGAGAAAAGCTTCCGGTATTGTTGTAACACGGAGGCTTTTTTTATTCAAAAAACAAATACATCCCGCGTTCGTCGTTATGGATTACAGGCTCTAAACGGTAAGCGATTTTCATATTTTTGGGGTTCAGCACTTCTTCTTTGGTGCCGGAGGCCAATAATTCACCATTGTTCAGTAATACCAAATGGTCTGCAAACTTCGCGGCGAGGTTTAGGTCGTGCACTACACCAACGATTACTAAATCGGTTTGCGATAAAAGTTCGCGCAATTTGTGCATAAACTGAAATTGATAATGCACATCCAAAAAGGTGAGTGGTTCGTCCAAAACCAAATACCTACAGCCATTTTCCGAAGGATACCATAGTTGCGAAACCACGCGCGCAAAATGCACCCGCTGTTTTTCGCCTCCGCTTAAGGTTAAATAATCCCGCTCGGCCATTTCTTCCACATCAAAAAACTGCATTGCTTCCTGCACTGCCTGTTCGTCTTTGGAGGTTGGATTGACCGAGAAATGTGGGTAACGGCCCATCATTACTACTTCCTTCACTTTTAAGGGAAAAGCGAGCTCCGTGTTTTGCGAGAGCACCGCCCGCACTTTGGCGAGTGCTGCAACTGAAATGGTTTTAATGTCAACCCCTTCATAAAAAACAGAGCCTTCTTGTGGTTTCAGTTGGTTGCAGATAACTTTTACCAATGTAGATTTTCCCGCGCCATTGGGGCCGAGGATGAGGTTAATCTTTCCAGCTTCAAAGTTTACCGAAATGTCTTTGAGGATGGGTTTGTTTCCTATTTTATATGAAATATTTCTTGCTTTTATCATATTATAAAAAACCTAAGACCGATTGACGTGGTACGTAGGACTAATTTGTTTAAAACGACAGAAAACCCTTTTTTTTATAATATACTTCAATAATTAAACGAATTTTTGTCCTATGTCTTAAGTCCTACGGCTCTTTATCATTTCAAAAAAAATAATTTTTCCGTTGCAGCAGAAAAATAAAAATTGGAACTCCCACTACTGAGGTTACAATCCCGATAGGAAGTTCCGCGGGGCGAAGCAACATTCGTGAGAGCAAATCGGCCACACAGAGCAAAATGCCACCCAAAAGTGCGCTGTTTCTAATTAAATGGCGGTTGTCGCTACCGTTTATAATTCTTAAAAGATGGGGCACGATTAATCCCACAAAACTGATGACGCCTACAAAGGCAGTGGCCACGGCAACCATAATTACATTAATGAGCAAGACTTTCCATTTTAGGCTTTTGATATTTACACCGAGAAATTGGGCTTCCTCTTCGCCAATCATAAGCGCATTTAAATGTTTTGCATAGCGGAGGGAAATTAAAATGGTTCCAATGGTTGAAATTCCAACGATGGCCACGGATGTCCAATTGGCGCCGCTCAAAGTGCCAAGATTCCAAAAAACGATGGAACGCGCCTGTGGGTCGCGGGCAATGTAGCTTAAAAACCCGACACCGCTTAAAAACAAAGCGTTTATTGCAATACCGGTCAGCAACAACGCTACAATGGAGCTTTTGCCACTATTGCGCGACTGCGAAAGGAAAAAGACCATTCCCGTGGATAATAAAGCGCCCAAACAGGCTGCCAAAGGCAATGTCCATTTCCCCACCGTAAAACCAAAACTTGCCCCCAAGGCAAAATAAAGCGCCGCGCCAAAAGCCGCACCGCAGGAGGTACCGATAAGTCCCGGTTCCACAATGGGGTTTCTGAAAAGAGCTTGCAACAACGTTCCGCCCACCGCCAAACTCGCGCCTACAAATATGCAAAGAATGGCCCGCGGCAAACGTATTTCCATAAAAATCCGCTCGGTGAGATCCATACTTTCCGGGTTGGTAAAATACTTTTTCAAAGAAGAAATTATCTCTTCAAACGATATGGAAACCGCCCCATAACTAATGGAGAAGAAGGTAATGATTGCCAAAAGCACTACCAGTATCGGAAATGTCGCTTTTTTTCTATTCAAAACTCAATTTTTTCAACAGCCAACAGCCAACAGCCAACAGCCAACAGCTAACAGCTTACAGCCTCGGCCTCTTAATGAATCAACTTCTGCAATTCAATAATATTTTCCCCGGTTCTTGGCCCCAAATAAACCATGTCGTGTTCCTCAACGCGATAGACTTTTCCTTCCTTAAAGGCGCGCGTACTTGAAATTCCGGGAAGCGTGCCTACTCCCTCGGTGGAACCTAATTTGTCGTATCCAAAATCGGTAAGTAAAATTACGTCGGGGTCACTCTGTGCAACCACTTCGGGAGAAAATTGGGTCATCCCGCGTTCGCCATCGACCGCCATTTCGCCGCCGGCCCAATCGATCATTTTTCCGGCGGTGCTGTTTTTGGTCATTACCAAATAAATATTGTTCGCTTGGCCAAAATGGATCACTAAAACCTTTGGTTTCTTTTCATACCAAAGCGCCTGTTGTTTGGCGTAATTCATATCCGCATCCAACTTTTTGCAGAGCTCTTCAGCTTTTTCTTCCTTGTGGAAATAGCTGCCCATTTCGCGAATTAAAGAATCAGTTCCGGCAATGGTATTTTCATAATGCCCGAATTGCTTCATAGGAATCTTTAAATCCTTCAACTGCGTGACCACATGTTCGGGGCCAATGTTGTTGTCTTCCAAAATTAAGGTTGGTTTCATAGAAAGAATCGGTTCCGCAGCAAGGGCACGATGGTAACCAATTGTGGGCAAGTCTTTTATTTCTGGCGGATAAGTGCTGGAAACATCTACGGCCACTATGTCTTCTTCTGCGCCCAGTGCGTAGATTATTTCGCTGTATTGTTTTGAGATGCAAACAATTCGTTCCTCGTGATCTTTCTTTTTGTCTTCATTTCCAAATCTTCCGCAGGAAATTAAAGTGAAGGTTATAAGTATGAAGGTGGTACATTTTTTCATCTTAAAGAGTTATTTTTTTGCGCACCCAGCGCCTTTGCAGAATTGTTTCAACCGCAGAGGCGCCGAGGTCGCAGTTTTTTTAAAAATTGTATTTCAAATTAAGACCGCCGTAAAAAACGGTATCGAGCGGCGCAGGAATGTATGCGTCATCTAGCTGATTCAAGAAAAGCATAATGTAATATTTCTCGCCGGTAATATTATCCGCTCCCGCATAGGCATCAAGGTCAAAATGGCCAAAACTCATTCTGTAACCCAATTTTGCATTTAATAGACTATAACTATCGGCCACATTCAAACCATCTGAAGTAAAAGGAACCGGATCGTGATATGAATAGTTCACGGTTCCATAAAGGCCAAGGTTTGTATTAAAATCAACCCCAGCATTTACAACCCATGGCGCAACGCCTGCAACGGCTTTTCCGTCGTAATTGGATTCCGTTAATGTGCCATCTCTTCCTACGACAGCATAACTGAAATCTTCATACTTAAAATCTGAATAAGCCAAATTCACATAGGGGCTAATAGTTCCGAAGAAACCTGTTTCAGACTCATAAGCGGTGTATTTTACTAATGCTTCCACGCCTTTATTGTTCAATTCGCCGCCGTTTGCTATGTAGGAATAAAGCGTGGTGCCATCACCTGCCGGAACCGCAACGGAAGTGAATTTATTTTTGAACTTTGCCTGAAACAAAGCGAGTTCATAGTGCAATTTGCCCGCCAACAGATTTCCTTTGGAACCAATTTCAAACTGGTCGCCTTCTTCTGGCTCAAGACCTGTATTCAATTCGCCCGTAGTTCCAATAATCACGTTTCCGCTAACAGGCGCTTTGTAGCCTTTGCTGTATGAAGCATATACTGAAATATTATCGTTAAAGAT
>JBLWUV010000010.1:0-74451 GCA_048268785.1 Aequorivita sp.
TGAGGGGTTCGAACCCCCGACCCCCTCGGTGTAAACGAGGTGCTCTGAACCAGCTGAGCTAATCGCCCTTCTTGTTAGCGGTTGCAAATATAAGTTACTTTTTAATTTCACCAAACATTTATTTTAAATAATTATTTGGAAAGGACGAATTGTGGCTTGTGGAAAAATTAAATAAGTTTAACTTTGAATACTTCACCATTCAAAAACCAAATAACCCTTGAATCCATTCTTTAAAAATATCATCGTTACGGTTGTAAGAAACCGCCAAAAAAATCGGAAACCATCACCGAATACGGAGCCTTTTGAGAAACGGGTAAAAAATTTGGAGGTCGAAGTAACCCACGAATTGGCGGACCTGTTTTATTTGCTTTTAGGGGTTGTTTCCGCCTCTTTCGGTTTGCGTGGATTTTTGATGCCCAACAGTTTTATCGATGGCGGTGTTACGGGTATTTCCCTAATGGTCAACGAGCTTGCCGCCATTTCGTTTCCGTTATTATTGGTGTGTTTCAACCTGCCTTTTTTGGCCCTGGCCTATTTTTCCATAGGGAAACGTTTTGCCGTAAAAAGCGTTTTGGGTATAGTACTTTTGGCCGTTGCCGTGGCCGTGGTACCCTATCCAACCATTGCCGACGATAAAATTCTTGTAGCGGCGTTCGGCGGACTTTTCTTGGGCTTGGGCATTGGCCTTGCCATTCGAGGTGGCGCCATTATTGACGGCACTGAGGTTTTGGCAATTTATATCAGCAGAAAAACAAGCCTTACCGTAGGGAATGTGATTATGGTTTTTAACGTAATTATATTTCTTACCGCGGCCTATTTTCTTTCCACGGAAATTGCGCTCTACGCAATCCTTACCTATTTCGCTGCCTCCAAAACAGTAGATTTTGTGATTGATGGCATTGAGGAATTTATGGGCATTACCATCATTTCAGAACGAAGTGAAGAAATACGTTTGGCGATTATAGAAAAAATGGGACGGGGCTGTACTATTTTTAAGGCTGAAAATGGTTTTACAAAAAATGGTCAAACGCGAAGGCCGGTGGATGTGGTCTATACCGTAATAACCCGTTTGGAGATGAGCAAACTAAAAACCGAAATTGATAAAATTGACAATCAAGCCTTTATTATTATGACCTCGGTGAAGGATGCCAAGGGCGGTATGATCAAAAAGAAGCCTATCAAGAAATTTGATAAATAGAGCTGAATTTCTCGGTCTTTCCTCACATTTAATTTGTGTTTTGTGGATTGGAATTTGTATTTTCGACTTTTGAACACGGGCCATTAACTCAGTTGGTTTAGAGTGTCACGTCGACAACGTGGAAGTCGTTGGTTCGAATCCAACATGGCCCACTTTCTTTACGCCAAAATTTCCAGCTAAATATATTCCAGGATTCTTTCCAATGCCATTCCTCGAGAGGCTTTTATGAGGATTGTTGCATTTTCTGGACCATCGGTTTCCAGCTCTTTTTTTAGGTCGCCAAAATCTTTAAATTTTTCGATTTGAGGCGAATGTACTTTGGTTTTGAAAAAATTGCTGCCCACTAAAAACACCTTTCCGATATTATTTTCCTGTAAATAATCTACAATATTTTGGTGCTCGGTTTCGGCTTCGGTGCCAAGTTCAAACATATCGCCCAAGAACAGAATTTTATGGTCGCCCTTGGCCTGTTTAAAATTTTGCAACGCAGCCAGCATACTCGTGGGATTGGCGTTGTAGGCATCCATCAAAATGGTGTTGGATCCTTTTGTCATCAATTGCGAACGGTTGTTGGACGGCACATAACTTTCAATGCCCGCTTTTATTTTTTCTGGGGAAATTTTAAAATAGGCACCAATGGCCACCGCCGCGGAAAGATTGGCAAAGTTGTAGGCCCCCACCAAATTACTTTGAATTTCGATTCCCATGAAGGTAAGGGAAAGATGATGGGTGCTATCCCGCAATTGAATGTCGAAATCGCTTTGGGCGGTTCCGAACGTGATTCTTTGCGAGCCATCCGATTGTGCCATTTGTTGCGGATCGTTTGCGTTCACGAATATTTTGCGACCGTTCTTTTTTAAAAATTGATAGAGTTCGGTTTTGCCTTGGACAACTCCTTCCAGACTTCCAAACCCCTCCAAATGGGCCTTCCCGAAATTGGTAATATAGCCGTAGTCCGGCTCCGCAATTTCGCTCAGCAATTTTATTTCGCCCAAATGATTGGCGCCCATTTCCACGATGCCTATTTCGGTTTCCTGGTCCATCGCCAGCAATGTTAGCGGCACGCCAATGTGGTTGTTCAAATTTCCCTGCGTGGCAACGGTTTTGAATTTTTGCGACAAAACAGCGTTTATAAGCTCTTTGGAAGTGGTTTTACCGTTGCTTCCGGTAAGGGAAATAATAGGAAGGCCAAGAAATTCCCGATGGTGCCGGGCTAATTGCTGAAGGGTCAACAGACAATTTTTAACTAAAATAGTTTCGCCCGTAGCTTTATGAAATGCCTCGTCATCAACAATTACACGAAAGGCTCCTTTGTCCAGCGCTTCCTGGGCAAAGAGATTTCCATTGAAGTTGTCGCCTTTTAGGGCAAGAAAAATACAGTTTTTAAAAATTTTGCGGGTGTCGGTGCTTAAACCGCTGCTGGCTAAAAATTGTTGGTGGAGGGCTGCTATGTTCATAAAATAAAAATACTAAAAAACCCTCCGAAGCTGTATGCCAGGGAGGGCTGTTTTTAAGAATTTCGAACTGTTAATTTCGTGGTCGTTTTCCTTTTTTCGATTTTGAGCCCACGCGGCTCATGGCACATCTAAAACCAATGTAATCGGTGGCCATATCCTGTGGGAAATACCTTCTTTGTGCCGGATCGAGCCAGTAATCGCGATCTCTCCACGAACCGCCTTTGTAAACGCGAACTTCATTGTCCACCAGTGTAGTTCGGTTTGACGATTTATCATACTGTCTGTCGAGTTCGCCCAAACTATCGGCATACACCTTTTGGATGGGGGAATTATACATGCGGTGGGAATCATCTCCGCCTTCCGACTGTTCGTCGGCGAAGGATTGATAATAGCGCGAAGATCGTTTGTCGCCATCTCTATAATCGCGGTTATCGCTTTGGGAAAAGTTGGTGCGCAAATACGTTTCATTTTCGTCCACGGGAACCTGCAGAATTTCTCCGGGCAAGTTTCGGGCTACAATTTTACCATTGCTTAAGGTGTCGTAGATGATGGAATCTACGGTAACCACCTTTACCTTACCATCTTCGCCAATGGCGTTTTTGGTGTAAACGTTTCCGCGGTAATAATTGAAGTCGTTAAAATCATCATCAACAATAGGTCTGTACACATCGGCAACCCATTCGGCTACGTTTCCTGCCATATCGTAAAGACCGAAATCATTGGGCTCATACGATTTTACTTGGGCGGTAATATCTGCACCGTCGTCGCTCCAGCCTGCAATTCCGCCGTAATCGCCATCTCCTTGTTTAAAGTTGGCCAATTGATCGCCACGGGATCTTCTTTTTCCGGAACGGGTGTACTGCCCTTCCCAAGGATATTTTTTCTTTCCGCGATAGACGTTGTAATTTCGAAGACCCACGAGCCCTAATGCTGCATATTCCCATTCCGCTTCCGTTGGAAGGCGATACGCAGGCAAGAGAATTCCGTCTTTTCGGCCTACGTATAAATTGGTGCTGTCCTTGCTTCTTTTTGCGATCGATTCTGATCTTTTTCCACCACGGGTAATGGAGTCGTTTCCGCCGTAGGTTAGCGTTGGAGCGTTCAAATAGGTTTCGGTGTTAAAAACTTCGCCTGGTTTTACGTCATAACGGGCGTTACGGACTGTTATTCCGGCGCTTTCCAAAGCCGCTTCGTTAACGCGATCGGTTCTCCAATTGCTGAATTCCACCGCTTGCACCCAGCTTACGCCCACCACCGGATATTCCGAATAGGCGGGGTGGCGAAGGTAATTGTTCGTCATAACCTCGTTAAAACCTAAACGGTTTCTCCAAACAAGGGTATCTGGCACAGCGCCTTCATATATTTTTCGATAATTAGGATCGGAGGGAGGGAAAACCTTTTTTAGCCAGTCTAAATATTCAAGATACATTAAATTGGTTACTTCAGTCTCATCCATATAAAAGGACTGGACGTGCTGCTGGGTGGGAGAGTTGTTCCAGTCGTGCATTGGGTCATCCTGAACCCGGCCCATGGTGAAAGTTCCACCTTCCACGAAAACCAGACCCGGTCCGGTTTCCTGTTCCTTGGCTTTTGGGTCATATTGGAAACCACCTTCCTTCGCGTTCATCTTCCAGCCTGTGGCACGGGAACTGTTTTTGTAGTCTCTGGTTTTGTTGCAACCTACAAATAGCGAGGCCGCTATTACAGTAATAAATAGCTTAAATGCTAGGTTTTCTTTTAACATCATAGATTCAAATATGATAAAATTGGGTTCGCAATATAGTAATTAACGGCAAAAACACAATAATATTTTATTATTATTGCGCCGCGGGGATTGCGGGTGTTTTTCCTCTTAATCCGGTATGCAAACGTATTAGTTTTAAAATTATTATCCTAATTGCGATTTGCCTTAAAACTTAAAAAAATTGGCTTATACTAAGTGTATATTTGAAGCGTTAAAGGTACTAATGAGAAAAGCAATACTTCTTTTTGTTCTGTGCATGTTGCCTTTTTTGGGAAAGGCCCAATCCAAGACTATCTCTATTTATTGGAGCGAAAACAATGCTACCAACCCGTTCGGGGAACGGGCAGCGGCGGCCAATGATGCCGACTTGGCCTTGGAACGCTTAAAGCTTCAAATGGATAAATACACATTGAGGTACACTACCCAATGGAGAGACAATGCCTTTGCCGACCCTAATTCGCTCACGGTAACCAATGTGCGTTATGGCAATGTTTCGGCGGAAGAACTTCAACAGATCGATCCCACCATGGTGTCCAGCACACTGGAATCCAAAATTGCAAGCACCATGGCGCGCGATGTGCTTTACACCATCGTCAGCATTTCTCCCATTGTCAAGAGAAATGGCAGCTACCAAAAAGTGTTGTCCTTTGATGTCGATTATCGCTATGGGCCCCAAAACCGGAATGATCCTCCGGGATTGACCAATTCGGTGTTGGCAAGCGGACAGTGGTATAAATTCAAGGTGGACAAAACAGGGGTCTATAAATTGGATAAAAATTTCTTGGCGAGTTTGGGAATGAATACGGAGGGCATTAACCCCCGAAACTTAAAAGTGTATGGGAATGGCGGCCAATCGCTTCCACTTCTAAATAGATTAAATCGATTTTTTGATTTGCCTGAAAATGCCATTCAAGTAGTGGGGGAAGAAGATGGCAGTTTTGACGCGGCAGATTTCATTCTGTTTTATGGCACCAGTACGCAGGGGTATGTTGCAGAAAATGATTCCAATATAAATCCGTATAGCGATGACTCCTATTATTACGTTACCGCAGATGGTGCCCCCGGAAAACGGGTGATTGCAATGACCGAACCTTCGGGTCCCGCTGAGTTCGCCATTGCCGAATTTGATGATTACCAGTTTTTTGAACAAGATGAATACAGCCCCACAAAATTGGGAAGAAAATGGTTCGGTAACCGTTTTGATATAGAAAGTGAGCAAAGTTTCACCTTTGAATTTCCCAATATTGTTGCTGGCAAGCCTATGAACTTGACCATTAAGGCAGCAGCGGCTTCGGAAAGCAATACCTCCATGGCAGTGTCCATTAACAGCACCAGCTTGAACCCGCTTAATTTTTCGGCTTTGGGAAGGGATGGATTGTTGAATTTGAGGGATATGAATGTGGATGTGCCCGCAAACAATGCCACCGTAAAAATAGATCTGGCCTATAACAACGCCGGAAATCCTTCCAGTATTGGCTATTTGGACTATATTGCTATTTGGGCCAAAAGACAGTTGACTGGCGCCGGGGGTCAATTAGCATTTCAATATAATGAGGCGGCCAACTTGGCAGGAATCGGGGAATATCAAATTAGCAATGCTTCCCAGTTTTCACAGGTTTGGGACGTAACCGACTTTCAATTTATTACTTCCAAACAGAACGAAGGAAACGCCTCCACATTTTCATTTAAACAAACCCTGGGCGAGGTGCGAAAATATGTGGCCATTAATCCACAAAATTATTTACAGCCTATCAAGATTGCGCAATCCTATGTTCCGAACCAAAATTTGAAGGGTACCATCTTTAAGGACGAATCGGGTAATTTCAAGGATGTGGACTATATTATTATCGCTCCACCCTTCCTTATCCAACCGGCCCTTCGATTGGCCCGCCATAATATTGATCTGCAAGGTTTAAATGTAAAAGTGGTAACTACCGATAAAATTTACGAAGAATTCAGCTCCGGAAAACAGGACATCAGCGCTATTCGCAATTTCCTGCGATATGTTTACTACAATGCCTCCACTGAATCAAAGCGGATAAAATATGTGGGGATTATGGGCGACACGTCTATTGACTATAAGAATAGGATTCCCAATAACAACAACAACGTGCCCACTTTCAATACCTTGGACGGCACAAGTGTCGCCAATTCCTTTATGGCAGACGACTTTTTCGGCAATATGGATAACGATGAGGGAACCATTGGCACCAACAATGATTTCGATAGGCTCGACATTGCAATGGGAAGAATAATCGCCGATAACGTGTCCCTTGCAAACGCTATGGTGGACAAAATTATCGATTATACATTAAAGGCGGCTTATGGCAATTGGCGCAACAATTTTGTGTTGATTTCGGATGACATAGACAAGCCCGGCGAGGACGATCTGGAATTTGAGTTAGACAAATTGGGTGATACCATTTCCGCTAAAAAACCTTTTATTAATGTAAAAAAGATCCATTCCGATGCCTATCAACAGGAGGCTTCGGCCGGTGGAAACCGTTATCCGGAAGTGAATGAGGCCATAAAAACGGCTATTGAAGCGGGCGCCATTATTATCGATTATTTCGGCCACGGCGGTGAGGACGGTTTGGCCCACGAAGCCATCTATACCAAAGAAGCAGCCCAAGAGTTGAGAAACAGGGATAAATTGCCCTGCATCATTACCGTAACCTGCGAGTTCACCAAATTTGATAATCCCCAAAGAATTACTGCGGGGGAACTTACTTTTCAAAATAGGGACGGGGGTGCCATTTCGCTGGTCACAACTACCCGGGCGGTGTATTTGAATGTGGGCGTTGATTTCAATAAGCGGTTGGCAAACCAACTGTTTGGATTTGATTCTGAGGTGCCCAAGCCACCGGCGGAAGGCCTTCGCATTTCAAAAACACAAATGACCACGCCAACGCGGAGGGTAGTTTTCTATATAGGCGATCCGGCCATGCCGCTCGCTTTTCCGAAAAGGGATATTCGATTGACCAGACTGAACGGTGTGCCGATTGCACAGGCCACGGACACCCTGAAAGCCCTTAGCAAAGTGAAAATTGAAGGTGAGGTGGTGGATGCCTCCGGCAATTTAATGACCAATTACAACGGCGTGCTGGAAGCAAAGATTTTTGATAAAAATGTGATGCGCCGCACCTTGGACAATGACAACCACAATATTTTTTTAGATTTTATAACCTTGGGGGAAGGCCTTTTTAATGGGCAGGCGACCATTAATGGCGGGCTGTTTCAATTTGAATTTGTCGTGCCGCGCGATATCCAGATTCCTGTGGGGAAAGGACGGGTAAGCCTTTATGCCAAACGAAATTCAGGTTTGGAGGACCAAACCGGTGTGGACCTAAGTTTAAATGTGGGCGGGCTTAACGAAAATGCGCCCGAAGACAATCAGGGTCCGTTGATAAAACTATATATGAACGATGAAAGTTTTGTTTCCGGAGGAATAACAGACGACTCGCCCTTGCTGCTCGCCAAGTTGGAAGACCCCAACGGTATCAACACCGCCAGTGGAATCGGGCACGACATTGTGGCTATTTTGGATGGCGACGAATCAAATCCCTTTGTGCTGAATGAATTTTATCAAGCCGAGGTGGACGATTTCACAAAGGGGAAAACGCATTTTAAATTCCGCGATCTGGAAGATGGACTACATACACTTACTTTAAAAGCTTGGGACGTGTATAACAATTCTTCCACTGCCGAAATCCAGTTTATTGTTGCCGGTAGCGGTAAGCTCGAAATCACACGGGTTTTAAATTATCCAAACCCTTTTGTAAACTATACCGAATTTTGGTTCAACCACAACAGGCCCGATGAAACCTTGGATGTGCAGGTTCAGGTCTTCACCGTTACCGGAAAGGTGGTTTGGACCCACATCGCCTCCCTACCTCCCTCGGGCAGTTTTCTGAGCCGCCAAATAACCTGGAACGGACGCGACGATTTCGGCGACCGCATCGGAAAAGGTGTCTATATATATAAGATAACGGTAAGATCTGCGTTAACCAATCAGCAGGTTGAAAAATTTGAGAAACTCGTCATCCTTTAAAAATTAAATTTATATTTGTCCAAAATTAACTTTTATGAAGAAATTACTTTTCCCAGTATTGATAGGCCTTGTAGCCATTCAGGCGCAATCGCAAGAAACCATTATTACTCCAAATCCGGATGATTCTAGGGTTATAACTACTGGCGTACCTTTTATATTGATTAGTGCGGATCCACGCTCGGGAGGTATGGGCGATATTGGGGTCACTACTTCGGCAGATGCTTTTTCCCAACAATGGAACCCGGCAAAATATGCGTTCTCACTATCAAAACAAGGCGTGGGCGTTACCTATACGCCTTACCTAAGCAAATTGGTGAACGATATCTTCTTGGGTAATCTAACCTATTATAACCGTTTGTCCGAACGAAGTGCAGTTGCGGCAAGTTTCCGCTATTTCAGCAATGGCGATATTGAGCTTCGTGAAACCGCGGAACAACAACCGCTATTGGTAAAGCCGAATGAATTATTGTTTGATGTTTCCTATTCACTAAGATTAAGCGAGCGCTTTGCTATGGCTGTTGCGGGTAGATATATTCGATCAGATTTAAAACTGCAGAGTGATCCTAGAAGTGACGCTACTGCTGCCAATACCTTCGCGGTGGATGTTGCCGGATACTACCAAAGTGAGGAAATTCCCTATAACGATTTTGACGGTCGCTGGAGAATGGGTTTCAATATTTCAAACATCGGCCCAAAATTAAAATATGATGAAATTGGTTCCGAAAGTTTTATCCCTACAAACTTAGCTTTAGGGGGTGGTTTTGACTTTATTCTTGACGAATACAACAAAATTGGCGTTTCTGCGGAAGTAAACAAGCTTTTGGTTCCAACGCCACCCGTTCGGGGAACCGAGTTTGTGGACACCAACGGAAACGGGGTGAGAGATTCTGATGAGCCTGCCATAAACAATTATGCCATTTATGATGGAAAGGACAATAACGTAACTTTCATCAAAGGTATGTTCCAATCCTTTGGCGATGCTCCCGGCGGTTTCAGTGAAGAATTAAAGGAATTTACCTGGGCCTTGGGCGCGGAATATTGGTATCAAGATGTATTTGCGTTTAGAGGGGGCTATTTTAACGAAAGCGACGAAAAAGGAGGCAGAAAGTTTGCGACCATTGGTGCAGGTTTCCGTTATACCGCTATCAACATTGATATTTCCTATTTGTTCTCAACCTCCAAATTGGCCAACAGCCCCTTGGACGGAACCCTTCGTTTTGGGTTGACCTTCAACTTCGGCGATACCTACGACGAGTATTAAGCCACCTATCCCTCCAAAGGGGAAACAAAATTCCGGCAAGGTTTCCAAACCCTTGTTGGCTTATAAAACTGGAAGTGAAAAAGCAAAAAATTGAAATCAATTTGGAAGTTTTTGAAAGTATTTCGGAACTTCCAAAAAACATACAGGAATTGATGATTAGGGCGCAGCAAGCACGGGAACATGCTTATGCGCCCTATTCACTTTTTAGGGTTGGGGCTGCCCTTCGGCTTTCGTCGGGTGAAATTGTTCTTGGCAACAACCAAGAAAATGCAGCCTACCCCTCGGGGCTTTGTGCCGAACGCGTGGCTGTTTTTTCGGCGGGAGCCAATTTTCCAAATGAAATTATAACCGACCTTGCCATTACCGTCCGCGCCGAAAGTCACGAAGTTACCGAGGCCATTGCTCCCTGCGGAGCCTGCCGCCAATCGTTGGCGGAATTTGAGCAAAAGCAAAAAGCTCCCATAAACATCTACTTTATGGGAGAAAAAGGCGAAATCTTCAAAGTGGGTTCGGTGATGGACCTGCTGCCCTTGGGCTTCGATGCCAAATATCTTTAAAAGGAAAAGTCACACTCCTTCAATAGTACAAAAAGTCCAAAAAAGGAAGCTATCTGCGGTTCCTTGGGATCTTTGTTTTTAAAGCTATTTACATTAAGGCACCGGTTATTTTATTCCAAATTTGGGAAGTATTTGAAATTTTCAATTTCGTGATTCCAAAATTGGGAGCTCCAATTCATTTCTGGGTTTTTGGGATTTGGAATTTGTGATTTCTATTTATAAAGTACTACTTTTGTTGTCCGTTCAATAAATGTACTGATGAAGAAAATCACGAAAAAAACCTACCTGGATTGGTATGAAAACATGCTCTTTTGGCGCAAGTTTGAAGATAAACTGGCGCAAGTATATATAAATCAAAAAGTGCGGGGGTTTCTGCACCTCTACAACGGTCAGGAAGCCGTACTTGCAGGTGCCTTGCACGCAATGGATCTTTCCAAGGACCGCATGATTACCGCCTACAGAAACCACGTGCAGCCCATTGGAATGGGTACCGACCCCAAAAAGGTGATGGCCGAATTATATGGCAAGGGAACGGGAACGTCGCAAGGTTTGGGCGGTTCTATGCACATTTTTGACAAGGAAAATCGCTTTTATGGTGGCCACGGAATCGTGGGCGGCCAAATTCCCTTGGGCGCAGGCTTGGCATTTGCCGATAAATATTTTGACAGAGATTCCGTAACTCTTACCTATATGGGCGATGGCGCCACCCGCCAAGGCTCACTGCACGAAACTTTCAACTTGGCGATGCTTTGGAAATTGCCGGTGGTTTTCTGTGTGGAGAACAACGGGTACGCTATGGGGACTTCCGTTGCGCGCACCGCAAACCACACCGATATCTGGAAGCTCGGGTTGGGATATGAAATGCCCTGCAAACCGGTAGATGGAATGAAGCCGGAAGTGGTAGCCAAGGAAATGGACGAGGCCATTAAACGAGCCCGCCGCGGCGACGGCCCCACATTTTTGGAGTTGCGAACCTATCGCTACCGGGGGCACTCCATGAGTGATGCCCAACATTACCGAACCAAAGAGGAGGTGGCCAAAAAACAGGAGGAAGATCCAATTACCTATGTGCTCCATAAAATTTATGAGAATAAATGGGCCACGGAAGACGAAGTGAAAAAGATTGACCAGCGGGTTAAGGATTTGGTGGATGAGTGTGAAAAATTCGCCGAAGAATCACCCTATCCAGAAAAAAATGTGATGTTCGATGTAGTTTACGAACAAGAAGATTATCCTTTTTTATCAGACAAATTGTAATACGTTAAGCAATGCTCAGTGGATGTTGGGTTATAAAAAATTCTTAAACGGGGAATCAAAAAATCCAATATCCCAAAACTAAAATTTACTAAAAAAAATGGCAGAAGTAATAAACATGCCGCGCTTGAGCGACACCATGGAGGAAGGAACGGTAGCCAATTGGCTTAAAAAAGTGGGCGATACCGTAAAAGAAGGCGATATATTGGCAGAAATTGAAACCGACAAGGCTACCATGGAATTTGAGTCCTTCTACGAAGGCACGCTGCTCTATATTGGAATTAAGGAAGGCGAGACCGCCAAGGTAGATTCGCTGTTGGCCATTATTGGGAAAAAAAACGAGGATATTTCGGCATTGATTGATGGGAAATCGGCTGATTCCACGGCCGATAAAAAGGAACAAAACAAAGAAGAAGAAAGCGTTTCCGAAACTAAAAATGCCGATCCAAAAGAAAAGGACGGCAAGGAATCAAAAGAATCGACCAGCACTGCGAAACCTTCGGGCGGAGGCGAGGCAACCATGCCGGAAGGAGTGGAGGTAATAACCATGCCGCGATTGAGCGACACTATGACCGAGGGCACCGTGGCAACTTGGCTTAAAAAGGAAGGCGATGAGGTGGCGGAAGGCGATATTTTGGCCGAAATAGAAACCGATAAGGCCACTATGGAATTTGAATCTTTCTATTCCGGAACGCTTTTAAAAATAGGTGTTGGCGAAGGCGAATCCGCCTCGGTAGATGCGTTGCTCGCTATTATTGGTCCAAAGGGAACGGATGTTTCGGGCATTGCGGAAAACTTCAAAAAAGGAAAAAATTCCAGCAATTCCGAAGAAAAAGCATCTGAAGAAACAGCTTCAAAAGAAAATAAAAAAGAAGAAAAGGAAACCTCCGAAGCGCCTTCCAAAAAAGAAGAAAAGGAAATTGCTGCCGATAAGAAATCGGAAACTTCCCAAGCTTCAAATGAAGGACGCGTTTTCGCTTCGCCTTTGGCCAAAAAATTGGCAGAGGAGAAGGGAATCAACCTGCGCCAAGTGCGCGGAAGCGGCGAAAATGGTCGAATCGTGAAAAGCGATATTGAAAACTATCAACCAGCGGCCAGTGGCGGACAAGCCTATGTTCCCGTTGGCACCGAAAGTTTCGAGGAAGTGAAAAACAGCCAAATGCGCAAGACCATTGCCAAGCGCTTGAGCGAATCAAAATTTACTGCTCCCGAATATTACCTCACCGTAGAACTGGATATGGACCACGCCATAGCCGCCCGGGAGGCCATCAATGCCAATCCGGACGTGAAGATTTCGTTCAATGATATGGTTATAAAAGCCTGTGCTATGGCCCTGCGAAAACATCCGCAAGTGAACAGCCAATGGACCCCCGAAGCTACCAAAATTGCAAAGCATATCCATATTGGCGTTGCCGTTGCGGTGGAGGAAGGATTGTTGGTTCCGGTGCTTAAATTTGCGGACCAGATGACCTTTTCCCAAATTGGTGCACAAGTAAAGGAACTGGCCGGCAAGGCGCGGAACAAAAAAATTACGCCACAGGAAATGGAGGGCAGCACCTTTACCGTCTCCAACCTCGGAATGTTTGGGATTACGGAGTTTACCTCCATTATCAATCAACCAAACTCCGCCATTCTTTCGGTCGGTGCCATTGTGCAAAAACCGGTGGTGAAAAATGGGCAGATTGCCGTTGGCAACACAATGACCATAACTTTGGCCTGCGACCACCGAACTGTTGACGGTGCCACGGGCGCCAAATTCCTGCAAACCTTGCGGCAGTATATTGAGAATCCGGTAACGATGTTTGTGTAAAACAGTGCTTCGGTAGGCGCGTGATCCATTGCGCGCCTACTTATATACAAAATCATGAAAAACATAATAATAACAGGAACTTCCCGCGGTATCGGTTTTGAATTGGCCAAGCTGTTTTCGGAAGCGGGACACCGCGTTTTGGCCCTTTCTCGCAACGCATCGCCTCTTTCGGCTTTAAACTTGCCACAGGTTACCGTGGCTGAATTCGACATTGCCGATGCTTCGGAAATAGTAAAACTTTCTGCCTATTTGCAGGCCAATATGCCACAAGTTGATATTTTGATAAACAACGCCGGCTTTTTGGTGAACAAGCCCTTTGCCCAAATTACGTTGGAAGAATTTAAACGGTGCTATGATGTGAATGTGTTGGGAGTCGCCGCTTTGACCCAAACGGTACTTCCTTTTATGGATAAAACAGGTCACGTGGTGAACATTAGCAGTATGGGTGGGGTACAGGGAAGCGTTAAATTTCCGGGTCTTAGTGCCTATAGCAGTAGTAAGGGAGCCCTGCTCACCCTAACCGAAATGCTGGCGGAAGAATATAAGGCTACCGGCCCCTCCTTCAACGCTTTGGCTTTGGGTTCGGTGCAGACGGAAATGCTGGCAGAGGCGTTTCCGGGTTTTAAAGCGCCGCTTTCCCCAATCGAAATGGCGCATTACATAATGGATTTTTCCCTTACGGGGAATAGGTTCTACAACGGAAAAATTCTGCAGGTTTCCAGCACTACACCTTAACTTTCAATTTCCTCTTCCGCGCTTTTTCGTTGTTCGGATTTTGGGTTTTTTCTTCAGCCTGTTCAGCCAAATAATCACTCCTGTTATGGGAAGACTGGTAGCAATTAAACAGGAAATGAAATAAATTGTTTTTGAAAACCAGCCAAAGATCGTCCCCATATGGATCGCCCTGATGGAGCTTGCAATTTGAACGTTGAATGGTTTTTCAGAAAAAATTTCTTTTGAAATAATAGTGCCGTCGCGATCAATTTTCAATTCGTCCACCGCGGTTTTCAGAAAATCGGTATCGTGGTATTTTCGAATGCCGAAAATTTCCTTTTCGCTAGCAGGAATTTGAAAAACAGTGGTTCCTTCAAAGGGCAGTTCGCGTTCCGTGATTTTTATGATTTCCGCGAAAGGTAGTCCTTCAGCGGAAGGATTTACTTTGGATTCAATATTGGGGACCCCGCCGCGACCTCCGAAAACTTCGGTGCCCAACGCCGAACTGCCCAAGTTTCTATACCATTCAAAGGACCAAAATAATCCGGTAAGCGACATGATTATTAAAAAAATGGCCGTATAAAACCCTAAAGTTACGTGCAGGTCGTGGTTTACGCGTTTCCATTTGGACCGCCACGCCACTTTAAGGCCCGGTTTTAAGTGTTTCCATTTTAATTTTTTTAATTTTTTCTTCGGAAACCAAAGCACGATTCCGGTAATGGAAAGTATCAAAAAAATAATCGTGGCCACGCCAACTATCGGCCTTCCCATGGACATATCGAGCAAAAGCCATCGATGCAGTTTGAACATTGCCATAAAAAATCCATCGAGTATATTGGGTTCCGCCCTAAAATAGGTGCCCAAATACTGATTGGCATAAAAGGTGGTGCCGCGCCTATCTTCCTTCGTTGTTTTAACTGAGAATTCATAAGGCTTCGTCCTTTCGGGGCTTATGCTTACGCGCAACACTTCGCCTTCGTCAGCAAGGTTTTGGACTAAGGTTTCTATCGGCACTGGTTCATTGTTCGGCGAAACGGTTATTTCTTTTGAAAAAATTCCTTTTATTTCTTCTTCAAAAGTGAGCACGGTGCCGGATAAACAAATGATTAATAAAATGATGCCGCTGCCAATGCCCAGCCAAAGATGGATGTCGTTTATGAATTTACGGAGGGTGTATTTTTTATTTTTCATACAGAATTTTAAAATAAAGGGCACAACCGAAGCCATGCCTTTATTCACTAACACTCAAACAACTAAAAATTATAGCGCAAAACGCCGGCAAAATTTCGTGGGTCGGTTTGGTTAATATAACTGGTCCGGTAGGCGTTGTAGCCAATTTCATTGAACACGTTGTTCAGCAAAAATTGAAGGCTCCAGTTTTTATCAAAGCGATATTCGGCCTGAAAATTTACCAAGGTGTAGGCTTCCACATTAAAAGGTTTTTGGCCGGGCACAATACCTTGGTGCGTCACCGCTCCCGACGACCAATCATTTATGGGGCGTTCGCCGGTATAGTAGGCTCCCGCGCCCACGGAAAGTCCGTTTAAAATTGCATCGCGGAAAGCGTAATTGGCATAAATATTAAAGGTGTGTTTTGGCGTATTTAAAGGGGCAGAGCCATAAACGTAGGAGGTGTGTTCCTTATATTGCGCATCGATGTAGGCATAGCCGCCAATCACTTCCAGGTTTTCAAGCGGTCTTCCGGTAAGCTCTACCTCTACGCCTTGACGCTGGTCGTTGCCGCCTTTTGCATAGTAAAGAATGTTGGTCCAAGTTTCGTCATAAACGGGCAGGTTTATGTTTTTGTTATTTATTTTATAAAGCGTAAGATTAAATCGGAACCGGTCGTTGAGCCAACTGGTTTTTAACCCCGTTTCCAATTGGTCATAACGCTCGTTGCCCAATGCTTCTCCGTCCTGTCCCAAGCGCGCTGCCGTCCGTGGGTAGGAACTGTTGGTGTAGGAAGCAAAAATATTCACATTTTTTAATGGCGAAAAGATAAGTCCCGCAAGTGGGTTGAAGGCATCGCTTCGAGTATTTTCTATTTCCGCAATGGTTTCGGTAGCGCTATATCGCGCACCCAGGAAGGTTTTCAGCCAGCTGTTCCAAGAAATTACATCTTGGGCAACAAAACCTAAAGAATTCGTTTTTCCGCCATTGGTTGATGGAGCTGCCAGCGAAACCGCGGGCAGGTTGTGTTCAATATTTTGAAATACATTTATGGTATCGACGACACCCGCCGACTGGCTACTGGTGCCAAAGCGGGAAGCGCGATAATCAAAACCTACTTGAAAGGTGTGTTTTATGGAACCTGTATAAACCTCGTCGCCAATCAAATCGAATTGGAGGACGCTATTGTTGTCGTCGCGCGTAGAAGTGGAATAGCTTCGTTGGCGAATGTTGTATATAGGGGTCTCGTCTATCACGATGGTTTTTCCCAAACTGGCACCTTTGTCGTCCAATTTTAAGGAAGAGCTATAAAAGGCTCCTTTTAAAGTGAGTTGCTCGTTCAATTTTCTGTCCATTCTAATGGCGTAAGTGGTGTTTTGCGTAATGGACCGATCGTTTTCAAAGCCCAAAAATTGCGAATGTGGAAGATCGTAAATGGCGTTGGTGTCATTTTCCGCAAGGTTTACGGTTCCCAAATCGGGAGTGCGGCTGTCGTAATAATGGTCCAATTCCAAGGTTATGGAAGTTTGGTCGTTTATTTTCCATTCAAAGGAAGGGTTGAAGTAAAAACTTTCCTTTTTTACCAAATCTCTATAACTAGCTGCCCGTTCCAAGGCACCGTTTAGACGGAAGGCTATGTTTTTTTCCTGGTTCAAAGGTCCGTACACATCGAAAGTAGGGCGAATTTGTCCAAAACTTCCACCGCGCAGGCTAACGCTTCCGCCGGTGGTGTACTTTGGCGTTTTGGTTACAATATTGATGATTCCGCCCGGACTACCCAAATCGGTGGCAACCCCTTGCCTAATGGACGCCGTACCTTTTAAGATCTGAATATTATCGACCCCTTGCAGATCGGTAAGAATTCCCACACCTCGGAAATCGGAATGGATCCGAACTCCATTTTTTAGGATGGGAATTCCCCTAAATCCGCGGGACGACATACTTTCCCGCTTATTGCCGTAGGTGGCGAAAGTGTAAACGCCGGGCACGTTTTTGGTGGCTTCGGAAATGGTCAACGCCCCTTGGTCCTCTATTAATTTTTCGGAAAGCACGGAAATGCTCTGAATCTGTTCATATGGTTTCAGCGGCAATCGGGTTACGGATTCTATTTTGTCGGGATGGTCATTTCGGTTGCCGAAAACCTCTACCTCGTCCAGGTCCGTATCGGCCGTTAGGGTAAAGTTGAATTTTTCAATGCGTTCCTGTTGAATGTTTAAGGTTGTGTTGGAGGGTGCAAAGCCAACGGCTGTGGCAGTGATGGTATATTTTCCAAAGGGAATATTTTCAAGTTCAAACCTACCGTGGTCGTCGGCTACCGTTCCTTTTTGTAGGCTAGGCAAATAAACGGTAGCATAGGGAATTGGATTTTGGTCGGAATCCTCAATTTTCCCGGAAATAGTGGAGGTCTGTTGGGCATTCCCGAGAATTGAATACAATAGTAGAATGAATATGGCTGGCAATTTCATGACATTTATATTTATTTAGACTGAATTTAAATTGCGACAAAAATATTACGGCTTTTTTTATTTTCAAAGGGAATTTTTGAAGATTTTTGGAAGACGACTTTAAGTGTTTGGCAGCAAATGGCTTATTGCCAAAAAATTATTCTTTCGAAATTTCTACTGTGATCTCACTTGTGAGGAAATAGGTAAAACATTCTGTATTTTTGGCGCCTAAATTCGTTTTTGTTTGGAAGAAATTCTAGAAAAATACATTCCACAGGCGGCCGTTCGGCCGGTTTTTGACAAAATTGTGGCCCAAAACATTCATTTGAAAATCGTGAACGAAAGGGTGACCCGTCACGGCGACTATCGGAAAATGCCCAATGGACAGCACCAAATTACCGTGAATGCCTCCTTAAACAAATATCGATTTTTAATTACCCTTATCCACGAAATTGCACATTTACAGGCTTTCACCATCCATGGTCGGCACATAAAACCCCACGGCGTGGAGTGGAAACGCAGCTTTCAACTTTTGATGCTGCCTTTTTTACGGCCCGAAGTTTTTCCGAACCAATTATTGCCTTTGTTGGCGCGCCATTTCAAAAATCCGAAAGCTTCCAGCGATACGGATGCTTCGCTGGCGTTGGCCCTAAAGCAGTTCGACCCTGCGAACGATAAAAACTATATCTTTGAGATTCCCTTGGGTGGCCACTTTAGGCTCTACAACGGAAAAATTTTTAAGCGGGGAAACCAACGGGTAAAAAGGTTTGAATGTTTGGAAATCGCTACTGGCAGGACTTATTTGTTCAATCCGAACGCGGAGGTGGAATATTTGAGTGGAGGAGTTTAGGGGTTTATGAGTTTAATAGTTTATTAGTTTAGTAGTTTAGTAGTTTAGGAGTTCAGGAGTTCAGGAGTTTAGGAGTTTAGGAGTTTATGGGTTTATGGGTTTATGAGTTTAATAGTTTAGGAGTTTAGGCGTTTAATAGTTTATTGGTTTATGCGTTTTGGGGTTTTGGGTTTAAGAGTTTGGGGATTTTTGGGCTGTGGGCTTTTTGCCTAAAAGATAGTTTTATTAGCGCTATGTTTTTAATGCTTACCATTTAATTATTTTTTAAATGAACAAAGAATATTATGCAGTAATAATGGCTGGCGGAATCGGGTCGCGATTTTGGCCCGTGAGCACACAGGAATTTCCAAAACAGTTCCACGATATGCTTGGGGCAGGCCAAACATTGCTTCAAAAAACGTTTTCGAGGCTGCGGAAAATTATTCCTTCGGAAAATATTTATATACTCACCAATGAGCGGTACTTAAATATTACCCTGCAACAACTGCCTGAAATTTCGGAAGAACAGGTGGCGCTGGAACCGGCCATGAGAAATACGGCTCCGTGCATTTTACTTTCGGCTTTAAAAATTAGGAAGAAAAACCCTAATGCCAGCATGCTCGTCGCCCCGAGCGATCACTGGATTGAAGACGAAGCCGCCTTTGCAGCGGACGTTCTTGCGTGTTTCGAGGCCGCCCAACAAGATCGCGTTCTTTTGACTTTAGGAATTGCTCCCACCTTTCCCAACACGGGCTACGGCTATATTGAAAGTGACGCGGGCGCCACTTCGGCGATTACCAAAGTGAAACAGTTTCGCGAAAAACCAGACTATGAAACCGCAAAAAAGTTTCTCGCCGCGGGGAATTTTCTATGGAATGCGGGTATTTTTGTTTGGAGCGCAAAAAACATCGTGGCCGCTTTTGAAAGCCATTTGCCCGAAATGTTTGCATTGTTTTCCAGCGGAATTTCCGTATTGAATACTTCCCAAGAGAAAAATTTTATTGATAACCAATACGCAAAGGCCGAAAATATTTCTATTGATTTTGGCATTCTTGAAAAATCGGAACACGTCTATATGAAAAGGGCAACGTTTGATTGGAACGATTTAGGTACTTGGGGCGCGCTCCACGAAAAACTGAAAACCGATGAAAACGGAAATGCCGTTGTGAATGCCGATATAATTTTAAGAAACGCCACGAACAATATGGTGTTTACCGATTCTAAAAAATTAGTGGTCTTGGAGGGAGTTGAAGACTATATTGTGGTGGACAAAAAGGAGGTGCTGCTTCTGTTTCCGAAGAAAAAAGAACAGGAAATCAAGGAACTGTTACAGGAAGTTTCAACTAAATTTGGTAAAAAATATTTATAGATGGCGCAACCGGGAAATGGGGATGATATCAAAATAACACCCAACGACAAAGAATTTGAAAATGTGAAACTCAACACATGGCAGAGCATCAAAAAGTTTTTGGTTGAACTTTTTGATATCCAAAGCGATTCTGACCGCGATGCAACCATCGAAGCGGTAAAAAAAGATATTTCCTTTAAGGGGCACACCGCCTGGATCCTTATTTTTTCGATTTTCGTGGCCTCTATCGGTTTAAACGTTAGCAGCACGGCGGTCGTGATTGGGGCGATGCTTATTTCCCCTTTAATGGGGCCCATTGTGGGCATCGGTCTATCGGTGGCCATCAACGATGTGGAAACCTTGCGCCGGTCGTTTATTAACCTTGGCGTAATGGTGTTCTTAAGCGTGCTCACAGCTTTTCTGTATTTTAAAGTTTCGCCTTTAACCGAAGAGACCCCCGAGTTGATTGCCCGAACCTATCCCACTATTTTGGACGTGTTGATCGCTATTTTTGGCGGTTTGGGACTTATAGTCGCCAAAACAAAAAGTGGTACCATTGCCAGTGTAATTTTTGGGGTCGCCATTGCCACGGCCTTGATGCCGCCATTGTGCACGGTAGGTTACGGATTGGCAATTGGTAGCGGGGCCTATGCGCTTGGGGCGCTTTATCTATTCTCCATCAATGCAGTGTTTATTGCGCTTTCTACTTTTATTGTTTCAAAAATTCTACGTTTTCCCTTGGTTCGCTATGCCAATAGCAAAAGACGAAGGCGCACCTCGCAAATTGCTTCCGTAATTGCGATTGCGGTAATGGTTCCCAGCGTGTGGCTTTTTATAAAACTTTTGGACCAACAAGTGTTTGAAAACAAAACGAAGGAGTTCGTTAAAAACATTATTAAATATGAAGGCGCCGAGGTGGTGAAGTTTACACAGGATTACAAATCGAAAAATATAGATGTTTATTTGATCGGCCAGCCCGTGCCGCAGGCCAAAATAAACGAATGGTTTAGCCAGCTCGAAAAAACGGAAAAATTGGAGAATGCCCAACTGCGAATTTACCAAGGCGCCGACCAAAGCGGGGAAATGGCGGCCAGGTTATCGGGTGAAATCAAGGCGGGAATTTTGGAAGATCTGTATGTGAAAAACGAACAACTGATTCAGGACAAGGATGACCAGATCCGCTTTTTGGAAGACCAGATTGCGCTGCTCAAAATTCAGAATGTACCTTTTAAATCGTTAAGTGAGGAATTGAAAATTAATTATGAAGGCGTTGAAACCTTCAGCTATTCCAATAAAATCACCACTAATTTTCAAAAAACGGACACGCTGCCCGTGGTAAATATTCGATGGAAAAAAAATGTAGCCGCTGCAGAAAGAAAAGCCGATTTGAAAAAAATAGAGGCGTGGCTTAAATTTAAATTGAAATTGGACACCATCGAAGTTTCTGAGTATCCGAGGTAATTAGCCTTCTTTTAATTGCACCTCGCGGATCTTTTTAAAAAGATCGGAAGAATACACAAAGTTGGTCACATCTTCATTGTCGGTCTTGAAAATTTCTTGATTGGTTCCTTGCCAAACAAGTTTTCCGTCTTTTAGCAAAACCACTTTTTCCCCAATTTCCATTACGGAGTTCATATCGTGGGTAACTACTACCGTTGTGATATCGTTCTCGTGCGTAATTTCTTGGATCAAAGTGTCGATCAAGGTAGCGGTTTTGGGGTCGAGCCCCGAGTTGGGTTCATCGCAAAAAAGAAATTTTGGCTTGTTCACTATGGCCCGGGCAATGGAAACCCTTTTCTGCATGCCTCCCGAGATTTCTGCCGGAAATTTTTTATTCACGTTTTCAAGATTTACGCGTTTCAGCACTTCATTTACCCTGGCCAGCATATCTGCCTTTTTTTGTTTGGTGAACATCCGCAAGGGGAACATAACGTTTTCCTCTATGGTCATCGAGTCGAACAGCGCCCCGCCTTGAAAGAGCATGCCGATTTCTTCGCGCAGGCCCCGTTGTTGCTCCTCGTCCATTTCCTGAATGGCTTTGTCTTCGTAGTAAATTTTTCCTTTTTCAGGTTTGAAAAGGCCTAACAGACATTTCAGCAAAACAGTTTTTCCGCTTCCACTTTGTCCTATGATCAAATTGGTTTTGCCCTTATCGAATTCAGTAGAAATTCCTTTCAGGATTTCCTCGTCGCCAAAACTTTTATGTACGTTTTCTACCCTAATCATCAGCTCAGCATTAATTGAGTAATAATGTAATTGGCCGCAATAATCAACACACTGGTCCACACAAACGAGTTGGTGCTGGCCTTGCCCACTTCCAATGCCCCACCTTTCATATAGAACCCTTGCCACGAGGGCACCGTTGCCAAAATAAAGGCGAAAACAAAGGTTTTAAAGAAGGCATAAAATAATTGATAGGGAATAAAATCTTCCTGTAAGCCCGCAACGAAATCGGACGAGCTGGAAAATCCGCCGTACACTCCGGCCACCCATCCGCCCATAATTCCGAGGAACATGGAAACCACAATTACGAAGGGATAGAACATCAGGGCTACGATTTTGGGGAACACCAAATAATTTAAGGAATTTATACCCATCACTTCAAGGGCGTCAATCTGTTCGGTTACGCGCATCGAGCCAATGCTGGAAGTTATGAACGACCCCACCTTTCCGGCCATAATTATGGAAATAAACGTGGGGGCAAATTCCAAAATTACGGATTGGCGCGTGGCGAAGCCGATAAGGCTTTTCGGAATTAGGGGGTTGTCCATATTGAGCGCGGTCTGGATGGCAACCACCCCACCGACGAAAAAAGATATAAAGGAAACAATTCCGAGAGAATTGATGATCAGATCATCAATTTCCTTAAAAACAAGATGCCGCAACACGGATGTTTTGGTAAAACTGCCAAACACCCTTTTGAGCATTAAAAAATAGGAGCCAATATCTTGTAAATACTTCATAAAAAAGATCGCTATGGCTAAAATACTAAAATTAGCCCACTGTAAATTGAAAAAGCAAGTTTTAGCTTTTATTTATCAAATAGCGCCATCATTTTATGGTAGATTTCATTGCTCTCATAAATGCCGCCAAAGAGTGAAGCTCCCGGTCCTTCGGCAAAAACGGGAACCATGGTGCCAGAATGTCCCGGCGTGGAAAAACTGGGCTTTATTTTGTTATAATTTTTTCCGTCCGTCGCCAACGTATAACCGCCCGTTTCATGGTCTGCGGTTACAATGATTAGGGTTTCGCCGTTTTGTTTGGCAAAATCGAGCGCCACGCCCAGGGTTTTGTCAAAATCCAGCAATTCTTGAATTAAATAATCCGCATCATTGTCGTGGCCGCCCCAATCAATTTGGCTACCCTCTACCATCAAAAAGAATCCGTTTTCGTTTTTGGAAAGTTTTTCCAGGGCCAGTTTTGTTGCATTCGGAAGAAAATCGCCGCGGCCTTCGCTCATTTTGGGCATGCCTTCCTCGGCCAGCAAGATAAGTTCCATTTTGTCGCTGGGCGTTTGTGGGAGCGCGTCCGTGATCACCTTATAGCCTCTGTTTTCCATTTCGGCCAACAGATTTTTTCCATCCTTTCTTTTATTAAAAAATTGGAGGCCTCCGCCCGCAAAAAAATCGACACCGCTGTTGGGCGCAAAGGTGGTAATTTCTTCATACAGCCTCCGGCTTTTAACGTGGGCGTAAAAACTGGCGGGCGTGGCGTGCTGGATGGACGAGGTGGCCACGATTCCCGTGGCAAGTCCGCGTTTGGAGAGCTGTTCCACAATAGTGGGCAGGGGAAGGGTGTCCCTATCTACCGCAATAGCACCGTTGTAAGTTTTTTCGCCCGTTGAAAAAACCGTTGCCCCCGCGGCCGAATCTGTAACCAAATCGCTGGCGGAAGACGTTTTGCTCAATCCAATGGTGTGGAAACGCTCAAAATTGGGTTGACCATTTTTGTAGTAAATGGCGGTGGAAACCTGGCTTAAACCCATGCCATCGCCAATCATCAAAATAATATTCTTTGGTTTTTGTAATTCGGAAGCTTCGCTCGGAAACTTATTTTCCGTAACCTGAACGGAAACACAGGAAGTGAATAAAGTTGTTGCGGAAAAAAATGCGGTAAGAAGGAAATGTTTGAATTTCATGGGGTATTTTTTATTTGCAAAAATAGCAATTAAATAAGGTTTGCTCGCCATAATAATCGCGTGCGAATTTTAACCAAGACCAATTTTTTCGCAGATTTTTTTCCAGCGCAGTTTGCGGATGAAGCTTCCCTCGGCTGGGGAAACCAGATATTCCATGTTGCTGCGTTTCGCTTTAAAAAACCCTAAAATAGTATTCCAAAAAAAGGGAATACTTTTCTTTTTGGATGCCAGTTTTGCCGAGGCGATCAAGGTGAGCCCGAATCCGTAGCGCATTTTATAAAAAGCCTCGCCCTGTTTGTATTTTGAAGCTTTTGAATATACCTTTCCGGTAGGTTTTAAATGTTTAACCTGAAGGGTGGGATCGGTTTTAACTTTCCAACCGTGATATTGGGCCAGGAGTTCATCGACCGTATCCCAACCGATTGATTTTTTTAGCCCACCGATTTGCTCGAAACATTCCTTTCGATAGGCTTTTATAGCGCCGCGTATGTGATCTTTATTCGTAAGATTTTCAACGACCCATTCGCCGTTTTTTTCAATGGTGCAAAATCCGCCAACCATCCCAATACTCCTGTCATTTTGAAATGTGTTTGAAATTTTTTCCAAATAATCTTGAGGAAAAATTAGGTCTGCGTCAAATTTGCATAGGATATCAAAGTCATCTTTGAGGCCTTCCAATCCTTTATAAAACGCATTTATAACCTTGCTTCCGGGCTCGTGAAGTTTTTGGGAATCGTGAAATTCGCTTTTTACAAAATCATATTTTTCTGAAAACCGATCGATTATATTTTGGGTTGCATCAGTTGAAGCATCGTTGACCACCACAATTTTTTTTGGAAGAAGGGTTTGCGATACTAAAGATTGAAGCGTTTGTGCTAAAAAGGCGGATTCGTTATGGGCGGGGATGACAATGTAGATATCCATTAAATTCTTTCAGCATAAACCAAATAATACCTCGGGACAAATCTTCGAAGCAGTGGCCGCAGGCCTAACTTTTTAACGGGGTTGGTAAACTTTTCTCTTTTCACGATGCGCCAGCCGGCTTTTTCCAAGAGCCAGTCGAATTGCCAATCCTCAAACTCGTGATAGTGGCGGTCCCATTTATCAGTTTTGCTTTTATAGGCCGACGCAAACCAGAGTTTTAACGGAACCGAGGCAACAAGCTTTTTGGCTTGGATAGCATTTAAAACATTGAATGGTGCAACAAGGTGTTCAAAAATTTCAAAAGCGGTTACAACATCAAATTCTTCCGTTTTTACAACGTCAATTTTCAGGTCGAGATCTTCGCCCGTGGTGTTTGAAACTTTATAACCTTCTTTGGTAAGAATTTCAGAGAAAGGATTGGGTACGCCTAAATCCAAAATCTTTTCTTCTTTGGAAACCACTTCGTTTAAGAACTGAAGCGTATGCTTATATCGTTTTGTGGGATATTTACCTTCGTACATTTTTTCAATTCTGAATCCTGAATCCTGAGCTCAGAATTAATTAAATTTTATAAACAATCGCATTAATATTCATCCCCGCGCCCACGCTTGCAAAAAGCACCACATCGCCCTTTTGGATGGAATGGCCTTCCAGTTCGCCGTGCAAAACCAGGTCGAATAAAGTGGGTACGGTTGCCACACTGCTGTTGCCCAATTTGTCGATGCTCATCGGCATTATGTTTTCGGGTGGGATTTGGTCGTAAAGTTTGTAAAAACGGTTTACGATGGCCTCGTCCATTTTTTCGTTGGCTTGGTGGATAAATATTTTTTTTAACTCGCCTATTCCAACACCGCTGTTGTCCAAGCAGGTTTTCATGGCATCGGGCACATTGTTCAGCGCGAATTCATAAATTTTTCTGCCGTACATTTTTATATAGCGGCGGTTGTCCTTTTTTTGCAGATTGTTGCTTTCGCCAAAAAAGATAAAATGTGCCTCCTCAAAAGCATAGGTAGCACTGAAATGCGAAAGAAAACCACCGGCTTCCTCCGTAGCTTCCACCACAGCCGCGCCTGCGCCATCACTATAGATCATGGAATCGCGGTCGTGCGGATCTACCACGCGCGAAAGTGCCTCGGCACCAATCACCAAACATTTTTTGGCCATTCCAGCCTTGATGAACGCATAGGCCTGGATCATTCCCTCAATCCAGCCGGGGCATCCAAAAAGAAGATCATACCCAACACAAGTGGGATTTTGGATTTTAAGATTATGCTTAACCCGGGTCGCGATGCTGGGAACGGTATCGCTTTGTACCGAACCGTCCTTAACGTCGCCATAATTATGGGCAACGATAATATAATCCAACGTTTCCTTGTCAATTTTTGAACGCTTCAGTGCATTTTCAGCAGCAAAGGAAGCAATGTCGGAAGTATTTAGCTTTTTTGGGATATATCGCCGTTCATGAATGCCGGTAATGGCCTTGAATTTCTCAATGATTACTTTGTTTTCGTGCCCAAACGGGGTACCGTCCTCATTGAAAAAATGATGGTCGCCAAAATGTTCGTTCTTGGCAACCTCACTGGGAATGTAACTGCCTATTCCTGTTATTTTGACATTCATTTTTTTTGAAATTTTATTAAAAATACTGAAAAGCCTAACAATTCTGAATTCTGAATTTAGAATTCTGAATTGTTACGCTTCCATATAGGCCTCAATTGGGTTGCAGGTACAGATTAAGTTTCGGTCGCCATAGGCGTCGTCCACCCTTCTAACCGATGGCCAAAATTTATTTTCTGCTACAAACTCCAATGGAAATGCTGCTTCCTGTCTGCTGTACGGAAAATTCCAAGTATCGGCGGTCACCATTTGCAAGGTATGCGGTGAGTTTTTCAGCACATTGTTCGCATCGTCCTTATCTGCCGCTTCTATTTCCTTTCTGATGGCGATCATGGCGTCACAGAATTGGTCCAAAGCCATTTTGCTTTCGCTCTCGGTGGGTTCAATCATCAGCGTTCCGGCAATGGGGAAGGAAACCGTTGGCGCGTGGAAACCGTAGTCCATTAAGCGTTTAGCGATGTCTGTTACCTCAATCCCTTTGGCTTTGAACGGGCGGCAATCCACGATCATTTCGTGGGCAGCACGGCCGCGTTCGCCGGCATACAACACTTCGTAATGGCCGTTCAAACGTTCTTTTATGTAGTTTGCATTTAGGATGGCATATTGGGTAGCTTTTTTCAAACCATTTACGCCCAGCATGCAGATATACGCATAGCTGATCAAACACACCAACGAGCTGCCGTAGGGTGCGGCCGAAATGGCAGAAATGGCCTGCTCGCCTCCGGTTGCAATCAAGGGGTTTGAAGGTAAAAACGGTACCAATTGTTTTGCTACGCAAATGGGTCCAACCCCGGGACCGCCGCCACCGTGGGGGATTGCAAAAGTTTTGTGAAGGTTCAGGTGGCAAACATCGGCACCAATAGCGCCGGGATTTGTCAAACCAACCTGCGCGTTCATGTTTGCTCCGTCCATATACACCTGTCCACCGTTTTCGTGGATAATACTGGTTATCTCGCGAATGGCCGACTCGTAAACCCCGTGGGTGGACGGGTAAGTAACCATCAGGCAGGAAAGGTTGTCCTTGTGTTTTATGGCTTTTTCGCGCAAATCTTCCACATCAATATTTCCTTCCTCGGTCGCTTTTGTTACCACGACTTGCATGCCCGCCATTACCGCACTCGCTGGATTGGTTCCGTGGGCAGAGGAGGGAATCAAACATATATTTCGATGGCTTTCGCCGCGCGATTCGTGATAGGCACGGATGACCATCAATCCGGCATATTCGCCCTGTGCGCCGCTATTGGGTTGTAGGGAAGTGCCGGCAAAGCCTGTAATTTCAGTAAGCTGTTTTTCCAGTTTTTTCAGTACGGTTTGGTAGCCTTCCGCTTGTTCCACCGGAACGAACGGGTGCATATTGCCCCACATCGGGTCGCTCAATGGGAGCATTTCCGCGGCGGCGTTCAGCTTCATCGTGCAGGAGCCCAATGAAATCATGGAATGGTTCAGCGAAAGGTCTTTGCGCTCCAATTTTTTGATGTAGCGCATCAAATCCGTTTCGCTGTGGTATTTATTGAAAACTTCCTGTTGCAAAAATTCGGTTTTGCGGGCTACTTCCTGCGGAATTTTATTGCCTGTTTCCAATTCGGTAATTTTTTGAAAATCCTTTTTAATGGCTTCGGCAAAAATGGTGATGATTTTATTCAAATCCTTCACCGTGGTGGTTTCATTGATTGAAATCGAAACGGTTTCGTCGTTGGGATAATAGAAGTTCACTTCTTTCGCTTCCGCCAAAAATTTGATTTTGGTAGCATCGGTTTTTATGGCGATGGTGTCAAAATAGGTTTCATTGATTTGTTCAAAACCTAATTTTTCCAAGGCATTGGCAAGAGTGGCAGCACCATTGTGTACTTTTTGGGCAATATATTTCAGACCTTCGGGACCGTGATAGACGGCGTACATTCCTGCCATAACCGCCAATAAAACCTGGGCGGTACAGATGTTTGAAGTTGCCTTGTCGCGTTTAATGTGCTGCTCGCGCGTTTGCAGGGCCATCCGCAGGGCGCGATTGCCGTCGGTATCTTTGGTAACGCCAATAATTCTGCCCGGAATGCTTCGTTTGTATTCTTCTTTGGTAGCGAAGAAAGCCGCGTGCGGTCCGCCATAGCCTAACGGAATTCCAAAGCGCTGCGTTGTTCCTACTACCACATCAACCCCAAAATGACCGGGCGATTCCAGCATTACAAGGCTTAAAATATCGGCCGCGATGGCGACTTTTATTTGGTTCTCGTTGGCTTTTTGAATGAAATTTTTATAGTTGTAAACTTTTCCGGTCTTGCTGGGATATTGCAGCAGGGCGCCAAAAAAGTTTTCAGAAAAATCGAAGGATTCGTGGTTGCCGATCACTAGTTCAATTCCCAACGGGATGGAACGTGTTTGCAATACCGAGAGGGTTTGGGGCAGTACTTCTTCCGAAACAAAAAATTTGGAGGCCTCGCCCTGTTTTTTTTCTTTTTCACGAACGTTGTAAAGCAGTGCCATTGCTTCCGCGGCAGCCGTTGCTTCGTCTAACAGAGAGGCGTTGGCCAGTTCCATTCCCGTTAAATCTGTAATGACGGTTTGGAAATTCAAAAGCGCTTCCAACCGGCCTTGAGCTATCTCCGCCTGATAGGGGGTATAGGCCGTGTACCAACCTGGGTTTTCCAAAATATTCCGTTGGATGACGGGCGGAGTGATGGACTGGTGGTAGCCCAAACCGATATAGGTTTTAAAAAGTTTGTTTTTTGTGGAAAGTTCGGTGATATGCTCGAGGTATTCCTGTTCACTCATCGCAGTATCCAGATCGAGGGCTTTTTTTAGTAGGATGTCGTCCGGAACGGTTTCATAAATTAACTGGTCAATAGAGCTAACGCCAATGGTTTTGAGCATTTCGGGAAGATCATTCTCCCGGGGACCGATATGCCTTAAAGCAAAAGAATCTGTATTCATAAGTGGGCCCGTATGGACGGGTATGTTTTTAATTAGGTTTCAGTCTTTGAATGGGAACCACTACGGTTCAAAAAGTATTCGAATTTAAGGACGCAAAATTACAATATAAAAGATGAAATAGCTTCTTTTTGGCGCTTCGAAAAGTAGAATTTTTCAACTAAAGCATAAGGTTATGAACACTTTGGTTTACATTTGGTTTTATGAAAATTCTCGGGCCGATTTTTGCGTTTTATGTTAACAGCAGCGTCCACGTTGCGCTCGCAGTTTTGGCATTGCTCGCCATTACTATAAAGGAATTTGACCTGTCCGTGCCGCGGCCGCTTTGGGGTTTTGTTTTTTTGGGCGCGCTAACGGGCTACAATTTTGTAAAATATGCAAAAGTAGCGGGTCTTCACCACCGAAGTTTGACCCAATCGTTGCGGACCATTCAGGTTTTTTCGGGAATCTGTTTTGCGCTGCTTGTGCTCTTGGCGTTTAAACTTTCCATCCAAACGCTGCTAACGACCGCCGCTTTTGGGTTGGCTACTTTTTTTTATGCAGTGCCCTTCGTTCGGCATAAAAACTTAAGAAATTTCGCAGGGGTCAAGATTTTTGTTGTGGCCGTTGTCTGGGCCGGCGTAACGGTGATTGTTCCCGTGGTGGCAGCAGATGTGGCCATTTCAACGGATATACTGCTAACTTTTTTTCAGCGTATTTTGATCGTGGTGGCGCTGATCCTTCCTTTCGAAATACGCGATGTGCCCTATGATTCCCTTAACCTTAAAACTTTGCCGCAACAAGTGGGGGTTAGAACTACTAAATTAATTGGCGAGGGTGTATTGTTGTTGTGCTTGGCGTGCGAGCTTTTTAAGGACGGTGCGGAATTGGCCTATCTGCTGGGCCTTTTGGTTTTTTGTATTCTGTTGGGGTGGATACTGCTTGTTTCAAAAACCGAACAAAGCCGCTATTTTGCCTCGTTTTGGGTAGAGGGCCTTCCTATTTTTTGGTTTTTGCTCTATGTTTTTTTTTGGGAATTTTTAATCGGTGGCATCCTTTTTTAATGCCTCTTGAAAATCGGTTTCTATTTTCATTTTAGCTTGGGGTGGCAGCGTTTTTACCTTGCAGGATTTTAGCGTTTGGGAAAGTTTTGTGTTTCGATGGGCGTGGTTGCGGCACAGGCCGCAAAGCAGAAGATGCAACTTTAATTTCAATTTTTCCGATAGGCTCGCCTCTTTATATTGGCTTTTGTCACACACGTGGGCGGCCTCGTTGCACTTTAAAAATAAATTCATAAAAAATTAATTAAACCAATTTTTCTCAAGACACGCAATCATCGACTTTCGTGCGCGGTGGATTATTACCCACAGGTTAGACGGAGTAATATTAAATTGTTTACACAATGCCTCGGTGTCGTAATCTTCAAGGGTCTTCAATTTGAAAATGTCCGCCTGTTTTTGGGGTAGTTTTTCCATACATTCCAAAATGGCGAGCCGCAGTTCCTCATTTTCCATCGTGTCCTCGGCAGTTCGGTCGAAGGGATCGGCAGCGTTTTCCTCGAGCCAATCGCCTTCCACTTCCTCATTGCGATAGGAAATATGGACTTCCGCTTTTCCCTTGGCGGAATTACTTTTGCGGTAATAATCTATTATTTTTCGTTTTAAGATAGAAATCAGCCAAGTGCGTTCGGTAGCCTCGCCCTTAAAATTTTTTTTCGATTTCAGTCCCGCCAAAAACGTTTCAGAAAGTAGATCCTGCGCTACTACGGCGTCGTTTACCCTTACAATCGCGTAATTGTAAAGATAATCGGAATACGTCTCGATCCATTTTTCGGGATTCAGAATTTCCACAGCGAACAATTTAAGCCTGTTTCAAAAATAGGGAAGTTTTTAATAGCTACGGAAATGTGGGCATCATAGTTTGAATTAATTATGATGGAACCGTTAAACTTTCAAAGAAGTGGCATTTTTTAAGGATAAACTTTACTTTTACCCAATTAAACGAAATACAAATTCCCCATGAAAAAATTTACTATAGGAATGTTCGCGTTCCTGATTTTTGCGGCAACCGCAGCGGCACAACACAATAGCGCATCTTTCGCCACTATGGATGCCGATGACGCCATTTACATCAAACATCTTTTTCCCGATGAAATTTCCATTTTTGAAAGCCGTGATGGCCAAGCCGCGGTTTTGCTTTCGGAAGAAGTGATCCATAAAATCCACGACAACGTTAAAACCCACGGCCCCGGTTATATTTTTAGGGCATCGAAAGAGGAGGCGTTGCGGTCACTCCATCGGGTGGCACGGCGCAATCCTTTGGTCGATTTTACCATTACGGAAGACGCTTTTGTGAACGAATGTCTGGATTTGGTGAACGGAACGAACATTGAAAACGATATTTTGGATTTGCAGCAATACGGCACCCGTTACCACAACCGATCGCAGGCAGTGCAAGCGGTACAGGATCAAAAGGCAAAATGGGATGCGCTGATTTCAGCCTCGGGAAGAACCGATGTGCACACCCGCATCTTCAATCACGTTAATACTCCTATGCCGTCCGTAATTCTTACCATGGACGGCGCCAACACGCCCGATGAGTTTGTGATTATCGGCGGGCATATCGATTCCACGGCGTTTCCCAATAACGACAATGCGCCCGGCGCCGATGACAACGCCTCCGGAATTGCTTCATTAAACGAAATGGTTCGCGTGCTTTTGGCTAAAAACTTTGTTCCCAATCGCACCGTTGAGGTTATGGCCTACGCAGCCGAGGAAATCGGCTTGGTGGGCTCTGCGGAAATTGCACAGGAATACGCTGCAAACGGGGTAAATGTTTTGGCGTTTGTACAGTTTGATATGACGGGGTATAAAGGCTCAAACAGCGATATCTATATTACCACAGATTCCTACAACAGCACTTCCCTGAACGATTTTTTAACCGATTTGATGGACCATTACAACGCCTCGGGCGACCACGCCTTTAGTTATAATTATACCGAATGTGGCTACGGCTGTTCGGACCATTTCAGTTGGGCCGATAACGGTTATGAGGCGGCATTTCCGTTTGAGGCATTTTTCGGCCAGCATAACCCCAACATCCATAGTTCGGGCGATAGCTATTCCTTTTTCAATACGCCGGAACATTCCGTAAAATTTGCAAAATTGGGGCTGGAGTTTATAATTGAAGCCGCAAAACCCGAAACGCTTTCGATAAACGATTTTTCGGAAAAAGCCATTAGTGTTTTTGTGAAAGAGAAAACACTTCATTTTCGCCAAAACAATAAGGTTTCCAAAGTGAAGGAGGTTGCTATTTTCAACCCAACCGGACAGCGCATAATTTCTGAGGAAGTAAATAAAGAATCGGGAAATTTTGAGCTCAATCAACTGGCGAACGGATTTTATATTGCGCAATTCAGGCTGGAAAACGGCCAGGCCGTAACCAAGAAATTTATACTGCATTAAAAAACTTTTCAACGTAATCTGGTAAAAGCGCCAGAAAGTTGAAAGGCTTCAAAGTGAAAAATACTTTGAAGCCTTTCTTTTTTATTGCAACAGTCCCGCCCGTTTCAATAGCGCCTCGGGATCGGGTTTTTGCCCTCTGAATTTAATGTAAAGCTCCATCGGGTCCATGGTGCCACCCTGCGAAAGCACAAAACCTTTAAACCTGTCGGCCACTTTTTTGTTGAAAATGCCTTCTTGTTTAAACAAGGCGAAAGCATCTGCATCCAGCACCTCTGCCCATTTGTAGCTGTAGTAACCCGCGGAATAACCGCCTTGGAAAATATGCGAAAAGGAAGTACTCATACAGTTTTCCTTCACATCGGGATATAATTGGGTATCGTCAAAAGCCGCAACTTCAAAGGCTTTTACGTCCTTGATTCCCGAAGGGTCGCTGCCGTGCCACGCCATATCGAGCATTCCAAAACTGAGTTGGCGCAAGGTTGCCATTCCCTCCAAAAAAGTGGCGGATTCCTTTATTTTTTCAACATATTCCATCGGGATCAATTCGCCCGTTTTGTAGTGCGTGGCAAAGAGTTCTAAGGTTTCTTTTTCATAACACCAATTCTCCAAAATCTGGCTGGGCAGTTCCACAAAATCCCAATACACGCTGGTGCCCGAAAGACTGGGGTAGTGGGTGTTTGCCAACATTCCGTGCAGCGCGTGCCCAAATTCGTGAAACAGAGTCGTGACTTCATTAAAAGTCAAAAGCGAAGGTTTGCTGGTGGTAGGCTTGGTAAAATTACAAACGATTGAAATATGCGGACGCTCATTTTTTCCGTCCTTAATTTTTTGTGGCTTATAGGAAGTCATCCACGCGCCATTTCGTTTTCCCGCCCGTGGATGGAAGTCGGCGTAAAAGATGGCGACCAATTCGCCTTCGTCGTCCTTTACTTCGTATGTTTTTACATCGGGATGGTATTTATCGATGTTTTGCACTTCCTCAAAATGCAGTCCGTAGAGTTTTTCGGCAACGGTAAAAACGCCGTTGATTACATTTTTTAATTCGAAATAGGGCTTCAGCTTTTCATCGTCGAGATTGAACAATTTCTGCTTCAATTTTTCGGAATAATAGGCGCCGTCCCATTTTTCCAATCGTTGGATGCCGTCCAGTTCCTTCGCGAATTGGGTCAATTCATCAAACTCTTTTTGTGCCGCTGGTTTTGCTTTTTCCAGCAATTCATTTAAAAATGTTTTTACCTTTTCGGGTGTTTCGGCCATGCGTTCTTCCAAAACAAAATGGGCGTGGCTTTTATAGCCCAACAACTGGGCCCGTTTGTGGCGAAGCGTTGCAATCTGCAACACGTTTTGTTGGTTGTCCAATGCGTCATTGTGGAATCCCTTTGCGCCAAAGGCAATTGCCATTTTTTTGCGTAGCTCCCGATTGTCGGCATAGGTCATAAACGGCACGTAGCTGGGGTAATCCAAAGTGAACACCCAGCCGTCTTTTCCTTTTTCATCAGCAGTTTGGGCAGCGGCTTCCATCACGCCTTCGGGCAGGCCCGAAAGGTCATTTTTGTCCGTAATATGAAGTTCGAATTTATTGGTTTCTGCCAAAACATTTTCGCCGAAAGTCAATTTCAACTTTGCAAGTTCCGCATCAATTTTGCGCAGTTCGGTTTTCTCTGCTTCGGAAAGGTTGGCGCCATTTCTGGAAAAAGCCTTGTATTTTTTATCGAGCAGCATGTGTTGTTCTTCAGAAAGATTTAAGGAGTTTTTTTGCTCGTAAATTTTTTTGATCCTTTCAAACAATTTCTCATTGAGCAACATATCATTGCTGAATTCCGTGAGCATAGGCGAAATTTCCTGTGCCAGCTTTTGGATTTCGTCGTTGGTTTCGGCACTGTTCAAATTGAAGAAAATGCTGGTCGCACGGTCTAATTTTTCGCCACTATTTTCAAGGGCTTCGACTGTGTTTTTGAAAGAGGGCAGTTCGGAATTTGAAGTTATTTCATCAATTTCTGCTTTGGTTTCCGCAATCAATTTGCTGATTGCGGGCAGAAAATGTTCGTTTTTTATTTTGGAAAATGGGGCGGTGTTGTATGAATCTAAAAGAGGATTTTTCATTGATTTTTTAAAATGTAAAATTCTAAATGCTAAATTATAAAGTTAAAAGTGTTCCTATGAAAAAGACTTTAGCCTTAATTGTTTTGAGGTTTTGCGGTTTTGCGGTTTTGCCGTTTTCTGTTTTTCATTTGGCTCCAAGGAAATGCTATAGAATTAATTTTTCATTGGAAAAAAAATTTCTAAATGATGAAATTAAAAGTGTTCTTATTGGACAGACTTTTGCCTTTATTATTTTTCGGTTTTTCGCTTTTTCATTTGGTTTGCGCCTTCCTCGACCTTCTTTTTTAGCCCTTCTTTATACGAAATAATCCGATCCAGAATGGCTTCATCCGAAGCGCCAAGAATCTGCGCCGCAAGAATACCCGCATTTTTGGCGCCGTTCAACGCAACGGTAGCAACGGGAACGCCGCCGGGCATTTGGAGGATAGACAGCATGCTGTCCCAGCCGTCAATGGAGTTGCTGGATTTTACGGGCACGCCAATAACCGGAAGTGGAGACAGCGAAGCAATCATCCCCGGAAGGTGCGCCGCCCCGCCCGCGCCTGCAATAATTACCGCAATACCTCTTTTATGGGCGTTTTTCCCGTAATCGAAAAGTTTGTCGGGGGTTCGGTGGGCGGAAACGATGTCCACTTCCACTTCAATGTTGAATTCCTTTAGAATATCCACCGCTTCTTGCATTACGGGCAGGTCGCTGGTACTTCCCATTATAATGGCTACTTTTTTCATAAAATTCCAAATTTTTTAAATTCCAAATTCCAAACATCGGGGTTTTGGAATCTGTGGCCTTTAATTTTTTTCTTTTTAGTTACTTTTTTTGAATTGACCCGATAACCTACTGAAATAATTACATCTAAATTGAAAAATTCAACCTGATATGTTTTGCCGTCAGAGGCAGTTGTTGCATTTTTTGCAACAACTGAATTTCTTTCAAGTTCACCTTCTTTAAAAATATTATTGATGTGCCTCGAAATAACGGATTTATCCTTATCAAATAATTCTGAAATTTGGTTGCGTGAAAGCCACACCGATTCATTTTCAAGCTTTACCTGAACATCCAAAAGACCGTCATTGGCCTTATAAATAATGATATTTGAAGCGTTTTTATTGATAAATTATATTTTTTGAACTTGGCGGAATTCCCGTTGCTTTTCTCCGTTGCGACGGGATCAGTGGGCTATAACTTCAATAGTCTTCTTCACCTCCTCCGCAATTTTGCGTGCTATGTTGAGGTCTTTGTTTACGATGGTTACGTGCCCCATCTTCCTAAACGGGCGGGTTTCCTTTTTGCCGTAAATGTGGGGCGTGACGCCTTCCATTTTCAGGATTTTTTCAATGTTTTTATAGACTACCGCGCCTGTATGGCCTTCGGCGCCTACTAAATTGACCATTATGCCTCCAACTTTACTGTCGGTATTTCCCAACGGTAAATCTAAAATCGCCCTTATTTGCTGCTCAAACTGGTTGGTGTAGCTGGCTTCAATACTATAATGCCCACTGTTGTGGGGCCTTGGCGCTACTTCGTTTACGAGAATTTCATCGTCTTCGGTCTGGAACATTTCAACGGCCAATAGACCCACGTGATGGAATGCTTTGGAAACTTTCTCGGCAACAGCCCTTGCTTTTTTTGCAACTGCTTCGTCTATACGTGCGGGGCAGAGCACGTATTCCACTTGGTTGGCTTCGGGGTGGAATTCCATTTCTACCACCGGATAGGTTTTTACTTCCCCGGAAGGATTGCGGGCTACAATTACTGCCAATTCATTTTTAAAGGGAATCAATTTTTCGGCGATGCAGGCCCCTTCCGACAATGGGATTACATCTTCGGCATCGCGGATAATGCCCACGCCTTTGCCATCGTAACCGCCGGTGCAGCTTTTCCACACAAAAGGAAAGTGCAATTCTTTGCGAACAATGGCCTCGTTTAAATGGTTCTTATCTTTATAAATTTTAAAGGGAGAAGTAGGAATTTGGTGCTCTTTATAAAATTGTTTTTGCACGCCTTTATCCTGAATATTTCGAAGGGTAGCGGCGCTGGGATACACTTTTACGCCTTCGTTTTCCAGCTTTTCCAAAGCATCTACGTTTACGCCCTCAATTTCAAACGTGAGCAGATCCACCTTTTTTCCGAAGTTATAAACCGTTTCAAAATCCATTAAATCCCCTTGCTCAAAATGATCGGCAGCAATGCGGCAGGGGGCCTCGGCGCTGGGATCGAGCACGTTTGTGCGGATGTCCCATTTTCGTGTTTCGTAAAGCATCATTTTGCCCAATTGGCCGCCACCGAGGATGCCAAGAGTGAAGTTTGAGGAAAAGTAGCCCATAACGGTTGTCGCTGAAGGTTTCGTTTTGATTTCGCAAAGATAGGGAAATCCTATTCAGTACCGGGAAAGGGTATTTGGGTTCAGCATTAAGTTTCCCGTTTGCTATTTTTGACTGGTCTTCATTATTGGAAGTTCCGTATTCCTTAAATGCTTATGTTTTAGGAAGTATTTCAATTGCCCGATTAAATATTCAATATCTTTGGATTTCTTCTTAATTTTTAAAACCGAAGTTATGCCCGACAACAGAATTTTGTCTGCCGCCCAAAGTGAAACCTTATTGGCTATTTTGGAAACACGTTTTGAAAGGAACAAACACCGCCACAAAGACATTTCTTGGCCGGAAGTTGCAAAGCGATTGATTTCCCATCCCGAAAAGCTTTGGACGCTGGAAGCGATGGAGGAAACAGGCGGCGAGCCCGATGTGGTGGGGGTTGATGCTACGACTGGCGAATATCTCTTTTACGATTGCAGTGCCGAAAGTCCAATAGGCCGAAGAAGTTGCTGTTACGACCGCGAGGGATGGGAGTCGCGAAAGGAACATCGGCCCGACACCACTGCCATTGACTTGGCTGCCGAAATGGGCGTGGAACTGTTGACGGAAAGCGAGTATCGCGACCTGCAAAAACTCGGTACTTTTGATGCCAAAACTTCCAGCTGGCTGAAAACGCCGGAAAACATTCGCAAACTTGGCGGTGCTATTTTTGGTGATTTCCGATACAATACGGTTTTCGTTTATCACAACGGGGCGCAGTCCTATTATGCGGCCCGAGGGTTTCGCGGGGTGCTACGGGTTTAGGTTTAATAGCGGGATTTGAAAAGCAGTGATTATCTTTCTAAAAAAAATCAACCACTTTTTAATATTCAAAATCGGAATTAAGGGAAAGAATTGAAACTCATTTGTTCGGAAATTTGGTTGAAAAGAAATATGGCGAATTAAAGTTCATATTCCATACAAAATCTTAACTTAGTGCAATTCAGGTAAATTGATGTTATGAAATTTCCGAAATCTTATTTTTCCTTTTTAATTGTTCTCGGCTTTATTGTTGGTTGCAAGGCCACGCTGGCTCCGGCCTATGATCAGGCCATTGTGGAAAAAGTAACCCACAACAGTGAGCTGGCCATGCGTTTTTTCGCTGTGGTGGACAGCGGCACCAACAGGGAAAGTTTTTCCTTAAGGGAGCCGATTTATAATGATCTGATAGGCGCTTTCGAATCGTTAAAACTACAGGCCAAGGCCCGACCGGTTCCTGAAAATATAGCCTTGGAAAAAATAAACGAACTTCTGCAGGCCAAGGGAAGTGATGCCGTTTCGGGCGAGTATCCCAGTGCCTTTGCCTTTGGGAAAATTGCCGAAACGTTCCGTAAAATGAAGGAGACTGATCGTGAAAAAGGGTTAAAGCCCTTGGCGTTACAGGCTTTTAAAGGACAGGTGGAAATTTTTTTGGATCAGGCCATTACGTATGAAAGTTTCTTAAAAAGATAAAATTATGGCAGACGAGGTAGCAAATCTTATTACGGGAATAAAAGAAATAGCCTCCAATATTTTGGAGAAAGACATTTCCACCGTGCGCGGTTTTAGCGAGCGGCAGGTAGAGGCCATCGCCAAACAGACCGCGATTATCCAACAGGGCATAGCCAACGGCGATATTGACGAGGATTTGCGGGAGTTTTTTTTGGATGGACTGGAAGCCATGGCGCTCAATTTTGTGAACACGCTAAAGGGTATTTTGATGGTTACGCTTGAAAAACTGTGGAACGCCCTCGTTGATTTTCTATATAAAGCGGTGGGTGTGGCCCTTTAGACCCACGACCCACGACCCACGACCAACGATTCAAGACAAAAGACCCACGACCCAAGACCCAGGACCCACGACCCACGACCAACGATTCAAGACAAAAGACCCACGACCCAAGACCCTGGACCCACTACCCACGATTCTAGACAAAAGGCCCACGACCCACGACCCACAACCTGAAACTTGAAACCTGAAACCTGAAACCCAAAACCTACAACCCTAATTTCCCCAATTATATTTTCGTAAATTTGCCACTTCGATTTTAATCATTAAATCCTACCCATGACTAATATAATTCTCTTCGGACCTCCCGGTGCGGGCAAAGGAACGCAAGCCAATTTTTTGAAGGAAAAATATAATTTGGTACACATTTCCACCGGCGATGTTTTTCGCTATAATATTAAAAATGAAACGGATTTGGGCAAGCTCGCCAAATCGTTTATGGACAAAGGCAAGCTGGTTCCAGACGAAATCACCATCGATATGCTAAGCCATGAGGTGGACAAAAACCCCGGCGCCAACGGATTTATATTTGACGGTTTCCCGCGGACCGAGGCACAGGCCGAAGCGTTGGGCCATTTAATGGACGATAAAAATTCGCAAATTGACGCCATGGTCGCCTTGGAGGTAGCAGATGAGGTTTTGGTGAAACGTTTGCTGGAGCGCGGAAAGACCAGCGGCCGCGCAGACGACGCCGATGAAAGCATCATCCGGAACCGGATTAAGGTTTATTACAACGAAACCGCAATTTTAAAGGATTATTACGAAAAGAAGAATAAATACTACGGCGTTGACGGGGTAGGCAGTATAGCAGAAATTACGGAACGTTTAAGTAAGGTTATAGACAGTTTATAGTTTGAAGTTTATTGTTTGGTATATCCAACAATAAACCATAAACCATAAACAATAAACAATAAAAAGTGACTGAAGGCAATTTTGTAGATTACGTTAAGATAAACGTTACCTCCGGTAAGGGCGGGCAGGGCAGCAAGCACATGCGGCGGGAAAAGTACATTCCCAAAGGCGGACCGGACGGCGGCGATGGCGGGCGTGGCGGACACGTAATTTTAAAGGCGAACAAAAACCTTTGGACGCTCTATCATTTAAAATTCCAAAAACATTTTAGGGCCGAACACGGCGAGCACGGCAGCAAACAGACCAGCACCGGCGCAGATGGCGCAGATGTGTATGTTGAGGTGCCATTGGGCACTGTGGTGCGCGATAAGGAAACCGAGGAAATACTTTTTGAGCTCACCGAGGACGGCGAGCAAAAAATAGTGGCCAAGGGCGGTCGCGGTGGTTTAGGCAACGCCCATTTTAAAAGTGCCACCAACCAAACGCCGCGCTATTCGCAACCGGGAGAAGAGGGCGAAGAAAGAGACCTCATTCTTGAATTGAAAATTCTTGCCGATGTCGGTTTGGTAGGGTTTCCAAATGCAGGGAAATCGACCCTGCTTTCGGTGATCACCGCGGCAAAGCCTAAAATTGCCGACTATGAATTTACCACCTTAAAACCCAATTTGGGCATCGTGGAATACCGCGATTTTAAAACCTTCGTGATGGCCGATATTCCCGGGATTATTGAAGGTGCCGCCGAAGGAAAGGGCATTGGCCACCGTTTTCTCCGGCATATTGAACGAAATTCAACACTGCTGTTTTTGATTCCCGCCGATGCGCCGGACATTAAGGAACAATACGATATTTTGGTGGACGAGCTGCGCCGTTACAATCCTCAGCTTTTGGACAAGGAGCGGTTGGTAGCCATCAGCAAAAGCGATATGCTGGATGCCGAGCTTAAAGCTGAAATGAAAAAGATTCTCGACAAACAGTTTAAAGGAATTCCTTATTTGTTCATTTCATCCGTTGCGCAACAAGGTTTGACGGAGTTGAAAGACAAGCTTTGGGCGATGCTGAATTAAAAAAGTGATGGGAAGGGTTCGCAACGGGGTGATTGCTGATAAAGGCACGGGTACCAAGAAAATTGTTAAACAATAACCAACCCCAAACTAAAGGTATCTTTTTTGCGTATTTTTATTGAAAAGAAAATTGCAATGAAGCTGCTCCAAACGCTGTTAATTTCCATAGTTCTCACCTCCTGCGGCGCCACCGTTGCCGTTGATTATGACGAACAGGTGGATTTTTCAACATACAATTCCTATAATTATTACCCGAATATCGATTCCGGTCTTAATGAGCTTGACGATAACCGAATTATAAAAATCACCGACAGTCTTTTGCAACAGCGTGGTTTTGTCAAAAGCGAAACACCACAAATCTATATCAACTTCTACGCACGCGAAAGGGTTTCAAGTTCACGAAATACTATTGGCATTGGCGTGGGTGGCGGTGGAGGCAATGTGGGCGTGGGCATTAGCGGCGGCATTCCCATTGGCGGAAATGTAATAAACCAACAACTGACGATGGATTTTATTGATGTTGAAAAAGACAATTTGGTGTGGCAGGCCGTGGCCGAAGGCGAAATGAAAGAACGCGCAACCCCGCAGCAAAAAGAAGCCTATTATGTTTCTGTAATACAGAAAATCTTAAAAAAATATCCTCCAAAAAAATAATCAGATTACGAAAAAAGGAATGTTTTTAAATCGAAATCGAAATCGAAATCGAAATTGAAATCGAAATCGAAATCGAAATCGAAACCTGAAACCTGAAACCTGCAACTAGAAACCCAAATCCCAAATCCCAAATTCCAAATCCCAAATCCCAAATCCAAAACCCGAAATTTTGAACAAAGGCATATTGATTCTCCTTTTATTAATTTCTTACTTCGGAAACGCCCAAACCAACTACCAACAGGCAGAGGAATATTTTAAACAGGAAAATTTCAGCAAGGCAAAACCTATTTTTGAAGCCTATTTAAAACAGTATCCTAACGATAAAAAAACCCGCGAATATTTGGGCGATATTGCCGCTTACGGGAAAAATTGGGAGGTTGCTATTTTTTTTTACAAAGAATTATCGGGAGAGGAGCCACAAAACGCGAATTACCATTTTAAATACGGCGGATCTCTGGGAATGAAGGCGATGTCCATCAGCCGTATCCGTGCGGTCACCTATATTGGCGACATTAAACACGAGCTGGAACAGGCCGCAACATTAGACCCAAACCATATTGAGGCACGGTGGGCGTTGATTGAATTTTATATTCAATTGCCCGGCATTTTCGGCGGTAACGAAAACAAAGCCATTGCTTATGCAACCGAATTGGGCAAAATTTCAAAAGTGGACGGCTACCTCGCCAATGGCTATATTGCCGAATATTCCAATAGGCCACAAGATGCCGAGCGATATTATAAAAAAGCGATCGAAATTGGGGGTTCGCCGCACACCTACGAAAAGCTTTCGAGTCTTTATGAAAAGAACAATCGACCCCAAGAGGCTTTGGAAACCACTTCCAAATCCTTAAAGATCCACAATCGCAACCAGTTGAATTATCAAATTGGGAAAATTGCGGCCCAATACAATTTAGAGCCCGAATATGGCATCGCCTGCCTTGGAACCTATTTGGCCAATTACTCCATAAAAGATGGCGTTCCCAAGGATTGGGCCTATCTACGGATGGCACAGATCTATAAAAATCTCGGCAAAAAACAGATTGCGCTAACGTGGATAAATAAGGCATTGGCCGACCGCAACGACTTTAAGGAAGCCCAACAGGAGAAATCCCTTATTTTACAATTATAATATTATTTTGGTTCCTCCCCTGATAGGGGGAGGTGGTTTTTAGTCGCCAAAAGCGAATAAAAACCGGAGGGGGAAAAATCGCTCATCTTGGCCCTATAATTCTGAAATTTGAATTCTTATTTCAGAATTAGAAAAAGTAACTTTGTTTTGAGATTTGAGATTTGAGATTTGAGATTTGAGATTTGAGACGTGAGACGTGAGACGTGAGATTTGAGACGTGAGATTTAAGATTTGAGACGTGAGACTTGAGACTCGCAACCTGAAACCTGAAACCTGAAACCTGGAACTTGCAACCTGCAACCCGAAACCCGAAACCCGAAACCACAAACCACAAACCAGAAAAAATTCCATGAAAATCCACTTTATAGCCATTGGCGGCAGCGCGATGCACAATCTTGCCCTGGCATTACATCAAAAAGGAGAAACGGTAACCGGCAGCGATGACGAAATTTTTGAACCCTCAAAAAGCCGGTTAAAGAAAAAAGGCTTGCTGCCGGAAAAAGTTGGTTGGTTTCCCGAGAAAGTTTCTTCGGAATTGGATGCCGTTATTCTCGGAATGCACGCCAAGGCCGACAATCCCGAATTGTTGAAGGCGAAGCAGCTCGGTTTAAAAATCTATAGTTATCCCGAATATCTTTACGAAACCTCAAAAGAAAAAACTCGCGTGGTCATTGGCGGGTCGCACGGAAAAACTACCATCACTTCTATGATCCTGCACGTAATGAACTATTGCGGAAAAGCGGTGGATTTTATGGTGGGCGCCCAATTGGAAGGCTTTGATACGATGGTGAAAATCACCGATGAAAACGATTTTATGGTTATTGAAGGCGATGAATATCTTTCGTCACCAATCGATAGAAGACCGAAATTTCACCTTTACAAACCCAATATTGCCCTGCTCAGCGGCATTGCGTGGGACCATATCAACGTGTTTCCCACTTATGAAAACTATGTAGAGCAGTTTGAAATTTTTCTAAACGAAATCACCAATGGCGGCGCAATCATTTACAACGAAGAAGACGCCGAGGTAAAACGAGTGGTGGAAGCGGCAACAAATCCCATAAAAAAATATCCGTACCAAACACCCGAATATTCCGTGGAAAACGGAACCACGCTGCTGGAAACTCCCGAAGGACCGATGCCCGTTGAAATCTTCGGAAAACACAACTTAAACAACCTAGAGGGCGCCCGCTGGGTCTGCCAATTGATGGGCGTGGATGCAGACGATTTTTACGAAGCCATTGCAACCTTTAAAGGCGCCAGCAAACGTTTGGAAAAAATTGCCGAAACCAAAACGGCGGTAGCTTTTAAGGATTACGCCCATTCGCCTAGTAAGGTTAAGGCCACAACTGAAGCCGTGAAAAACCAATTTCCCGACAGAAAACTCATCGCTTGTCTGGAGTTGCACACCTATAGCAGCTTAAATCCCGAATTTTTAAAAGAGTACAAAGGCACATTGGATGCTGCGGACAGTGCCGTGGTTTTCTATTCGCCACACGCCGTGATGATAAAACAACTCGAAGAAATAAAGGGCGAACAAATAGAGGAAGCCTTTGAGCGACAGGATTTGGTGGTCTTTACCGATCCAGCCGATTTCAAGACCTATCTATTTTCGCAGGATTATGAAAATACTTGCTTGATTTTAATGAGCAGCGGGAACTATGGGGGGTTGGATTTTGGGGAAGTGAAGGGATATGTGGAAAAGACGTAAGACCGCTTCGCTTTAGGACATAAGACATAAGACTGCTTCGCTTTAAGACGTAAAATGTAGGACTGCTTTGTTGAAGGACTTAAGACTGAAAACCCTGTGGAACGATTTAGTCCTACGTCCTACGTCCTATAGTCTTAAGTCATTTTCTTATAAATTTCTTCAATAAATTTTGAAACGTCATTCTTTGAATTTCGCTTTAATTCCTCCTTCGCATTCTCAAAATCCTGTGAATTTTTATCCTGCGAAAGCTTAAATTTCCCTTCCCAATTAGTGATTTCGATTTCAAAAGCTTGAATGTAATCTATCAAACGTTCCATTCTCGGATCGTCTTTTTTTAGAATGAAATTTTGTGCTTCGCTTTCCAAAAAATCCGTCATTTCGACCATGGTTTGCTTTACCGCCTCAGGTTCGTGGATAAGATTTAATTTTCCGGTAAGGTGCACGATTATATAATTCCAAGTTGGCAATTGGGAAGTAGTGTAAATGCTTGGCGAAATATAAGTATCGGGTCCTTTAAACACGACAGTAACTTCAGCGCCATCATTCAAAGTTTCCATTTGCGGATTGCTTCGGTCAAGGTGGGCGACCAGTTTTTTGGAAGTTTCATTATAAATAAAAGGTATGTGCGTTATAAACGGTGTTCCATCCTTCGCAGTAACCAATATTCCCAAAGGGAAATTTTTGATTACCGAAATCATTTTTTCAATGTCGTGGCTTTGGTGGTGCGGGGGTGGGTACATTTATTTAGGCATTAGGCATTAGGCATTAGGCATTAGGCATTGGACATTTCTATGTGAATCTCTGTCGTAAAACTATTTCAAAAAGTTACTCAAAGAAACTCAAAGTTTCATAAAGTTTTTACGCTTTGGAAGTCAGTGATTTAAAAAACACAAACCCAAACCCTAAAAAGAGCATCAAATGGAACGGGAAGAGCCCGAAATCGCCACCTTGGTCGCCGACAATGAAGGCGCTGTACATCCCAAAGGCGAAATAGAGCATCAAAATCCCTTCAAGAATCACGTTGGGCGAAATGTTTTTGGTGAGGTATTTATTGCCCTTCCAACTTTCCTTTAAATGTCCAATATTGAATTTTGGCGTGCGGATAAATTCGCTTTTCTTTCCGAAATGGCCTTCCAAAACCGCAATGGAATTGTGCGCTGAAAAGCCCATAGCCACTGAAAAGAAGGTAAAAAACATAGCGGTATATTTCAAGAAATGCTTAAATCCGCCGCCGTAAATGGTCTTGTAGGTAAACCAATAGCAAATAAAGAAAATCAGGGTGCTAATCACAAAAAAGCTCATCACGAAAAAATACAACTTTAAATGCGCATACTCATTTTTAATGTAAAGCATAGGGATGCTCAAAATGGCGACAATCAAAATGTTCAGGAACATGGTGCTGTTCAGCAGGTGAAGGTAACTGTGCAGTTTGGTTTTGAAGGAAAGATTGTTGCTCCTAAAAACGCGCCCCGCCATTTTCTGGAAATTTTCGGCACCGCCCTTGTTCCATCGAAATTGTTGCGACCGTGCCGCACTGATTACCACGGGCAGCTCGGCGGGCGTTTCCACTTCTTCCAGATATTTGAATTTCCAGTTCTTTAATTGGGCGCGATAGCTAAGGTCGAGGTCTTCCGTAAGCGTGTCGCCTTCCCAATTGCCCGCATCGAGGATGCACTCTTTTCGCCAAACCCCGGCCGTGCCGTTGAAGTTTATAAAATGGCCCTTGCTGTTTCGCCCCACTTGTTCCAGCGTAAAATGGGCATCAAGCGCAAAAGCCTGCACGCGGGTAAGCAGCGAATAATCGCGGTTTAAATGCCCCCAACGCGTCTGCACCACGCCAATGGCCTCGTCCTTAAAATAGGGAATGGTTTTTTGCAGCCAATCGCTTTTGGGAAGAAAATCGGCATCGAAGATGGCAATAAATTCGCCTTTCGCCGTTTTTAGTCCCTCCTTCAGCGCACCGGCCTTAAAGCCTTCCCGATTTTCGCGTGTGATGTGTTGAATATCCAAGCCCGTTTTTCGGAGTTCGGATATGTGTTTGGCCGTTTCCGCAAACGACTCGTCGGTGCTGTCATCAAGCACTTGTATTTCCAGTTTTTCCTTCGGATAGTCCATCGCGGCTATGTTGTCCAGCAAACGTTCCATTACATAGAGTTCGTTGTAAACCGGCAATTGGATGGTGACGTACGGTGTTTGCTCGTCTTTTGATAAATCGAAAAGAGGCGCGTTTTTAGGATGTTTTCGGGCATTCAGATAATTGAACAACAAGTTGAGCTGCGCCAGGGCATACATAAATATAAACAGCAGGGCAATGGAGTAAACGGCAATGGTTATGGTTTCAAGAATCATTTTTTGAAACTGTATTTAAAGATCCATCCAAGGATTTTGATACCGGCAAAGATAGCACCTTTTACCGTGCCCGAAACTTTGGAAACCCCGATGCGGTTTTTATATTTAACGGGCACTTCCACATAGGAAAACTTATTTTTCAGAACTTTTAGTTGCATTTCCACTGTCCAGCCGTAGGTTTTGTCTTCCATATTCAGCGCGAGCAGTTTTTCATATTTTATGGCGCGAAAGGGGCCCAGGTCGGTAAATGTTGAATTGAAAAAAAGACGCATCAAGTGGGTCGCCAACCAATTTCCAAAGCGCTGCGGAAAGGTCATGCTGCCGGGCTCCCGCAAATTTTTTACACGAGCGCCAACTACAAAATCAACATCATCCTCTAAAATGGGGGCCACGATTTTAACCATTTCCGAAGGATAATCGCTGTAATCGCCATCCAAAAACACCACAATATTGGGTTGCCGGAAAGCGTCAAGTTGGGCCAAATATTCCATTCCCTTTAAGCAGGCGTTCCCGTAACCGGCTTGGGGCTGAAAAAGGACCGTGGCACCGGCCTTTTTGGCGATTTCGGAAGTAGTATCGGTGGAATTGTTGTCCACCACGATTATTTCCGAAACAAAATCGGGAATCTCGGCAATTACCTTTCCAATCGAAGCTTCTTCGTTATAGGCGGGGATTATTACTTTGATGTTCTGCTTCATTTGGAAAGGTGGAAATCAGACCTCACAGGTCTTGAAGACCTGTGAGGTCTAAGCGTTGTCATTAGATTTGCGAATTTCAGAAAAATAAACTTTAAATTGTAGCTATTTTCATATCGAAACCACAATGTCCTTGGAAAATTTCTGGCTCCATCTTGCCAATTGGTTTTTTATTCTCTTTCATTCCGGGCTTATCCTTTTCAATCTTTTTGGTTGGATTTTTCCGAAAACGAGAAAATTGCACCTCCTCAGTTTGGCCATAACGCTTTTTTCTTGGTTTGTTTTGGGCATTTGGAAAGGCTTCGGTTACTGCTTTCTCACCGATTGGCATTACAACATCCTGCGTCAATTGGGAAAAACCAATCTTCCTAAAAGTTACATAAGCTTTTTGGTAGAAACGCTTTTGGGCTGGCGGCCAAATTCGCAACTTGTTGAGATTTTGACGTTGGTTTTTACGTTTTTGGCCTTGATCTGCTCTCTTTGGGTGAATTTTTTTAAAATAAAAGAATTGACAAAGTCCAACTCAAAACCGAAAACCCACAACTGAAAATTTCTCAACGGTTCACATATTTCATCAAATCCACATCATTGCCCAAAAGAATTTCGTTGGAATTGATACGGTTTTCAAGCGGTCCATTTTCCAATTTCAAAACCCCCCGAGGACAGACCGCCGCACAAATGCCACAGCCCACACAGCTGGAGCGCACAATGTTCTCGCCTTTTTGGGCGTAGGCGCGCACGTCGATGCCCATTTCGCAATACGTACTGCAATTGCCGCAACTGATGCACTGGCCGCCGTTGGTAGTGATTCTGAACCGTGAAAAAAGCCGTTGCTGAAACCCCAAAATGGCCGCCATCGGGCACCCGAAACGGCACCAAACCCGGCTTCCGAAAATGGGGTAGAATCCCACGCCGATCACTCCACTGAAAACCGCGCCAATCAAGAAACCATAAGTGCTTCGGAGGGTTTCGGCATCAAAAAGGAACAGCTTTACGCCCGAGAAATAATGCAGGCCAAACAAGGCCATTATAATTACGAAATAGCCAATGGCGCCCAACTTGGCGTCTTTTTGCAATGCGTCCCTTTTAAAAATAAAGGTGCCCGCAAAAACCAAGGTCAAAATGGTGGCCACCGAAATTAAGAATACATCTTTCGTCAGCCAATATTTTGTGGCGTCCTCCCCCAAATAACTGTGCACTACCGCCGCGGTCATCAATACCACAAACACCAACACACTGTGGATTACCCAGCGCTCCACCTTCCAGGCAAAAAGGCTTTTGTCGCTCAAATGTCGGAAGGGATCGCCGGCGGTCTCTGCCAGTCCGCCGCAACCGCAAACCCAACTGCAATACCAGCGTTTGCCATATTTGTAGGTTAAAATGGGAGTGATGATGAAAATGGAAACGATGCCAAAAATCAATAACGCCACCCCAATATCGCCGGCAGAAATAAATTGGTCCGCCCGGTATTGCTCAAAATTGTAGTAATTGAGCGGCCAGATATTTTTCAGGTCGTAATAGGGCAGGGAGAAGGAATCGCTGTTTAGCCGTTGCATCAATTCGGGAATCAAAAACGCAAAACCGAGCTGGAAAAACATGACCGAAAATGTGCGGATTTTCTCATATTTATTGTGGCGATATTTTAAAATGAATTTTATGCCAAAGCCCAAAATTGCCAGTGTATAAAGCGTGCCATAAACAAACCACTGGCTTGCGGGACCACCGTTCAATAGCTGGCTCAATGGGTCAAAAAGCGCCACGATTCCCGTGTTTGGGCCGTTGGCGGTCAATCCCAAATAGTGCGGGAACCAATAGAGGACCACATAAAACAAAGTGAGCGTAATGCCCAAAACCCACGCCCAAACCCCTCGGGAAGTAAGCGATTTAAAAAAAACGCCATCATTTTTGATGCCTTCGTGTTTTTGGGAATAGGCAGCGATGGAAAACCAAATCGTGCCACCGCCAATGGCCAATAATGAAGCGGTAAGCCAAAGCGTTTTATTGGGAAAATTTATATTGAATAGCGCCAAAAAAAGCACCGTCAAACCTATCAAACCAAGAGCAGAGGCCAATTTCTGTTGGGTGTTTATGGTTTTTGGCGGTTCGCCTGTTAGTGACATGTTTCGTTGGATGGTGTTCATGGTTTCTTTTATTCCAATTTTAAGGTGCGGACCAGACCTCACAGGTCTTTGAGACCTGTGAGGTCTTTACGCGTCCACGGTTTCCGTTGCTGATAAATATTTGTTGTAAATCTCCTTTTCATATTTTCTATAAAATTCAGGGTCGAAATTGGCTTCTTTTAGATGTTCCATCACAAAGTCCACGCTCCGTTTTTCGTTGAGCCATCGGTCAAAAACCTCGTGTTTCATTCGTATTCCAAAAGTATTTATTCCCAGAAATTCATTTGAATCTTTATGATATGAAATCGTTACGCAGCGTTTATCGCTCGCACATTTCCAATGGAATTGCGCTTCGTAATCCTTTCGTTTGCTTTCTGAAAAAACCCAGCCATAGGTTTGATATTCTATATCAAAAAATTTGGCGCTGTTGAACCAATTGCCGGGCTTGTAATCCATTGGATTTCCACAAAGGGTCTGAGCCACGGTTTCGCCCATCATCCTGCCTGTGTACCAAACGGCCTCTACCGCCGGACGATTGCCGATGGGCTCCCGCTGTTGGGCGCAATCGCCAATGGCGTACACATTTTTAATATTTGTTTCCAACCGCCGGTTTACCAAAATTCCGCGATCGGTCTCAATTTTTGAATGTTGAAGAAAGGAAATCTGCGGTTTTACACCCGTGGTTATCCCAACCAAAGTACAGGGAATTTCATCGCCATCCTTGGTAATAACGGCCCGGACGTTACCCTTGCCATCATCCAAAATTTTATCGAGCTCGGCGTTATGGCGCAATTCCACCCCGTGGGACTGAATATGGCGCGAAATCATTTCCGCATCCTGTTTTGGAAGGGTATTTGCCCAAAATGCATCCTCGCGCACCAACATGGTGACTTTAATCTTTCGGGTGCGGAGCATTTCGGCCATTTCCACGCCAATCAATCCGCCGCCAACGATCACCGCCCGTGGACATTCTTTGTTGTTCGGTGCATTTTTTTCAAGGGTTTCCAAATCCTGTTTTGATACCAGCCCTTGCACGCCGTTCAATTCCTGCCCTTCCCAGCCAATAAAGTTGGGAGCCGACCCAGAGGCAATAATTAGTTGGTCATAGCCGACCGTGCCGCCTTCCTTTAAATATAAAACTTTAGCATCGGTGTCAACTTTTTCAACGTAGGCTTGTTTTAATTCCAATCTGTTTTTCTCCCAAAACCAAGGTTCGTAAGGTTCAATATCGCGCCAGCGCATATGGCCCATATACACATACATTAAGGCAGTTCGCGAAAAAAAATAATTGGCTTCCGCTGAAATAATAGTGATTTTTTTCCCAGCCCCACCCTTGGGCGTGTCGGAAAGCTTTCGAAGGTGTCGGGCGGCCGTAATGCCCGCAATACCATTGCCAATAATAACGATTTGCTCCATCAATGCTGGTTTTTTCAGTGTTTCTAAATGTACGCATTTACCCTTCGGCTGGATGGATGTGGGATACTAAATTTTCCATAAATTCCAAAATAATGCTACATTGATCGCTCAATTACTTAAATTGAAGTATGTTTCGTTTCGTAATTTATCTTATCGCGATTGCATTGATTTTAGGGTGTCAGCAAAAACACGATTCCTCTCAAATAGCGCGTTCAAAAGACCCGATGGCGTCAAAAATTTCAGCGCCAACAAAAATAAATGGCGTGAGTTTGGTGGCTTCGGAGGATTCCCTTCGCCTTAAAAATATAGCCCCACTTAAAAGAATAAATGCCAACTATGCTGCAATTATGCCATTTGGATTTATTAAAAATTTGGCGCATCCCGAAATAATCCATAACCAAAAGGGGCAATGGTTTGGCGAAACGGTCTTGGGCGCGAAACAATACATTCAATTGCTTCACGAGGGCGGTATCCACGTAATGATAAAACCACAAATTTGGGTTTGGAATGGCGAATTTACTGGCTTGGTAAAAATGGAATCTGAAACAGATTGGCAGGAACTCGAAAAATCGTATCGCCAATTTATAATCGCTTTTGCAAAAGTGGCCGAAGCCGAAAAGGTCGAAATATTTTGTATCGGCACCGAATTGGAAAATTTCATAATCCATCGGCCAGCGTATTGGCGAAATTTAATAGCGGAAGTAAAAGCGATTTATAAAGGAAAACTTACCTATGCGGCGAATTGGGATGAATACCGACGCGTACCGTTTTGGGATGCATTGGATTTTATTGGGATAGATGCCTATTTTCCGGTGGCGGAAAGCCAAACGCCCACGGTTGAAGAGGCGCGAAAAGGCTGGGCCTTGTGGAAAGAGGAATTGAAAAATTTTTCAAAGAAAGAAAACAAACAAATTCTTTTTACCGAATATGGATATCGAAGCGTGGATTTTGCGGGAAAGCAGCCGTGGGAAAGCCATCATACGCTTTCATCGATGAACCCTGAGGCGCAGGCCAACACACTGCAGGCGCTCTATGAAGAAATCTGGAATGAGGAATGGTTTGCGGGCGGATTTCTGTGGAAATGGTTTATCGCCCACGACCGAGTGGGGGGCAAAAACGACAATCAATTCACGCCCCAAAACAAACCCGCGGAAAAGGTTGTGGCGCGTTTTTATGAACAGAAGTAATCAGTTTTTAGCAGGGTTATTTTTTAGAAGATTACCTTTCTGATATTTCTTTTTCGGAGATTTAATATTTTTTAAATAATAGGAATAAAGCGCGTCCGCATCGTCCCCCAACCAGCGTTTCACATAAATGGCCCAAAAGTGATATTGAAGGTTCCAAACGCCCTTTTCTCTGTAAAGTCGCGCCGAAGTTGTGATGCGATGGGGAATGACCACAAAAGTTTTCCGCTTGTAGAGCTCGTTGATCAAAATATTGTCTTCGTAAATGGTAAAGGTTTCGTCGAAGCCGCCAATTTCCTCAAAAAGTTTTTTAGTGATGAATTGGCTCTGGTCGCCGCCACGGCAGGCCCGCCAACGGAATTGCGTAAGCCATCCCGCCAGTTGAAGCCACCAATGGTCACTGTCAAACTTCATCCAAAAGCAGCCGGCTGGATTTCCGTTTTTCACTTCGGAAAGAATGTATTTGTCAAAATTTTTCGGCGGAAAAGAATCGGCGTGCAAAAAGTAAAGCACCTCGCCGGTAGCCATTTGCGCACCTTTGTTCATTTGTTTGGCGCGGCCTTTGGAGGCGTGTAGAAACCTCACAGGTTTTGAAAACCTGTGAGGTTTTAAACCACCTATTATTTCTTGGGTACCATCGGTACTGCCCCCATCTACCACAATAATTTCAGTTTCATTTTCTCCCGAAAGAGTTGCCGAAAGACAGTATAGTAATTTCTCGATGTTTTCGGCCTCGTTTAAAACCGGGATGATGATAGATAGCATTCTTTGGTTTCAGGTTGCAAGTTTCAAGTTGCGGGTTGAGGATTCCGTTTTTTCGGTTTTGGATTATTTCTGCTCATTCAAATCCCAATTATAATTCTTGTAACTCAAGGTGGCACCGGGGTTTATTTTGGTTTCTGAAAATTGGTTGATATAGGCAATCACGTCCTTTTTGCCGTTTACCGTAAAATCCTTTGCATACCAATCAAAAATGGATGATACCTTCGGATTGTTTGAAGAAATATCATTTTTATCGCTGTTGATAAATTCCGTGGCAGCACGGTCCAGTTGTTCGTTGATCTTTGCTGCCGTATAGGCCTCGTCCATCAATTTTGGGCACGAAATGGAGGCGCAATTGATGGCGAAGTGGATACGCGGCTCGTCCATTTTACGAAGGATTCCGTTCTCAATGCCTCCCAGCGAGAGCATCTTATTTCCCGCCGAAACCCGACCTTTGGTCCACGCACCGTCAATATCCTTTATACTCTTTACAGGGTAGTTTTCAACGATCAATTTTACCGTTGCCGCATTGTATAGATTAATGTAATGAGCCAACAATTCCTGCACGCTCCAGTCGTTGGAAGGTTCTTTTTCCGAAAGCATTTTTAAATAGGCATCCAGTTTGGCCTTGTCTTTTTTGAAACCTTGGTAGTTCACCAAACCATCCTTGTTTACATATTTTTTCAGCAATTGGTTCCATTGGGAATGGTCTATGTTTTCGGCAGAATTTGCAGTGGTTGAGGTAAGTTCGTTCGCTACTTTTTTAGTGGGTTGGCCCTGGCTGCTAATGCCCGCCGCAGAAAGTAGATTGCAACTTTGCAGAAAAACTGCAAAGAATAATAAGGTGGCGAGGTTCAATAGGGTTTTCATTGATTTAATAATTTTCTTTTTAAATAATTACGAATTATTTCGCGGTCTGGTTTTTATCGGAAATAATTCTTGGGAGACAAAGTCGGAAGGAAATTTTTCATCCGCTTCAAAGCCCAACTCAATATCCCTGCCGTCGAAGGGGATATGATTGGTCTTAAAAAGATAATCCCAAACACTCAAACTGATACCGAAATTAACACCGTATTGTGCGTGTTTTGGCAAAACTTTGGCGTGGTGCCAAATGTGCATTTTTGGATTGTTGAAAACGTATTTTAAAAAACCATAGTCCCAGCCCAGGTTGGCGTGATTTAAATGGCCAATTGCCAAGGCCGAAAAATGGACAATTGCCACGGCTTCCACCTCGAACCCGCCGATAATGGCCAGCGGAATGTAGAGCAGCGATTTATAGACCACCGGCTCCATCCAATGATAGCGCAGGTGGGCGGCAAAGCCCATTTCCTTCACGGAATGGTGCACTTTGTGGAAATTCCAAAGAAAAGGGGAGTAGTGTAATAAACGGTGGGTGTTCCATTGCACAAAATCGGTTACCAAAAAGAAAATCAAAAGCCCGAGACCGAAAGGCAGCGCGTTTAAGTCAAGCAGTTGAAAATCCGAAAGTTCCAGCCCGACGATTCCCAGCAGGTCGTTGAACAGTTCCGCTGTGGCGTTTGAGAGGAAAATGAGCACGATCAAATTCAGCAGAAAAAAGTTGAAGAACATATAAAACGTGTCCAACCAAAAGTCTTTTCGAAACACTTTTTGGTTCTTCCGCCACGGAAAGAGCAGCTCCAAAACCCAAACCATCAGCGACACCAGTATTAGACCATAAAAATAGTTTTCCCAATGGAAATGGGTGATTTCATTCCAGAGATAATTAAAATAGCCTTGGTAGGAGTTTTTAAATATGTCAAAATACTTTTCCATTATCATGTTTAGACCTCATAGGTTTTTGAAACCTGTGAGGTCTGGAATCCAAGTTACAACTCTCTTATCAACCGTGAAAACAGCACAATCATATCCGGCTCGGCTTTCGCGGCGGCGGCTAAAATGTCTTGAATGTCCACAGGTTTTAGTTGGTCGGGATCACATTCATCCGTCAGTATGGAAACAGCCGAAACCGGCAGGCCCAGATGGTTGGCCACAATAACTTCGGGCACGGTGCTCATTCCGACCGCATCGGCGCCAATTATTTTTAGGTAGCGATATTCCGCGCGGGTTTCCAATTGCGGTCCCACCACGCTGGCGTAAACTCCTTTGTGCAGTTTAATATTTTCTTCCGAAGCAATTTTTTCGATGGTAGCGTTCATTTGGGGGTTGTAGGGTGCGCTCATATCCACAAAGCGTTCGCCCATTTTTTCGACACCGCGGAAGGCGAGGGGCGAGTCACCTTGAAGGTTGATGTGGTCATCAATCAGCATAATTTCACCTTTTTTGAAACTGGGATTTATAGCGCCCGCGGCATTGCTCACTAACAACTGTTTGATTCCCAAGAGATGCATTACGCGCACGGGAAAGGTAACGTCCCGAAGCGAATAGCCTTCATACACGTGAAAACGGCCTTGCATCAGTACCACTTTTTTGCCTTCCAAAGTACCATAGATCAGTTTTCCTTTGTGGAATTCCACAGTGGCAGTGGGGAAATTGGGAATATGGTTGTAGCTTACTTCCGCTTCGATGGAAACTTTTTCAATTAATTTTCCAAGGCCCGTGCCGAGGATAATCCCAACTTCCGGGGAATCGAAACCGCGCTGTTTTAGGAAATCCGCAGCTTCTTCAATATATTTTAAAATGCTCATTTTTATAAAAAGTTTTTGTCTAAATAGGGTGGTAAAAATTGTTGAAATGCGTCAATTTCTTTGATGTGCTCAAAATAATCCACATCATTGCGCGCTTCCAACAAAACGTATTTCGTCGGGTTTAAGTCGGCCAAGGTTTCTTCCAAAACCGTGTTTGTGCCCCAGTTTTTATTTTGAAATATTTTGGCGTTGGGCGCTTTCATTCCCAATAAATAATAGCCGCCATCGGTGGCAGGACCCAATACCGTTTCGGTGGTGTCTAAAACAGTGAAGGCGTTTTCGATATCTTTTTGCTCCAGTTCAAAAATATCACTGCCAACGATGAGTACTTTTTCATAGCCCATTCCGAAGAGTTCTGCAAAGGCATTTTCCATCCGTTGGCCCAAATGGGTTCCGGTCTGCAGTTTTTTTCTGAAAATATCCGGATTCCAAAAATCGTCGCGATGGATAGTTTCGGAATAGAAAACATATTTGTCCACGTTTAAGTTTTGGGTAATGGAAACGGTATGTTTCAGCAGAAATTTATAGATTTCCAGCGCACTTTCGTCACCCACTGATTTTGCCAAACGGGTCTTCACCTTTCCCAATTCTGGGTTTCGGGTAAAAATAATCAGCGCTTTTTTTGAGGTTGGAAAATGGAAATCAAAATCCATTTCATTGTCGCCGTCGGTGTTGTTGGAGGAAAGTAGAGGCATGGTTTGAAGGTCTGTTGTCTGTTATCGATTGTCTGTTTTCAGTGATTGGTTGTTTGGTTGCTATTGGTTTCGGCTTAAGTTTTTTCTAATAGACCGGGTTTCCCGCGGATAGGTATTGGCCCCACATTTTGCCGTAAATATGGATGTTATCGGTCTTTTTTCCGGTGGAATCAATCACGGGAAAACCTTTGTTCTTCCATTCAAAGATACCACCGTAAAGATTTCTAATGTTGGTAAAACCTGCTTTTTTTAGTTTTTCGCCAATCTTTTCCGAACGGATGCCGACGGAACAGTAAACAATCACGGGTTCGGATTTTTTGAGCTTTTGAACACTTTTTTCTTCCGAAGAAAAATCGTTGTAGCCCACGTTTTGTGCTCCGTTTATATGGCTTACCTTAAATTCCTCCGGTTCGCGGGCGTCGAGAATTGCCACGTTCCCATTTAGTTGAAGCATCCGCAATTCCGTTACCGAAATATAGGAAATGCTTTGGGAATTGTGGGTTTCCAAAAGTTTGTCAAGGCTTTTTTGGGCGAGGCTGTTTGCCGTTACAAATAGTATGAAAAAGAGCAGGAAATTTTTCACGAATACCAAATTAAGAGTCTGCCACAGCGCCTTGGCAACTGCTTCCCGCACCGGCGGTACAGCCGTAACAGTGTTGTGAAATAATTATATTTCGGTTTTGTAGGATTTCTTCATTATATTCTGAAATATGCTGAATCCTGCTGGCCACTTTCAATTCCAGCATTTGGTTGAAATCGCAATCATAGAGGTAGCCGTCCCAACTCACCGAAAGGGTGTTGCGGCACATCACGTTTTTTACCGCGGCGGGATTGTAGGCCTCAACCAACTGGTACATATAGTCCTCATAGTTTTCGGAAGCAATCAAATAATCCAAAAACCGGGAGATGGGCAAGTTTGTAATGGCAAACAGGTTGTGGAAATGTATCCCAAAATCTTCCAGCAGGGCCTTTTTAAAATCTTTTTCCATACTGGCCTGGTCGCCCGGCAAAAAGGCACCGCTTGGATTATAGACCAAATCGAGGCGCAAAGGGCTTTCAGGCATTCCGTAGCCAACGGCATTGAGTTCTTGCAACGCTTTTATAGATTGGTCGAAAACGCCTTCGCCCCGTTGTTTGTCGGTTTTGCCACGGGTCCAATGGGGCATGCTGCTCACGACGTGCACATTGTGCTTTTTAAAGAATTCCGGAAGGTCGTAATATTTTTTGTTGGCCCGAATGATGGTAAGGTTGCTTCGAACGATAAAATCCTGGATTCCGGCTTTACTGGCTTCTTCCACAAACCATCGAAAATTTGGGTTCATTTCAGGAGCCCCACCGGTTAAATCGAGCGTGTGGGCACCCGTGTTGCGGATCACTTCCAAACATTGCTCCATGGTCTCCCGAGTCATGATTTCCTTTCGGTCTGGACCAGCATCGACGTGACAGTGTTCGCAAACTTGGTTGCACATATAGCCCACATTGATTTGAAGGATTTCCAGCTTTTTGGGCCGCAACGGAAACTGGTCGGTTTCATTGATCTTTTCGGAAAAAGTGGGCAATTCGCCATTGGCAAATATTCCATTGGAGAGTTTTTCCAGTTGCTTATTGGCCATTGCCAATTCGCTGTGGCGTTTGTGAAGGGATTGTTGTTTATTTTTTTTTGTTTTTGGCATTTGTTTTTTTTAGGTTATTATAGAGACGCGATGCATCGGGAGCCCGGAGAGACGCGATGCCTCGCGTCTTTACCACATCCCGAGAGCGACGAGGCAGCCACTGACGCGAGCCATCGGGAGCCACGCATAGACGCCAGTCATCGAGAGCCACAGAGAGATGCCAGCCATCGGGAGCCCCGCAGAGACGCGATGCATCGCGTCTTTACATCTCGAGCTTGTTTACTTTGTTCATCATCATCACTCCGTGCACAAGGCTGGCACCACTTTTAATGGCTGCGCCCACGTGGACTGCCTCCATCATTTCTTCTTTGGTAATGCCTCGCTGGAGCCCATCCTGCGAATAGGCATCGATACAATAGGGACACATTTCGGTGTGTGCTACGGCAAGGGCAATCAGCGATTTTTCGCGGGCGGAAAGGGCTCCATCTTCAAAAACCTTTCCGTAGTATTCAAAAAACTTATCTCCGAGGTCTTTGTTCCAGTCGGATATTTTTCCAAACTTTTTAAGGTCGGCGGGGTCGTAATAGTTGTTGTTGGCCATAATTTTGTTTTTAAAATAGGTACGATTTTTTTAAAACTTTGGTTTTAATAAACCGGTTAAATATAGCCAAGAGTTGCCCTTGAAAAAGAAGACATTGCAAAAGTTTAACTTTTTAATCAAAAGAATAAACAAAGCCGCTTTCCAAATTATATTGTGAGTTGGGAATACCAACAGCGGGCGTTTGGTCATATATAAAAGTGTAGGTGGTCTGAAAGGCAAAGTTTTTAAACAGATCAATAAGCAATGAACTTTGATTCGAAATGCGGTAGTCGCCAAAATCATTGAGTTTGGGTTGGTAGTAGGTCGTACTAATCAAACTAATGGTTTTGGTGGGATAGAGGCTAAAGGACAAATAGGAGGTGCTCCTAAAATCGCGCTGGATGGGTGTTACCCCATCGCCGAGTTCTTCGTGTTCATACATAATGTGGGTCCCGATATAACATTTATATTTTTCGGAGGTAGTCAATTTGAAACGGGGCCCGGTGCCTATAAGCCCGCGAAAATCTATTTTTGCCACTTTGTTATATTGGGCTTGGGCAAAAATTTCCCAAGCAATGCGCGGATGGAATCGATAATTATACCGGAGGTGGGTAATGCCGGAGTTCTCAAACTTATTGTTTTCAATGCTTTTTAATTCGATATCGTTTTTAAGTAGCACCAAATGCTTTTTCATTTTATATTGAAGATGGGTGCTGCTGCTGAAGGCAAAATAATCGTTGACATCTCTTTTAAGTGAAAACCCAAGACTTACCGAACCTGAAAATCCGGAGGTGTCAGTTACTTTGCGGAGTGATTCCGCATTGAGGATCTGTGATTGCGAAACCGAGGAAAAGAGGCAAAAAATGAGGATGAAGAAAAATTTCATTTTAAGAAATTCGCAAAAAGGTTGTTGCATTTAATGGGTTTTTATAGGCTGTTATTGGAAGACACGTCTATAATACAAAATTTAAGATTACAAGTTGTAGGTTTTGACTTGAACGTATAAATTTTAAAATTCAAATCTCAAAAATGCGCGCTATTCTCCCCAATGTTCAATTTCGTCGGCAGTCCATAATTCGGGGAAGAATTTCCGCTGCTGATATTTGGGGTGCAGGTATTTTTTCCATTCGCTGCCGCCGGTGGCGGTTTTGTTTTCTCCCTTGCTGTTCAAATAATGCTGGGCAGTGTCTAAATGCACCAAAGGCCAGGCCACGTTATAAAAATGATCAAATTGCTTCAGTTTGTCCTTCAAAGCTTCCGAAGGGTTTTCCATTTGGGCTACGCGATCTTCCAAGGTTTTTCCTTTCACTTTTCGCGCCACGGACTTAAAATCATCTTCATACTTCTCAATAAATTGGCGCAGGGTTAGGGTCATTTTTCCGGTCTTTCGATCGAAACCGGCGTCTTTCCAATAAATATTCTCAAAATAATCCTCCAGCGAAGGGTTCGCCGGAAGCCGTTCGCGTCCTTTTTCATTGATTAAATTGTTCAACCCGGTGCAATACAGTTCGAGGTATCGAAAGGAGGCACTTTGAAATCCGCTGGCAGGAGTGAGCGTTGACCGAAAAATGTTGTAATCCTCATAACTCATTCCCTCTTTCATAATGTCGAAAGAAGTAATCAACATTCGGGTATATCTTTTTAAACGATCTAATTTGGTAAGCCAAATTTCTTCGTCCAAGTTTTCGCCCTCGGAAAGTTGTTTTATTTCGTGGAGCATCATTTTAAGCGTTAGCTCCGTAACTTGATGATACATTACGAAGATTTCCTCATCCTTAAAATCGGTCCTGGTTTTTTGAAGGGAAAGCAGGGTGTCCACTTGAATGTAATCCCAATAGGTAATGGGTTTTGCCTGAAGAAGCCCTTTTAAATAGGTTTCGGTGTTTTCGCCCAGCGCGGTGTACTTTTCTTCGAGGGCCTTAATCAAATCGGTATTTTGCATGACGGTTTTTTTTGGAGGAAATAGTCTAAAAAATGCAGCTTTAAAAATAAGGGATATTTTTCTATTATTTGGACTTATGAAAGGCCTATTGATTAAAAAAGCCTTATTGCGACGATCGGCAATAAGGCTTTTTTTACATTTAAATTTTTAAGTATTAAAAGAAGTTCGCTCGGTTATCTTCAATATCGGCTTTCTTTTTAAGTGCATTGTAAACTTGGCTTTGCGCCGCGGGGGCAACCTTGCTGCTCATTTGGTTGGCGTAGTTCACATACGATTCCATTTTTGGGGCTGGATTAAAGGCGGTAACCTTAACCTTATAAACACCATTTTTACCATCAATCAACGGAGTGGTTTCCCCCGGTTTGGTTCCGAAAGCCATCCCAACTACTTTTGGCTCGCTTGAAGCACCAATCAATGGGTTGGCCATAGTAACGCCGGTAGCGGTTTGTACTACAAGGTTTTGTGCAGCGGCAATCTCTTCCAAAGTACTGCCCTTTATCGACTCGCGAATTTTTTCGGCTTTTTTCTGATTGCGCAATATGGGCGTAACGGTGGCCGATGCATCTGCCACTGACATTAATCCCTTTGCGTTTTTACGCGTTAGTTGGGCGATAACATAGCCGTTAGGAACGCTGAAACGTTTGGTGTCGCCCACTTTGGTGTCTTCGTTGAAGGCCCAATTTACGATCGTTCTGTTTTGGCCAATGCCGGGAATATTGGAGTCCATAATCCCCAATTTGTTTACGGGCTTCAGCTCTAAGTTTTGCTCTTTTGCCAAGGCGGTGAAATCTCCATCCTTCACGGCGATTTCAAATTTTGATGCCTCTGAGAACAATTGGTTAACCGTTTTTTCCGAAGGTTCGATGTTTTTAACGACCGTGGCCAATTTAACCACTGGCTTGGGAGCAGATTGTTTGCCCACTTCCACTATGTGATATCCAAAATCGGTCTCTACCAACCCAATGGTGCCGGTAGGATTATTAAAGATGAAGTCATCAAAAGGTGCAACCATTCTTCCGGGAGCGGTGGTGCCGAGGTCTCCACCCTTATCTTTCGAGCTATCGTCTGAGAATTCAGCAGCAAGTTCGCCAAATTTGGTTTTGTCTTTCTTCACAACTGCCAAAAGACTATCGGCGAGTTTTTTGGCCTCTTCCTTGGTTTTGGTTATAGTTTCCGGAGCACGCATGGTTCCAACATACCGAATCAATATGTGTTTGGATGCTGCAGAGTCGGGCATTTTTTTGGTATCCAACACTTTTGAAATTTGTAGAGTGTTGTCAACCGTGTAAGGCCCATAGATGTCGCCTTTGTTTAGGTTGATAAGCGTATCGGCAACCGTGGGAGGAAGGTCGCTTTTAAACAACCAACGGTCGTAATATGGAACATCAGAGTTTGCGTTTACATATTCTTCGTAATTTTTGGCATTTCTAAAACCGGCAATCGTATCGTTGGATTTAGAATCTTGGTTAAATTCCACTTTGTTGTCCAGCATTTTGGCAATAGCTGTTTTTGCTTCTTCGGTATCGGTTTCGGAAGGTTTTTCCTCAAAAAGCACATATTGGATGTCTGCCTGAGGTTCCACTTGGAAATCCTTTGGATGGGCAGCTATGTATTTTTTTATTTCATCGTCGGAAACGGTTATTTCCGCATCGGGGATTTTTGTGAATGGGACGGTAATGTACTGGAAATTCAAATTGTCGTTTTGGAAATGATATTCCTGTTCTCCTTCGGCTACAGTGGAACGAAGGCCGCCTTTGATCATATTGTAATAGGTAGATTGCAACACGCCGTTTGCCACATCTTCTTCAAACTTCAGCCATTGTTGGTACATTTCGGGCGAAGAGGCCTTAATGCTCGCGATATATTCCTGTATTTTGCCTTCATCTACCTGGCCGGCCTCGTTTAAGAACGTTGGGTTGTTGGCCAATTGGGTTTTTAGGGCATTGTCAATTTGGGCTTTTTCTACGCTCAGACCTGCCTTTTCGATTTGCTCGTTCATGATCACACTGCGCAGCTCACGGTCCCAAACCATATTCATTGCCTGGGTGGTATTTGCGTTTGGCCCCATATTGCGTTGGGTGGCCTCAACCTCTTCCATAAATTGCTGTCTGGAAATTTCCTCGCCATTAACGGTCGCTATGGTGTTTTGTCCCTTGGAACCGGTGTTTCCTTTTGTAAGGACATCACTCAAAATAAAGGCAAATAGCGCCAGGGCAATAATAAGGATAAGGAATATCCCTCTTTTTCTAATACTGTTTAAAATAGCCATTTGGTGTTCAAATTTATAGGTGGCGAAAATAGTATTTTCATCGCATTAATAAAAAAGTAAAGTAAAAAAAAAGGGGAATAATTACAATTCTAATCCTCAGAAGCAATTTTGAGCTCAACAAGTTCAATTTTGGTGTTGGAAACTTCCAAGATGGTGAAGATAAACTTGTCAATTTCCAGAGTTTCGCCCTTTTCGGGAATTTCTTCGGTATGGTTTACGATCAGGCCGCCCAGGGTTTCGTAATTTTCGCTTTCTTCAAGATCCAACTTGTAGTTTTCGTTTAGGTAGTCCACCTCCAAACGGGCTGAGAATTTATAGTGGTCCTCGCCGAGTTCTTCTTCAATGAGGGCAACGCTGTCGTGTTCGTCTTCTATTTCGCCAAAGAGTTCTTCAATGATGTCCTCGACCGTAATGATGCCGCTGGTTCCGCCATATTCATCAATCACCACGGCTAGACTTTTTCTTTTTTTGCTGAGGATGCCCAAAACGTCCTTCACCAACATGGTTTCGGGAACAAAAACTACGGGCATTAATACCTTTTCTATTTTCTCGGGCTTTTTAAAAAGTTCAAAAGAATGGATGTAGCCCAAAATATCGTCGATACTTTCGTTGTAAACCAAAATTTTGGAGAGTCCGGTTTCGGTGAATATTTTTGCCAGCTCCTTCGGGGTGGTGTCGATGTCAACCGCCACAATCTCGGTTCGAGGGATCATTGCCTCCCGCGATTTTACCTCGGAAAAATCGAGCGCATTCTGAAAAATCTGTATTTCAGAGTCCATTTCCTCTTTAGTTTCGGCGATGTCCATTTGTTCCGAAATGTAATTGCCAAGTTCCAGCTTGCTAAAGGAAAGTTGAACCGTGTCGCCTTCGGTTTTAAAAATCAGCTTTAAGACCAAATCTGAAATCCAAATAATAAATTCAGAAACCAATGAAAACAGCACATAAAAAAAGTAGGCTGGCACGGCAAAAACCTTAACCAAGCTGTTGGCATAAATCTGAAAAAACACTTTGGGCAAAAACTCTGCGGTCATCAAAATGATTAGGGTAGAGATAATGGTTTGCACCAAAAGGCCCGCAAATCCGGCGAGAGGAATATATTCCATTAACAGATCGCCCATAAAAAAACCGTAGATTACCAAGGCAATGTTATTGCCCACGAGCATGGTAGCGATAAATTTTGAGGGGCGTTTGGTGATTTTTTTCAGTACGCTGGCCAGAAAATTGTTCTGTTTCTTTTCAATTTCAATATGTATTTTGTTGGAAGAAACGTAGGCAATCTCCATTCCCGAAAAAAAGGCGGAGAGCAGGAGCATGGACAGGATGATCAATATGCTGTAATCCAAAGTTTCGCTTTGTTATGAGACTCGTTAAATTCCTTAATTGGAATGCAGGCCCTAATTTTTATTTCGTTCTTGAATTTTTTTCCTAAAATTTCTTTTGAAGAAAAACATAAAGAGCGCAACTACTACAAAAAATATAAAAAGATAGGCGCGGTTTGGCTCCGTGTTCCAATTCATAACTGCTTCATAGGCAAAAAATGCCGCGATGACCAGATATGCATATTCAAAAAATCGATATACTTTATTCAACATTTTGTGTTTTTGTTTTATCCACCAACTGTATGCCTTGGTTCTTTCTGGATAGAAAGGTAGTAAAATCTTCACTACTGTCAAATCCCACGGCGCCTTCATTATAGGAACCGTCCTTAAATTTAATTTGATAGGGTTCGTCTGTAAAAACCCATTTGTTCTTTTGGTCCCAATAGAGCTGATTGGCTTTTAGGGTAACACTGTCGGCAGTAACGATAACTACATTTCGGCGCAAATCGACCAGACCCGTTTGGTCGAATTGAATGGCGTAGTCGGCGATTACGGTATTTTTTTTTCCTTCCTCGTTCCAAAAATGCACCTCGATTCCTTTGGGAAATTCTTTATAGGGAAATTCCAAGTTGGAAAAATCCAGCAGCTTTTGGGCCAAAAGGTTGGTTACCAATTTCCCCGAGTCGGTGTATTTAAAATTGATGTCTTTTCCTTCGGCAATGGGTGCCCCGTCAGAAAGGCTTAGTTTTTTTACATTTTGGTAATTGCCTTCACATGCAAAAAGCGTGAAGGCCAATAGCAAGACCTTCACGCTTCTAAACATATGTGTGGTTCGAAACATTTCTATAGGTTAGGGACCCTTACGCTTCCGCCTACCCAGCAGTTGAATTTTACTGTTTTACCGGCCATACCTTCCGAGAAAATATCGCTTGGTTGTGGCGCACGGCTTCTATAGGAACTTGCGGCGGCCTTGGCGCTGGAGGCTACGGAGCCATCAACACGGGCTGCCTTGTCCATCATGTCTGCGGCCAACCAATACATTGCTCTTTTTTCAAAAACCGTATTTCCGCAAGAGTTGGCGCTATCGGCATACATAGAACCGATTTTGTAATAGGCAATACCGGCAGATGGTTTAACCTCCAACATTTTGTTGTAATAATTTCGGGCCGTTCCGAAGCTGCCTTTTTTACGATAGTTTTCTGCAATACTGTAATAAATTCGTGCTTTTTTGGAATTGTCCTTCTCCAGCTCCGCTGCTTCGTTGAAATATTCCAAAGCTTTGCCCGATTTTCCTTCGGCCTCGGCTTGTTTTCCTAAAAGATAGGCAGAGGTTGAACTGGGCTCCAATTCGTGAAGTCGCACGGCCAATTTGTTGGAAAGCGGGCTTTCGCAATCTTTGGCATCCAATCGGTTGCTGGCGGCTTTCAACCATGCGATATCATCTTTTTTCTGTTCGTAATCTTTTTCGTAGAGTGGAATAAGGTTAGGACAATCGGCCAATTGGCCCAATTTTCCATTAACGCTTTCCTCAACGGTGGCATACACACCCAGATTGTTGTCATAAACTTCTTTGGCGCGTTGCTCCTTTTCGGTGAGCGCAGTACCATTTTCCTCTTTATCCATTAAAGGAGTCAGTTTGGAGGCCAAGCTGTTCTTTTCGGTGTCAATCTTGCTTATAACAACGTCATAAAGGTCGAAAATTTCCTGGATGTCTTTTTGGCCATCATTGAAAAGGTCAACGGCCAGAGAGAAATAGGCATAAAGGCTTTTTCCGCTCGTGAAATTTTCAGGATCTTTTTTAAAGGCCTCGTCATAAGCCTTAAATTGCTCTGCCTTGGTGCCAATGTTGTTGTCGAATTTAATCTGCGCGATGCTCATCAGCACTTCGCCTTCCTTGGTTTGTTCGGGGAAATTCTGAAGCCTTAACTTATAGGCTTGGATGAGATCGCTTATTTTGCTTTTGTCGCCTTTTTCGTCCACAAAATATTCAAACATCTTTATTCCGTACTGATAAATGGCAAGGTTATAATTTGGGCAGTCCTTTATAAGATTTTGGTAATGGGGCAGGGCCGCCTCGTAGTTTTTAATTTTGGCCTGTTCCGTAAAATAGGACATTAAAATTGTGCAGTCATCGGGCGCCTGCGCTACCGATTTTGCGGAAATGGTAAGTAATGCAAGGGTTAATAATAAAACGAATCTTGTTTTCATGGTATTGCTATTAGTAATATTAATCATATAATCTTTTTTCGAACCAACGGTCGTTTAAGGAGAAGCTTAAGAAGGTGTTGAAAAAGTTTTCCTTTACCAAACCAAAGCTGGTCGTTCCTCTGCTGCCGTATTCAATTCCCAGATTTAAATTTGAGAATAATCGCCCGATGGGCAACCCAACTCCAAAAGATATGCCAAACTCATTAATGTCGTGGCCCGCAACGGCTAGACCGGTTTGTTCAAAACGACCTCCAATTCTGTAAACCACCCGTTTATAATATTCGCCAAAAGAATTGTAGTTGGGAATATAAAAACCGCCCAGATTTATTTTGGAAGCGTTTTTATAGGTAACATTTTCGCTGGAAAATGAACGGTTGGAATAATTGCTGGTCTGCTGATTTACATATTCCAGGCCTACACCCCAAAACTTAGGTTTGCTTAAAGCAACCCCGGCCGTAAATTGGGTGGGGTAGTTAAAATTGGTGTCGGGCACGGAAATATCACGCACATCAACATCGTAGATTCCCGAAGGAATAATGGAAACACTGCCTGTTTTCCGAAAATTTTCAGAGTTGATCTTGGTTCCGGGGGTATAGGTCAAGGAGCCGGTAAGTTCAAGACTTTCGGTTATCATTCTCTTGTAGAGCGCTCCAATATTAAAGGTAAAGCCGGAAAGGTTCGATCGGTTTATTACACGGGTCCCATATTGGATGTTCGATTTCTGGGTAACCGCGGTATTCTCTATTTTTCCGAAATTATAATTGGCATCCAATCCCAAACTAAATTCTGGGGTAATTTGGTAGCCGGCAGAAAGGAAAACTCGATTTAATCCGCCATTTCCTGTGTATTGCGTGATGGCATCTGAAGTTTCAGAATAAAAATCATAGCCCACGGCCGTGTAGGGAAGAAGTCCGAAACCCATTCCAAATTTTCCCATTGGAATGCCCATCGCCAAATAATCCAAAGAAGTGGTGGAAGTTTTTTGACTTTCCGTTTCATTTTTCTGGGTTATGGTCTGGTGGCTGCCGGCCACGGAGAAATTGATCAATTTTAAACCTCCATAAGAGGCCGGATTTTGAAGGTTGAGGTGAATACTATCCGAAAATACGCCCAGACCACCCATGGCTCTGCTCTCCGCAGTACCTCGAAATTTCAAGGCGCCAATTCCATAATAAGAATAAGGTGAAGTGGTTCCTTCCTGCGCGAGGGTAATAGTGGTTATAAATAAAAATAAACCAATTACAATTTTTCTAAACATCAATGTTTGTTATATTCTAAAATATGGTTCAAGCCCTCCAATAAAAAATTTGAGTTGGCAAAGATGTCATTTTTTATACTATCTCGCAAAAAATGTGTGTCGCCACCTGTTAAAATAACTGTTAAATTGCTGTATTTTTTTTGATATGCTTCAATGAAGCCGTCCATTTCGAATAAAATTCCGTTGATGATCCCGGAATGAATGGAGTTGGCCGTGCTATTGCCAATAATTAAATTTGGATTGATTGGGCTTAACAACGGCAATTTATTCGTAAAAGTATTGAGGGAGCGGTAGCGCATAGCAATTCCCGGCGAGATGGCCCCACCCAAATATTGATTTTCTGAGCTCAAGAAATCGTAGGTAATACACGTGCCGGCATCTATTATAAGAACGTTATTTTCCGGATACTGGAGTGCAGCGGCGCTTACCAAGGCAATTCGATCGACCCCTAAAGTTTGCGGCGTTGCATACTTGTTTAAAAATGGAACCTTGGTTTGATGGTCAAGCTGCAATACGTCAAAACGGTTTTGCAGCTCCACAAGTTCTGCTTCCGAAAACAACCCCACGGAGGAAACAATACAATTGGATACAGAAGGATAGGCTACGGAAATTTCATCCAACGAATCCGAAAGTTCTTCCTTATTGCAAGATTTTGTTAGAATAAGTTTTTGTGGATCGAACACGCCCAGTTTCAGTCGCGTGTTTCCCACATCTATGGCAAGGTTCATTTTTTTTGATATGGCGATAAAAATACAACTCTGAAAATGAAGTATTTGTTAAGGCACTATTAAATTGGGAGGAAATTTGGGTCTTATTTTTAAATTATTATTTTGGAAAAACGAAAATAGCTTTATATTTGCCGTCTCAATAAAGGTGCCTTAGCTCAGTTGGTAGAGCAACGGACTGAAAATCCGTGTGTCCCTAGTTCGATTCTTGGAGGCACCACAAAATCCCCGACCGTTTCGGTTTGGGGATTTTTGTTTTCTTTGGGGATAGTGTCCCTAGTTCCCCCGATCTATCGGGGTTGGAGGCACCACAAAATATCCGACCAATTTGGTTTGGGGACTTTTGTTTTACAGCGGTTTTTTAATCATTTCTGAAAAACCAATAACCGTTTCAAATCCTTTCGTTCGGAAATATTCCCGCTCCCTTTCGCCTCCGGTAGCCAAAACAAAATCGCCGCCCCAAGCGCCCAAACTTTTTATTGTATTTGGATAATCGCTGAAAATTTTTTCTTTAATAGACGGAAGTCCGATTATTTCGGAAATGAGTGCTTCGTGTTTCTCCAATAGATTTTCAAAAGAATAAAGCGATCTGCATTTCGACAAAGCACTGCTTATTTCTGAAATTTCCTCTAAAGTTTTCTTAGGGACCGAGGTTTTTCGATAACGTGCAATCCCTTCTTTACTGTCCTGTTTTTTGTTGAGGTAAACAAAAAACAGAGATTCTGTAAAATTCCACGCAAGGGTTGTTTTTAAAAATTCCGGTCCTCCACTTGTTAGTTTATATAAAATTGGGGTAACACTCTTTGCCGCGGCAATGTCATAGCCACTGCCGCCAAAGCTATTGGCGAGCAAAGCGAAAGCATCTATTTCTGCCCATTGCGCAATGTTGTTTAATAGGGTGGAGGAGCTGCCCAAGCCCCAATGGCGGGGAAAATCTAGCCTGGTTTCAACAAAAATTCCATCATTTTTTGCAAGAAAGCCGGGGTTCAACACCTTGGCTTCAAAAAGTATTTTTGAAAGCGTTTTGGAAATTGTATCCTGCTTTTTTTTACCTTCGAAATTTTTTAAGTCGAAGCAATCCTCAAACCAAACCGTTCCATTTTCATCAAAGCTTTTCCATTGAATGCCTTCTTTTTCTGAAACGGAAACTTCCAAAGACTGCCCGTATTTTGTTGGAATGGCCAAAGCGGTGGCCCCATCCAGCACCACGTACTCGCCAGTGAGCAATAATTTTCCGTTGCTATGGAATTTCTGCATAACTACATTCTAAAGTTTTCCAAAAAAGAAACAACTGCATTATGTGAAATTGCATTCTCTTTAAAATAATTTAAAGCCTCATTTTTTTCTTCTTTTGTAGCGTGCAATTGGTTCAAGATATTCATCAAGTGCATTTTCATATGGCCTTTTTGGATGCCCGTGGTAACGAGTGAACGAACGGCGGCAAAGTTTTGGGCCAATCCCGCAACGGCCATTATTTTCATTAACTCCTTGGCGTTGGGTTTTTGTAGAATTTCAAGGGCCAGTTTGGTCAATGGATGAAGCGACGTCAATCCGCCCACGGTGCCAATGGCCAAGGGCAATTCAATCCAAAAAGTGAAAACGTCGTCCTCGATTTTGGCGTGGGTCAAACTGCCGTAATAGCTGTTCCGTGCAGCGTAGGCGTGTACGCCAGCCTCTACTGCGCGGAAATCGTTTCCCGTTGCCAAAACAACTGCGTCAACTCCGTTCATAATGCCTTTGTTGTGAGTAACAGCGCGACGGGTCTCGGTTTTTGCGATTTCGATAGCGCGGACAAATTTTTCGGCAAACTGTTTTCCCTCGTAATGTTTGGTAGTCAATTCCTCTACTTTACAGCTCACCTCGGCGCGCACCAAGCATTCGGGAACGTAATTGGAAAGAATGCTCATCACTACTTCCGGGAAGGTTTCTCTTTTCTGAAATGCTTCGAAATTACGAGCCTCTTCCTCAAAGGTATGCGCTATTTGCTCTAAACAACTGTTGATGAAATTGGCGCCCATCGCGTCCAAGGTTTCAAAAGTGGCATGAATATAAAAGTAACCGTCCAAAATATGCGATTTGTCAACCAGCGACAGCTCCAAAAGTCCGCCGCCACGGGCTTTCATGTTTTTTTCAATATCTTGAATGCTTGCGCGAAGTTTCGGTTGCACTACTTCAAAAAATGCTTCAATATCCTTCTCGTTTCCGAAGAAATTGAAATGTATTTGTCCGTTTTTTTCCGTGGAAACCACTTCGGCCTTAAATCCGCCGCGGTCCAACCAAAACTTGGCAGCGTTGCTGGCCGCCGCAACCACTGAACTTTCCTCTGTGACCATAGGAAGCGCATACATAGTTCCATTGATCAAAAAATTGGGCGCGATCCCAAAAGGCAGGTAGTAATTGGAAAGGGTATTCTCAATAAAATCGTCGTGAAGCTGCTGCAGTTGCGGATCGGCATTCCAATATTTATTTAGTATGGAAACTGATTCAGGTTGGTTTTGCAGATAATTTTCAGCGAGCCAGGCAATTTTTTCTTCCTTGCTTTTTTTGGAAAATCCAGAGACAGATCGGTTCATTTGGGTTGAAGTCATTTGGTTGCAAAGATAGTGAAGCCGTCAAGCACCCGAAACGCGATTTTTTAAAAAAAAAGTGGGTTTAGTGTTGGTTTCTGATACTAAAAAAGGTTTTTGAGAATTGAAATTTTTTCTCAAAAACCTTTTCATTCAACTTAAAACGAAAATCAATCAATTTTAAGCTTCTGTTTTTTGCTCATTTTTAGGAGGTTTCGGCCGCACGTTAAATTTTTTTCGCTTCGGTCTCAATTTGCCAAAACTACCTATGGAAATCTTGCCCCGCTTCGTTTTTTTGTCGCCTTTTCCCATTATTTTTTGTTTTGCTGTTTTTTAATTGTCTTTTTGTCAATGTCGAACTCATTGGTTTTTTGGTTCGTATTTCCGGTAGGATTTGTGGGATTTTTTTGTTCCGTTTTTCTTTCAAATTTCTTTTCCATAATAATCTATTTTGCGATTGAATCTTTTGACTAAACTATAAAAATGGTATCACAAATTCCCTTAAACCCTTGCTAAAGAATGGTTAAACCTTTCGGATAGCGCTTATAAAGGCTGAAATTCCTCCTAATCCTTTTTCCGAAAGCATTTTTATAAATGCACTTCCAATGATTGCGCCTTTTGTATATTTTGTGGCCTGCTTAAATGTTTCCGAATTGTTTATTCCAAAACCAACAATTTGTGGATTTTTTAGTGAAAGCGAAGCAATTCTTTTAAAATAATTTTCCTGTTCCTCCCCAAATCCTGAAGCGCTTCCAGTAACACTCGCGCTGCTCACCATATAAATAAAGCCTTCGGAGGCCGCGTCAATCTGCCGGATGCGTTCTTCGGAAGTCTGGGGCGTTATCAAAAAGATATTTATAAGATTGTATTTTCTGAAAATTTCGGCATAATTTTCTTCGAATTCGGCTAAAGGAAGATCGGGAAGAATCAGTCCGTCGATCCCAACTTCAGCACATTTTTTACAGAAATTCTCAACCCCAAATTGGAGCACAGGATTGAAATAGCCCATCAAAATCAGCGGGATGGAAACGGTTTTCCGAATGTCTTTCAATTGCCGAAAAAGCAATTCCGTGGTCATGCCGTTTTTTAAAGCCGTTTGCGAACTGGCTTGGATGGTGGGTCCATCGGCCAAAGGATCGCTGAAGGGCAAGCCGATTTCCACAAAATCGACTCCACTTTTTTCCAATTGCTGAAGTATTTCAACTGTGTCGTTTAAATTTGGATAACCCGCGGTAAAATATATGGAAAGCAGATTTCCTGCCTTACCGGCAGGCAGGTTATTTTCTGAAAGTTTACTTTGAATTCTGTTCATAATATAGAAATAGACCTCACAGGTTTCAAAAACCTGTGAGGTCTCAATTACAGATTAAAATATTTAATATACGTATCGAGGTCTTTATCACCACGCCCGCTTAAATTCACAACAACCACATCGTCAGTTTTAAATTTTCGGGTTTCAAAAATGGCGAGGGCGTGACTGCTTTCAATGGCGGGAATAATGCCTTCAAGTTTGCAAAGCTCCAATCCAGCTTTCATTGCTTCGTCATCGGTTATCGAGATAAATTGGCCACGGCCGCTGGCAAAAAGATGGGCGTGCATTGGGCCCACGCCGGGATAATCCAAACCTGCCGAAATAGAGTAGGGTTCGGTAATCTGCCCGTCAGCCGTTTGCATCAAAAGGGTTTTGCTTCCGTGGATAATCCCCACTTTTCCCAATGCCGAGGTTGCGGCGCTCTCGCCACTGTCAATTCCCTTTCCAGCGGCTTCCACGGCGATTATTCCAACTTTAGGTTGGTTCAAATAGTGATAAAACGCACCGGCCGCATTGCTGCCACCGCCCACGCAGGCCACGACAAAATCAGGGTTTTCCCGGCCTTCTTTTTCATTGAGTTGCGTTTTTATTTCCTCTGAAATCACACTTTGAAACCGCGCCACCATATCAGGATACGGATGTGGGCCAACCACGCTGCCGATAATATAATGTGTGTCCAAAGGATTGTTGATCCAGTCGCGGATGGCTTCGTTTGTGGCGTCTTTCAGGGTTTTACTGCCGCTTGTTGCTGGAACTACTTTCGCGCCCAGCATTTTCATCCGGGCTACGTTTGGCGCTTGGCGTTTTATGTCTATTTCGCCCATAAAAACAACACATTCCAAACCCATCAAAGCACATACGGTGGCCGTTGCCACGCCGTGTTGCCCTGCGCCGGTTTCGGCGATGATTCGGGTCTTGCCCAAACGTTTCGCCATTAAAATTTGGCCGATGGTGTTGTTCACTTTGTGCGCGCCCGTGTGGCAAAGGTCCTCGCGTTTTAAGTATATTTTTGTACCGTATTTTTCCGAAAGACGCTTCGCAAAATAGAGCGGTGTTGGCCGCCCCACATAATCTTTCAGCAACTGTCGGAATTCCTTTTGAAAGGATTCCTCCGCCATAATTTTTAAATAATTCTGCCGAAGTTCCTCCACATTTGGGTACAACATTTCGGGAATATACGCGCCGCCAAAATCGCCGTAGTACCCCTTTTCGTTTACGTTAAAATTCCGAGGCGCAGCCGAAGGAATCTGTTGTTTGCTCTGTTCCATATTTTTATAATTCATTCCTGGTTTTTGTGTCTTGACTCGTGGTTCTTTTTAGTCGTGTTTCAACAGGTCTATGAATGATGTCAATGCTAAAAAGTCTTTCATCCCCGGCTCCGTTTCAAACCTGCTGTTCACATCAATCGCGTGGATGGGAAGGCCTGTCTTCAATAATTTTTTCAAGGAATCAACTTCTTCCAATCCGATGCCGCCGCTTAAAAGGAAAGGCGTGTCATATTTGTAGTTTTCAAGTATTTTCCAATTAAAGGTTTTTCCATTGCCGCCGTAGAAATCGCCTTTGGTGTCGAATAGAAATGCGTCCACTTTTTTTACAAAATCATATGTTTTGGAAAAATCAAAACCATCATCAACCTGAAAAACCTTCCAAACTTCGTAACCGTCCCAAAATTTTAAACGTAGGGCCATATTGAGGTTTAGGACAAATTCCTTGGTTTCGTTGCCGTGGAGTTGGATAACGTCCAGTCCATATTTTTCAACAGTTTCCAGAATTTCCTGTACCGTGGCATCCACAAAAACGCCAACTTTCTTAATTCCAGCCGGCAGTGAAGGAATTTCCCCTTTAAAATAGCGTGGACTTTTTTCGTAAAAAATAAAGCCCAAATAATCGGGCTGAAGTGCGGCTATTTCAGCGATATTGTGTTTCATTCCGCAGATTTTCAGCCCCACGCCAGCCTTCCCCGAAGAGAAGGGTGTTTGTTTGTTTATCTTCATCTTAATTTCGTTATAAATTGTTTTGCGGTTTCGCCCGGATTTTCGGTTTTCATAAAATGTTCACCAATCAAAAACCCTTCAAAACCGTAGGTTCGTAATTCTTTTATGGTTTCGATGTCGCTGATTCCGCTTTCGGAAATTTTTACGAAATCATTCGGAATTTGCTCGGAAAGCTTTTTGCTGATGTCAATATTTACTTTAAAATTTTTCAGATTTCTATTGTTCACACCAATCATATCCACATTCGGCAATAAGGATTTTTG
>JBLWUV010000010.1:74461-88120 GCA_048268785.1 Aequorivita sp.
CTTCCAATAAAACGTCGAGTTTTAGACTTTTCGCCAAAAACGAAAACTGTTTTAATTCCTCCGCAGAAAGACAAGCCGCAATCAGTAAAATAGCATCGGCGCCGTAAGCTTTTGCCTCATAAATTTGATAGGGATCGATGATGAATTCCTTCCGAAGAATAGGAATGGAAACCTTTTTTTCAGCCACCAAAAGATCTTCGAGCGAACCGCCAAAAAAGTTGGAATCCGTTAAAACCGAAATTCCTTTTGCCCCGGCATTTTCATAGCCCGAAACAACTTCGGGCAACAAAACTTTATCGTTTATAACCGATTTGCTCGGTGAACGGCGTTTGTGTTCGGCGATAATTCCCGTGGTTGAATTTCGTAAAGCTTCCGCCAATGATTTTGTTTCTTTGGCAAAAAGAGGAAATTTTTCCAGCAAACGAGTTGGGATTGCTTCCTTTTTTGCGGCAACTTCTTTTCGTTTGTAGGCTGTTATGTTATCTAAAATTGTCATATTTATAGTCGTGAGTCGTAAGTCGTGAGTCGTGAGTGGTGAGTGGTGAGTCGTGTTTCGTGGGTCGTGTTTCGTGGGTCGTGATTCGTGATTCGTGATTCAATCGAATATTTGCTGCAATTTCTTCAATGATTTCAACGCGTTGCCAGATGCTAACGATTCTTGCGCCTTTTCAAAACCTTCTTTTATCGTGCAATTTTCAACTATTGAAATGGCCATTGCGGCATTGGCGCAGACCACATTGTTTTGGGCTTCGGTTCCTTTTCCGTTTAAAATATTTAGAAAAATTTCGGCAGAATCCTTTACCGTTTTACCTCCGAATATCTCAGATTCCTCAACCTGCTTCACTCCGAAATCGGTCGCATTCAAAATATTCTCGGATGCTTTTGAAATCACTTTTACAGGTCCCGTCAATGAAATTTCATCGTAGCCGTCCATCGCGTGCAGCACAGCGTAATTTTTCTCGCTTTTTTGATAGAGATAGCCGTACATCCGCGCCAATTCCAAATCAAAAACGCCGACCAATTGGTTCTTCGGAAAGGCTGGATTCACCATCGGCCCGAGCATATTGAAAAAAGTTTTTACGCCCAATTCCTTGCGGATTGGCGCCACATTTTTCATTGCAGGGTGAAAGAGTGGGGCGTGCAAAATGCAGATTCCCGCTTCGTCCAAACAGCGCTTTAAAAAATTCTTTTCATTACAGAATTTTATTCCTAACGCTTCCATCACATTACTACTTCCGCTAACGGATGAAACCCCGTAATTACCGTGTTTGGTTACTTTCACTCCCGCGCCAGCCGTAACAAATGAGGCTAATGTGGAAATATTAAACGTATTCTTTCCGTCACCGCCCGTACCGCATAAATCTATGGTGTTGTATTCGCTGAAATCCACCGCCAAACACAGGTCCAACAAAGCATCTCGAAAGCCTTCCAGTTCCTCCAAACCCACATTCCGCATCATATAAACCGTCAAGAAAGCGGCAATCTGACTTTGGTTGTATTTCCCTTCTGAAATGTTTACCAAAACGGCTCGAGCCTCGTCTTTGCTGAGTTGTTCGTGGTTGATCAGTCTGTTTAAAATTTGTTTCATTTTTTGAGTCGATGAGTCGATGAGTTTATAAGTTTAGGAGTTTATATGTTTAATAGTTTGGATGTTTAAAAGTTTAGGGGTTTAGATGTTTAAAAGTTTAACAGTTTATAAGTCTTTAGGTTTTGGAGTTTGGTTGAATTTACTTCCTGCCGCTGCTGAAATAATTATTTTTTTAGCTTTCAATCCAATTTTTAATAATCTGTTTCCCCATTGGCGTTAGCACACTTTCGGGATGGAACTGTACTCCGCAAACGTCATAGCGTTTATGGCGAAGTGACATAATTTGTCCATTTTCATCCACCGAAGTGATTTCCAAAACCTCCGGAAAATCTTCTTTTGAAATCACCCAACTGTGGTAACGGCCTATTTCAAATTCCTTTTCAATTCCCTTAAAAAGAGGTTCGTCTTCCTTTAAAATTGTCGCTATCGTTGCAACGCCGTGAAAAACTTTTCTCAAATTTTCCAATTTTCCGCCAAAAACTTCACCGATGGCCTGTTGCCCCAAACACACGCCAAAAATTGGTTTTGAAGCTGCGTATTTTTGAATCACTGCTTTCAGCAAACCCGCTTCATCGGGAATCCCTGGGCCGGGCGAGAGCAAAATTTTGTCGTAATTTTCTACCTCTTCCAAATAGAATTTATCGTTTCGTTTTACGGTTACCTCGCAATCCAATTCCTCTAAATAGTGGACCAAATTAAACACGAAACTGTCGTAATTGTCTATTACTAATATTTTCATACTTATATGTTTTCCGCTAATTCCAGCGCTTTTGTGAGTGCGCCGAGTTTATTATAAACTTCCTGCAATTCGTTTTCTTCATTGCTTTCCGAAACCACGCCAGCACCAGCTTGATAGTGCAGGGTGTGGTTTTTGCTCACAAAGGAGCGGATGATAATGGCGTGATTAAAATTACCGCCAAAATCCATAAACCCGATGGCGCCGCCGTAAAATTCGCGACTTCGGTTTTCATATTTTTCAAGTAATTGCAGCGCTTTGTGTTTTGGTGCCCCGCTCAAAGTTCCCGCGGGAAAAGTGTCTGCAACAATCTGCATCGTTGATGTTTTGGGGTTTTTCGTTGCCGTAACTTTGCTCACTAAATGAATGACGTGTGAAAAAAACTGAACCTCGCGATAGGTTTCCACTTTTACGTTCGTGCAGTGGCGGCTCAAATCGTTTCGTGCCAAATCAACTAGCATTACGTGTTCGCTGTTTTCCTTTTTGTCTTCGGAAAGTTTTTTGGCTAGCTCGGCATCCTGTTCATCGTTTCCTGTGCGTTTGAAGGTTCCCGCAATTGGATGGATTTCGGCACGGTTTCCTTTCACTACCAATTGCGCCTCGGGTGAACTTCCGAAGATTTTAAAATTTCCATAATCAAAATAGAAAAGGTAGGGCGAAGGATTTACACTTCGCAAAGCTCTGTAGACATTGAATTCATCACCCGTGAATTTTTGTGAAAAGCGTTTGCTGGGCACAATTTGGAACACATCGCCGCGCTGGCAATGTTCCTTACATTTTCGAACCAAAGCTTTAAAATCTTCATCGTTTAAATTGGTGGTGCGTTCGCCATTTCTCGCGAAAGAATATTCCGCAAAACTCTTCGATTTTAAAATTTGTTCAATCTGTGGAATATTGTTTTCAGCTTTAAAACAGTGCGCAAAAATATACGCTTCGTTGTTGAAATGGTTTATCGCGATTATATTTTGGTAAACTGCATAAAACAAATCGGGCATTCCGAGATTTTCTTCTTTTTTTGAAAGCGGAATGTCTTCAAAATAACGCACTGCATCAAAGGCCATAAAGCCGAAAAGACCGTTGTTGATGAATTTAAATTTACTTTCTTCCGAAGAAAAAGAGGAGGCAAATTCGTGTAAAATTTTAGGAACTCTATGTGAACATCCCCCTAAATCCCCCTTCGAAGGGGGACTTTTCAAATCTGTTACTGTACTTTTTCCATCCGGAAAATGCTGAAAAATGGTTTCGTTTTCCACTTTTAGGGAAGCAATTGGGTTGAAGCAGATGTAGCTAAAACTGTTGTCGTTGGCGTGGTAGTCGCTGCTTTCCAGCAAAAGGCTGTTCGGAAATTTATCGCGCAACCGCAAATACACCGAAACCGGCGTGAGGGTGTCTGCCAACAGTTTTTTTGAATAGGTTTTTAGCTGATATTTTTTATTTTCTATTTTCATTTTTTATTGCTTAATGCTACCATGCCCACTTTCGCAAGCATAAAAAAAGGCTTGTCGTGATTGACAAGCCTTTTTGTATATTTTATACCATAGGTGTTCCGCTCACGACTCTTTCCGTAAGTTTTTCCACCACCAAGTATTTTGTGTAAATGTGTTCATTTGTTTCGGGTTCAAATATAGGAAGGTTTCCCTTTAAAATTTAGGATTTGATAAATATTTTTAAAATTTTGTTCCGCGTGGGCGTATTTTATAATTTTACCGAAAAAAGAAAAAATGGCAGATTTAACCCAAAAACAGTGGTGTGAACAATGTGAACAGGACAACAACGCGGTAATCCTCGATGTTCGCACCGATGCCGAATTTGAAGAAGGCTATATTCCCGGAGCTATACAAATGGATATTTACAACGGAGCCGAATTTTTAAACAGGGCCAAGCAGCTGGATCCCGAAAAGAATTATTACGTCTATTGCCGTTCCGGGGGCAGAAGCGGGCAAGCGTGTATGTTGCTCAATTCCATCGGCATTAAAAACGCTTTCAATTTGAAGGGTGGAATTATGGAATGGGAAGGTGAAATCAATCATTAAATCTTTATAAAATGAAAAAAATATCCATACTTATAGGGCTATGTTTGGCGCTATTCTTTACGGCTTGCCAGGAAAAAGGCGTGGCACAGGAAATACACGTTTTGTCGCCCCAGGAATTTAGGGAATCGATGGCTGGTGCCGAGAATGTGCAACTTGTAGACGTGCGCACGCCCGAGGAATTTGCGGAAGGCCATTTGGAAGGCGCGCTGAACATTAATATTGGTGATACAAATTTTATTACGGAGGCTGAAAAATTGAATTTAGATAAACCCATCTACATTTATTGCCGAAGCGGAAAAAGAAGCGCAAAGGCTGCATTGGTCCTAAAAGATGTTGGGTTTAAGGAAATCTATGACATGGATGGTGGCTACCTGCATTGGACAGAGGCCGCAACTCCCAAAAAATAATTCAATGCCCTTTAAAATTTAAAAGGCCAAACAAGTCAGATTGGCCTTTGCATTTTTCCCAAAAAATCATTCATTACTGGAATCTGCAGAAGGGCCATAGCTGCTGGGAACCGGAATGTCCAACAACCTATAATACACGCCCAATTGTGCACGGTGATGGGTAATTTGGTTAAGCCCGTGGCGAATAGCGCCATATTTGGTCCATTCCATAATAATCTGCCCATGCATTCGGATACTCCAATTGGGTTTCAAATCGGCCTCAGTGGCATTTTCCAGCGCATTTATTCCGTTTTGAAATTGTTTGTCGAGTTGGGTCAGCATTTCCGCTCTTGATGCCATTTTTTCAGGATTGTAACCGTCTGCGAAATCCAAATAATCGGTATTTAAAATAACCTGCGGCCAACCAAAAATATCCACGATATGGGTGGTCAAATCCATTAGTTTCATACTTTTTGGGTGCGGAGCGTAGAAATCCTTGCCTGCCGGAAAATTTTTCAAAAAGTTTTTTGTGATGCCGTATTCCTCGGTAAGTTCATCCTTTAAATTTTTAAGTGTATCCATAGCCTTGACCATTTAAGTTAAAAATAATTACTAATAAATTTTGGAAAACTAATTTACCCAATTGAAAGCATTTTTTCAACGGAAAATTCCGTTAAATTTGCGGCCTAAATTCCCATCCCATTGGCAAAACAGATCACAGATACCATCGTAATGATTCGCCCGGTCGCGTTCCGTATGAACGAGCAGACGGCGGTCAATAATTTTTTTCAGGAAGATATCGCCCTAAAAAATGCTGAGATTAATGCAAAGGCACAAGAAGAATTTGACGCCTTCGTTAAAAAATTGCGCGGCGTTGGCGTGAATGTAATCGTGGAAAATGACGATCTGCGAATGGATACTCCGGATTCTATTTTTCCGAACAATTGGATCAGTTTTCACGAAAATGGCGATATCGGTCTTTACCCCATGTTTGCCGAAAACCGCCGCCGCGAGCGCCGCGAGGAAGTTTTGATTCGTTTGGAAAACGAGGGATTTTTAATCAACAATGTGTTTGATTATACGCCTGCCGAAGATGAAGGCTATTTTTTGGAAGGTACGGGCAGTTTGTTGTTGGACCGTGTGCACCGAAAAGCCTACTGCGCGCTTTCGCCCCGTGCCGATGAGGAGCTTTTGATTGAATTTTGTGAAGATTTTGAATACCTACCGGTCGTTTTTACCGCCAACCAAACTGTTGATGGGAAGCGCTTGCCCATTTATCACACCAATGTTATGATGTGTTTGGCCGAGAATTTCTGCGTAATTTGTTTGGATACAATTGACGACGCAAAGGAAAAGAAAAATGTGATACAGCATTTAAGGGCCGATGGTAAGGAGATTATTGCCATAACCGAGGCACAGATGCACCACTTCGCGGGCAATATGCTTCAGCTGCAAGGCAAGGATGAAAAATATTTGGTGATGAGCGCAGCGGCCCACAAAAGCCTTACGCGGGAGCAGGTGGCCGCCATTGAAAAATACTGCAAAATCCTGAGTAGTGACCTTACGACTATTGAAACCTGTGGGGGCGGAAGCGCCCGTTGTATGATGGCTGAAGTATTTCTTCCGAAGGCATAAAAAAAGGCTCCCGTAACTATTTCTGAAAATTAAGCCAAGACCTCTTTTTTGGTGATGTTTTTTATCATTCCTCCAAAAATGAAATAGTGGAACGGCAACATTAAATACCAATACAATCTTCCCCACAATCCTTTGGGGCGGAAGGTGGCGGTCTGTATCAATTCGTTTTTGTCGTTAATGCAGAATTCCAGCCAGGCCTCGCCGGGCAGTTTCATTTCCGCAAAAAGCAGCAAACGCTTGCTTTCCCGATCGGCATACAGCACTCGCCAAAAATCTAGTGCATCGCCTGTGTAGATTTGGTCCGGGTGCGTTCTTCCCCGACGCAGCCCCACGCCGCCCACGAGCCGGTCCATAAACCCCCTGATCTTCCAAAGCGAAGTTCCGTAATACCAGCCGCGTTCGCCGCCAATGCTCCAAATGTTTTTGAGCGCTTTCTCGGGATCGGTTAGCTTCAAAACCTTTCGGTCTTTTAAACACCCATATTTCGGAACTTGGATGTATTCCTTTAAACTGGAAATTCTTCCGGCCGCCAAGGAATCCTTCCAACTCGAAATTACCAGGTTTTGTTCAATTTTGATAAATGCCTTTTGAATGGCTTCTTTATAGGAAATGGGATGGATGTCCAAAATTTGCTGAAGGTTATTGTCGCGTGCCACAACTTCCATTTTCATACTATCCACCAAGTTGACGGCCAATTTATAGGAAGTGGAGGTAACAAAATAGAGCCAATAGCTCGACAGGCGCGGCGACATTACGGGCACCGAAATAATCCATAATTTCAACTTCCTAATTTTGGCATACTGCTGCAACATTTCCCGATAGGTCAAAACATCGGGACCCCCAATATCAAAGGAGGTGTCATAGCATTTTTCGTTGCCCAAAACTCCCGAAAGAAAGGCTATTACATCGCGGATGGCGATGGGCTGGATTTTGGTCTTTAACCATTTTGGAGCAATCATTATCGGCAATTTTTCACATAAATCCCGAATAATTTCAAAAGAACTGCTGCCACTGCCCACCACAATGCCAGCGCGCAGTACGGTTAAGTGATAGGTGCCTTTGTAGAGAATTTCCTCCACCTTTTTGCGCGAGGAAAGATGTTTGGAAAGCTCGTCTTGGTTAACCATTCCGCTGAGGTAAATAACCTGTTTCACCGTGGTGGCGCCCATATATTTATTGAAATTTTCAGCCGAACGGGTCTCTATTTCCTCAAAATTCTTAGTAGAGCCGCTCATGGAGTGGATTAAATAATAGGCGGCATCAATGTTTTTTGGAAAGGAATCGAGTTGTACCGATTTGGCAAAATCCACTTCGATTACTTCAATTTTTTTGGTTGTTTCGGGGTCTAGCGGAAGGCGAGCCTTATCGCGCACTGCACAAATAATTTCGTGCCCATTTTCAAGCAATTGGGGCAATAAGCGCATCCCAATATAGCCATTGGCTCCTGTTAGTAGAATTTTCAAAGCAGCATATTTTGTTTAAAGATAATTTTTATTTGATAAACAGAAGTTAAAAAGCCGTTAAGTTGTGCCATTTAATTTTCGTCAAAACAATATCTTTAAGTACTTAATTTAATTAACCGAAAAACCATGAAAGTTTTAAAAATCGTATTGCTAATTGTGGGGGTGGTCCTTATTATCCTGGGCCTTTACAACGCCTTTGTCCCTCAAGAGGTTTTGGATATTGGACCTTTGGAGGTGAACGCCAAAGAGGGGTTGACCAACCAAACCTTGGGAATGATTGGCATCGGGGTGCTGGCACTGATTGCTGGAATGTTCATTAAAAACAGGGGTTAGCTACGGAAGTACTTCCGAAATGCTCGTGGCTTTTGCTTTTGCCTCAAGAATTTTTTTAATAATTCGATGGACGGATTTGTCCTGAGGTTTGGCCATTATTCTGAAAAAATGATGGTCTTTATAGAGGGTGTATGTTTCGCTTTCGCCTTTAAAAATCACCAGTTTGTAATAGGGAATAATTAAGTTATAAACATCCAATCTGCTTCGAAAGCCAATAATAATCCCCTTTGGCCGCATTTCAATATTGCAAACATTACGGTTGTTGTCCAGGTTCATCAAATTGCTTATTTGAAGGCTCGTTTCCTTCAAAATCAGCTTTGGTGAGCCAATTCCTCCCATTCGAAACCGTTCGCGCAGCGTGAAAGGTTTGCCCAGTTCGCGGTCTATTTTTTGGGAAATCTCCCGATCGTTGTAAGATACGTTGAGCAGCATTTTTAGTTTAAAGTTACTCTTTTTGCGAAGATTCCAAAATGTAAAAACCCGTATCTTTACCGCCCAAAATAGAAATTCGCGAATAATTTTACCGCTATGACCAAGATTTCAGAAAAAATTGAAGCCCAAATAAAATTGGCCGTTCAACAAATTTACGGAGCCCAATTGGAAGCCGTGGAACTGCAGCCCACCCGAAAGGATTTTGAGGGCGATATTACCGCAGTTGTTTTCCCAATGCTTCGCGTGGTGAAAGGAAATCCGGTGCAGATTGGGGAGGCCATTGGCAATTATTTGGTGGAACACGTTTCTGAGATTGAAAAATTCAACGTGGTCCAAGGGTTTCTGAATATTGTTTTGAGCGATTCCTTTTATTTGAACTTTTTCAATTCCGTGAAAGATTTCTCCTCCTTCGGAAAAGTTCCGCAGGGAAAGGAAGCAATAATGGTTGAATATTCTTCGCCCAACACCAACAAACCTTTGCACTTGGGGCACATTCGGAATGTATTGCTGGGCTATTCCGTTGCCGAAATTGAAAAGGCGGCGGGGAAAAAAGTGTACAAAACCCAAATTATCAACGACCGTGGCATCCATATTTGCAAGAGTATGCTGGCGTGGGAAAAATTCGGGAATGGGGAGACGCCTGATTCCACTGATTTGAAAGGCGATAAGCTCGTTGGAAATTACTACGTAAAATTCGACAAAGAATACAAAAAGCAAATTGAAGCTTTAAAAGCAGAAGGCAAAACCGAAGAAGAAGCAAAGGCTGAGGCCCCGCTAATTCTTGAGGCACAGGAAATGCTCCGTAGATGGGAAGCCGGCGATGAAAAGGTTGTTGCGCTTTGGAACAAAATGAACGGCTGGGTCTATAAAGGTTTTGAGGAAACATATAAGGCCATTGGCGTAGATTTCGATTTTTATTATTACGAAAGCGACACCTATCTTTTAGGGAAAGATATCATTGAAGAGGGCATTAAAAAGGATGTTTTCTTCATGAAAGACGACGGCTCTGTTTGGTGTGATTTAACTGAAGAAGGGCTTGACGAGAAACTCGTTTTGCGAAGCGACGGCACAGCGGTTTATATGACGCAGGACATCGGTACTGCCGTGCAACGCGTTAAAGATCACCCGGACGTTGGCGGAATGATTTACACCGTGGGCAACGAGCAGGATTACCATTTTAAGGTGCTGTTTTTAATTCTTAAAAAACTGGGCTATAGTTGGGCGAAAAACCTATTTCATTTAAGCTATGGAATGGTGGATCTTCCTTCGGGAAAAATGAAAAGCCGCGAAGGAACTGTGGTTGACGCCGATGATTTGATCGCACAAATGACCGATACGGCACGAACCATTTCAGAAGAACTTGGGAAGATTGACGATTTTTCAAAAGAAGAAAAGGAAGCACTTTACCGAATGATTGGTTTGGGTGCTTTGAAATATTACATTTTGAAGGTTGACCCTAAAAAACGGATTCTTTTCAATCCCGAGGAAAGTGTGGATTTTCAAGGAAATACAGGTCCGTTTATTCAATATACCTATGCGCGGATTCAGTCTATTCTTCGAAAAGCCGCGGATGTCAGGTTGAGCGCAGTCGAAACCTCTTTTGAAAATGGTACACTATTTTTAAACCCCAAAGAAAAAGAGCTCATAAAAATTCTCCAGCAATTCCCGGAAACCATCCAATTGGCGGCGGAAAATTACAGCCCGGCGTTGATTGCAAACTATACGTATGATTTGGTAAAGGAATTCAACAGTTTTTATCAAAATGTGCCAATTCTGGCCACAGATAACGAAACTGAAAAAGCGTTCCGGGTGAAAATTTCAAAAGCGGTTGGGGAAGTTATAAAAAGCGCATTCGCACTTTTAGGGATCGAGGTTCCGGAGCGGATGTAATTTTTAAAACAAAACCTGAAACGAAAAATTTGGCGTAATTCCCAAAGAAATTTCCTCAATTTTATTTACGGTTATTTCATTGTTTTCATCCCGTGCCAAGGCGTAGCGGATGTTAATAGTATTCTCCGTATTCAGCAGGTTTAAAAGCGCAATATTTATTTTGGCATCAATGGAAGGGGAGAGCTTCCATAAATATTCCGCAGAAAGATCTGCGCGGAAATAATCCGGCAAACGCTCTTTGTTTGGAGCGTCAAATTGAATGGTCGTTATTCCGCCCTCCGTGGTTGTCTCAAAATTTTCCACCGGAATAGTATAGGGTTTTCCGCTGTGCCAATTAAGTCCCAAAGCGATTTTCAAGGCATTCAAAGAATAGGTTCCTGCAAGCGTTGCGGAATGTTGAACATCCAGATTATTTGGAAATATTGATGGTTCGAGGCTTTCAAATTTATAATCATTTTTGCTGAACATATAACTCAGCCAAGTACTGAACGCTTTCGTTTTTTTATTCACCACAAATTCGGCCCCTTTTACCGTATAATTTCCAATCGCTTTTGAAAATTGGAACTGGTTTTGAAGCCCTTGGTTTGCGGCATTAATGTCTTCAACAATTTTATAAAATCCTTCCAAATTCACAAAAAGCCCTTTTTTGCTATAGACCAAACCTGCGGAAGCCTGCTTGCTTTTTATGATTGGCGTGTTTTCGCCATCGGCTAAAACCCATCTTCTTTTTTCGATGCCGAGAAAATCACTTTCAAAATCAATTCGTTGCGTAGTGCTTTGGCTTTTGAATTCGCCCAAAACCTCAACGGCAAAGCCATTTCCAAATTTTTGATGCAAACTCAATCGCGGTTCAATTAAAAATTCCTTGAACTTTGAAAAATAATTTTCGCGAACGCCTCCAAAAACATAGGTTTTTTGATTGTTGGAAACGTAATTCAATCCCGCAAAAAGCGCGTGTGTCCGCAAAACGTTCTTTTCATAATCGCGGAATCGCGGCAGATTTACATCTTGTGTGTTTGCTATTCCAATTTCTGAAAAATGATAGCCAGCTTGGAGCTTTAAAGTTTCCGAAAGCCCAATATTGGCGTCAAGTTTAGCACCCGTTTCCAACACTTCGTTTTTTTGAATTTGCTCTTGGGTAGTGAAAATGTCTTTATTTATGGCATCCAGCAAGTAATAAGTTCCGTAAGCCAAAGTTGTTGTTTCAATTTTATCGTTCCAAAAACGATTCCACGAAACGCCGCCCAATAAGCTGCGTTGGTCCAGTTCGCTGGTTTTTGATTGTGAATTGGTTTCCAAGGTTTCAGTGAAATCCAGCGAATTGTCAATCGTTAAAAAATTGACGCGCATTTTGTCTTTTTCTGAAATATCCCAAAGCAATTTGGTGCTGAAATCGTAAAAGCTGAAGTTTTCATCGGTAGTAATGGCGACATTATTTTGTGTGTTTTCAATGTTCGAAATTTCACTATCCTGAAAAATGCGTTTGGTGTAGTTTTTATAAATGGGCGATTCCCAAAGATGGTTGATGGATTTTCTTGCGGCAACTTGAATGACGAGTTTTTCTGAAACGGGAAGGCCCAAAAACCCGTTGCCATTCACCAAATTGAAACCAATTCCCGCTTCGGTTTCTGACGAAATTTTGTTGTTTGAACGCATATCGATAACCCCCGAAACTCCTTCGCCAAAGCGGATGTTTGTCCCGTTTTTATAAATAATCACGTTTTTGGTAATGTCTGGGTTTACTGCGGAAATGAGCCCAAAAAAATGTCCGCTTTGATACATTTTTATATCGTCCCAAAGCAGCAGGTTTTCATCGTGCGTTCCGCCACGAATGTTGATGTTTGAAATGGTTTCGTCCACACTTTCCACTCCGGGCAAAGCTTGGGTAATCTGCAAAACATCCCCTTCAACCTGTCCCGGCAACAGCCCGAAATTTTCAGTAGAGATTGTAATGGACCCATCCAGATTTTTATCGATTCCCTTTGTGAAAATATTTTGGACAATAACTGTTTCCAATTCAGAAACAGACGGTACCAAAAGCAGGGCAGAACAATCAATGGAAAGGCTAGAAGTGTTTGCTTTAATTGATTTATAGCCCACATACGAAACCGTAAAACTTACTTTTTTGTGATGGGCAGGGATATAAAAAAAGCCTTCCGCGTTTGAGATTGTATTGAAAGCGTTATTTTCTGAAATTATGGTTGCACCTTCCAACGGGAGCTGGGTTTCAAAATCGATTATCCGCCCACAAAAGCTACTATCGTTTTCTTTGGAAGTAATGGTAATATAGCGCTCGTTGATACGGTTATAGAGCAGGGGTGTATTTTCACGAAGATGGGTAAGCACATTTTCAATGGAAGTTTTTTCTTTTGAAAGTGGCTTTAGTTTTATTTGCTCCACTTCCTCACGAACATAGGAAAACCGAACATTATATTCCTTTTCCAAGGATTTCAAATACAGCAAGAGTGTAGTTTCTTCGATTTCCTGCGCTACGGTTTTAGTTCCGAAAGCACAGAAAACCAAAAAGAGAACTAAGATTTTGTAGCTACTTGCTAATTTTGGCATCTATTTGTACTGCTCCGTTTTTATCTATTTTATAATGCAACTGAAGGGGCTCACAGATGGCTTTTAAAGCTAGGTCAAGGTTTTCGTGGGTAAAGCTGCCCGTGAATCTTTTTTCGGAATCCACATTTTTCAAAGTAATCTTTATGGGGTACTGCCTTTCAAGCTCTTTAATAACAATTGGCAAAGGAGCATTTTCAAAATTACTTTCGTGGGCAAGCCATACTGGGGAAGAGGTTTCGGCAGTTTCATTTATCACTAATCTCCCGTTTTCAATCTGGACTTTACTGCCCGCGGGTACTTTTAAAAGCGTATCATTGAAAGCAACGCTTACCAAACCTTCATAGCAAGCAACCGTAAAAAGCCCATCCCGCGCAAACACATTGAATTGTGTTCCCAAAACACTTACAGTACCTTCAACGGTTTTTACGCTGAATTTATTCCCTTTTGTTACTTTGAAATAAGCCTCGCCGTCCAAAGAAAGCTCACGGGAATTGGCCCAGTTCTTTTTGTTATAGGTAATTTTTGAACCTGCGTTCAGCACAACTTCAGAATTATCGGGCAATGAAAAAGTTTCGGTCTGCGCAATTTCAGTTTTTAC
>JBLWUV010000011.1:0-87678 GCA_048268785.1 Aequorivita sp.
GCCGCGTTGGAGGGGAAGTCGTTCCCGGTGGGCATAGCGCCCGAGCCGAAGGTCCAGTCCTGCGAGCCGGCATTGATCTGGCTGGCCCAACCGGCCGGAAGGGAACTGCCCTCGAAGTCCTCGGTCTCCGAAACGGTCGTCGTGGGAGGGCCGCAGGTGATCACCGGCGAGATGTTGTCGATTACGTTTACGGTTGAAGTACACATTGACACATTTCCGCTTTCATCTGTTACAGTTACCTCTACCAAAGTTTCTCCAAGATCCGCACAGGTAAAATCGGCAGTAGTATTACCATTCACTGTAATGGTGTACCCACAGGCTTCGTTCACGTTTTGCAAAAGTGTACTTGGATCAATACTCGCCATTCCATTGGCATCTAAAAATACATCAACAGAGGAGGAAGTCGGTGCCACATAACTCTGCCCTGCGTTAAGCGTTCCTGGAGTGGCCGCAATAGGACCGGTCCAACTAAAATCGGGATAATAAGTTCCCGAACCTGTCAATTGAAGCGATTCGCCAATAGGCGTATTGCTCGGCTCGGAAACTCCGATATCAGTCGAGGTTAAGCCTGCAGCTATTCCATCGGTAGCCGTGAAACTTCCTTCATAACTTAGGAATTGGATCACATTCCCATTGTTAGCCAAAACAATACCATCGGGCGCTCCGTTCTGAATTCCGGAAATTTCAAAATTTACGGCACCAAAACCATTGCCTTCATCGTCAATAGTTCCGCTCAATGCAACGGTATTGTACTCGGTTCCTCCATTTCCATTGTACAGAACAATAGTATAGGTACTTAAATTCGTTCCGGCGGGTCCGGCAATCTCAACCGCTTCACCTTCATCTGTTCCAGCATTGTCGTAATGGATTTCATTTATAAAAACAGGTGCACCCGAGGCCTGGCCCAAACAAGTAATTACCGGCGCAGTCGTATCTTGAACGGTAACGGTCGCGCTACAGGTTGAAGTATTTCCAGCATCATCGGTAACTGTAAGCATTACAGGGTTTGTTCCGGTCATGGAACAATCAAACATAGTAATGTCCAAGCTCAATGCAACCCCTCCACACAAATCGGAGGAACCGTTATCAATTTCTGTAGGGCTAACGGTTGCCATTCCTGTAACTGGGTCTAATTCAACAGTAATATCTTGACACACTGCCACGGGGGTATCATTATCAACCACGGTTACTGAAAACTGGCAAGTTGCGGTATTGCCATCACTGTCTGTAACGGAAAGGGTTACCACGGTAACGCCCACAGGAAACGTACTGCCACTGGCAGGTGTGGCGATTATAGAGGCTGAAATATTGCCATCTTCATCATCTATTGCAAAACCTGTAAAGTTCACGACAGCACCACAGGTTCCGATTTCGTTATTGGCAACGATATCGCTTGGGCAAATAATGGTGGGACCATTGCCCGAACCGGAGCCAACAAAGGTTTGGCCCACATTTATTAGATTGGGCGATTCCGCGGCGGGTCCGCTCCACGAAAAATCGGTATAGACACTACCCGTGCCTATTAGCTGAAGCGATTCCCCAACGGGAGTGGAACCAGGTTCGGAAACGCCAATATCGGTAGAGGTCATTCCGTTTGCAGCGCCCGAAGTAGCCGTAAAGGAACCCTCATAGCTCAGAAACTGGATTACGGCATTGCTGCCATCGATTAGAGCCAAACCATCTGGCGCACCATTTTGGATTCCGGATACTGCGAAATAAATAGTGCCAAAACCAGCTCCCTCATCAGGAATTATTCCGGTAAGGTTAGTGGTTCCATAATCTGCGCCATTGGAACCGTTGTAAAGTTCAACTTTCCAGCCCGAAAGATCGGTGCCCGCAGGACCGGCAATTTCGAAGCCCTCGTTTACATCGGAGCCGGAATTGTCATAGTGCAATTCATTAATAAACACAGTTTGTGCCTGGGCGAACAAAGCTGTGCAAAACATTAAAAGCATTAAAGTAATTTTTCTCATAAAAAAGTATTGATTGTTTAAAAATAAATATCCTTCCGACCGTCTTTAGGACCGTCGAAAGAATATTGTGTTAATTGGTTACTATTCAAAATTTAAGAAATCTATTTATCCATTTTCGGCAGGATTGCCACTGGCCAAAGATAGCATTTAGGCCTATTACAAAAAAGGAGATACACCGTAAGTTATTATTAGTTTTCAACGATAATGCCCGCATTTTTCATGGCCGCAAAACCACCAGCCACATCGACAACATTGTGGATGCCGCGACTTTTTAAAATAGATGCCGCAATAACCGAACGGTATCCTCCAGCGCAATGGATGTAGCACTTTTCGGTGGAGGGGAAATCATTTAAATAGCTATTTAAAAACCCAAGCGGGGCGTGCTTTGCCTGTTCAAGATGGGCGGATGCATATTCTCCTTGATTTCGCACATCGAATACTAAAATACCTTTGGGCAATTCTTCCTTTAAAGTTTCCGCCGAAACAGATTCCAAGGTATCGATTTCCCTACCGGATTCTTTCCAGGCATCAATGCCTCCCTTAAGATAGCCCAAAGTCCTGTCGAAACCAACCCGCGACAATCGAGTAACCGCCTCCTCTTCCCTTCCGGGAGAAACCACCAAGAGAATTTTTTGGTCCACATCGGCCAGTAGCGCGCCTACCCAAGGAGCGAAACCGCCATCGAGACCAATAAAAATCGATCGGGGTATGTGACCATCAATAAACTCAATTTGATTGCGAACGTCCAGTATAACGGCGCCCGTTTCATTGGCGACGCGCTCAAAAGTTTCTGGATCCAACGGCCTTGTTCCCTGCGAAATTACCTCGTCAAAATCCATATATCCCTCCCTGTTCATCTTCACGTTCATCGGAAAATAAAGCGGGGGCGGCGTTAGTCCATCGGTAACCTCACGGATAAATTCCTCACGGGTCATATCGGCCCGAAGCGCATAATTCATTCTTTTTTGGTTGCCCAAGGTATCCACGGTTTCCTTCATCATATTTTTCCCGCAGGCAGAACCGGCGCCGTGGGCGGGGTAGACAATAACGTCGTCAGCCAAGGGCATGATTTTATTTCGAAGGCTGTCAAACAAAATTCCAGCGAGGTCTTCCTGGGTAATTTCATTGGATTTCTGTGCAAGATCGGGTCGGCCAACATCGCCCAAAAAGAGAGTGTCCCCACTGAAAATGGCATAGTCCTTTCCCTTTTCATCTTTTAATAAATAGGTAGTGCTTTCCATGGTATGGCCGGGGGTATGCAGCGCTGTGATGGTTACATTTCCCAAGCGGTATACTTCCTCGTCCTTGGCCAAGACCGCCTCAAAAGAGGGATTTGCGTGGGGGCCGTAGATGATGGGCGCACCGGTCTGTTGGGAAAGGGTCAAATGGCCGCTAACAAAATCGGCGTGAAAATGGGTTTCAAAAATATATTTTATCTTGGCATTGTCATTTTTTGCACGCTCCAAATAGGGCTTGGTTTCGCGCAATGGGTCAATAATGGCCGCTTCGCCATTGCTTTCAATATAATATGCGCCCTGCGCGAGGCATCCTGTATAAATCTGTTCTACCTTCATAATTTTCTTTTGCTACAAATATAACGATTGTTGTTTCTATTGGGAAGCAGCGCTAAGAAGGAGCCCCATTTTTCACAAAATTTTTGCATTAAGGCATAATACTTATTCTATCTTTACCCAGTAACTAAAAATTATATTCATTATGAAGAACATTGTTTTCGCCGTATTGGCGCTGGTTATTGTTTCTTGTTCCACTGAAAAAAAACAAGAGGAAGTGGTGCGCGAACTGGCCAAAAAAGATTTGATCGAAAAGCTGCAACTTCCAGAGGGAACCAAATTCAGCAATGAAGATGTGGAACTCAAGGAAACCAGCACCGGCGAAGCTTCGCTGGGCGTAACCTATATCGTCAAAATCACCGTAAAATCGCAGGACCGCGACGGCAATGAAATAGTGAAAATCTACACGATGAATTATAAGAAAATAGGTGAAGGAGGCTTGGCACCGGAAGATTATGAGCTAACCTCGTTTGAATAATGCATCCGTTACAACTCCATTCCATGAAAATTTTTCTCTTTTTATTTTTTTCGCCTTTCTTTCTTTGCTGTAATTCTGCAAACCACGTAAAGAAGCCAAACAAAACCAATGTTGACTATGCCCAAACCATCACCGCCCAAGATTTAAAAAAACACCTCTATGTGTATGCCGGCGATGCCATGGAAGGACGAATGACGGGCACCGAAGGGCAGCACCAAGCCGCAGCATATATTCGTGATTTTTACAAAAATGAAAAAATAGCCGCCGCACCTGGCACGGATGATTACTTTCAGCACATACCCGGAAGTTTTTTTGGAGGCCGGAAGAACATCGAAACTTCTGAAAACGTAGTGGCATTTATAAAAGGTTCTGAAAAGCCGGAAGAAATTGTCATCATTTCGGCACATTTGGACCACGTTGGCAAAGATGAGGATGGCAATATTTTCAACGGCGCGGATGACGACGGAAGCGGAACGGTTTCCATTTTGGAAATTGCGCAAGCCTTCCAACAGGCCGTAAAGGATGGAAACGGCCCCAAGCGTTCCCTGTTGTTTTTGCACGTTACCGGTGAGGAAATCGGCCTTTACGGATCGCGATATTATACCGAAAATCCTTTATTCCCTTTGGAAAACACCGTTTGCGATTTAAACATCGATATGATCGGGAGGATCGATCCCGATAAACAGGACAATCCGAATTATATTTATTTAATCGGAAGCAACAAATTAAGCCAGGAATTGCAAGATGTTTCCACTGCCGTGAATGACAAATACACCCAGTTGGAACTCGATTATAAATTTGACGACCCCAACGATCCCAACCGTTTTTACTATCGAAGCGATCATTACAACTTTGCCAAAAACAATGTGCCGATCATTTTCTATTTTAACGGTGTTCACGAAGATTATCACAAAATTACCGACACGCCCGATAAAATTGAATATGATTTAATGGCAAAAAGAGCCCGACTCATATTTCTGACTGCTTGGGAAATCGCAAATCGCGATCAAAGAATTGCTTTAGATAAAAAGTAAAGAAAACAGGAACCAAGACGGCTTGATTCACGACTAATTTTAAAAAAACCGGAAACTTGAAAACTTGAACCTGAAACTTGAAACCTGAAACAAAAAAATCCTCCCCAAAAGGGAGGATTTTTCGTTTGGGTGGAAGACCGGGTTCGAACCGGCGACCTCCTGAACCACAATCAGGCGCTCTAACCAGCTGAGCTACAACCACCATTTATTGTGCATCAAAACACAACTTTGCTAAGCGGACCTACCTCTCTTGGTAGGCAGGCGCAAATATAAATCAATTAAAACGGTTGCGCAATATTAAGTTTGAAGAAAATTAAATTAAATCGAAAATTGATTTTACCGCCGGATAGCGCTCAACGGTGAATCCTTCGCCGTGTTCCGTTCCGATCAGCCTGCCCAAATCCTGTGCCCGATAGGTAATGCTGTCCCTAAAATTGGTTGAGGAAATTGGCGTTTCGGGCTCGTCGGCATCCTTTTGGTGAAATTGGCTTTTATAGGCAAACACCGCTTCGAGCTTTTTCTCCATAAACCCCGTAACATCAACCACAAAATCAGGTTCAATATTTTTCCATTGAATGTAGTGGTACACGTGCTTTGGCCGCCAAGACTTTTGATGGTTTCCGTCCAAAATGGTCTCAATTTTTTGCAGACCGCTCAAAAAACAGGCATCGCTCGCAAGTTTGCTGGCCTTTCCGTGGTCAATGTGCCGATCGTCGATAGCGTTGCAGAGCACTATTTCCGGCTGGTATTTTCTGATGATTTTAATAATTTCCAATTGCGATGCAGCATTATTTACCAAAAAACCATCGGAGAATTCCAGATTATGCCGAAACGAGGCGCCTAAAATTTCAGCCGCATCGGAAGCTTCTTTATCGCGGATTTCAGCCGTGCCCCGCGTTCCGAGTTCGCCACGGGTCAAATCTAAAATCCCTACTTTTTTTCCGTTGTGAATTTCCTTTGCCAAGGTTGCCGCACAGCCCAATTCCACATCATCGGGATGGGCGCCAATAGCGAGTATATCAATTTTCATAATGCAGGCCTGCGAAGGCCGGTTTTTGCGATATTAAACTAAATTTTTATTGGAAACCGCTTCAAACGCACCTTCCAAATCGGCAATTATATCTTCCGTTTCCTCAATGCCCACAGAAAAACGAAGTAGGCCATCCCTTATATTTTGCCGTTTCCTTTCTTCAACAGAAAGTAACGCGTGCGAAGTTTTTGCGGGCGAAAGAATGGTAGATTCCACGCCCGCCAAGCTCATGGAGGGTTTTATCATTTTCAATGCTTTTAAAAATGAATTGACCTCAATAGCGGTAGCGATTTCAAAGGAGAGCATTCCGGTGTAGCCGCGCATCTGCTTTTTCGCCAGTTCGTGGTCCGGATGGGTTTTCAAGCCGGGATAATAAACTTTTTCCACCAAAGGATGTTTTTCAAGCCATTTCGCCATTTTTTTGGCATTCTTGTTTTGGGCCTTCACCCGAAGGACCATTGTTTTCATACTGCGCTCCAAAAGCCACACCGTATAATCGCTCAAACTGCCACCCAGATTTTTGGCGAGGTTCCAGATTTTTTTGATGTGCTCCTCGGAAGCAGCCACGGCACCTGCACAAATGTCGCTGTGGCCACCCATATATTTGGTGGCGCTGTGGATCATTATATCAATTCCGAAATCGGCGGGGGTCTGGTTTACCGGGGAAGCAAAGGTATTATCGATCATCGTAACGATTCCGCGCTGTTTCGCAATTTTTGAAACCATTTCCAAATCTGTAATCCGCATCAACGGATTTGAAGGTGTTTCAACAAAGATGACCTTGGTGTTCTTCTGTATTTTTTCAGAAAAATGCGCTTCTGAAAAACCTTCGGCAAAAGAATATTCAATACCGAATTTTCCAAATTCCTCCACCACAAAATTATAGGTGCCGCCATAAAGGGTTTGCGGAAGCACCACGTGATCGCCTTTGTGTAAAAACGCCAGCATAGCGGTGCTAATTGCTGCCATTCCACTTCCAAAAATTAGCGCGGATTCACATTTTTCAAGCATCGCTATCTTTTTGCAAAGCGCTTCTTGGTTCGGCGTATTGAAATAGCGGGGATATCTTTTTACGTCCACATTTTCGTAGGCATAACTGCTGGACATATACAAGGGGGAAATAGCGCCCTTAAACTGCTGATCCTCCACCTCGCCCACGTGGGTACAAATGGTATTAATTCCTATATTTTTTGATTTCATTATGTATAATTTTCAAGGTGTTTAAAGGTATAAATAACTGGGAAGAAAATCCCAAATTTCAAAAAAACAAATCCCAAATTAAACTCAAATTGGGGTTTTTAAAGTAACCATTTTCCATATTGGTTTTTTGGGAATAGCATTTTAATTGGAATTTGGGATTTCTTTATTGGGATTTTCTTTTCCTATCTTTATAAAAAATTACCGCTATTAAACTCCCACAATGAAATTACTGCTTACCCACATAAAAGAATTGCTTCAAGTACGCGAAAATTGTCCAGAAAAATTAAGCGGAAAGGAGATGAAAGAACTGCCAACCCTTAAAAACGCCTGGATTTTTATCCACCACGGGGTGATTGAAGATTACGGAACTATGGATAAAATGGGGCCGCATCAAGGATTTAAAACCTTGGATTGTAGCGGAAAAACCGTGCTGCCGGCTTGGTGCGACAGTCACTCGCATATTGTTTACGCAGGCAATCGGGAACAGGAATTTGTGGATAGGATCAACGGTTTAAGCTACCAAGAAATCGCCGAAAAAGGAGGCGGCATCGTAAACAGCGCGAAAAAACTGCAGACAACTTCCGAAGAAGATTTATACCATCAATCCGCCGCACGATTGGAAGAGGTGATGCGGCTGGGCACGGGCGCCATTGAAATAAAAAGTGGTTATGGCCTTACGACGGAAGCCGAACTAAAAATGTTGCGCGTGGCCAAAAAACTTTCCGAAGAATATCCGGTTACCATAAAAACTACCTTTTTGGGCGCGCACGCCATCCCTACGGAATATAAGGAAAATAAGGAGGCGTATCTGGATTTGCTCTGCAACGAAATGCTTCCGCAAATTGCCTCCGAAAATCTTGCCCAATACATAGACGTTTTCTGCGAGGAAGGCTATTTTTCGGTTGCCGATATGGAACGCATTCTTTCCGAAGGGAAAAAACACCGGCTAATTCCGAAAGTGCACGTCAATCAGTTTAACAGTATTGGCGGGATTGCGGCAGCAGTTAAACATAAGGCCTTGAGCGTGGACCATTTGGAAGTTTTAACCGATGCCGATTTGGAAGCGTTGAAAAATAGCCAAACGATGCCCGTAGCCCTTCCCTCCTGCTCCTACTTTTTGAGCATTCCCTACACGCCGGGCCGCAAAATTATTGATGCAGGCTTACCTTTGGCCCTCGCCACAGATTACAATCCGGGTTCCACCCCCAGCGGCAATATGAATTTTGTGGTTGCAACGGCCTGTATAAAAATGCGCCTAACACCGGAAGAGGCCATCAATGCCGCAACCATAAACGGCGCCTATGCAATGGGTTTAAGTGAGACCCACGGCAGCATTTCGAGGGGCAAAAAGGCCAACCTCATCATTACAAAACCAATACCTTCCTACGGCTATCTGCCCTACGCTTTTGGCAGTAACTTGATCGATTCAGTAATCATTAATGGGAAGGAAGTAAAATGAGATTGCTAAAAATTTATTCCGAAAAAGATGTTGCTGCCCTTATAAAAAAGAGAGCTGGGGAAACCAAATTTGGTGAAAAAGCAGCTTTTGTTGAAACACTTGAAGCTTTAAAAAACCATTCCGCAAAATATGTGCTTTTAGGAATTCCCGAAGACATTGGGGTGCGCGCAAATTTTGGAAATGCCGGAACCTCAAAAGCCTGGGAGGCGGCGTTGGGAAGCCTTTTGAATATTCAGCACAGCCATTTAACAAACGCTGAAAATGTAATTCTTTTAGGAGAAATAGACTGCGACACACAGATGAAACAGGCTGAAAACATTTCCAAAGAAGAAAATCATTATGCTGAAGAATTGGGTGAACTCGTTACCCAAATAGACCACAAAGTTTCCGAAGTTGTAAAAACAATTGTGGAAGCCGGCAAGTTTCCAATCATCATTGGGGGCGGCCACAACAACAGTTTTGGAAATTTAAAAGGCACTTCGGAAGCATTGAAAAAACCAATCAATTGCATCAATTTTGATGCGCATACCGATTTTCGAGCCTTGGAACACCGCCATAGCGGCAACGGCTTTTCGTATGCCTTTGCGGATGGTTTTTTGGCTAACTATTTCATCTTTGGTTTGCACCGAAATTATACTTCGGGAGGCGTTTTCAATTCAATGGAAAAAAAATCGGAAAGGGTGAAATTCAATCTTTTTGAGGATATTTCGGTGAAGCAAAAATTGACTTTTTCCGAAGCAATGAAAAATGCTGAAAATTTCTGCTGCAAAAATAACTTCGGAATTGAGCTTGATATGGACGCCATTGAAATGATGGGCAGCAGCGCCATTTCGCCTAGCGGATTTACCTTGACCGAGGCCCGACAATTTGTTGCGTATTTCTCAAAAAATACAAATGCTACCTATCTCCACATTTGCGAAGGCTCGCCATCTGCAGGAATTTTTCCGAATCAAGTGGGCAAGGCGATCGCCTATTTGGTGACCGATGCCTTCCCATAAAAGGCAAAAAATGTGTTCGTAAACTGTTCTTAATTAGTATCTTCAAAAAAAAATCACGATGAAACACTGGATACCCATTCTTTTTTTAGCGGTTTTTATAAGCGGATGTAAAAACACTTCCGAAGAAAAAATTTCGGAAACCGATCTCGCAGAACCTGTAGTAACTCTCGATGGCGGCGAGGCTGCGGAGGAAAATGGCTTTATTATAAGCCCCGTGGAACACGCCAGTATGGTGCTCAATTGGGACGGCACCATTATTTATGTAGATCCCGTGGGCGGAAAGGAACTGTTCTCAAACCATTCCGCGCCCGATATGGTTTTGGTGACCGACATTCACGGCGACCATTTTGACATTCCCACCCTCGACGCTATCGTTGCCGATAAAACGGTGGTTTTTGCTCCGAAAGCGGTTTTTGAAAAAATGTCGGAAAACCTTCAAAACAAGACTAATGTAATCAACAACGGCGAAAAGGTGGAAGATTTTGAAATGGTCATTGAAGCCATCCCCATGTACAATTTGCGTCCCGAGGCCTTGAAATTTCACGAAAAAGGAAGAGGAAATGGCTATGTTTTGGAAAGAAACGGCAAACGCATTTACATTTCGGGCGACACGGAAGATATTCCCGAAATGCGCAATCTAAAAAATATTGATATCGCTTTCGTTTGTATGAACCTTCCCTACACTATGACCGTCGAAAAAGCGGCGGAGGCTGTTTTGGCATTTAAACCGAAAACCGTTTATCCCTACCATTACCGGGGCGAAAACGGCTTTAGCGACGTGGCAAAATTCAAATCGCTGGTGGAAGCGGGCGACCCAAATATTAAAGTAACCCAATTGGATTGGTACCCGAAAAAATAATTACGATATTTACAATCAACCATTTACACCCTTCCTTCGATAAATTTTAAATACTAAATAGTTTTTAGATGAAAAATTACAACCTGCCCTTCCCCCTTATGGCACTTTCCTTTTGTTGCTTTCTGATTTTTTCTAACTGTAAAAATGGTTCCGAGGAAAATTCCGAAGAAAAAGAAACTGGAAAAATGGAATATCCCGCCGAATGGATGTACAACCAACGCGCCTATCCAAACAATTATATAAACAAAGAAGCCTATAAAGAAGCCATTCTGCAATCGAAACAAATTTTGGCAAGCCGCTCACCGGAACAAGCGGGGCAATGGACTTTTGTAGGTCCTTTGAACACCGGCGGCCGAATAACCGATGTGGCCATTGCGCCCAACAACGACAACCACCTCTATGTGGCAACGGCAACGGGTGGAATTTTCAGAAGTTATGATGCCGGCGCAAACTGGACCCCGATTTTTGACGAGGTCACAAAACCTTCCATTGGCGACATTGCCATCGCGCCCTCCAACCCCCAGATAATTTACGCGGGAACCGGCGAGGCCAACGGAAGCGCTACCGACGGCGCCTATTTTGGCGATGGCATTTATAAAAGCAACGACGCCGGCGATACTTGGACCAACCTCGGCTTGCCCGAAAGCAACCACATTGGCCGAATCGTGGTGGACCCTAACAATCCCGCCCGGGTTTTTGTTGCAGCAACCGGGCAGCTCTACGGAAAAAATGTTGAAAGAGGAATTTTTAGAACGACAAACGGCGGCACCAATTGGGAAAAAGTATTGTTTGTAACAGACTCCACCGCGGCGATTGATGTGGCGATGAACGTTGCAAATACCAATATTATTTATGCTGCCATGTGGGAACGCACCCGCAAACCGTGGCAGCGCGATTATGGCGGGTTGACCTCTGCCATCCACCGTTCCACGGACGGGGGCACCACGTGGACCCAACTTGGGGCGGCCAATGGCTTGCCCGCGCCGAACAGCCAAACGGGACGTATTGGGATTGCCGTTTCCGAATCGGAACCATCGACGGTTTATGCCCGTTTTACTACCAATGAAATTACAAATGAATTTAACGGCCTCTACAAATCCACGGACAATGGAGATAATTGGACCTTGGTAACAACAGCGGGGGCTTTGAACGGGATAGATGCCAACTTTGGCTGGTATTTTGGAAATGTTCGGGTGAACCCCACCAATGCTTCAGAGGTGTATGTCGTTGGTTTTGAAATTGCCAAATCGACCAATAGCGGCGCATCTTGGACCACCTTGCCGGGAATGCACGTGGACCATCACGCACTCGACTTTTCGCGAACCAACCCTAATTTTATGCTGGCCGGAAATGACGGCGGGGCTTATATCTCGAACAACGGCGGTAACAGTTGGACTAAATTTTTAAACCTGCCCATAACCCAATTTTACAATATTGAAGTGGACCGGACCCAACCCGAGCGGCTTTATGGCGGCACCCAGGACAATAACACCATCCGCACGATTACGGGTGGCGCGAGCGATTGGAATTCCATTTGGGGCGGCGACGGCTTTCATGTGAATGTGGATCCTGTTGACAATAACTATATTTATGTGGAATCGCAATATGGCAATTTGGGTCGAAGCACCAACGGCGGCATCAGCTTTAACAATGCTACCAACGGCATCAGCGGCAGCGACCGCAACAACTGGAATACGCCTGTGATTATTTCGCCCTTTAACCACGAAATTCTTTACTACGGAACCAACCGTCTCTACACCTCGAACAAGGCCACAAACTGGTCGGTGATCAGTCCCGATTTAACGGATGGGCTGCACCCCAGCGGTTCCCTTGCTTTTGGAACCCTTACGGCCATTGCTTCTTCCTATAACAATCTGGACGTAATTTACACAGGAAGCGATGACGGCAATGTGCACGTAACCTTTGACGGCGGTGCCACTTGGACCGACGTCAGTGCAGGATTGCCCGATCAATACATTACCTCCATCGCAATGGTGCCAGATAATGATTTGACGGCCTATGTTACGGTTTCCGGCTTTAAATATTTGGACTATACGCCACACGTTTTTAAGACTACCGACGGCGGACAGAATTGGACGGATATTTCCTCCAATTTGCCGAACATTCCCGTGAATGATATTATAACCTATCCTGCGGAAAACATCCTGTTTGTGGCTACCGATCTAAATGTTTGGTATTCCAAGGACGATGGCACCAATTGGACAATACTTGGCAATAATCTTCCGCTTACCGTGGTTATGGATTTAAAATTTCACGAACCCACTAAAACCCTTTATGCAGGAACCTTTGGACGGGCGATGCACAGCTTTGACGTGAGCACTATTTTGGGCACCAACGAAAACGAGATTGCAGAAAATGCCATCAAAATCTATCCAAATCCGGCTACTTCGGAATTTACTATTACACAAAATTTATCCTCGGAAGGTACGGTGCAGCTTTTTGATCTTTCGGGAAAAAAAATAAAGCAACTGTTCAATGGAAATTTTGGGTCGAATAAAAACATAACAATAAAAACCGATGGACTTGAGGCGGGCGTTTATTTGGTGAAAGTGAATACAGGCAAGCAATCGACTACGAAGAAATTGGTTATCAAGAAATAAGATTAAAATTTTTAATCAAAAAGCCCGGTTCAAATGCTGAACCGGGCTTTTTGCTTTTCCAGCTATTGCTACTGTTTTTCGCAAACAACGCCCCAAATGGGGAGCGCATTTTTGGCAGTATTTATTTTCACATGTTCTTCGTCAATTACCTTAAAATCGGCAGCTCCGGAATAACTGGCATCGAAAATGGCAGCCAAGGAAAACTTCGGTTTCTTAAAATTTAAGGTTTTCCAATAGCCATCGGAGGTATAGGTTCCTTTTTCTGAAATGGAAATTGTTTTATCATCCGTATCCGGTTGGGGAATGCTTTTAAAGTCAAATTTAAACGTATTGTTCTCAAAAAGTTGCAATGAAATAGAAGCTACTCCATTTCCTAAACTTTTATAAGAAACAGCTTCACTTTTTCCCAAAACAACCTCTCTGGAATCCTTTGAAGATTTCACAGCAGTTTTCTTACTTCCGCAGGAAGAAATGGTTATTAACAATGCAAGCAGCAATATATTTTTCCACATATTTTATCGTATCAATTTTTTGTATTTGATTCGTTTCGGCATCAAATCGCCGCCCAAACGTTTCTTTTTATTTTCTTCGTAATCACTAAAACCGCCTTCAAAATAGTACACTTCGCTGTTGCCTTCAAAAGCCAGAATGTGCGTACAGATCCTGTCAAGAAACCAACGGTCGTGGCTGATGACCACGGCGCAACCCGCAAAGTTTTCCAAACCTTCCTCTAAGGCGCGCAGTGTGTTTACGTCCAAATCGTTGGTGGGCTCGTCCAGTAAAAGCACGTTTCCTTCTTCCTTTAAGGTCATCGCCAAATGAAGCCGGTTCCGTTCCCCTCCCGAAAGCATGGAAACCTTTTTGTTCTGCTCGCTTCCGCTAAAATTAAAGCGGCTTAAATAGGCGCGCGAATTTACTTGCCGGCCGCCCATCATAATCAATTCCTGGCTATCGCTAAAGTTTTCCCAAATGGTCTTTTCTGGGTTTATATTGGAATGGGCTTGGTCAACATAAGCGATTTTCGCGGTTTCGCCCACTTCAAACGTACCTTTGTCCGGCGTTTCCTCGCCCATAATCATTTTAAAAATGGTGGTTTTTCCGGCCCCGTTTGGCCCAATAATTCCAACGATTCCCGCTTGCGGCAGTTTGAAATTCAAGTCTTCGTAAAGCAATTTATCGCCAAATGCTTTTGATACGCCTTTGGCCTCAATTACATTTGTCCCCAAACGCGGACCATTCGGGATGTATATTTCCAGCTTTTCGTCCAATTGTTTTTGGTCTTGGCTCAAGAGTTTATCATAATTCTGCAAACGCGCCTTTTGTTTGGTCTGTCGGCCTTTGGCGCCCTGCCGGACCCATTCCAGCTCGCGTTCCAAGGTTTTTTGGCGCTTTCCGGCCTGTTTTTGTTCTTGGGCCAATCGCTTCGATTTTTGGTCGAGCCAGGAGGAATAGTTTCCTTTCCACGGAATACCTTCGCCGCGATCCAGTTCCAAAATCCAACCCGCCACATTGTCAAGAAAATAGCGGTCGTGGGTAACGGCAATCACCGTGCCTTTATATTCTGAAAGATGGTGTTCCAGCCAGTGCACACTTTCGGCATCCAAATGGTTGGTGGGCTCGTCGAGCAGCAATACGTCGGGTTCTTTCAACAGCAATCGGCAAAGAGCGACCCTTCTTCTTTCACCTCCGGAAAGCACGGCAATTTTTTTATCGGGCTCGGGAGTGCGCAGGGCATCCATCGCAATTTCGAGTTTGGTGTCGAGTTCCCAAGCGTTTGTGGCATCGATTTTATCTTGAAGTTTTGCCTGTTTGTCCATCAGTTCGTCCATCTTTGCCGGATTTTCGTAAACTTCCGGCAGGCCGAACATATCGTTTATTTTGTTGTATTCGTCCAAAATATCGACCACTTCCTGTACGCCTTCCTTCACCACCTCCAAAACGGTTTTGGATTCGTCCAGTTTTGGTTCCTGTTCCAGATAGCCTACGGTATAGCCGGGCGCAAAAACGACATCGCCCTGATAATTTTTTTCTTCGCCGGCAATAATGCGCAGCAATGTGGATTTACCACTTCCGTTCAGACCAAGAATACCGATCTTGGCCCCGTAGAAAAAACTTAAATAGATATTTTTTAAAACGGGGGTCTGCGCGCTTTGATAGGTTTTGGTCAGCCCGGACATGGAGAATATTACTTTTTTATCGTCGCTCATAAGTGTTGAATGTTTGTGGTTTGTGGTTTGTGGTTTGTGGTTAGTAGTTTGTGGTTTGTGATTTGTTTTTAAAATTAGTCCTTTTTAAATTTTTGTCCTTTTATTTCTGAGTTTTTTAAGTAATGCATAAAAGCTCCAATTTTATTTTTTTCCAATTCACATAAATCAATCAATTTTTTGAATTGTTCCTCTGAAATCAGTTTCTTATCAAACGCTCGTTCGCCTGCGATTTAAGTTCAGAGCTTGAACCTTTTGAAAAACTGAGAAAATTAATGAATTCCCTATTTCCATTCCTATCGAATCCTTCTGCAATATTATCCATAATTGAGCCTGAACTGCCCTCCATTTGGTTTCGAAGTCTAAAATTATCACCAATCGGAGTGGTTTGAAATAACTCTTCAACAAACAAACAAATTATTCTGGCATTCTTCCAAACTTCCAAATCCTCAAACTTTTCTATTCTTGCCATAATTATAAAAATTCTTCGTGAAAAGTCCCACTATAAACTATAAACCATAAACTATAAACTATAAATAATTTAATGAAGATTCAGCAGCCTTAACAGCACGAGCATTTGGCCGGTGTGATACGCCGAATGTTCTATAACCAGCAGGATTTCGCGCATAAGGGTCTGTTCGCCTTTCCCATTTTTTACGGGTTTGGTCAAACGGTTTTCTTCGTTTAACACAAACAATTTTAAACGCTCCCGGTCTGTGACATATTCTGCTTTCAAGTTTTCCCATTCCATTTTTTCACGGCAAATTTTTTCCTTTGGCCAATAAAAGTCAGGCCATTTAGGTTCGGAGTAATCCTCGGAACAGGTAAATTTTACTATGTCTTTCTGTGTAAAAACAATATGATAGAAAAGTTCATACAACGAATAGGGCAAATTGCCCGGCCGGGTATTGATGTCCTCAAACGGAATTTTCTTCAACAGCTCCGTTACGGGCATAAAGGCCTCGCCCCCATCGAGGTGTTTTGCGAGCCGTTCCCGGATTTGTTTTTCATCAGACATATTCAATTATTTGGAATTGGATAAAAGTTATTGAGTTGTTGGGTTATTGAGTTACTTAGACTGCAACTTTCACTGCCACTTAGGACTGCAAGCTGAATTTTGCCATCGCTTGGGTTTAAACCCGTCCTTTCAGTGCATTAAAAACCCAAGCGATGGCAAAAAAGCCAATGCCCACAGAGGCGAAGCCCCAGCCAGCCACATCGTCATATCGAAAGGCGCCCAAGGCTATTAAAGCGCAGCCCACTAAAATCATTATAAAAGTGGCCCAAGCCAGTACGGTATTTTTATTCATTCCCATAGTCTATTCGGTTTGTTTGATTTTTCCTTTTCAAGCCGCAAAGTTACGTGCAAAAACAAATATCGGTAATATAAAATAGATTTTCGTTAATGAAATGTCAGAGTTTTTTGTCGGGTGGTGGGTGGTGGGTGGTGGGTGGTGAGCGGTGAGTGGTGAGCGGTGAGCGGTGAGTGGAGGGTTGTCGGTGGTGGGTGGCTTTGGGAAAAAATAAACAAACTTTTATCGGCGAAGTTTAAAGTTCAAACTTTAAAGTCGAAACTTTCCGGCATTTTGTATTTTAGCCCAAACATAGATTTTCAATGGACTTAAACTTCAACAAAAACGAAGACCACAACAAACTTTTGGTTTCAGAATTAAAAAACAAACTGGCGAAAGTAAAACTTGGCGGTGGCCAAAAACGTATCGACAAACAGCACGCACAGGGCAAACTTTCCGCTCGGGAACGTATTGCCTATTTGCTGGACGAAAATAAACCCAATATTGAAATTGGCGCTTTCGCGGGCGAGGGTATGTATGCCGAGCACGGTGGTGCACCCGGTGGCGGCGTAGTGGTGAAAATAGGCTATGTAAAGGGAAAACAGTGCATCGTGGTCGCAAATGACGCGACCGTAAAGGCCGGTGCTTGGTTTCCAATAACCGCGAAAAAAAACCTTCGCGCGCAGGAAATTTCCATTGAAAACCGCTTGCCGATTATCTATTTGGTGGACAGCGCCGGCGTTTACCTTCCAATGCAGGACGAAATTTTTCCCGATAAGGAACACTTTGGAAGGATTTTTAGAAACAATGCCGTAATGAGCAGTATGGGCATTACGCAGATCGCCGCAGTGATGGGCAGTTGCGTTGCGGGCGGCGCATATCTTCCCATTATGAGCGACGAGGCTCTGATTGTTGACAAAACCGGAAGCATCTTTTTGGCCGGAAGTTATTTGGTGAAAGCCGCAATCGGCGAAAGTATCGACAATGAAGAGCTCGGAGGCGCAACCACCCATTGCGAAGTTAGCGGCGTTACCGATTATAAAGCAAAGGACGATAAAGATGCTTTGGACAAAATAAAAAACATTGTTTCCAAAATCGGCGATTATGAAAAGGCCGGTTTCAACAGGGAGAAAGCTATAAAGCCGAAAGAAAAGCAGGAAGATATTTACGGTATCCTTCCAAAATCGCGCGCCGAGCAATACGATATGCGCGAAATTATAAAACGATTGGTGGACGATAGCGATTTTGAGGAATACAAAGAAGGCTACGGACAAACCCTATTGACTGGTTATGCGCGGATTGATGGCTGGGCGGTGGGAATAGTCGCCAACCAGCGCACTTTGGTAAAAACCACAAAATCAAAAACAAAACCGAGCGAAATGCAGTTTGGTGGCGTGATTTATAGCGATAGCGCCGATAAAGCCACCCGTTTTATTGCAAACTGCAACCAAAAGAAAATACCGCTGGTTTTTTTACAAGATGTAACCGGATTTATGGTGGGCAGCAAAAGCGAGCACGGCGGGATTATAAAAGATGGTGCCAAAATGGTAAATGCCGTTAGCAACAGCGTTGTTCCGAAGTTTACAATTGTAATTGGAAATAGTTACGGTGCCGGAAATTACGCCATGTGCGGAAAAGCATACGACCCGCGATTGATCGTGGCCTGGCCGAGCGCCGAATTGGCCGTAATGAGCGGCAACAGCGCTGCAAAAGTGTTGCTTCAAATTGAAACTGCTTCCCTTAAAAAACAGGGAAAGGAAATTTCCGAAGAAGAAGAAACCGAACTTTACAACAAAATAAAAGCTCGTTACGACAAACAAATTTCCCCATATTACGCTGCTTCGCGAATTTGGACCGATGCGGTAATCGATCCTTTGGACACACGAAAATGGATTTCTATGGGCATTGAGGCAGCAAACCACGCTCCTATTGAAAAAGCTTTTAATTTGGGGGTGATTCAGGTGTAATTTAGTTATGAGTTATGAGTTAGGAGTGATGGGTGATGGGTGATGGGTGATGGGTGATGGGTGATGGGTGATGGGTTATGGGTGATGGATGCTGGATGCTGGGTGATGGGTGCTGGGTGAATGGGGATTGGTTTGTTAGTTTTTGGTTGAGCGGAAATAGTGAAAAAATAAAAGGGCACTTGCGTGCCCTTCATCACAAAAAACCAAACCACCTCAAAAAACATCGTTTGGAAAATTATTTGCTGCTTTTCACCAATCGGATAAACTCAGCGCGGTAGCCATCGTTATCGCTGCCTTTTCCTGCTTCGGCGAGCGCAATTACATCTTCTTTCTTCTTCGTATTTATAAATTCCGAATTCCGAAGCTGCATTCCGAATAAGGCAACGGCCGCTGAAAATTTTAAATCGTCGTTCGCGCTTTCAATCGACTTGTTTTCGTCTTTTACGGTTTTTACTATCAGTTTGCTCACATCGCCATCGGGCTCTTTGTAGCGGAATTTAACGGTAAGCATTTCATCCGCAAAATTTTGATTGGTTTGTTGGGTGTATTTAAGATTGTCAATATCCTTTAAATATTTGCTTTTTACGCCCACCGGAATGATTTCATATAAAGCAGTAACCGTATGCCCGCTGCCCAATTCGCCAGCGTCCTTGGTGTCGTCCTTAAAATCTTCGTCGTTCAGCAAGCGGTTTTCGTAGCCAATCAAACGGTATGCCTGCACTTTCGCGGGATTGAATTCCACTTGAATTTTCACATCCTTGGCGATGGTATATAGCGTTCCAAAAAATTCCGTGCCCAACACTTTTTGCGCCTCCTGCATCGTGTCGATGTAGGCGTGGTTTCCGTTGCCTTTATCGGCCAGGGTTTCCAGTTTGCTGTCTTTGTAATTTCCCATTCCGAAGCCCAAACAGGTAAGGAACACGCCACTCTTCCGCTTTTCCTCAATCAAACTTTCCATAGAACGATCGCTAGAGGCACCTACGTTGAAGTCGCCGTCGGTGGCCAAAATAACGCGATTGTTTCCGTTTTTGCTGAAATTTTCCAGCGCAATTTTATAGGCCAGTTCAATTCCTGCGCCGCCAGCCGTAGAACCGCCAGCACTCAAATTGTCAATGGCATCGCGGATTTTCTGTTTTTCTGCGCCGGAAGTTGGAGGCAAAACCAAACCTGCAGCTCCCGCATAAACCACAATGGCCACTTTGTCTTTTTCCCTTAAACGGTCCACCAAAACATTCAAGGCGGCCTTTAGCAACGGCAGTTTGTTGGGGTCTTCCATAGAGCCGGAAACATCGAGCAGAAATACGAGGTTGGAGGGCGGCACGTTTTCTAAGGAAATATCCTTTCCTTTTAAGCCAATCCGCACCAACTTTGCATCTGGGTTCCAAGGTGAATTCACGACATCGGCAGTAATCGAAAATGGATCTTTTCCGGTTGGCTGCGGATAATTATAAGCAAAATAATTCACCATTTCCTCAATCTTTACGGCGTCTGCCGGCACTTGTTGGCCGTTGTTCAACATTCTGCGAATATTGCTGTAACCCGCTTTGTCAACATCAATCGAAAAGGTGGAAAGCGGCGCGGTGCCCACCATTTTGAAAATGTTTTCATTTATTTTTCCGTAGGATTCGTTTTCGGAAACTTGGTTTGTAAACGCCCCTTGCCCCGGTTTTCCATTTGAATTTCTAATGGCAATTCCCGTGGCCTTCCCTTGTAATAACTTATCATAGGAATCTGACTCATTGCTAACAACGGAGGCACTTAGCGATTTTTTCTCCCGTTTAGGGGAATATCCGGTAACAACTACTTCTTCCAAATTTGAACTGGGTTGCAGTTTTACGTTCAATTCCCCTTCCTTCTTGATTTTCACTTCCTTCGTTTCAAACCCGACATAGGCAAAGATCAATTTTTGGCCAATTTGTGCCGAAATGGAATAGTTGCCATCAAAATCAGTATGAGTACCGGTGGTAGTCCCTTTAACCATAATATTGACGCCCGGAAGCGGCAGGCCAGTGTCCTCGGTAACCGTTCCAAAAACTTTTACCGTTTGCGCTTGCAGCGACAATGCCAACAAAGCGAATGCTAAAAAGGTGATTGTTGTTTTCATAATTTGTGGTTTTAGTGTTAAAAGTAAAGTAAAACTACTCCGAACCCCATCCTTAAAAAACCACTTTTGAGGGAAAGCTACTTTTGATTGAGGGAATGTCCCCTTTTGAATTTTTACAAAAAGGAACTCCCTGAAAATATTTATTAATATTTAAAACTTTTTTATTGTTTATCAATAAATATTTTATATGTTTGAATAAATTTTAATTTTCCATTTTTATGAAAAAAACCAACAACCTTATTTTTTACTTCCTTTTGGTAATCGCGTGGATCATCTTTGTGGGGCTTGGCATCGAGGCCGGCGGCCTGGCGGTGAATTTCGTTTTCAGCCTCGTAAACCCGGAAGTTTTGCCGAAGCTTTACCAAAAATTGGATTTATTGCCTATGCTCCACCGCAGTCAATGGGCGTTTTATGGAATGTATAGTTTCATATTGGCCATTGCGCTCCTAAAAGCAATTATGTTCTACACCGTCATTATGCTGATGCACAGAATGAATCTGGAGAAACCCTTCAGCAGCTTTGTTTCAAACCAAATATCGAGGATAAGCTATTTCACTTTTTCGATTGGACTTTTAAGTTATATAGCGAGCGGCACCGCACGCAATCTGCAAAAGCGCGGATATGATGTGGATGCGTTGGGCCAGTTTTGGGTGGATAGCGAGGCTTATATTTTAATGGCGGCCATCATTTATATTATTGCCGTTATTTTTGCAAAAGGCATCGAGATACAGCAGGATAACGAATTAACCATTTAAGCCATGCCAATAGTAGTAAATCTGGACGTAATGATGGCCAAGCGGAAAATGTCCCTAAACGAACTTTCCGAAAAGGTGGAATTAACGCTTTCCAACCTTTCCATTTTGAAAACCGGAAAAGCAAAAGCCATTCGGTTCAGCACTTTGGAAGCTATTTGCAGGGTGCTGGAGTGCCAGCCGGGTGATATTCTGGAATTTGTGGAATGAGGCCAATGCGCGCTGGTTTAGGATAGCATTTTTAATACTTCCGCACGTTTTATCTTTCCGGTTTCTGTGTAAATGAATTGGGGAACGGTGGCTATTTTTTTTGGTTTTTCATAAGCTGAAAGGGTTTTGAACGCCTCTGAAAAATTTTGTAGTTGCAATATTTTTTCGGTTTCCACAACCAAAATGACCCGTTCGCCCAATGCCGAATCTTTTTCGGAAGCAATAAAAAAGGGATATTTTAGGTGAAGCGAAAGTTTTTCCTCCACCACTTCGGGATGCACTTTTACGCCGCCGGTGTTGATTACATTGTCAATTCTTCCCAAAAATTTAAAAGCGGTCGGCGAAAGCAACTCTACCACGTCGTTGGTGCGAATGGTTTCCGTAGAAATTTCGGGGGCGTGAATCTGCAAACATCCTGTTTCATTCCGTGAAAAATTGATCTTTGGCAGGGCCGCAAAAACGGGCGATTTTTCTGCCCCGTTTATCGGTCGGACGGCCACGTGACTGATGGTTTCCGTCATTCCATAGGTGGCGAAGGCTTGGGTTTTCACTTTTTGCAGTTGTTGTTCCAATTCCGCAGAAACCGCTCCGCCGCCCACGATCAATTTTTTTACTTTGTGCAAATCTGCCAACGAGTGAAAAACCTGATAGGGAACCATGGCCGAAAAATCGAAAATTTCGCTCCCCTTTTCAAGCGGATTCTTTTCGGGAGCCACGGCGTGCAAATCCCAACCCGCAATCATTGCGCGTACGAGCATCATTTTGCCGGCTATATATTCCGCCGAAAGGCAGAGCAGGGCTTTGGAGTTTTCCTTTAAATTGAAATAATCCACGGTTGCTTCCGCGCTGTTGAAAACGTGTTTTTTTTGAAGTTTGATTTCTTTGGGAATGCCCGTAGAACCAGAAGTTTTTACGGTAATAAAATCACTTTCATCAAGCCATTCCAAAATAAACTTTCCGATGGCGATTTCGTCCTCCACTCCATTTTCAACCAACCGATGTGCGCGTTCCTTTAGCGCTTCCCCAGAAGAAAATGCCTCATCGTTTAATTTGAAGTTGGGATGCAAAAAATTCACTATTCAATAAAAGTTGGATTCGAGGTATTTTCTTCAGTTAAAACAATAGGTTTTTCCACTTTTCCAAAAAGTTTTCCGCCCCAATCGCTCCATTTGTAGCGCCACGCCATAATGCCGAGAAAAATGGGGTACAAAATCAAAACCGGCGCAATCACGTCGAAACCTGCGGACGGTTCCGAAATATCCTTTAAGATGGAATGTGTTTTGAAGACCGTCCAATCTGCCGTAACCAAAACAGCGGTGATTAAATTGTTGCCCGCGTGAAAACCGAGGGCAAGTTCCATTCCTTCGTCCATCAACGTCATAATTCCAAGGAAGAAACCAGTGCCAATGTAATAGATCATTATAATGTTCCCAAATTTATCGACTTCTGGATTTGCGAGGTGCAATCCCCCAAAAATCACGGAGGTAAGCAGCAGTGGCAACCATTTGTTTTTCGCCAAAACGCCGATTCCCTGCATTAAATAGCCTCGGAAAAGATATTCCTCAAAGCTGGTCTGCAACGGAATCATCACGATCGCTATAACGGCCAGTATTAAAAACGGAACCAAATCGAATTGTAGCACATAGTCCTGTGGATTGCTGTAATAATCGAGCGCGGTAACCGCAAGAGTCGTTATGGTTATTATTCCGAAACCAAAAAACACCCGGCCCCAATCCGTTTTTTTACGGGAGGTGGTGAGCGTTACGAAAGGTTGCTTGTGAAGGTATTTTACCACAATATAAATCGCCAACAGCCCAATTGCAAAACTGAGCAGCATCAAAAACAGAGTGAGGTTGGAATCCAGCACGGTCATCATCACATTTGGATCTTGAACGGATTCCATATTGCCACCCTCGGCCATAATTTTGACCATAACGGCAATCAATAGCGGAATGGAACCTATTTGGCTTGCGAGAAAAATAATTATAAAGCCCACGAGATAGCGCCACCATTCGTGAAGGGATTTAAATGCTTGTTTTATGTACATTTTTGTTGATTGTTTGTGGTTTGAGGTTTTTGGTTTTTGGTTTTTGGTTTTTGGTTTTTAAAAATTATTCAAAATTAAAATTCCAGACTTTATTAGGGTTGTATTTTAATTCGCCGTTTGAAACTTCCAGCGGACTGACAATATTATTGGTGTAAAGGCTGCCCGTGCCCAAACCTTGCGGCAATGTACTGCTTTTTGTGAAGGTATATTGCGAAATGGCGTTTAAACCCACATTGCTTTCCAAAGCCGAAGTAAGCCACCAACCTGCGTTGTATTTTTCGGCAAGATTTATCCAAGAATCGCTGCCGCGGAAACCGCCAATCAAGGAAGGTTTTAAGATGATGAATTGCGGTTTTATGGTTTCCAACAAATTGTTTTTTTCTGCCTCCGAAAAAATACCTATGAGTTCTTCGTCCAACGCGATGGGAACCGGGGTTTCTTCACAAAGTCGCGCCATTTCCTGCCATTGCCCTTGTTTTATCGGCTGTTCGATGGAATGCAATTGCAAATCGGAAAGCACTTTCAATTTTTCCAAGGCTTCCCTTTTTGAAAAAGCGCCGTTTGCATCCACGCGCAATTCCACTTCGGAAGGGGAAAATTCGTTCCGGATGGATTTTAAAAGTTCGAGTTCGGTTTTGAAATCAATCGCCCCGATTTTCATTTTGATGCACGTAAAACCTTGTTTCAGTTTTTCTGAAATTTGTTCTTTCATAAAAGCTTTATCGCCCATCCAAACCAGGCCATTTATGGGGATAGCAGCTTCGCCACGCGTAAATTCCGAAGGAAATAATTCAAAAGGATTTGCAGATCGCAACGATTTAAAAGCCGTTTCAACCCCAAATTGGATGGATGGAAATTCAACTAAGGCTTCGTATAAATCTTCTTCATTTACGCCCAGTTCTATGTTTTCGCATACGCCCGTAAGCTCTTCCTCGTAATCGGAACGGTCGTCAATGCTCAAGCCTCGAAGCAAACCGCACTCGCCCACTCCAATCCTTTCTTCGTTTTTCAGAATAATGAAATAGGTGTCTTTTGAATTCATAACGCCACGGGATGTTCCGCTGGGGCGTTTAAAGTTTAGGATGTGCTTTTGAAAAGTGGCGATCATTATATTGTTAGTTTAAGAATGAAGCACCAAATCACAAATTCCAAATTCCACAAAATGTACTCTTTGAAATTTGTGATTTGTGATTTGTGATTTGTGATTTGTGATTTTTAAAGTTCTATGGATTCCCCAATTTCAAGCAACATCAAATCCTTATTGGCGTCGTAAAACTTGCGCTTTGCCTCTTCGTGGTCTATTTCGATATATCCGAAAGTGTCAAAATGCACGCCCAAAACCTTATCGCACTGCACAAAATCGCTGGCAATAATGGCATCGTCAATGCCCATCGTGAAATTATCGCCAATGGGAAGGATAGCCAAATCCAGTTTGGTGTGCATGGGGATCAATTTCATATCCATCGTTAAAGCCGTATCGCCGGCAATGTAGATATTTTTGTGTTCGCCCTCGATCACAAAACCGCCGGGCTGGCCGCCGTAACTGCCATCGGGAAAGGAGCTGGTGTGGAGGGCTATCACATATTTCACTTTTCCGAACTCAAACTTCCAGCTGCCGCCGTGGTTCATCGGGTGCACTTCAATGCCCTTTTTTTCATAATGGTTCGCGATTTCAAAATTGCTGACGATTATTGCGCCCGTCCGCCTCGCGATTGCGGCGGCATCCAAAGTATGGTCTTGGTGTGCGTGGGTTAAAAGAATATAATCGGCTTGTAGCGTATTGATATCGATTTTATCTTTTGAAAGTGGATTTTCGGAAATAAAAGGATCTACCAAAATGTGTTTTCCCTTAATTTCGATTCCGAGGGCGTTTTGTCCGTAGTAGGTAATTTTCATATTCTTTTTTCATGTTAAATTGATATTCCTTTGTCACACTGAACTCGTCGAAGTGCGATTGAGAAGTGTCTTCGACATCCCGACCGCTATCGGGACAGACGGATCTAATTCCTTTAAATTTACTACATAAATATACTAAACAAGATTGCAAACAGAAAAGTGCTCAGTGCCACCTTTTTCAATTCGCCATCGAGCAACATCGGTGATTTATTTTTGAAAACTGTTTTAATGTTTAAAAGAAAAGGAATAAAAGCGATTAAGTAAACAAATTGTAAAGGTTCGCGATAGTTTATTATGGTAAAAAAAATAGCGCAAAGCATTCCGAATAGCAACAGAAACGCGTGATATTCCTTCGCTTTTTTTCCTCCTAGTTTAACGACCAACGTATGTTTTTTGGCTGCCGTATCGCTTTCAATGTCGCGCATATTGTTCAAATTGAGCACGGCCGTGCTGAAGCAACCGATGGAAATGGCCGGCAGCAATAACTGCCATTGCAAGGTTTTTGTAAACAAGAAATAACTGCCCATAACACTTAAAACTCCAAAAAACAGGAATACGAAAATATCGCCGAGGCCAGAATATCCGTAGGCATTTTTCCCGACGGTATATTTCACGGCCGCGATAAGGGAAACCAAGGTTAGGTTGAAAAAAATAAAGGATATGATGAAATTTTCATTTCCAAAAGCCAGGAATATTAGGACGGTGGCCAAAAAGAAGGTGATAATTCCGGTTGCGATCATCCCAATTTTCATTTGTTTGGGAGAAATTATGCCGGCAGCCACCATTCTTTTTTCGCCCTGTCGCTTTAGGTCCGTACCGCGGATGCCGTCGCCGTAATCATTGGCGAAATTCGACAAAACCTGAAACCCGATAGTAACCAGAATGGCAAGCCAGAAAATGGCGGTTTCCCAAAATCGGACGGGACTTTCCGCGGCTTCACCGAGGGCACAGCCAACAATAATCCCCGACACTGAAAGCGGCAGGGTGCGCAAACGGGCAGCGGCAATCCAAGCATTTTTTTTCGTCATACCTATTTTTTGAGGCACAAAAATACATTTTAAAAAGGGCCGTTCCAATTTTTGGAAAGGCTTAGGTCGGCTTAAAATAGAATGTTTTGTTATATTCGTTTTTCACTCTAAAAAAACAAAAAATGAACCACTCCAGTAGTTTTAATTTTGGTTTGCTCTTGCTCCGTGTGGGCTTTGGCGGGATGATGCTGACCCACGGAATTCCGAAGCTTTTAAAAATGATTTCAGGCGATTTTTCCTTTGGCGATCCCATAGGCATCGGGGAACCGGCATCATTGGTTCTGGCCGTTTTGGGCGAGGTGGTTTTTCCGGTCTTGGTCATTATTGGTTATAAAACCAGGATATCGGCACTGCCGATACTAATCACAATGATAGTTGCCGCTTTTATTGTGCACGCGGCAGACCCGTTGGCAACCAAGGAAAAGGCCATTCTCTATTTAATTGGATTTGCGGCGATTGCCTTTTTAGGAGCCGGAAAATATTCGATTGATCAGAAATAGTGCGTTTATTTTCAATTAAAAATCTCCACCAATAACTCCTTTAACAAATCGCCTTGGGGCAAGTTGGCCGCCCCTACCCCCTTGCTTTTCATGTCCACCTCGCGGATTGCAGCAATGATGGCGCTCACTTTTTTCATCGGGTAGTTTCGGGCAGCAGTTTGATAATCCTTCACAAAATACGGGCTCACGCCCAAAACCTTTGCTGCATCCCCTTTGTTGGTAAGCGCGTGATATTTCAACACCCTTGAAAAGAAACCGTAAAGCAACGCCACCGTAACGACCAAGGGATTGTTTTTCGGGTTCTGGGAAAAATATTGGATGATGGCAAATGCCTTTTTTATATCCCTTTCGCCAATGGCATTTTGAAGCTCAAAATTGTTGAAATCCTTGCTGATGCCTATGTTTTCCTCAATAATCTGGGGCGTAATCTGTTCGCCGGGTTTTAAAATCAGCTGCAATTTTTCTAGTTCGTTGTTTACCTTGCTTAAATCGTTCCCCAAAAATTCCACCAACATTTGGGCTCCTTTTGGGGTAATGGTATAGCCTTTTCCCGCCAAAACCCGTTTAATCCAATCGGGAATTTGGTTTTCGTATAGCTTTTTGCTTTCAAAAAGAACCCCGATTTTGTCCACCACTTTTGCCAGTTTTTTGCGCTTGTCCAAAGTTTTGTATTTGTAACAAAAAACCAAAACCGTGGTGGGTTGCGGGTTTTCGGCGTAAGGCAAGAGGTTTTCGATAGTGCGCGAAAGGTCTTGGGCTTCCTTTACGATAATCACCTGTTTTTCGGCCATCATCGGGTAGCGTTTGGCGTGACCGATAATATCCTCCACCGAAACATCGCGGCCGTAGAGCACCATTTGGTTAAATCCTTTTTCGGCCTCGGATAGTACGTTCTCCTCAATATATTTCGAAATGCCATCAATATAATAAGGTTCCTCGCCCATTAAAAAATAAATGGGTTTGAGGTTGCCATTTTTAATATCGTTGATGATGGTTTTTACTTTATCGAGAGACATTGGGAGTTTAGGGGTTTAGGAGTTTAAATGTTTAAGAGTTTAAAAGTTTAAGTGTTTAAGTGTTTGGGTGTTTGAGTGTTTGGGTGTTTGGGTGTTTGGGTGTTTGGGTGTTTGGTTGTTTGGTTGTTTGGTTGTTTGGTTGTTTAAAAAATTAGAAGTTTATGGGTTTAAATTGGGTGGAGGTTGTGGGTTTTTCTTGAAAATTTCTACTTTGTTTTTAGAATTTTCAATCATCTTTGCGTATGCAAAAGCTCCATTTTCCCACCTATTCGTTTCGCTTCAAAAGTAGCGAAAATAAGACGATGGTCTTTGACGAAATCCGAAAAAAATTCGTGGTCCTAACCCCTGAGGAATGGGTTCGGTTGCACGCGGTACAATTTCTTCTCAACGAAAAAAAGTATCCCAAAAGCCTTATCAATGTTGAAAAACAATTGAAACTGAACGAGACCGTAAAACGATATGACATTGTGGTTTTCAACAAGGACGGCAGCATTTTTTTGATCGTGGAATGTAAGGCCCCCGCGGTTGAAATTTCGCAACTTACCTTCGATCAAATTGCGCGCTATAACCTGGCTTTGGAAAGTGAGTTTTTAATGGTTACCAATGGCTTGGAACATTATTTCTGCCAAATGGATTTTAAGAACAAACGCTATGTTTTTTTGGAGGAAATTCCCGATTATAAATAATAAACGCTTCAAAAATTTATCTTTGCAGGCGTGAAAGTAGCTGTGGTCATCCTAAATTGGAACGGAAAGGATTTGTTGGAAAAATTCCTTCCATCGGTAATCCGTTTTTCCAAGGAAGCCACGGTGTATGTAGCCGATAATGCTTCAACAGATGATTCTGTGGCGTTCGTTTCGGAGCATTTTCCAACGGTAAAAATCCTTCAAAACACAGTCAACGGCGGTTATGCGAAGGGCTATAACGACGCCCTAAAAAATTTGTCGGAATCTATTTTCGTTCTGCTGAACAGCGACGTGGAAGTTGCCGAAAATTGGCTGCAGCCCATCCTTACTGCTTTTGAAACCGACCCCACGGTCGTAGCGGCCCAACCTAAAATACTCGATTATAAAAACAGGGAATATTTTGAATATGCCGGTGCGGCTGGCGGTTTTATTGACAAATATGGATATCCCTATTGCCGCGGCCGTATTTTCAACACCTTGGAAAAAGATTTTGGGCAGTACAACGATGTTTCCGAAATATTCTGGGCATCGGGCGCTTGCCTATTCGTGCGGGCCCACGCATTTTGGCAGGCCGGCGGGTTGGACGAGGATTATTTTGCACACCAAGAGGAAATCGACTTGTGCTGGCGGTTGCAGGCCAAGGGTGGAAAAATTCTTTATGTGGGTGCGTCGCAGGTCTATCACGTGGGCGGTGCCACGCTGGCGGCATTGAACCCGACAAAAACGTTTTTTAATTTCCGGAATTCCCTTTTTAACCTGCTTAAAAATGCCAAGGGCACTACCGCATTTTCTTCCATTTTTATAAGAATGGTTTTGGACGCCGCAGCCGCGTTCCAATTCCTGATCCAACGAAAGCCGAACCATCTTTTTGCGGTACTGAAAGCCCATTTCAGCTTTTATGGGTCGCTTCCAAAGTTTCTTCGCAAAAGGCGCCTTTTTGCCTCCAAAATTTCCTATTACAGCTTAAAATCTATTGTATTTCAGTATTTTATAAAAAAGCGCAGGTATTTTAAGGAGTTATAACTTAAAGTATTGTTAATCGTTTTTTACCGCGGGCCTATTTTAATAATTTTGATTCGGAAATATTGAGCAAACAATCTAAATATAACACTTACAAATTATGAAGAAACTATTGATTTTAGCAGTATGTTCAAGCTTGGCCTTCACTTCTTGCGTATCAAAAAAGAAGTATGCCGAACTTGAGGCAAAACAGAAAAACACGCAGGATTTGCTGAACACGGCAACCGTAAAACTGAATGACTGCCTTACCGAAAGAGCAGCAGCATCAGCCCGTGCCAAAGAGCTTGAAGAGCGTCTTGCCGATATGAAAAAGACCAACGAGGATCTTATCCAAAGCTCAAAAGAGCTTACCATGTTGACTTCAAAAGGAGCTACCAACCTTGAAAAATCGTTGGAAAGTTTAAAGGAAAAAGATTTGAAAATCACCCGTTTGCAGGATGCGCTCAACAAAAAGGACAGCGTAACCCTTGCCTTGGTTACCAGTCTTAAAAGAGAAGTGGGCATAAACGATCCCGATATTGAAGTGAACGTTGAAAAAGGAGTGGTCTATATTTCGCTTTCAGACAAGGTTCTTTTCAAGAGCGGAAGCTATGAAATTTCTTCAAGAGCGAAGGAAATTCTTGGAAAAGTGGCCAAAGTTATCAACGGCAAGCCCGATTTTGAAGCGATGGTTGAAGGCCACACCGATAACGTTCCATACAGAAGCGGCGTTCTTTTGGACAACTGGGATTTGAGTGTGAAACGAGCCACCGCTATCGTACGCGCACTGCAGGATTTGGGCATCAGCCCACAGCGTTTGGTTGCCGCCGGTCGTGGCGAATACGACCCATTGGTGCCAAACACTACTGCTGAAAACAGAGCTATCAACAGACGTACCCGAATTTTGGTACTTCCGAAAATCGATCAATTCTATGATATGATCGAAAAAGAAATGAAAAATCTTGAAGCAGGCGGAAAATAATTTCCGAATGTAACAGAAAATGAAACCCGGCCCGATAAAGGCCGGGTTTTTTATTGGGCTTCCGAAGAATCTTTCAACGGGTTTTTGTACCTTAGAGAGGAAAAAGAAACCCGTTTAAACTAATAGAAAATGGAAGAATTCACAACCGATTGGAGCCGTGAGGAACTGAAGGCATACATATTACTTTACTGCGCAAATGCCAATTTTATCGAGACCAAGGAAGAAAAGGAGTTCATAAAATCAAAGGTCGGTGAGGAAAAATATAAAAAAGTCCACAAGGAATTTGACAGGGACAACGATTACCAACGCATCCAAAAAATTCAACACACCGTGGAACGTTTCAATTATTCCAAACACGAAATAGACCGCCTTTTTGAAAATATAAAAAAAATGTTCCTAACCGATGGTACCATTGATATTTTGGAAGAAAACATCTATCGGGGCCTGCAACATTTGCTTAAGTAGCCACTTCAACCTTCAAAAAAAATTAGCGCCCAAGAATTAAATATCATCCAAAAGTTTTACGAAGCCTTTTCAAAGCTCGATGCGGAGCGAATGGTGGAATGGTATCACGACGACGTTACTTTTGAAGATCCCGCTTTCGGAATTCTACGCGGCGAAGAAGCCAAAAACATGTGGCGAATGCTTTGCCATTCCCAAAAAGGAAAGGATTTTAAAGCTATTACCTCAAATATTGAATATACTCCCGAGGCCGGAAAAGCCCGTTGGGAAGCGTATTACACTTTTACCAAAACAGGCCGAAAGGTCCATAACATTATAAATGCTTCCTTCCAATTTAAGGAAGGAAAAATCATAAACCACGTGGATAAATTCAGTTTGTACCGATGGTCCAAACAAGCGATTGGTTTTAAGGGATTTTTAGTTGGATGGACTGCCTTCTTTAAACAAAAACTTAACCAGCAAACCCGCTTGCTGTTATCGGAATTTCAAAAGAATCAGCCACGATAGAATTTTATAGTTCCAAACTTCCCTTTCCCTCGCGAACCACCACCGGTTCCGGACCGGTAAGGTCAATTACCGTCGAGGCAATGTTTCCGCCATAGCCACCGTCAATTACAAGATCGACCAAATGGTCCCATTTTTCCAGAATAAGTTCGGGATCGGTGGTATATTCAATTACCTCATCCTCGTCCCGAATGGAGGTGGAAACAATAGGGTTGCCCAATTCCTGCACGATAGCCCGGGCAATGGAATTGTCGGGAACGCGGATACCCACCTCCTTTTTCTTTTTAAAAACCGTGGGAAGGTTGCTGTTTCCCGGAAGGATAAAAGTATAGGGACCGGGAAGGTTTCGCTTTAAAATTTTAAAAGTTGGGGTGTCAATTTGCTTTACATAATCGCTCAAATTACTGAGATCCTCACACACAAACGAAAAATTGGCCTTTTCAAGCTTAACGCCCCGCAATTGGGCCACCCGTTCCAAGGCGCGATTGTTCTTTATGTCGCAGCCCAGGGCATACACCGTATCGCTTGGATATATAATAACACCGCCCTCACGCAATATTTTCACTACCCTTTTTATCTCCTTTGGGTTGGGATTTTCTTCATAAATCTTTACAAATTCCGCCATAATTATTTCTTTTTAACCTCACTTTCCAGTTTTAAAACTTTTTCGCCATCGGCTTGTTCAATAAGCAGGGCCTTATTTCCCTTCTCCCCTTTTCGGGTAATTTTACTGCCCTTTATGGTTTTGGAAATTTCTTTGGTAAAGGTTTCCAAAACCTTTCCCTCGGCCTGCCCTTCTGCCCATTTCCACGCTACTTTTGAACCTTTTCGAATCATAATTTTTAATTAAAGTTACTTACATTTTTTAGAAATTGACAAATCGTTTTCAATTCTTAACATAAAAACCAAAATTTGCCGTTATTGAAAGAATAAATCCATTTATGAAGAAACTATTTTTACTGCTGCTGTTTTTTAGCCTGCAATTAGGCTTCCATTCCTGTTCCAAGGACAATGACAACCCCAGCGAGGAAGCCCTTGCCGAAAAAACGATGATGAACGTTTCCTATGGCAGCAATCCACTTCAAAAATACGATCTGTATTTGCCAAAAGACCGATCCGCGACAAAAACAAAGGTAATTATATTGGTCCACGGCGGCGGCTGGACAGGTGGCGACAAGGCCGATATGGATTCGTTCATTCCCTATATAAAACTCACGCATCCGCACCACGCCATTGTGAATGTAAATTACGTTTTGGCCGATTTGAACACGCCCGCCTTTCCAAACCAATTTTTAGATTTGGATGCCGTAATCGAAAAGCTAACGTCTGAAAAAAATGAACTTCAGATCCTTCCCGAATTCGCATTGATAGGGGCCAGTGCCGGCGCCCATATTTCATTGATGTATGATTATGTTTATGACCCTGACGACCAGGTAAAATTTGTGGGCGACATTGTGGGCCCTTCCGATTTTACGGATCCCTTTTACAGCGGAAACCCCGATTTTCAATTTTTAATGGCCGCGTTGGTGGACGAAAGTGCCTATCCGCCCGGAACTAATTTTGCCGCCGAATTGAGCCCTGTGCTTCGGGTGTCGGCGAAAAGCAGCCCCACCCTTCTGTTCTACGGAAATGCCGATCCATTGGTGCCTCTTTCAAATGCAACCACGCTCAACACTGCTTTGGACAATGCGCAGATTGACCATACCTTAAACATTTATGAAGGTGGCCACGGCGATTGGGCCAGTAGTGACATTGAAGCCATGAAAGCACAGTTAAGCGCTTATGTGGATACCTATTTGGAAGTTGCCAATTAGTTAACGACTTTCAGCTTGGCAAAACGGAGCAGCAGTTTTTTTAGGCCTCCATTTTCAAAATCGATTTCGGCTTTGGTGTCGGCGCCCACGCCTTCAATTTTAAGGATTTTCCCTTTTCCGAACCGAACGTGTTCCACAAGGGTTCCTTCATTTAAATTGGCATCTTTCGCACTAAAATTTTTATCGGCGTCGCTAGAAACCGGTTTCAATCTGCGAAGTTTGCGAAGTTGCTCTTCGGTGGGACCCATCGGGGCTTTCCCGGCAACAGGTTTTTTAAGACGAAGTTTACTATGGTCCACTTCATCAAAAATATCGACATCCAACAAAGGTTTATAACGATTTTCAGTGATCGGCGTTAAATATTCCAAAAAGCCTTCGTCAATCTCCTCGATAAAACGGCTGGGTTCGGCATCGATCAATTTTCCCCAGCGGTAGCGGGATTGGGTATAGGTTAAATAGGCCTGCTTTTCGGCCCGCGTCAATGCCACATAAAACAAGCGGCGTTCCTCTTCCAGTTCGCTTCGGGTGTTCATGCTCATCGCGCTTGGGAAAAGATCTTCCTCCATTCCCACGATATAAACGTAGGGAAACTCCAGTCCTTTCGCCAAATGAACCGTCATCAGCGCCACGCGGTCATCACTGCCTTTGTCGTTATCCAAATCGGTGGCCAGCGCCACATCTTCCATAAATTCGGAAAGGGACCCCGTAGCATCGGCGATTTCCTTTTGTTCTTCTACAAAATCGCGCATCCCGTTCAGCAATTCCTCAATATTTTCAATCCGGGCAATACCTTCGGGCGTGCCGTCTTTTTTCAATTCCTGCAGCAAACCGGTTTTTTTGGTAACGTGCTCGGAAATTTGGAACGCGTCATACCCTTCGTTCAACACCTGAAAACTCTCAATCATCGTTACAAAATCCTGCAACTTGGCCTTGGTTCCGGAATTGATTTTCAGATCGACTTTTTCGATGTTTTTCATCACCTCAAAAACCGACCGTTTGTAATGGTTTGCGGCCACAATCAAACGCTCGATGGTGGTTTCGCCAATGCCGCGCGCCGGATAATTGATGACGCGTTTTAGCGCTTCCTCGTCTTTTGGGTTTAAAACCAAACGCAGATAGGCCAGCACATCCTTTATTTCCTTTCGCTGGTAAAAACTGAGTCCCCCGTAAATTCGATACGGAATATCCTTCTTTCGAAGCGCATCCTCAATGGCACGGCTTTGGGCATTGGTTCGGTACAAAACCGCAAAATCGCCATCCTTTAATTGATGGTTCATTTTGTTTTCAAAAATGGAACTTGCCACAAAACGGCCCTCGTCCCCATCGGTCATCGTTCGGTTCACAAGGATTTTATTGCCTTCGTCATTGGCCGTCCAAACTACTTTTTCAAGTCTGGTTTTGTTTTTTTCGATGATGTTGTTCGCGGCATTGACAATGTTTTTGGTGGAACGGTAATTCTGTTCCAAACGAAACACCTTTACCTCGTCGTAATCCTTTTGGAAATTCAGGATATTGTTGATGTTCGCCCCGCGGAAGGCGTAAATACTCTGGGCATCATCGCCCACTACGCAAATGTTTTGGAATCTATCCGAAAGCGCCCGTACAATGAGGTACTGGCTGTGGTTGGTGTCTTGGTACTCATCTACCAAAATATACCGAAAACGGTTTTGATATTTCGCCAACACATCGGGAAAGCGCGTCAACAATTCGTTGGTTTTCAGCAACAGATCGTCAAAATCCATCGCGCCGGCCTTGAAGCATTTATCGCAATAGGCTTTATAAATATCGCCCAAACGAGGCATTTTCGCCATGGCATCGGCTTCCATCAATTCGGGGTTGTTAAAATAGGCCTTTACGGTAATCAAACTGTTTTTATAGGAAGAAATACGCGAATAGACCTGTTTGTATTTATACACATCCTTGTCAAGGTTCATCTCCTTAATTACGGCCCGGATCACGCTATGCGAATCCTGCGTATCGTAAATAGTGAAGTTGGAAGGATAGCCCAATTTATCGGCCTCAAACCGAAGAATTTTTGCGAAAATGCTATGGAACGTGCCCATCCAAAGATTTTTGGCCTCGCTAGCGCCCACAATTTTTGAGATACGGTTTTTCATTTCGCGCGCGGCCTTGTTGGTAAAGGTAAGCGCCAAAATATTGAACGCGTCCACACCCTGGTCCATCAAGTATGCGATTCGGTAGGTAAGCACTCGGGTTTTTCCCGAACCGGCGCCGGCAATAACAATCATCGCCCCGTCTTTTTGCAGTACTGGCGCACGCTGCGCATCGTTGAGTTGTTCTAAATATGCTTCCAAAACTTCATTTTCTTCAAGCTGTGAAAATAACCATTATGAAACTTTTTTGGGAAAGGTTTTTGTCGAAATTATAAACATATTAGACTGGTTGTGGAATCGCTTTTGGGGAATAGGATCAATTAAGGAAAATCGTGCTTGGTGAATTCTGAAATCGTTTTTTCATTTTAAGAATAAATGGCCTCAACTGCGCCGAAAAATTACCTTTTTTAATATTCTTCGGAAATGCGATTATTTTAAATACCTTTATAAAAAAATTGTACTTCATGGATTCGTTTCTATCTTTTTTAGGCCAAATCCCCTGGTGGGCTTGGGTTATTATCATCCTATTGTTGGTCGCCATTCGCGATGTTTTCTTTAACAAGCACCACACCATCAGCCACAACTTCCCCATTATCGGACACATTCGGTATATGTTGGAAAGTATTGGGCCGGAGCTTCGGCAGTATATTGTGGCCAACAACCGCGAGGAACTTCCCTTTAATAGAATTGAACGCGGCTGGATTTATGCTTCCGCTAAAAACGAAAACAATTACGAAGGGTTCGGGACCGACCGCGATATTTATGAACCAAACTATATTTTTATAAATAATTCGCTCTTACCCTTTAAGGTTGAAAAAGACAATCCGAATTATAAAAACCCTTATTTTCTGCCCTGCGCCAAAGTAATGGGCGCCTATCATAAAAGAAGAAGGCCCTACCGTCCGGCATCGGTGATCAACGTTTCGGCCATGAGTTTTGGTTCGCTCTCCGCCCGCGCGGTGGAATCGCTGAACAGAGGCTGCGCACTGGCCTACTGCTACCACAACACTGGCGAAGGCGGACTCTCCCCCTATCACAAAACCGGGGCGGATGTAGTTTTCCACTTCGGGACGGGCTATTTCGGGGTTCGCGATGAGGAGGGCAATTTTTCGATGGAAAAAATCGTAAAGCTCGTGAACGACAATCCGCAGGTCCGAGCCATTGAGGTAAAGCTTTCCCAAGGCGCAAAACCGGGGAAGGGCGGGGTTTTGCCGGGCGCAAAAATTACACCTGAAATTGCCGAAATCCGCCACGTGCCGCTCGGAAAGGACGTACTTTCGCCACCCAACCACTCTGCTTTCAATGGGGTAAAGGAACTGGTTGAATTTGTTGAGAGTATCGCGCAGGCCACCGGTCTGCCCGTTGGAATCAAATCGGCGGTGGGTCGTTTGGGCGAGTGGGAAGAACTGGCGAAAGTGATGAAGGAAACAGGCAAGGGCCCTGATTTTATTACCATTGATGGAGGCGAAGGCGGAACCGGTGCCTCGCCCCCAAGTTTTGCAGATCACGTTTCGTTGCCTTGGCTTTTCGGTTTCGCCGAAGTATATAAAATTTTTAAGAAACACGACATTTGCGACCGAATTGTATTCATTGGAAGCGGAAAGTTAGGTTTTCCTGCCAAAGCGGCCATGGCTTTTTCCATGGGTGCCGATTTGGTGAACGTTGCGCGCGAGGCAATGATGAGCATCGGCTGCATTCAGGCCCAGCAATGCCACACCAACAAATGTCCGAGCGGCGTCGCTACCCAAAACAAGTGGTTGCAACGGGGTATAAATATTGAAGACAAATCCGTACGGGCGCATTTTTATTTTAAAAATTTCCGAAAGGAACTGCTGGAAATGACCCACGCTTGCGGCTACGAACATCCCTGCCAATTTACGATGGATGATGTAGATTTAACGGTGGGCGATAAAAACTTGATCAAAACTTTGGCCCAATCATTTATGTACCACAAATGCGAGGTGCCGTTTGAAAGCATGAAAGCCCTTTCTCACTGCGAACATTTAGGCGGAAATTACCACGAGAAAGAAGCCAAAAAAGAAGTAAAGGAAATGCGCAAAAAGAACAAAGTTCGGTATTGAATTCCCACAATAAAATACAGCTTTCCAAAGTTTTCCTTAAAACTATCCAGGGTCTCTAAAGCACTTTTTTTGAAATGGACGCTTTTGCGTTATTTGTTCAATCTATGGAAACACCTTAAGTTTGTTGCCATCAAATTTTCTTTATGGAAGAAACAACGCTTGTTCTTAATTACGTAGCTTATTTGTTGCCCGCTATTGTGGTGGGCCTTGTAGCCTATTTTTTCTTTAAGGGCCACACCGCCAATGAAGAAGGCCGTCGCCGGTTTTTGGTGCATCGGGAAGCACAAAAACAAATTTTGCCCTTGCGACTGCAGGCCTATGAACGGGTCACCCTTTTTTTGGAACGGATCGATCCCAACAAATTATTGGTGCGCGTTAAACCCTTTTCGGATGCAAAGGACGATTATGAAAATTTGCTCATAAAAAATATTGAACAGGAATTTGATCATAACCTCACCCAACAAATTTATATTTCGCCCGAATGTTGGAATTTGGTGAATGCCGCAAAAAATGCAACTATCCACATCATTCGGCAGGCCTCCATGCACGAGAAGGATGGCAATGTCGATAAAATGAGGGAATGGCTGTTGCAGCAATTTATGGAAGAAGTTTCCCCGTCGCAAAAAGCCTTGGCCTACGTTAAAAAAGAAGTCGGCGAGCTATTTTAGGGCGTAAAGTAGTTGTGTTGAATGGCGAAAAGCACCAACCCGATCCTATTTTTTATCCCGAGTTTTTTGTAGAGCCCGTCCCTATAGTTTTCAATGGTTTTATAGCTGCAGTGCATCTCATCGGCAATTTCACTGTAGCTTAAATTCGTGCAAGCCAGTTGGATAAATTCCACCTCCTTTTCCTTTAGGTCCGTTTCTTGATTTTTTCCAACGGAATCCAATAGAATTCTTGAAATGGTATTTGAATGGTAATGCCCAATTTCCATCACTTCCTTCAGCGCCTTGTGCAGAATCCTTTTTTGGGTGTCTTTCATTAAATAGCCCTTGGCGCCCGCCCGCAGCATTTTTAAAATAGTAAATTCATCTTCCTCAATGGAAAGGGCCAACACTTTAATGGATGGATATTGTTTTCTGAGTCTTTCGGTAGTTTCTATTCCGTTCAAAATGGGCATCTTAATATCCATCAGTACCAAATCAGGGATATTTTTTGGATTTTTTAATTTGTCCAAAAGTTCCTGTCCATTCCTGCAAAGATAGAGCACCTGAAAATTTTCGAATTCATTGACCAACGCCCCAATGGCTTGGGACAACAAAAAATGATCGTCAACTACTACAACTTTATATTTCATTTGTGTTAAATTCCTTTAAATAAAAACAACAGGCCGTTCAAACAAATTGATGGACTAGGTGCAACACGGTTCCCTCCCCTTTTACGGAATGTATCTTAAGGTGGCAATTAATTAGTTTTGCACGGGTTTTCATATTTTTCAGCCCAATTCCCAAAAAATTATCTGTCCCCTCAAAGCCCACCCCATTGTCGTTTGCAGTAATCGCCAATTGATTTTCGCCATAATTGAGCGTAACCTCCAGCGCCGTGGCTTTGGAATGTTTTATGGTGTTGGAAAAAAATTCCTGCAAAATACGAAATAGGATAATTTGTGTATTCCCATCCATCGCCCGCACCTTTCCTTTAATGGTCAGCTTGGCATCGATAAATTTAAGCCGGTTGAAACGCTCAATTTCCAAACCAACCGCCTCTTTCAGGCTTAGGCTTTTAAGAGCTTCGGGGTTAATCAATTTTGAGAGTGCCCGAAGTTCTTCAATTCCGGTGCCGATGGTTTCGGAAACCTCGGCCAGCATTTCCGGCTTTTCCTGCGCCATTTGGGCCTGGATTTTCGCCAAAGTCATCAACTGCCCAATATTATCGTGCAACTCCCAACTAATATTGCGAAGGGTCTGCTCCCGAATTTCAATTTGCGATTCGGCAAGTTCGCGATCGAAGGCCTTTTTGGTCGCTTCCTGTTCTTGAAGCAATCGATTTTTTCTTCTCGAAAACACGCTGAAGAGCACAATTACCGTCACCACCAAAATGATAGGAATGGTGATGGCAACGAGAATTATGATTTCTTTTTCATCCATAAAAAACCGATAAGAAAAAACACATACATTACTGTAATGAGGGAATACTGAATAAGCAGCAATACGAGAAAAAATTCGCCGATCTCATAAAACCAGGTTCGTATGATTTTTATGGGAAGATATCCAATATAAAACAAAAACAGGCCTACGCTTATCCAAAATAACAAATCATTTTTTATGATGAGCACTTGCGACGACTGCAAAATTTCGATATAATAAAGAATGATGCAGAAAATTAGCACCAAAGCCCCTACAATATAGGATAGCGCGAAGGAAGTTTGGTAAATGTTGGTAAAGATTAAATCGCGCAAATAAAAAATAACGAACAGGCCTATTCCTATTTCGATGCAACGCTTAAATTTCTTTCCCCTGATTACCTTTAAAAAAACGTAGAGAAAGAAAAGGAAATATAATAGGTAATAAATATTATAGATTACAAAATTGGCATCCTGAAAAACTTTTTTGACAAAAAGGCCCAAATATTCCGTCACTACGGTGAACAACAGGATAAACGGCAAAAATTTTAAAGGGGAATTCTTATAATCCGGGAATTTATAGATTGCCAAAAGCAACACAATAACGTAGAGCGCCATGTGCGTGTTTTGGATAATAGTGAGAGCAGTTTCCAAAAATCAACCCTATTTGTTAATCCGTTACGCCGAAGTCATCTGGACCGTATGGAGGTGGGGAAAGATGGGAATCATTTAAAATCAAACTTGAATTTCCACCGTTTTGGGTCGTATCATTTTGGGTCAAAAAGAAGCCGGCCTCATTCATCTGTCCAGCGGAATCCTTTGATTTTTGGGAAGCATCGTTTTCCTTCCCTGCATTTTTTCGCAATGGAACGGCGGTGTATTTGCCATCTTTTTCCACTACGGAAAAGCCTACATTTTTTCCTTCATAATCCATCGTGGGCAGCACGAAGAAACTGTTTCTTTTAGGATATTTCACAACTTGTCCATCTGGAAATTTCTCGCTGTCGGGATAATTGGACAAGTAGAATCGCAAGGTTTTAATTTCCACTTGGGCCTGTTGTGCCTCGTGTTCAATATAGGCCATATACTGTTTTATGGTTTCATAATCATATTCGGCATAGCGGGTGGGAGTAAATTTGGAACCATCGCTGGTAATGCTGTCCTCAAATTTTTTGATTATGGAAACCCGGCGCTGCGTATAGGAATTATAGATTTCCTGTGCGCGCTCCTGCGAAATTATAAAATCCTTCGGTGGCCCGTCATAAGGAGGGGTGGAATGTGTGCCGGGTTCTTCGCAATTCGCAAAAATGAAAACAATGCAGCCAAAAAGAAAAAATCGGAAGGTGGTTTTGGTTGTCATAATGATTGGTTTTTAGAGTTGTGGCCTAAAGGTAATTACAAATTTACAGACATAAAAGAACCTCAGTTGTAGCCAACACGGAAGTTACAAAATAGCATTTGATTATCAGTTGTTTACCTCTAAAATAGACCAAATTACGGGGGAAAGCCCTCAAAAAAAGGGGGAATTCCCCCTTTCCAAAATCGGTTTTTTTAATCTTCCTTTACTCGGATTTCATTCAGTTCCTCATTTTTCTGGTTGGCGTAGGTATAGCCGCGCTCCCACCACTTCGCCATCATTTCCTTATCGAAAATTAGGCTATTGGTTGTCAACACCGTTGGAGTGTAATATAAATTGATGATCACATCATTATTGGCGGCCACAAATTTACCAATGCGGATGTTCTGTTTTTCAATGCGGTCTGCCATGTAGCTGTGCATATTGGTTAGCAAGGAAAAAACATTTTTGGAAGGCAACCGGTTGTAATAGGTAACCTCGGTTTCCAAAATAATTACATCAATGGTTTTTGCTCCCCGGTTTATGGCCTCTTCAATGGGCACCATGCTTCCAAAACCGCCGTCGGCATATTCGCAGCCGTCCTTTTTGGCCAAGCTCATAAAGGGGGTAAAATTGGAGGAAAGCCAAATCCAGTCCAAAAAATCCTGATATTCAAAATCGTTCACCGATTTGTATTCCACTTGGTTTAGCGAAAGGTTGGAAACCGTGACCACCACCTCAACCTCCGATGCTTTTAGTGCGTTGAATTCTGTTTCCGTCAGGGTTTTTTCAATCAATTTTCGAAGGTTTAAGCTTTCGCCAAAGGTTTTCTTTCCTTTTAAAAAATTCTTCAAAACCGTAAAATGGTCAATGCCAATTTGCTTTCCGCCAAACTTATCCTCTTTGATCACAAACGGGCAACTGTTGAAAATACTCTTTTGGGTAACCGAAGTATAGACCTCCTTAATTTTTGCCACTTTATCCAAGGCCAAATGGGAAATAAGCAAACTTCCGGTGGAAGTGCCCACGAACAGATGGTATTGATGGTGCAATTCCTCAATTAAATATTGGGCCACGCCCCCGGCAAAGGCGCCCTTGCTGCCACCGCCCGAAATCACCAATGCCCTCATTCCTTTACGATTGAATTTAAATAAATAGCCGCCTTTTGCGAAACCTGCCTGCCCAAAACCTTGATTTGTTCGTAATATTTTTCATTCTGAAGCAACTCATGAAGCATTTCTTTGGAAAATTTTGAAAAACGCCACGTAGGATGCGCACAGGCCTCCACCAAATTCCTAAGCGTTTCCAAATCCCACAACTGTAGTTCGTTAACATATTCAAACGCTTTTTCACGGATTTCAAAACTGTAATCGGTGGCAGTATAATTTTTCAACTCGCTTAAATAGCGTGCTTTTTCAGTATTTTCATACTGGTCCGTGATCAGGGCCAAAGCGAGCCAGAGCTGCCGAATGTTTTTATTCTGAAAACCCTCAATTCCCTTTGTCTTGTTAAGATAAGCAATTCTTTTTTCAGGAAATTGCATCCAGAGCTGATAGAGCGCGGCTTCCATAGTTACATAGGAAGGATCGTTTAAAAGGCTTTCATATTCCATTTGGAAATCCTTCGGAATATGCCGCATCGAAAGTGCCACCGCTTGCCGAACATAAAGATTATTGCTTTCCAAAGCGGTTTTGTAAAGCGGAAGCGTTTCGGAAATGGGTTCGTCCACCAATTGATACACGGCTTCCTGCCCGATAAAATCGTTCGGAAAAGTAAGTGCGGTTTTTAATTGCATCTTTTTTTCTGCCAAGGGAACCGTTCGCAGTGCCGAAATTTCAAAATACCGTTTTACGAATGCCGATTTCAGCAACGATTGGTAAGCCGCTTCACTTTGAAAAGCGGTCTGTTGCAGCCAATCTTTTTCAAAAGCCGAAATATCCAAATTTGAAACGGCTTTCACTTCCTTTAAAAAATCATCGGTGGAAACGTTTTGGAATTTATATTTTTCCAAATAATTTTTTATGGCCTGTTTGAAAGCCTCCTCTCCAATTTCCTCGCGTAGAATATGCAAGGCCCACGCCCCCTTTTGATAGAACGTAAGCGAGCTCGCCTTTGGGTCCAACAACGATTCGCCCTTGCCTTCATCGCTTGCAGCCTTCAATTGTTCGGCGGTTTGGAGTAGCTGCCAATAAAAATAATCGTCGCCAAAAATTTCCCTTTCCGCCAGCAAGGCGTAATAGGTTGCAAAACCTTCCTGCAACCAATGGTCATCGCTTGATTTTTCGGTAACCAAATCGCCAAACCATTGGTGGGCCAGTTCGTGGGCGTTTACGTTTACGTAGTTTCTGTCGTTAAACCCGGTAGAATCCACCACAAAAGCTTCCGAAAAAATGGTGGCGGTGGTGTTTTCCATGCCGGCATACAGAAAATCGCGAACGGGCACCTGCTTGTAATTTTGCCAGGGATATGCAACGCCGATTTCAGTTTCCAAAAAATCAAAAATCTGTTTGCTGTAGCGATACGTGGGTTCTACTTTTAGAGAATCTGAGGGTTTGTAATACAATTCAATTGGAATTCCAGAATTTGAAACAATTTCTTTTTTGGTGAAATTGCCGATGGCGAAGGCAACCAAATAGCTCGACATTGGCTTCTCCATATCGAAACCCCAAATTTTTCCGTTTGGATCGGGCTTTACCTCGGTTAACCTGCCGTTTGCAATCACGGTTTTATTTTCGGCTGCAATCAGGGAAAGGTCAAATTCAATCTTTTCGTTAACGTCATCAATGCTCGGCAACCAATGGGAAGTGTATTTCCCTTGGCCCTGTGTCCACATTTCATTAGCAAAGAAATAGAGGGTTTGCTTTGGGAACATTTCGTAATCAAATTCGGCGGTGTAGGTTTGGTCCTTATTAAAATTTCCAACGAACCAGATTTTTTTTGCATCGTTTTTTACGTAGAAATCCTTGGTTTCAACCTCTTTAATTTGACAATTTACGGCATCCAAGAAAATGGAATCGGTAGCGGTCAAAATTTTAAAAGTAGTCCTTAATCGACCGTCTATTTTCTCTTTAATGGCATCAGGTTTCAGTTGGGCCTCAATCTTCAAAAAATCCACCACCTCGGTCTGTTGGGCAGAAATTTGAACTGCGCACAAAAAGCAGAATACTGCTAAAAAATACTTGACCATCATTCTAAATCCAACTTATTTTTAGTGCGTTGCAGTTCCTGAATGTCCGGAAAATCCTTAGGGCGGCCGCCTTTCCTTTCATCATCTGTTTTTAAAATGAATTATAAAATTATCCTTTTTATCTGAAAATTCTTGAGCAGGAAAATATCGCATTTCAGGGCACAAGTTGAAAAATAGGAAAACTCTTTCAGTGCCTAAAAGCTTCATAAAAGCTGCTTCCTGCCGTACTTTACATTCATCTTTTGTATTGAAATTCATTTCCATTGTATAAAGATAATAATTCTATATTCGGATTCCTTCACTTCCTTCGGAATTAGTAAATTCGTTTTATGAATGCCAATTTCCTGCAAACTCCAATAGATTACCTAAAAGGCGTAGGCCAACACCGGGCAGATTTGCTGAAAAAGGAACTCGGCATCCACACGTTTCAGGATTTGCTGAATCTCTTTCCCAATCGCTATTTAGACCGCACGCAGTATTATAAAGTCGCGCAATTGCAGCAGACCAATGCCGAAGTGCAAATTGTCGGAAAAATTACGCATATAAAAACGGTGGAGCAAAAGAAGGGAAAAAGGCTGCTGGCCACCTTTATGGACGAAACGGGCACGATGGAATTGGTTTGGTTTCGAGGTCAAAAATGGATTCGGGAGAATTTAAAGCTGAATGTTCCCTATGTAATTTTTGGCAAAACAAATTTTTTCAACGGAAGTTTCTCGATGCCCCACCCAGAAATGGAATTGCTCGACGCACACGAAAAGAGCATCCGTTCGGCCATGCAACCCGTATATCCTTCCACCGAAAAATTGACCAACAGCGGCATCACAAACCGAGTGATAAATTCGCTGATGCAACAAGTTTTTTTGGAAAGTAAAAATGGCTTCGACGAAACGCTTTCAAACACTATTTTGGAACAGTTAAAATTGGTCCCAAAAAATGAGGCTCTTTTTAACATCCATTTTCCAAAAAGCCAACAGCATTTAGCACGCGCACAATACCGATTGAAATTTGAGGAATTGTTCTACATCCAACTGCAATTAATCCGGAAAAATCTTCTGCATAAATCAAAAATTAAAGGGTTTCCATTTGATAAGATAGGGCCTACATTCAATACCTTCTATTCCGAACATTTGCCCTTCGAATTGACCGAGGCACAGAAGCGGGTCATCAAAGAAATTCGCAACGATTTGGGTAGCAACGCCCAAATGAACCGTCTTTTGCAGGGCGATGTTGGTTCTGGCAAGACCATAGTAGCCTTCATGGCAATGTTGATGGCGCTTGACAACGGTTTTCAAGCCTGTTTGATGGCTCCAACTGAAATTTTGTCAGTCCAACATTATAACGGTTTATTTGAATGGTGTAAAAAGCTGAATACCAGTACAGAAATTCTTACTGGCTCAACTTCAACTTCAAAAAGAAAGAGCATCCATCAAAAATTGGAAAATGGTGATTTAAACATCCTAATCGGCACCCACGCGTTGCTCGAGGAAAAGGTGAAATTTAAAAATTTGGGGCTTGCCATTGTGGACGAGCAACATCGTTTTGGAGTGGAACAAAGGAGCAAACTATGGCATAAGGGAAGCCCATCCGGCGAGGTTGGAGGGACGGTTCCCCCACACATCCTCGTGATGACCGCCACCCCTATCCCCCGCACCCTCGCGATGAGCATTTATGGCGACCTGGATATTAGCGTAATCGACGAACTTCCACCCGGCCGAAAGGAAATAAAAACCGTGCACCGCTATGATGCGAACCGACTTAGGGTCTTCCGTTTTATAAAGGACGAAATCAAAAAGGGCCGGCAAGTTTATATAGTCTATCCGCTGATCCAGGAAAGTGAAACCATGGACTATAAGGATTTGATGGATGGTTACGAGAGTATTGTCCGCGAATTTCCACAGCCCCAATATCAGGTTTCTATTGTCCACGGACAAATGAAACCAGCCGATAAGGATTTTGAAATGAACCGTTTTATTAAGGGCGAAACCCAAATTATGGTCGCCACTACCGTGATAGAAGTAGGCGTCAACGTGCCCAACGCCAGTGTGATGATAATTGAAAGTGCGGAACGGTTCGGACTTTCGCAGTTGCACCAGTTGCGCGGAAGGGTGGGCCGCGGTGCCGAGCAGAGCTATTGCATTTTGATGACGGGCCACAAGCTTTCGTCCGATGCCAAAACCCGACTGGAAACCATGGTGCGCACCGGCGATGGGTTTGAAATTGCCGAAGTGGACCTAAAACTGCGTGGTCCGGGCGATTTAATGGGTACGCAACAAAGCGGTGTTTTAAATCTTCGGATTGCAGATATCGTAAAAGACGGCGAAATATTGAAAATAGCCAGAAGCTACGCCGCCCAAACCTTAAAGGCCGACCCGAACCTTATTTCCGAAGAAAATATGCCAATCAAAAAAACCTATGCCCAACTGGTGAAATATCGGAATATCTGGAATTACATTTCATAAAAAACAACTTTTCCGAAGAATTGCTTCTTTTGAACAAAGCGCACATTTTATTTCCACTTAATTTTCAGCGCTTTACCTCAATTAATTTTCTTGCCAATTCCATTCCTTTTCAATATTTTTAGGTTTATGACAGAAGCCGCACTTGAAGAAGAAAAAAAACAGCTCGCCAAGCAGTACAAACAGTTGCTGAAAATCAGTTATCGCACGCTTTCAAAAGAGGACAAAAAACTGATCCGAAGCGCGTTCGACCTTGCCGTAGATGCCCACAAAGAACAGCGCCGCAAAAGTGGCGAGGCCTATATTTTTCACCCCATAGCGGTTGCGAAAATTGTAGCTTCGGAAATTGGGCTGGACGCCACCAGCATAGCCGCCGCACTGCTCCACGACGTGGTCGAGGACACGGCCTACACACTAGAGGATATTGAACGGATGTTCGGAACGGCCGTAGCGCGGATCGTGGACGGATTGACCAAAATTGCCCACATCAATATGTCCGAAGACGTATCGATGCAGGCGGAGAATTTTCGGAAAATGCTGCTTACCCTTAATGAGGACATCCGCGTAATCATCATAAAAATTGCGGACAGGCTGCACAATATGCAGACTATGGACAGCATGCCGCCCGACAAACAGCGCAAAATCGCTTCGGAAACGCTTTATATTTATGCCCCCCTCGCCCACCGCATCGGACTTTATAACATTAAAACCGAACTTGAGGATTTGGGGCTGAAATTCACAGAACCCGACGTTTACGCCGATATCCTCAGCCGAATCAAGGAAAGCAAAGAGGAACAGGACGCCTATATTGAAGCATTCAACAAAGTGATAAAAAATTCGTTGGACGCCGAAAATCTTGAATACGAAATAAAAGGCCGCCCGAAATCCATTTTTTCCATTCGAAGAAAAATGCTTGCCCAAAACGTTACTTTTGATGAGGTTTACGACAAGTTTGCGGTCAGGATTATCTACAAAACCAGCCCCGAGAACGAAAAATTCTTCGCCTGGAAAATATATTCCATCGTCACGGACCATTTTCGGCCCAACCCAATCCGGTTGCGCGATTGGATTTCATCGCCAAAATCCACGGGCTATGAAGCCCTGCACATTACCGTAATGGGTCCCAAAGGCCGATGGGTGGAAGTCCAGATCCGCAGCGAGCGGATGAACGAAATTGCCGAAAAGGGTTTCGCGGCACATTACAAATACAAAAACAAGGAAAAGGACGATGGCGGCCTTGAAAACTGGCTCAACAAATTGCAGGATACGCTGGAAAATTCTGAAATAAGCGCAGTTGATTTTGTGGAAGAATTCAAGTTAAACCTATACGCAAAGGAAATATTTGTCTTTTCGCCGAAAGGTGACCTGTATTCGTTGCCCAAAGGCGCCACCGCTTTGGATTTTGCCTTTCACATCCACACCGAAATCGGTATGCACACACGCGGCACGAAGGTTAATGGGAAATTGGTACCCTTGAGCCACGAGCTAAAAAGTGGCGACCAAGTGGAAGTCATTACCTCTGAAAGCGCCAAACCTACCGCCAACTGGCTTAACTACGCCACCACCGGCCGCGCACGCTCCAAAATAAAATCTTCATTAAAAGACGAAAAGAAGCAGTTAGCCGAAGAGGGAAAAGTAATCCTGGCGCGCAAGTTAAAGTCACTAAAATTGAATTTGGACGAAAACCTGCTGAACCAACTCGTTGTTTTCTTTAAAGTGAAAACCAGTTTGGATTTGTATTATCGCGTTGGGGCCGGCATCATCGACAACCAAAAACTGAAGGATTTCGCCGCCTCGCGCAGCAATGCTTTTATCAGTTTCTTCAAAAACAGGATCCGAAAACCGGACAAACCCGAGGACCTAAACAAAGAGGAAATTACCGAAAAATTTGACCAACTTGTGTTTGGGAAAAACGAGGAAAAATTGGACTATAAAATGGCCAACTGCTGCAATCCCATTCCCGGCGACGATGTTTTTGGCTTTGTTACGGTGAACGAGGGCATAAAGGTCCATAAAACCAACTGCCCGAACGCGCTTCAATTGCAAAGCAACTACAGCTACCGAATTATGCCCGCCAAATGGATCGACAGCACCCAACAGGAATTTAAGGCCGTGCTAACCATTTCGGGCATTGACACCATCGGGTTGGTTAATGGCGTCACCAAGGTTATTTCCAGCAACCACCATATTGATATGAAAAGTGTCCATTTTGACAGTAACGACGGAATTTTTACGGGAAAAATTGTGGTGGTGGTTAAGAATAAATCCATCCTCAACAACTTGGTGGAGAACATTAAGAAAATAAACGGAATCGATAAAGTTACCCGGGTATAGAAACGATCGCTTGAGACCACCGGCTGTTGTTTAGAAAATTTCCTGCAGCATCAATATGTTCATAAAAATAAATGGTCTGCATCCCTCCCAGGCCATCCAAGGGAAGAATTCAATTTCTACCATTTGGCCAATGCTGCAATTAAAATTTAAGTACCTTTGCATACCGTAATTATGAGCTCAAAAACAGACATACATAACCAAGAAATCGTAAAGAACGTTTTTACCGATTTCTTAGAGCAAAAGGGCCACCGCAAAACGCCGGAACGCTATGCCATTCTTCAGGAAATTTATGACCACGATGACCATTTCGACATAGAGTCGTTGTATATAAATATGAAGAACAAAAACTATCGCGTTAGCCGTGCTACCCTTTATAATACTATCGAATTGCTGTTGGAATGTGGCTTGGTTCGCAAGCACCAATTTGGTCAAAACCAGGCCCATTACGAAAAATCCTATTTTGACAGAAACCACGACCACGTAATTCTTGGCGACGGAGAGGTAATCGAGTTTTGTGACCCTCGGATTTACAACATCAAAAAAACCATTGAAGAAATTTTCAATATTGAAATAACCAACCATTCCCTTTATTTCTACGGAAACAGAAAACCCCAAACCACCACTGATGAGGGGACCAATCAATAAAAAATTATGGCAGTAGACCTACTACTTGGATTGCAATGGGGCGACGAAGGCAAAGGAAAAATTGTTGACGTCCTCACAAAAAACTATGATATAATAGCGCGCTTTCAAGGTGGCCCTAACGCAGGCCACACCTTGGAATTCGATGGCCACAAGCACGTGTTGCACACCATTCCCAGCGGAATTTTTCACGAGGGCACCATTAATTTGGTAGGCAACGGGGTGGTGATCGATCCCGTGATTTTTAAACGGGAATTGGACAACCTGGCAAAATTCAACATCGATTTCAAAAAAAGCCTTTTGATTTCTCGAAAAGCCCATTTAATTCTGCCCACCCATCGACTTTTGGACGCTGCCTCAGAAACCGCCAAGGGGAAAGCCAAAATTGGTTCCACTCTAAAAGGTATTGGCCCCACTTATATGGACAAAACCGGCCGGAATGGAATTCGTGTGGGCGATCTTGAAATGGACAATTGGCAGGAAAAATACCGCGCCTTGGCCGACAAGCACGAGGCGATGATCAGTTTTTATAATGTGGACGTGCAGTATGACCTGGCCGATCTGGAAGCGGAATTTTTCAAAGCCGTGGAAGTTTTGAAATCGCTAACGTTTATTGACAGTGAAGAATTTATTCACCAAGCGCAGAAGGAAGGCAAAACCATTTTGGCCGAAGGCGCACAAGGTTCGCTGCTCGATATTGATTTTGGAACCTATCCTTTCGTTACTTCCTCCAATACTACCGCCGCGGGTGCCTGCACCGGATTGGGTGTAGCTCCGGGCAAAATAAAGGAGGTATTTGGAATTTTTAAAGCCTATACCACCCGTGTCGGCAGCGGCCCCTTCCCCACCGAACTTTTTGACGAGGACGGCGCCACCATGGGCCGTGTCGGAAATGAATTTGGCGCCACCACCGGGCGTCCCAGACGTTGTGGCTGGTTAGATTTGGTTGCCCTGCGCTATGCCGTGCAGGTTAATGGCGTTACCCAATTAATAATGATGAAAGGCGACGTTTTAAGCGGGTTCGACACCTTAAAAGTTTGTACGGCCTATAATTATAAGGGTAAGACCATTCACCATTTTCCCTATAATATTGAGGCCGAAAACGTGACCCCGGTTTATACCGAAATGAAAGGATGGGAAGCCGATTTAACCAAAATGACCGAAGCTTCACAAATGCCGAAAGCGCTGAACGATTACATTGAATTTTTGGAAAAGGAATTGGAAGTGCCCATCAAAATTGTTTCCGTTGGCCCAGATAGAAAACAGACCATTCATCGGAGTTAGGGATTAGGGATTAGGGATTTGGGATTTGGGATTTGGAATTTGAGATTTGGGATTTGGAATTTGAGATTTGGGATTTGAGATTTGGGATTTGGGATTTGGGATTTGGGATTTGGGATTTGGGATTTGGGATTTTAAAAATAGCATTTGAAAATTAATTCGATATATAGTTTTTTTCTTCTTTTTTTCCTATTCCTCGGAATAAATCTTTCCGCACAGGAAAAACAGAAAGTTGACATCCAATCTGGCTATTTGGAATTACGTCCGGAATTTCCCGATGCGGCCATTTACACCAAAGACGAGACTGGCCAAGTGTATATTGTTCACGAAGGCGTGGAAATGTGGTGTGACCAAGCTTTTGTCTATTTAAAAAGCAATTTCGTAAAGGCCTATGGCGATGTGCGCATCACGCAGGGCGATACGGTTTCCATGAACAGCAAATATGCAGAATATAACGGCAACACTCAATTCGCCTTTGCCAGTGGCGATGTGATACTCACCGAACCGAAAACCACCCTTAAAACAGACACCCTCTATTTTGACCGGATAAAGCAACAGGCCTATTATCGGACCGGAGGCACCGTTCAGGATACCTCCAGCGTTTTGACCAGCCGCTCCGGCAGGTATTTTGCCGAAAGCAAAAAATATCAGTTCCTGCAAAACGTAAAAATCGTAAACCCGAAATACACCGTAAACAGCAACCAATTGGATTTCTTTTCGGAAACGGGCGCTGCTTACCTTTACGGTCCGTCCACCATCGTGAGCGAAACCAGCACGGTATATTGTGAACGCGGCTATTACGATACTCGGGGCGACACAGGCTACTTCGTAAAAAATTCAAAAGTAGATTATGAAAACCGCACACTTTACGGCGACAGTATCTACTTTGACCGAAACAAAAGTTTTGCTTCTGCCACGAACAATATACGGGTGCTCGACACGGTCAACAAAAGTGTGATCCGCGGACATTATGCCGAGGTATTCCGCGCGAAGGACTCGGTTTTTATAACCAAGCGTGCCGTAGCGATAACGGTTCGCGATGGTGATTCTATCTATGTGCACGCAGACACGTTAAGGGTAACCGGAAAACCCGAAAACAGGATTGTAAAGGGTTTCTATCGCGCCCGCCTGTTTAAGCCCGGCAAGGAAGGCGAAGATCCCACCAGCGGAAAATGCGACAGTATTTATGTGAACGAAAAAAGGGGCATTACCAAACTATTGCGAAATCCGGTGCTATGGAGCGGCGAAAACCAAATGACGGGCGACACTATTCACATTCTTTCCGATACGTTGACCGACAAACTCGACACATTGAAAGTTTTTAACAATGCCTTTCTGGTTCAAAAAGACAGCTTGGGCTTCAACCAAGTGAAGGGAGAACGGCTTATCGGGCTTTTTACCAATAATGAACTCGACACGGTAAACATCAACAAAAATGCACAGGTAATTTATTTTTCCCGCGATGACACAGAAAAATTGATAGGGATAAACAATACGGTTTCCAGTTCCATCCAAATGTATTTGGAGGAGCAACAAATTACGGGAATCCGTTTTATCAAAAAAGCGGATGGGAAGTTATACCCGCCCTCGATGCTGCCCGAAAATGCCCGTTTGCTGCCTGGGTTTCAGTGGCGGGGCGACGAGCGGTTGTATTCGGTGGAAGACCTATTCAAAGGAAAACCGGTGCCAATATTACCAAAAATAAAGGGAATTCCCCTTCCGAAGGACGTGGGACAGTTTTTTGACGACAAACCTGAGGCAGAAATCCAGCTTCCGGCCGAATCGAAACTTTCCCCCAAGGATTTGCAAAACCGTCCCGACGACCCACAGCCCGAAACCCTTGAAAGTGACGCCAAGCGCGATTCCCTTCAGCAAAAAGAAATGGAGATTTCAAAAAAAGGAAAGGATTCCCTCCAAAATAATAATCAATAACGTGGCTTCGGGCGCAGCCGTGAACATTCCATAAAGTTTCCAAAGTGCCCCGCTGCACCTTTTATTAAATGAAAAACGATTTCTTTAAATACCAAGCACAGACCACCCCACATCCCTTGGCGCTGGAAATTTCCCACGCCCAAGGAAGCTACATTTTTGACACTTCCGGCAAAAAACATTTGGATTTTGTGGCGGGCGTATCCGCCTGCACACTGGGCCATTGCCATCCGCGAGTGGTTTCCGCAATTAAAGAGCAGGCTGAAAAATATTTGCACGTGATGGTTTACGGCGAATATATTCAACAGCCCGCCGTGGAACTAACAAAACTGCTTGCTGAAAATCTTCCGCCCCAATTAAATACCACCTATTTGGTAAACAGCGGCACGGAGGCCATTGAAGGCGCACTAAAATTAGCGCGGCGGGCGACCGGCCGTAGCCAGATTCTCTATGCCCATCACGCCTATCACGGCAATACTATGGGAGCGATGAGCGTTATGGGGTTCGAGGAACGTAAAAATGCCTTTAAGCCTTTGTTGCCGGATTGCTCCGCCATTCATTTCAATACCGAAGCTGATCTCGAAAAAATCACTGCTCAAACGGCAGCTGTTATTTTAGAAACAATCCAAGGCGGCGCAGGTTTTATTCAACCCCAAAATGGGTACTTAAAAAAAGTAAGAAATCGGTGCAATGAAACCGGCACTCTTTTGATTTTGGATGAAATTCAGCCCGGTTTTGGACGCACCGGAAAACTCTTTGCCTTTGAACATTTCAATATAACCCCCGATATTTTGGTGATGGGAAAAGGAATGGGCGGCGGACTACCTATTGGCGCGTTTACTGCTTCCCACCAAGTAATGGCGCTGCTCCAAAACCATCCGAAACTTGGTCACATTACCACTTTTGGCGGCAATCCCGTGGTCGCGGCCGCTGCCTTGGCCACCCTGCGGGAACTGACCGAAACCGAAATAATGCCGCAAACACTGGAAAAGGAACAACTTTTTAGAAAGCTCCTGCAACATTCCTTAATCAAGGAGGTTCGCGGCAGGGGTTTAATGTTGGCTGCCATGGTCGAAACTCCCGAATTGGCCACCAAGGTAATCCTCGCCTGCAAAGAGCGCGGATTGGTTCTTTTCTGGCTGCTTTTCGAGGGCAGGGCGATCCGCATTACCCCCCCGCTCACCATTAGCGATGACGAAATTGTGGAAGGCTGCGCCATTTTGACTTCGGTTTTGGATTCCTTTTGCCAACCTTAACCTCAGAACAATCTTTTTATTTACAGTAATTTACGCTAATTTTTAGCTGTTGATAAGTCCGTTAACAATAAAGGCGGCATAACTATTGAACTTCTAATTACATTATTATCTTTAAAATAGAAGAAACCGTTAAACCGTGCGTATGCAATTAAGTTCAAACGAGCACAACAACTTCTCGCTGGAAAGATTCGAATCCATGCTGAAAACCAACAGCGTTTTATTTTTTGACTCAGAGGAATTCGAGGAAATCGTTCACCATTATCTTGAAAACGGAAAGATCGCCCTTGCGAAAAAAGCGACAAAATTAGGCTTGGAGCAGCATCCAACCTGCACCAACTTAAAACTTTTCCAAGTGGAAATGTATATCTTTGAGAACCAACTCGATGTGGCCGAGGAACTGTTGGACGCGCTTTACCAATTGGAGCAGCACAACGAGGAAATCTACATTCAAAAAGCCAATATTTTTTCGAGGCGCGAAATGCACAAGGAAGCCATTATGCTCTTGGAGCAGGCTTTGGAAATTACCGATGACGAAGCAGATGTACTTTCCTTATTGGGAATGGAATATCTGTTTATGGAAGATTATGAGAACGCCAAATACTATTTTATGAAGTGTTTGGAGGAAGACGAAGAAGACTATTCCGCGCTCTACAATATTATTTATTGCTTTGAATATTTGGAAGAATATGAAGCGGCCATAGATTATCTCAATGATTTCTTAAACAAAAATCCGTATTGCGAGGTTGCCTGGCACCAAGTGGGAAAGCAATATTACCAACTAAAGGATTACAAAAAGGCCCTCGCTGCCTTCGACTTTGCAATTATTAGCGACGACAGTTTCATAGGCGCTTATCTCGAAAAAGGAAAAGTGCTTGAAAAAATGAAAAAGCACGCCGAAGCCATTGAAAGCTATTCCATCACTTTAGGATTGGACGATCCAACATCCTATGCCCTATTGCGTATTGGAAAATGCTACGAAAAATTGGGCAATGCCGAAATGGCGCTCCAGTTTTACAATAAATGTGTGGAAGAGGATTCCCTGTTGGACAAGGGCTGGATTGCGATTACGGACTTTTATTACAAAAATAAGCAGTTCCAAAAAGCATTGTACTACATCGAAAAGGCCATTAATATTGATAGTGAAAATGTGCTTTACTGGAAACGATATGCTAAAATAAACAACAAATTAAGTCTTTTTGAGGAAGCAGAGGTTGGCTACCGCAAGGCTTTGGAATTGGGCAACTATGAATTGGAATCCTGGCTTACCCGCGGGGACATTTTGATCAATTTAGGCGAATTTGAAGCTGCGCTGAACAATTTTAACCAAGCTCTGGAATTCTATCCTGAAAACGCCGAAGTGGAATACCGCGTCGCCGGTCTATATTTTACCCTGAACGAATCGAGAAAAGGCGAATATCACTTAAAAAACGCCCTCCGCTCCGAGCCCGATTTCGCAATGATTCTCGAGGAATTGTTCCCGGCCGTCTTTGCCTCCAAAATGGTGGGCGAAATAATAGCACAGTACAAAAATCCTTCGCTTTAAATTCTGTATTTTTGGGGTTTTAGCAAAAGAACCCTATGCCTCAAAGAAATTTTCTGCAGTATTTTTTAGTTACCGCCAAAGGGCTGGCCATGGGCGCCGCCGATGTAGTTCCCGGTGTTTCGGGAGGAACCATCGCCTTCATCTCCGGTATTTATGAGGAACTAATTGAAACCATACACAACCTTGATTTAGGTTTTTTTAAGCGTTGGAAGAATGAAGGTTTTTCACAAGCGTGGAAGCATTACAACCTTTCCTTTTTGGTAGCGCTTTTTTCGGGAATTTTTATTAGCATTATTTCGCTCGCCAAGCTAATAACCTGGCTTTTGGAATTTTATCCAATCTTGGTGTGGTCCTTTTTCTTTGGATTGGTAGTGGCAAGCATCGTGTATGTGGGCCAACAGATTGAACATTGGAGGTTCGGGATCATCTTGGCACTCATTATAGCTTCGGTACTTTCTTATTTAATCACCATTGCAGAGCCCATTGGTTCACCGGAAAGCATTTGGTTTCTGTTTTTGGCTGGGTTTGTGGCCATAATAGCGATGATCCTTCCTGGAATTTCTGGGGCTTTTATCCTGTTGTTGCTCGGGGCCTATACCACTGTGATCGGTTTGGTCACCCAACTTGGCGACGGAATTACTACCGCCAGCAGTTCCCTGTTTTTTGGGGCCTTTGGAAAATTGTTGATTTTCGGGCTTGGCGCGGTGTTGGGTTTGAAGATGTTTTCGCGGATTTTAAACTGGATGTTCAAACACCACAAAAATCTCATTTTGGCCGTGCTCACCGGTTTTATGGTGGGTGCACTGAACAAAATTTGGCCATGGAAAGAGGTTTTGCAATACCGAATGAACCACAGCGGGGAACAAATTCCATTTATTGAGCGAAGTATTCTTCCCCAAAACTATCACGGAAATCCCCAATTGCTTTTGGCCATCGTCTTCGCAGTAATCGGTTTTTTGACGATTTTTTTATTGGAAAGAATTGCCGTTAGGAAAGGCGGAAATTCGAACAACACGGAAACTTCCCATTAAACATAACCCAAAAATTCCAAAACAAAAAAGTGTACGAAAATCGCTCCTTTTCTGATAAAATCTGGCTGGTCCTAAAAGGGCTCGGAATGGGCGCGGCAAACAAAGTGCCCGGGGTTTCCGGCGGGGTCGTGGCTTTTGTGGCGGGATTTTATGAGGAATTTATCTACTCGCTCCAAAAAATAAACAAGAAAGCCTTCAAACTGCTGCTGGGCGGGCGCTTTAAAAGCTTGTATCGCTACACCAATGGGCAATTTTTAAGCCTGTTGATTTTGGGAATGGTAATCAGTTATTTCAGTATTTCCAAACTGTTGGATTATTTGATCGACCATTATGAACTGCATGTATGGAGCGCATTTTTCGGGATGATTATTGGTTCCATTTACTTTATCGCCAAGGATTTTGGCCATTGGAACCGTAAATATGCAGCTTATTTATTGGCGGGGGTTTTGGCTGGCGTCGCCATAAGTTTTTTGGAACCGGCCCGCGAAAACAGCAACCTGATCTTCGTTTTCTTTTGCGGAATTATCAGCGTTTCGGGAATGACGCTTCCGGGGCTTTCAGGCTCGTTCATTCTTATTCTTTTGGGTAACTACGTGCTTTTGTTGGTCGATTCGGTGAATGCCCTGTACGACACTTTTGCCAATATTTTTCAAGGAGATTTCAGTTGGGTTTATAATAAGGAACGCATCGAGCTTTTGAAGGTTTTGGCAGTTTTTTCATTGGGTTCCCTGGTCGGCCTCGTTTCGCTTTCCCATTTATTGGCCTATGTTTTAAAGCGGTTCAAAAAAGCGACCTATGCCGTCATCATCGGTTTTATCGCCGGATCGCTCGGGGTTGTTTGGCCTTGGAAAGAAAAAAAATATGCGCTTGATGCCCTCGGCCAAATTCGGTTTGATGCCAATGGCCGCGAAATTTTAACGGGCTACAATCGCTATTTTCCCGAAAGTTTTAGCACGGAAACAATTTTGGCCATCGTTTTTATGGTGGTGGGCGCAGCCATCGTGCTAAGCCTCGATTGGTATGATAACTATAAAAAGAAAGCCCGTGGCTAATTTTGGACTTCTCGGAAAAAACATCGACTACTCGTTTTCGAGGCACTATTTCACCGAAAAATTTAAGGCGGAACATCTAAATCATTCCTATCAAAATTTCGACCTTCCTTCCCTGTCCCAGTTTTCGGAATTAATTTCCAAAACGCCCAATTTAAAAGGGATGAACGTAACCATTCCTTATAAAGAATCGATAATTGCCTATTTAAACAATTTGGATGAAACCGCTCAAAAAATTGGGGCAGTAAACACCATTAAAATAGCTGAGAATGGCGAATTGACGGGTTTCAATACCGATTATTTCGGATTTCAAAAATCGCTTGAAAAATTTCTTCCGCTTAAAAAAAACAAAGCACTGATCTTGGGAACGGGCGGCGCTTCCAAAGCAATAGCCTTCGCCCTATCGGAATTGGGGTTCCAGTTTACCTTTGTGGGCCGAAAGGAAAAAGCGAACACCATAACGTATGATTCCCTTGATGGCGGCGCAATTGAGAAACATTTGCTGATCGTCAATTGCACTCCGTTGGGCACGTTTCCGGCCGTGGAGGCCTTTCCGCCTATTCCGTATAAGAACATTACCTCGGACCACCTGCTTTTCGATTTGATTTACAATCCCACAGAAACCGAATTTTTAAAACGCGGAAAAAAGCAAGGTGCAAAAACCACGAACGGACTGCAAATGTTGGAATTTCAGGCAGAAAAGGCCTGGGAAATTTGGAATTCATAAAAATCAACCAAAACCTTTCAAAAAAACGCGCCGGGCTTTGCCAATTGCACAGTTGTTAGTATCTTGACCCTCCAAGATAAACGAACCTAAACATTGAAACAAATGTCTGACGAGAAATTGCCACAGGATAGTTCAACCCCGAACCCCAGCCCGGAAAATGGGAAGGAAATTCCAACCCCAACCGATACAAACGAAACCCAGCCACAAGCAGCAAGTGGGGCTTCCGAAACGGAGGAGGGAAAAGTCCACGAGGCAACCCAGGGCGATTCCGAAAAGGAATTGGTAGCGGAAACAGAAAAAAAGGCCGATAACGATCTGCTGGAGGACGCTATGGTTGAGGAAAAACAATCCGTGCAAAAAACCGATGAAAAAAATCCGGTAACTGCCGACGCCGATGATGCGGAAACAGTGGAGGACGAAGAAGAAGTAGCCTCATCTGAGGATGAGGAAGACGAAGATGATTCCACCGAAGCCTCGCAACGGGATTACAGCAGTTTTTCTGAAAAGGAATTGGTTGCCGAATTGGAAAAACTTCTAAAAACCGGAAAAATCCAGGATATAAAGCACGATGTGGAGGAAATCCGTTCCGAATTCAACAGTAAGTTTAATGAGGCGCTCGAACATCAAAAAGAGGAATTTCTCGCAGAAGGCGGCAATATTATTGACTTTCAGTTTACGACACCCTTAAAAAAAGAATTCAATTCGCTTTATTTTGATTACAAGGAAAAGCGGAACAATCATTACCGAAACCTTAAAAAAGACCTTCAGGCCAACCTGGACAAGCGATGGGAACTGATTGAAGCGCTGAAAGGCCTTTTGAGTGCAGAGGAAAACATCAACACGACCTATAAACATTTTAAGGAAATTCAGGAAAAATGGCATTTGGCCGGACCCATTCCGCGCGATAAATACAACACCGTTTGGAACACCTACCATCACCACGTCGAGAATTTTTATGATTTCTTGCATTTAAACAGGGAATTCCGCGATCTTGATTTTAAGCACAATCTGGACAGCAAGTTGAAATTAATTACCCGAGCCGAGGAACTCACCCAAGAACCGGACGTAAACAAGGCGTTCAGGGAGCTTCAAATGCTTCACAAAATGTGGAAGGAAGATATTGGTCCCGTTGCCAAGGAATATCGCGATGAGGTTTGGGACAAATTCAGCGAAGCTACCAAGATTATCCACGACAAACGGCAAGCCCAATTGGCGGAAATGGAAAAGGATTTTGAAGCCAATTATGAAACCAAAAAACAACTGGTTGAGTCTATTAAAAACATTACCGAAGGGGTAAAATCTTCTCACCAAGGCTGGCAGGACGCAATGAAAAAGGTACAGGAACTTCGCGATGCATTTTTCAATACGGGCAGGGTTCCACGCGCCAACAATAAGGAAATCTGGAAGCTTTTTAAAGACGCCACCGGAAATTTCAACCGTCAAAAAAACAATTTTTACAAAAACCAGAAAAAGGAACAGTACCTGAATCTGGAAAAGAAACGCGAGCTCATAAAAATCGCCGAGGAAAATAAGGATAGCGACGATTTTGAGACAACCACTGGATTGATGAAGAAAATTCAAGACGATTGGAAGAAAATTGGCCACGTGCCCCGAAAGGATAGCGATAAGGTTTGGAAACAATTCAAAAAAGCCTGTAACCATTATTTTGACAGACTGCACGCCCAGAAAAATGAGGCCAATAAAGAAGAAGTGGCACATTTGGAAACCAAACAAACCATGCTGCAGGAATTGGCAGCCTTAGAATTAACGGGCGATCACAAAGCCGATGTAAAGACCATAAAGGAAAAAATAGCTGCTTGGAAAAAGGTGGGCAGGGTGCCTTACAACAAACGCCAGATTGAACAAAAATTCAACCAAACCTTGGATGCGTTATTTTCCAAACTGGACCTGAGCAAAAAGGAAACGGAGCTGATTAAATTTGACAACAAGCTGAACACGCTCGTAAACCGTGACGATGAACGAAAACTACAGAACGAGCATTTCTTTATTTCAAAAAAGATTGACGAAACCAAGGATGAGATCCGCCAATTGGAAAACAATTTGGGCTTTTTCCACCACGTTGACGAAAACAATCCATTGGTAAAGGAAGTGCACAAAAACATTGCGCGGCACAAAGAACAGTTGGAAGTGTGGAAGGCGAAATTATCCAAAATAAAAGAAATTCGGGAATAACCGCCGGTTCCGCACAACGGTAATTCAAATGGTTTAAAAATCCTCCTTTTTCGCGTCGTTCCAGAAAACATCCATTTCGGCCAAGGTCATATCCTTTAGCGATTTGTTCATTTCCTTGGCCTTGCGTTCCAAATATTGAAAGCGTTTTATGAATTTTTTATTGGTTCGTTCCAAAGCGTTTTCGGGATTTATTTTTAAAAACCGCGCATAATTTATCATCGAAAAAAGCACATCGCCAAATTCGGCTTCTATTTTCTCCTGGTTGCTCCGGTTAATTTCGTGTTGCAGTTCGGCCAACTCCTCCTGCAATTTTTCAAAAACCTGCTGCGGTTCTTCCCAATCAAAACCTACGCCCGCTACTTTTTCCTGAATTCTGCTGGCCTTTACCAAGGCCGGCAAGGAGTTTGGCACCCCTTCCAAAACACTTTTTTTGCCCTCTTTCAGTTTAAGGTTCTCCCAGTTCTGTTTCACTTCCTCTTCGTCAGAAACTTTTATGTTGCCATAAATGTGTGGATGGCGCGAAATGAGCTTTTCGCAAATGGTGTTGCAAACATCGGCTATGTCGAAATCGTGGGTTTCACTTCCGATTTTCGCATAAAAAACAATGTGCAACAACACATCCCCCAACTCCTTTTTTACTTCGCTTAAATCTTGTTCGAGGATGGCATCGCCCAACTCATAGGTTTCCTCAATGGTCAAATGCCGAAGGGTTTCCATGGTTTGCTTTTTGTCCCAAGGACATTGCTCGCGCAGTTCGTCCATAATGGTCAAAAGTCGGTCGAAGGCTTTTAGTTGGTCTTGGCGGGAGTTCATGCTATTTTAAAATTTTGAATGATAATTAAAAGTAGAAAAATTAACTGCGATATTATATCCGGGTATTTCAAAAAAAGAAAAAATCCCAAAATCCGAATTGGATTGAGGGATTTTTCACTATCTAAAGATTCAACAATTTTAGGTTTTTCGCGATGCCGCGCTTTTGGTAGCACCACCCTTTTTCGCCGATGATGCTTTAGGCGTAGCCGTTTTGGCCGCTGTAGCCTTGGAAGCCGTAGTTTTTTTGGCAGCCGGTTTCTTCACTTTTTCCACCTCTTCTTTTTCGTCAACCTTGGTTTCATCCTTGGCATCGGAAAAATCAGTGATGCCGTTTTTCACCAGCATGTTATACCATTGCACCACCTTTTTAATATCGCTTGGATATACGCGATCCTCGTCATAGTCTGGCATTACGCCAAAAAAATACTCCTCCAATTCCTCTTTGGAAGCTTTGTGGTTTATGGCCTCCTTGCCACCTTCCTTTTCGGAGATTTTCTCAAAAACCTTGCGCAGCGGAACTTCCTCGGTCAGCGTGTAAATTGCAATTTCAGAAAGCAGGCTAACGTTGTGGCGACCGCTTACGTTTATGGTTTTTCCGTCCAAAAGGGATTCGGCAAGAAATCCGGTTCGGGTTTGGGTTTTCAATTTGTAAAGTCCAGGTTTGCCGGAAATGGAAAGCACTTTTTCTAAGCTCATAAACTACATTTAAAATGTTTTAACGGATGCAAATATCTTTGGTTTGGTTAATATAAACAAGTGCCTTAACGTTTCTTTTTTGCATTGGGAAATTTCATCCGGTACTCAATGTTCACTTTTCCTTTTGAAATGTTTGCCAATTTACTTTTTATCAATCGTTTTTTTAAGGGCGAAAGTTTATCGGTAAACAGAATTCCCTCAATATGGTCGTATTCGTGCTGAATGATTCGCGCCACGATCCCGCTGAAGGATTCCCTGTGTTTTTGGAAGTTTTCGTCTTCATATTCCATCACGATATTCGGCTGGCGGAAAACGTCCTCGCGTACATCGGGAATGCTCAAACAGCCTTCGTTAAAAGCCCACTCATCGCCCGATTCCTCTACTATTTTTGCATTGATAAATACTTTTTTAAATGTAGAAACATATTTTTTTTCCTCTTCGGAAAGGTCCTCGTCGTCTTCAAATGGGGTGGCATCCACAATAAACAGCCGGATGGGCAAATTCACCTGTGGTGCCGCAAGGCCTATGCCCCGGGCTTCATACATTGTCTCGAACATATTTTCAAGCACCTCATCAAGATTTGGATAGTCTTTGGTTATAGGCTCGGTCTCTTTTCTCAAAACCGGATCGCCGTAGGCTACTATTGGAAGAATCATTCGCTATTGTTTGTTGTTTGTTGTTTGTTGTTTGTGGCTGTTGGCTGTTGGCTGTTAGCTGTTGGCTGTTAGCTGTTGGCTGTTAGCTGTTGGCTGTTAGCTGTTAGCTTATAGCTTATAGCCTAAAGCTTAAAGCTCAAACCCTACAGCTTATAAAGATATTCCTGCAAAATAATGGTGGCACTAATCTCATCTACCAATGCCTTGTTCTGCCGTTGTTTTCTTTTCAGCCCGCTATCAATCATTGTTTGGAAAGCCATTTTGCTGGTGAAACGTTCATCGACCCGAACCACTTTTAGGTCGGGAAAAACGTTGGAAAATTTCATTAAAAACCCTTGGATTTCCGCTTCAATTTGGGAATGCGTGCCGTCTTTCTGTTTCGGTTCCCCCACCAAAATCAGTTCCACATTTTCGCTGGACAGATATTTTTTCAAAAACTCCATCAAGTTCGCCGTCGCAACGGTGGTCAAACCGGAAGCAATAAGCTGAAGCTCGTCCGTAATGGCGATGCCCGTGCGTTTGCTGCCGTAATCGATTGCTAAAATCCGTGCCATATCGACCGCAAAAATAGGGGTTTCAGAAATAGTATGCTAAAATTGCAACGATATTTGGGATGGAGGTTCTATATTTGTTGGAGCAGAGAGAAACCAAAAAATACCGAAAAAAATTTCCTTTCCATTTCCGCGGAGGTACTGAATTTAAAAGAACATGACCGAACTACAACAAACCATCGAAAAAGCTTGGGAAGACCGTTCCCTATTGAGTGAAACTGAAACTATTGTGGCCATTCGCGAGGTGGTAAACCTTTGCGACGAAGGAAAACTTCGCTGTGCAACGCCTTCGGCGGATGGGTGGCAGGTGAACGAATGGGTGAAAAAGGCCATTGTCCTTTATTTTCCGATTCAGCGAATGAAAACCTTTGAGGTGGGCATATTTGAATATCACGATAAAATTCCCCTAAAATCGGGCTACGAGGCAAAAGGAGTGCGCGTGGTGCCGCACGCCGTTGCGCGTCACGGGGCGTATATTTCCAAAGGGGTCATTTTGATGCCCAGCTACGTAAACATTGGCGCTTATGTTGACGAAGGCACTATGGTGGACACCTGGGCCACGGTGGGCAGCTGTGCGCAAATCGGTAAAAATGTACACCTCAGCGGTGGCGTGGGCATCGGCGGGGTTTTGGAACCCTTGCAGGCCGCACCGGTAATTATTGAGGATGGCGCGTTCATCGGTTCCCGTTGCATTGTTGTTGAAGGAGTGCGCGTGGGAAAGGAAGCCGTTTTGGGAGCGAATGTGGTGCTCACCGCTTCCACCAAAATAATTGACGTTACGGGTGAAAATCCGGTGGAAATAAAAGGCTATGTTCCCGAGCGTTCGGTGGTGATTCCGGGCAGTTACACCAAAAAATTCCCTGCCGGGGACTATCAAGTGCCGTGTGCACTGATCATTGGCGTTCGGAAGGAGAGCACAAATTTAAAGACTTCTTTGAATGATGCGTTGCGGGAATACGGAGTGGCCGTCTAAAAATCTTTTTTTTTTGTTTAAATGGATAGGAAGTTTCCGCGATGCCATCTCATTTCTGTTGAAATGTAAAAAATTTAGCCCCTTCGCCTTTTTTTTCGAAGTTTCTTACTGTTAATTTTCTTCTGAAAATTCCTGCTATGCTTTAACATGAATGCATACGTTTCGGCTTCTGGTTTGTGGTATAATTGGGCATATTCCGCAGCAATAACCTTCACCATTGTTTTTGAAAGCCACAATCTGCGGAAGTTGTGCATACGAGCGTCAAAATCCATAGCCTCAAACCGCATCCGGTTTAAATCGATTAAATAGAAATCATAGGTGTTATTTCCGCGGTCCACAATCAGCGTATTCCCCGGCGAATGGTCCAAAAAGTTTATGCCGTTTTCGTGCAGTTTAAAGGTGAATTGTGCAAACTGCCGTAAAATCTCGTTTCGTTTTTGAAATTTGGGATTATGGATCAATTCGCGGAAATCGAAATCGTAATCAACGTGCTCGCTTATGTAGAAACTTTCGCGCAGGCCGCCTGAAAACGTTTCCATAAAAGCCACCGGAAACGGTGTTTTAATTTTTAGTTCAATTAACTTGGAAGCGTATTCAAAGGAACGTTTCGCCTTGCTTTTCCGAAGAAATTGATACACCAAACCCTGAAATGGATTGGGCGTTTTGAATTTTTTGATGTTCAGCGAGTGGCCCTCCAATTGCACCCGCTTTATCACATTGCGCTCGCCCTTGGTTACATATTCTCCCGAAGCCGAAAAATTATGGAGCACTTCCTTTAGCTTTTTGGCCAATTGGGAATATTTTGGAGTGATAACAAAATTCTCGCGCATTTATAAAAAAATACTTTTAAAAAAGGTATTTTGCGAAGGTAATCCATTATGAAGAAAATTCTCGTAATACAAAACAAAAGAATTGGCGACGTTTTGATCAGTTCGGTGATCGCCAATAACATTAAAAAGGTTTTTCCGGAGAGCGAAGTAACCTATTTTGTTTATGAATACACGGCAGGGGTATTGGAAAACAATCCGAATATTGACCGTATTATTTCGGTAAAGGAAAAGGAACTGAAGAGTTATGGCAAGCTCTTTCAGACCATTTCCCGCATAAAAAAAGAGGAATACGACATTATTTTTGATCCCTATTCAAAATTGCAGAGCCGTCTGATTTGCCTATTTTCCGGCGCAAAGTACCGCATTGGGCTCAAGCGCGCCCATAAGGAATTGAAATTGCCCTTTTACACCCATCCCATTAGCCATCTGCAGCACCGAAGCAAAAATTGCGGCAAGGCCATCGAGGACCGAATCAATATGATCGACGCTGTTTTTGGGCTTCAACATCCCGAATATGCCCCAAAAATATTTCTCACTTCGGAAGAAAAAAAATATCCCGCAACGCAGCAGCTTGCAAAACCAATCCTCATGTTGGGCATTTTAGGCAGTACGCCCCAAAAATCCATGCCCTATGAATATATGGTTGCCATTGTGGATTTTATTACCGCCAATTATGAGGGCACCCTCCTCTTCAATTATGCGCCGGGGCAAAAGGAAGAGGCGCAAAAGGTTTATGAAATGTGCCAAGAAAAGGACCGGATCAATTTGGATATTTATGAAGATTCCATCCGGGGTTTCATCAAATTGATGAACCAGTGCGACCTTTTGGTTTCCAATGAAGGCGGAAGCGTCCACATTGCCAAGGCGCTGAACAAGCCTACTTTCACCATCTATTCTCCCTATGTGAACAAAGAACATTGGTGCAGTTTTGAAGATGGCGACGAGCACGATTCCATTCATTTGTTAGAGGAAAAACCAGACCTTTTTAACAGCTTTACGCTGGAAGAGCGACGCCTCATTGAGGAAGATCCCCATTCGCTCTACAAACAATTGACCCCGGCGATGATCCTCGGCAAACTAAAACCATTTTTGGATTTGCACCTCCGCCGTTCCAAACCGTGATTTAATGAGCCGCCTCAACGGGATTCGGGGCTTTTACGATGCCGTATTCCGTCCAGATCCTTTTTTCCTGTTTGGTAATTTTACGGATAGCCTTGTTTTTTACGAACATATCCTTGGTAACGTAGCCGCGTTCGTGGTCTAAATGAAGGGTTACCGTACTGTAGCGGATCTGTTGGGGCTTGATGCCGTAGTTCATTAAGCGTTCGCCCATTTCCCGATCCTCGCCGCCATACTGCATGCGTTCGTCAAACCCGTTTACGGCCAAAACGTCCTTCCGCCAGCCGGAAGCATTGTTGCCGTCCCAGGTGGCGCTGGTGGGCGTAAAAGTGTTCAGAAAATCTTCCTTCAGCCCATAGGAGGTGAGTTTATTGATCTTAAAGGTTTTTTTCAAACCGTGCTTCAACAGCCATTTCGCATTAAAACACCGTTGGGTCTCAATATCCTCTTTGGTTATTTGCTTTGAGATTTTCATGGAAAGTTTAAAATAGCCCGCCGAAAGAAAACATCCGGGGCGGCTTAGGCCCAAATGGGTGGAAACCAAATCGTTCCTCGGAATACAATCGCCATCGGTAAAAATTAGGTATTCCCCTTTTGACGCCACGATGGCCTTGTTGAGAATTTTCGTCTTTTGGAAGCCGTGGTCCTCCTGCCAAACGTGGGTGATGCGCAACGGGCTTTGCTTTTTGTATGTTTCGATCAAGGTTTTTGTTTCCTCGGTGGATCCGTCGTCTGCTATTATAATCTCAAAATTCTTTTCCAACTGTTGCTCGAAGCCCCACAATGCTTTTTGGAGCCATTCAGGTTGGTTGTAAGTGCTTACGATTACTGAAACAAAGGGCGCGGAACCGTTATCCTTCACGATTCCAAAGGGAGTCCATTTCTTTTTAAGGCCCCGAGTCTGTTTGCGAATCGCGAGATTTTTGTTGATGGAATCCTGATTTTTATAGCCGCGCGGATGGTCCAAATGGAGCACCACCGCGTTGTAGCGTATCTGTTTGCTCTTTATGCCCAAATTGGTCAGGCGCTCCCCCAGTTCGCGGTCTTGCCCCCCATATTGCATCCGCTCGTCGAAGCCGTTGATGGCCACGATATCCTTTTTCCAGCCAGAGGCATTATGGCCGTTCCAGCTGGCGTTGGTGGTGGTAAGCGCGTTCAAAAGGGAAGCCTTCAGTGGACCGGAATGTAGCTTGTTGTTTTTAAAGGAAGGTTTAAGGCCGTGTTTTTTCAACCAATCGAGGGAGAAACATTTTTCCGAATAAATATCTTCCTTTTCAATTTTCTCGGAAATATCCATCGGCAACATAAAATAGCCGCCCGACAGAAAATAGCCCTCCTCCCTATATTTTATGTGCTGCTCCACAAAATCCTTTCGGGGAATGCAGTCGCCATCGCTCATTATTATATATTCGGTGTTGCACTGTTGGATGGCCTTATTGAGGATTTGCGATTTTTGGAAACCGCGGTCCTCGTGCCACACGTGCACGATGGGATAAAACACCACAGCCTCCATTTTTTTTAATAGTTGCCGGGTCTGATCGGTGGAACCATCATCGGCTATTACGACCTCAAAATTTCTAAAGGTCTGGTTGTTATAGCCATAAAGCACTTTTTCCAACCAATCGGGGGAATTGTAGGTGCTAATGATTACTGAGGTATCCAGCTGTTTCATGGGGCAAAGATAAAGTTATTTATCCAGTTGGGTCAAGAAACAAAACTTTGTAAATTGGAAAAGAAAAATAATATTTGTAACCATATAAAACCCCGCGTTGGCCAAATTGAAACCCTTGCAACAGCCCACCATTGCCCTTCCGAAACTTTCCGTAATAATTCCCACCTATAACGAGGAAGCCTTTTTGGAGGACGCGCTGTTTTCCGTAGCCTTTGCCGACGAGATTATCGTGGTAGATTCCTTTAGCACCGACGCTACGCCCGAGATTGCAAAACGCTACGCACATAAATTTCTTCAACGGAAGTTCGATAACTTTTCGGCGCAAAAAAACTTCGCCTTAAAGGAAGCAACGGGCGATTGGGTGCTGTTTTTGGATGCCGATGAGCGCGTAACCCATTCCTTGGAAAACGAAATCAAACAAACCCTGCGGAACCCGAAGCACGGGGGCTATAAAATTAATTTTCCACATTTTTATATGAACCGGTTTTTATACCATCACAGCGATGACGTTTTGCGATTGGTTCGGCGCGAGGGGGCAAAATTCACGGGCAGCGTACACGAAAAACTGCAGTGCGAGGGCAGCATAGGCAAACTGAAGCAGAAAATGCTGCATTTCACCTATAAGGGACTGACCAATTATATTACCAAAAAAGAATCCTATGCGTGGTTTCAGGCACGGCAGCACTTTGAAAAGGGAAAAAAGGCAACGTGGTTCCACCTTTTTTTCAAGCCGGCCTATCGTTTTTTCCGATCGTTTATTTTGAAAGGCGGGGTTCGCGATGGAGTACCGGGGCTGACGGTTGCCGCCGTGAACGCCTACGGGGTTTTTCAACGTTATGTGAAGCTGCTGCTGCTTCAAAAAGGCATGAAATAATTTTTAAATTTCGGCTTAAATCTTCCCGGAAAGAATAACTTTCAAATTGTGAGGCATCGGTCAAAACAATTTTCCGAACCTAATTTTCTGCCGAAATTTTAACATGGAAAATTCGCCTTTCACGTCTATTCGCTGGATTGCATAAGGTCTTTTAAAGGGAAAGGTATTTATGCGGTTTCCGATACGAAGGCCGTAACGGATTCCGTTTTGCGACAAAATTTCAGTGAAAATAGCGTTCGCCCTTTTTTCCTTTGGAAACTTGCCATACGGATAGGCCAGCACCGGGCTAAAATTTAGGCCGTTTTCAGTTATAAATTCCATACAGCGGCGCGTATCGGCTTCGATTTCGGCATTGGAAAGCTCAGTATATTTTTTATGGAAAAACGAATGGAAACCGAGTTCGACAATTTTCGGGTCCAGCTTTTTCAATTGTGGCAGGTCCATAATTTGAAGCGATCCGGTATTCCAAGTGTCTGTTGCGCCCAAAAAATGGAGTGGCACAAAAAAAGTGGCCTTCAATTTATATTTTCGCAACAACGGCAGCGCCAATTCGTTTTGGCTGACGTAGCCATCATCAAAAGTGATAACGATATTTTTGCCCTTTGGAAGGGTTTTCATTTTTTCCAATTCGGAAAAATGATAGGTTCTGTAACCACTTTCGGCCAAATATTTAAACTGGCTTTCCAGTTTTACGGCAGAAATAGTCAATCCATTGCTGTCGTGGGCAGCAACGTGATGGTACATTAAAATGGGAAGTTTCGCCACAAAAAAATTCAAATTATAAAGGCCAAAGTCAAAATTCTAAAGTCAAAATGATAAAGGCCAAAGTCAAAATTTTAAAGTCAAAATGATAAAGGCCAAAGTCAAAATTCAGAATTCAGAATAATAAAGGTTAAAGTGAAAATTCAAAATTCAAAATTCAAAATTCAAAATTCAAAATAAAAAACGCTGTTTAAAATTACTATTTTTACGCAAACTAATCTCCCTTTTTGGAAAAGCCCTCAAAAATTTCTGCCCTTGCGATCACGCTGAACGAAGCCCACAATATTGAAGGCTATTTAAACAGTTTGTGGTTTGCGGATGAAATCGTAATTGTAGATTCCTTCAGCAGCGATGAAACCGTGGCACTGGCCTCCAAAAACAAAAAGGTTCGGGTTTACCAGCGCACTTTTGACAATTTTTCGGCACAGAAGAATTTTGCCCTTTCCAAAGCGCGCCATCCGTGGGTCACTTTTTTTGATTTGGATGAAGAAGTTACCCCCGCGCTTGCCGAGGAAATTGTAGCCATCTCTAAAAATGCGAAAGCCATTGCCTTTTTCGTGAAACGGGAATTCCATTTTATGGGAAAACGCATAAAATACAGCGGTCTGCAGCACGATTATGTAGTGCGGTTTTTCAACAAAGAGCATTGCCGCTACAACGCCAATTTGGTACACGAAACCTTGGATACCGATGGCCCCACCGAAACTTTAAAAAACACCCTGCCCCACTACACCTATAAATCCTTTGACGACTATACCGCAAAGGCCCACCGCTACAGCGAGCTTCAGGCCGAAATGCTATATAAAAAAGGAGTGCGCCCCACCTATTATCATTTTCTTTTTCGGCCCTTTTACCGGTTTTGGAACCAATTTATTTTTAGGATGGGGATTTTGGACGGAAAGGAAGGTTTTATTTTGGCCTATGTTAGCGCTTTTTCGGTGTTTAAGCGCTATGTTAATCTATGGTTGCGCTATCGAAAACTGGATTGAATTTTAAGATCGGAAAGTTTTTAATGGACTACTATTTACAAATATTGGTCAATTCCCCTTTGGCACCATTTGCTGCCTTCGGCAATGGCCTTTTGTTGAATTGAATCGTTCCTTTCAAAACGGCTTTGGTCCTTCACTTGGTGCCAAATATGGTACACGATGCCGCGATAGCGCAGTCTTCGGCCCAACACGCCGTTGTGCATCATTCGAATGATGAGTTCGGAATCTTCGCGGCCCCAGCCTTCAAATTCCTCGTTATAACCGTTAACTGAAATTACATCCTGTCTCCAAAAGGAAACGTTGCAACCGCGCATTTTTTCCGAAACCTTATCGGTGGTTTTATAAAGACTGCTCAGGGCTGGGATCCACAGGTTTCGCGTTCGTTTTTTGATGCCCTCGTCAAAAAATCCAAAGTTGATCTTTTGGGATGCGAATAACTTCGGAAGAAATTTTTCCTGAATATTCACCCGACTCCCGAAAAGATAGACATTGGGCTGGGCAAGTGCTTTGTGGTCGCGCACAAACTGCTTATGCAGCATGCAATCGCCGTCCACCTGAATAATGTATTCTCCCTTGGCCGCCGCAATGGCCCGATTCAGGATTATGGCTTTTCTAAAACCTTTGTCCTCGTGCCAAAAATGGCGAATGGGAACGGGCAGTTTTTTTTCAAAATTCTCAATTAGCGTTTTGGTTTCTTGGGAGGAACCGTCGTCGGCGATAAGAATTTCGTCTGGCAGTTCGGTTTGGTTCATAACGCTTAAAAGCACCAGTTCCAAAGCCTGTGGCCAATTGTAAGTAGAAATCAATAAAGAAGTTTTCATTTAAAAAGGTGTTTGAAGTATTGACCCAAGTTTTTCTTAAAAAGGAAAAAGGACGAAGGATGAAGCTCCTTTTTTGTATTTAATTGGCTTTTTATTTCTTCCATATTTTTAGTGCCAATGTAGTCAAGTGTTTTCCAACCTTCGGGCTGTAGGTAGAAAAAATCCTGCATTTCCTTATAATTATCTTTATTGACCGAACGCCATTTTTGCACGTACTTTTCAATATCAAAATCCTTGGAGTGGCCCCAGTTGGTGAGCTTGGTCATTAAATCTTTTTCATTGCGGGAAATACATTCGTGCATTAAGAGATGGTCAACATACACAATTCGCTTTCTATTTTGGCGCGCAAATGTATATTTTGGATAGTTGGTGGCCAACAAAACTTTCGTGGGTTGGTCCACATACAAGAGTCCGTCCTCGGTATATTTGTACATATTTACTAAAAACCCTGCAATTTGTATTGGAGTCTTTTCAGGTTTCTTCAAAAAACGGTCATATTTGCGAAGCGATTTTACAAAACCTTTAAAATCGATAAAATATTCGTCGGCGTCCACTTGCACCAACCAATTGCCAATGCCCATTTTTTCGGAAAGCATGGTTCTTTCGCGGGTGTCGTTTTCTATGGCAGAAAGTTCGGGAATAAAAAAATTGTCGCGATAGATTTGAATTTTATTTTGGGTGTCGAATTCTTTCAACCATTGATAGAAGCTTGGAGACACTTCAAATTTTTCGCCAGACCAAGTTCGGTATTCCATATCTTCGGCAACAAAAATGGCATCGGCCGCCTCATATACTGGAGGAATGGCCTTTTTTAGGTTTTCATAATCGTAGGAAAGCAAAAAGCCGACGTGGATTTTTTTCATTCGTGGATTTTTTTTCAAAGATACGGTTTCACAAATAACTGTTTAAATTTTCTATTTTTACCCAAATGAGCTTTATGAAAATCTGTCTGATTAGCTTCGATTTCTGGAATTATGATCACCATATTGTTGGTGCACTTCAAAAAAAAGGAATTGATGCGCATCACATAAACCTTAGGCATTACAAGCACCATTATCCCACTGTTTTTCATAGGATCGGCAATTTTTTTACCAAATTTTTTCTGAAACAAAATGCGAAGAAAATTAAACGCGAGGCCTATATTTTAAAAACATTGGAAGCTTTGGGCCATCAGGACCAAATACTTACTATAAACCCTGAAATGATTTCGGTAGAAACGCATAAAAAAATAAAAAGGTTTACAGATCGATACATCGCCTATCTGTACGATAGCAGTAAGCGACGGCCGATAGCGCATTTGCTGGATGCCGATATTTTTGATGTGGTGTATTCTTTCGATCCGGAAGATGTAAAAACCTATCAACTAAAACCTTTGACAAATTATATTTATTTTGAAAAAACGGAAAAATCCCAAACCGAATCTATAAAAAATGACTGCTTTACCATTAGCTATTTGGACGAGCGATTGGAATTAACAAACAGGATTGCTGACATTTTACATCAAAAAAACCTAAAATCACATTTTGTTGTGGTAGGCAAAAACAAACCGGAAAACATCCATCAGGATATTATTTTTAGCGACCAACGATGGAACCAAGAGCAGGTACACGAAGCGATTAAGGCCTCAAAAGCAGTCTTGGATCTTTTGCGCGACGACCAGGCTGGCCTGAGCTTCCGGATTTTTGAGGCACTCGGGTTTGAAAAGAAAATTATTACCTCAAACAGCCATGTTCGGGAATTTGATTTTTACAACCCTGAAAATATTTTAGTCATCGACCCTACAAAATTAGAAATTCCTAAGCGCTTTTTTGAAACGCCCTATGTGCCCATTCCACCGGAGATTTACCGAAAGTATACCTTGGAAGGTTGGGTATCGGAGGTATTTGGTCTTCCAAAATTTTAGGAGAGAATTTTCATCACACTTTCCTGAATCTTAGGCATTGAAAAAGGCTCCAATATTTTTTCAGAGTTTCTACTAACCTGGCTCCAAAGCGATTCATTGGTATAGATGGAAAGAATTCTTTCGGCAAAAGCCTCCGGATTATCCATTGGCGCAATCATTAAGTGTTCATTTGGCGAAAAATCAAAACCTTCGGCTCCAATTTTTGTGGTTACCAACGGAAGTCCAAACTCCAAACTTTGGCCAATTTTCCCTTTAATCCCGGCTCCAAAGGCCAAGGGAGCAACAAATAATTTTGCAGCATTGAAGTATTCCGAAATATCCTCTACATACCCCAGCACCCTAAAATTTTCAGAATTCAGGTTAAGGATTTCCGGTGGCGGATAGCTGCCAATTATATCCATTTTAACCTCGGGCAGTTTCTTTGTTAAAAGGGGAAGCATTTTATCGTGAAGATATTTCACCGCATCCAAATTGGGAGCATGGATAAAACTTCCAATAAAGAGAAGGTTTTTTCGCTGGTGAAAGCTTTTAAAATCGGGGTTGTCCTTTTTAAATTGATGGATATTTCCCACCACGATCAATTCGGTTTTATTTCGAAGAAGCGGCAGGAGGAAATTTTTATCCTCCTCGGTGATTGGCACCACTACATCAGCCATTTCCGCATTGTGGAGTTCCATTTCTAAAAAGTTTTTCATCGCCTTTTCAAGTGAGGGTTCTTTTTGGAGCTCCCAAGCCCGTTTCAACCTTAAATAGTGAAAATCGACCATGTCAAAAATTAATTTTGCGTTGGAATGTTCTTTTACCGATGCGTAATATTTAAAAAAAATATCAGGCCGATGCAGCCACGCAAATTGAATATGTGGTCCAACTAGCTGAATAAACTTTTGGCGATCTATAAGTTTTTTGTTTGCATCAAGACTTGGCTCATAAACCACTACCCCCATATTCCGATATGTTTGGCAATAGTCATTTTTAAACCGGTATTCCTTGGTGTCCGCCATCAAAAAAACATTGAACCCCCGGTCCAAAATAATTTGGATAATATAAAAAAGGCGTCTCGAACCCGAATCGCGGTCCATTTCAGGAATAATGCTATCAACGATCAGCACTCCGGGTTTGGAAAGATTGAAGTCAAAAAAATCCGTCTGAGGCGTTTGCTTCCGAAGCTTTTTTTCAAGTTTTTTCTTGCGCAGAAAATGTTTCAATCGCTTATACATCAAAATGGATTTGCTCCAAAAATACTAAACTGAAAAACAACATTCCGCGATCCGAAAGAATTTCAAATGGCAAGGGCGCTACCAAAAATCGCTCATTAAACATTTTTACCCATACCTTTGCAGGACAGTAGTAAAATACCGATCGTTTTAGCCAAATATTCCTGTTGTTTTTAAATTATTTTTGAAAAATGCACATTTTAATAGTTGATTGGTCCGGGCCTATTCCCGCCCTAAAATATGGAGGGACGGAACGCGTAATTTGGGGGCTGGGCAAATGCCTTAACGAACTTGGCCACAAGGTTACCTTTTTGGTGCCCGATGGTTTTACGGGCGATTTTGCAAATAGTATTGCCTTGGATTCCACCAAAAACCTTAACGATCAAATCCCCAACGAGGTGGATGTGGTCCATTTTAATTATCCCCCGCGACAGCCCATCAACAAACCCTATATAATTACCATGCACGGCAACCCGAGGCCCGACGAGCCTATTGACGCCAACACCGTTTTTATTTCAAAAAACCAGGCAGCCCGTTATAACGCTGAAATATTTGTCCATAATGGATTGTATTGGGACGACTATGGAACGCCCAATCTTGACGGGCCACGCAACTATTACCATTTTTTGGGAAAAGCATCCCGGCGTGTAAAAAATGTTTTCGGCGCCGCAAAAATAGTTTTAATGGCCAAGGGAAAACTCATGGTTATGGGCGGCGACCGATGGAACTTCCGAAATTTGACACGGGGTTTTAAATATGTTTTAAACCCCCGGATTAAATTTTTGGGAATGTTGGACGATGCCCAAAAAATGAAGGTAATGGAAAAATCAAAGGCCTTGGTGTTTCCGGTGGAATGGCACGAACCTTTTGGCTTGGTCATTATTGAAAGCCTGTATGCGGGTTGCGCCGTTTTTTGCAGCACCAACGGCTCGCTACCCGAACTTTTAATTCCCGAGGTGGGCATGGCTTCCAGCAACTCGAAGGAGCTCGCGGCAGCGCTGCGAAATTTCAACTATAATCCGCAACGCTGCAATCAATATGCGCTCGAAAATTTCAACGCGAAAAAAATGACTTTGGAATATATTGAATTATACAAAAAAATACTTGCCGGAACGCCGCTCCACTCCCACAACCCTACTTTTCAAACAGCACGCAACCAAGTAAAATTAATGTCATGATGAAAGATGAAATTGAAAACGCATTGGCAGTTCTCAAAAAAGGCGGCCTAATTCTTTACCCAACGGACACGGTTTGGGGCATAGGCTGCGATGCCACCAAACCGGACGCGGTGGAAAAGGTTTTTAAACTTAAACAACGCAGCGATGAAAAATCGCTCATCTGTTTGGTGAAGGATTTCAAAATGTTGGAGCAATACGTAGAAACCGTTCCCGAGGTAGCCTACGACATCCTGAAATTTGCCACAAAACCCACCACCATTATTTATGACGCTCCCATCCGTGTGGCTAGTAATATGGTGGCCCCCGACAACTCGATGGCCATTCGGGTTACCAAAGATGAATTCTGTAAAAAATTGATCCACCAATTCCGCAAACCGCTGGTTTCTACCTCAGCCAATATTTCGGGCAAAAACACCCCCCAAAGTTTTGCCGAAATAGACCCTTTAATTTTGGAAGGCGTGGACTATATCGTAAATTTGCACCACGAAAAAAAAACGGGAAAACCTTCTACTATTATCAAGCTTAAAAATGATGGTTCGGTGAAGGTAATTCGGGAATAAAAAGGTTAACCACGAATACACGAATATTCAGGGTGTTTTTTTTGTTTTCTTAAGTATGGACAATATCATCTATAGACAGGAAAGTTACGACATTGTTGGTTGTTTATTCGAGGTTTTTAACTGCCTAGGAAATGGTTTTTCTGAAATCGTGTATAAAGACGCTTTGGAATATGAGTTTATCCAAAAAAATATTCCTTTTGAAAGAGAAAAAGAATTTTCTGTAAGCTATAAGGAAATCGTACTTAAACATAAATTCTATGCTGATTTTGTGGTTATGAATAAAATTATTTTAGAGATAAAAACTGTTGAAGTACTTACGGATATGCATCTTGGTCAATGTATTAATTATTTGAAAGTTTCTAAAAACAAGTTAGCCATATTGGCTAATTTTAAGGGAGCAGGATTAGAATACAAAAGAATAGTTCTATAAAAACATTCGTGTGTTCGTGTTAAAAAAAGCAACCCCGTACTCACGAATAAACACTGCGTATAAGTTATGATTTTAAACCATTGTAGTCTCGCGATTTATCGCGCCCGAAATAAAAAAAATAATTCGTGCATTCGTGGTCAAAAATCCACCGCTTTAAATCTATGAATACAATCTTGGCAAAATCCCTTCCCTATCAATTTTAAAAATTATTTGTGGTAAACCCATCCTACATATCAGCATTACAAAACCCAATTTTTAGAACCATTGCCAAGGCGACCGCCAACTTAAAGCTGGAAAGCTATGTTATCGGGGGCTATGTGCGTGATTTTTTGTTGGAACGCGGTCGGGCGAAGGATATTGACATTGTTGCCGTGGGAAGCGGGATCGAGCTCGCGCAGGAAGTTTCAAAATTGCTTCCGGGAAAACCAAAGGTTTCGGTATTTAAAACCTATGGCACGGCCATGCTAAAAAGCGGCGGCATCGAGCTCGAATTTGTGGGTGCGCGAAAGGAATCCTATTCCGAAGAAAGCAGAAATCCAGCCGTGGAAAACGGCAGTTTGGAAGACGACCAAAATCGCCGCGATTTCACCATTAATGCCTTGGCACTAAGCCTTAATGAAGAAAATTTTGGCGAATTGCTGGACCCGTTCCACGGAATGGATGACCTTAAAAACAAAACAATCCGAACCCCGCTGGACCCAGATATTACCTATAGCGACGATCCGCTGCGGATGTTGCGCGCCATTCGTTTTGCCGCCCAATTAAATTTTACCATTGAAAAAAAATCAATGGAAGCCATTGGTCGCAATGCAGAGCGCATCAAAATTATTTCACAGGAGCGCATCGTGGACGAATTGCACAAAATTTTAATGGCGCCCACTCCGTCAACCGGTTTTGCGCTTTTGCACGAAACCGGCTTGTTGCCCTTTATCCTTCCCGAATTGGTGGCGCTGCAGGGCATTGATGAAAAAGAGGGGCAAACCCATAAGGATAACTTTTGGCACACCTTGGAGGTGGTGGACAATATTGCCCAACATACCAACGATCTGTGGCTGCGTTGGGCGGCGCTGCTACACGACATTGGGAAAGCGCCCACCAAAAAGTTCGACAAAAAGCTGGGCTGGACCTTCCATGCGCACGAGTTTGTTGGGTCCAAAATGGTATTTAAGCTTTTTAAAAGATTAAAAATGCCGCTGAACGAAAAGATGAAGTTCGTTCAAAAGATGGTCTTGATGAGTTCCCGACCTATCGTCCTGGCCGGAGAGGTGACCGATAGCGCTGTGCGGAGGCTAATTTTTGACGCCGGTGAAAACGTGGACGATTTAATGACCCTTTGTGAAGCCGACATCACCACCAAAAACCCGAAAAAGTTTAAAAAATATCACGCCAATTTTCAATTGGTACGAGAAAAAATCGTGGAGGTGGAAGAACGCGACCATGTTAGGAATTTTCAGCCGCCCGTTTCGGGGGAGGAAATTATGGAGACTTTTAATTTAAAACCCTCACGGGAAATTGGTATTATAAAAGACGCGATAAAGGAAGCGATCCTTGAAGGGGAAATACCGAATGAATACGAGGCGGCGCGCGAATTTATGCTGGAAAAAGGAAAGCAATTGGGATTGAAAGCCGAAATATAGCCGTTCGTCAGAATTTCCGTTTTTATGACTGACGATTCATTCGGTCCAACTTAATTTAAAACAATAATTCGTGTATGCGTGGTCAAAAATACCCGGCACGACTGCAGGAAAAAATATAAAACCATATACAATGCAGGATTACACACATTGTCCAAAAAGCAAAATTTAAAAGCCGTCGGTGATTTCTGTGTGCTTCTCTGGGAACTTTGGTAGAAAAAGGAAAAACTGTATTAAAAAATAATTCGAGAAATGGTGGCAAACAAGGACAACAAAAAAGTTATTTATTGGCTATTAACGGGCTGTTTCCTGATTTTTATAATGGTGGTCGTGGGCGGTATTACCCGTTTAACCCATTCGGGACTTTCCATTTCCAGCTACAAACTTATCTCCGGCACCCTTCCTCCTTTAAACGAGGCACAGTGGATTGCAGAGTTTGACCATTACAAGCAATTTCCAGAGTATCAAAAATTGAACAATCACTTCAGCCTCCAGGATTTTAAGGACATCTATTTCTGGGAGTGGCTGCACCGGGTATTGGGAAGATTGTTGGGATTGGTTTTTATCGTGCCGTTTTTTTATTTTCTTCTTAAAAAGCAGCTTTCCCGTCCTACCATCAAAAAAGCCATCATACTTATGTGCCTTGGCGCTTTCCAAGGATTTTTGGGCTGGTATATGGTAAAAAGCGGTTTGGTGGACCGCCCCGACGTTAGCCATTACAGACTGGCGATGCACTTGACCACGGCCTTCGTGACTTTTGCCTACACCCTATGGGTCGCGCTGGATTTGTGCTATCCGGTTAAAAAGGAAATCAACGTTGCGATTCGCAATCTCATTCGGGTTGGAATGGCGGTTTTGCTTTTGCAAATTATTTGGGGCGCCTTTGTTGCGGGTCTTGACGCTGGCTGGATCCACAACCATTGGCCGTTGATGAACGAAGGAAAATTAATGCACGAAACGGTTTATAGCGAACAGGCTCCGGTTTGGAAAAATTTTGTGGAAGGCAAAAGCGGAGTACAGTTTGTCCATCGCTATATGGCCTATGCCGTGGTGGGAATGATCTTTTTGATTTGGTACAAAACCCGAAAGCTACAGTTAACGCCGCCACAGCGAAAAGGCATTCAAATATTGGTGTTGCTGGTGTTGGTGCAGTTTGTTTTGGGGGTTTTCACTTTAATCCTGCAAGTGCCAGTTGTTTTGGGCGTTTTGCACCAAGTGACGGCCTTTTTCCTCTTGGCGGGAATGACCTTTGTGCTACATCGTTTCTCCAAATAATCCGTCGTCAAAACTGGAAACCTTGGCTTAAAACTGTTTACTTTTCAATAACTTTGTGCCCTAATTTTTTTATGATGATTTACCGCTTTAGAATAATTTTGGACACCCACGAAGATGTTTTTCGCGATATCGAGATTGAGGCATCGGCTTCCTTGGAAGATTTCCACAACGCCATAACCCAAAGTTTTGGGTTTGACGGACAGGAAATGGCCTCGTTCTATACCACCAATGAACTTTGGGAAGAAGAAGAAGAAATTTCCCTTTTTGATGTGAGCGATGAGCCGGGTGGGGTACGGATTATGGCCGAAACGTTCTTGGAAGATGTGGTCGATGAGGAAAACACCCGATTGCTCTATGTTTATGATTTTCTGAACATGTGGACGTTTATGGTGGAACTTGCCGATATAGCCGAAGCGGAAAGCGGGCAGCAATACCCAAACCTGATGTACTCCCACGGGCAGATTCCCGATGAGGCGCCCGACAAGGAATTTATTGCCGAAGATCTGGAAGAAATGGATTTTGACGAAGAATTTGACCTCGATCCCGAAGACTACGAAAACCTCGACTTCGACGAAAACTGGAATTAGCTGTGAGCTGTGAGCTGTGAGCTGTGAGCTATTAGCTGTGAGCTGTGAGCTAAAATAAAAATGCTTTAACCGAACTTCAAATCGCAAATCACAAATCGCAAATCACAAATTGCAAATTGCAAATCACAAATCGCAAATCCCATATCACAAATCCCAAATCACAAATCACATATGCCAAATCCCTAATCCCAAATCCCTAATCCCTAATCCCTAATCACGAATCACAAATCTAAACCCCCATAACCACTCTACTAAATGATTAACCTTTTCAACACCCACATTGCGTCGCTTTCCATCCATCGGGTTGGGAACAAAAGCCGAAACGAAGCCATTTTCCTTTCTTCGGCACCCTATAAAATGGACGATGAAATCACTCCTCTGCTAAAGGAGTTTTTTCTGAAACCGTTTCGCGATCGGGAAGAAAATTACTTCCATTTTGCCCACGATGCCGATTTGGAATTCCACGAACTCTTTAACCACGTTTCCAAAATTTTTGACGATCCACAGCTCATTCACGAGGTGAGCCGGAGCATTGCATCCTATTTATACAACCAATCGGAACATCTGCACATAAAAAGTGGCGAGGTGTATGTGGGCTATCTGGAAAACGTGCAATTGGACAATGTGAAAATGGACGCCATTGGCATTTTCAAAAGTGAACTGAAACAGGATTTTCTGCAATTTGCCGAGGAAGGAAGCCAATTGGAAGCTATTTTGCAGCACGGAGTTAGCTTGAACAAACTCGACAAGGGCTGCATCATTTTTAACACCGAAAAGGAAAACGGCTATAAAATTCTTTCGGTGGACAGCAATCGATATGACGCCCGGTATTGGCTTGAAAGTTTTCTTGGGGTGGAAGCTTTGGCCGACGATAATTTCTATACCAAAAAATATTTGAAGTTCTGCCAAGATTTTGCCAAGGACGTGGTGCTACCGGCAGAGGACAAACAACAAGAGGTACTTTTTATGAACCGGGCCGTAAACCATTTTGCCAAAAACGACAATTTTGAGGAAACCGCCTTTATGAACGAGGTAATAGACAACCCCGATTTATTGCCGGAATTTCGACATTACAAAAGTGAAAAGGCTCCCAAATACAGTATCGAGGACCTCACGACTTTCCCCATTGCGAATACCGCGGTTACTGCAGCTCGGAAAAAAATAAAGAATGTGATCAATCTGGACACCAACATCCAAATAAAATTGGATTTTATAAATCCGGAAAGTGCCGAGAAATTTGTTGAAAAAGGCTGGGATGAGGAAAAACAGATGTACTATTACTTGGTTTATTTCAATAGGGAAGAGAAGCGTTAGAGCATTAATGGCTGCGGGTTGACAAAGCTCGTGCGTCGTAATTCGTGATTGGTGATTCGTGATTCGTGATTCGTGCGTCGTGATTCGTGATTCGTGATTCGTGCGTCGTGCGTCGTGATTCGTGCGTCGTGGTTTGTGCGTCGTAACTCGTGATTCGTGATTGGTGATTCGTGATTCGTGCGTCGTGATTCGTGCGTCGTGGTTCGTGCGTCGTGGTTCGTCTGTCGTGGTTCGTGTGTCTTGAATCGTTGATAAATGTGATGTGGATTGCAACTCAGGGCCTTAGTTTATAAATGTTGAATTTTGAATGTTGAAGTTTGAATGATTGGAAACTATAAACTATAAACTATAAACTATAAATCATAAAGGCTAAAGTTTATAAATGTTGAAGTTTGAATGTTGAAGTTTGAATGATTGGAAACTATTACTATAAACTTTAAACTATAAATCATAAAGGCTAAAGTTTATAAATGTTGAAGTTTGAATGCTGAAGTTTGAATGATCGGGAAACTATAAACTTTAAACTATAAACTATAAATCATAAAGGCTAAAGTTTATAAATGTTGAAGTTTGAATGCTGAAGTTTGAATGATTGGAAACTATAAACTATAAACTTTAATAAAGGCTAAAGTTTATAAATGTTGAAGTTTGAATGCTGAAGTTTGAATGATCGGGAAACTATAAACTATAAACTATAAATCATAAAGGCTAAAGTTTATAAATGTTGAAGTTTGAATGCTGAAGTTTGAATGATTGGGAACTATAAACTATAAACTTTAAACTATAAACTTTAAAGATTGAATGCTGAAGTTTGATGGTTTTAAAATTAAAAATTTAAATAGCCCCATTCAACATTCAAAATTCAAAATTCAAAATTCAAAATTCAAAATTAGCAACATTAATTCCCTACTTCGCTAATAAACTTAATCCGATACAGCCGTAATTCCTCTTCGTCATAATCGCCATCAAATTCTTCGAGGGCCATTTCAATTTTGTCCGATTTCGCTTCCAAAAAATACTCGTGGATTTCCTCTTGTTGGTCCTCATCGAGCACCTCGTCTATCCAATAATCAATATTCAACTTGGTGCCGCTATAAACAATGGCTTCCATTTCCTTTATAAATTCAGGCATTTCCAGTCCCTTGGCGCTGGCAATATCGGGCAGGGCCAATTTTCGATCCACGTTTTGGATAATGTATAATTTCAGGGAACTGTTGCTTCCGGTCGATTTTACCACAAAATCTTCTGGCCTCACTATATCGTTTTCCTCCACATAGTTTTGGATCAATTTTAGGAAAGGGGCTCCATATTTTTTGGCCTTGCCCTCTCCCACCCCGTGAACATTGGAAAGTTCCTCCAAGGTAATGGGATATTTCAGTGCCATATCTTCCAAAGACGGCTCCTGAAAAATTACGAACGGAGGCAGATCAAGGTCGTGCGCCACTTTTTTCAGTTCCGCCTTTAGCAGTTTGAACAGATTTTCATCGGCCACTTCCCCGCCCTTGGCAGCCCCTACTATCACGTCGTCATTGGCTTCCTTAAAGGAGTGGTCCTCGGTCATCATAAAGGAAGTTGGCGATTTTATGAATTTTTTGCCTTCTTCCGTCAAATGGATGACCCCATACGTTTCAATATCCTTTCTTAAATAGCCCGCCACCAAAAGTTGCCGGAGCAAGGCCATCCAATAGGCGGCATCGTGTTTATTGCCAGCTCCAAAAAACGACTGCGCATCGGTGCGATGCGACTTGATCATGGCGTTTATTTTTCCTATCAGCACGTTTACGATTTCCTTGCTTTTATACTGCTGGTTGGTTTTAAGCACCACTTCCAACAGCAGTTTGGCGTCGTCCTTGGCCTCGTGCTTCTTTTTTGGATGGCGCATATTGTCGTCCATCATACCGCCTTCCCCGGTTTCGTTGTCAAATTCTTCCCCAAAATAATGGAGGATGAATTTTCTTCGAGAAATGGAGGTTTCGGCAAAGGCAACGATTTCCTGCAAAAGTGCCTGCCCTATTTCCTGTTCGGCCACGGGCTTGCCGCTCATAAATTTCTCCAGTTTCTCCACATCCTTATAGCTGTAGAACGCCAGACAGTGCCCTTCGCCCCCGTCGCGGCCCGCACGGCCGGTTTCCTGATAATAGCTTTCAATACTTTTTGGAATGTCGTTGTGGATCACGAACCGAACATCGGGTTTGTCAATACCCATTCCAAAGGCGATGGTAGCCACCACCACATCCACATCTTCCATTAAGAACATATCCTGATGCTTCACACGGGTCTTGCCGTCCAGCCCGGCGTGATAGGGCACTGCCTTAATGCCATTTACTTGAAGGGTTTGTGCGAGTTCTTCGACCCTTTTTCGGCTTAGGCAGTAAATAATGCCACTTTTGCCCTCGTGCTGTTTCACAAAACGGATAATATCTGAATCGATATTCTTCGTTTTGGGCCTTATTTCATAATAGAGATTGGGTCTGTTGAAGGACGCACGGAACGTCTTGGCATTTTGCATGTTCAGATTCTTCAAAATATCTTCCTGCACCTTTGGAGTGGCGGTAGCCGTAAGGCCAATAATGGGAATGTCGTTCCCGATCCGCTGAATAATACTTTTCAAATTGCGATATTCGGGCCTGAAGTCGTGGCCCCACTCACTAATGCAGTGGGCCTCGTCTATGGCCATAAACGAAATTTTTTGGGTTTGGAGAAAATCTACATATTCTTCCTTGGTAAGGGATTCCGGCGCCACATAGAGCAATTTGGTAATGCCGTTGGCAATGTCGCTTTTCACTTTTTTTACTTCCGTTTTGTTAAGGGAAGAATTCAAGACGTGGGCAATACCTTCTTCCGAAGAAAGCGAACGAAGGGCGTCCACTTGGTTTTTCATTAACGCGATTAGTGGAGAAACCACAATGGCCGTGCCTTCCTGCATTAGCGCCGGCAGTTGGTAGCACAAACTCTTGCCGCCGCCCGTGGGCATCACCACAAAAGTATTGTCGCCGTTTAAGATGCTTTTTACCACTTCCTCCTGTAGGCCTTTGAAGCGGGTAAATCCGAAATATTTTTTTAGGGCTGCGTAAATATCAATCTCTGCCACGCTGCTTGTTTTTAGGGATAATCCAGATTTAGCCAACAATACATTGTTTTACAGTTGAACAGTTGTAATTTTGCAACCGTATTGTGCTGACCGCATCTTAAAAAAGACAAGCGTTTTTTTAAGATTTCTGAATTGTGTTAATTTCTATTCTAAATATACTAATTTCTGAAACAGTTACAAATATTCAAAAGCATTAAAATTTTGAACAACCAGGACCGAATTATTTCCGTAGCGAAAAACACCATAGAAACTGAAAGTAAAGCCATTGCAAACCTTGCCCAGCTCGTGGACCCAGAGTTTGCCGGCGCCGTTTCGTATATTTATCATTCCAAGGGACGGGTAATCGTTACCGGAATAGGCAAAAGTGCCAATATAGCCACCAAAATTGTAGCCACCCTAAACTCTACGGGTACCCCTGCCATCTTTATGCACGCCGCCGATGCCATTCACGGCGATTTGGGGACCATCCAGCAAGAGGACACCGTTATCTGTATTTCAAAAAGCGGCAACACCCCCGAAATAAAAGTTCTTGTGCCCTTGATAAAGGCCATCGACAATAAACTAATCGCCATCACCGGAAATCGGGATTCCTTTTTGGGCCAACAGGCCGATTTTGTTTTGAACGCTTATGTTGAAAAGGAAGCCTGCCCCAACAATCTCGCGCCCACCACCAGCACCACCGCCCAATTGGTGATTGGCGATGCCCTGGCCATGTGCCTTTTGGACCTTCGCGGATTTTCCAGTAAGGATTTTGCAAAGTTCCATCCAGGTGGTTCTTTAGGAAAAAAATTATATTTGCGGGTGAGCAACCTTACCTCTTTAAATGAAAAACCACAGGTAAGTCCCGATACGGACGTTAAAAAGGTAATTGTGGAAATCTCTGAAAAAATGCTGGGCGTTACCGCGGTGGTAGAAAACGATGAAATTGTGGGAATCATTACCGATGGCGATTTGCGACGCATGTTAACGAGAACCGACAATTTCGCCGGACTTACCGCCAAGGATATTATGACCAAAAACCCGAAAAAAATAGCCAACAATGCCATGGCCGTTGAGGCGATGGAAATGATGGACAATTACGGCATCACCCAAATTTTGGCAGAAGAAAAGGGCAAATACAGCGGTGTTGTACACATCCATAACCTCACCAAAGAGGGAATAATTTAATGAAGAAAAAAGCCTCCCCCGAAAAAGAGATGTCCTTTTTGGACCATTTGGAAGAATTGCGCTGGCACCTCATTCGCTCAACTATTGCCGTTGTAGTGTTGGCTACATTGGCATTTATTTTTAAGCGATTTATTTTTGACGTGCTGATCTTCGGGCCTACCCGACCTGATTTTCCTACCTATGCCATGTTTTGTGAACTGTCGCAAAAATTGGGAATGGACGCTTTTTGTTTTCAGGAAATGCCTTTTAAAATACAGAGTAGGACTATGGCCGGGCAATTTTCGGCCCATATGTGGACATCCATTTATGCCGGCGTTATTGTGGCCTTCCCCTATATCCTTTTCGAGTTTTGGCGCTTTATCAGTCCGGGACTAAAGGAAAAGGAACGCAAATCGAGCCGTGGGTTTATTTTGATTGCCTCGGTGCTTTTCTTTTTGGGCGTCCTCTTCGGATATTATTTGATAACCCCACTGTCCATCAACTTTTTGGGAAATTATCAAGTAAGTGAGGAAGTCATCAACCAGTTCGATCTGGATAGTTATATTTCCTTAGTGCGCACATCGGTATTGGCGTGTGGGATTGTTTTTGAACTGCCTATTCTAATGTATATTCTCACCAAAATTGGATTGGTAACTCCCGAAATTCTTCGGAAATACAGAAAATTCGCCTTGATCATAGTCTTGATACTTTCGGCGGTAATCACGCCTCCGGATGTGGTTAGCCAAATTATTGTGGCCATTCCTATCCTCATTCTTTATGAAGTGAGCATTTTCATCTCAAAAATAGTCATCAACAACCAGAAACGGGAGGAACTAAAAGGGTGATATTTTTATTTTGAATGTTGAATGTTGAATGTTGAATTTTGAATTTTGAATTTTGAATTTTGAATTTTGAATTTTGAATTTTGAATGAGCATTTTCAGGTTAAGGGTTAAGCGTTATGGATTAAGCTTTATGGGTTATGGGTTAGGCGTCAATATTCAATTTCAATATACTATGTTCGTCATAAATTTTAAAATTAAATGCGAAATGCGAAATTATAAATTACAAATAATCCCTAATCCCTAATCCCTAACCCAATGAAAACCAATATCGTAGAAGAATTCAATGCCTATCGCGAAAAAATGAACGAGAAGATGCTGGCGGACAACAACAAGATCATTAAGCGCATTTTCAATCTGGACACCAACGCCTATATGGAAGGGGTGCTTCCGAAGAAGACGAAGGAACTTTTGGGCCTTGGAAATTCGTTGGTGTTGCGATGTGATGATTGCGTGCGCTACCATTTGGAGGAATGCCATAAATTGGGCCTGACGAAAGAAGAAGTCGTGGAAGGAATGAGCATTTCACTTTTAATTGGTGGAACCATTGTAATTCCCCATCTGCGTAGGGCTTTTGAATATTGGGAAGCTTTGGAAGCAAAATAATAATTGCTAGCTTTACCTTATAAGCTCAAAATATTTTAACCACAAAGGCACAGAGGGCACAAAGAAAGAAATTAAATAATGACCAAAAACGAAATTTCTTCAGAAATAATAGGTGCGAGTATTGAGGTTCATAAACAATTAGGGCCTGGTTTGTTAGAAAGCACTTACGAAATTTGCTTAGGTCACGAATTAAAATTAATGGGTTTGGAAGTAAAGCAACAAGTTCCACTGCCTGT
>JBLWUV010000012.1:0-24251 GCA_048268785.1 Aequorivita sp.
CTATAGCGACGGGGCTCACCTCTTACCATTCCGAACAGAGAAGTTAAGCCCGTTTGCGCCGATGGTACTGCATCCCGTGGGAGAGTAGGTCGCCGCCTTCCTTTAGGCCTCCACCATTTATTTGGTGGAGGCTTTTTTTATTTATTAAAAATCGAAGAAAACACCTGTCTATATATGATCCTTAATAAATTCACTTCAATTTTTTAGAAACTTATTCCTACCTAAAAACAAATTTTTCCCAACACAACATCTTGGAGTTGGGAAGGGTCAAGCATAAAATAAATATGTTTCGATATTCTAAAAAAATGGATTGCATCGTCGCCCGATTTTATGGCATGTAATCTTTATCATTTTTCTTTGGTTTACTCATAGAAATTCTTCTTCAATATAATTATTTCAAGGACATAGCTAAATTTGCCCATTCGAAAATATTAGAAATTAAAGTGATGGACCTTGTTGGGTATTTCTTTCTAAATAACAGCTTTCTATTGAATGTCCTGATAAAATTGAATATGAGAATTAACGAAAAACTGTCAGATATGCTTTCCGAATAGTTGTATAGGCGAAAAAAATTTCTCCAAAATCTCAAAAATACATCAAATAAAATAAGCCATTAGAACGGCGATTATTACAGCCGTCATTTTTCGAAGATTGAATTTGTGATTTTTGGAGCTTTCGAAAAGAATGGTGGTGGAAACGTGCAGAAATATACCGATGACCAAAGCGGTGAGTTCGGTTTCATATTGATGGATACTTTTATAATTGTTCGCCAAATAGCTGCCAAGTGGCGTTAAAAGAGCAAAGAAAAAAAGAAAGAGTAGTGTCGTGCTCTTGCGATAGCCGGCGGTGATAAAGAAAAAGGAAAGGATGATGGCCACCGGAATTTTATGGATAATAATGGCGAGCAATAGGTTGTTTTGCTGGGATATGGGAAAGCCCTCCATAAATGCGTGGATTCCCAAACTGATAAAGAGGATCCACGGAAAGTGCTTGTGTTCCGCGTGGAGATGTACGTGGCCGTGCTCGGCACCTTTTGAAAAAAATTCGAGAAAAATCTGCAGCAGGATTCCGAGCATTATGTAAACACCGATTCTCTTTGACGGTACCTCAAAAACATGGGGCAGCAGTTCAAAAACAGTTATGGATAACAGAAATGCACCGCTGAAGGCCAGGAAAACCTCCATATTCCGCATTTCTTTTTTATTGAGGAACAGGGCCGAAAAATAGCCTACAGCCACTGCTAAAAAAAGTAATATATAGTTCATTACTTGAAAATTAAAATGAGGCGTTCTGAAGTGTCTTGATTAAAGGGATTTAAGTGATAATCGCCAAAAGTCTGCACCAATTCCACCTTCGCGGCAGAAAAATATTCAAGAAAATCTGCAAGTCGCAGGGCTTTTACTCGTTCGGTGAAACAATAGTTTTTTTCGTTGTCCTTGAACCTAATTTCCTTAACTATGTAGCCATCTTCAACCCTTTTTGTAATGTTGAAAACAATATTTCCCACTTTTTTCTTTTCAGAAGGGATAAGGTTTTTAATGGCCAATTCAACATTTAAAAAGTCGATAACACCATAGCCGCCGGCCTTTAATTCGGCTTTGATGGCCTTAATGGTTCGAAGGTTGTCGCTTTCCTTTTCAAAATAGCCAAAACTGGTAAACAGATTAAAAACGGCATCAAATTTTTCAGGATAGGGCAGGCACATATCGTGGACTTGAAAATGGAGGTTGGGCTTTTCATATTGTTTGGCATACCGGATGCTTTCTTCCGAGAGATCGACTCCCGTGACCGTAAAACCCTGTTTGTAAAGATATTTGGCATGGCGGCCCCGGCCACAGGCCAAGTCCAAAATAGTATCTTTTGGTTTAAGCGCTAAAAATGCTGTAAGGCGATTCATAAACAGGGCCGCTTCCCGATGGTTTCGGTCCTTGTAAAGAATGTGGTAATAAGGCGTATTGAACCACGAAGCGTACCAATTTTCGTCTTCTTTTTGCATAGATGTCGTTTCGCCCTGCTAAAATACTGTATTTTTGTGGGCCACGGGAAGGGCGGGATTTATAAATCGTTATTATATAATAGAGCCGTCCCTATACTATTGGTTTTTAGGCGTATGGAAAAGAATTTTAAAATGGTTGCCAAAACGCTTTTTGGCATGGAAGAATTGTTGGCGCAGGAGCTCCGCCAGTTGGGTGCTTCAGCCATAGAAGTTGGTGTTCGGAATGTTGCCTTTGAAGGCGATACGGGGTTTATGTATAAGGCCAATCTGTGCTGTAGGACCGCGATCAAAATATTGAAACCAATTTCCGTTTTTAATCTTTTTACGGAAGAGGAGCTGTACCAAAAAATCTATGAAATGCCGTGGGAGAACTATATGGAGGTTACCGGTACGCTCGCTGTGAACGCCACCGTTTTTTCAGAAGTTTTTACCCATTCACAATATATCGCACTGAAAACAAAGGATGCCATCGTGGACCGCTTTCGGGATAGGGAAGGGATTCGGCCCGATGTAGATTTGGACCATCCAACCCTGCGGATCAATATTCACATTGATAGAAATATATGCACGGTTTCCTTAGACAGTTCGGGGGAATCGCTTCACAAACGCGGTTATAAAACCGAGGCTACACTTGCACCGATCAATGAAGTTTTGGCGGCGGGCATAATAATGTTGGCGGGCTGGCAGGGGCAGTGTGATTTCTTGGACCCGATGTGCGGGAGCGGAACTTTTCTCGCGGAAGCGGCGATGATTGCCTGCAATATTCCACCCAACTTAAATCGTGATGAATTCGGTTTTGAAACTTGGCCCGATTTTGATGTGGATCTCTACGAACAAATTGAAAACGCCGCTCTTAAAAAAATTAGGGACTTTCCGCATAAAATTTATGGCTTTGATCTCGATCCTGTGGCAGTTAGAAAAGCAAAGGAAAATATAAAAAATGCTAATCTTCAGGATTTTGTAGCTATCAGGCAACAGGATTTTTTTAAGAGTGAAAAAGAGTCCCAAAAACCTTTGTTTGTTGTCTTCAATCCACCTTATGATGAGCGCCTTTCGGTGAGCGATGTCGAAAATTTTTACAGCTCCATTGGGAACACGCTGAAAAGAGGCTATCCCGGAACACAGGCCTGGATGATAACCTCCAATATGGAAGCCTTGAAATATGTTGGACTTCGGCCTTCCAAAAAAATAAAACTCTTTAATGGGAAACTGGAGGCGAAACTCGTGCGCTATGAAATGTACGAAGGAAGCAGAAAAGCCAGTAAGCAGTGAGGTAGTGGGTGGTAGGTTGTGGGTGGTGGGTAGTGGGTCAGTGGTATGGTTGGTGATCAATAAACTTTTATCGGAACCTAGAATCCTTTATCCATCATTAATTATTCATTATTAATTATTCATCATTCCAAGGTTGGGGCTGATTTTTTGAAAAGCGGAATCAGGTACGAAACCGAATAGCCATAGCCCACGCCAAATTCGCTGAAGTCATAGGTTCTATTAAAACCCGGAATGTAGAGATTGGCAAAATTTTCAGGTGCTACTTCGGCAATTTTTCGTTTTAATTGCACATTTACGGAAAGATAGAGGTTGTTAAGAATTTCGGTTTTGATGCTAAAAATAAACTCTGCCCAATGCGCGGTCAAACCCTTAAATTCCTGTGGATCGTAAATTGTTTGGGTTGGAAAGGCGGGATTGTCGGTATAAATGCGGTAACTGGTTCGCTCTTGCTTAAAGCTTGAAAAACCGTAGCGAAGACCTAAGGTTATGGCGTTTTCCATGTTGAGCCAATTTTCATAGGCGTTGTAATCAAACCCTATTTTGGCATAATTTCCAGAAGTTTTGGAAGAAATATAAGGCTCGGTCCAATCTTTTTTTTCATTTCCCAATTCCACTGCAGCGTAGAATTTTTTGGTAACCCGAAAATCGCCCATAAGCTCAAAACCGGAATAACCGTCCTCAATTACGGAGCGAAGGGGCTTGGCCAAATCTATGCCAAGGCGAAGACCAAATTTTTCAATTTTCGGCATGCTATCGGCCACCGGCCCGGACTTTTGGGCAGTAATGGCCTGCGACGCGAATAATAGACTAATGCAAAACAGTAACGTGGGCGCTATTTTCATCATTTACGGTTTCTCTAATTACGGTGGCCAGTTTAATCCAATTTTCAGAGCCTTCGTCGGCCACCGCTACGCTTAAATTATAATATTCCATTTTGTAGCCACAAGCCCTGCTCACATAACTGTTCTGTCGCTGATAAACAAATTGAACCTGGTCCACATTGGTCAGCGTGTCGTTCGTTCGAATGATGCTGCGGATGAATTTGTATTTGGTGGTGTCTGAGGTGGTGCTCAACGGAATGGCAATTTGGTTTACGTTTTGAAAAGAAATGACGCGCACGGAGGGATCGTAATCGGTTTCAACACTCAGCACATTAACATTTTTGGTAAGGGTAGGATTGGCAAAATCATTAAAGGAAATGACCACTTTTGCAGTAGTGGCCGCATCTTCCGGACAAATATCATCCTTCGTGCAACCCTTAAAAATAAAAAGGATCAAGATTAAAAAAACAATTCGTTTCCCCATGGTTTTAATTTCGTTTTTCCAAAAGTACAACATTTTCAACGTGGTGGGTCTGCGGAAACATATCTACCGGTTGCACCCTCGCAACGGTATAGGCTGGTTCCAATAGCGCCAAATCGCGGGCCTGCGTAGCACTGTTGCAACTAACATAGACAATTTTATCGGCTCCCAAATGCAATAATTGCGAAACCACATCGGCGTGCATTCCATCTCGTGGTGGATCGGTAATAACCACATCGGGTTTTCCATGTGGGGCTATAAATTCTTCATTAAAAACCTTTTTCATATCGCCCACATAAAATTCCACATTCCGAATTCCGTTCAACACTGCATTTTCTTTCGCGGCCTCAATAGCCTCGGGAACGGCCTCAACGCCGATCACTTTTTTTGCCCTTTTTGCTACAAATTGCGCAATGGTTCCCGTGCCGGTATAAAGGTCATAAACCAATTCGTTGCCCGTAAGTTCCGCAAAATCGCGGGTTATTTTATAAAGTTCATACGCTTGCTCGCTATTGGTTTGATAGAAAGATTTGGCATTAATCTTAAATTTCAAACCTTCCATTTCCTCAAAAATGTGATCGCGTCCGTGAAACAGTTGAATGTCTTGATCGTAAAGGGTGTCGTTTCCTTTGGAATTTATTACATATAAAAGAGAAGTAAGCTTTGGAAATTTATCGACGATTGCTTCTAACAGTAAATTCCCGTTTTCTTCGTCTTCATAAAAAAACTGAAGCAGGACCATTACTTCTCCGGTGGAAGAGGTTCGGATCATCAATGTTCTTAAAAAGCCTTCCTGTTTGCGGGTATTGAAAAATGACAGACCCATTTCGTTCGCCTTCCATTTTATAAAATCGCGAATGGCATTGCTGGGATCGGACTGAAGGTAACAGACGTTTAGGTCCAAAATTTTGTCCCACATTCCCGGAATATGAAATCCCAACGCATTTTTATTTTCTATTTCTATACCGCTTTTAATCTGTTCTGCAGTCAACCATTTGTTATCGCTAAAGCTGAATTCCATTTTGTTGCGATAGAAATATTGCTTTTTGGACCCAAGAATGGGCGAAATTTCCGCAAGGTCGATTTTACCAATGCGTTGCAGGTTTTGCGCCACTTCTTTTTGTTTGAAAAAAAGTTGATGTTCGTAGCCCAAATTTTGCCATTTACACCCACCGCAAACCCCAAAATGTGGACAAATCGGCTCCACTCTTTTTTCGGAATAGTGTGAAATGGAAAGCACGGAGGCTTCATAAAAGGCTTTTTTCTTTTTAAAGGTCTGCACCGTGACCACATCGCCGGGAACGGCATTGTCCATAAAAACTACGCGACCGTCTTCAGCTTTCGCGACTGCTTTGCCCTTCGCCCCGGCATCGATTACCCGCAGATTTTCTAAAATTTGCCTTTTATTTTTTCTCGCCATAGCGGCAAAAATACTATAATTGTTAGGTTTAAATCCTGTTAAGGCGCCAAAAAATATGGGATTAATTTAGTAATTTGCGGCCCACGGATGATTTCTCTCCAATAAGTAGGAATCACAACTTTTTTACTTCAAAATATTACAATCTTATGTCAGTTTTAGAACAAAAGGAATCGCAGCGCGCAATCGATTTGGAAAACAAGTATGGTGCCCACAACTATCATCCACTGCCTGTGGTTTTGAGTAGGGGTGAAGGTGTGTATGTTTGGGATGTGGACGGCAAGAAATATTACGATTTTCTTTCGGCCTACTCTGCCGTTAATCAAGGACATTGCCATCCAAAAATTGTGGGCGCAATGACCGAGCAGGCCAAAACGCTAACGCTTACTTCGCGCGCCTTTTACAATAATATGCTCGGGCCCTATGAGAAATTTGCTTGCGAATTTTTCAATTTTGATAAATTACTGCCAATGAATACGGGTGCCGAAGCCGTGGAGACTGCTTTAAAAATATGTAGAAAATGGGCCTATGAAAAGAAGGGAATCGATGAAAATGAGGCCGAAATTATCGTATGTGAGAACAATTTCCACGGAAGGACAACCACTATTATTTCCTTTAGCAATGATCCTGTAGCGCGAAAGCACTTTGGCCCCTATACCAAAGGTTTCATTAAAATTGAATACGACAATTTGCAGCAGCTCGAAAGCCATTTGCAAAACAATAAAAATATTGCCGGATTTTTGGTGGAGCCCATTCAAGGGGAAGCGGGGGTCTATGTGCCTTCCGAAGGCTATTTGAGCAAGGCCAAGGCGCTTTGTGAAAAACACAACGTACTTTTTATTGCCGATGAAGTGCAGACCGGGATTGCGCGGACTGGCAAACTCTTGGCCGTGGATCACGAAAACGTTAAACCCGATATCTTGATTCTTGGAAAGGCGCTAAGCGGAGGAGCCTATCCTGTTTCGGCAGTTATGGCCAATAATGATATTATGGGCGTAATAAAACCGGGAACCCACGGTTCAACCTTTGGAGGAAATCCCGTGGCTGCCGCCGTAGCAGTTGCCGCGCTGAAAGTGGTTCGCGATGAAAAATTGGAGGAAAATGCAGACCGGCTCGGAAAAATATTCCGAAGGGAGTTGGCGGCCTATATTGAAACAAGTAACATTGCAAAATTGGTCCGCGGAAAAGGACTTTTAAATGCCATAGTAATCAACGATTCCGAGGAAAGTGATACCGCTTGGAATATCTGCCTAAAATTGAGGGATAATGGATTGCTCGCAAAACCCACCCACGGAAATATCATCCGTTTTGCACCTCCGTTGGTAATGAACGAGGAGCAGCTTAGGGAGTGTGTGGCCATCATTATTAAAACCCTTAAAGCTTTTGAATAGGGGATTTTAATATTTCCAATTTCCATAATAATAAAACGGCCCCGATACTTTCGGGGCCGTTTTTTTGTGATTTTATTATAATGTTTCTTATCGATTGTGAACGATCACCTTATTCTCGATAAGAACATCAGTGTCGGTGGTAAGTTTTACCAAATAAACCCCGTCACTTAGGTTGCCGGTGTAGAAACTGTAATTGTTTTTAGAGCCTAAATTGTTTTCCTGTAAAACTACTTTACCATTCATATCATAAACCACTGCGGATTTAATAGTGTAACCCTCTGGGTTTTTAACTTCCAATTTTTGGGCTTGGTTGTTTTGGAAAAGGTCCACATTGGCCTTCACCACTTCCATTTGCTCAACTTCAGAATCGGGTCTTAGGTTTGGTTTACGGAAAATTATGAAAAAGCGGTTGTCAAAATTTCCTGCTGGCAAGTTAAAGGTAAGCCCAGAAGCTGTTGAATTGTTCAATTCTCGAATCGTGTTTTCTTGGTTGTCAAAAAGATATACTTTATCGTAGGGCTTGTTTATTTCCTCCACCACTTTCAAACGGATTTGGGTAGGGTTTTTAACTTTGAAGGCGATGGGGATTTGTTTGGTTTCTTCATAATTTACAGAATTAATCACATAAGGCATACGACTGTTGTCGTTGCCCACGGGAAAATAGGCATCAGTCACCATACCTCCGGGACTCAACCCATCCCTGCCGCGATCGTAGCCATCAGTTGCCTCATCCGAAAAAGACAGGACCAAATCGCGCGTCATGGCTTCGTCGAAAATGGCATACAGTCTAAGCAACGGAGGTCGCCTATCTGGAATGGCCCAAGTAGTGGAAGTGGAAAGGGTAGGACCTGCATTTTCTCCCTCGTTGATCTCATCATTTACATCCGTTCCAGGTCTTTGAAATACGGAATAATTGGACGGGCCTTCCGGAACAAATATGCGATAGGAGTTTTTTATATATACATCGGTGCTTGAAGATGTATTTCCAACCAACATAAATCCTTGGCCTATAGGCGCGAATCTTTTTCCATTAACGTCTGTTCCACTTCCGCCGGCTGTTGTGCTTCCACCCGCTGCATTCCAAATGAAAAAAGGTGCCTTGGTATAAATTCCGGGATAGCTTATTGGATCTGGCACCCCTCCAGTATAGGGATCCACCCCATTGGCGATCCAAGTGCCATACCCAAACGGCTTACCACTGTAGTTATGTGTCATCTTGGTTCTGTCCTCATCGTAATAATAGATTGCGTCCAATGCACTATTGGCGGGATCGTTAAAAAATTTGTTCATATCCATGGCCGATGGATAAGGATTGCCGGACAGGGTCATTCTTGCCGTAACATTTGGAAACGTCCCCACAGGTCCTTGTACGGGTATGGCAAAATCACCACTATTGGGCCTTCCTCTAAATTCATAAAGCTGGTCATGGCTTGAATTTGCAGCAGGCAATCCTCCAAAACTTACTCCCTTCATAGTAAATCCAAAACCTGCCTTGGCGCCATTGGAGTTATTTATACGAATATAATTGCCTTCCGCTTCGGTTCCGGGAGTTGGGTGTGTATAGATCCAACGTCTTGAAATAGTAAGTTGTGGCGAAGTAAACCCTTCTTTCGTGGGGACACTATTGGCTTGGCGGGCATTTATGCCAATACCCGGCATTACGTTTTGATCTTCGTATATGCTAAGAATTCCAAAGTTTTTGTTGTTTCCAACGGTCATGGCCTCGGTAGCATCCGGATTCCCAACGGGCGAGCACCAGTAGTAATAGGCCCAAGCATTGGTGTCTGGCGTATTTTGTTGCACCGAAAGATAGCCATTTCCATCATTGGTAGAGGTGGTTCCGTCCTGTATCAACTGGCCGTCATTTCTAAGATAAATGCTGGCTTCTTGGCCCGTGGTTGGGTTTTTGGTTAAATTGACCGCCTGTTTCACAAACAATACTTCGTTATTTACATAAACAAAGGAATCGGCCCCGGCCGAAGTCGGTTTTACCGTTAGTTGCGAAAAGGCGCTGGGAGTTGCTATCAGTAAAGTTGAAAAAAGTAGTAGGTTTTTCATATTTTTACGGTTTTTAAAAGCCTTGGATTTGGGGCTACAAAGCCTGATTTTAAGGGTTTAAATTTAAAAATAAAATTCAGAATAAAATGCAGATGCCCACAAAATACATAAAAAATTCGTTTTTAGGATATTAATGGCGATAAATGGGCGAATAGCAACATATTTAGAAACGCTTTAAAATTACATTTCATTTATGAAAAAAGGCGATACGGTTTCCGTGCTGGATGATGCCATTTATGGCGTTGTTACTGCCATTAAGGGCTCACAAGTGATCATAGAAACCACCGATGGATTTGAACTTGAATTCAATGAAAACGAATTGATCGTAATGGATGGCTCCGTTTCAAAAAAAGAACTGGCCCGAATGGATCTGAACAGCATAATTTCCGAAAAGCAATCCAAAAAACCCGGAAAGGCTGCGCGCATAAAGCCAAAGGATCGAAACTTGCCGCCGATGGAGGTGGATCTGCACATCAATCAATTGGTTTCCAAAACCAAAAATATGGACAATTTTGAAATCCTGACCCTTCAAGTGGAAACGGCCAAAAGACAACTGGAATTTGCCATTTCCAAACGCATCCAAAAAATAGTGTTTATTCACGGAGTGGGCGAGGGCGTGTTACGATCAGAGCTGGAATATCTGTTTAATCGCTACGAAAACCTCAAATTTTATGATGCCGACTATCAGAAATACGGAAGGGGAGCTACCGAGGTTTATATTTTTCAGAATAGCCTTTAAATTTAGTATGGCGTAATTTTTTTACCTAAAACGTCGGAGTCGTGGTTTTCGGAACCGTTTCCACATTTTCCAAAGTTCCCATAGTTAGGGTTTCCTGAATAATTTCTTCCTCACCATTGATCAGCACCAAATTTTTCAAAACGATTTTCACACTTTTAATGATTTTGTAGGTGTGCTGTCGATACTGGTTCACGTCATAATCAATTGCAACGGCAGGGTTTAAATAATCGGCGCCAACGCTGGAATCGGTGACATCGTTCCGCGGATCCAAATCTCTATTTTTATCTTCGTCGCGGGTTAAAACGCCATCGCCATCATCATCCATATCCAAATAATCCGGCGTTCCGTCCCCATCAGTATCCAGCGGGTTGGTTAACGGGTTGTTGTCGCCATCGGCATTCAGGATGTCCAGTTCCAGCGCGGTGGGTACATTGTCGCCATCGTCATCCACATCATAAAGGTCCGGAAGCCCATCGCCATCGCTATCGCCATTAAATTCCTTGTCCGAAGCAACTCCATCGTTATCGTCATATTCATAGACCACGGTAAAAACAGCCTTTCCGGAAGCCGCCACAAATTCCTTCGTAACAATGGGCGAGGTGGGGGGAATGTCGCTGCAAAAATAGTTTTGGTCCAGCGTGCCGTCATAGGTGCGGTAGCTCACAAAATTGCTGGTGCCATTTAAGGTGTATTCCTTGGTGCCCTCGGCTTTGTAAAGACTGTCCGTAACCACCAGTTTCAGTGAAAGGCTTTCGAGCGCTTCAGGATTTACTTTATAAAAAACATAATTGCCAGCCTGGCCGCAGGTTTTAAGCTCGGCGTCGTCAAAATTGAAACTGGTGATGATGATATCGCCATCGTCACATCCCTGAAGGAGCAGGCTTACAATAAATAAGAAAAGAAATTGTTTCATTTTTTATAAAAATTGAAAAAGAATCCGAAAGGGAATAAAATACAGTTTCCCAATTTATTTTCGACGGAAAGTTTGGGCTACTAAATTCCTGCCACACTTTGCTTAGGCTACAAAGTAACGCATTTCTTTTTAACTGAAACACGGGCAAAACTGTTTTAATATGTATTTTTGCTCACCGAAATAATAGGCCAAATGAACTTGAATAGAAAGATTGAAACCTATTTTTTCGAATAAAAAACACACAATGAAAAAAGTATATTTTGATAATGCCGCCACGACCAAACCCAGAGAGGAAGTGATAAACTGCATTACAGAAGTTTTAAAAACAGAATACGGAAACCCTTCATCCACACATTCATACGGACGATCATCAAAATCGTTGCTCGAAACGGCCCGAAAGGAAATTGCAAAAGCCTTACATGTTGCTGCCAGTGAAATAATTTTTACTTCCGGCGGGACCGAGGCAGATAATTTAATCCTGATTAGCTCGGTTCGCGATCTTGGCGTAAAACGAATTATTTCTAGTAGAATTGAGCATCACGCGGTGCTTCATACTCTTGAATGGTTAAAAAGCGAATACAAAATTGAAGTAGATTTTGTGAACCTTGACGAATGTGGTTTTGTGGATTTTCACGATTTAGAAAAACTGCTTGCCGATTCCACTGAAAAAACCTTGGTCAGTTTGATGCACGTTAACAACGAGGTGGGAAATGTGCTTGATTTAAAGGAAGTAGCCCTTCTATGTAAAAAATACAACGCCCTCTTTCATAGTGATACGGTCCAATCCGTTGGGCACTTTGAGCTTGATTTTTCTGAAGTACCGTTGGATTTTGCAACTGCAGCCGCCCACAAATTTCACGGTCCAAAGGGAGCTGGTTTTGCTTTCGTTCGAAAAAATTCAGGCTTGCGGGCAATTATCCATGGGGGCGAGCAGGAGCGTGGCCTACGTGCCGGAACCGAGGCAGTCTATGCCATTGCGGGAATGGCCGAAGCATTAAAAATTTCAACCCAAAACATTGAAAAAGAACGCAGTTATATTACGGAACTTAAAGAATATTTTAAACTTCGATTGGCTGAAAATTTTCCTTCTGTTAAGTTCAATGGGGGTTGTGCCGATGGTTCCAAAAGCACTTATACGCTGTTAAATGTTTGTTTGCCTATTTCGGCAGAAAAGGCGATGCTGCTGCTTTTTCAATTGGATTTAAAGGGAATTGCCTGTTCCAAAGGAAGTGCCTGCCAGAGCGGAGCCGAAGGAGGCTCGCACGTTTTGAACGAGCTGCTTACCGAAGAGGATTTGCAAAAACCATCCATTCGTTTTTCGTTTTCAATTTTCAACACAAAGGATGAAGTTGATTATGTGGTGGAAGTGCTAAAGGAATTCGTGCCACAAGCGGTGGTGTAAATTTCTAATTAGCCTATTGGATAATTAAAATCCCCGAAAATTGGTATTTAAAATTTTGCGGTCAGCCTCACGTTAAAAACCCTCGGCGTTAAATAATTTGGAATGGCGTATTGTACTTTGGTGTACACATCGCGAACAAAGGTGTTGGTGATGGAATTTTGAACGTCAAAAATGTTGAAGATTTCCGCGCCAATCGACAATTCCTTAAAGGGTTTTAGCCAGCCACTTTCCCTTAGTTTGGTTTCGTCCACCAATACATAACTTACCCCCAAATCTGCACGTTTGTAATCGGGCAGCCGTGTTTGGTATTTATAGGGGTCGGCATAGCTGGGCGAGCCGCCCGGCAATCCGGTGTTATAGGTCAGGTTTAAATACATTTTGAGGGAAGGAATGATCTTAACATAATCCTGGAATAACATTCCAAACTTCAGGCGTTGGTCCGTCGGGCGGAAAATATAGCCGCGATCATTTATATTTTCCTCGGTTTTTAAATACCCAAAACTCAACCAGCTTTCCGTTCCGGGAACAAATTCGCCGGCAAGGCGTAAATCCAGTCCGTAGGCGTAGGCTACTGCATCATTATTGGCTTGATAGCGAATCCGCACATTGTCTAAGGTATAAGGGTTTACATCGGTTAAATGTTTATAATAGACCTCGGAATTCAAGCGGAATTTGCGTTCCCACATTTTAAAACTATAATCATTCCCGAAGACAATATGAACCGATTTTTGCGCTTCAACGTCGGGAACCACTTTTCCGGTAGCGTCGCGCAACTCGCGATAAAAAGGCGGCTGCTGATAGACCCCTCCCGAAAGCCGGAATAGCATATCCATTTCCCAATCGGGTTTTAAGGAGACTTGCGCACGCGGACTGAACACGGTTTGGGAGCTGCTGGCAATATTCATTCCGCTCACTGTCCAATTATGCGCCCGAACTCCGGCGTTCAGCCACAGTTCACTGTTTCCGAGACTCGTTTTTCGGCTCCACTGCGCGTATCCCGAAAATCTGTTGATCTGCACTTCGTTGTAGGCACGCACGTTGGAATAGGGAACCAAAGGAGAAGTGTCCGCCGTGTAAGGCTGATCGTTCGGAGGAAAAATGGGTGGACGGATGGAGAATCCGGCAGAATCGATTATCTCATATTCTTGAATTCGGTCGCGAATGTCCTCTCGGGTATATTTTATGCCATATTCTATTTTGTTCTCTTCCAATGAAAGATTCCCCTTGTGCTCCACATTTAAAATCAAGGCATCCAGATCGTTTCGGGCGTGTGTTAATTGGCCTCCAATTCCGCGCGTATATTCAACGGTTCCGAGGTCCTCGCTTCCAATTTCGGTATTTACTTCGCCCAAACGGTATTCGGCAAGTATGTCATAATATTCCTGTTCGGTGGTTTGGTAGAGGGAGCCTATCAATTTGGCGGTATAATTATCGGAAACCACCCAAGTAGATTTAAGCGCCCCAAAATAGGTGTTGTATCGATCCTCTTCGCGGCCTTCGTAGAATACGAGCAGGGCGATGGGGTCTGCGATGGTCCCAAAATTTGTTTGACGGGTCAGTGGCCTATAGTTATATTCATTGATGGAAACATTTCCAAGAAACCCGAGCTCAAAATTGTTGGTGATTTTATAGGTCAAATAGGTTTGCGCATCGGCAAACTTGGGTCGGTAATTGGTCTCGGTTTCCTTTGCCTTTACAAAAAGGCTGTTGTCCCTATAACGAATGCCCAAAATTCCCGAGAGTCGCCCATTTTTGGAAATCCCTTCTATGGAACCGTTGGCGCCCAAGAGACTTGCGTCAATGGAGGCTCCAAAATCGGCAGGCCGGCGATAGGTTATGTCCAACACCGAAGAAAGTTTGTCGCCATATTTTGCCTGAAAACCTCCCGCGGAAAATTCAACATTGCTGGTAAGGTCGCTATTCACAAAACTGAGTCCTTCCTGTTGCCCGCTGCGGATAAGGAAGGGGCGATATACTTCAATTTCATTTACATACACCAGATTTTCATCATAATTTCCACCGCGCACGGCATATTGGGTGCTCAATTCGTCGTTTCCGTTCACGCCCGGAAGCGATTTCAGCAAATTCTCGACCCCTGCATTGGCACCAACCATTTTTCGGATTACCTCGGGTGAAATAGTGGTAACCCCTTCAACCCGTTTGTTTTCGCGCCCAGCTATCACCACCTCGCTTATCTGCTCAATGGAGGTTTTCATTATGGGGTTAAATTCGTAATCCTCGTTTGGCGAAAGGTTTACGGTTATTTGCACTTTCTTATTGCTAACGTGCGAAAAGGTTAGCGTAACATCTTCCCCGGAAGGGATTTCGAGCAAATAGAATCCGTTGAAATCCGAAATGGTCCCGGTGTCGCCAAAGCTAACGTTGGCACCGTAAACGGGAACTTTGTTTTCGTCGAGAATAATACCTTTAATGATGGCTTTTTGGGCAAATCCAAGGGTTGCAAAGCAAAGGAAGAGGAAGGTAAGCGGAAGTTTTATTGTTTTCAAAAGCAAGGGTTAGTTTTGTTTTCTGAAAAATTTTGCCTCAAATGTAGCACTATTTCCCACATTATCTATTACGATTAGTTTGAAATTGTTCTCGGTTTCAAGATTCACGTTGTCATTGAAATTATAGGTTAGAACGTCTTTTTTATAATCATATTCCATCAAAATAAATTTGCCGTTGATGGTTCCCCGATAGGAACTTATGCCGCTCAGGTCGTCGGTTATTTTTACATTCAAAAAATTTTGGTTGCTGATCCATTTGCCCTCGTCGAAATTTAGGGGTTTTATGGTTGGCGGATTGGTGTCCATAGCCACCGTATAGCTCCCGAAAGTTCTGGTTTTTGCGGTCAGCTTGTCGCCGTTGCGTTTGGTGGAAGTATAATAGGGCTCGCCTTTGTAATTGAGCCTGCCTATGTACAGCTTGTCGCGATCGCCTTCGTTAAAATTGGAAATATCCGCAGTAATGGAAATGTTGCTGTGGATGGGAATTACGTCTTCGTGAAATTTGAGGATATCGCCCTCATCCCGTATATCGAGATAGGTATCTTCATAAAGACTATTGGCGGGAATATAAATGCTGAATTTTCCTTTGGTGATGGAGGTGGCGTGGTCTGCATAAATATAATCATCGGTTTTCTGTTCCGGCCGCGCTGGAAGGGAATCCATTTTTCTGCCCACAATGGGAATGGAGACCTGCATCAAATTGCCCGAAAAATCCTCTGCTTCGATAGTGAAAATAGACGATAGACTATCCTTTACAATCAGGTAGCCGTTGTCGTTTTCCTTGGTGATAATGCTCAACGGATTGTTCGATTCCCGAAATAACTTTTGAACCATACTTTTGTTGGTCTGGTAATAGTTGTAATCGGTATATCTGTTTAAATATCGGGTTTCCGAAAAATCGAATTTATTGAAAAGCACCTCAAATTTTTCAGTGCCATTAAAGCGGGTATTGATTTTGTAGGTGCCGTTTTTATTGGATGCCCCGTCCTGCTGGTCGAAGGTGGTAATCCCTATACCTATTTTTCCAAAGGCCTCAACGTTTTCTGTTTTATAATTGCCATCCTTTTGTTTAATGAGCCGCAACTTGGTGCGTTCGCGACTGTGGTTTACGTGTGCATCCTCGCCAATTGGGTAGGCAAAGACGGCACTGATAATAGGTTTTTCGGAATCGGGAATCTTAACCCCAAAAAGCAACGGGTTCATGGGCCGTTGGGAAGCATCTCGAATTTCGTAATGGAGGTGCGGACCACCGCTGCCCCCGGTATTGCCGGTGTAGGCTATCAAATCGCCTTTTTTTATGGGCAGCAGTGTTTTTTCAGGAAATAGTTCCACCTCAAAAGTTTCCTTTGCATACTGGGTGTCCTTTACATATTTTTCAATAGCGCCCGCAAAACTTTTTAAATGGCCATAAACAGTGGTATAACCATTGGGGTGAAGAATATATAGCGCCTTTCCGTAGCCGTAATGCTGCACGTTTATGCGGCTAACATATCCATCTGCGGGGGCATAAACGGCCAGTCCTTCGCGCTGCTCGGTTTTAATATCAAGCCCGCTGTGGAAGTGGTTCGCCCGCATTTCGCCAAAATTACCGGCCAGCACCATCGGAATTTCCAAAGGGTCCGAAAAATAATCGGTGGGCAGGTCGTTTTGGGAAAAGCAAAGGGATCCTATCAGCAGGAGCAGGAAATTAAGATTCTTCATACCGTAAAAATAAAAATTCGCTATAACTAAAAGGGGAGAGGGCTCAAATTATTGTGCCCTTCCTCAATATTACAAAAAATATTGGAAAACCATTTGCTTATTAGGGATGGTATGCTAACTTTGTGGAAGAAGTATTGAATCCGGTTTGTAATGAGCGATCTTTCAGAAATAGTTGATTCTCTTGAACATAAGATTGGCAGACTGCTCACCCAGCATGAAAAATTAAAAAAAGCCAATGCGGCCTTAGAAGCGGAATTGGCAATTTCAAAAACGCGACAGCGGCAATTTCAACAGGAAATTGAAACTTGGGAGGCCCAATGTACCTCATTAAAACTGGCAAATTCAATGCTTGGCAGCGACCAGCATAAACGAGAAACAAAACTCAAGATAAACGCTCTGATTCGGGAAATTGACCTTTGCATAAACCAACTTTCCGAATAACTTAAAAACGGATGGCCGAACCATTAAAAATAAAACTATCGATTGCGGACAGGGTGTACCCCCTCACCATCAATCCGTCACAGGAAGAGGGCCTGCGCCTGGCCAGCAAAAAGATAGAGGAAATGATTAAAAAGTTTGAGCAAAGTTACGCCGTCCGCGACAAACAGGATGTTTTGGCCATGTGCGCCCTCCAGTTTGCCGCCCAAGTAGAGCAAAAACAAATTGATACCTCCAGCGCCACGCAGGAAACAGAAGAAAAGCTCAAGGCTTTGGACCGTTTGTTGCAGGAGCAGCTATCATAACGTTCTTTAAATTAAATAAGGTTACTGCCTACATTAATACTAATTTTTGGTAAACTCAACAGGAATTCTTTAAAAAGGGTGAGTTGAAGTTGTAAAAGCGAGCCGTCTTTGAGCGGATACTTGACCAGCTTGTTAACCCTAAACTTGTTTTTAAGGAGTTTATTCAAAATAATACTATTGATGTAGGCTTTTTTTATAACTATAATTCAACTAAAATGGATTTTATAACTATAGCAATAGGAGTTGTGGGGCTCGCGATCGGGTTTCTTATCGCAAAAATTTTAGAGCGAAACAATGCTTCCCAACTTATCACGAGAGCCAAAAAGAGCGCATCTGCTCTTTTAAAAGAAGCAAAGTCAGAAGCCGAAACCATTAAAAAGGACAAGATTCTTCAAGCTAAGGAAAAGTTTTTGGAACTAAAGGCGGAGCACGAGAAGGTAATCTTGAATCGCGACAAGAAAATTTCAGAAGCCGAAAAAAGAACCCGCGACAAGGAATCGCAAGTGTCCAGTGAACTTGCAAAATCCAAAAAATTGAATGCGGAACTGGAGGAAAAAAAGGCAGACTACGAAGAGCGCATTTCCATTTTGGACAAAAAACAGGCAGAGCTCGACAAAATGCACCGCAATCAAGTGGAACAGTTGGAGGCCATCAGCAGCCTTTCTGCCGAGGAAGCCAAAACCCAATTAATGGAAAGCTTGAAGGACGAAGCCAAAACCCAAGCCATGGCCTTCGTTCAATCGTCTATGGAAGAGGCAAAAATGACTGCCCAACAAGAGGCCAAAAAAATAATCATCAATACCATTCAGCGGATCGGAACCGAAGAGGCGGTGGAAAACTGCGTTTCAGTTTTTAATCTTGAAAGTGACGATGTGAAGGGCAGGATTATTGGTCGCGAAGGCCGAAACATTCGTGCCATCGAGGCCGCTACCGGCGTGGAAATTATTGTGGACGACACGCCCGAGGCCATTATCCTTTCGTGTTTTGATTCGGTAAGAAGGGAAATAGCCCGCCTATCGCTCCACAAACTGGTGACCGACGGCCGCATCCACCCGGCGCGTATTGAAGAGGTGGTTCAAAAAACTACCAAACAAATTGAAGAAGAAATTATCGAGGTGGGAAAACGAACCGTGATCGACCTTGGTATTCACGGGTTGCATCCCGAGCTGATAAAGGCGGTGGGCCGTATGAAATATCGCTCTTCCTATGGCCAAAACCTGTTACACCACTCGCGTGAAGTTGCTCGGCTGTGTGGCGTAATGGCTTCGGAATTAGGTTTGAACGCAAAACTCGCCAAACGTGCTGGCCTTCTTCACGATATTGGAAAAGTGCCCGAAACCGAAACAGAAATGCCACACGCATTGTTAGGGATGCAATGGGCCGAAAAATATGGCGAGAAACCGGAAGTCTGCAACGCAATTGGCGCCCACCACGATGAAATTGAAATGACAGGCCTGCTATCGCCGATCGTTCAGGTTTGTGATGCCATCAGTGGGGCCAGACCGGGTGCACGACGCCAAGTATTGGATTCCTATATTCAGCGATTGAAGGATTTGGAGGATATCGCTTTTGGATTCAACGGGGTCAACAAGGCTTATGCAATCCAAGCGGGCCGTGAACTTCGGGTAATGGTGGAGAGTGACAAGGTGAGCGATGAAAAGGCCGCCCAGCTCTCTTTCGAGATTTCCCAAAAAATCCAAACCGATATGACGTATCCGGGGCAGGTAAAGGTTACTGTAATTCGCGAAACGAGGGCCGTAAACATTGCAAAATAGGGAAAACAATAGCTCTCAAAAAGGTTTATATTGAAAACAAAAAAAAAACTCCACTCGGAGTTTTTTTTTGTGAAATACCGCATTGGCGATGCGATTTATTTGCCTTCAGCCTTATTCATCATACATATTTTTATAACCTTTGGATGGTTCTTCAAAAAATTTGCCAGTGATATAGCGATAATGCCTATCCAATTTTTCGATTTTTTCCATATCCGCATCCGATAGGGAAACCGCCGCCGCTTGAAAATTTGAAATTATATGTTCCTTGGAAGTCGATTTCGGAATGGCCGCACAGCCACGATGGCCGTGCCAAGCGATCATTATTTGTGCAACTGTGGCATTTCGTTCTTTTGCTATATCCTTTAAAATTTGAAGGTCCATCATATTTGGTTCATTCGCTCCTTTCATTGCCGAGGAACGGTCGCCAGAGCCCAAGGGCGAGTAGGCCGTTACCAAAATAGCTTCCTTCTTGCAGAAATCAAGTAAAGCCCGCTGTTGTAATAAAGGGTGGAGCTCCACTTGGTTCATTTCGGGTTTTTCGGAAACTTTGGATAATAGATCCTTCAATTTTTTTTCGCTGAAATTTGAAACCCCAATATGCTTGGCCAAACCGTTCTTTTTTACCGCCTCCATTTGCTTCCAAGTTTCACTTAGGGGCGCCTCTTCCGGTGTTAAATAGTCATCCGGTTTTTTTGGAGAGTCTACGTTATGGCGAAAAGCCACCGGCCAATGTATTAAATAGAGATCCAAATAATCGAGTCCCAATTTTTTAAGGGAATCTTCCAAGGCCGGTCTCACTTGACCCTCGCCATGGGCGTTATTCCAAAGTTTGGAAGTGATAAAAACATCTTCCCTTAAAATTTCACCTTCGGAAAAAACTTCCGATAAAGCTTCGCCAATGGCTTCTTCATTGCCATAAACAGCGGCAGTGTCAATATGTCTATATCCTGCGTGGAGCGCGTCCTTAACGGCTTTTTTTACTTCTGCTCCCGTTGCTTTCCAAGTTCCCAGGCCGATGGCGTGCATTTTATCCCCATTTTTAAATTTTAGTGTTTTCATACGTAATTTTTATTGATTTGAATTTCCATTTCAAAATACAAAAGGAAGCACGGAGCATAAAAAAAATGAAGCTGTTTAGCTTTTTTTTAACCAGAAAAAGAATTGTTCAATGCTTAAAATTTCCATTTCGATTGAAACTGTTGGCTACCGTCGCGGATGGAATTTGTGGATAACCTCGGTTAAATGTTTTCGATCCAAATGGGTGTAAATTTCCGTGGTGGTGATGCTTTCGTGCCCCAGCATTTGTTGGATGGCGCGAAGGTCGGCCCCGTTTTCCAAAAGATGGGTGGCGAAGGAATGCCGAAACGTGTGGGGACTGATTGATTTTTTGATACCCGCTTTTTCCGCCAGTCGTTTTACGATGGTAAAAACCATCGCCCGCGTAAGTCCTTTTCCGTGTTGGTTCAGGAAAAGAGTGTCCTTCGCGTTGGGTTTTATGTCCAAATGCACCCTAATTTCCCCGCGGTAGAGGTTGATGTATTTTTGGGTGGTTTGGCTTATGGGCACCAGCCGCTGTTTGTCGCCTTTTCCGGTTACTTTTATAAATCCCTCTTCAAAAAACAGGTCGGAAATTTTAAGATTGGTAAGTTCTGAAACCCGCAAGCCACAGCCGTAGAGCGTTTCCACAATGGCCCGGTTGCGCTCGCCTTGTTTGGAACTGAGATCGATGGCGGCAATTAATTGGTCAATTTCCGAAACGGCCAGCGTATCGGGTAGTTTTCTGCCCAAGTTTGGCGTTTCAATCAATTCCAACGGATTGGTTTTTCTGTAATCCTCAAAAATCAAATAATTGAAAAACCCCTTAAGCCCCGAAATCAGTCTGCCTTGCGAACGCGGATTCAATACCTTGGCCATTTCATAGATAAACTGTTGGAGCGTTTCTTCAGAAATGGCCAAAGGCGAAATGGTCTGTTCCTTCTCTTCAAGCCAACGCATCAATTTTTTTACATCGAAGCTGTAATTGAGGATGGAATTTTCGGAAAGTCCCCTTTCCAATCGAAGATAGTTTTGGTAATCCTTTAGACTTTGACTCCACTTCATAGCGCTATATTACCACTAAAAACAATAGTTAACAAAAATCTAAATGTATTTTAAGCCATAACAATAGGGGTATCTTTGCGGTTTCAAAACAATATTCAATTAAACCCAAGTATTATGAAAAAATTATTTTTTGCAGTTTGTATTACCTTAATAGGAAGCACCACCTTTGCGCAGGATTTGGATCTGGGTATAAAAGCCGGTGTTAACTTTGCCAACATTTCTGATGTTGATGTCGATCTTTCCAACAGAACGGGCTTTCAGGCAGGAATTTTTGCCGGAGTTAAGTTTGGCGAAAAAGTGGGGCTACAAGCAGATATGCTATATTCCCAACAAGGCGCCGAATTTGACGGCGGGGAATTTGACCTAAGCTACATCAATGTGCCGGTAGTTCTAAAATATTATTTGGTAAACGGATTGAACATTCAGGCAGGACCTCAATTTGGTTTCGTAGTTGACGATAAAATTACTTATGAGGTTTTTAATAACATATCCACCAAGGCAAAGGCAGAAGATTTTGATCTTTCCGGTGTTGTTGGTGCTGGCTATGATTTCCCCTTTGGCGTTCGGCTGGACGCCCGCTACAATTTCGGATTGACCGATGTGTCGAAAGAAAAAGGCGTGGAAGGTAAAAACAGTGTGTTTTCCTTAGCGCTTGGTTATTCCTTCCTATAAAATTAAAACAAATCCATACGCGAAAAACCATCCCAAAAGGATGGTTTTTTTATAGAATAATTAAGGATTTCCGCTCGCAATGCTTAAAATTAGGTTGTTTTTTCGTTAAAGAATTTCAAAATGGTCGGCGTTGGTTTTTCATTCTTGGTTTCTTTGGGGCATTAACAAAAAATCAAATCATTATGAAAAAGTTCTTTTTAATTACAGTAGCATTATTTTTATCCGCCACCGCGCTACAAGCCCAAGAAATACGCTTGGGAGCAAAGGGTGGTCTAAACCTTTCAACCTTTGGTGGCGACGTGGAAGACGTTAACAGCAGAACCGGTTTCCACATTGGTGGACTGGTTGAAATTCCATTAAGCGAACGTTTTTCAATACAACCGGAAATTCTATATTCCGCCCAGGGTGCAAAGTATGAAGATGCGGGCGAATTTGGCGGCGTTCCGTATGACTATACGGTCACTACCAAGTTAGACTACATTCAAGTGCCCCTTATGGCGAAAGTGTATGTAGTTGAAGGATTGGCCATAGAAGCCGGGCCTCAGGTGGCCTTTTTAGTTAATGATAAATATGAATTCGATGGGGATTTAGGTCCTTTTGAAAGCGAAGATGAGGGCGATTTGGATGAAAATGATCTTTCTTCCGTAGATGTTTCGTTGGGCGCAGGTGCCTCCTATAGACTGCCCATGGGCCTATTCTTCGGGGCGAGATATAACTTTGGTCTGAGCAACGTAAACGATGCTGACGACAGCGATGATTATAAAATCCACAACAACGTGCTGCAGGTTTCTGTGGGGTATTCGTTTTAAAAGATATTAATTCCCAAATAAAAAGGCTGTTCACAGAATTTGTGGGCAGCCTTTTTTGATTCGTTAATTATGGCATTTGTTACAATTTTTCTATAATAAATCAAAACAATCCCATATTTTTGGACTGACAATAGTGTCACTAACTCAAAATTTTATTTATTATGAAAAAACTTTTACTATTTACCGCAGTTGCGCTTTTTGCATTTACAACTGCACAATCTCAAGAATTCCGTTTGGGGGCTAAAGCTGGTGTTAACATTGCATCCATCGGTGGTGATTATGTTGGTGGATTGGATTCCAGAGTTGGATTCCATGTTGGTGGTTTGGTTGAAATTCCATTAGCTGGAAAATTTGCTCTGCAACCAGAGATTCTGTATTCGGCCCAAGGCGCTAAATATGGTTATTTCGGGTACGATGAAAAAATCCAATTGGATTATGTCAATGTTCCAATTATGGGAAAATATTACATCATTGAAGGTTTAAGCGTCGAATTGGGACCACAGGTTGGTGTTCTTGTAAATGCAAAATTTAAAGGTGAAGACGAAGACGGCTCTTACACTGAGGACGCTAAAGACGGTTACAAATCTTTGGATTTTGCCGTGGGAATTGGCGCCAGCTATCGTCTAAACAATGGCATATTCTTCAGTTTAAGATTTAATAAAGGAATTATGGATATTTCAGAAGATGAAGAATACTATGATCCCTATGACGATTATTACTATAGCTACACCTATAAGAATCAAAACAACGTATTTCAAATTTCCGCTGGTTATTCTTTTTAATCGGAAAGCGGCATCTTTAAAAATGGGCAGGAAATTTATCCTGCCTTTTTTTATTTTTTAAATTTACATTATGAAACTAATCATCATCAACGGCCCCAACCTAAATCTTTTAGGCAAACGCGAAAACGATATTTACGGCAACGAAACCTTTAATGATTTTTTTGAGCAACTGCAGAAGAAATATGCTAATATGGAAGTCTCCTATTTTCAATCAAATATTGAAGGGGAATTGATCGATAAACTTCAAGAAGTGGGTTACACCTATGATGGAATTATTTTAAATGCCGCGGCCTATACCCATACTTCCGTTGGAATTGGCGATGCGGTAAAAGCAATAACAACACCAGTAGTGGAAGTACACATTTCCAACACTTTTTCAAGAGAGGATTTTAGGCATAAAAGCTATATTTCGCCTAATGCGAAAGGGGTGATTGTTGGTTTTGGTTTGCAGAGCTATGAACTTGCGCTGCAGAGTTTTTTGGCTGGAAAGCAAAGTAATTAACCAAGCACGAATAGAAAAAAATTAAGAAAAAGAGCCAACAAACAACACACTAAAAAAACCGCAACAATTGCGGTTTTTTTATTTTTGCCTAACGCCTAACGCCTAACGCCTAACGCCTAACGCCTAACGCCTAACGCCTAACGCCTAACGCCTAACGCCTAACGCCTAAC
>JBLWUV010000012.1:24351-75060 GCA_048268785.1 Aequorivita sp.
GCCTACCGTCTAACGCCTAACACCTACAAATGAATCACTTCCCCATAAGCATCAGCAACGGCCTCCATTACCGCCTCGCTCATTGTGGGGTGGGGGTGAATGGCCTTTAGCACTTCGTGGCCCGTGGTTTCCAGTTTTCTTCCCAGCACTGCTTCGGCAATCATATCGGTTACGCCGGCACCAATCATATGGCAGCCCAGCCATTCGCCATATTTGGCGTCAAAAATTACTTTTACGAAGCCATCCTTTTCGCCAGAGGCACTCGCTTTTCCGCTGGCACTGAAAGGAAACTTACCGACCTTAATTTCATATCCCGCGTCCTTGGCCTGCTTTTCGGTCATGCCGACGCTGGCAATTTCGGGCGAAGCATAGGTACAACCTGGAATGTTGCCGTAGTCAATAGGTTCTACGTGGAGTCCGGCAATTTTTTCAACGCAGGTAATGCCTTCAGCTGAAGCAACGTGGGCCAGGGCAGGACCGGGAGTTATATCGCCTATGGCATAGTAGCCGGGAATATTGGTTTGGTACCAATCGTTTACCATCACCTTGCCTTTGTCGGTTACAATGCCCACATCTTCCAACCCGATATTCTCAATATTTGTGGCGATTCCTACCGCAGAAAGAACAATTTCAGCTTCCAAGGTTTCTTCGCCTTTTGACGTTTTTACGGTAGCTTTTACCAATTTTCCGGAGGTATCCAGTTTTTCAACTGAAGAGCTTGTCATCACTTTGATTCCCGCTTTTTTGAAGGAACGCTCAAATTGTTTTGAAACGTCCTCGTCTTCCAACGGAACCAGATTTGGCAAAAATTCAACAATGGTTACCTCCGTGCCCATGGAATTATAAAAATGGGCAAACTCAACGCCAATGGCGCCACTGCCCACAACAATCATACTCTTTGGCTGTGTTTTAAGCGACATGGCCTCTCGATAACCGATTACTTTTTTGCCGTCCTGTTTTAGGTTTGGCAATTCGCGCGAGCGGGCTCCGGTAGCAATGATAATATGGTCTGCGGAATATTCCTTGCCGTCAACATCCACTTTTTTTCCGGGTTTAAGTTTTCCAAAGCCGTTGATGATTTCAATTTTATTCTTTTTCATCAAAAACTGAACGCCTTTGCTCATTCCCTCGGCCACCCCGCGACTGCGCTCAATTACTTTTCCAAAATCCTTATCGAATTCCTTAACCGTAAGGCCATAACTGTCGGCATGTTTTAGGTAGTCAAACACCTGTGCGCTCTTTAAAAGTGCTTTTGTAGGGATGCATCCCCAATTTAAACAAACCCCTCCCAGGCTTTCCTTTTCAACAATGGCGGTCTTAAAACCTAATTGGGAAGCCCTGATTGCGGTTACATAACCTCCGGGGCCGCTTCCTAAAACTAGTACGTCGTATTTGCTCATTTTATATGTTTAATTCTGTTTTTTTTCGAGGTAACGAAATTACAAAATCTAAAAAGAAAAACCCCAAATCCAAAAAATCAAATTCCAAATAATAAAAAACACCAAATCCCAAAGGTGTCAATTTGGGATTTGGTGCTTGGGAAATTTTCTTTTTAAACTATTTTTTCTGAAAATCCAACGAAAGGGAGTTAACGCAATATCGTTGGCCCGTTTCCGTGGGCCCATCGTTAAAAACATGGCCCAAATGGCTGCCACAGTTGGCGCAAAGAATTTCTGTTCTAATCATTCCGTGGGTCGTATCCTTTACATACTCCACCGTTCCTTCAATGGCCTGGTCAAAAGAGGGCCAGCCGCAGCTGCTCTCAAACTTTTGGTGGCTTTCAAAAAGCGGAACTTGACACGCACCACAAACATAGGTGCCGTCTTCGAAATGTAAATTATATTCTCCCGTACGGGGAAATTCCGTTCCTTTTTCGCGCAGAATGTGATAGCGTTTTTCGCCCAATTCTTCGCGCCATTCGGCTTCGGATTTGTTTACTGGATATTTAGTGGGTTTCTCCATTTTCTGGTATAAATTTTAAGGCCACTCCATTAATGCAGTGTCTTTTTCCTGTAGTTTCCTTTGGACCGTCGTTAAAAACGTGGCCCAAATGGCCACCGCAAACGGCGCAATGCTCTTCGGTTCGGGTATAGCCCAATTTTCTGTCGGTTGAAAAAGCAACATTGCCTTCAATTACCCGATCAAAACTTGGCCAGCCAGTTCCGCTGTCGAATTTATTTTCGCTTTTATACAAGGGCGTGCCGCAGGCGGCACAAACATAGGTGCCTTTTTTGTGGTTGTCGTTTAACGGACTCGAAAAAGCGGGTTCCGTGGCTTCGTGCCGCATTACCTGATAGGCCTCCGGTGAAAGCTGTGCTTTCCACTCGGCATCGGTTTTGCTTACTTTAAAGGTTTCTTTTGGATTTTCCTTATGCTTTTGTGCTGGCGAATTACAGCTGAAAAGCATAGTGCTCATAATAATAAGGGTGCTTAAAATCTTCATTTTTATAATTCTATTTTTTCAATTTGGCTTCCTTCGGTTTGCATGACTTCCAAAATTTCCTTCATAGAAGGATTTGTTTTTGCAAATTCCGCTGGAACAACCGCAACCCGGAAGGTTTGTCCGTTAACATCGCTTGAGTCGATATTCGTTAAATCAAAATTTCCTTCAATGGTAAATTGAACGCTAATAAACGTGCTGTTATAATTATATTGAAAGGTGTCTCCAGTTCCGTCTTGATAATAAATGCTTTGTGGCAATTGCGTCCAAATATCAGCAGGCGGCGAAACAGAGGTGTCTTGACCCGATAATCGATAGACGAGAACCACATCACTTTCAAATACTTCAAAAGGATAATTATAAACCGGGCTGAAATAAAGATTTTCTGGGTAATCGCTGTAACTAAAAGCTGGACTTACCTCAAAAACATTAGCATACACCAAACCACCAGGTTCTCCCGGAGGCCCCGGATCACCTTCGCAGGAAGTGAATAATATGGTGGCAGAAAGGGCTAAAAAAAGAAATATGTTTTTCATACGTTTTTAATTTTAAGTTTACATCCAAACTGTTTCAAAAGTCGTTCCATCTTTTAATTTGCTATAAATTTAAACCCATACGCACGACTGTTCTATTAAGGAAACATTAAAATTTCCCATTTTTGGAACGGTGATTGCTTTTTTAATTTTAAAGGAATTTTAATAGTGCGCTAAAAATTATATTTCTAATTTTAACATTTAAACGAAAAACCATCACTTATGAAAATTTATAGATCGCTCTCCATTTTAATCTTCGGCGCGCTTGTAGTGGCCTGTAGTACCAACCCATTTACGGGAAAACAAACCTTGGCGTTGGTGCCCAATTCCCAGATTTTGCCGATGGCATTTCAGCAATATCAAGAATTTCTTTCGGAAAATAAGGTAGTGAACAATACTGCCGATGCCCGAATGGTAAAAACCGTGGGCCAAAAAATTGCCGCCGCCGCAGAACGATATTTGAACGCCAATGGATATGCGGGCTATTTGGCCGATTATCGATGGGAATACAATCTGGTGGATAGCAAAGAGGTAAATGCGTGGTGTATGCCCGGCGGAAAAATTGTTGTCTATACCGGAATTTTGCCAATTACAAAAGATGAAGCAGGATTGGCAGCCGTAATGGGCCACGAGGTTGCGCACGCTTTGGCAAACCACGGCCAACAACGGATGAGTGCTGCCCAATTGCAACAACTCGGTGCCGTTGCAGGCAACATTGCATTGGCGAACAATCCCGAAAACCAACAGATTTTTAATACGGCCTATGGTTTGGGAAGTACCGTGGGCGTAATGCTTCCGTTTAGTCGAAGCCATGAAACCGAGGCCGACCATATCGGACTGATCTTAATGGCGATTGCGGGCTATGAACCCGATGTGGCCGCCCAATTATGGGAGCGCATGCAAGCCCAGGAAAAAGGAACCCCTCCTGAATTTTTGAGCACGCACCCATCCAGTAGTACACGAATTCAAAATATTAGGGCTTGGGCGCCGGAAGCCAAAGCAGAGGCCCGGAAATTTGGAGTAACTACTTTTAAAAGATAAGTTTTCTCCTTTAATATATAGAATTAAAAAATCCCGCGGTGAGCGGGATTTTTTATTAGTTTAGCCACAGAAAAAATAAGCATAGATGCCCAACCTACCTAAAGGAAGTAAAAAACTGCTCAATGCCTGGGCATTTTATGATTGGGCGAATTCGGTTTATAGTCTCGTAATAGCTTCCGCGATTTTTCCTATTTATTATCAGGCCCTCTTTAAATCGGCTGGGGTGGAAACCGTTTCAATTTTTGGAGGGGCTATTCGCAGTACGCCCTTAATAAGTTATACCACAGCGGGGGCCTTTCTTTTGGTCGCTTTCATTTCGCCTTTGCTTTCGGGAATTGCCGATTATGTTGGCAACAAGAAAACGTTTATGAAGTTTTTTTGCTACTTGGGAGCCTTGTCCTGTATGGGTCTTTATTTTTTCAGTTTAGATAAAATTTATAGCAGCCTGCTCTTTTATTTCTTCGGATTGATAGGTTTTTGGGGCAGCCTTGTTTTCTATAATTCCTATTTGCCCGATGTGGCATTTCCCGAACAGCAGGACCGGGTAAGTGCCCGTGGCTATTCCTTCGGTTATATTGGCAGCGTGTTGCTGTTGCTCTTGAATTTGGCAATGGTTATGAAACCTGAACTTTTTGGTTTTGGCGAGGGCGGCCAAGCAAGTGTGGAGGCTATGCGCTGGTCTTTTATTTCGGTAGGGGTTTGGTGGATTGTTTTTAGCCAGTATTCGTTTTATTATTTACCAAAGGGAAATATGGAACGAAAAAAAGTAAGCTCAAAAATAGTGCTCAACGGCTTTCGGGAATTGCGGGGCGTTTATCATTCCCTTTCCGAAAACAAACAATTGAAACGCTATTTGGCCGCGTTCTTTATCTACAGCATGGCGGTGCAAACGGTGATGCTTGTAGCCACTTATTTTGGCGAACAGGAAATTGATTGGGGCGACGACGGTGCAAAAACCATGGGATTGATCGTAAGTATTCTTATAATCCAACTCGTTGCGGTTGGGGGTGCGGTGCTAACCTCGCGCGCTTCAGAAAAATTTGGCAATATTCCTGTCTTGGTAGTTATAAATAGTATCTGGGTAGCCATTTGCATTGTGGCCTTTTTTATTGCCCGACCTGTTGAATTTTATGTTACTGCGGGTGTGGTAGGATTGGTGATGGGAGGCATCCAATCGCTTTCCCGTTCTACTTATTCAAAATTTTTGCCCGAAACGAAGGATACCACTTCCTATTTCAGTTTTTACGACGTCGTGGAAAAAATTGGAATTGTAATAGGAATGCTTATTTATGGCTTTATCGATCAAATTACCGGAAGTATGCGCAATTCCATTTTGTTCTTGGTATTGTTTTTTATGACGGGCGTATTTTTACTTTTAAGAGTTCCCCGAAATAAAAACAATTAAACAATTTTTGTTTAAGTTTGCGTTTATTACCTACCAAACAACCTAATCTATGAAGAAAATATATTTCTTGAAGCCCCTTTTCCTAATCTGTATTGCCTTTCAATTTCTTTCTTGTGAAAACGAACCGCTCACCGGCGAATTTTTCCAACAAGAAGAAAATGAGGCAGAGGAAGGACAATTTATAGCAACCATAGGAGCGGAGCAATTTATAGCAGCTACCGCAAGTGCCACCCTGACTTCTGAAAACCAGTTGGTGATTACTGGCTCAAAGCCCGGCGGCGAATCCATTGTTTTGGCCGTTGCCGATGCGGCCGTGGGTTCCTTCAATCTCTCAACCGGAGGGACGGTGGAAAATGGTGCGGCTTATTTTGATGGTTCGGTTAATATTTTGCCCTACAGTTCGGCTCAGGCTTTGGGAGGTTATGGACAATTGAAGATTAGCGAACTTAACACCGATGCAAAAACGGTTTCCGGAACCTTCAGTTTTGTGGGCTATCGCGTTAAAGTTGATGCCAATGGCGATCCGGTGCTCGATGGAAACGGCAATCCCGTTTTGGAAAACATAGAAATTTCCGCTGGGGCTTTTAATGCTATTGAATATGTATTGGACGATACCGGTGGTGGTGGCGGCGGCGGTCCCGAAAATGAATTTTTCGCAAAGGTTGACGGTGTTGATTTTATAGCCGATACGATTTCGGTTACCGAACCGGTGGTTGGGAATACCCATATGATTAAGATAGAGGCAAAAAATTCCGAAGGACATTTAATCCGTTTGGATATTCCTCGGCTCACGGGGGTTGGAACTTTTGAAATGGTGCGCATTTCAGATGGCACCGATTTGATTGGGCTATACAACGCCGGCGATGGCGTTGAGAATCTTACTTCCGATCCGGGCACCATTACCATCACCGAATTCGATCTTGAAACCGGAGTACTAAAGGCCACATTCAGTTTTACAGGTACCGATCCGCTCAACCAACTGCCCAATGTGGTTGAAATTACCGAAGGCAGCCTTACGGTTTACTTTGAAGGTGTTCCCGGGGCAAATAATATGTTTATGGCTTCAGTGGACAACACCCCCTATACGCCCGATGAAATTACAGTTGAGACTTCGGTGGTCAACCAATATCCACGAGTTACCATCACCACTACACAGGGCGAAAAGGGAATGGTGCTTACCTTTCCGTTGACTATTACCGAAGGCATTTTCGAAATGGGCACCGAGGTTATTGATGGCGATGAAATTGTGGCTAAATATACCCCAGTGGTCGGAACCAGCATTAGTTATGTTTCCATGCCCGGCACCTTAGAGATTACGAATTATGACATTGCCAACGGGCTTATTGAAGGAACTTTTAATTTTACCGGGAAAGATGCCACGGGGCAGGATCAAACCGTATATCAAATTACCGGAGGTCAATTTTTGATCGTGCTTCCATAACCATTCTTAAAAAATTAAAAAGTGCCGTCTTAGGAATTAACTTGGGCGGCTTTTTTATTTGGAAATAGTTTGTCGTGAATTGAATTCCAAAGAACTGGCACAACTCTTGAAATAATGAGCCTTAGAGCATAGAAAAAGGGGTGAGGCCCAGTGTTCTCTTAGATTTTATATTTTAAAAACAATTAATAATAAGACCTTGTGTACCGCTATTTTGTGACACAATGTCCTAAAACATTATATGGCAAATTCAAAACTTACATCACTGGACAAGTTGTCATTTCAGGATTTAAACGAAGACGCAGAATTTATTCCCTTAATGTCCTCCGAAGATGAGGACGCCATGCATAAAGAAGAATTACCTGAAATTTTACCAATATTGCCGCTACGCAACACGGTATTATTCCCCGGAGTGGTCATTCCCATTACGGCCGGTCGTGACAAATCCATAAAATTGATCAATGAAACCAATAAAGGAAATAAGGTTATAGGCGTGGTGGCCCAAAAGGATGAAAATGAAGAGGAACCGGGGCTGGAGGATATTAATACCATTGGTACTGTGGCCCAAATTTTAAGGGTGCTGAAAATGCCCGATGGAAACACCACCGTTATTATTCAAGGAAAAAAACGCTTTGAGGTTACCGAGGTTATCACGACCAATCCCTATATGACCGCAACCATTCGGGAAGTCGCCGAAGCGCGGCCCGAAAAGGAAAGTGAGGAGTTTGGTGCCATTATAGATTCCATTAAGGAAATGGCCCTAAAAATTATCAAACAAAGCCCGAACATGCCTTCCGAAGCGGCCTTCGCCATCAAGAATATTGAAAGCTCAAGTTTCCTTATCAATTTTGTTTCCTCCAATTTAAATATTGAAGTAGAGGAGAAGCAGGCCCTTTTGGAAATAAACAATTTAAAGGACCGCGCGCTGGAGACCCTTCGCTATATGAACATGGAAATCCAGAAACTTTCGCTTCGGAACGACATTCAAAGCAAGGTTCAAAGCGATATCAATCAACAGCAGCGGGAGTATTTTCTGCAACAGCAAATAAAAACCATACAGGAAGAATTGGGTGGCTCTTCCATGGAGGAAGAGATTGAGGAAATGCGCGACCGGTCCAAAAAGAAGAAATGGAGCAAGGAAGTAGAAAAACACTTTCAAAAGGAACTTTCCAAAATGCAGCGAATGAATCCGCAGGTTGCGGAATTCAGCATTCAACGAAATTATTTGGAACTGCTCTTGGAACTGCCCTGGATGCATTATAGCAAAGATAAATTCGACCTCAATAGGGCGCGAAAGATTTTGGATCGCGACCACTACGGGCTTGATGACGTTAAAAAACGAATCATTGAATATTTGGCGGTGCTAAAATTGCGAAATGATATGAAATCGCCCATTCTATGTCTCTACGGACCTCCGGGAGTGGGTAAAACTTCGTTGGGAAAATCCATCGCAGAGGCTCTTGGTAGAAAATATGTTCGGATGAGCTTGGGCGGACTTCGCGACGAGGCCGAAATCCGCGGCCACCGTAAAACCTATATTGGCGCGATGCCGGGCCGAATTGTTCAAAGTATTAAAAAGGCCGGCACCAGCAATCCTGTTTTCGTTTTGGATGAAATAGATAAAATTTCGGCAAGCAATCAGGGCGATCCCTCTTCCGCGATGCTCGAAGTTTTGGATCCTGAACAAAACAATGCTTTTTATGACAACTTTTTGGAACTGGGTTATGACCTTTCCAAAGTGATGTTTATTGCAACTTCCAATAGCTTGAGCTCCATACAGCCCGCACTTCGCGACCGTATGGAAATTATAAACGTAACAGGTTATACCGTGGAGGAAAAAGTGGAAATCGCCAAGCGCCATTTGCTCCCCAAACAACTGAAGGAACACGGAATGGCAGCCGATGCCCTAAAAATTGCAAGGCCCCAGCTGGAAAAGATAGTGGAGGGCTATACCCGGGAAAGTGGCGTGCGAAGTTTGGAAAAACAGATTGCAAAAATGGTGCGCTATGCCGCGATGAAACTTGCCATGGAAGAACCCTATGGGAAAAAAGTAACCAACGACATTATTGTTGAGGTGCTGGGTTCGCCCCGAATGGAACGCGATAAATATGAAAACAACGACGTGGCTGGAGTGGTTACAGGGCTCGCATGGACCAAGGTTGGCGGCGATATATTATTTATAGAGTCAACATTGTCCAAAGGAAAGGGATCGCTGAATATGACCGGTAATTTGGGCAAGGTTATGAAGGAATCTGCTACTATTGCCTTGGAATATATTAAATCGAACGCCGAACAATTGGGCATAAATCCAGATATTTTTGATAATTACAATGTGCACATTCACGTGCCTGAAGGGGCAACGCCAAAAGACGGCCCAAGTGCAGGAATTACTATGCTGACCTCTTTGGTATCCCTTTTCACCCAGCGGAAAGTTAAAAAGTCCATTGCGATGACCGGTGAGATAACCCTACGGGGAAAGGTACTTCCCGTGGGTGGAATAAAGGAAAAAATTCTGGCTGCCAAACGGGCTAAAATTAAAGAAATTCTGCTCTGCGAAGACAATAGGCGCGACATTCAGGAAATCAAACCTGAATACCTAAAAGGTCTAACCTTTCATTATGTAAAAGATATGAGCGAAGTTCTTAACCTTGCATTGACGAAGGAAAAAGTGAAAAATCCCAAAAAATTGTAATGGTCGTTGAAAAACGGAAGCGTAAAGTGCATTGCTTTTCCTTTCCTTTCCTTTCCTTTAAGGAAACACTCATAATTGCAGCGATTTTTGGAACTCAAAAATTAAACCGCTAAGTTTCGTTCCTTTGTAAAAATAAATTATACTTGCATTCGTTAAGTTTTTAGTTACCGTAGCTCGCTTTTTATGGCCCAAAAGGTTTTCTTGGTTGTTTTGCTCTTTTTATCTCAGCTTTTGATGGCTCAGATTGGGGGAAGGGCAACCTACCAATTCCTCAATTTGGTGAATAGCCCCAGAATGGCCGCCCTTGGAGGTAAAGTGGTTACCAATTATGACTATGACCCCACCCAAGGTTCCTTCAACCCCGCAAGTATAAATCCAGCAATGGACAACCAACTTTCGTTGAACTACACTAATTATATTGGCGATGTAAATTACGGAACAGCCGCCTATGCCTACCTTTGGGACCGAAGGACCCAAGTGCTGCACGCAGGGGTAACCTATATAAACTACGGCAAGTTTGACGGATACGACGAAACCGGAAACCCGACCAGTAGCTTTAGTGGAGGCGAAGTAGCGCTTTCACTCGGGCATGCCCGGAACATTGCGTTTACCAATTTTCACGTAGGGGTGAACCTTAAATTGATTTCCTCAAAATTGGAAAATTATTCCTCCTTCGGCGGTGCTTTGGATATTGGATTGATGTACGTTTACGAAGATTGGGACTTGCAAATAAGTGGCGTGGCCCGCAATATCGGCACCCAGTTTACTCCCTATCACGAAGAATATGAACCGCTTCCCTTTGAAGTGATTTTTGGAATTTCCCAAACCTTGGAGAACATTCCAATCCGCTGGCATTTCACTTTAGAAAATATGCAGCAATGGAAAATTGCCTTTGCGAACCCCGCCCGGGCAGAAACCGATCTCGAGGGCGCAACCACTCCTGAAAAAATTTCATTTATCGATCACGCATTCCGGCATATGATCGCCGGCATCGAACTCTTCCCGGAAAGTGGATTCAATATTCGGCTGGGCTATAATTTTAGAAGAGGCGAGGAATTGCGGATTGTCGAGAAACGTTCCTTTGCGGGCTTGAGTGCCGGCTTTGGTATAAAACTGAACAAATTCCGATTAAGTTATTCCTATTCAAAATATAGCGCCGCGGCATCTTCCAACTTCTTCGGTCTAAATTTGGACCTGCAATGATTAGAAAAATTACCATTGCCATCGATGGGTATTCCAGTACCGGAAAAAGTACGGTCGCTAAACAGCTTGCCGACTATTTAGGCTACGTATATGTGGACAGTGGCGCAATGTATCGAGCCGTTACCTTTTTCGCCAAAACAAATGGAATTATTTCCGAAACCCATTTTGATGTTTTAAAATTGATAGCGGCACTGCCCTCTATCCATCTTCAATTTAAAAAGGAAAGTTCCTGGAATCGGGCCCATATATTTTTAAACAATCAGGATGTCGAAAATGAAATTCGCGGCCTTGAAGTTTCCCAATTCGTAAGTCAGATAGCGGCGGTTCCCGAAGTCCGGGCTAAACTGGTGGCACAACAGCAGCAAATGGGACTGGAAAAGGGCGTGGTGATGGATGGCCGCGACATCGGGACGGTAGTTTTCCCCAATGCGGAACTGAAAATTTTTATGAATGCTTCGGCACAGGAACGCGCCCAAAGAAGATTTAAGGAATTAAGGGAAAGGGGCGACAACGTTATTTTCGAGGAAATCTTAAAAAATATTCAGGAGCGCGATTATATTGATTCCACCAGAAAAGATTCACCCCTGCGCAAGGCCGACGGCGCTATTGAAATAGATAATTCCGAAATGAATCTCGAGGATCAATTCCACACCGTGCTTCAACTGGCAAAGGACCGCATTGCAGGACGCGTTTAATTTTTAGGAAACATCTTTCAGCATCTCCAAAAACTTTCCTATAATTGACTTCAATTTACTATTTTGACTATGGGTTTTCTTCAGGAATTTAAAAATTTCGCCATTAAGGGCAATATGATCGATATGGCCGTGGGAATTGTTATCGGAACAGCCTTTAACAACGTAATCAGCACCATTGTCAAGAAAATTATTATGCCGCCGCTCTCCCTGCTAACGGATGGAGTAAAACTTTCAAATAAAAAACTTGTGCTGCGCCCCGAAATGGTAGGTTCTGAAGAAGTAGCTATTGGCTATGGGGAATTGATTGAGGTCTTCATAGATTTTTTGATCATTGCCTTTACCATTTTTGTGGTGATAAAACTAATCCACCGCTTTAAACAAAAATCGGAAGACCCGCACGACAAAACGGTGGAAACCCCTAAAAATATCCAACTGCTCGCAAACATCGAAAAATTGATGGAGGAGCAAAATGCTCTGCTGAAGCGCAAACAGAATTAAGGCGCAATCTTTTTAGCGGAAGCCTTGTTGGTCTTGGTTTTTCCAACCTCGCTAAATTCGAAGGAATACGTGTTTTTGTTCGTATTCAAAATTTTTATCAGGATAGCTTTTTTCTCAGCTTGGTTTTTTGGATTCAATTTTTCCAAAATATATTCACAATCGTTAATCCAACGAATGGAGGAGGTATCGGTTTTCCCGTTGAAGAAATCAATTTCGAGCGAATCATTTCGAACAATCGTGGTTTTAAAAACCTCGGTACCCGAGAGCGCCTCAAACTCGAAGGTCCCCGTCCTAAAATCGGCGCAATTTCGCTCACCTTCGTAACAACTGTGCAAAATTGGGAGAATTAATAAAAGAAAAGAAAAGCGCATTTTATTTTTTTTGCGAATTTCCGAAATTTTGGTCAGAATCGCTCAGTTTTGATATACATTAAAACTGCCATCCTTATAAAGAAGAATAATTTTTTCAATTGTCGCACCCTCTTTTTTAGCAGAAACCGGAACGACGGGTGACCCGCTCTCAAGATTCGAGAAAAGATCCGACATGTTTGAAATCCCACGCTCCAATGCTTGCTGTTGGTCCTTATTTTCCATTTTTTTCTCTTCTTCACTGGCAGGGAAGGTGCCTTTCCCAAAAAGCAGCCAATCCATTTTCACCTCAGGAAAATTTTGGATCAGTTTTAAAACAAATTCCAAACTCGGTTTGTTCCGGCCTGATAGAAGATGGGAAATGGCGGACCGGTTAAATTCTATTTTTTCAGCCAATGCTGTGGCCGTAATTCCATAATAAGAAAGAATTTTTTCCAATCTCTTTATAAAATCTGAGGAGTTTATCATTGTAACGATTAATACTTAAAATTATAGCTTACAAAAGTAAACATATTTACCAGAACCCCATAATTGACGTCAGTTTTAGCGCCATTATATTTCAAATTAAGCTTTACTTAAAGCAATCTAAAAAGTTGATTTATAGTAAACAATGTTTTAAAATGCAAAAAAGTTAAAAAATTTGAAAGTCTACTTTAGAAATCATAGTATTTTTGAATACATCTGTAAACACAGTTAAGAAAGAACTTATTTTACAAATGTAAAATCGCCTTTTGTTACCTTTGTAGCAATTAGAATTCCAATGAATATAGACACTTGGTATCGGGACCATTTTGAGCATAAGCTAAAGGGCAGATACATCACGATGCAACATATTTATCCGCTATTGGATATGTATAAATCAAACTATGAAATTTCAGTTCCGGGACTTTCGGAATTGGGTGTTGATCTTCCTTTGGTTAAAGTTGGCAACGGACCCAAAATTGTTCTGGGTTGGTCACAGATGCACGGCAATGAATCTACCACCACCAAATCGCTATTTGATTTTTTAAAATTCGTGAATCAAAAAAGCACGTTTCAAAAGGAAATCGAGAGTTTTTTAAATAACTACTCCTTTTATTTTTTTCCAATATTGAATCCCGATGGAGCGCGGAGGTACACCCGTGAAAATGCGAACGGGGTAGATTTGAATCGCGATGCTGCCATGCGCTCCCAAAAAGAAAGCCAATGTTTACGGCAGGTTTTTGATAGGTTAAAGCCGGTGTTATGCCTAAATCTTCACGATCAGCGCTCCATTTATGGGTTTGGGGATGGCAAGCCCGCAACGGTTTCCTTTCTGGCTCCAGCAGCTAATCCACAGCGGTCGGTTACTGAGGCGCGCCATTATGCTATGGCCCAAATCGTGAAAATGAATAGCTATTTACAACAATTCATTCCCGGCCAGATTGGTCGATATGATGATAGTTTTAATGAGGCCTGTGTGGGGGATACCTTTCAAAAATTGGGCGTGCCCACTATTCTTTTTGAGGCTGGGCACTACACGCAGGACTATCAGCGGGAAAAAACCAGAGAATTTGTTTTTTACGCCCTCGTTTCCCTTTTTGATTTGGTGCCGCAATCAACTAAAGTAAATTATAGAGCCTATTTTAATATACCTGAGAATCTTAAAAATTACAACGACATACTTTTGCGCAACGTGTGTTTAGGCGAGAAAGCGCCGTGTGTATCTGTTGCTGTTCAATATGAGGAAGTTTTGGAGGCTGACAAGATAAAATTTATTCCAAGGGTTGATGAAATTGGATCTTTAAAATCAAGATTGGGCCATTTGGAAGTAAATTTCGCGGGAAAAGAAATTCTAAAAAATGTGCAAGAAAAATTAACAGTTGGGAGCAATGTTTCAGAAATTTTTGATAAAAATGATATTTCGCTAAACTTTTTTCAATAGTTTAATTTCTTATTCCTATGAAACTTTCTACTTTTGCAAAAAAAATAAAATTGTTATGCCAAAGTTTAAATTAGACGATACAGATCACAAGATTCTCGGTTTACTCATCGACAATACCCGAATTCCATTTACTGACATTGCCAAGAAATTAGACATTTCTGCCGGCACGGTACACGTTCGTGTAAAAAAAATGGAGGACGCTGGAATAATTACTGGTTCGTCCCTGCAAGTGGATTATAAAAAATTGGGTTATTCCTTTATAGCTTATGTTGGGGTGTTTATTTTCAAAACCTCACAGACCCAATTTGTTTTGGAACGCATCAGCCATATTCCTTTTGTAACTGTTGCCCACGTTACTACCGGAAAATTCAATATTTTTTGTAAAATAAGGGCCCGTGACACCGCGCACGCGAAGGATATAATCTATCAAATTGATGACATTGAAGGCGTGAGCCGCACGGAAACTATGATTTCCATGGAAGAAAGCATCAACGATAAAAAGCGATTGCTTCATTCCATATTTAAGGAGATCTAAATTTTTTTCCCAAAATTATCTTAGAGCCTTTGCCTTTCGGCAAAGGTTTTTTTTATCTTTCGTAAAAAAGAATATGTGGAGCGAAACTATTCCCGCGTCAGAATTCAACCCCTATTATAAAACCTATATCGATTTGGTTTCAGAAACGTCAATCCCAAAGGCGCTTTCTTTGGGAATGGAGGAGGTGGCCGCTTTTTTTGAATCTCTTCCCCACGAAAAATGGCAATATCGCTATGCCCCAAATAAATGGACCCCAAAGGATATTCTCCAGCATATTGCAGACACGGAACGGGTTTTTGCCTATCGCGCGTTGTATTTTTCGCGATATCCCAATGCCGATCTAAAGGGTTTTGATGAAAATATTTTTGCTGAAAATGCAATGGCCAATGAAAATTCCGTAGCTGCGCTTTTGGATAATTATAAAGCTGTACGCGCCGCCACTTTGAGTCTGTTTTCAAATTTTAATGACGATCAATCCATCCGGATGGGGCGCGCTAATGGAAGCGATATGTCTGTCCGCGCGGCGGGAGTTATTATTCGCGGGCACGAAATTCACCATTGCAGGATTATAAAGGAACGGTATTTATGAAAAAATTTTTTCGTTTAATAAAGGAAACCTACCTAAGTTGGGACAAGAACGATCCTTGGGCAAAAAGTGCGGTGATTGCTTATTATGCGTTATTTTCATTACCATCCCTGTTGATAATCACCGTCCATTTTGCGGGAATATTTTTTGGTCGCGAGGCGGTTGAGGGCCGGATTACCAGCGAAATTAGTGGGCTAATTGGAAAACAGAGTGCAGATTTAATACAAACCATGATTATTAATGCGGCCCTTTCCGAAAGTTCGGTGCTGTTTATTATTTTCGGGGTTGGGGTTTTGATTTTTGGAGCTACCGGGGTGTTTTTTCAATTGCAAAAAGCCTTGAACGATATTTGGAGCGTACGCGCCAAAAAAAACACCATACTCGACACCCTTAAACGTCGGGCTATTTCCTTTGGAATGGTGCTGATTATTGGATTGTTGCTGCTCATTTCATTGGTCATCACCACTGCCATCAATGCGCTGAGTGATTTTATTGGAACTTACTACACCGATTTGTCAAAACATTTGGTCGAGGTTTTAAACTTTATTTTTTCGCAGGTGATAATAACCTCTCTGTTTGCCGCCATTTTCACCCTGCTTCCCGATGTGAAAATTAAATGGAAAACCAATTTTATTGGTGCATTCTTTTCTTCCCTTCTTTTCTTAATTGGGAAATATTTGATTGGTTTCTACTTTGCCCAATCCGATCCGGCATCAATTTATGGTGCTGCCGGCAGTCTGGTGCTCATTCTTTTATGGGTTTACTACACCTGCCTCATTTTGTTTTTTGGCGCCGAATTTACGGTCAATTGGGCCATCCATCGGAATATAAAAATTGAGCCTACCAGCAATGCCACGCTTTCCTACGAATTGGAAATGGAAAAATTGCGGGAATATAAGGCAAAGGTGGAAGCCGATAAAAAAAAAGCCGAGACCTTAAAGAATAACCAAGGCTCACATTCCCTTTAACAAAGATTAATAAAAGATTAATAGTAAAAAATTGCCGTTACGCCTTCTTTATTTTACATTCATAACAAAATAATTGTTTAATTAAAAAAGATAAAGATTATGAATAAGAGAGTCGCAATTTTAGCAACAGATGGTTTTGAAGAATCTGAATTGAAATCGCCAAAAGAAGCCATGGAAAAAGAAGGTTTTAAGGTGGACATCATCAGTGAAAAAGATGGAAAAATTAAGGCCTGGTCCAATGGCAATTGGAGCAACGAGTATGAGGTAAATGGCACCTTGAAAAATACTTCCGCAAAAGATTATAATGCGCTGGTACTTCCGGGTGGCGTTATAAATCCGGATAAATTAAGAAGAAACGAAGACGCCTTAAGTTTTGTAAAACATTTTTTCGAGCAAAAAAAACCGGTTGCGGCCATTTGCCACGGACCCCAAACTTTAATTTCGGCGGGAGTGGTTAAAGGAAGAAAAATGACTTCTTTCCATTCCATAAAAGATGATCTGATCAACGCCGGCGCCCATTGGGTCGATGAAGAAGTGGTGGTGGATGAAGGCTTCGTAACCAGTAGAAATCCCGACGATTTGCCAGCCTTCAATTCAAAACTGATAGAGGAAGTGAAAGAAGGCAAACACGAAATGCAGCACGCATAGGGTTTTTAGAACCTTTTGAACACAAAAAAAGAGGCAAGTTGCCTCTTTTTTTTTACTATTAGGAATTGATGAATTTATTCTTCTTCGTCGTCCAATTTTTTCTTGTCCGGAATTTCGCTGATCGGTTCGTTGAAATCGGCATCATCGTAGTCGTCCTCATCAAAGTTGGCCATACTTGTTTCCAGCCGTGAGCTTACCTTAACCAAATAAATGGTGTCTTCGGTTCGCACTTCCACAGCTTCGATGGTTTCGTTTTTGGCATTTTTAAAGGTGATAACGTGGTCGTCGTCATATCCATCGGGATACTTTTCGACCAACAAAGAAAGTATTTCCGGAGTCAACTTTCGATAATCTACAATGATTCGCTTCATTTACTATTTAATCTTTTGGTTTGTGGTTATAAAACTATTCAAAAATAGATGACTTAAAAATAATTTGAAGAAAATTTTCAGAAATTTTTGTAGTAGTCAAAAGCCTTAAAAATCAATTCGTTGTTTACTATGCAATTGATTTGGGGATTGCCTATTTCCTGCAACAACACAAAAAGCACTTGTCCGTTACGGTTTTTTTTGTCGAAGGCAGTCAATTTTAGGATTGCCTCCACATCGTTTTGATCAAAGTGCTGTTTCGGGAAAAATTTAAACATTGTCTGTGAAACCTCTGCCAATTTCTCTTTTGGAAAATCAAACATTTCAGCGGAAAGATAGGTTGCCAAAACAATTCCTGCGGCAACAGCTTCGCCGTGAAGCAACGGTTTTTTTCCCGGCTTGTCCAAAAAATGCGACTCAATGGCGTGGCCTAAGGTGTGGCCATAATTCAGGGTTTTCCGCAGGTGTTGTTCCAATGGGTCCTTGCGCACGATTTCGTTTTTAATTTGGATGGATTCCCAAATAAGGGTTTCGAGTTCTTGTGTATTTTTTAGGTCGATGTTTTTCATTTTGTCCCAATATTCCTGGGAGTGGATCAAACCGTGTTTTAGCATTTCGGCCAGACCAGACAAAAGTTGTTCCTCGGGAAGTGTTTCCAAAAAGCGGGTATCAATTAAAACCAATTCGGGATTTTTTATTACTCCAATTTGGTTTTTGACAATGCCCAAATCCACACCGTTTTTTCCGCCAACGGCAGCGTCAACCATAGCGAGTAGGGAAGTGGGAATGTTTATAAAATCCACCCCGCGCTTAAACGTGGAGGCTACAAAACCGCCAAGGTCGGTCACCACCCCGCCGCCGAGGTTAATAATTAAACTTGAAGGATCGGCGCCTTTGTCCGCAAGTTCTTGCCAAACGGTTTTACAACAATCTAAATTTTTATGGTTTTCTCCCGAGGGAATGGTTATGGTTTGATAGGAAAATTTTTTGATTTTTTCCGAAAAATAGGGGAGGCAGTGAAGCGTTGTGTTTTCATCGGCAATCACAAATATTTTGGAGCTTCCCCGTTGTTTCAATAGCTCGGAAAAAGCTGCCCAGGCCTGCTCGTTTTTATAAATCCGGCTGTTTTCCAAATCTTCATTTTCCATAATTTTATTGATATTTCTCATAGATTTAAAAGTTCAAATCTAAGTATATTTGCACACTTTATTTAATAATAATATATGACTCCAACTTCCCTTTTTGACAATACCGAAACGGCTTTCAAATTAAAGAGCGATTCTGAACTGGAACGCGCCTATTTTCTTTTTAAAATGATTTCAAAAGAACCATTGGTAAAGATAGGGGCGGCCGTGACCAAATTTGCGCTGAACGTAAACCTGCCGGTGGAAGGCCTGATTCGTTCCACGGTTTTTGATCATTTCTGCGGCGGCGTGAACGAACGTGATTGTATGCATACGGTGGAAAAACTTTTTGACGTGGGCGTTTCTTCGGTTTTGGATTTTTCGGTGGAAGGAAAGGAGGAGGACAAACAGTTTGATGCTACGGCCAACAAAGTAATAGAGTTGACCCAACTGGCCCAAAATATGGAGGCGATGCCGTTTTCCGTTTTTAAGCCAACAGGTTTTGGGCGGTTTAAGATATATCAAAAGGTTACCGAAAACCAACCGCTTACAGAAGAGGAAAAACTATATTGGAAAAATATTGAAAATCGCTATGACCGGGTGGCCAAAGTGGCGCACGACTGTGGAATCCGTTTGTTGATCGATGCTGAGGAATCGTGGATGCAGGATGCCGCAGATTCTCTATGTGAAGCTATGATGGAGAAGTACAATAGCGAGCGCGCCATTGTTTTCAACACCTTGCAGTGTTACCGTTGGGACCGATTGGATTATTTGAAAAACCTGCATCAACGGGCTAAACAAAAAGGATATAAATTAGGTTTTAAAATTGTTCGCGGGGCCTATATGGAAAAGGAAAATGAGCGCGCCGCGGAAAAGGGATATAAAACCCCAATTTGCGAGAGTAAAAAGGCTACCGATGACAATTTCAACGAAATAATGAAATATATTTTGGACAACCTGAACGACATTGAACTTTTCGTTGGAACCCATAATGAAAACAGCACCTATTTGGCCATGGAGCTAATGGAAAAGAAGTCTATTGCCCGAAGTGACGATAGAATTTGGTTTGGCCAACTTTTCGGAATGAGTGACCACATTTCCTTTAATTTGGGAGCAGAGGGTTATAATGTGGCAAAATACATACCCTTCGGTCCGGTAAAGGACGTAATGCCCTATTTAATCCGCCGCGCCGAGGAAAATACTTCCGTAGCAGGCCAGACCAGTCGCGAACTTACCTTGTTGAAAAAGGAGAAGGTGCGAAGAAAACTTTAGAAAACCCTAATATTTTTTATAAGTTAAAAACAGGGAACAGCCTCCGGGTTATGGATGGTCTAAGGCCGCGGTCATTACCGTAGCGAGACTATCACAGTTTTCTATTTTTATTTTTAGATTTTTTTCGGCAACCTTGCCCACTACCACATATTGTTTGCAGGAATCCAAACGCGTATTGCTTTCGGAAAACACGACGTCTCCCTCCCGCAGTAGGGTAGAAATGGCACTGGTATCTAAGTTGCTTTCGCGTAACACAGTAAGGGTATTTTCCGAAAAGGCACGTTTTTTTAAACGAATATTCTTAAGCGTTCTAGCATCCAGCCCATAGGCACAGGAAGTTTTTTTGCCGCTTAAAATAAAAAAGAGCAGGATAATTCCAATAATAAAACCACCTGAAAAATAGGCCAATCGGTATGCAAATTTCATTGTTTGGGATTAGGATTAATAATGGCTTCGGAACCTGGCGGGCGATGGTTAAAAAATTAAAAGATTAACATCGCTATACGGTAAATCGAACCAATCTGCCACTGCCTTGTTGGTTAAAATTCCGCGGTAAAAATACAATCCATTTTTTAAACCATTGTCAAAACGAATGGCATTTTCCAATCCGCCACTTTCCGCGATTTCCAGAATATAGGGAGTGAAAATGTTGCTAATGGAAATAGAAGCGGTTTTTGGATAGCGCGCGGGAATATTTGGCACTCCGTAATGGATCACATCGTGTTTAATGATAGTCGGATTGTCGTGACTGGTCATTTCTGTGGTTTCGAAACAGCCACCCATATCAACACAAACATCAATGATTACCGCCCCTTTCTTCATGTTGCGCACCATTTCTTCGGAAACAATAATGGGGGCGCGATTTTGCCCGCGAACGGCGCCAATGGCGACATCACAACGCAAAAGCGCCTTCATTAAATTTTTGGGTTGAATGGTTGATGTGTACAAAATCCGGTTCACATTGGTTTGAATGGTCCGCAATTTCGTAATGGAGCTATCAAATACTTTTACGTTCGCGCCCAAACCCAAAGCCGATCGAACCGCAAATTCGCCCACAGTACCTGCGCCGATCACAACTACCTCAATGGGAGGCACGCCGCTGATATTCCCGAAAAGAAGGCCGTTTCCCTTTTTGGCGTTAACCATCAATTCGGCAGCGATCAGCACCGAGGCAGTGCCTGCAATTTCGCTCAACGCCTTGACTGCTGGATAGCTGTGGTCTTCATCTTTAATGAATTCAAAGGCAAGCGCGGTAATTTTTTTCTTGGCCAATGCATCAAAATAGGATTTTTGTCGCGTTTTTAATTGGAGGGCAGAAATCAGAACCGTTTTCGGTTTTATATATTCCAATTCCTCAAGGGTGGGGGGCTCGACTTTTAAGACGATGGGGCAACCGAACACCTTTTTGGTATCGTCGGTCAATTGTGCGCCGGCTTCCGAATAATCCTTATCTGAAAATCCGGCGTCATTTCCGGCACCTTTCTCAATCAAAACTTTGTGGCCGTTACTCACAATCGCGTTTACCGCATCTGGCGTAAGGCAAATTCTTTTTTCCTGAAAATAGCCTTCTTTGGGAATCCCAATAAATAGCTCTCCTTTTTCCTTGGAAATTTCAAGCGTTTCTTCCTGCGGAAGCAACTGTGCAATCGTGAAAGGTGATTTAGGTGTAGGCATGTTTTTTACTTGACCGATTTAAGGTAAGGATTAATTTGAAATTCGCAAAAGTCCCCTCACCGGAAAAGGTCCTTAATCTGGGTCCAAAAAGATCGTTTTTGAAGTAATTCTTCCTCAAAAGATTTAAGATCGTCTGAACGCATTTGGCTAAAAAGCTTGGCGCGAATCAAATAAACGAAAGGCACCAAAACCATCATAATAGGAATAACGTACACAATTTCAACCTCATCTACTCCGAAATTTTGTTTAACGATATTAAACAATTGAAAAACATACATTGAAAGAGGAACAAGAATAATCCAGTGCCACCAATGTTTGCAAGTAAAGAACCATATTAGAAGAAGTAATACAGGAATGATTTTGCCAGTTAAAAACCAGGCATATTGATAGAGGGAAGGAAATTTTGTAGTGAACCGAAATAAAAAAGTTTCCCAGACCTGTGTATTGTCTGGGAAACTTTCATATGAATAATAAATCAAAGGAGTGCATGCCATTATAAATACGATAATACCTCCTTGAATTAGACTTTTTCTATCCGGCTGGCGGAACTTTAACCGTTCTCGCGTCGATTTGTTGTGGAGCTTGTTCATCTTGGATTCCTTCTGGGGTGCAAGAAACAAATAGTCCTGCGGCAAAAATTGCGGCTACAATAATAAGTTTTAGATTTTTCATAATAGTAAGTTTTTGTGAGGTTAATATGGGTCAAACTTACAATCAAAAAACTTAAACATTCTAATTATGTTTATGGTATCTTTACAGGTTATTCTGCAATAAAATGCTTTGAAATACATTCTAAAGTTCTTTTCGATGTTAAAACCTTAAAAATTTCAAATTTGGGATACCTCTCGTTTTATTTCACCGGCAGCTTCAGGTTATATTTTTTTTCTTGTTTTTGTTTTTTTGTTAGTTAATAGATCTGGGTTTGTGAGGAGGTATTAAAGAGTTTTCAGTAATTTTTTTTGATTAAACCAAAGAAGAATCCATACATATTGGAATTGTCCATCGATAAAATCAACGGACTAAGTTACGCATTAAATTCGAAACAGCTTAAAATTGAAAACTCAAAAAAGATCCTTGATTTGCTGCCAAATTGTTTTTTTGGAAGTGAGTTCTTCCTCAAAACTCTTCAGATCCCTGCCTATTAATTGATTGGTAATTTTGGCCCGTACCAAATAGACCAAAGGGATTATAACTAACATAATAGGGAAAAGCCACCAAATTTCAACTTCGTCCACAAAACTTGCGTCATCATTAATTACGTTGAACAATTGAAAGGCAAACATGCCAATGGGAATTAAAATAACGTGGTACCACCAATGTTTGCAGGTAATGAACCATATAATTAAAAGAAACATCGGCACAAATTTTCCCATCATCGTCCAAACGGTTACATACACCGAAGGGTACCAATTGGAATGATAAGTAAACAAAAAAGTTTCCCACGTATTTTCACGCGGGAAACTTTCATAGGAATAAAAAATATAGGGCGTCGCCGCTATAAGTAAGGCAATGATACTACCCGTGACTAGGTACGACGATTTCGGATTTTTTGATCTGTTGGGGTGTTTGCTCATCTTGAATGCTTTCTGGGGTGCAAGAAGCGAATGTTCCTAAAGAAATGATTGCAGCGATAAAAAGGTACTTTCCAGTTTTCATAATAATAAGTTTTTGTGAGGTTAATGATAGGTCAAACCTACACTGAAAAATGAAAACTTTTTTAATTATTATTATTCTATATTTATAAATTTTTTGACAATAAACAGCCCTTCCTCAACACATTGCGATTTGGGGCAGCCATTGATGATGAAAGGTGGGATACTGAGATTTTTGTCAGGCTCGCTGCAATTTTAACTCATCGGCTTTAGGTTTAAAGTTCTACTTCCATTTTGGTTTTTTTCAATATAAATGGTATTGGCATTTGCGGGTAAAAGGGGGGCGATTTTTTCTGGCCATTCCATAAAAATAAAGGCACCATGGTATAGATATTCCTCAAGGCCAATATCGAAGGCCTCCTCGATGGATTTTATTCTATAGAAATCAAAATGAAAAATGGGGCCTTTCTCAATTTCATATTCATTTACAATGGAAAAGGAAGGGCTGCTCGACGTTTCCGAGGCTCCAAGCTGTTTCACCATTTCTTTTATAAGGGTGGTTTTTCCAACGCCCATTTCGCCATAAAAAAGAAAAATAGATGAAGGGGCGGCTGCCAGGAGTTGGGAGGCAACTTCGGAAATTTGATTTTGGATGTAATTTATTTCCATTTTAAAACGAAACGAATATAGAAAATATATCGATTAAAATCACATTTCAGCAAAGGTGATCCAATTGATTTTGAAATTCGATTATTTTAAAAATAATACTACCTCGGGGTCAAAACCGAAAAAGGAATTATCATTTCTTCCAAAGAAACCCCTCCGTGTTGATAAGTATTTCGATAATAGCTTACATAGTGATTGTAGTTGTTCGGATAGGCAAAAAAATAGTCTCCCTTTGCAAAAATAAAGGAGCTGCTCATATTTATGCTTGGCAAAAATATTGATTTCGGATCCTTGGCGGCCAAGACCTCCTTGTCTTCATAGGTCAGGCTTTTTCCTGTTTTGTAACGAAGGTTCAAACTGGTGTTTTTATCGCCTATAACTTTTGAGGGGTTTTTGACGTTGATGGTGCCGTGATCCGTAGTTATCAGCAGTTTAAAGCCCAAACGCGCAGCTTGTTGGATAATTTCAAGCAGCGGTGAGTTTTTGAACCAGCTTTGCGTCAATGAGCGGTAGGATTTATCATTGGAAGCAAGCTCCTTGATTACTTCCATCTCCGTTTTGGAGTGGGATAGCATATCGACGAAGTTATAGACCACCACGGTTAAATCTTCATCCTTGTGGCTTCTAAAGTTTTCGGCTAGTTTTTTGCCTTGTTTTAGGCTCGATATTTTGTGGTAGCTCCAATTCAAGGAAAGCCCTAAACGCTTTAATTGCGCGGCGAAAAATTCTTCTTCCTTCATATTCTTGCCTCCTTCGTCCGTGTCGTTTAGCCACAGATCGGGGTGGAGTTTTTCCATTTCGCTGGGCATCAGGCCGGAAAATATGGCGTTCCGAGCATATTGGGTTGCGGTGGGCAGGATGGAACAGAAAAGTTCTTCTTTTGTTTTTTTATAAATATTCAATAAGGCGGGTTCAAAAGCCTTCCACTGGTCAAACCTTAAATTGTCCACAACCACAAGTAGGGTTGGAGTTCCCGCTTGCAGTTGGGGCTGTATTTTTTCCCGGAACAAGGTGTGGGACATTGTGGGAGCCTCGCTGGGATCCTCAAACCATTTTGGATAATTTTTATCAATAAATTTACAGAATTGGCTGTTCGCTTCCGTTTTTTGCGATTCCAAAATCTCGAACATCCCAGTGTCCTCAATGTTTTCGAGCTCTAATTCCCAATAAACCAATTTTTGGTACAGCTCTTTCCATTCCTCAAAACTGTTCACCATCGATAGGTCCATCGCAATCTTTCGAAATTCCTGTTGGTAGCTGGAGGTGGTTTTTTCCGAAACCAATCTGCTGTGGTCCAAATTCTTTTTTAGGCTTAATAGAATCTGGTTCGGGTTGACCGGTTTTATTAAATAATCGGCGATTTTGGACCCGATGGCCTCTTCCATAATATATTCTTCCTCACTCTTGGTAATCATCACAACGGGCAGGGAGGCCTGTTGTTCCTTGATTTCGGCCAACGTTTCAAGGCCGGAAAGGCCCGGCATGTTTTCGTCCAAAAAAACAATGTCAAAAGTTTCCTTTGCAATTTCATCAAGGGCGTCCGTTCCGCTCTGTGCCGTGGTTACTTTGTAGTTTTTCCCCTCGAGAAAAAGGATGTGCGGCTTTAATAGATCAATCTCGTCATCTACCCATAGTACTTTAATGTCGCTCATATCGTATATTTGTTTTTTTGATGAAAGCTCCCTTCTGCGTTGAATTGAATGCAATTTTTTGGAAGAAGGCGGCTTTTAAATTCTTTGTTCAAACCGTAGTGATTTCCTTGTGCTTTTGCGGAAATCGCTTCAAAAATAGCCTTGAATCCATTCAAAAAAATAACCGTTGCTATTAATTTAAAGTTAAAGTTTGAAAACGCCTCCAAAACACAAAACCATAAACGATCCCATCTATGGTTTTATTACCATACCCAACAAGTTGATTTTTGATCTGATGGAGCATCCGTACGTTCAAAGACTGCGCAGAATCTCGCAAATGGGGTTTTCGTATATTGTTTATCCGGGCGCCCACCACACCCGTTTTCATCACGCTTTGGGCGCTATGTTTTTAATGCAAAAAGCGGTGCACGGCCTTCAATCCAAAGGAATTTCGATTTCAAAAAAGGAAGAAACGGCACTCTATGCGGCCATCCTTTTGCACGATATTGGCCATGGGCCCTTTTCCCACGCCATGGAGCACAGCATTGTTGAAAACATTGGCCATGAGCAAATTTCCTTATTGTTTATGGAAAAACTAAATGAAAAATTCAACAACCAATTGGCCCTTGCCATTCAGATCTTTAAAAACCAATATTCCCGAAAATTTATGCACCAATTGGTTTCGGGACAATTGGATATGGACCGATTAGACTACTTAAAAAGGGACGGTTTTTTTACGGGCGTTCCCGAAGGCACCGTAAATGCGCAGCGTTTAATTGCCATGCTGAACGTTCGCGATAATCAATTAGTGGTAGAGGAGAAGGGAATCTATTCGGTAGAAAATTTTTTGGTCGCGAGACGCTTAATGTACTGGCAGGTTTATCTTCACAAAACGGGCATCGTGGCCGAACAACTTTTGGTCCGAATCCTAAAAAGGGCAAAACAGCTTACCGCCAATGGAAAGGATTTGCCCGCGAGCACGGCCCTTAAATTTTTTATGGAAAACAGTATCGATGTGGGCAATTTTGATGAAAAGGTGCTCGATATGTTTTCAAAATTGGACGATTTTGATATCATCGCGGCAATGAAAGCTTGGCAGGAAACCGATGATTTTGTGCTGAAAAACCTTTCCAAAATGTTGCTCAATAGGGAATTGCTTAAGATCAAAATAAAATCGGAGCCCTTTGCCAGTGAAAAAATTAAAAAGAAACAGGACAAATTGGTGGAAACCTATAAAATTTCCGAAGAAGAAGCGGCCTATTTCGTATTTGCCGGCAAGCTTGAAAATCAGGCTTACAGTATGGAACGCGACACCATAAATCTTTTAAAACAAAATGGAAAAATTATTGATGTTGCCAAGGCCAGCGACCAGTTAAATCTGGAAGCACTATCAAAATCCGTGGTCAAATACTATATGTGCTTTCCAAAAAACAACCTCCGTGGCTATCGGGACTAATGCCTTTTTTTCTATTTTTGCAGGAATGAAAAATAACGTGCTCTTGGCTTTAAACTTTAAAAAGTGGTAATTTGCAACGGGTTCGGAAATTTTTTTTCTTAAGAAAACCACCACAAATGACTCAATCAGCGAGGTTTTATCTACATTCGAAGAAGCTGCATTACAATGTGTGCTCGCCGTCCATTGCAAAAATAATTAAACAATGAAGTTTACGGCGGCCCAAATAGCAGGAATTCTGAACGGAACCGTTGAGGGTGATGAAAACATTGCAGTTTCCAAACTCGCGAAAATAGAAGAAGGCAGCAAGGGCAGCCTTACTTTTTTGGCCAATCCAAAATATACCCATTACATTTACTCTACCCAGGCTTCCATTACCATTGTAAATAACGATTTTGTTGCCGCCGGTAAATTGACCACCACGTTGATCCGGGTAGAAAATGCCTACAAAGCCTTTTCGCAATTATTGGAGTATTATAACCAGGTAAAAATGAACAAAACAGGAATTGAAAGCCCTGTTTTTATTGCTGAAACCGCAAAATATGGCGACGCAATTTATCTGGGTGCGTTTTCCTATATAGGCGAAAATGTGAAAATCGGAAACAACGTGAAGATTTATCCCAACGTATATATTGGCGACAACGTTTCCATTGGAGATGACACCACCTTGTTTACGGGGGCCAAAATATATTCCGAAACCGTAATCGGTAAAGCCTGCGTCATTAATAGCGGCGTGGTGATTGGTGCAGACGGCTTCGGTTTTACCCCCAATGAAAAAGGGGAGTACCACAAAGTGCCACAAACCGGAAATGTGGTTTTGGAAGATTTTGTGGACGTGGGTCCGGGCACAACCATCGATAGGGCTACCTTGGGATCCACCCTTATTAAAAAAGGAGTTAAACTCGACAATCAAATTCAGATTGCCCATAATGTTACCATTGGTGAAAATACGGTCATTGCCGCACAAACGGGAATCGCAGGCTCCACCAAGATTGGAAAAAATTGCATCATTGGTGGCCAGGTTGGAATTGCGGGCCATATAATAATTGGAAATAACGTAAAAATACAGGCGCAGAGCGGAATTGGCCGGAATATAAAGGATAATGAAACCCTTCAAGGTTCTCCGGCATTCGGCTATGGCGATTTTAATAAAAGTTATGTGTATTTCAAAAACCTTCCCAAAATTATGGATAGGTTCAATATAGTAGAAAAAAAACTCGATAATGACTGAAACGGCGGTAAAACAGCGAACCATCGCAAAAGAAGTTTCCCTAACGGGAGTAGGGCTGCATACGGGAAAAGAAGTAACGATAACCTTTAAACCCGCTCCTGAAAACCACGGCTATTCCTTTGTGCGTGTCGATTTGGAAGGTCATCCGGTAGTGGAGGCCGATGCCAATTTTGTAGTCAATACCCAACGGGGCACCAACCTGGAAAAAAGAGGCGTGAAAATCCAAACCTCGGAACATGTTTTGGCGGCCTTGGTAGGATTGGAAGTGGATAACTGTATTATGGAGCTCAACGCTTCCGAGCCACCAATAATGGATGGCTCCTCAAAGTTTTTTGTGGAAGCAGTAGAGCAAGCAGGAGTGGTTGAGCAAGAAGCTCCGCGAGAAGAATATATTGTAAAGGAAGTTATTTCTTATACCGATGAGGAAACTGGCAGTGAAATAATCGTAATGCCGGCGGACGAATATCAATTAACCACCATGGTAGATTTTGGGACCAAAGTTTTGGGCACTCAAAACGCATCGCTTAAACATATTTCAAATTTTAAAAACGAAATCGCCAATGCAAGAACCTTCAGCTTTCTCCACGAAATTGAAACCTTGCTGGAGCACGGTCTGATTAAAGGAGGAGACCTTAACAATGCCATTGTTTATGTGGACAAAGAACTTTCGGCGAGCACGATGGACAAGTTGCGTACTGCTTTCGGAAAGGACAATATTTCGGTTAAACCCAATGGTATATTAGACAATTTGACGCTTCATTATCCAAACGAAGCCGCACGCCACAAACTGCTGGACGTTATTGGCGATTTGGCACTGGTGGGCACCAGAATCAGGGGAAAAGTAATCGCCAACAAACCGGGACATCACGTCAACACCCAGTTCGCGAAAAAGCTTTCGAAAATCATCAAAATAGAAGCCAGAAACAATATTCCAAAATACGACATCAATCTTCCGCCCGTAAAGGACGTGAATGAAATAATGGCGATGCTGCCGCACCGACCTCCATTTTTGCTCGTCGATAAAATTATGGAGATGACCGAAACCAGCGTGGTGGGGCTAAAAAACGTAACGATGAATGAACCGTTTTTTGTGGGCCACTTTCCCGGTGCGCCCGTTATGCCCGGGGTATTGATTGTTGAGGCGATGGCGCAAACAGGAGGAATTCTGGCCTTGAGCACCGTGCCAGACCCAGAAAATTACCTTACCTTTTTTATGAAAATAAACAATGTAAAATTCAAACAACAGGTAAATCCGGGTGACACGTTGATCTTTAAATTGGAACTCATTTCTCCCATTCGCAGGGGAATTGTGCATATGCAGGGCAATGCCTATGCCAACGGGAAATTGGTAACCGAGGCCGAATTGATGGCCCAAATGGTAAAAACAAAAAACCTATAGCAAAACAACGGAAGCCAAACTAATGGAACCCTAAAATTTCTAAAGGCTTCAAGTTTAAAACAAAAAAGTTAAGATGAATCAACCACTGGCATATGTCCATCCGGGCGCAAAAATTGCTAAAAACGTTGTGATAGAACCCTTCGCCACCATCCATAATAATGTGGTGATCGGGGAAGGCACGTGGATAGGCAGCAACGTAACCATTATGGAAGGAGCGCGAATCGGAAAGAATTGCAATATTTTTCCCGGAGCGGTTATTTCCGCCATTCCCCAAGACCTAAAATTTAAGGATGAGGAAACTACTGTTGAAATAGGCGACGGAACCACCCTTCGTGAATACGTTACCATTAACCGCGGAACCATTGATCGCGGCAAAACCGTGGTGGGAAAAAATTGTTGGATCATGGCCTATTGCCATATTGCACACGATTGCATCGTGGGAGATAATTGCATTTTCTCAAACAATAGTACTTTGGCCGGTCATGTTACCGTGGGCGATCACGTGGTGCTTGCTGGAATGACCGCGGTGCATCAATTTTGTATGATTGGAAACCACGCGTTTGTTACGGGCGGTTCCTTAGTGCGTAAAGATGTGCCGCCCTATGTGAAGGCCGCGCGCGAGCCCCTCAGTTATGTGGGGATTAACTCTATTGGCCTTCGAAGACGAGGTTTTACCCCTCAAAAAATAACCGAGATCCAAAATATCTATCGGTTGCTCTATCAAAAAAATTACAACACCTCCCAAGCATCCGAAATTATTGAGGCTGAAATGGAAGCCACTCCCGAACGCGACGAAATCCTTCAATTCATCAAAAACTCCAAACGCGGCATCATGAAAGGCTATTTCAATAGCAATTAGAATTAATAATCATAAACACAAACCATAAACAAAAACAGAATTCCAACAATGGCAACTTCATCAGATATCAGAAAAGGACTTTGCATCCGCTATAACAACGACATTTACAAAATCATTGAATTCCTTCACGTAAAACCGGGAAAGGGGCCAGCCTTTGTCCGCACAAAATTGAAAAGTGTAACGACTGGAAAAGTGATCGACAATACTTTTTCCGCAGGACATAAAATAGACGACGTTAGGGTAGAGACCCACAAATTTCAGTTCCTGTATAATGAGGGAAATATTTTTCATTTTATGAACACCGAGGATTATTCCCAAATTCAATTGAATCGCGATATTCTCGACACGCCAGAATTGATGAAGGAGGGTGAAGTGGTTACCGTACTCATAAATTCTGAAGACAATGCCCCGCTTTCCGTAGAAATGCCGGCCCACGTAATACTTCAAGTGGTGTCCACCGAGCCGGGGGTTAAAGGCAATACGGCCACCAACGCCACCAAACCGGCCATTGTGGAAACGGGCGCAGAAGTGAACGTGCCGCTATTTATCAATGAAGGCGACAAAATCCGTATCGATACTGAAAAGGGACAATATCAGGAACGGATGAAGGAATAAAATTCCGAATAACCACAAACCGCCTACAATAAACGCCAAACGCATAAACAGTAACCGTGAAATTCCCAACCCCCCAGACCCTTGAAAGCATTGCTGCCATAATCGGTTCCGATTATGTTGGAGAGGCTATTTTTCCGGTTTTCGGGATGAACGAAATTCACGTGGTCCAGCCAGGAGATATCGTTTTTGTGGACCATCCGAAATACTATGATCGCGCCTTGCAGTCGCGGGCTACAGTCATTCTTATCAATAAGGAAGTTGCTTGCCCCGCGGGAAAGGCGCTGTTGATTTCAGACGATCCGTTTCGTGATTTTAACAAGCTGACCCGTTATTTCAAACCCTTTCAATCAGCCCATTCGGCAATCGCTGAATCGGCTCAAATAGGGGAGGGAACGGTAATACAACCCAATGTTTTTATAGGAAACAATGTGAGGATTGGTCGCGATTGCGTTATCCATTCCAACGTTTGCATTTATGACAATACTGTTATTGGCAACAACGTAACCATTCACGCGGGCACGGTGTTGGGCGGCGATGCTTTTTATTATAAAAACCGCCCCGATAAATTCGATAAACTTTTAAGCGGAGGCAACGTGGTGATTGAAGACAATGTTGATCTCGGAGCGCTCTGCACTATTGATAAAGGGGTAACTGCGTCAACAACCATTGGGGAAGGTTCAAAATTAGACAATCAGGTTCAGGTGGGCCACGATACAGTGATTGGCAAACGGTGTTTGATTGCCTCGCAAGTGGGGATCGCCGGCTGCGTCTTGATTGAGGATTTTGTGACCATTTGGGGCCAAGTTGGAATTACCAGCGGAATTACCATTGGCGAAAGGGCCGTAATTTCGGCTCAGAGCGGCGTGAGCAAATCCCTGCCCGGCAACAAAGCCTATTTTGGCACGCCTGCCGATGAATTTAGAAGCAAATACAAGGAATTGGCTTCCATCAAACTAATTCCAGACATTATAAAGAAATTGGATGAATTATCATGAGTAATAAAGCTAAAGAAATTGTAAGAGAATTTTATAGGTCCGATATTTTAAGGGATGAAACGGTTTTGGAGCGTTTTTTCCATCCAGATTTGGTGCTTATTTGGAACAGCGCCAACGGCCTCTCCATTATGCACTATGACGATATCGTAAACTTTTTTGGTGAAGTTAGGCGCTCCTATAACGATTTAAGAGTAGAGGTAAGCCATCTGTTGGCTGATGGCCCGCACGTAACCATTCGCTATAAATATTACATTCGAACCAATGAAAACGCCGATGAGGAATTGGGGATTGCTCACTTTATAGCAATTTGGGAAGTGAAGGACGACAAAATTTATCGCGGATATCAAGTAAGCCAGCCCGTAACCGATAAAGACGATACCAATGAGAGCTATCATAGGGTTAAGGTTTAATATAATCTAATTACCTTTTTAAAAACTGTATCTTTGCCGGAATTCTTAAAAATCACAGGGTAATTTTATTTAGATAAAAAATAAAAGTAATTAATAGAAAATAATTAAAAATGAGCGTTTTAGTAAATAAAAATTCAAAAATAATTGTTCAAGGATTCACCGGAAGCGAGGGCACTTTTCACGCTAGCCAGATGATTGAATACGGAACCAACGTTGTTGGCGGTGTTACCCCCGGAAAAGGAGGACAGAAACATCTGGACCGTCCTGTGTTCAACACGGTTTCGGAGGCAGTTGAAAAAACCGGTGCCGATACTACCATTATTTTCGTTCCGCCTGCATTTGCGGCAGATGCTATTATGGAAGCCGCCGATGCGGGCATTAAGGTAATTATTACCATTACCGAAGGAATTCCCGTAAAGGATATGATTACCGCTTCAGATTATATTAAAGATAAAAATTGCCGTTTGATCGGGCCCAACTGTCCGGGTGTCATTACTCCGGGCGAGGCAAAAGTGGGCATCATGCCCGGTTTCGTTTTCAAAAAAGGAGCCGTTGGCATTGTTTCCAAATCAGGAACTTTAACTTATGAGGCTGCGGACCAAGTAGTAAAACAAGGTCTTGGAATTACTACGGCCATCGGAATTGGCGGCGACCCAATCATCGGCACCACCACAAAGGAAGCTTTGGAAATGCTCATCAATGACGAAGACAGTAAAGCCGTTGTAATGATAGGGGAAATAGGGGGCCAACTGGAAATCGACGCAGCGAACTGGTACAAAAACAGCGGAATTAAAAAACCAGTAATTGGCTTTATAGCCGGTGAAACTGCGCCTGCCGGACGCACTATGGGCCACGCCGGCGCTATCGTTGGCGGAAGCGACGATACGGCACAGGCAAAGAAAAAGGTGATGCGCGAATGTGGCATCCACGTGGTAGATTCGCCTGCAGAAATCGGAAAAAAAGTAAAGGAAGTTTTAGGTTAGTCAATTAACCCTGAACTGCAAGTTTTTAAAAACCTTGTAAATCTAAATCTCCTAAAAAAAGCCCTGTGAAATTCGCAGGGCTTTTTTTATGGTGAAGCCGCAAGCTTTTGTTATATTTGAAATCCCGCCATTGGCGGGTATCTTTTAGCGATCAATTGGGGCATCATTAAGTCCGCGTGCAAGAATTTATAAAGTATAAAACTAAAACCGACCTATAAAAATGAAATTATTAGAAGGAAAAACAGCCATCATCACCGGCGGTAGCCGAGGCATTGGAAAGGGAATCGTCGAGACCTTTGCCAAACACGGCGCCAACGTAGCTTTTACCTATAGTTCCTCTGCCGAAGCGGCCAACGCCCTAGCTGAGGCGGTTTCCAAAAATGGTGTAAAGGCGAAGGCCTATAAAAGCGATGCTGCCTCTTATGACGAATCCCAAAAATTGGCGGAAGAGGTTTTAAGCGATTTTGGGAGTATTGATATTTTAATAAACAATGCCGGAATTACAAAAGATAATCTGTTGATGCGCATTTCCGAAGAGGATTTTGACAAGGTGATTGAAGTAAACCTGAAATCGGTTTTCAACATGACCAAGGCCGTTCAGCGCGCTATGTTGAAGCAGCGCAAGGGCTCCATCATCAATATGAGTTCCGTTGTTGGCGTAAAGGGCAACGCCGGACAGACCAATTACGCCGCCTCAAAAGCGGGGATAATTGGTTTTACAAAATCAGTTGCCTTGGAACTCGGTTCCCGCGACATTCGTTGTAACGCCATCGCTCCCGGCTTCATCGAAACCGAAATGACCGGAAAACTTGACGAGGCCACGGTTAAAGGCTGGCGCGAGGCCATTCCGCTAAAGCGCGGCGGCTCTCCGGAGGATATTGCCAATGCCTGTGTTTTTCTGGCCAGCGACCTTTCGGCCTACATTACTGGACAGGTTTTGAATGTTGATGGGGGAATGCTTACTTAATTGTCAGTTGTTAGTTTTTAGTTGTTAGTTGTTATTTGTTATTTGGTTGTTAGTAGTAGGTAGTGGGTAGTAGGTAGCATTCAGATTCAAATAGCACAAATTCATAAAATTCCTGATGAATGTAGTTATATTAACTATAAACCCAAAAACCCAAAAACCCAATAACCCAATAACTAAATAACTCAATAACTCAATAACTTATCGATTCCTCAACTTATAAACTTATAAACCCCTAAACCCTAAACCCTAAACATTTAAACTTTTTCAGTGTCCCAAGAAACCATAATTTACATAATCCTCGCCGGAGTAGTATCCATTGCTCTGGCGATTTTTATGTATGGCTATCGCTCAAAACAAACGGGTTCGCTGCGATGGGTGTTTGGGATTCTTCGATTTATAACCTTATTCTCAATTTTGCTTTTAATAATAAACCCTAAGTTTAAAAGCGAAACCTATTCCATTGAAAAGCCCAAACTTCCCGTGCTTATTGATAATTCTGCTTCCATAGAAGCGTTGGGCCAAAAGGAAAATGTTTCAGCATTGCTCCAAACCCTGAAAGAAAATGATGAACTGAACGAAAAATTTGATATTTCTTTTTTCTCCTTCGGAAACGATTTCCGCGAAGGCGATTCCCTTTCATTTTCTGAAAAAAATACGAACATTTCCAAAGCACTTGCTGCCGCCGACCAACTTTTTAAAAACCAAACTGCCCCCACCGTTCTTATATCCGATGGAAACCAAACCCTCGGGAGCGACTACGAATTTTCTTCGGCGTCCTACAAAAATCCGATTTATCCCATTATTTTGGGGGATTCCATAAAATACACCGACCTAAAAATTGAACGGCTTAACACCAACCGATACGCTTTCTTAAAAAACCAGTTTCCCGTGGAAGTTATGCTGAATTACAGCGGAACAGAGCCAGTAAATTCAGAGTTCTTAGTAACGCAGGGAGCGGCAACGGTTTATAAAACCAAGGTTTCATTTTCCGAGAACGAAACTTCCAAAACGCTCAATTTTACACTCCCTGCCAGTGCCGTTGGACTTCAAAAATACACTGCGCAACTGGTCCCGTTGCCAGCCGAAAAAAACAAGACCAACAACAGCAAGCAGTTCGCGGTTGAAGTGATTGATCAGGCCACCAATGTTTTGGTGATAAGCAAAATTACCCACCCCGATTTGGGCGCATTAAAAAAAGCGATAACCGCCAACGAACGGCGGACGGTTACGTTTAAAAAACCTACGGAAGCCGCCAGCGTTTTAAATGATTTTCAGCTGGTAATCCTGTATCAGCCCGACCGAAGTTTTGCCCCTGTTTTTGAAGAAATTGAAAAGTTGAATAAAAATTCGCTGATCGTTTCGGGCCTGAAGACCGATTGGTATTTTTTAAATGGCGCGCAGGACATTTTCAATAAGGAAGCCTCCAACGAAAGGGAAGAGGTACAGGCCGAGCTGAACAGCAATTACGGCTCTTTTGCAGTGGAAGATATTGGCTTTAGCGATTTTCCGCCGCTCCATTCCGAGTTTGGCGCCATAAGCATCAATGTTCCAAACGAAGTGATGATGCGGCAAACAGTAAACGGAATTGCCAACGGAAACCCATTGCTGGCTACGGCAGAAGTGAACGGCAAACGCGATGCCCTTTGGGATGGCGAAGGCTTTTGGCGGTGGCGCGCCCGAAGTTTTTTGGAAACCGAAAGCTTTCAAAATTTTGACGATTTCATTGGTAATATAGTGCAATATTTGGCCTCGAACAAACGCCGAAGCAGGCTGGAAGTGGCGGGCGAAACGTTTTATTACAACAATGGCCCGGTTAAAATTTCTGCCCAGTATTTTGATAAAAATTATGTTTTCGACACCCGGGCCGCGCTGAACATAACCGTTAAAAACACCGAAACAAAAAAACAGACTACTTTCCCAATGCTGCTCCGCAACAATTTTTTTGAAGTGGATTTAAACAGTCTGCCGGCGGGAGAATATAATTATACGGTTTCGGTCGCAAATGAAGCAATTTCCAGTAGTGGCAATTTCACGATTTTGGATTTTAATTTGGAACAACAATTTCTGAATGCCGATGTTGCCAAACTGGAACGGTTGGCGCAAAAATCAAACGGAAATGCCTATTTTGCAACGCAGGCAGATGCACTGATTGGAGCGCTGCTTGCCAATGAAAAATTTCAAAACATTGAACGCAGCGAACAAAAGGTGGTGCCGTTGATCGATTGGAAATATTTGCTCGCGATTATAGCCTTGGCCCTGGCTGCGGAATGGTTTATAAGAAAATACAATGGACTTATTTAACAACAAACCAAAACAAAATTCGATGGAAAAACTACCCAAACTAACGATTCCAGTAATCATCGGAATCATTTTGTTGATTATTTTATTGGCGAAAGCCTCCGTGACCATTAAGGCCGGACACGCCGGGGTGTTGTACCAAACGTTCGGCAACGGGGTGGTGACCGACCAGCCGCCACTTGGCGAAGGTTTCCATATTATTGCCCCGTGGAATAAAGTGTTCATTTATGAAGTGCGCCAGCAAGAATTGAGCGAAAAAATGCAGGTATTATCCTCCAATGGATTGGAAATTAAATTGGATGCTTCGGCTTGGTATCAACCGATTTATAAGGACGTTGCCCGACTGCATCAGGAAAAGGGGGAAGATTATCTGCAACGTGTAATCCAGCCCGCCATTCGGAGTGCGGCCCGAAGTGTGGTGGGTCGATATACGCCCGAACAACTGTACAGCAGCAAGCGCGACGCCATTCAAGAGGAAATTTTTGAGGAAACCAAAAAGATTCTCGACAAGCAGTATGTGCAATTAAACGAAATCTTGGTGCGTGACGTGACCCTTCCGCCCACAATCAAGGATGCTATTGAACGCAAATTGCGCCAAGAGCAGGAATCACTTGAATATGAATTCCGATTGGAGAAGGCTGAAAAAGAAGCAGAACGCCAACGGATTGAAGCCGAAGGAAAAGCTCGGGCCAACAGCATTTTGAGTGCCTCACTCACCGATAAGATTCTTCAGGAAAAAGGAATTCAGGCTACAGTAGAACTTTCAAAATCGTCGAACACCAAGGTAATAGTTGTAGGTTCGGGAGAAAATGGACTGCCTTTGATTTTGGGGAATAACTAAACTTTCAATTAGGTAAAGATATCTTTTGATCTATCTGTAGAAATAACTAGGGGATATTTAAGAAACCTTCCCGCCTGGAAGGTTTTTTTATGAGCTTTAATTCCTTTTATAAAACTAATATTATTCTCATAAATCCAATTTTATAATATTAATAATCATTCATTATTTTCGAGAAACTTTTGCAAGCAAATTGATTATGAGCATATTATTTTATTTTATTAAATTTAAAATGTTTAAAAAAATCTGAAAGAAGGCGAACGATTTTTCTATTCGTTTTAATTAAACGAAAATTTCAATATGAACCCTAGACAACTATCCATTATCGCTGGACTTAGTTATTTGGTAATTTTCTTTGCCGCAATATTCGCAAACTTTTTTGTTTTGGAATCCTTGCTTGCCGCGCCGCTCGAAACAGTTCAGCAAAACAATTTAATGGTGCGCTTTGGAGCCGTGGCCTTTCTCGTGGCTGCGGTTTTTGATGTTGTCGTTGCTTGGGCACTCTATCTTTTGTTCAAAAAACACCCCTTGACAAATCTAAGTACCTATTTCAGGATTATGCACGCGGCCATTATGGGGATTGCGGTTTTTGCTTTGATGTTAATAGTGTCGCTGACCACTGCTGCGGAAATTCTTAAGCAAGTGGAAATCTTCAATGTGATGTGGTTAATTGGATTATTTTTCTTCGGGATTCATTTAATCCTGCTTGGGAGAATTCTTCAAAAACCATCCTTCATCGTGTTTTTCCTCATTCTTGCAGGAACTATGTATCTGCTCGACACGACAGCACATTTTTTATTGGTCAATTATGATGAATACGGTTCCCTCTTTTTGGCCCTCGTGGCTATTCCAAGTGTAATAGGCGAGATGTCGCTGGCAGTGTGGCTTTTGGTAAAAGGAGGTAAAGTGCGCTAAAAGAATGAAAATAAATGCTTAGATTTTTTAGAAGAATAAGACAGAACTTACTCGCCGAAAAGAAATTTACAAAATATCTTTTTTACGCCTTGGGAGAAATTATCTTGGTTGTAATCGGCATCTTGATTGCCCTTGCCATAAACAACGCCAACCAAAAACGATTGACTGAAAAAAACGAAGTAACTTATTTAATGGGCTTGAAGGATGAATTTCAGACCAGTAAATTGAAATTAAAGGAATTGATTGCGGTTAACCAAAACAATTACAACGGTGCCAAGAAAATACTGGAATATGCCGGCGACCCTTCTGCAGCACCTTCGGAAGAAGAATTTTCGAAAGTTTTGTATTCCACTTTTTCAACCGATATCGCATTTAACCCTAACAGTTCACTTTTGCAGGAAATTATCAATTCCGGAAATTTAAAAAACCTCTCCAACCCACAATTGAGAATACAGTTGACCAATTGGGTCTCAACTATTGAAGATATTCGAAGACAGGAGGAAGAACTTGGCATTCAGCGCATAAAAGTACTGGATATGTTCCGCACAAATGATTACAGCCTTCGTACCATCTTTGAAAAGGCCGGAGTGTCTGAGTCCATTGGCTTGCCCAGCATCGACGGCACAGAAAGTAACCTAAGTTTATTGGATTCAAAGGAATTTGAAAATAATTTGCTCATGTTTATCATCACCAGTTACGCAACTGAAGAGGTTCATTATCGTCCCTTAATGCAAGATTTGGATAAAATCCTGAAACTGATTGACAATACAAAATAAAATGTTCCTAAAAACTTTTATTCTGTCTTTTGAAACGATTTAAAAATTACCCATCCACAGAGCGCCGCAAAAAAGGTTAGACCCGTAGCCAATGCGGTTTTACCATAAATAATATTACCAATGGCAAATAACGAGCAATAAACGCCCACCACCCCAGCGAAGAAACCAAGGATTTTCATTCCAAATCCCTTGAATTTAGACTCGTTGCCGAAAATCAAATGATTAAAATTGTGTAGTGTTTCAGGTTTTGAGGGTTTGGTCAGAAGGGTAACCAAAACCCAGCCGAGGGTGGTGATCGCCACGCTTAGCACCAATTGCCAATGCCCCTCCATTTGTACCAAAGGCGCTTCCATTTTTCCGTTTACGAAGAAAAATCCCGCAATCAAAAACGAGATGACCATAGCGGCTATTTCACTGTACGGATTTATGCGTCTCCAAAACCAGCGCAAAATAAACAACAAACCGGTGCCGGCGCCTATGGAAAGCAAAAGATCAAACCCTTCACGGGCTTCTTCCAAAACAAATGCAAGGGCGCCCGCAAACACCATCATCAACACGGTAGAAATTCGGCCGATGGCCACTTGTTCCTTGCCGCTGGCATTTTTCCGAAGAAAGCGAAGGTAAAAATCGTTAACCACATAGGAACTTCCCCAATTTAAATGTGTGGAAATCGTACTCATAAACGCCGCGATTAGCGATGTGATTACAATTCCCAACAATCCAGCCGGTAAAAAAGTAAGCATGGCAGGGTAGGAGAGGTCGTTTTTTACAAAGGCGGGATTTAAATTAGGGAAGGCGGCCTGCAAGCTTTCCAGGTTGGGGAAAATTATTAGGGATGCCAATCCAATGATAATCCACGGCCACGGACGCAGCGCATAATGTGCAAAATTGAAAAACAGGGTGGCCCAAGTAGCGTGCTTTTCGTTTTTGGCCGCCAGCATTCGTTGGGCAATATAGCCACCGCCACCGGGCTCAGCGCCGGGATACCAAACACTCCACCATTGCACCGCCAGCGGAATGATTAATAATGGAATCAACAATTCGGGTTTTGAAAAATCTGGGAGCATCGCGGTTTTTGCGGCGACGGCAGGCGTGGAGAGCAGGTTCTCGATTCCTCCAATTTCCGGCATTTTTACAATGTAAACCGTTGCCCAGACGCTGCCGACCATCGCGATAATGAATTGCACAAAATCCGTCAGCAATACGCCCTTTAAGCCTCCAAAGGCCGAATAAATTACCACTACGGGAGAAGCAATCAGCAGGACTTCGATGGATGACAGCCCGAACATAACATGGCCGATTTTAATCGCAGCTAAGCAAACATTTGCCATAATCAGGATGTTGAAGAATACGCCAAGATAAATAGCCCGAAATCCTCTTAAAAATGCGGCACTTTTTCCGCTGTAGCGCAGTTCGTAGAATTCCAGATCGGTGGTTATGCCGCTTCTTCGCCATAATTTTGCATAAAAGAAAACCGTCAACATTCCCGTTAATAGGAAGCTCCACCAAATCCAATTGCCGAATACCCCGTCTTCCCGGATGACGCCTGCCACAAAATTGGGCGTATCTGCGGCAAATGTGGTAGCCACCATACTTACGCCAAGCAGCCACCAAGGCATATTTCTATCGGAGAGAAAAAATGATTTGGAGTCTTTGCCCGAATTTTTGGCAACTACAAGGCCGATTGCGATAAAAACGATAAAAAATGAAATGATAATTACCCAATCAAGTGTTTCTAAATGCATAAAAGGTCTCGGTTTTTCAGCAGTTTATAATTGCTTAGGTGAAAGTAAAGAAATTGCATCTAAAATTAATAAAGCGTTAAATTTTATATTCACAGTTTAATAAACAATCTTTTTGTTTAGATTTGCCCACATATTTATGAACAATTCATTTTTACATCATCACCATATCCTTTTCCACGCGCTCGCGAGGTGATAGGGCTATTGTGTAAATTCGACAATATTCGAAAACCCGTTTGAGCAATCAAACGGGTTTTTTTATTCCCTAAACGCAACTAAAATTCTATGAAAAAACTAAAAATAGCAGTACAAAAATCCGGGCGACTTCACGACGAATCGCTGGCCTTGCTCAAAGATTGCGGCATTTATATAGACAATGGCCGGGACCAGTTAAAGGCATCGGCCACCAATTTCCCTTTGGAAATCTATTACCTGCGCAATGGCGATATTCCCCAATATCTGAAAGATGGCGTGGTGGACTGTGCCATTATAGGCGAAAATCTTTTGGTGGAAAAAGGCGAGCAAATTTCCGTGGCAAGTAAATTGGGGTTCTCGAAATGCAGGGTTTCTTTGGCGGTCCCCAAAACTTTCAAATACACTTCCATAGAAGATTTAAAAGGCAAGCGAATTGCCACCAGTTATCCTGAAACCACTCGAAATTATTTAAAGAAAAAAGGGATCGAGTCAGAGTTGCACATCATTAACGGCAGCGTAGAAATTGCCCCAAATATTGGTTTGGCCGATGCCATTTGCGACATTGTGAGCAGCGGCAGCACTCTTTTCAAAAATAATTTAAAGGAAGTGGAAGTCATTTTAAAGAGCGAAGCCGTGCTTGCGGTTTCACCCACCATTTCCCAAGACGCCAATAAAATTCTCGACAAAATTTGTTTTAGAATCCAATCCGTTTTGCAAGGCCGCGATTCGCGCTATGTATTGCTAAATGCGCCCAATGAAAAAATAGAGAAAATTATAAAAATCCTTCCCGGAATGAAGAGCCCAACCCTGCTTCCCTTGGCACAGGAGGGCTGGAGCAGCGTCCATTCCGTAGTAAACCGCGATGTCTTTTGGGAAGTAATCGAGGAATTAAAAGCCGCTGGTGCCGAAGGAATTTTGGTTTGCCCTATTGAGAAAATGATACTTTGAGCGACGCACAATGAACGACGAACGACGAACGATGAACGACGAACGATGAACGACGAACCAACGGCCAACAGCCAACAGCCAACAGCCAACAGCCAATAATGAAATTAGAAATAGCTTTTAACTTTTAAAAAATGAAAAAAATATACAATCCCAAGCCCGAAACCTGGAGCGAATTATTAAAGCGCCCCACTCCAACCATTGCCGATATTGAAGCAACGGTAAATGACATTTTTTCTGAAGTAAAATTGAAGGGCGATAGCGCCGTCAAAAAATACACCCAACTTTTTGATGGCATAACATTGAAAGACCTGTCGGTTTCAGCGGAAGAAATATCCGCTGCGGAAAAAAATGTTTCCGAAGAATTGAAAACTGCCATCCATCTCGCTAAAGCAAATATCGAAAAATTCCACCGTGCCCAAAAAACAGAACGAATAACCGTCGAAACTACCGAAGGCGTAAGCTGTTGGCAGGAAAAAAGAGCCATCCAAAAAGTGGGACTCTACATTCCGGGCGGTTCGGCGCCGCTGTTTTCAACGGTTTTAATGCTGGCTATTCCTGCGAATATCGCCGGCTGTAGGGAGATTGTATTGTGTACACCTCCCGATAAAAATGGTAAAATCAACCCCGCCATTCTTTATACCGCAAAACTTTGCGGGGTTACCAAAATTTTTAAAATCGGTGGTATTCAAGCCATTGGCGCTATGACTTTCGGCACCGCAAGCGTACCTTCAGTTTATAAATTATTCGGGCCGGGCAATCAGTTTGTGACCGTTGCCAAACAAATTGCAACCAAACACGGCGTGGCAATAGATATGCCCGCGGGTCCTTCGGAATTGCTGGTGTTTGCTGATGATACCGTCAACGCTTCCTTTGTGGCTTCCGATTTATTATCGCAGGCCGAACACGGCGCTGATAGCCAGGTTATTTTAGTTACTACTTCGGAAAAGCTGCTCATTTCCGTAGAAAAAGAAGTGGTAAAGCAAATGGCGTCCCTTCCCCGAAAATCAATTGCTGAAAAAGCAATCGAAAATTCAAAACTTATTTTGGTGGAAAACCATCTCGAAGCCATCAATCTTATCAATGAATACGCCCCGGAACACTTTATTGTGGTTTCAAAGGAAGAGGACTTTTTTATTGAAAACATCCAAAACGCAGGCTCGGTGTTTATTGGCAGCTACACGCCCGAAAGTGCTGGCGATTATGCTTCCGGCACCAATCATACGCTGCCAACCAATGGCTTCGCAAAGCAGTACAGCGGTGTAAATCTTGACAGTTTTTTGAAGCCCATGACCTTTCAGAAAATTTCAGCAAAGGGAATCCAAAATATTGGCAAAGCGATAGAAATCATGGCAGAAGCCGAAGGTTTACAGGCCCACAAAAATGCTGTGGCTTTACGGTTGGAGCGTTTTAAAAAATAAAAACGATGAATAAAGATTTTAATATAAAGAGCCTAATCCGACCAAACGTGGCGAAAATGCAGCCATACAGCTCGGCCCGCGATGAATTTAAGGATTTTGACAGCGAGATGATTTTTCTCGACGCCAATGAAAGTCCTTTCGAGACGGACGTAAACCGTTATCCCGACCCGCAACAGCGAAGGCTGAAAGAAATTCTTTCAAAGCAAAAAAACATTCCTGCCAATCAAATTTTGTTGGGAAACGGTAGCGATGAAGTGCTCGATTTGATTTTCCGGGCGTTTTGCGAGCCTGCCAAGGACAATATAATCACCTTGCCGCCAACCTATGGAATGTACGGCGTTTTGGCAAATTTGAACTATATTGAAAATAGGGAAGTGGTTCTGAACGATGAATTTCAGCCGGATTTTGACGAAATTTCAAGAACGATGGATACACGTACAAAACTCTTGTTCATTTGCTCGCCCAACAATCCCACGGGAAATTTGATTTCTTCTGAAAAAATAACCCGTCTTCTCAACAATTTTAAAGGTTTGGTGGTTATCGACGAAGCTTATATCGATTTTGCGCCGCAGGAAAGTTGGATTTCAAAATTGAACGAGTTTTCAAATTTGATTGTCACGCAGACCCTGTCGAAAGCATACGGCTTGGCGGGAATCCGTTTGGGATTATGCTTTGCTTCCGCGGAAATCATTTCGGTTTTAAACAAAATCAAACCTCCGTATAATATCAATAAACTCAGCCAACAAAGCGCAATTGACCAACTCCAAAAGGTTCAAAAATTAAATAAAGATATATCCTCGCTTAAAATGGAAAAGGAGGTTTTGCTTAAAGTTTTGGTTGAAGTCAATTTTGTCAAAAAAATATACCCTACGGATGCCAATTTTATCCTTTTAAAGGTTGACAATGCCAAAAAACGCTACGCGCAATTATTGGAAAAGGGCATTGTGGTTCGCAACAGAAGTTCGCAACCGCTTTGCGAAAACACGCTTCGCATAACGATTGGAACGCCTTCCGAAAACAAAAAATTAATAGCCACCCTAAAAGAATTGCAACAATGAAAAAACGCGTATTGTTTATAGACCGCGACGGCACCATTATAAAAGAAACCGTGGACGAGCAGATTGACGCCTATGATAAAATGGTTTTTTACCCGAAAGTATTTACTTATCTCGGAAAAATCGCCACGGAACTCGATTTCGAATTGGTGATGATAACCAACCAGGACGGTCTGGGCACGGATGCTTTTCCCGAGGAAATGTTTTGGCCTGTGCATAATTTCATAATCAATGCTTTTGAAAATGAAGGTGTTATTTTCAGTGAAATTTTAATTGACCGTACATTTCCGCACGAAAAGGCGGACACGCGCAAACCGGGGATAGGGTTGCTTAAAAAGTATTTTTCAGAAGCTTATGATCTTCAAAATTCCTTTGTGATTGGCGATAGGCTTACGGATATGGAATTGGCCAAAAACCTCGATGCCAAAGGAATTTTTATAAATGACGATACCAAATTGGGCATTTCCGAAATTTCATTAAAAGCTGAAATACTTCAAAGATATATCGCTTTGGAAACCAACGATTGGCAAAAAATTTATGAGTTTTTAAAACTGAAGCAGCGCGTTTCCAAAATCCATCGCAAAACAAACGAAACCGATATTTCCATAAAACTGAATTTGGACGGCACGGGAAAAAGCGCCATAAACACCGGAATTGCTTTTTTTGACCATATGTTGGACCAATTGGCGCGCCACGGGCAAATGGATCTGGAAATCACCGTAAAAGGCGATTTGGAAATGGACGAGCACCACACCATCGAGGACACCGCCATTGCCTTGGGCGAAGCTTTCAACCAAGCCCTCGGCGATAAATTGGGGATGGAGCGTTACGGTTTCTGTTTGCCGATGGACGACTGTTTGGCGCAGGTTGTCATTGACTTCGGCGGTAGGAATTGGCTAGTTTGGGATGCGGAATTTAAACGTGAAATGATAGGAAAAATGCCCACCGAAATGTTTCAGCATTTCTTTAAAAGCTTTACCGATGGTGCCAAGGCAAATCTCAATATTAAAGCCGAAGGAACCAACGAGCACCACAAAATTGAAGCAATTTTTAAAGCTTTCGCAAAGGCTATAAAAATGGCTGTGAAACGCGATGCCGAGAAAATGATTTTACCGTCAACCAAAGGGAGATTATAGGTTCCATTGACGAATTACGAGCGACGAAAAATTGAAACAGGAAATATGAAAATTGTAATTATTAATTATGGTGCGGGTAATATTCAAAGCATCAAATTTGCTTTGAAACGCTTGGGCATGGAAGCAATTTTAAGTGATAACGAAGCTGAAATTCGAACTGCAGATAAAGTAATTTTCCCCGGCGTGGGCGAGGCGAGTAGTGCGATGCAAAAACTGAAAGCGTCGGGTTTGGACCAAGTAATTCCCACCTTAAAACAGCCCGTTTTGGGAATCTGTTTGGGAATGCAGTTACTCTGCAACTCCTCGGAAGAAGGAAATACCAAAGGCTTGGGAGTTTTTGATGTGGATGTCATTAAATTTTCGAACAATGTGAAAGTGCCACAAATAGGGTGGAACCAAATTCAAAACCTGAAATCAGAAATATTCAAAAATGTTTCAGAAAACGAGTTTATGTATTTGGTGCATAGCTTTTATGCGCCTTTGTGTAAAGAAACCATTGCAATTTCAGAATATGGAATTCAATACACATCAGCCTTACAAAAGGATAATTTTTACGGCGTACAATTCCACCCCGAAAAAAGCAGCACCGCAGGCGAACAAATACTTAAAAACTTTATAAATCTAACATCTCACGTCTAACATCTCACGTCTAACATCTAACATCTAACATCTAACATCTAATAATGAGAATAATACCAGCAATAGACATCATAGCCGGGAAATGCGTCCGTCTTTCAAAGGGCGATTACAGCACCAAAAAAATCTATAATGAGAATCCGCTAGAGATCGCCAAACAATTCGAGGCACACGGAATTCAATATTTACATTTGGTAGATTTGGACGGCGCGAAAAGTAAACACATTGTGAACCATAAGGTTTTAGAGGAAATCGCTATAAATACTTCTTTAAGGATTGATTTTGGTGGCGGGCTAAAAACCGATGAAGATTTGCGGATTGCCTTTGAATGTGGCGCAAACCAAATCACTGGCGGCAGTATTGCCGTGAAAAACCCTGAAATTTTCAAATCTTGGTTGGACAAATTCGGAAGCGAAAAAATAATTCTGGGTGCCGATGCAAAGGATGAAAAAGTAGCAATCAGCGGATGGACAGAGGATTCCGCTTTGGAATTGATTCCTTTTATACAGAAATATATTGAAGAAGGTATTAGCTACGTAATTTGTACAGACATCAGTAAAGATGGGATGTTGGAAGGACCCTCGTTTAATTTGTATCGTCAAGTTTTAAAAGAAATTACAGTGTCAGGTCGAGCGCAGTCGAGACCTACCTTGAAGCTAATTGCCTCGGGTGGAATTTCAACATTTGATGAACTTCCAAAACTCGCTGAAATAGGCTGCAAAGGAGTTATTATTGGTAAAGCGATTTATGAAAATCGAATAAGTATAAAACAACTCGAAAACTATATTTTAAATGCTTTGTAAACGAATCATACCCTGTCTCGACATTAAAAACGGCAGAACCGTAAAAGGCATCAACTTCCTAAATCTGCGCGATGCCGGCGACCCAGTGGAACTGGCAAAATTCTATTCCGAAAACGGAGCGGACGAACTGGTATTTCTGGATATTTCAGCAACCGAGGAGCGTAGGAAAACTTTGTCTGAATTGGTTTTAAAAGTCGCAGCGACCATTAATATCCCGTTTACCGTTGGCGGCGGAATTTCTTCTGTGGAAGATGTGGAAATACTATTGAATAACGGGGCTGATAAGGTTTCACTAAATTCTTCCGCAGTAAAAAACCCGCAATTAATAAATGATTTGGCTGCAAATTTTGGTTCGCAATGTATAGTAGTGGCCATAGATGCCAAACAGATTGACGGCCATTGGAAAGCGCATTTGGTCGGAGGGAAGGTACCTACCGAGCTCGATTTGTTTGCGTGGGCAAAAGAAGTGGAACTGCGCGGGGCGGGCGAGATTCTCTTTACCTCCATGGACCACGACGGCACAAAACACGGTTTTGCAAACAAAGCTTTAAAAAAACTTTCCGCAGTAGTGAATATTCCAATAATCGCTTCGGGAGGGGCGGGAACAATTCAGCATTTTTCCGATGCCTTTATTCAAGGAAAAGCCGATGCGGCCTTGGCTGCCAGCGTTTTTCATTTTAAGGAAATAACGATTTTAGATTTGAAAAGAGAATTGAAAACTCAAGGAATACCAGTTAGAGTTGGTAATTAAGAAGATACGGGCTATGAGCGATGAAGTATTAGCGACGAAGTACGAGCGACGAGATACGGGTGACGAAATACGAACGAGGAGATACGAATTAGAAGCTACGAGCAACGACCAACCAACAACTAAAAACTAAAAACTAAAAACTAAAGACTATAAAAGTGGAAATAGATTTTAAAAAATTCAACGATGGTTTGGTGCCTGCTATAATTCAAGATAGTGCAACAAATAAAGTTTTGATGCTTGGTTATATGAACGAGGAAGCATTTTTAAAAACTAACCGGTCAAAACAAATTACTTTTTTCAGCAGAAGCAAACAACGGCTTTGGACCAAAGGGGAGGGAAGCGGTAATTTTCTAAATCTGGTCTCCATTGCTGTAGATTGCGATAACGATGCGCTGTTGCTAAAAGTGATTCCCACGGGGCCCGTCTGCCACAACGGAACGGATACGTGTTGGGCGGAAGAAAATGTGTCTGACTTTGGCTTTTTATCAAAGTTGGAAGAAATTATTCAAAATAGAATGGACAATCCTGAAAACGAGGCGTCTTATATTTCTTCCCTTTTCAAAAAAGGCATCAATAAAATTGCCCAAAAAGTAGGCGAGGAGGCTGTTGAAACGGTTATTGAAGCAAAGGATAGCAACGATACTCTTTTTCTGAATGAGAGCGCAGATTTATTGTTTCATTATTTAATTTTATTGAGCGCCAAGGGATATGGATTAAAGAATATTGAAAGCATATTACAAAAGCGCCATACCAAGGATTAACAATTAATTGTAGTAGTGAAGCCATTCGCATCAAACCATTTTTTCTATCTTTAAAATTAGAACGCATTTTTATGGCTCCCAGAAAAAGAAAGAAACAGACCGTCACCAAAATACAACCCAAACGCGCAAAAAACCTGTCGCCCGGAACGGTAGCCTATACCGGAAGAAAGACCACAACGGTTACGGAACTGGATATAATCGATTATTCAAAGGAACATTACGATCATTTTGTGACCCACAATATCGAGGACGCCTTTACCTACGAAAATCCAAACAATATAACCTGGATCAATGTAAATGGGTTAAGCAACTCGCAGGATATAGTTGCCCTGGGAAACCATTTCGACCTGCATCCATTGATTCAGGAAGATATTGTGACTACCACCCAACGGCCCAAAATTGATGAATATGAGGAATACTTGTTCATAGTGTTTAAAATGTTGCATTATGATGAGGCGGAACTGCTATCCAACGAGCACGTGAGTCTGGTGATGGGAAAGGATTATGTGCTTACGTTTCAGGAGGCGGAGGGCGATGTTTTTGGCGATCTGCGGGAGCGGCTGGAGCACGGGCGTGGAAGAATTCGAACTGCCGGGGCCGACTATTTAATGTTCGCCATTTTGGATGCGGTGGTGGATAATTATTTTACGGTGATTGAGTTTTTGAGCAACAAAGTGGAGCTGTTGGAGGACAAGCTGTTCGGCGATACGGAAGATCCCTCGATTACTGAGGAAATACAGGACCTTAAAAAAGAAATCCTAAAAATCAGAAAGGCGGTGGTTCCGTTGCGGGAAGTGGTAAATAGGCTCGAAAAGATAGAAACCCCGTTGATTGAGGAGCGCACCAATAAGTACATTCGCGATCTGTATGACCATATTATTCAAGTGAATGAAAGCGTTGAAATTTATCGCGATATGATTTGGGGTTTGATGGATATGTATATGACCACCATCAGCAACAAAATGAACGAGGTAATGAAGGTGCTTACCATTATGGCCTCCATTTTTATCCCGTTGACTTTTATGGCGGGCATTTATGGGATGAATTTTGACTACATCCCCGAACTCCATATAAAGTATGGCTATTTTTATCTTTGGGGCGCTATGATCTTGGTTTTCTTGGGGATGCTTTGGTATTTTAAACGTAAGAAATGGTTATAACATCCCATTCTAACCTTATTTTCATAGGGAAAAGGTTTTTGTTCGGGAACTGTTTTGAACTACTAATAAAAATAATTAAATCATAAAAAGAATGGAATTAATGACAGTGGGCGGCGGATGCTTTTGGTGCATCGAAGCTATTTTAAAGGAAATAAACGGAGTAACCAAGGTAGTTTCGGGCTATACCGGTGGAAATGCTCCCGGCAAACCCACGTACCGCGAAGTGTGTTCCGGACTCACTGGCCACGCTGAAGTTGTGCAGGTTACGTTTGATCCAAGCATTATTTCCTTTGAAGATTTATTGATCGTTTTTATGACCAGCCACGATCCAACCACATTAAACCGGCAGGGCGGGGATGTGGGCACGCAATACCGCTCGGTAATCTACTATCAAAATGCGGCTCAAAAGGAAATTTCCGAAAGAGTGGTAAAGGAAATGGCGCCTTATTACGAAAATCCAATTGTGACAGAAATTAGTCCGCTAAAAGTTTTTTACGAAGCCGAGGACTACCATAAGGATTATTACAAAAACAACCAATCCGCGGGCTATTGCAGTGCGGTGATTTCGCCCAAACTGGCAAGACTTAGAAAGATGCATGCTAGCAAGCTTAAGGATTAAACCGTCATTGCGAGTGTCACACTGAGCGCTCCCGATAGCTATCGGGACGAAGTGCTTAGGAAGCAATCTCATGAAGCTACTTATCATCATTGGGAACTACACCAAGGCAGATTGCCATACTTCAACCAGGCTCAGTACAGGCAGTCGCTTCTCCCTGTCAGGTCGAGTGTCCCGAACTTGTTTCGGGATGTATCGAGACCACACACTTACTATCACATGCAAACAGGTTTATAAAATTGTGAAGTAGCCTTAACCTAGCCTTTGGGTACCATTAATGTAGCATAAACCATACACTCGCCATACTCTCGACCCCTCTGAACCATACATTAGCGCAACCTGACATATGAATTAGGTTACTATAAGGTATGCATTAGTGCAACTCAATCTATACATTAGGTGCTCTGAGGTGAGTAGTGAGGTGTGAAGTGTGAAGGGTGAAGCGTGAGGCGTATGCTTTGAAGGTGAA
>JBLWUV010000013.1:0-70002 GCA_048268785.1 Aequorivita sp.
CAGATGCTCATCTATGACATCAACGGCAAGCTGGTGGGCCAGACCGACCTGCGCGGCATGCAGGGCGAGCGGTCCGTAGACGTTTCCACCCTTGCCTCAGGTGTGTATATGGTACATATCAATGGTGAGAACGCGAGCACTGTGAAGCGCTTGATTAAAAAGTAATCACCAAATAACCAACCAAAAAAAGAAGACCCCTTCGGCCAATCGCCGAGGGGGTTTTTGATTTTGTAACTTTGACTATTAATAGGATACTAATTCACTATATTTACCAATCTTTGAAAATTTTCCATTTATGCAAAAAATTTTATTTATAATGGCTTGCGTGCTTTTTGTAGCTGGCTGTAACAATTCCAAGGAAAAAGAAAATGTAACTAATTCTGAAACCGCAATGACCCATCGCGAAAATCCACTTCTTCTAGAAAGTACGTTGCCATACGGCGCGCCAGATTTTTCAAAAATAAAAGATGACGACTTTAAACCGGCCATGTTGGAAGGGATTGCCCAGCAACAAAAAGCCGTTGAGGCAATCGCCAATTCAGAAGAGGCACCAACTTTTGAAAACACCGTGCTCGCCCTCGAAAAAAGTGGCGATCTTTTAAATAGAACTTCCCAAGTGTTCTTTGCGCTTGCTGGCGCCAACACCAATGAGACCTTACAGAAGGTGGAAGAGGAAATGGCCCCTAAATTTGCAGCGCAGCGCGATATGATTTATTTGAACGATAAGCTATTTCAACGGTTTAAAACTCTTTATGACAAAAAGGAAACGGTTGGATTGGATGCGGAATCGGAAAAATTGTTGGAGGAATATTATGAGGATTTTGAGATTGCGGGCGCAAAGCTCGAAGCAAAGGACAAAGAAAAATTGAAACAACTAAATGAGGAATTGGCCACCCTGACGACTAAATTCGGTAAAACGCTATTGGATGCAAACAACGCAGGGGCGGTAACATTTACGAATGAACAGGAATTGGCAGGAGTTGCGGAAGATTTCCTAAAATCCAAGCAAACCGAGGACGGAAAAGGATGGACCATTCCGCTGCAAAACACTACACAACAACCATTGTTGCAATCCATGGAAAACCGGGCGAGTCGCGAAAAACTATTTTTGGCGGCGTGGCATCGGGCAGACCACGGCGCTTTTGATACGCAGCCGATTATCAAAAAAATCGTTGAACTGCGGGCACAAAAAGCCAAACTCTTGGGTTTCTCTAACTATGCGGAGTGGAGCCTACAAAAAACGATGGCCAAAACACCCGAAAACGTAACTAAATTTTTTAATGGGCTAATCCCGGCTGCTACCGCGAAGGCACAGTCGGAATCGGATGAAATTCAAAAGATGGTTATTTCCACGGGTGAACAATTTACTTTGGAACCTTGGGATTGGAATTATTATGCAGAAATGGTTCGGAAAGAAAAGTATGATTTGGACGAAAATCAAATCAAACCCTATTTTGAACTAAATAATGTGTTGGAAAAAGGTGTTTTTTACGCGGCCCAAAAACTTTATGGGATAACTTATAAAGAAAGGACAGACCTTCCCGTATATCAGGAAGATGTGAAGGTTTATGAACTTTTCGAGGAAAATGGTGAACCATTGGGGCTTTTTTACACCGATTATTTTGCACGACCCAGCAAGAGCGGCGGAGCTTGGATGGACAATTTTGTTACACAGTCCAAACTGTACGGCAAAAAACCGGTCATTTATAATGTAATGAATATTCCAAAACCGGCCGTCGGGGAACCTGCCTTGCTAACCTATGACGAAGTTGAAACGATGTTTCACGAGTTTGGACATGCGCTTCACGGTTTCTTTGCAGACCAACAATATCCATCGCTTTCTGGAACGGCGGTGTCGCGTGATTTCGTAGAATTCCCTTCCCAATTTAATGAAAACTGGGCCTTATATCCAGAAATTTTGAAGAATTATGCGCTTCACTATAAAACTGGAGCGCAATTTCCGCAGGCATTGATTGATAAAATAAAAAATTCGGGAACATTCAATCAAGGGTATAGCCTTACGGAAAATTTGGCCGCTTCCAATTTGGATATGCAGTGGCACACTATTTCGGCAGACCAGACCATTGCCGAGGTGAACCAATTTGAAAAAGAGGCCTTGAAAAAAACAAAGTTGGATGTAGTGCACGCGGTGCCCCCACGTTATAGGTCCACCTATTTCTCGCATATTTTCGCAGGTGGCTATGGTGCCGGATATTATTCCTATTTGTGGACCGAAATGTTGCACCACGATGCCTACAATTGGTTCGAGACCCACGGAGGATTGACACGCGAAAATGGGCAGCGTTTTCGCGAAATGGTGTTGTCCAGAGGAAATACGTTGGATCTCGAAAAAATGTATAAAGACTGGCGCGGAAGCGAGCCAAAAATCGAGCCGATGTTGAAAGCGCGCGGTTTGAAATAAATTTGAATAGGGAAACCACGAATCCTCGAATATTGCCTATTTGCGGATTCGTGGTTTTCTTTTTATTTCTTCTTTTTGTTGGGTTTAATTCCCGTCTTTGGATGTACGAGTTGCAGCTCGGAAATCAGGTTTTTTGCGCCTGCGTATTTATCCATAATAAAGAGCACATACCGAATATCTACCATTATATTTCGTGATAGGGCCGGATCGTAATACAAATCGCTCATGGTGCCTTCCCAAACCCGGTCAAAATTGAGGCCTATAAGATTTCCATGGGCATCAATGGCAGGGCTGCCCGAGTTTCCACCGGTGGTGTGATTGGTCCCGATAAAGTTTACGGGCATCTTCCCGTTTTCACCATACTGACCAAAATCTTTGTTTTGATACAGTGCAATCAATTTTTGAGGCACATCAAATTCATAGTCACCGGGAATATATTTTTGCATCACGCCTTCCAAATGGGTCACCGGTTCATAATAAACAGCATCGGCGGGGGAGTAGCCGGCAACTTTTCCGTAGGTTACACGAAGGGTGCTATTGGCATTCGGAAAAAGGCGGGCATCTTTTGGGCTTAATTCCAGCAGCGCTTTCATATAATTGCGTTCAAGTCCGGAAATATTCAATTCCAGCGCTTCATATTTTGGTGCAACATTTTCAAAATAGGCAGTAGCCATTTGCTCTACGATTTGAAAACCGGGATCATTGTTCAAATTTTGGATAACCGTTTCGGCATTGCCTTCCAGCAATTTTTTTAGCGAGCCATAGCTTACGAAGGCCGAATTTTTATACACCTCCTCGGTGGTCTGTTGCACGTTTAAATTTTTAAACGAAGCAGGCAAAAACTGTGCGGGTACATTTTTTATATACAAAGCGAGCAAGGCTTCAAAAACTTCTTTGTCCACCTGTGGGCTGTAATCCTTGTACTGTCCCTCCATGGACGCTATTAAATTATTTTTTCTATCTTCAAAAGATTGGGCCCCGCGGGTTTTATACACTTGTTGCAATTGATAGGTTTGGTAGGCCATTTTCAGCAATTCCACATTTCGCAAAACGGTTTCCAAAAAATATTCGCGTGCGAGGGCATAGGGCTCCATTTCGGTGTAAAACTTTTCAAACTGTGGCAATAGGTTTCCGTATTCCTGCTGCTTTCCTTGTTTGTTTATTTGGGAAATCAGTTCGCTTTCCTGTTGTTTTTTTATACCTACGGCATTGCTTTTTGTTAAGCCTAAGGTTTCGCCTTTCCACTTTTTCCAGTAATTCGCGATGCGTGCATATTTTGAGGCGTATTGAATTTTTATTTGCGGATCGGCGCGCATGTATTTGTCCTGTATTGCCAACGCGGCATCGCGAATGGCGATTCGGGCTGGGTTGATGGTATTCACAATTTGCTGGATGGCCACGGACGGCAAGTATTCATCCGTGGTTCCAGGATATCCAAAGACCAATGTAAAGTCATTTTCGGCAACTCCGTCCAAAGAAATCGGCAGGAAATGCTTCGGCGTATAGGGCACGTTGTTTTCGGAATATTCCGCGGGATGGTTATTCTTGTCTGCGTAAATTCTAAAAAGTGAAAAATCGCCGGTATGCCTTGGCCACACCCAATTGTCGGTATCGCTGCCAAATTTTCCGATCGAAGAGGGCGGGGCGCCTACCAACCGAATGTCTTTAAAGGTTTCAACCACAAAAAGCATATACTGGTTGCCTTCATAAAACGTGCGAACACGGTTTTCCTGCCAATTTTCCTTTGGGGAATTTTGAACAACCGTCGCTATGTTTTCCTCAATCTTTTTTTGCTTATCCGCTTCAGCCATGGCTTCCGAAATTCCTTGAAGAACTTGATTGGTAACATCTTCGATTCGCACGATAAAAGTAGCGGTAACGCCTGGGTTTGGCAGCTCTTCCTTGAGGTCCATCGCCCAAAATCCATCTTGTAAATAATCATTTTCCAAAGAGGAATGGCTTTGAATTTGGGAATAGCCGCAGTGATGGTTGGTGAGCAACAGGCCTTGATTGCTGATGACCTCGGAGGTACAGCCGCCGTTGAAATGGGGAACGGCGTCTTTTAAACTCGCGTTGTTGACATCATAAATGTCCTTTGCGGTCATTTTCATTCCCAAATGCTTCATTTCAGATTCATTCATTCCTTCCAAAAGCGAGGGAATCCACATTCCCCCTTGCTGCGCAAACAGGGGAAGGGAGAAAAAGATAAAAAGTAAACGTAGTAATTTCATCAAAAGTTAATTTTAAAAATAAGTTGCAATATACTAATAGCCCGCGATATGAAAAAGGCCGTATAGGACGAGCCACGGGAACCGACTTTCAATTTTCCTGAATTACGAAAGCCTGTAGCTTAGAATCGGCTTTGTTTTTATTTGAAAAAGAAGTTTCCAATTATAGAAGTCATTCGCTCGGAGGAGAAATTCGGATTTATTTTTTAAGAGCGAAGAGGGAAAATTTATTTATAATTTATGGAAACGATTTCCACTTTTTTGGTTTCATTTCCCAATTGAAACGGCACCACTTCACCCACTTTATGCCCAGTCAAAGCCACTGCAATGGGGGCAACAAACGCGATCTTTTTTGCGGCCACGTTAGCTTCGTCAACACCCACAATTTGAAAACTATGAACCGTAGAGGCGGGCAGGATTTTATAGGTAATAGTGGCACCAAAACGAACTTCGTCTTGGGGTTGCGACTCCAATTCCAAAATACGGGCCGAGGCGATCCGATCTTGTAATAGCTCCAACTTCCCATTGATAACGGCCAATTCGATGCGGCGCTGCTGTTCGTGGGCCGTTGGCAAGGTGGCCCGTTCGTGCTCCAAAGCGGTTCGTTCTTCCAAAAGAAGTTGCATGCCAAAAGGGGTAACGTAGTTCGTAGCACCCGGCGGAATTGCGGCCCGCGGCGGAATAATGGGCATTTCCTCTTGATCGCCTTCCTTTACAAATCCCCGACTCATTTTTTTGATTTTTGAAAACTATTTTTTTGAATATAACGAAAAAAAGCCACCAATTCGGCAGGCTTTTTTTGATTTTAAATTTTGACAATTTTTCTTTTGGGAAAGCCAATCGCAATGTTTTGCATTACTGTGGGGCTTCTACCTGCCTTGGGACCCTGGAATTTTAATGGTCCACTCTATTTAGGTATTCCCTTCGGATAACGATATTAACTTTCGCCTTGAAGATAGCCAATTACCATCAAGACCAAAACCAATAGAATAGTTACAATGAATAAATTACCAACGCCCATGCTAAGATTATTTTAGGGTTCTACTAAATTGAAGGGATAAAGATAATGAAATTGCCCCGTTTGAGGATAATATGTCGAAAGGTTTACGGAAATTTAAAGATTCGGCTATATAAAAAATTGTAAAAGCCCAAAACCATAATGGTTATGGGCTTTCTTTGGTGGAGCCGGAGGGATTCGAACCCTCGTCCAAACGCGCAATTATATTGCTTTCTACATGCTTAGTTTCCATTTGGATTTTCGTGGGTTTGCCGGTCGGAAACTACCAACGCGCCCCTTAGCTTTACTTGTGCCGATAGCTATCGGCATTCACAAGGCCATCAAAGCACTAACCTTGCTAGGTTTACTTTTACGAAGCCACTTTAGCAACCGCCGTAAACCAAGGCCGTTGAGTGACTTCCTGCTTTCCCGATCTTATCGGGACGAGGCATACCGTACTATAATTCGGGTTATGCAGCTAGGGCGTAGTTATTCTCGCCGTTTAAAAAGTGTGAAATATGAGATTTACGAGCTGTATCCCAGCGCTCGACATGCTTACAATACAATTAGACCCGCTGTCAAAACCAGTCGGCCCCCTTTTTTTGTTGTGAGTTTTGAGTTATGAGTTATGAGTTTTAAACTATGAAATATAAACAGCTATTTTAAACTCCAAACCATAAACTATAAACTCTAAACTATGAACTATCAACTATGAACGTTGAGCCGGCAAAGATACAAGAAAAACCTTATCTTTGCCGCCGCACCAATTTATTCAAAAAACATACCAAATGCCCATAACTTTTGCTATCATAAAAGAACGTAAAAACCCACCGGACCGTCGGGTTGTTTTTTCTCCCGAAAAATGTCTGGAAGTTATAAAGCGATTTCCTGAAGCACGTATAATCGTGGAATCCTCGGACATTCGCATTTTCCCCGATGAAGCCTATCGCAAAGCGGGTTTTGAGGTGAAGAACGACTTTTCCCAAGCCGATGTGTTGTTGGGCGTAAAAGAAGTGCCTTTTGATGCGCTAATTCCTGACAAAAAATACTTTTTCTTTAGTCATACCATTAAAAAGCAGCCTTATAATCGAAAGCTGTTGCAGGCCATTTTGCAAAAAAAAATTGAGCTTTTCGACCACGAAACCATTGTGAATGCAGACAAACACCGACTGATTGGTTTTGGGTATTATGCCGGTTTAGTAGGAGCCTACAACGGGTTCAGGGGGCTGGGCTTGCGCGACGGGTTATTTACATTGCCTAAGGTTGAAACGCTTCCGGATTTGGACGCTGTAAAAAGGGAACTCGATAAAATTTCGCTTCCCACTATTAAAATTGTGCTATCGGGCACGGGAAAGGTAACTAGAGGAGCCAAGGAAATCCTGGACCATTTGAAAATTAGGGAGGTAAGTGATGCGGAATATCTCACTGCGCAATTCGAGGAACCGGTTTACTGTTTGATCGACGTTTCGGAATACAATAAAAGAAAGGACGGCGGGGCTTTCGACAAGCAGGAGTTTTATGAAGATCCGTCGGATTATGAAAGTGATTTTATGAAATATGCAAAGGTGAGCGATATGTTTATTACGGGTCATTTTTATGGAAACGGCGCGCCTTATCTATTTACGAGGAAAGATGCCAAAAACCCCGATTTTAAAATAAACTTTGTAGCCGATATTTCTTGTGATGTGGATGGTCCGATTGCCTGCACGCTTCGCGCTTCCACGATTGCCGACCCTTTTTATGGCTATGACCCCCAGACAGAAACGGAAACCGCATTTGATACACCTAACGCCATTACGGTTATGGCCGTTGACAACCTGCCCTGCGAGCTGCCCAAGGATGCAAGCGAAGGATTTGGGGATATGTTTATGGAAAATGTAATTCCCGCTTTTTTTAACGGGGATCGCGATGGAATCCTGCAACGGGCTAAAATAACAACCGCAGAAGGAAAATTAACGCCGCGATTTGCATATCTTAAAGATTATGTAGAAATTGCCGGCTGAAACTTTAACTTTTCCTTAACTTTCGATTTTTCTGAGTAAACAAGATCGCAAAATAGCAATCGTTACCGGCGCTGCCTCAGGCTTGGGTTTTGAATTGGCGCTCCTTTTGGCCAAGGATAATTACAATCTTTTTCTCATTGATGTTAACTCCGAAAAACTTGAGGCTGCCAAACTGCAAATTCAGTCCAACTATTCTTCCGAGATAACCCTTCTTTGCAAGGATTTGGGAAAACAGCACGTTTCGGAGGAAATTTTTGAAGCGTTGGATGGCAAACCCATTGATGTGCTCGTGAACAACGCGGGTTTTGGAATTTTTGGCCGTTTCCACGAGACCGATTGGAAGCGCGATGAAGCCATGTTGAACCTTCATGTGATGACTACTACCCATTTAACCAAATTGGTTTTAACGGGAATGGTGGCCCGTGGTAGCGGAAAAATACTCAATATGTCCTCGCTTGCCGCCTTTCAACCGGGACCCTTGATGTCTTTATACTATGCCTCCAAAGCCTATATACTTTCCTTTTCAGAAGCTATTGCAAACGAACTTAAAGGCACCGGAGTTACAGTAACTTGTTTGTGTCCCGGCCAAACTAAAACCTGTTTTCAGGAAGTTGTTTCCAATGGCGCAAAAAGTAAGGCTGAAAACAAAATCAAATTCAACATCGGTTGCCCCAAAAAGGTGGCTGCCTATGGATATGAAGCAATGAAAAAAGGGAAGGTGGTTGCCGTTCCGGGAAATTTCAACAAGTTTCTATCCAAATTGCCGCGTTTTGTGCCTCGGCGAACCGCCACTGCCATTATCCGCAAAATTCAGGAAAAGAATAGGGAGGATTGAACCTTTTTTACGCGCTAGGTCTGGCAATAATTGATTTCCTCTGCTTTATCCAAAATCCCTTTTGAATTTAAAAGCATTTTAAACTACGTTGCAGAAGAATTATTTTTTAGTTTGCAGTTTGAGCAGACCCATAAAATTCTATTTTTTCGTCTTCCATTTAAAATTTTCAAAAAAAGTAGGAAAAACCACACAGAAAAAAAGGGGGAATTCCCCCTGCAAAAACAGGCTTTTTCCTCTTGACTGGTATTCATCTTCTTCGCACCTTTACAACATCAAATTAATTGGGGAGTTAATTTTTTAAATGGTTAAAGCTGTTTCTTTTGGGAAACAGCTTTTTCATTTTAAACCAATCCGCTTCTGTTCAAAAGTCCGGGATATTTCAAACGTATCGAAAAAAAAAGAAAATAGCTTTTTTTGAATAGGAAGCAACTCCTAAATAAATTATTGTTTTGGCCAAAAACGTCCTGTCGCTTTGAAAATACAGGACGTTTTTTTTCTTAAAAAACTATAATTGATTTATCGTTTTCCTTATTGCCACCAAATCGGACAGTAGTTTTTCCAACAGTTTTAAATCCAGCATATTTGCGCCATCGCTTTTGGCATTGGCGGGATCAAAATGGGTTTCGATAAAAATTCCATCGGCTCCGGTTGCTATTCCGGCGCGCGCAATGGTTGCGATCATTTCCGGCCGACCGCCCGTAACGCCAGCGCTTTGGTTGGGCTGTTGCAAACTGTGTGTTACGTCCAAAACCACGGGTGCATAATTCTTCATTGTTGGGATGCCGCGGAAGTCCACGATCATGTCTTGATAGCCAAACATGGTGCCGCGGTCGGTAATCATTACCTGCCCATTGTCGCAATCGGTAACTTTGGTAACGGCGTGTTTCATACTTTCGGGACTCATAAACTGCCCTTTTTTCAAATTGACCACTTTGTTCGTTTTGGCAGCGGCCACCACCAAATCGGTTTGGCGTACCAAAAATGCGGGTATTTGCAGCACATCTACATATTCGGCGGCCATTTTGGCATCGCTCACTTCGTGGATGTCGGTTACCGTGGGCACATCAAAAGTTTGGGAAACTTTTTCGAGTATTTTTAAAGCCTTTTCATCGCCAATACCTGTAAAACTATCGATACGGCTTCGGTTTGCTTTTTTAAAACTTCCTTTAAAAATATAAGGGATTTGAAGGGCATCTGTAATTTTAACGATCTTTTCGGCTATCCGCATGGCCATATCCTCGCCCTCAATGGCGCAAGGGCCGGCCAGTAGAAAGAAATTGTTTGAGGTGGTGTGTTTTATCCGCGGAATGTTGTTCAGTTGCATCGTAAATTATTTGCCACAAAGGTAGTCAAAAGCATGTTTCGCCCAACTGTGGAAACCTTAGGTGAATTTTTCTAAAAATCACTCTTTAACAATTTTATGTGTTTGGCTATTTCCGGTCTCATCTTCAATTTGCAGGCAGTAAATTCCTGACGGAAGGCTGGATAGATCGATTTCCCCATTTTCAAAAGCGGTAGTGATGCGCTGTCCCAATATGGAATAAACGGTGGTGTTGGCGATCGGCTTTTCTGAATCGAGAAAGACTATGCCCTTCGTCGGGTTTGGATAGAGGGCAACAGCATTAGCCCCGTATTCTGAAATGCCAAGCGTCCGGTTTTCGTACCAGGCCAGCTTATTGTCAGCCACGGAAGCGGAAACAACATCCAGCCAGCCATTGCTGTTGAGGTCTGTAGCGGCTGCGTCTCTTGGAAACTCCACTTCAGTGGTAACGGTCTGTAATTGGCCAAAGGAGCCGAGGCCGTCCTCATTTTTTCTCCAAGAGATTCTGTCAACTTGATAAAACCACAACAACATATCATTATCGCCGTCATTATCAAAATCGTGGAATTTATATTGGCCCCAATCATTCGATAAAAATTGCAAGGGGCCAAAGTTGCCGGAATTGTCAAGGTTCTCAAGCCAATCTGTACCGGAGTTGGCATTGTCGTCCACCCAGGTAAAAACAATATCCTTTTTGCCATCGGTATTTATATCGGCATATTCAAAATATACGATATTGGTGCCGCCCGAAACCCAATTGAATTGGTAAATAATCTGCATAGGCCCAATGGTGCCATTGCCCATATTTTTATACCAAAATATCTTTCCTTGATTAAGAACGTAATCGGTTGCCAATACATCTAACAATCCATCGTTATCAAGGTCTGCGGCCAAAATTTTGGAATATTCGGAATCATTTTGAATTAGTAGATTTTCAGGTCCAAATGAACCTTGGCCGTCTAAATTTTCGAACCACGTTATTTCTCCGGTAAAAGTATCGCTAGCCGTGCAAAGCAGATCAAGTTCGCCGTCATTATCGACATCGACCGGTATAAATGAATAAACGCCGTCCAGCGGTTCGATGGTGTTTTCTGGCCCAAAATTGCCTAGCCCGTCTAAATTTTCCATCCAACCCAAGTAACTTGGATTGTTGCTTTGATAAACCAAATCGACGTCGCCATCGTTATCCAAATCGGCAAAATTGGCAGAAATATAATAGATAGGATTTTGGTTAATAACGCGCTTGGGTCCAAAATTTCCGAAGCCATCCTCGTTCCTGTACCAAACAAGGTCATAGTTCTCGGCGCCCATTGCCGCAATATCGATTTTTCCATCGGCGTCAATATCAACAGGAATAGTTCTATAGGGCTTAAGGGTTTCTGTTGAAATAATCCGTTGCGGGCCAAATTGGCCGAAAGCAAGAAAAGTTAACAAGAAAGCAGTTGAGGTGAGTAGTTTTGTTTTCATAGGTGGTCAGTTTTAACTAAAGATACTTCATTTTCAATTATTTCAAGAAATTTTCCCATAAAATAAATGGGTTGATGTATTTCAGTTTTAAGAAGAAATCTTACTTTTGCACCCTCCAAAAAAAAGGGGAGTACCTATATGAAAATTAAAAACATCGCCATTATTGCCCACGTTGACCACGGAAAAACCACACTGGTCGATAAAATTATGCACCATTGCAGTATTTTTCGTGAAAACGAAAACACCGGCGAACTTATACTGGACAATAACGATTTGGAGCGCGAACGCGGCATTACCATTACCTCCAAAAACGTTTCCGTGTTGTATAAGGACACCAAAATAAATATTATAGATACCCCCGGACACGCCGATTTTGGAGGCGAAGTGGAGCGGGTTTTGAATATGGCCGATGGTGTTTTGCTATTGGTGGATGCCTTCGAGGGACCAATGCCCCAAACCCGTTTTGTACTCCAAAAAGCCATTTCATTGGGGCTTAAACCCTGCGTTGTTATCAATAAAGTGGACAAGGAAAACTGTACGCCCGAGGAGGTACACGAATCGGTTTTTGATTTGATGTTTGAATTGGGCGCCGAGGAATGGCAGCTCGATTTCCCAACGGTTTATGGCTCGGCAAAACAAAACTGGATGAGCGAGGATTGGAAGCACCAAACGGAAAATATTGAACCTTTGTTAGATATGGTTTTGGAGCATATCCCGTCGCCAAAAGTTGCCGAGGGAACCGTGCAGATGCTGATTACCTCCCTCGATTTTTCATCCTTTACGGGCCGAATTGCCATTGGCCGACTGCAACGGGGCGTTTTGAAAGAGGGAATGCAGGTAAGCCTTGTGAAACGCGATGGCAGCAAGGTAAAATCGAAAATAAAGGAACTACACACTTTTGAAGGCTTGGGCCGTAAAAAAGTAACCGAGGTTCAAGCGGGCGATATTTGTGCCTTGGTCGGGTTGGAAGGTTTTGAAATTGGCGATACCGTAGCCGATGCCGAAAACCCCGAAGCACTGAAAACGATTGCTATTGATGAGCCGACCATGAGCATGCTTTTCACCATCAACGATTCGCCTTTCTTTGGAAAAGATGGCAAGTTTGTGACTTCGCGCCATATTAAGGAAAGACTTGAAAAGGAATTGGAAAAAAACCTTGCGTTGCGCATGCAGCCAACTGACAGCGCCGATAAATTTATGGTCTTTGGCCGTGGCGTTTTGCACCTTTCCGTTTTGATTGAAACCATGCGCCGCGAAGGCTACGAGCTCCAAATTGGGCAACCGCAAGTTATTATTAAGGAAATTGATGGCGTAAAATGTGAACCCGTAGAGGAAATGACCATCGATCTGCCCGAGGATGTAAGTGGAACCGCCATTAATATGGTAACCATTCGCAAGGGCGAAATGATTAGTATGGAAGGCAAGGGCGAGCGGATGGTGTGTAAATTCATCATTCCTTCGCGCGGAATTATCGGGCTGCGGAACCAGTTGCTTACCGCCACTGCCGGCGAGGCCATTATGACGCATCGATTTTTGGAATATCAACCGCTGAAAGGGGGGATTCCCGAAAGGCAGAACGGCAGTTTGGTTTCTATGGAAACAGGCACCGCCATTCCTTATTCCATCGATAAATTGCAGGATCGCGGACGATTCTTCGTAAATCCAAACGAGGATATTTACGAAGGGCAGGTAATTGGTGAAAATACGCGCCAGGACGATATGGTGGTAAACATCACCAAGACCAAAAAGCTATCGAATGTACGTTCATCGGGCGCCGACGAGAAAGCGCGAATTATTCCTGCAATCAAATTTTCTTTGGAAGAAGCGCTGGAATACATCCAAAAGGATGAATATGTTGAGGTGACACCAAACCACTTAAGGTTAAGAAAGATCTATTTGAAAGAAGTGGACCGCAAGCGGAATAAGTTATAAGCCGTTAGTGGTTAGCCAGTAGCGGGTGGCGTAAACTTGTAATTTATTCTTTGGCCAATTATAAAAAGATAATTGGGTTTCAGTTCAATAAACTGCGGCTTTTTTAGTTTATTTGTGGTGGCCGATTGGAGCCAAAACCCCTCCAAGAAGCAAACATAGTATAATTCAATAGGTATGAACTTTCTTTATTTCGATCCAGGGCTGGGAGCCATGATTGTGCAGGCGGTAGTAGCGGCAGCGGCTGGTATTTTGCTTTTTTCAAAAAATGTTATGTATAAGGTGAAATCTTTTTTCGGATTGGTAAAGGAAAAAGAAGATACCTACGATTCAATAGACGTTGAAGAGCAGGACACCAATACCGATGACACCAAAAACTGACGCACACCAAGCCTCTTTCCGCGATCCCTCTGGATATATTTTTTATGATGGGCAGGTTTTAAGACGGGCCATCAAACCCATCTACTTTCCGCAATACCAAAAACTGAGGGACAGTGGTTTCTTTAAGAATTTAATTTCGAATGGATTATTAATTCCGCACGAGGAAACTTCGGTTTCTTCGGAAGAAATAATCATTACCCCAGAGGTCATCCCCTTCATTACCAACCCCTACGAGTGGAGTTTTGAGCAGTACAAACACGCCGCCCTTCACACCCTCAAAATCCAGAAATACGCGCTTTCAAAAGGATTTATTTTAAAGGATGCCTCGGCCTATAATGTAACTTTCCACAAGGGGAAACCCATTTTTATAGACACGCTTTCCTTTGATTTTTATGAGGAAGGAACCCCGTGGCGCGCCTATAAGCAATTCATCACCCACTTTTTTGGGCCGCTCGTCTTGGCGAAATACCACGGCACGGAAATTTTTAAGATGATGCAGACGCACATTGACGGAATTCCTGTGAAATTGATTGCATCGTTGTTGCCTTCGCGGACCAAACTGAGTTCGGTGATTTATCCCAACGTTCACCTGCTCGCCAAAATGGAGAGCAAGCACAGCGAGGATTATAAGGCCGAAACCAAGATTGCGACCCTATCGAAAAAAGCGCAGGAGAATATTTTGGAAAGCCTGTATGACTACATCAAAAATCTTTCGTTGAAGGAAGCCAGTGAATGGGGCAATTATTACGAAAAGACAAATTATGACCAAGCCGCTTTTGATGCAAAAAAATCGCTTATAAAAGAGTGGATAAAACCGCTTGCACCCCAAAAGTTGATCGATGTGGGCGGCAACGACGGCACCTTCGCGAGAACAGTCATTGATGCGGTGCCTCATATTATGGTCACCGATATTGACAGTAATGCCGTAGATTTTAACTACAAACAGCTGCAACAAAATAAGGAAACCAATATGCTCCCGTTTGTGTGCGATGTGCTGCAACCTGCGCCGGGCATTGGCTTTAACAATACTGAACGGAAATCCTTGATGGACCGTTTGGCCGAATATGCCCCCGATGTTACGATGGCGCTGGCATTGATCCATCATATTACGCTTTCCGGCAATGTGCCTTTTGAAAAATCGGCCTCGTTTTTTGCCTCCTTCTCCAAAATCCTGATCATTGAGTTCCCCACCCGCGACGATTCTTGGGCGCAATCGCTGTTGGTGCGAAAAAGGGAGTTCATTAACCATTTCGATTTTTACAATGAAAGCGAATTTGAAAAAGGATATTCCAAGTTTTTCACTATTGAAAAAAAAGAAACCATCCCGGGTTCCCAAAGGATTCTCTATTTCTTGAAAATAAAAAATAGCGATGCCCAATAGCAAAAAAAAACCTTCCCTATTCTCCGAGGAAAATAAATGGTTCCCCGTTTTGGTGGGAGTGGCAGCGGGTCTTTATCCGCTGTTGTTTTATTACACCAACAATTACAAAATGATCAACTCCTGGGGGCATTTGGGTTATTTTGTTTCGGTTTTTATCCTGCTGCCCGTCGTCGTTTTTTTCATTGCCCATAAAATTTCCAGTGTTGGTTTTTTAAAAAGAATACGGCCCTTCGTGCTGCCCTTTCTCAATTTTTTCTTTTTCCTTTCTTTTCTGAATCTTGCGCTTTACGCGGGCTTCAGTTGGTCGCGGTCTTTTTTGGTGCTGGCCGTGGCACTGCTGCTGTTATTGCTTTGGAAATTCTTCAAAAAAATAGTGGCTTTTCAGTTGATCTTGGCCGTCATCGGTTTGTTCACCTTTATTCCCGTGTTGCTCAAACAACTTAACTATTCCAAGGAATGGATGGAGCAACCCGACGCAATTGAAACGGCCGTTTTTAAGAAGAAACCTAACATTTATTACATCCAGCCCGATGGATATGTCAATTTTTCGGAACTCAAACAGGGTAATTATAAAATTGACAATTCAAATTTTGAAGGCTTTTTGGCCGAAAACAATTTTAAAAGCTATCCCGATTTCCGAAGCAATTATGCCGCTACGCTGCCCACCAACAGTGCGGTATTTATGATGAAGCACCATTACTATAACAACGGTTCCGATTTTACCGAAACCATTGATGCGCGAAAGGTGATAGTTTCAGACAACAGCGTGTTGCGCATTTTAAAAAACAATGGCTACCGAACTTTTTTTCTTACGGAACAGCCCTATTTTTTGACCAATAAGCCCAAGTTGGGCTATGATTTCTGCAATTTTTCCCCTTCGGAAATCAATTTTTTGACTACCGGAATCGGGGAGCCGAGGGATGTAATAGCGCCGTTTAAAAAATATTTGGAAACCTATCCCGCCGGGCCTAATTTTTTCTTTATTGAAATTTTTAATCCGGGCCACATCACCAACACCGAGGCCGATTCCAAGGGAGTTGCCGGCGAAAGGGAACATTATGCCGAGAGTTTGCAGGAATCAAACCGAAAACTTACCGCGCTTACCCAAACGATACTCGCCAACGATCCGGAGGCACTCATTGTGATTATGGCCGATCACGGTGGGTTTGTGGGAATGACCAACACTTCCGAATCGTACACGAAAAACACCCAACCCGATTTTGTAAACTCCATTTTCAGCACCATCTTATCGATTCACTGGCCGCGTGGCGAGGCGCCGGAATTTGACCGTTCACTAAAAACTTCGGTGAATCTCTTTCGCGTGCTGACCGCCTATTTAAGCGAGGAACCTTCGTATCTTGCAAACCTACAGCCCGACAAGAGTTATATAGTCATAAACATTGGCGCGCCACAGGGCGTTTATGAATATTTGGATGAGGACGGGAAGGTAGTTTTTAAGAAATATTGAAACATAAAATCCCAATCCACAAATGATCAAGGGAATTTTGGACGGAAAACGTGACTATCCCATATTGGCGGCAGTTTCTGCAGGGCTGTATCCGTTGGTGTTTTTCTATTCCAAAAATTTTACGCTTATCGATTCTTGGGCGCATTTGGGCTATCTGGTTTCCCTATTTTTAGTGGTCCCGATTCTTGTTGTATTTGTGCTTTTTAAAATTTTCAGAAAAGCCAAATCGTCTTGGGTCAAGTATTTGCTGCCATTTTTGAACCTCGCTTTATTTTTTTTCTTTTTAAAAATTATCCTTTTAGCTGGACCACAAAGGAAAATCGGCTTGCTATTACTTATTGCAGCGGCGGTTTTAGCCTATTTTTTTTATCGTTATTTTGGAAAATGGATGGTTTTTCAATTGCTTTTGGCGGCGATCGGCCTGGCAGCGTTGGTGCCCAAAGCCATTGCGAACCTAAACTACGATAAAAGCTGGATGCAACAACCCGACGCCATTTTGGATTGCGAGTTTAAACACAAACCCAACATCTACTACATTCAACCGGATGGCTATGTGAATTTTTCTGAAATTAACAAGGGCTATTACCAATTTGACAATAGGAAGTTTCAAGATTTTTTGGCCAACAACGGTTTCAAAAGCTATCCTGATTTCCGCAGTAATTATGATGCCACCCTTGCTTCCAACGCCGCTACCTTTTCCATGAAGCACCACTTTTACTCGGCCGATGCCGGTGCCGGTGAAATTGCTGGGGCACGAAATATAATTATGGGGGAAAATCCGGTTTTAAAGATTTTAAAAAGAAATAGCTACCAAACCTATTTTTTGGCAGAGCATCCCTATTTAATGATGAATAGGCCAAAATTGGGGTATGATTACACCAACTTCAATTTTTCGGACCTTCCTTTTATCGGAACGGGAATGGAGACCCAAAAGGAAATCCTTCCCGATATAAAAAGAATTCTGTTGGCAGAGAAAGGTCTTGAACCAAAGTTTTTTTTCATCGAAATTTTTCAGCCGAAACATATTGATGGTTCTGGAATGGGTGAAAATTTAGTGCAAAAGAAACGGGCAGAGTACTTCGAGAATTTGAAGCAAGCCAATCAAACCTTAGAACGATTGATCGACACGATTTTAAAAAACGACCCCGATGCGCTAATCCTAATCATGGCCGACCACGGTGGCTATGTTGGAATGGAGCGTTTTCAGGATGGCAATGTGAAAACTACTGATCCTCTAAAAATTTATTCGATGTTCAGCAGTATTTTGTCCGTCCGCTGGCCCAAGGAACTGCAGCCCGAATTCGATTCTAAATTAAAAACCCCGGTGAATACCTTTCGAATTCTGTTCAGTGCGCTTTCGGAGACCAATTCCTATTTGGAACATTTACAAGAGGATGCGAGCTATGGCCTAATTTTCAAAGGCGCAGCTAGGGGAGTCTACAAAATGATTGACAGGGAATATCGCCCTGTTTTTGAAAAGGTTAAATCGATTGACTAAAATTGCGGGAACTATTTTTTCAATCCCATTATACTGAAGAAAAGGCTGAACAACAGCACCTGCACTCCCAAAAGCATCAAGGTAACGGCAGGAATCACCCGTCTCAAAACAGAGGTGCTGTCAATGTTTCCGAAACCGATAGCCTGCCAATCCGCATAGGCCATTGCGCTTAAAACAATTCCCACAATCACCATAACAAGTCCGGCTATCAGGCCTCTTTCCAAATTTATAAACTGGAACAAGCGGTCGTATTTGTTCGATTTTGGAAGCAAGCCATTTTCAACGGTGAAAACCTTGGTCAGCCCATAAAAAAGAATAAACTGAAACCCGATAAGTACCGCTCCTGAAGTGTAGAGTAGGGTGTGGACGTCAAAATTGATTCCACCAATTTTCACGGGACCCGCAAGAAGAAAGCCCGAGGCAACGAGCCCAAGCGCCATCATCGCCGCTCCCGGAATAAAGAAGAGCCAAGTTGGACTGTAGAGCATTAAAAAGCGCAGGTGGCGCCATCCATCGCGCCACGTGTTGAGGTGGGGCGGGCGCGATCGGCCATCGGGGGAAAGCACTGTTGGCACTTCGGCGATTTTTAGGTTTTTAAGGCTGGCCTTTACGATCATTTCGCTGGCAAATTCCATTCCTGTGGTTTGCAGCTCCATTTTATAATAGGCTTCTTTACTGAAACCGCGCAGGCCACAGTGAAAATCTCCTATGTTACTTTTAAAGAACAATCTGCCCAAAAAGGAAAGTACCGGATTTCCCAAATATTTATGCAGAAATGGCATGGCATCTTTCTGTATGCCTCCCTTAAAACGATTGCCCATTACCAAATCATAGCTCTCGCGAAGTTTCAGCAAATAGGGCAGCAGGTTGCTGAAGTCATAACTGTCGTCCGCATCGCCCATAATAACGTATTTTCCCTTGGCGGCTTCAATACCGCCCCGAAGGGCACTGCCATAGCCTTTTGCGGCAACGGGCACCACTTTTGCCCCCAAAGCTTCCGCGATTTGTTGCGACCCATCGGTGCTGCCATTATCGGCAATGACTATTTCACCCGAAACATTTTCAGCTTCCAAAAAACCGCGTGCTTTTTTTATACAGGTTGCCAGCGTTTCGGCTTCGTTTAGGCAGGGCATCACAATGGATAGTTCAATGGTCATTTCTTTAAAATTAATTTTCTGAATAAAATTAAGGCAATCAAAATGGCAAAAAAGTAATTGTAAAACAAATAGCGCATAATGGAATGGGAGGCAAAGGCAACGATCATGGCGTTCGAAACTATCAAAGAAAGCCCTAATAGCAAAACACCGTTTTCAACGGTCCATTTTTTCAACGTCAAAAAACCACTGTATAAAAAAAGCAGCAAAACGAGTATCGCAATGGGAATTCCTTTAAAACCGTGGAAAATACCTTGAAAATAAATGGCAATATATTCCCGAAAATTGGCTTTGATCAAAGGAAGCATCATATTTTTTGCGGCCCTTTCCGTCATCACAACGTTTTCGGCGGTTTTTTTGGCCTTGGGTTCAAAATACTGTAAGCCCGTTCTGTGAAAAGTTCGGTTGCAGATCCACGGAAAATTATTGTGGAATACGCGATATTCCGCTTGGTAGTCCCCAGAAACTCGGTTGCCCAAAAGCCCCATACTGTCGAGGGATTTATAGGTGAGCAGAAACAATTCCTTTTCGGAAGCATCCTTCATTTGCGCCACGTCTTTTTTGTCTGAAACATACAGGGGCAACGTTAACGCATTCACATAGCTGAAGGGCGTGCTTACAAAAAAACCGTGCACCAGTTTGTGGTAGGTTTTGTCCACCGTTTGCACTGCCAGCGGCAACAAAAGCAAAATGAACAGATAGAAAAACAATGGTTTTTTGAAAATTGCCCTCCGTTCCTTCAATATAAAAATTACGGCCAAAATCGGCGCTACGATTATAAATTGCCCGCGGGTTAGGCACAATAACAAAAACGAAATGGCGAGCGGAAGGATCCGTTTTTGTTTATTTCGAAACAGAAAGTCGAACGAAAAAGAGAGCAAAAGCAGATAGAGCGGATAGGAGAGTCCTTCACTGCAAATATTGTTGGCCACGAGCAAAGGCGGAAAAAATGGCATCAGCAACATTGCGAGCAGGACAACGAAAACCACGGGTGGAATTTTCAAAAACTGGGTTACATTTTTGGCAAAAATATGGACGGAAACAAGACCAAAAATCAATTGAAAGGCTACTACCGCTTGGGCATAAGCGCTACCCAAAAACCAATCGAAAGTCCGAAGAAAAATTCCGTAGGCTGGAAACCTATAAAAGTGGAGCCGGAAATAAGTATTGGTGTCTGGCGAAAAGATGGGGGGTTGGAACACAAAAAAAAGAAACACGCCCAAATAGATGGTAAAAAGCACCGCATTCAACGGGGAAAGGTGTGGTCTATTATTGAAAAAGGTGGTCAAATTGGCGGTTTTATTTAATGGTTTGAGGGTCTGTAAAACTAAAAATTAATTTTAGCTTTACATGTTTATTTATAAACCTTTTTAGCAAACCAACGAACGTGATATCCAATCCATTTTCGGTACAGAAATTCCAGACAGGCCATAAACAGGAGTGGGATCAATTTGTGGGCAAGGCCAAAAACGCCACTTTCCTCTTTCAGCGCGACTTTATGGACTATCATTCCGATAGGTTCGAGGATTATTCCCTGCTGGTTTTTAAAAATGAAAAATTGGTGGCGGTTCTGCCCGCCAATTTGGTGGGGAAGGAAATCCACTCGCACCAAGGCCTAAGTTACGGCGGGTTGGTATTGGGCCATAAAATCACTTTTGAGGAAAGTCTTCAAATTTTTAAGCAGCTTCTTTCGTTTTTAAATGAAAAGGGCATCGCGGTCCTCCACCTAAAATTGCTGCCACAAATCTATCACCAACTGCCGAGTGCTGAAATTGATTATTTGTTGTTTTTGGTGAAGGCAACGGTAACGCGGCGGGACATCACGAGCTGCATTTATAACAAAAATCCATTGAAAATAGCTTCCTCCAATCGGCTGCGCGGGATAAAGAAAGGAGAAAAAAACCATTTGGAAATTAGGGAAGAGCCCAATTTTAAATCTTTTTGGGAAGAAGTTTTGGAACCCAACCTAAAAAAAATGCACGATCAAAAACCCGTGCATTCGATTGAAGAAATTGAATTGCTGCACGCTCGATTTCCTAAGAACATAAAACAGTTCAATGTATATAAAGATGGAAAAATAGTAGCCGGCACTACCATTTTTGAAACGGTCACCGTGGCGCATTGCCAATATATTTCGGCCAACGAAATGGGCAGGAACACCGGCAGTTTGGATTTTTTGTTCCATTTTTTAATCGGCCATTTTGCGGATAAAGAATATTTTGATTTTGGAATTGTAAACGAAAACCACGGAAAAAAGGTCAACAAAGGCTTGCTCCACTGGAAAGAATCTTTCGGGGGCCGCAGTATTGTCCACGATTTTTACCTAATAAAAACCGAAAACCATCAACTTTTAAACAACGTTTTTCTATGATTCCATTTTTGGATTTAAAGGCTATCAACCAGCGTTTTCAGGAAGATTTTCAAAAGGAATTCCAACATTTTTTGGATTCCGGATACTATATTTTGGGAAATCAGGTGAAACTTTTCGAGGCCAATTTTGCGCGCTATTGCGAAACCAAGCATTGCATTGGTGTGGGCAACGGTCTGGATGCGCTCCGGTTGATTTTAGAGGGCTATAAAATCTTGGGGAAATTAAAGGAGGGCGACGAGGTCTTGGTGGCTTCCAACACTTATATAGCCACCATTTTGGCCATAAAACAAGCGGGGCTTAAACCTATTTTGGTAGAAGCCGATTTGGATACCTACAACTTTGAACTGTCGGCGCTTCGGGAGGCTGTTTCCCAAAAAACGAAGGCCATTATGCCCGTTCACCTTTACGGACAACTTTCGCCGATGGAAGCAATTTTAGCGCTTTCACGGGCGCATAATTTATTGATAATTGAAGACGCCGCCCAAGCCCACGGTGCCATGGACGCCAATGGCAAACGGGCCGGAAATATCGGCGATGCGGCTGGATTCAGTTTTTATCCTACCAAAAATCTCGGGGCCTTGGGCGATGCGGGTGCCGTTACCACCAACGATGATGCTTTGGCAGAAACGGTTGCGAAACTGAGGAATTACGGTTCTTCTTCAAAATATGTGAATGAATTTTTAGGGCTGAATTCCCGATTGGATGAATTGCAGGCCGCTTTTTTAAATGTGAAACTGCCCACCCTCGATGCCGATAATGAACGCCGACGCAACATTGCGAAACGATATCTTTCGCATGTAAAAAATAAAAAGATAACCCTGCCAACCTACGACGGTTCGGAAAACCATGTTTTCCATCTATTTGTAGTTCGGGTGGAAATCCGAAATGAATTTAAGGATTATTTGGACCGAAACGGCATTGGCCATTTAATCCATTATCCCATTCCGCCGCACCAACAGCAGGCACTTTCAGAGTTTGCCCATTTGCGATTCCCGAATACCGAAAAAATCCATAACGAAATTATCAGTTTGCCGATAAGCCCTGTAATGACGGAAGATGAAGTAGCGAGGGTGATTTCCGTGTTGAATCATTTTTAGTGGTTGATTAGTTGTTAATATGTGGTAGGTAGTAGTTGGTAGGTTGTTGGTAGTGAGTGTGGGGTAGGTTTTGGGGGAATGGGAATGACCGTTGAATTTGATTTTAATTTTTTATGGTAACCAAAAGATTTTGCTTCGAGGATTTATAGCTTTATCCAAAACAATTGGAGTTTGTGGATTTGGTTTATGACACGGTCGAAAAATTTCCAAAGCCGAAAATGAAACCCTTGGTGAAAAATTCGTTGTCCTTTCTAAAAGGACCATCGCACATCAAAAATATTTTAAAACAAACAATTAACATGGTAGCCGCTACCTACGACCAACCACCTTCTAAATTCGAATTAATTTGAAACTTCCCAAACCCATACGCGAAAACCTTCTTTTAAAAATGACCTCCCTGAACGCGGGGGTTATCTTGGTTCGGTTGTTCATTTCGGCTTTCGTGCAGCGTTTGCTTACCGAGTACGTTGGGCCCGTGGGCCAATATAAAATCGGGCAATTGCGAAGTTTGACTACTTTTTTGACCTCCGTGGCTTCGTTGGGTACTTTTAATGGGGTGGTTAAATACATCGCGGAATACAAACACAATGGCGAGCAGCTTCAAAAACTATTTTCGACCGTGCTGGTTTTCGTGGTTTGTGGAAGTATTTTGGCGAGTGTTCTTTTATTCGTGTTTGCGCACGACTTAAGCATGTATCTTTTTTCCTCGGCCGATTTTTCCTATTTGATCAAAATTATGGGCATAATCGTTCCGTTTATTGCCATTCAGCGGGTTTTCAATGGAGTGATCAACGGCCTGTCCGAATATAAAAAATTCGCAAAAATCGATTTGGTAAGCTATCTGATCAGTATTGCCCTGACCGTTGTGTTTCTGTTTCAATACAATTTGGATGGAGCTTTGATCGCCATCGCGCTAACCCCCGCCATTCAAGTGGCCGTGATGCTATTTTTCTTTTTTAAGGTTTTGCGGAATTACGTTCCCTTTAAGGAAATTCAGTTTAAAACCCCTATGGCCAAAAGCCTGCTGGCCTTTACGTTGATGTCCTTTGTGTCATCCATTCTGCTTCCCATTGTTGAAATTGACATCCGAAGTATGCTGGACGAGCGGCTGTCGGGTCGTGATGCCGGAATCTGGACCAATATGACGTTTATTTCACAGAACTATATGGTGTTTTCCAGTTCGTTGTTTACCCTTTATGTGATTCCCAAGTTTGCGGGCATTTACAATTACGGCAAATTTAAGGCAGAAGTGTTGGCCATCTATAAAACCCTGTTGCCCCTATTTGCCGTGGGAATGTTGCTTATTTATTTCTTTAGAAATGTAATTATCGAATTAATTTATCCCGGACAGTTTGAAATGGCCGCACTTTTTAAGTGGCAACTTATGGGCGATTTTGTTCGGTTGGCATCGCTCGTGCTCGCACACCAGTTTTTAGCGAAGAAAATGGTAGCCAATTTCATATTCACCGAAGTGCTCTCCCTTGTAGTTTTTTATACCTTAGCATATCTTTTAAGCAACACCTATGGCGTGGAAGGCGTGGTGATGGCCCATTTTATTAGGTGTTTGATAACGTTTGTGGTCATCGTATTTTTGGTCTATCGCTATTTTAAAAAACAAGCCGGACAGGCTGAAGCTAATAAAATTGAAGAATGAAAAGAGCATTTATAGTTCTATTAGGTTTCCTAAGAAGGTTGAAGTATAGAATTCTGTCCAGCCATCGGAATTTGGAAGGAAACTATACCGACCATCAGCCCGTGTTGCGCAATGGTTTGGGCTCCATTTCCGTAGGGAAAAATGTTCATTTTGGAGTGGTGAATTCTCCATTTTTTTATAATTCCTATAGCTATTTGGAAGCACGACCTGCCAATGCGGCCATTGTAATCGGCAATAATGTGCATTTCAACAATGCCTGCTCCCTTATTTCGGAACGGCGGATTGTTATTGGCGATCACGTGCTTATTGGTTTCAATTGCCAAATGGCCGATAGCGATTTTCACGATTTGGATCCCGACAAACGGCGCCAAACCGATCCGTCGCCCCGGGAAATTAATATTGGCAATACTGTTTTTATTGGCAACAACGTCACCATTTTAAAAGGGGTATCCATTGGTGACAACAGCGTTATTGCCAACGGGGCATTGGTGACCAAAAGTTTTCCGGCCAATGTGGTTATTGGCGGGGTACCAGCAAAGTTGCTTCGAAATCTTTAAAATCGGCCACCCTTTAAAGGGGTTCTACTTAAAAAAGCACGTTTTCTAAAAGTGTTCTTTTCGCTACTTTTGCAAAAAAATTCCACTGCTTTTTTATGTCACTTTCCCTTTACAATCCCTTTGAAGACCTCATTTTCGATCCCCATTTTTGCTTTCTTTCCGGGGCGCTTACTACCGAAAAAATGCCCGTTTTTCCGCAATGGCTGATGGATCATTTTAAATTTGGCGAGGAGCGTATTGAAATGATGGACAAGCAGAAAACCTACGTTTACGCCGATTTGGAACTGCCCTGTTCCCCCGAAGTAAAAGCGGCTTTCGATGCGTTGGACGAAAAAATAAAAACGGCCTACGAAAAAGGATATGAGGGAATGGCTGCGCTGGACGAACTGCTGCTTTTCCAATGGTCGGGCCGCATGTTGTATGGGTTGTTGTATTACGAAATGCGCTACGAACGTGACCATTTGTTGCGAAAAGGAGAGGAGTTTGCCCTTTCGCCCCAATTGAGGCAACGCTTCGGGAACTTTCATTTGATGCTGCAATCGCTTATTGCGCCCGTTTCTTTTGAAGGTCGGAAACCGTGGAGCATCGTGGTTTTTCCGTTGAAATATTCGGCAGATATTTTTAGTTATCGCGACGATGCCATCAACCTGCTTTTTTCCTTCGGGGTAAATGGTTTTGGATTTATAGCTTGCTTACAAGATGGCGGTTTTATTAAAGAAAAGGAAGCCGGACTGCTCGAAAAAATGAAGGGCCACGTGTTGCATCCCATCCAATTTGAAGAGCTGTATGCCCGCTTCCACTATGATGATTATATCTTTCAATACAACCCAAAATTTAAGATTGCAAATAAAAACGAGGCCATTACGATAGAAGCCCTTCCCATAGTACCCTTGGCAGATAGACCGCTTTTCGGATTTTGGGACGAAGATATTTTTGCGCAGTTGCTCGCCAATTATTGGAGCGTTTACGGCATTGAACGCGAGGATATTTTGCGTTTTCAAAAACCACCGCTAAGTTTCTTGGAAGAGCCCTATTCGAAGGATTTTATTAATCCGGAAAGTATTACTTTGCCGTTTTGATCAGTTTTCCCAAATCGCTACGTACCTTTCAGCCACCGAAATATAATCGTGTTCGCGTTCAATAAACTTTCTCGCATTTTGGGAAATCTGTTGCATTTTTTCGGGATTTAGCACCAAGGCCTCCAGCTTTTTAAAGAGATATTCCACATCGGGCAATGCGTTGATGCACACTTCGTCTTCCCTCAAATTATAGCGCTCCAAAAACTCCTGTTCCGCACCGGTGAACACCACCTTTCCTTTGGCCATGGCTTCGAGCGCGTTGTAGCCTTGGTCGTATGCAAAAACTTGGTCCAGCAGGATGTGCGCAGTATTGTACTTTTCAATATATTCGGAATAGGGCGCGTTTTCAACCGTGATCACCCCGACTTTTGAAGGATATTTCTGCTGAAGCTTTTCCAGCGCCGCCTCAAAGTAGTCGTTGCCTTTTTTATAATAATTGCCCCGGTTGATACCGTGGAAAATGATGGTCTTCCCCTTAAAATCGATGGGCTGAAACTTCAGTTTTTCAGTATTGACGGGGTTTGGGATAAGTCCGCGATAGGTTGGTTTTCCCTGCAACGGAATGTCATAATCCATATCGGAAGCAATGACGCCGTCCACCTTTTTAAATACAAAACGGTGCAGGTTTTCGTATTCGGGACGTAAATATTTTAGGGCCGGAAAAAATTCCTTTTCGGAAACCTTTCCCTCAAAATAAGGGTCAAAAATGGAATATCGGAACTTTTTTTCAAAGGCATATTTTACGCTTATGTGGTCCGTCCCGCAGGAAAGCAGGAAGAGTATGTGGTTGTGTTTTTTTAAGAAGGAAATGATTTCCCTTTCGTGTTTCGGCTGGATGCCCAGCGGACTTTCATTTATCAATTGAACCACGTCAAAACCCTGAAATGTTTCCTTTTGGCTAAAAAACCGGTTTTTAAGGCAAAGCGATGCAATATCGAGCCCGAAGAGTTTAAAATGCCCCACCTTGATTTTTTTAAGAAGGCCCGACTGGAACTTGCGTTTTAAGAGAATGTCCGAAGGATACTTTTTAAATTCATCGCCCGTTGAAACCAGCAGCACTTCGTGGCCGAGCGCCTGCAAACCTTCCTTTAAGGAATTGTGCAGCCTGCTGTATTCGCCCACTAAAAGTATTTTCATAGTTTTCCTTTTACAAAATAGGTCGCCAAGAATTTTCACGATTTTTCAAAAATTGCTTTCCGCGCTTTGGAAAGTTTGCCGTTTTTTCCAAACTCCCGAATGAAAATATTCTTATAGGCCTATATTTGTGCTGTGCAACCAAAAATACACAATAAATAACGATGGCCGCCGAAAGGAAATTTAAAATATGTCTGGTTTCCATTTCGCTGGCCAAAGGCGGGCTGGAGCGGTCCTGCGCCATGCTTTCCGAAATGTTGGACGCACAGGGCCACGAGGTGCATTTGGTGGTTTTAAATAATGAAATCGATTATCCCTTTAGCGGAAAATTGCTGAACCTGGGCGCACTGAAAGACGAAAAAGATACTTTGGTGAAACGTTTGCTACGTTTTCGGAAATTTCGCAATTATTTAAAAAAGGAAAATTTTGACGTCATTATAGACCACCGGCCCAAAAACAATTTTGAGCGCGAGCTGTTCTACTCAAAATTTGTGTACCGCGATCTGCCTAAAATTTATGTGGTGCACAGCTCCAAAAAGACGGAATATCTTACCGAAAATCCTTCGGCCTTTGCCAAAATTTGCCAAAAGAATCTTTTGAACGTAGCCGTTTCCAATTATATAGCGGATGAAATTTTGAAAAAGGAGGGCATTGAAAATACAACCACCATCCACAACGCCTTCGATCCGGCTTGGGAAACGGATTCGGGACATTTTCCTGAAATTCTTCAAAATAAAAAATACATTCTTTCCTACGGTCGGTTGGACGATGACATCAAGGATTATTCGTTTTTAATCAACGCTTTTTCGCAATCCAAAATTTGGGAAAAAGACGTTCATTTGGTCATTTTGGGCGACGGGAAGGATAGCGCAATGCTCCAAAAATTGGCGGCTTCCAAAGCAGGGGCTTTGCATATTATTTTTCTTCCCTTCACCAAAAGCCCTTTTGGAATCATCAAAAACGCCCACTGTGCCACCCTTACCAGCCGATATGAAGGTTTCCCGATGGTGCTGGTGGAGTCGCTTTCGTTGGGAACTCCGGTGGTGGCGCTCGATATTGTTTCGGGCCCTTCGGAAATCGTGCAGCACCAAAAAAACGGTTTGCTGATTGCCGAAAGAAGTTTACCTTTATTCGCGGAAGCACTGCAACATATCTGTTTTGACGCATCGTTTTACGCCCGCGTGAAAGCAAACACAAGGTCTTCCGTTGAAAAATTTTCAAAGCAAGCCATTTCCGAAAAGTGGAACCAAACCCTACAAGATGCCAAACACAACGATTGAAGATATCCTCCTGCTCGACATTCCAAAAATCACGGATCCCCGCGGGAACCTTTCCGTTCTTGAGGAAGGATTTTTGCCCTATGCCGTAAAACGCGTCTATTATCTATATGATGTTCCGAGCGGGGCCTATCGCGGAGCGCACGCGCACAAGGAACAACAGGAATTTTTAATTGCCCTAAGTGGCAGTTTTGAGGTGCTTTTGGATGATGGCGAAGCCAAAAAATCGGTTACCTTAAATAGGCCGAACCAAGGTTTGCTGATTCCCACCGGAATTTGGCGTGAACTTGAAAACTTTTCTTCCGGATCGGTCTGTTTGGTGCTTTCCTCGGGCAAATATTTGGAGAGCGATTACATTCGGGAATATGACGCTTTCAAATTATTTAAAGGTGCCTAAACGAAGCCCGAGTTTTTCCAAGCTGTTTTTCGTTTTGGAAAGATATTTTAAGATGGTCTTATTTTGACGGAGCAAAAACTGCTGTTTTTTGCTGAGATTGTCCAGCGCAATTTTTCCATAAAATTTTTCAAAAGCTTCTTTATCGCCCTGCATTTTGGCAAAGATGCAGAGGGAATAACGGTTCAAATCCAAAAACTTTTTCAGTGCGGGATTGTCTTTTTCAAATTCTTCATAAGCTTCAAAAGTGGCTTTGTCCCCGATTTTGCTGACACTTTGGAAAAGACTGTTTTTTCGCACCACATAGGTGGCACAAACTTTAGGGCTGAAAACAACCTTAAATTTTAGTCCGAGGCGAACATAGAGGTCTGTATCCTCGCCACTTAAGATGGTTGGATCGTAGCCACCAACTTCGTGCAGGGCCTTTTTTTTAACCACGGTCGAAATACTCATCAATACCGAATCCAATTGGCTGGCCTCAAAATAATCGACCACTACTGGATTGGAGGCAATGTTTTTTATGGAATAGCTGTTTTTAAAAGTTTTGCCGTTCCGTTTTAGTTCGATGGCAGTCGCAAAAACCGACTGGTTCGAAAACTCGGTGGTCAGTCTATGTTGCTCTTCCAAATAGAAAGGATACCAATAATCATCGGCGTCCATAAGGGCAATATATTCGGCTTGAGCTTTGGCAATAGCAGCGTTCCGGGCGGCCCCGGCCCCTTGGTTATGTTGTGAAAAATAACGGATCCGCGGGTCGTCAAATTTTAAAATTTCGGCCTCACTGTTGTCCGGAGAGCCATCGTTTAGGACCACGACCTCAAAATCGGTAAATGTTTGGGCCAAGACGCTTTTCAGCGTTTCGGCAATGTATTTTTCTTTGTTGAAAACCGAAATGACTACGGAAAATTTAGGCATTGTTGTGTTTTAAAGTGCTAAGATACCCAAGACGGTATAAATCGAAGAGAAAAAGCGAAGGGTTCGCCGATGCCAGATTTTGTAGCAAGGGATTTTTGAACATCTTGAAAAAGGCACGGACAGCAAATAAAAGTCTCCATTTTTTTAATTGGGAATAGGTTTTTAGGATTTTTACGGTTTCACTGTCAATAGCTGCATTCTGATGAAAATCCAATAAGTTTTGAAGGGCAAGCTGCGATTTTTTTATAAAATCGGCATTGCTCTCTAAGTTCAAATGCACCACCGGATTGGCTATATGCTGAATGGTGATAGCGTGTTTTTGAAGCTGCCCTGCGAAAACGGAATCCTCATAACCATAGCCAACCAAGTTTTCGTTGAATTTTATTTGCTGAAAAATTTTTTTCTTAATGGCAAACCCCATCGTAATAAAGCTGCGGTAGGGATTTTTTTGGCGTTCGTGCAATGGAAGGCTTTCCCGAGCGGAACCGTATGTATGGCGCAAGCTACAATTCTCCGGTTTTGTTGTGGGATACTGGATACCACCAAAAACGACCTCCGTTTTCTTAGAAAAGGCTTCCAGATATTTTTGGATAAATTGATCGGTGGCGGGAAAGGTGTCGGCATCGAGAAACAACAGCCAGTCATAGTGAGCCTTTTCTGCCAAAAGATTGCGGATTCGGCTGCGACCCACATTTTTGGTTAAAGTTTGGAAACGGCAGTTTTCCAAAGAATTTATGTTTGAATTTTTTGCGATGGTAGCTTCATCGCTGGAAGCATCGTCCAACACGATAATCTCAAACGGGATTGCCGCTTTTTCACATTGGAGTTGTAGTTTTTCAACCAGTGGCAATACATTATAATGATATGTGGGAATGAGTATCGAAATCATTTTTTACAGATCAGAACGGTTTCTTCCATAAATCCAAAACGCGCCTCGGCTGGAAAAGTTTTAATTTCCACATTCTTAAATCCATTTTTAAGCAACCGCTCCCGCAGCCCCGAAATTGAATAAATCCGTACGTGGTCTTCCTGTCCAAAAGCTTCCAATCTTTCCTCGGCCGTTTGTTTTGAAAAATCCTCATAAATTTCGCCTTCCTTAAATGGTGTTTGGACCACACAGCTTCCCTCAGGTTTCAAAACGCGCTGCAGTTCTGCCATTGCCTTGTAATCTTCTTCAATATGTTCCAAAATGTGATAGCAGATAATGAGGTCGAAAAAATCGCTGTCGGAAGGAATTTGGGTAATGTCGTAGCGATAATCTGCGAGAAATTCATCTTCGTAATCGGTGCTGAAATAGGTGATGTCACGATTTTTTTTCAGCAATCTAAAAACACTTCGCGAGGGCGAAAAATGGAGCACTTTTCCGTATAGCAGTCGGTTTTGGGTAAGAAAGGAATAGAGCCGGCGGGTGCGCGAACGGCTTCCGCAAAAAGGGCAGAGCAGGTCGCCGTCGGGAAGGGTAATAAACTTTTTCAGCCCGTGGCCGCAGACCGTGCATTTGTGGTTTTTTCCCCGAAAGGGAAAGGCGTAGAGCGAACGTAAAAAAACTTCGTTTTCAAAAAGGATTCTTTTCGGAAAGACCGACAACGCTATTTTTTTCAACCTTTGATACATTTGGCTAAAATACGGGAATCTTTTTGGCTTGTGCCAAATTTAAATGGGTTGGTGGGCAAATAAAAATGGAAGGTTTTCTTTCCTCCAAAAAAATGTAACTTGTAGGGCAAATAAATTCCAGCGTGAAATTCCGACTTTTTCTTTTTTTCCTTCTTTTGGTTTCCTTGGGTGCACAGGCCCAAAAGGAGGCTTGGTTCTATCTGCGCGCGCGGGACAGCACTTTCGAACCAACTTTTAGGAAAACGGGCGACTTTTTGGAATATACCGGAAACGATTCGCGATTGAAAGCGGTTCTGAAAAAATATCAAATTAAAATTTTCAAGAAAACCTGGAAGCACGCCAAGAAGCAAGACCTTAAAAAGACGTTTTTCGTGGTGGCCGATAGGGAGCGTTTGCTGAACGATTTGTTGAAGAATGCATCTCACCTTTTTGAGTTTGGCGAATTGATAGCCGAGGAGGATAAAAGAATTTTTGAGCCCAATGATTATGGTCTTAGCAGCACTATTGGCGAAAATTTGGGTGCACAACTGAATTTGGATTATCTCGATTTTCTGGAGGTCCCCAAGGCGTGGTATTACACCACAGGTTCGCGCGATATTTTTATTGGCATTTCCGATGGTTCCATCAATCCCGACGATAGGGAATTTGCGGGCAAGACCCAAAAGGTGCGGGAAGCTGTTGTGGCCAGTAACCACGGCGCGTCGGTGGCCGAAGTCGCTGCGGGCCAAGGAAATAATGCATTCGGCGTTCCGGGCATTTGTTATGACTGCAGTATTTATGCCACCGATTTTAGAAATTTGGATACGCTGGAACAACTGATGGAACTTTCAAAAATGGGCGCAAAGGTCATCAATTGTAGTTGGGGCACCACCCGTTACTATCAAACCGCGCAGGACGCCATAAACGAGATGTTGGAAAATGGAACCGTCGTGGTTGCCATTGGCCATAATACGCCCTATTCAAAATCGCAGGGGAAAAAGATATATTACCCGGCGGGCTATAAAAATGTGATTGCCGTGTCCTCGGCCTCCCATCGTTACCCCCATTTTTCGGATAACATTCAGTATTTAAAGGAAAACGAAATTTATTATGTGAAGGACATCCGCTACTATGTTGGCCAGACGGGCGGGTTCAAGAATAATGATACCACCCAGTTTCCAAATTTATTTCCCATTAGCATAAGCAATCTCAATCCTTCCATCGATATTTTGGGCCCGGGAACGGGAATATTCCTTTACGGTAAATTGCTACACGAACACGTTTACGAAACCACCCAGTTCAATCAGACCTCCATTGTGGCGCCCTTAATTTCGGGCACCGTTGGGCTTATGTTTTCCCTCTATCCCTGCCTGCCTGCCGAAGAGGTGGAAACAATTTTAAAATTTACCGCCACCAATATTGACGATGTAGTGCCCAATAAACCCTATGCCGGATTGTATGGCGCGGGAATGTTGAATACAGGCCGCTCGGTAAAAATGGTGTTTGATATGTTTGCCGAAAAAGAGCCGGTTAAAATTGAAAACCAACGCTTTAACCGATGGGACTTTAAATTGACAGCTCTATCTGAAGTTGTTTTGGAAAATCAGAAATTTACGGAAGAAGCAACCTTAAACCTCACTTCAAAAAAGCGGATCGTAATTTCAAAAAACACGATTTTAAAACCGAACGCGAAGGGAAAAATTCAACTTAAGATTGATCCCACCCTCCAAAAGAAGTGTGAGCTACGGCTACGCGACCCAAGCATTTTGAATGATTATTAAGAATTCTAAATTCTGAATTCTACACCGTTTTTTGAACTACCTCAAAAATCTGGTTTTCGTCGCATTTCAAGGTTTTGGAAGGGTATTTCAGTAGCAGGGCATAGTCGTGGGTTGCCATTAGAATCGTGTTGCCATTTTTGTTTATTTCGCGCAACACCTCCATCACCTCTACACTGGTTTGTGGGTCGAGGTTGCCGGTGGGCTCGTCTGCCAAAATAAGTTCGGGATCGTTCAACAGGGCACGGGCAATGGCCACGCGCTGCTGCTCGCCGCCCGAAAGCTGGTAGGGATATTTAAAGGCTTTGGTTTTCATATCGACCTTGGCCAACACCTCGTTTATTTTGCTTTCCATGGCCGCCTTGTCCTTCCAGCCCGTTGCAGTCAACACAAAGTTGAGGTTGTCGCGCACGGTGCGGTCGTTCAGCAGTTTGAAATCCTGAAAAACTACGCCCAATTTTCTTCGTAAAAATGGAATGTCCTTTTCTTTAAGGGTCGCCAAATCATATCCAACAATATGGCCTTCGCCTTCCTTAAGCGGAAGATCGCCATAGAGCGTTTTCATAAAACTGCTCTTTCCGGTACCGGTTTTCCCGATCAGGTAAACAAATTCGCCTTTTTCCATAGAAACCGAAACGTCAGAAAGCACCAGGTTATCGCCTTGATAGATTGCGGCATCTTTTAAAAATAATACGTGATCGGCCATGTTTGGGTATGGATTATAAAATTTAAATTATTGAATTTCCGAATGGAATTGAACGCAAAAGTAAACCGAATTACTGCCAACTGCAACAGGATTTGGTCACTTATTTATTTTTTCGAATTTTTCCTTTAAAGCTTCAATTTCCTTTTGCTGCGAAAGGGTGTATAGCGTCAATTCCTCAATTTTTTGGAGCAGCAACAGGTTCATTGTTTTTAAGGAAATGCCTTCTTTTTCCATAGTTTGCGCGGAAGGAATGTTGGGCAAATGGTGGTTTTCCTTTATAAATTTTTCCAGTGCGGCTAAAGAAATTAGGGTGTATTCCGGCGAAGTTTCCGATTTTTCTTCAAAATAATGTTCAAAAACAAAATCGGGGGCAACGGCACCTTCCAAGTCCACCAAAACCTCTTGGGTGTGTATTTTTCCTTTTACGGTCAGCAATTCATCGGGCGCTTTGGTGCCGATTCCAATTTTTCCATCTTTTTCCGATAGATTTTTAAATGGATTGGTTTGTGCGGTCGTCGAAAAACAAATGAATAGCAGGATTATAAATGCGAATTTATGCGGTGTGTAGTCCATGGCCTTTAAATTTTTATAAAAATAGGGGATATTTTGCGAACCGTACGTGGCTGATAATTTTTCTTGTTCTTATTCGCCGTGAATTAATTATGGAATGTATCATCCGTCCAATTTTGTGGGTTTTGGACGATATAATTTTCAATACGTCCGTATGCGTTACGGTTACGGATAATATGGTCGTGAAATCCCGTCTGCCATCCATTTTCAATTTGTAACCGATTCGCATGGCGCGTCACCGCACCATTGCCTGCCCTCTTATCCCCATCCGGTTTATCGATCAACAATATACCGTGTATATCATTGGGCATCACCACAAATTCACCCACGGAAACGAATTTGGAATGGTACGGTATTTCGTGCCATAACAGATCGGCAATAGCACCCAAGGGCGATAAAAACATTTTTCCGTTGTGTATTTCCCCAAAAAAATGTCTCCGGTTCTTGGTGCAGATGGTTATAAAATAGGCACCGTTCCAGCCATAGTCCCACCATTGGGCCCGTATGGATTCAATTCTATATTTCCCTTTGAATTTTGCCATTCGTCTTTGACCTTCAGCGTCTTTGATTAATAAAAATAAATAAAAATCAAATGCCTTCTTAAAATGTAATTTATTGCCGTTTATAGCGTTACACTACTATAGAAAAACACCTAAAAAACCATTCGTTAATTATACCTTAAAAATTTACAGTATCGCCAAAAGCTACCTTTTAAGTTAAATATCTTTACGCCACAAATACTGTAAATAATGATAAAGAGGTTTCTTCTCCTTTCGCTTTTTCTTATCCATTCATTTTCATCCATTTCCCAACAAACAGCGGTCTTTACCAACGACCTCGCCGAATTTCAGCAGGCCTTGGAACTGTATAATAACGGGCAATTTTTAGCGGCCCAAAGTCTTTTTGACAAAATAAAAAACCAAAGTCCCGACGAGACCGTCCAAAGCGATTGCGCCTATTACATCGCCAACGCCGCCGTGCGGCTGAACCAGCAAAATGCCGACCAGTTGATGGAGGCGTTTGTGGCAAATTATCCCACCAGCTTAAAACGAAATTCAGCCTATATTGATGTGGCCAATTATTACTTTGAAAATGGAAAATATGCCTACGCCCAAAAATGGTATGAGAAGGTGGACCCTTTCAGCTTAAGCCGCAGCGAACGTGAGCGTTTCAATTTTAACAATGGCTATGTACAGTTTAAGGCGAAGCGGTTCGAGGAAGCCAAAAATTACTTCAACCAGGTTTCCAACTCGCAACAATACGGCTCGCAGGCCAAATATTATCTTGGGTTTATTGCCTATGAAGGCGATGATTATGAAGAGGCCAACAAAAATTTTGAGGAAGTAAAGGGCGAGGAACGCTATTCCGAAGACCTTTCCTATTATCAGGCCGATATGAATTTTAAGCTTGGCAATTTTGAGAAAGCCATCGCGATGGGCAAGGAGCAGTTCGATAGATCCAATCCACAGGAAAAAAGCCAGCTCTCGAAGATCATTGGTGAAAGCTATTTCAACCTTGGGCAGTATGCCGAGGCCATTCCCTATTTAAAGGAATATAAGGGTATGCGCGGCAAATGGAATAATACCGATTATTACCAATTGGGCTATGCCTATTACAAACAAGGCGATTATGAAAAAGCCATCGGCGAGTTCAACAAAATCGTGGATGGAAAGAATGCCGTGGCGCAAAATGCCTATTACCACTTGGCCGAAAGTTATTTGAAACTCAACAAAAAGCAGGAGGCTCTCAACGCTTTTAAAAATGCTTCGGAAATGGATTTTTCTGCGGAAATTCAGGAAGATGCCTATTTAAATTATGCCAAGCTGAGCTACGAAATTGGCAACAGTTTTAAAAGTACGCCGCAGGTTTTGTTTTCGTTTATGGAGAAATATCCCAAAAATCCAAACAATGACGAACTGAAACGGCTGTTGATTGACAGCTACATCACTTCAAAAAACTACAAAGCAGCGTTGGATTTGTTGGAAAACAATAAAAACTTTGCCGATCAGGCGGCTTACCAAAAAGTGGCTTTTTATAGGGGAATCGAGCTTTACAATGAAGCCGATTATGCCGAGGCGATTTCTTTTTTTGATAAAAGTCTAAAATATCCCGAAGATGCAACCTTCGCGGCGCGGGCGACCTATTGGACGGCCGAAAGTGACTACCAACTCTCAAATTTTGAAAAATCGTTGGCTGGCTATAAAAAATTTGCAAAAATGCCCGGGGCGCAGCAGACTTCAGAATTTAAAAACCTGAGTTACAACGTGGCCTACAACCAGTTCAAGCTAAAAAATTATAGCGAGGCCATTTCAAATTTTAAGGAATTTGTAGCTTCAAAAGATGCCGAAAAAATCCGGAAAAAGGACGCATATCTGCGATTGGCCGACAGCTATTTCGTGACCAGCCAATACTGGCCGGCGATGGAAAATTACAACGCAGCCATTGAAATGGACGGCGAAAACGATTATGCCCAGTTTCAAAAGGCCATCAGCTATGGTTTTGTGGACCGAAGCGAAAAGAAAATTGAGGAGTTGGGTGCCTTCATTAAGAAATATAATAAATCCGTTTACCGTGATGACGCCCTCTATGAATTGGGAAATACCTACGTGGCCCAAAACAGAACGAACGAGGCTATTTCCACCTATGACCAATTGGTCCGAGAGATTCCAAACAGCAGTTATGTTTCAAAAGCACTTTTAAAAAAGGCGCTTATTTTGGACAACACCGGAAAAAGCAACGATGCTTTGGCTATTTTCAAAAGGGTGGCGAAGGAATTTCCGGCAACTTCTGAAGGTTTGCAGGCGGTAGCTTCCGCAAAAATCATCTATATCGATCAGGGAAAGGTGGACGAATATGCGCGCTGGGTAAAAACCTTGGAGTATGTGCAAGTAGGCGACACTGAACTGGACGATGCGGCCTATTTGGCGGCCGAACAGCCTTATTTGGAAAACAATCAAAGTCAAGCCAAAGGCAGATTTGAAGAGTATTTAAAGCAATTCCCGAACGGGCAGCACGCCCAACAGGCCCATTTCTATTTGGGGCAGATCTATTTTTCCGACGGAAATGCCGGGCGGGCCATCCCGCATTTTGAATTTGTCGTGAACCGGCCCCGCAGCGAATTTACGGAACAGGCACTGGCGCGAATTTCTGAGCTGTATTTGGGAAAGAAGGACTATCAAAATGCGCTAAAATACTTGACCCGTTTGGAAACCGAGGCCGATTTTCCGCAAAACATCGTCTTTGCGCAGACCAACAGTATGAAGGCTTCCTATGAATTGAAGCAATATGCCGACGCAGTAAGTTATGCCGAAAAAGTGCTTCAAAATTCAAAAATAGACAATGCCATAAAAAGCGACGCGCAGGTCATCATTGCCCGTTCTGCGATGAAAACAAACGATGAGGCCAAGGCAAAAGCTGCCTACGCTGAAGTCCAGAAAATTGCGACCGGGTCGTTGGCGGCCGAAGCGCTTTATTTCGATGCCTACTTTAAAAACAAAGAAGGCAAGTTTGAGGCCTCCAACACTACAATCCAAAAATTGGCGAAGGATTATTCCGGCTACAAACTGTACGGCGCCAAAGGCTTGGTGTTGATGGCGAAGAATTTCTACGCTTTAAAGGATGCCTATCAAGCCACCTATATTTTGGAGAGCGTAACCAAGAACTTTACCGATTTCCCCGAGGTAGTGGAGGAAGCAAAAGCCGAACTGGCCGTTATTAAAAACGCCGAGGCAAAAACCAATTCTTCCGTTGAAACTGGAAACTAGTCAACAACCTATGTGCCCTCTGTGCCTCTGTGGTGAAAATAAAACCACAAAGCCACAGGGTCCACCGAGAACAAAATCAAAAAAAGCATCAATATAAACTTTGAAAATATGTCCGTAAAACAAATAGTTTTATTTTCAATTCCAGCCTTATTTCTTTTTCAATTTTCAGCTTTTTCACAGGAAAAGGAACTCGACCCCGAGGTTGTGAACATTGTTAAACCTTACACGCCCACCATTTCCGATGCCTTTAAGGTGAAGGAAACCCCTGAGCTAAACGATTCCATCACCACCCAAAAGAAAGAAGTGAAATATAGCATTTTTTCGGTTCCCGTAGCTTCAACCTTTACTCCCGCAAAAGGGAAGGCCGCGAAGGTCGAGAAAACCAAACCTATAAAACTTTACGACAATTATGCCACCCTCGGCTTCGGCAATTACACTTCGATTTTAGGCGAATTTTACAGCAATTTTGAGATCAGCCGCACCGACAATGCCGGTTTTTTCTTTCGGCACAATTCCTCGCAGGGCGACATTAAAGGAGTGAAGTTGGAAAATAAATATTACGACACGAGTCTCGACGCCAACTACACCAGCCGGCAGCGGGAGGTTACCTATAGGTTCGATGCTGGGCTGGAGCACCAGCTTTACAATTGGTATGGGGTTCCGGAGGAAGTTTATCTTCAGGAGCCCAATGTGCAAATAGACCCGCAACAAACTTATTTCAGTGGGTATGCCGGCGGAAGTATGGTTTTGGACGATTCGTTTTTTGAAAAAGCGGCCCTGAATGTCCGTTATTTGGGCGATGCCTTTTCTTCTTCGGAAATAAATGCTACACTAAAACCGAAATTTTCATTTCCACTGGAAAATCTTACCTTCAAAATTGAGGGGGATATTGATTATTTGGGCGGAAGTTTTGAGAGAAATTACGCAAATACTTCCGATATAAAATACAGTTATCTGAACGCAGGTTTGGCGCCATCCATCACCTTTATCAATGACGACTTGAGCGTTTCCCTGGGCGTGGTGGGCTATGTGAGTTTGGATTCTGAAAACAGCGATACCGATTTTTCATTATATCCACGGTTGAACGCTTCCTACCGATTGCTGGACGAAACGGTGATTGCTTATGCCGGAGCGGAAGGCGGACTGCAGCAGAATACGTTTTATAAACTAAAGGAAGAAAATCCTTTTGTGTCCCCCACGCTTTTTATTATGCCCACAAAGAAACTCTACGAAGGCTTCGCCGGAGTAAAAGGAAAGCTGTCCAATTCCGTGGCCTATAACGTTCGCGCTTCCTATGGAAAAGATGAAAACCGGGCATTGTTTCAGGCAAATTATACTAACTTATTGGCGCCCGGGTTGGAAGGCTACCAATTTGGCAATTCCTTCAACGTGGTTTATGATGATGTAAACACACTCCTCTTTTTTGCCGAGTTGAAAGTGGAAATTTCAAACCAGTTTTCCTTGGGAATCAACGGCACATACAGCAATTACAGCACAGACCGCCAAGAAGAAGCTTGGAATCTTCCGGAACTACAGGCATCGGTATTTTCAGATTTCAACATTACGGAGAAATTGTATGGCGGCGCTTCCATTTTTTATGTGGGCGAACGGAAAGATTTGTACAATAGCCCTTTAACCTTCGAAAAAATAACATTGGATGGTTATGTGGATGCAAATCTTCATTTTGGATATCGATTTACCGATAGGCTTTCCGCATTTGTGAAGGGAAGTAATCTTTTTGGCGACAATTACCAGAAATGGATGAATTTTCCCGTGCAGGGAATTCAAGGCTTGGCAGGTGTTACCTATAAATTTGATTGGTAGCTGATCTTAAATGAAACTATAACTTTTGAAAACATCCGTCTTTGATGGATGTTTTCTATTTTTACACCTCAATAAAATCAACCATGAAAAATATACTATTCCTTTTGTTGGCTTTGGTAATTGCATCCTGCGCCCCAGAAAAACTTCCCGCAGACCTATTGATAAAAAACGCAACCATTTACACAGTCGATAAAGATTTTAGCACCGCAAATGCCCTGGTTGTAAAAGATGGAAAAATTCTCGAAATAGGACTAAAACCCGAACTCGAACTGAAATACAACCTAAAAGAAACCTACGACGCCAAAGGGAATACCGTTGTCCCCGGATTGATTGATGCACACGCCCATTTATACGGACTTGGCCTCGGTCTCCAAAATGTGGATTTAGTGGGTACGACAAGTTTTCAGGAAATTTTGGGGAAGGTGGTAGCCTTTCAAGAAGAAAAAAATATGCCCTATATCATAGGTCGCGGCTGGGATCAAAATGACTGGAAAGATAAAAACTTTCCCACCAAAAAAGAGCTAGATTCCCTGTTTCCTGAAACTCCAGTAGCCTTGCAACGGGTTGATGGGCACGCCTATTTGGTGAATTCCAAAGCGCTGGAACTGGCTGGCATCACTGGAAAAACGAAAATGGAGGGCGGCGAAATCGTGCTTCAAAACGGCGAGCCTACCGGAATTCTTATCGATTCCCCAATGCAATTGGTACGGAAAACCTTTCCGGCCATTACCGAGGAAGTTTCAACCCAGGCCCTGCTCGAGGCGCAGGAAATCTGTCTTCAAAACGGCTTGACCACTGTTGACGATGCCGGTTTGGACAGAAATATCATTGAACTTATTGACGCCCTTCAAAAAGAGGGGAAGTTCAAATTGAGAATGTATGCCATGGTCAGCAACAGTCCCAAAAACCTGGATTATTATTTAAACCAAGGAATTTTTAAAACCGACAGGTTGCATGTGCGTTCCTTTAAAGTGTATGCAGACGGAGCTTTGGGGTCCCGCGGTGCTGCAATGCGCGAGCCATATAGCGATATGCCGCACCATTTTGGAGCAATGATTACAACTGCCGACAGCCTGGATTATTTAGCCGAAAAAATTGCGGCTTCCGAATTTCAAATGAATACCCACGCCATTGGCGATTCGGCAAATATCGCGGTGCTCCGTGCCTATAAAAAAGCCTTGGAGGGAAAAACAGACCGTCGCTGGCGGGTGGAGCATGCGCAAATTATTTCAGAAGGAGATTTTGATTATTTTAATGACAAAAACAATATTTTGCCCTCCGTGCAGCCCACCCACGCCACCAGCGATATGTATTGGGCCGAAGACAGAGTGGGCGCAGAGCGTATGAAAGGTGCTTATGCCTATAAAAAATTGCGCAACGAAGCGGGAATGGTTGCGCTGGGAACCGATTTCCCGGTGGAGCACGTTAACCCGATGTACACTTTTTACGCAGCGGTCGCTCGTAAGGATCTAAAGAACTTTCCCGAGGAAGGGTTCCAAATGAAGGATGCGCTTTCGCGGGAAGAAGCCTTAAAGGGAATGACCATTTGGGCGGCCTTTGCCAATTTTGAGGAAAGCGAAAAAGGAAGCATTGAAGTAGGTAAGTTTGCCGATTTTACCATTCTCGATAAAGATATTATGAAGGTAGAAGAAGCCGAATTGCCCAAAACCAAGGTTGTAGCCACCTTTATCAATGGCGAGTTGGTTTACGAAACTGAGTAAATAAAGACTTTGCGTCCTTTGCGACTCTGCGGTGGAAGTTTTACCGCAAAGGCGCGGAGAGCGCAGAGAAAACCAAAGATGGAAAACATCCTAAAACAACTTCCCCAAAAAGCAAAGGAAGCCGAAACGGAAAATAAAAAGTTTTTCGCAAAGCTGAAGAAAAAGCCGCCCAAACATCTCGACAGTTTGATGCAGGAATTGCACGAAAATGAATTCCAAAGAACAGATTGTTTGACCTGCGCCAATTGCTGCAAAACCACGGGCCCCCTTTTTACCGATAAAGACATCGAGCGCATTGCAAAACATTTCCGCATGAAGCCGCAGCAGTTTATTGAAGCCTATTTGCGGATCGATGAAGATAACGATTATGTGCTGCAAAGCGTGCCCTGTAAGTTTTTGGGAGCCGATAATTATTGTAGCATTTACGACGTTCGCCCCAAGGCCTGCCGCGAATTTCCCCACACAGACAGAAAGAAATTCCAGCAGATTTCAAACCTAACGCTAAAGAATGTCGCCATTTGTCCCGCGGCTTTTAATATTGTGGAGGAAATGAAGAGGCGCCTGCCTCGATAGGGGCTTCGACTCCGGCTCAGCCGCCGCCCCCGGTCGTTTAGCGGAGCCGAAACGATATTACGGATACAGCAAATATTGCTCGCGAATCTTCATAAAACCCGCAAGACCTTCCTTCCAAGTTTCCCGAATTTCTTCCGCAGATAATCCTTGCTCAATCTGTTGTTGCAATTTCTCAGTTCCCGCAAGTTTCACAAAAAACGAATTAAAGAAATCTTTCTTTCCTGCCTTGCCGGCAGGCAGGTTCCCGTTGGCATTATAAGCATCAATAAGCCATTCTAAATTGATTTTATTCAAACGTGGCTCCTTCCGAAGGTCCATTCCGTGGCAAAGCTGATTTTTAAATTTGGGTTCTTTTGCTCCCTCGTTGGATTTCGGGGTAAATTCAAACGTATATTTTGAAGCGGGCAAGCTTGGCGCCCCGAATACCTGAAACTGCATATCGGTTCCCCGTCCGGCATTGATAAACGTTCCCTCAAAAAAACAAAGACTCGGATAAAGATTGATGGCCTGGTCATTCGGCAAATTTGGGGAGGGTTTTATAGGAAGGGAGTAGGCGGTTTGGTGTGTGTAATTCTGCATATCGATCACTATAAGATCACATTTGGCTTTGTCTTTAAGCCAGCCTTCCCCATTTACCATTTTGGCATATTCGCCAATGGTCATACCGTGCACTATGGGCACGGGGTGCATTCCCACGAAACTCTGGTATTCTTTTTCCAAAATGGGTCCATCAATATAATGTCCGTTCGGATTTGGCCTGTCCAAAACAATCACCGCAATTCCGGCTTCGGCGCAGGCTTCCATCACATAATGGAGTGTTGATATATAGGTGTAAAACCGCGCGCCCACGTCCTGAATGTCGAAAATCAACACGTCAATGCCCTTTAATTGCTCCTGCGAGGGTTTTTTATTATTGCCGTATAGTGAAATCAACGGCACACCCGTTTTTGAATCGACGCCATCTTTCACAAGTTCTCCGGCATCGGCCGTACCGCGAAAGCCGTGTTCCGGTGCAAAAACTCTTTTAACGGCAATTTTTTTTGCAAGTAAAAAATCGACCAAATGTTGCTTTTCATTTTGCAAAAAGGAAGTTTGGTTTGCCACAACGGCTACCTTTTTATTTTTCAACAAGGGGGCATAGCGCGAAAATTGTTCGGCCCCGGTCACAATTTCGTCCACGATGCGCAATTCGCCCGTTTTTACTACGGCTGTTTTTTTGCCTTTTGGGGCATCGTCTTCCGTGATGGGCAAATTCAAGGGGTTGTCGGCGTTGGGCACTACCACAAGCGCGTCCGAAACCAAACGGTTGGATTCGGTGGTTTGGCTTCCGCAGGAAAAAAATAGTAGGACAAGTATTAAAAACGTATTTTTGACAAAAGTTAATTTCATAAAACTTCAGTGAATTTCGAGTTTTTTATCGCCCGGCGCATCATTGCTTCCAAGGACTATAAAAGTAGTATTTCGGCACCGATTATAAAAATTGCCATTTCCGCAATCGCGCTCGGTATTATTATGATGTTGGTGTCCATCGCCACGGGCGTGGGCCTTCAAAAAAAGATACGCGAAAAGGTCTCTGCCTTTAATGGCGATATTATTATTACCAATTTCGACACCAACTTTTCCAACGACAGCCAAAACCCCATCTCAAAAAACCAGCCGTTTTATCCAACGTTCAAAGATATTGAGGGAATAAAGCACGTGCAGGTAACCGTGTCCAAAGGTGGCGTTATCCGCACCGAAACCGATTTTGAAGGTGTGGTGGTAAAAGGCGTTGGCGACGATTTCGATTGGGAAAATTTCAAGGACTATCTGGTAGCTGGCAAACTTCCCGATTTTAAAGGCGATTTAAATGAGGACATCCTGATTTCAGAATATTTGGCGAATCGGCTTCATTTAAAATTGGGCGATAAGGTGACCACCTTTTTCCTCAACGACGAAATCTCCAAAACCCCGCGCAGTCGCGGTTTTGATATTGTGGGCATTTACAACAGCGGGTTTCAGCAATTTGATGAACAATTCATAATTACAGACATTCGCCACATTCAACGTTTGAATAAATGGGAAGCCGATCAAATTGGCGCCTTCGAGGTTTTTGTGGATGATTTTGACAACATAATTCCGATCGGAGAAGCGGTTTACAACGAAACTGGAAGCACCCTCGACACCCAAACCATCCGCGAAAAATATGCTTCCATTTTTGAATGGCTCGATCTGTTCGATTTTAATATCATAATGATTATCGGCATAATGATTTTGGTGGCGGGCATCAATATGATTACGGCCTTGTTGGTCCTGATTTTGGAACGCACCCAAATGATCGGCATTCTAAAAGCGCTGGGCAGTAGTGATTACAGCGTCCGCAAAGTGTTTCTTTACAATGCAATGTACCTAATAGGGGTTGGCCTGTTTTGGGGAAATGCAATCGGCATCGGCCTGCTTTTGGTCCAGAAATACGGAAAGATATTTAAGCTGAACCCCGACACCTATTATGTAAATGAAGCCCCTGTTTATTTGAGTTGGGACTATATTTTGATATTGAATGCTGGTACATTTCTACTTTGTCTTTTGATGCTTTTGATACCTTCTTTTATTATTTCAAAAATTTCTCCGGTTAAGGCCATTCGGTTTGAGTGACGAGCACGCGTTTTAAATTGAGTTAAAAAGATCCCTAAGTTTTCAAAAATCTTCGTGGTCTTTTTGTTTCCCAATAATTCATAATTCATAATTCATAATTCAAAATTAAGAATGATACCTTTGCATTTCTTAAAACACGGAAATGGAGTACGCAGAAAATATATTGGGAACCATCGGCAACACACCCATGGTCAAAATCAACAAGATTATTGGGGACATTCCCGCTTTGGTACTGGCCAAATATGAAACCTTTAACCCCGGAAATTCGGTAAAGGATAGAATGGCGGTAAAGATGATCGAGGACGCCGAAGCCGACGGAAGGTTGAAACCCGGCGGAACCATTATCGAAGGAACGTCCGGAAATACGGGAATGGGCCTCGCGCTTGCCGCAATCGTGAAAGGCTACAAAATGGTCTGCGTAATCAGCGATAAACAGAGCAAGGAAAAAATCGATATTTTGAAAGCCGTTGGCAGCAAAGTTGTGGTTTGCCCAACAAACGTTGCCCCCGAAGATCCACGCAGTTATTATTCTACTTCCAAAAGATTGGCCGAGGAAACGCCCAACAGTTGGTACGTAAACCAATACGACAACCTGAGCAATACCAAAGCGCACTACGAAAGCACGGGACCCGAAATTTGGAAACAGACCGATGGCAAAGTAACCCATTTTGTGGTTGGCGTTGGCACCGGCGGCACCATTAGCGGGGTTGGAAAATATTTAAAGGAACAAAACCCAAACGTAAAAGTATGGGGAATAGACACCTACGGCAGTGTGTTCAAAAAATACCACGAAACCGGAATTTTTGACGAAAACGAAATCTATCCCTACATCACCGAAGGCATTGGTGAGGACATTCTTCCGAAAAATGTGGATTTTAGCGTAATTGATGGTTTCGTGAAAGTAACCGATAAGGATGCCGCCATATACACCCAAAAACTTGCCAAAATGGAAGGGTTCTTTTTGGGAAATTCAGCCGGTGCGGCAATAAAAGGGTTGCTTCAATTAAAGGATAAATTCACAAAAGACGATGTGGTCGTCGTGCTTTTCCACGACCACGGCAGCCGCTATGTGGGCAAAATGTATAACGACGAATGGATGCGCGAACGCGGTTTTGTGGAAGATGAAGTGAAAAACGCTTCCGATTTAATTCAGGAACACGCGGATAAACCTTTGATTACCGTGAAGACCGAAGAACTTGTGGGGCACGCCATAGAACGGATGAAAAAATACCACATCAGCCAAATTCCCGTGGAAGATACTTCAGGCTTTGTGGGCGCGTTGGACGAGACCGATCTGCTTCGGAAATACCTCGAAAATAAGGATGTGGCCAATCTTCCCATAAAGGAAGTGATGCACAAACCCTTTCCGGTGGTAAAAAAGAGCACCCCCATTGAGGAAATTTCAAAATTGATTCATAAGGAAAACAACGCCGTGCTGGTCGATTTGGGCGATGGCAATTACAATATCATTACCAAGCACGACATTATTAGGGCGTTATAAGTTTCAAATTTCAGGTTTCAAGTTTCAGGTTATTAGCTTTATCTTTGTGTGGACGACCGCCAAATAAAACGAAAGTTAACCAGTAAACCCTATGGAGATGAAGGATGAGGCCAAAAAACTATTTCGATTTCTTCGCACCAAGCCAGTGCCCGCGAACACCAATGAAATTTTGGCATTGGAGCGCACCAAGTTGGCCAATGAACGAACGCTGCTTTCCTACATTCGGTCGTCGCTCTATCTACTTTTGGGCGGCATTGCCCTGTTGCAACTCAAGGATTTTAGGAATATCCATTGGTTGGGCTATGTGGCGCTTTCGGTCTGTGTGATTTTTCTGGCCGTGGGCATTTTCAGATATGTGCTCCTATCGCGAAGGCTCTACAAATGGAACCGCATTCTGTTTGTCGATACTATTTCGGAAAAAGTTCAAAAACAAGCAGATACCCGCGATAAAATGGAGAAGCAGGAAGCGGAAGCTTGATTTTTTCTTATATTTACCCTATTGATTTTTAGACTCCCCTTTAAACTTTTTTACAATGAAAGAGGATTTTCTACACTATGTGTGGAAATTTCGAAAGTTGGAGGTGGGTCCTTACATCACGTCAGATAACGAAATTCTTCACATTAAAAATCCGGGGAGCCACAATTCCAATTCCGGCCCCGATTTTTTTAACGCCCAAATCGAACTGAACGGCCAGCTATGGGCAGGCAATGTTGAAATTCATATAAAATCATCAGACTGGTATGCCCACGCCCACGAAACTGACCGGGCCTATGACAACGTAATCCTTCACGTGGTCTGGGAGCACGATGCCGAAATCTTCAGAAAGGATGGAACGGCCATTCCTACATTGGTTTTGAAAGAGCACGTTCCTAAAAGCACCCTGCATCAATACCTAAACCTGTTTTCCAAAAATGGAAAATGGATCAATTGCGAAAATGATTTTGCACAGGTCGATGCCTTTATTACCGAAAACTGGCTGGAAAGAATGTATTTTGAAAGGCTGCAAAGCAAGGAAGCGCTGCTTTTGAAAGAACTTGAAAATTCCCAAAACCATTGGGAGCGTCTGTTGTTCAAAATGCTTAGCAAAAATTTTGGGTTGAAGGTCAATGGCGATTCCTTCTTCAGTATCGCAAACTCCATTTCGTTTTCGGTGCTCCAAAAATGCGCCAACGACCGGCAACAGCTCGAAGCCTTGTTGATGGGGCAGGCCGGATTGCTGGACGGGGAACGGGAGGACTGGTATTTCAAAACCCTTAAAAACGACTATGAATTTTTAAGGCGGAAGTTTAATTTGACAAGGGAAACGGTCATCGCTCCCAAGTTTTTTCGGCTTCGGCCACCCAACTTCCCGACCTTGCGATTGGCGCAGTTGGCGATGCTTTATTTTGAACGTTCAAACCTGTTTTCAAAAATTCTTTCGGCCGAAACCAAAGAGGATCTTTATGATATTTTCAATATTTGCGCGAGCGACTATTGGAGCAAACACTACAATTTTGGCGTTTCTTCCTTGGAACGAAAAAAACGGATTACCAAAAGTTTTGTTGACCTGTTGCTGGTGAACACAATCATTCCGATAAAATTCTGTTACGCCCGCCAGCACGGCAAAGATGTTTCGGACGCTATTCTCAACTTGGCTTCCCAGATTGCGCCCGAGGAAAATTCAGTGGTCAAAAAGTTCAATTCCCTTAAGAAAATTGCCACCAACGCCTATCAAAGCCAAGCCCTGTTGCAGCTCAAAAAGGACTATTGCGACAAAAATCGCTGTTTGCAATGCGCGCTGGGGAACGTGGTTTTAAGTTCGGCAGTAGAAACCGATGCAATCCGATGGGAAGAAAAGTGATTTTTCGCGGCCGGAAATTTTAAAAAATAAAACTAAAAAGTGTACTTTGCGGTATGCTACAGACCGTTTACGCCTTACGCCACTATCTTGAAAAAAGAGGGTTTTACGTGTCTTCCCGACTCGCGGATCGATTGGGGATGCGCGCCAAAAACGTGCGCCTTTTTTTTATCTATGTTTCCTTCGCCACCTTTGGGGTGGGATTTGCAATGTATCTTACCCTGGCATTTTTATTAAAATTGAAGGATCTCGTAAACTCCAAACGCACCTCTGTTTTTGATTTATGAAACACCTGCTTGACTCCAAAATAACCGTTGCCGTTTTTTTGCTGCTCGTGGTGTTTTTAACGGGCATTTTGGGGTTTCGTTTTTTTTCCGACTACAGCTGGATCGATGCGGTCTATATGACGGTCATCACCATTACCACCGTGGGTTATGGCGAAGTAATGCCGTTGAATGCATCCGAAAAGGTTTTTGTTTCGCTTCTTATCATTTCCAGTATCTTTATCGTTGGGTACGCCATTTCGGTAATCACTGAATATATTTTAAGCAAGAACATTGGAGTTTTAAGACAAAAGAAAGTACAGAGAAAATTGGAATCCATGCACGACCATATTATTGTTTGCGGCTTCGGAAGAAACGGCAAACAGGCCGCCCAGAAATTACAGGCCTACAAGCGCCCATTTGTTATCATTGAAAAAAGCGAAGAGGTAATCGATCGGTTTTCGGATGAAAAAACATTGTTCATTTTGGGCAACGCCATTGAGGATGAAGTGCTTCGCAAAGCCGGGATCGAAAAAGCTTCTACCTTAATTTGTGCCACTCCCAACGACGCCGACAATCTTTTTATAGTACTATCGGCGCGGCAAATGAACAAAAACCTAAAAATAATAAGCCGCGCCAGTGAGGAAACGAGCTATAAAAAATTAAAACTCGCGGGGGCCGATAACGTGATTATGCCCGATAAAATTGGCGGCGACCATATGGCGTCTTTGGTAGTAGTGCCGGACCTTGTGGAGTTTTTGGACAATCTAACGGTCTCTGGGCAGCAGGACAGTATCAATGTAGAGCAGATTCCCTTTGAAAAAATGTGCCCCACCGGAAGGGAACAGGCCATTCAGGATTTGGACGTGCGCAAAAAAACGGGTTGCTCCATTATTGGTTACCGCTCTCCCAAAGGCGATTATATCGTAAATCCCGAACCTTCCCTCGTGCTTCAGAAAAATTCAAAGTTAATATTGATAGGCCGGCCCGAACAAATTGAGAATTTAAAAAGGGAATACGGCGTTTAAGAAAGCGTTAACAAATTTCGCCCCAATTCTTTGAATTTGTAATTTTTTTTGAGCATCTTGCTTCGTTTTAATTCTAAAAACGTTTCATTTTAAAACTCCACTATGAAGAAATATCTTCTTTCGCTACTTGTTTTTTTAACCCCATTATTTACCTTTTCCCAAGAAATGACCGCCTCGGACCAAATCGATGCCTATTTTAAGCAATACACGAGCTGGTTTGTGGATTTGATTTTTTATGAAATTCCCTTTTCGGAATCCTTCAAAATTCCTTGGGTACTCATCGTTTTGATTGGTGGGGCCATTTATTTTACCCTCTATTTCAAATTAATAAATTTTACGGGCTTTGGAACCGCCATCCGGGTGGTCCGCGGAAAATATGAAGATATTGAAAAGCACGGTGCCGATACGCTTTATGGCGATGTTACCCCAAACGAACAGGAAAACCTAATAGAAACCATACGCGACGACAGTGCAGACGGAGAGGTTAGCCATTTTCAAGCGCTTACCGCTGCCTTGTCTGCAACGGTCGGTTTGGGAAATATTGCCGGGGTTGCGGTGGCGCTGTCCATTGGCGGTCCTGGCGCAACTTTTTGGATGATCGTTGCCGGCCTATTGGGAATGGCCTCAAAATTTGCCGAATGTACCCTGGGTGTAAAATTTAGGGACGTCGGTCCCGATGGTACCGTTTATGGTGGCCCGATGTATTATTTGAAAAAAGGTTTGAAGCAGAAGGGACTTGGCGGCTTTGGAAAAATTCTCGCCATTCTCTTTGCCGTTTTTGTAATCGGCGGCTCGTTTGGGGGCGGAAATATGTTTCAGGCAAATCAGGCTGCTGCACAATTTGTTCAATTGTTTGAATTGCAGGGCACCAGCGGGGCTATGTGGTTCGGAATTTTTATGGCTTTGATCGTAGCAATAGTCATTATCGGCGGAATTAAAAGGATCGCAAAGGTTACCGAAAAGATCGTTCCATTTATGGCCGGCATCTATGTTTTGGGGGCGCTTGTTATATTGGCGGTCAACTATCATCACATCGGCGATGCCTTCGCCCTTATTTTTGAAGGCGCTTTTTCCGGCCTTGGAATCGCAGGCGGTTTGGTAGGGGTAATGATTCAGGGAGTCCGTCGCGGGGCTTTCTCGAACGAAGCTGGCGTGGGTTCAGCGGCCATTGCACACTCTGCCGTTCGCACAAAATATCCCGCTTCCGAAGGGATTGTTGCCTTGCTGGAACCGTTTATTGATACGGTAGTAATCTGTACCATGACGGCGCTGGTTATTGTAATCACCAATTTCGATAATAACATCCTTCAATATGGAGTGGAAGTGAAGGAAGGTGTGGAACTTACGGCCACTGCTTTTGACAGCGTGATTCCCCATTTTTCAATCGTATTGACGATTGCGGTTATCCTCTTTGCCTTTTCAACCATGATTTCGTGGTCCTATTACGGAATGCAGGGGTGGGTCTATCTTTTTGGAAGAGGTAAAGTTACGGAGCTCATTTATAAACTATTATTTTGTATCTTTATTTGGGTTGGCTCCGTAATCAGTCTTGGTTCGGTTATCAACTTTTCCGATGCCATGATTTTTGCAATGGTGGTGCCCAATATCATTGGGGTATTGCTGTTGACGCCCGTGGTAAGAAAGGAATTGAACCGATATATGAACGCCATTCGCACCAAACACGAAGCCATTGACGACGGCTTGCAGGATATGCAGAAACACCTCTAAATTTTTTTAGCTATGGAATTTAAGTCCCACTTCGCGTTCAACAAACAACAACGAAGTGGGATTTTGCTTTTGTTGGCGCTCATCATTGCCCTTTTGGGAGTTTATTGGATGGTGGATTTTTCGGAGGAAGATAATTTGGATATTTCCTCTGCTGAAGTGGTTTCGCTGCAACGAGAGTTGGATTCGCTACGCAGCCTCGAAATGGCCAAAAGAACACCAAGGCACTATCCCTTCAACCCCAATTTTATCACAGATTACAAAGGCTATACCCTGGGAATGTCCAACGCGGAAATTGACCGGTTGCTGCAGTTCCGAAAGCAGGGAAATTGGATCAATTCTGTGGCGGATTTTAAAAAGGTTACGGGCGTGTCAGATTCGTTATTGGATGTATTGGCGCCACACTTTAAATTTCCGGAATGGGTTACAAACCCCAAACCCAAAACGAATTTCTCCAATACTGCATTTGAAAAAGGGTTTTCCGAAAAACCATTTTCACAAAAAATTGATCTCAACACGGCTACGGTGGAACAGCTACAACAGGTCAGCGGCATAGGCGAAGCGCTTAGCAACCGAATTATTTCTTATCGGGAAAAACTGGGCGGGTTCTCAGACAACCTCCAGCTTTATGAAGTGTATGGCCTTTCGCCAGAAGTGGCGGGCCGAACCCTTAATATGTTCGCCGTAAAAACTCCAAAGGCAATTGCCAAAATCAATTTGAACAAAGCTACGGCTTCCGACATTGCCACCATTCCGGGAATTTCTTTTGAAATGGCTAAAAAAATATGGGAATATAGGCGTCTTCGGGAAAAAATGGATAACCTTCAGGAATTGGAAAAAATTGAAGGAATGACGGAAAGAAAGTTACGGCTAATTCAATTATATTTGTCCATCGAGTAAATATAAAAAACGCCGAAAGGCTCATAAATATTAGTTTTAAGACCGAATGGACAAGTTGTATTTTACAGAGGAACACGAGTTTTTCAGAAAAAGTTTTCAGGATTTTCTTCAAAAAGAAGTTGTGCCCCACATTGAAAAATGGGAAAAAACGGGCCATATTGAGCGGTTTATCTGGGAAAAATTTGGCGAGATGGGTTACTTCGGTATTTATCAACCCGAAAAATATGGCGGTTTGGACTTGGACTTGTTTTACACCGTAATTTTTTTGGAAGAACTTCAAAAAATAAACAGTGGCGGTTTTGCTGCCGCTATGTGGGCCCACGCCTATTTGGCGATGACACACCTTAAAAAGGAAGCCAACCACGAACAAAAGGAAAAATATCTGGCCCCAAGCATAACCGGCGAAAAAATAGGATGCCTGTGCATTACTGAACCTTTTGGCGGTAGCGATGTTTCGGGAATGCGCAGTACGGCAATAAAGCAAGGCGACAGCTATATTTTAAACGGGTCCAAAACCTTTATAACAAACGGGGTTTACAGCGATTATTTGATCGTTGCGGCCAAAACTGCTCCCGAACTGGGCAATAAGGGCATTAGCATTTTTGTGGTGGATCGCGACGCGATGGGAGTGTCGGCCACCAAACTCGACAAATTGGGCTGGCGCGCCAGCGACACAGGGGAGATTGCCTTTGACAACGTGGAGATTCCGGCCCAAAATCTATTGGGCGAGGAAAATATGGGCTTTCCCTACATTATGCAGCACTTCGCCTTGGAACGATTGATTATGGGCATCAATGCCCACGCCCGCAGCGAATTTGCATTGGAATATACCATTCAATATATGAAAGAACGATTCGCTTTTGGCAAGAGCATTTCCAAGTTTCAGGCTTTGCGGCATCGGGTGGCGCAAATTGCCAGCGAAATTGAAGTCTGCAAAACCTTTAATTACGTAACCACCAAACGACTCGACCAAGGTGAATATGTGGTTAAGGAAGCCACGATGAGCAAACTTATCTCCACCAAAGTAGCCGATGAGGTTATGACCGAATGTCTTCAGTTCTTGGGAGGTTATGGCTATATGGAAGAGTATCCGTTGGCGCGCTTGCTTCGCGATAGCCGGCTCGGGCCCATTGGCGGCGGAACTTCGGAAATCTTGCGCGAAATTATTGCGAAGATGGTCATCGAAGGGAAAGAGTATAAGCCCGCGACGTAAAATTTCACAATTTATTTTCAAATTTATCTCCATAATGAGCAGCTTTAGATTTCGGTTCTTTTCGTTATTTATTTTCTCTTTGATCACCGCATCCACTTTCGCCCAAACTGAATTGAAGGGAAAGGTCGCCGATTTTTTAACTTTTCAGCCCATTGAAAGTGCCAGCGTTTACATTCAAAACACAACCATCGGCTCCATTAGCAACGCCGATGGAAATTTTGTGCTGAAAGTGCCCCAGCAGAATATGCGCGATACGCTCGTTATTTCTTCCATCGGATATAAAAGTTTTAAAGTGCTTATTAATGAATATGAAAATGGTTCCGATATATTTTTGGAAGAAGATGTGGCGTCGCTCGACGAAGTAGTGGTAGTGGCAGATCCGCGGCCCACCACCGGTAATGGAATTGTGCAAAAGGCCATCGAGAAACTTCCCAAAAACCTTCCGGAACAGGCCTATTTGCTGAAAGGTTTTTTGCGGCACAAAGAGCGCAATAAAAAAGAGTACAAATGGCTAATTGAAAGCGCCATCACGCTTTACGATTCCAGCTATGCCGCCGGGGCCAAGGACCATTTAAAAATAAATGTGGACGAAACCCGGAAAAGTTATGATCTTCGCGACATTGACAGCCTATTTACCTATTCGGCCTATCTTAAAAGCATGAATTCCAAAGTGGGAAATATCAGTAGAAATTCCGTAAAGACTTCGGCATTGATTAATGCCATTAAATGGAATGATGGCAGGGTGAACGGCCTGGACAACCTTTTTAAAGGTAAGTTGAATTTGGTGCGCAATTCCAATAGTGTCGGCGCTTTGTTTGGGAACAATTTGCTGGAAAGGCATCAGTTTGATCTCGATACCATTTTGGTGGACAACGGGCGGAAACTGTATAAAATCAAGATTGGAAAAGGACCCGATTTTGTTGGGTTGAACACGCCAAACATTTATAACGAAGGTTTTGAGCCCAAAGGTTGGATTTATGTTTATTATGACAACTACGCCATAAAAAAGATAGAATATGATTTAATTGCCGCTTCCGATGTTCAGAAAAAAAGAAGCAAAAGCCTTTTTGACACACAAACCATCCACAAACTGGTAATGACCTATAAGGATTATGATGGCAAGATGTACCCGAACTATATTTATTACGAAACGCCCAAGCTGGTGAACACTGGCGACCGTTCTTCCGATAGGATAAAAACCGAAGCAGAACCAGGCTTTGATAAAGATGAACAATATTACTACACCATTCAGGAAATCTTGTTTACCGACATTATTACGGACCAAGACCTAATAAAACAAGAACTGCAGCAAAATGATTGGTCCGCCGATATTTTTTCGAGCAAACCCTACAACGAAGCCTTTTGGAAAAACTACAACGTGTTGCTGGAAAGCAAAGAGGAGGAAAAGCTCATTCAGGATTTGAGCAAGCGGGCTTCGTTGTATAAAGAATAATTTTTTTCTTATAATTTTTAGTATTCCCTTGCTCATTATTGATTATTAATTATTAGTTTTGCCACCCTAAAGAAAGGAGGTGATGACACTATGTTAATAATACCAGTAAAAGACGGAGAAAATATCGACAGAGCGCTAAAGCGTTTCAAACGTAAATTCGACAGAACCGGAACAATGCGCCAATTGCGAAACAGACAGCAATTCACAAAGCCGTCCGTAAAGAAAAGGGCACAGCTCCAAAAAGCACAATACATTCAAAACCTTAGGGATCAAGAGGATATTTAATATTTCTCTCATGTGAATCGATAAAAAAATCCGTTGGACCTGCTCCAGCGGATTTTTTTTGTGAATAAAAATGATGGGTTTAAAAGGTTATTGATTTATTTTGTGGAAATAAGCAACATCCATGTCCCTGCACGCTTTTAAGGAATATCTTCAACTCGAAAAAAAATATTCGGGGCATACAGTGTCGGCATATATACGGGATTTGGAAAATTTTCAAAAGTTTGCTTTGGAAGAATTTCAATATTCTGAAATTCTGACCGTCAATTATTCGATTGTTCGAAGCTGGATTGTTGCGCTGGTAGATGCGGGTATTTCAAACCGGTCGGTAAATAGGAAAATTTCTTCGTTGCAGACGTATTATAAATTTTTGCTTAAAACAAAGCAAATTGAACTCAATCCGTTGACAACCCATAAACCCTTAAAGACTTCGAAAAAAATACAAGTTCCTTTTTCGGAAAGGGAAATTACGGAGGTTATTGAAATGCTCGAACCCGAAAATAGCTTCGAGGGAGTCCGAGACCGATTGATCGTTGAGTTGTTCTATTCCACGGGAATACGGCGGGCCGAATTGATTCACATAAAGTTGGGAGACCTCTCCCCAGCACAACAAACCATCAAAGTTTTGGGAAAACGGAACAAGGAACGAATCCTTCCGCTACTTTCCTCCGTCATGAAAACCATTGCGCACTATCTGGAATTGCGCGCCCAGTTAGAAAAATTGACCGATGCGGATTATTTGTTCTTGACCCAAAAGGGGGTTAAAATTTATGAAAGCCTTGTCTATAGAATTATAAAATCATACTTTAGTGAATCCTCAGAAAAGGTAAAAAAAAGTCCGCACATCCTGCGACATTCGTTTGCGACCCATTTGTTGAATGAAGGTGCAGACATTAATTCGGTGAAGGAACTATTGGGCCATTCGAGCCTTGCTTCAACGCAGGTTTACACCCAAAATAGCATTGCGAAATTGAAGGAGGTCTATAAAAATGCGCATCCCAGGAATTAAATTTAGAAATCCATTGCCTATGTCATAAAGCTACCTATTACTTTTTACTTTAACCTTAAAATAATTTAATATGAAAGTAAACGTGCAAACCCCAAACTTTGCTGCCAAGGATGAATTATTGGTATTTATTGAAAAAAGATTGTCCAAATTGGAACAGTTTTACGACCGCATCGTTTTTGCGGATGTATTTTTAAAAGTCCAAAAAACCAGTGAAAAGGAAAATAAGGCAGTAGAGGTATTGTTGAGCGTTCCGGGAGACGATATAATGGTTAAAAAAGAAGCGAAGAGTTTTGAGGAAGCAACCGACGAGGCGGCACGTAGTTTGGAACGACAACTGAAAAAAAGAAAACAAAAGCAAAGGGCATATTTGTAATATATTTTTTTTCAAAAAAATTTTGCAGACAAAATAATTTCTCTACATTTGCAGTCCGTTAGAAATAGCGGACTTTTTTATGGCTTTGAAACAGCCTTAAAAAGAGGTCTAAAAGCCTCCATAGCTCAGTTGGCCAGAGCACGTGATTTGTAATCTCGGGGTCGTGGGTTCGAATCCCTCTGGAGGCTCTTAATTTTAGGGCCGCATAAAATTCGAGGGCGATAAAAAAAGCTCTAACTGGGCCGGTTTTGAAATGGCTCATTAAGATAGAAGTTCTTAAAATAAATCGGGGGAGATACTCAAGCGGCCAACGAGGACAGACTGTAAATCTGTTGGTTTTCACCTTCGCAGGTTCGAATCCTGCTCTCCCCACAGTTTGAAAATTCCAATTTTCAAGCACCAAACTCCAAAAGGATTTGGCTTCAGAATTGGAACTGTTCTTTAAAATTTTGGAATATGGAATTTCTTTTTTTGGAATTTCAATAAAATGCGGGAGTAGCTCAGTTGGTAGAGCGTCAGCCTTCCAAGCTGAATGTCGCCGGTTCGAACCCGGTCTCCCGCTCAAAATGAGTTACAAGTTGTAAAGTTGCAAGTTACAGGTTGGAGTAACCTGAAACTCGAAACCTGAAACCTGAAACCAAAAATGCCGGTGTAGCTCAGGGGTAGAGCGTTTCCTTGGTAAGGAAGAGGTCATGGGTTCAATTCCCATCATTGGCTCGAATTACACAGAATGCAAGTAACACTAATATAAACTAAGATTAAAATTAATACAAAATGGCAAAAGAAAATTTCGATCGGTCAAAACCGCACTTGAATGTGGGTACAATTGGACACGTAGATCACGGTAAAACAACGTTAACCGCAGCTATTACCAAAGTAATGGCCGATGCGGGTTATTCAGAAGCCAGATCCTTCGACCAAATTGATAACGCTCCTGAGGAGAAAGAAAGAGGTATCACAATTAACTCTTCACACGTAGAGTACCAAACAGCAAACCGTCACTATGCGCACGTTGACTGTCCTGGTCACGCGGATTACGTAAAAAACATGGTTACTGGTGCTGCCCAAATGGACGGTGCTATCTTGGTTGTTGCTGCCACAGACGGACCAATGCCACAAACACGTGAGCACATCCTTCTTGGCCGTCAGGTAGGTATTCCACGCATCGTTGTGTTCATGAACAAAGTGGACATGGTTGATGACGAAGAATTATTGGAATTGGTAGAAATGGAAATCCGTGACCTTCTTAACTTTTATGAGTATGATGGTGATAACGGGCCTGTGGTTCAAGGTTCAGCTCTTGGCGCGCTTAACGGAGAGCAAAAGTGGGTTGACACTGTGTTGAAATTGATGGATGAAGTTGATGCTTGGATTGAGCTTCCAACCCGTGATGTTGATAAGCCTTTCTTGATGCCGATCGAGGACGTGTTCTCTATTACTGGTCGTGGTACTGTTGCTACCGGTCGTATTGAAACCGGTGTTGCCAATACTGGTGACGTAGTAGATATTATTGGTATGGGTGCTGAAAAATTGAGCTCTACCATTACTGGGGTTGAAATGTTCCGCAAGATTCTTGATAGAGGTGAAGCCGGCGATAACGTAGGTATCCTTTTGAGAGGTATTGAAAAATCAGATATCCGTCGTGGAATGGTAATCTGTAAAAAAGGTTCAGTTACTCCGCACGCTAAATTCAAAGCTGAGGTGTATATCCTTAAGAAAGAAGAAGGTGGCCGCCACACGCCATTCCACAACAACTACCGTCCACAGTTCTACGTTCGTACTACCGACGTAACCGGAACCATTATGCTTCCTGACGGTGTTGAAATGGTAATGCCTGGTGATAACTTGACTATCAAAGTTGAGTTGCTTCAGCCAATCGCTATGAACGTAGGTCTTCGTTTCGCTATCCGCGAAGGTGGCCGTACCGTTGGTGCTGGTCAGGTAACCGAAATTCTAGACTAAAAAGTAAATAAGTGAAAGCACTGGGTGTCCCGAAATTCTTCGGGATACCTTGGCTTTTATAACGGGTTTAGCGTTAGTTTTTTTAAGTGCTACTCCCTATAAACGGGTTTAGCTCAGTTGGTAGAGCACTGGTCTCCAAAACCAGGTGTCGGGAGTTCGAGCCTCTCAACCCGTGCAAAATTGAAACGCTGAAATTGCAACAGGGCGAGAAATATAGACAGTATAAAACACCTCTCAAGCTGTGCAAACATTTATTCCGAAGCTGGTTTTCAAACTAGTTTATTTCTGAATAGAAACCTTTAATACGGTCAACAAGATGACAAACTATATTTCAGAATCCTACAAAGAGCTTAAAAATCATGTAACCTGGCCAACTTGGGCAGAAGCTCAGAAACTAACCGTAATCGTTGCGGTTTTTTCTGTGGTATTGGCCCTGGCGGTTTGGGGTATCGATACCGTATTCCACTGGGTGGTTGACCAATATTTCATCTGGATCAAATCGTAAGAAATGACCGAAACAACAGGAACAAAAAAGTGGTATGTGGTCCGGTCAGTGAGTGGTCAGGAAAACAAGATCAAATCCTATATCGAAACCGAGATAAAGCGATTGGAGCTTGATGATTACATTGATCAAGTACTGGTGCCCACTGAAAAAGTAATTCAGATACGTAACGGAAAGAAGGTGAACAAAGAGCGTGTTTACTTTCCCGGTTACATAATGATTAAGGCAAACTTAGGGGGCGAAATTCCACACATAATCAAATCGATTAACGGTGTAATCGGTTTTTTGGGTGAAACCAAAGGAGGCGATCCCGTGCCGCTCAGACAGTCCGAGGTCAACAGAATGTTGGGCAAAGTCGATGAGCTTTCCGTTAAAGACGACAGCGTTAATATTCCCTACACCATTGGTGAAACCGTTAAGGTTATAGACGGTCCATTCAATGGATTTAACGGAACGGTTGAAAAAATTAATGAAGAAAAACGCAAGCTGGAAGTAATGGTGAAGATTTTCGGAAGAAAAACACCTTTGGAGCTCAGCTATATGCAAGTTGAAAAAGTTTAATTGTTACGCTTAATAGGTCTTTCACAGGCTTCCACTTTTGAAGGGCCACATTAAAAATTAGAAATGGCAAAAGAAATCAGTAAAGTAGTTAAGTTGCAAGTTCGCGGAGGTGCTGCTAACCCATCGCCCCCAGTTGGACCTGCGCTTGGTGCTGCCGGTGTAAACATCATGGAGTTCTGCAAGCAGTTCAATGCGCGGACCCAGGATAAGCAGGGAAAAGTGTTGCCAGTAGCGATCACGGTTTATAAGGACAAGTCTTTCGACTTCGTAATAAAAACCCCACCCGCTGCGGTGCAGTTGCTTGAGGCTGCTAAATCTAAAAAAGGCTCCGGTGAACCACACGCAAAAAAAGTAGCCACTATCTCTTGGGACCAAATTAAAACGATCGCGGAAGACAAAATGCCCGATCTTAATGCATTCACCATTGAGTCTGCTATGAAAATGGTAGCCGGTACCGCACGTTCCATGGGAATTAAAGTAAAAGGTGACGCACCTTTTTAATCTGAAAAAAGAATCAATAAAATGGCACGATTAACAAAAAAGCAAAAGGAAGCCGCTGCTAAAATAGAGCCTAACAAGGCCTACACCGTAGCCGAAGCTTCTGCTTTAATAAAAGAAATCACCAACGTAAAGTTTGATGCTTCCGTTGACCTAGCCGTTCGTCTAAACGTGGATCCACGAAAGGCAAACCAAATGGTACGCGGTGTGGTTACCCTTCCCCACGGAACGGGTAAGGACGTTAAGGTATTGGCCTTGGTTACCCCAGATAAGGAAGCCGAAGCCAAAGAAGCCGGTGCAGACTACGTAGGTCTTGATGAGTACCTCGACAAAATTAAAGGAGGATGGACAGATGTTGACGTTATTGTAACTATGCCGAGTGTTATGGGTAAATTGGGTCCATTAGGACGTGTGTTGGGTCCTCGTGGCCTGATGCCAAACCCAAAAACCGGTACGGTAACCATGGACGTCGCTAAAGCAGTTTCTGATGTAAAAGCTGGTAAAATTGACTTTAAGGTTGATAAAACCGGTATTGTGCACGCAGCAATCGGAAAGGCATCCTTTGATGCCGAAAAGATCGCCGGAAACGCCAGAGAATTATTAACTACCCTCGTTAAACTTAAGCCTCAGGCTGCCAAAGGTGTTTACATTAAAAGTATCTATATGTCCAGCACCATGAGCCCCGGAGTTCAAGTTGACACCAAAAGGTTTACTGAGCAGTAAAAACTTGATATTATGACAAGAGAAGAAAAATCACAAGTAATTGAAACGCTGACTGCACAGTTGTCCGATAATGCCAATATTTATTTGGCAGATATCTCAGGCCTTGATGCGGGAAACACGAGCAACCTTCGCCGGGCTTGTTTTAAAGCTGGAGTGCAGTTGGCCGTAGTGAAGAACACCTTGCTTAAAAAAGCAATGGAGAGTTCCGATAAGGACTTTGGTGAATTAACGGGAATACTTAAAGGAAACACTTCCTTAATGTTTTCCGAAACGGGTAATGCACCTGCCAAAGTAATTAAGGAATTCAGAAAAAAATCTGACAAGCCGCTTTTGAAAGGCGCCTACATCCAAGAATCCATTTACGTTGGCGACAACCAATTGGATAGCCTTGTAGAGCTTAAATCAAAAGACGAGTTGGTTGGAGAAATTATCGGGTTGTTGCAATCGCCTGCTAAAAATGTTATTTCAGCGCTTAAGAGCGGTGGTAGCACTATTGCAGGTCTTGTTAAAACCTTATCCGAAAGAGAAGGATAAAATACACATTGCACTAATAAATTTATATAAACACAATTATTTTTAAAAACGATAGAAATGGCAGATTTGAAAGATTTCGCAGAAAAATTGGTTAACCTAACAGTAAAAGAAGTTAATGAGTTAGCTACAATATTAAAAGACGAGTATGGCATTGAGCCTGCTGCTGCAGCTGTTGCTGTTGCCGCTGGTGGAGGTGCTGCTGCAGGAGCTGAGGCTGCTGACGAGCAATCAGAATTCACAGTAATGTTGAAGGCTGCCGGCGCGTCTAAACTTGCAGTTGTAAAACTAGTTAAGGAATTGACTGGTGCTGGTCTAAAAGAAGCAAAAGAAATGGTAGACAACGCTCCATCCGCAATTAAGGAAGGCGTTTCTAAAGACGAAGCTGAGGCCCTAAAAGCTCAATTGGAAGAAGCTGGAGCTGAGGTTGAGCTTAAGTAAGCTTTTACCATTCAAACCTTAAGGTTTAGGTCATCCGGACGTTCCGGGATGGCCTAAACCATTTTGCGTATATAATGGTTAATACCTTTTTTATACGACTTTTCATTTTCATTTTAATTAAAATTCCGTCCATAGATGTCAGCAACGCAAACTGAAAGATTGAATTTTTCCTCTGTAAAAAATAAGCCGGACTATCCCGACTTTTTGGACATTCAGATTAAATCCTTCCAGGATTTTTTCCAATTGGAAACCAAATCAGAAGAAAGAGGCCAAGAAGGATTGTACAAAACCTTTTTGGAAAACTTCCCGATTACCGATACCCGCAACCAATTCGTTTTAGAGTTTTTAGACTACTTTGTAGATCCGCCGCGATACTCCATCCAGGAATGTATTGAGCGCGGGCTTACCTATAGTGTGCCCCTTAAGGCGCGATTGAAACTGTACTGCACAGACGCCGAACACGAAGATTTTGAAACCATCGTGCAGGACGTTTATTTAGGCACCATTCCATATATGACCCCAAGCGGAACTTTCTGCATCAACGGGGCCGAACGCGTTGTGGTGTCACAGCTTCACCGTTCTCCGGGCGTGTTCTTTGGTCAATCCTTCCACGCAAACGGAACCAAGCTTTACTCGGCCCGAGTAATTCCTTTCAAAGGTTCGTGGATCGAGTTTGCCACAGACATCAACAGCGTAATGTATGCCTACATTGACCGTAAGAAAAAGTTGCCCGTAACCACACTTTTCCGGGCCATCGGCTTTGAAAGGGATAAGGATATCCTTGAAATATTTGATCTTGCGGAAGAAGTGAAGGCCTCAAAAACCGGACTGAAAAAATACATCGGCCGAAAATTGGCTGCCCGCGTGCTTAAAACGTGGCACGAGGATTTCGTGGATGAAGATACAGGCGAGGTGGTTTCCATTGAGCGTAACGAGATTATCTTGGACCGTGATACTGTTCTTGAAAAAGAGCATATTGACGAAATTATCGATTCCGGAACAAAAACAATCCTGTTGCACAAGGAGGATAACCTTCAGGCAGATTATGCCATTATCCACAATACCTTGCAAAAAGACCCTACCAACTCCGAAAAGGAAGCGGTGGAACATATCTATAGACAACTTCGTAATGCCGAACCACCCGATGAGGAAACCGCCCGTGGAATCATCCACAAGCTTTTCTTCAGCGACCAGCGATATAATCTTGGCGAGGTAGGTCGTTACAGAATGAACAAAAAACTGGGTCTTGATATCCCAATGGACAAGCAGGTGCTTACCAAGGAGGACATCATTACCATTGTTAAATATCTTATCGAGCTGATCAACTCCAAAGCGGAAATTGATGACATCGACCACTTGAGCAACCGTCGCGTGCGTACCGTGGGCGAGCAACTGTCGCAACAGTTTGGCGTTGGTCTTGCACGTATGGCGCGTACTATTCGCGAGCGCATGAACGTTCGCGACAATGAGGTATTTACGCCTATCGATTTGATTAACGCGAAAACACTTTCGTCAGTAATCAACTCTTTCTTTGGCACCAACCAGCTTTCACAGTTTATGGACCAAACCAACCCGTTGGCAGAGATTACGCACAAGCGTCGTCTTTCGGCACTTGGGCCAGGTGGTCTTTCCCGTGAAAGGGCAGGTTTTGAGGTTCGTGACGTTCACTATACGCATTACGGCCGTCTTTGCCCGATTGAAACTCCGGAGGGTCCGAACATCGGACTTATTTCTTCACTTTCGGTATATGCCAAAGTGAACAACCTTGGTTTCATTGAAACACCTTACCGAAAAGTTGAAAATGGCAAAATAGACATCAAACACGAACCCGTGTATCTTTCTGCCGAAGAAGAAGAAGAACAACATATTGCCCAGGCCAACATTCCGCTGTCTGACAAAGGAGATATCGAAGCCGACAAGGTAATTGCGCGCATGGAAGGCGATTTTCCATTGGTGGAACCTACCGTAGTAAATTATGCCGATGTTGCGCCAAACCAGATTGCATCGATTTCCGCATCGTTGATTCCTTTCTTGGAACACGATGACGCAAACCGTGCACTGATGGGCAGTAACATGATGCGCCAGGCGGTACCGTTGTTGATTGCAGATTCGCCAATCGTTGGAACCGGTCTTGAAAGACAGGTTGCTTCCGATAGCCGTGTGTTGATAAATGCTGAAGGAGACGGTGTGGTAGAATATGTTGATGCTAACGAAATCACTATTAAATATGACCGTACCGACGAAGAGCGGATGGTTAGTTTTGATAGTGATTCCAAAACATATCAATTAATTAAATTCAGAAAAACGAACCAAAGTACTTCCATTAACTTGAAGCCTATTGTTCGCAAAGGCGACAGGGTTAAAAAAGGACAGGTGCTTTGTCAAGGGTATGCTACCGAAAAAGGAGAATTGGCTTTGGGCCGAAACATGAAGGTTGCCTTCATGCCTTGGAAGGGGTACAACTTTGAGGATGCGATCGTTATTTCTGAAAAAGTGGTTCGCGAAGATATCTTCACTTCCATCCATATCGATGAATATTCTTTGGAAGTTCGCGATACCAAATTGGGCAACGAAGAATTGACCAATGACATTCCAAACGTTTCCGAAGAGGCAACAAAAGATTTGGATGAATTTGGTATGATCCGAATTGGCGCCGAAGTAAAACCCGGTGATATTCTTATCGGAAAAATTACGCCAAAAGGAGAAAGCGATCCGACACCGGAAGAAAAACTGCTTCGTGCCATCTTTGGTGACAAGGCAGGTGATGTAAAAGATGCTTCTCTTAAAGCTTCGCCTTCGTTAAACGGGGTGGTAATAGACAAGAAATTGTTCGCCCGTGCCGTAAAGGATAAGCGCAAGCGCGCAAAAGATAAAGAGGACATCGCCGAGCTTGAAGCAAAATACGAGGCAAAATTCGTAGCACTCCAAGATGTTTTGGTTGAAAAACTTTTCGCAATTGTAGGTGGAAAAACTGCTCAAGGTGTAAACAACGACCTTGGCGAAGTAGTTTTCCCAAAAGGCAAAAAGTTCACCTTAAAAATGCTTCACGCCGTTGATGATTATACTCACTTAACTGGAGGTACTTGGACGACGGATGATGAAACCAACGTATTGGTGGCAGATTTAATGCACAACTATAAAATTAAGGAAAACGACCTTCAAGGTAACTTGCGTCGTGAGAAGTTTACAATCTCTGTAGGAGATGAGCTTCCATCCGGAATTTTGAAACTTGCCAAAGTTTACATCGCTAAAAAGCGTAAACTAAAAGTAGGGGACAAGATGGCGGGACGTCACGGAAACAAAGGTATTGTAGCACGTATTGTACGTGAGGAAGATATGCCTTTCCTTGAAGACGGAACTCCTGTAGATATCGTGTTGAACCCACTTGGGGTACCATCGCGTATGAACATTGGACAGATTTATGAAACGGTTCTTGGATGGGCTGGGCAAAAATTAGGTCGCAAATTTGCAACCCCGATTTTTGACGGTGCCACAATTGATCAAATCAATGAATTGACCGATGAGGCTGGAATTCCAAGATTTGGACACACCTATCTATTTGATGGTGGCACTGGAAAGCGTTTTGACCAACCTGCAACCGTTGGGGTTATCTATATGCTGAAACTGGGCCACATGGTCGATGATAAAATGCACGCTCGTTCCATCGGGCCATACTCACTTATTACGCAACAACCGCTTGGTGGTAAAGCACAATTTGGTGGTCAGCGTTTTGGGGAGATGGAAGTTTGGGCACTCGAAGCTTATGGTGCATCCAGCACACTTAGAGAAATATTGACTGTTAAATCTGATGATGTTATTGGAAGGGCGAAAACCTACGAGGCAATCGTAAAAGGGGAAACCATGCCAGAACCGGGATTACCAGAATCCTTCAACGTGTTAATGCACGAATTGAAAGGTTTGGGTCTTGACATTAGATTAGAAGAATAGTCCGAAGGATTATTCCGGTAGAGGCGCGATGCATTGCGCCTCTACCCAATAAAAACAAATAATCATTTTTTCAACATGATGAACAGAAATAAAGAAAACACAGTACAGAAATTCGACAAGATTTCTATTGGTTTGGCTTCCCCTGAATCCATTTTGGCGGAATCACGCGGCGAAGTGCTAAAACCCGAAACAATCAACTACCGTACGCACAAGCCAGAGCGCGACGGTCTTTTCTGTGAGCGCATTTTCGGTCCGGTGAAGGATTACGAATGTGCCTGTGGTAAATATAAAAGAATCCGCTACAAAGGCATCGTTTGCGACCGTTGTGGGGTGGAAGTAACCGAGAAGAAAGTACGTCGTGACCGTGTGGGGCATATCAATTTGGTAGTTCCCGTGGCACACATTTGGTATTTCCGAAGCCTTCCCAACAAGATTGGTTACCTTCTTGGCCTACCATCCAAGAAATTGGATATGATCATCTATTACGAACGTTATGTAGTGATCCAAGCCGGTAACGCAAAATATGAAGGTGGCGAACCGGTAAAAAAGATGGATTTCCTTACGGAAGAAGAATATCTTGCAATCCTTGATTCCCTTCCGCAGGAAAACCAATATTTGGAAGAAACAGATCCAAATAAATTTATTGCGAAAATGGGAGCAGAGTGTTTGATCGATCTTTTGCAGCGCATCGATTTGGATCAACTTTCCTACAACCTTCGCCATAAAGCCAATAACGAAACTTCTAAGCAACGTAAAACCGAAGCGTTAAAGCGACTTCAAGTGGTGGAGGCCTTGCGCGAGGCCAATGCCAACCGCGAAAACAAGGCAGAGTGGATGATTATGAAAGTAATCCCGGTAATTCCACCGGAATTGCGCCCATTGGTGCCGTTGGATGGTGGCCGTTTCGCCACTTCAGATTTGAACGATCTGTACCGTCGGGTAATCATCCGTAACAACCGTTTGAAGCGTTTGATGGAGATCAAAGCTCCTGAAGTAATTCTTCGTAACGAAAAACGTATGCTTCAGGAATCGGTAGATTCTTTGTTCGACAACACGCGTAAATCTTCCGCAGTAAAAACCGACAGTAACCGTCCGTTGAAATCCCTTTCTGATTCATTGAAGGGGAAACAGGGTCGTTTCCGTCAAAACTTGCTTGGTAAGCGTGTGGATTATTCCGCGCGTTCGGTAATCGTCGTTGGACCGGAATTGAAATTATACGAGTGCGGTCTTCCAAAAGATATGGCCGCTGAACTTTACAAACCTTTCGTTATCCGTAAATTGATTGAAAGGGGAATTGTAAAAACCGTTAAATCTGCAAAGAAAATTATTGATAAAAAGGAACCCGTAGTTTGGGATATTCTTGAAAATGTACTGAAAGGCCACCCCGTGATGCTGAACCGGGCCCCAACGCTTCACCGATTGGGTATCCAAGCGTTCCAGCCTAAATTGATTGAAGGGAAGGCAATCCAGTTGCACCCATTGGTATGTACCGCTTTTAACGCGGATTTCGATGGTGACCAAATGGCGGTCCACCTTCCATTGGGGCCAGAGGCTATTTTGGAATGTCAGCTCCTAATGCTTGCTTCACATAACATTTTGAACCCTGCAAACGGCAGTCCCGTTGCGGTTCCTTCACAGGATATGGTTTTGGGTCTTTATTATATGACCAAATTGAAAAAAACCATGGGCGATGTGGTCGTGAAAGGAGAAGGTTTAACGTTCTATTCCGCGGAAGAAGCTATTATTGCCTATAATGAAGGCAAAGTAGATTTGAATGCCGAAATAAAAATCAGAACCAAGGATTTCAATGAAAACGGTGAGTTGGTGAACCAAATTATCACCACCACTTTGGGAAGGGTAATCTTTAACGAAAAGGTGCCGGAAGAAGCAGGATTCATCAACGAAGTATTGACCAAAAAATCGCTTCGTGATATCATTGGAAAAATCCTAAAGGTAACCGACGTTCCCACAACCTCCGCTTTCCTTGACGAAATTAAGAGCCTTGGTTATAAATTCGCTTTTGAAGGCGGATTGTCCTTCAGTTTGGGCGATATTATTATCCCTGCTGAAAAGCAAAGTATGATTGACAGTGCCAACGAACAAGTGGATGGCATTATCAATAGCTACAACATGGGTCTTATTACCAACAACGAACGCTATAACCAAGTTATTGATATTTGGACAGCTACCAACGCGGAGCTTACCGAGCTATCTATGAAGCGTATTCGCGAGGATCAGCAAGGTTTCAACTCTGTGTATATGATGCTTGACTCTGGTGCGAGGGGTTCTAAGGAACAAATCCGCCAATTAACAGGTATGCGTGGATTGATGGCGAAACCGAAAAAATCAAACTCCGGTGGAGGTGAAATTATCGAGAACCCGATTCTATCCAACTTTAAGGAAGGTCTTTCCATTCTTGAATACTTTATCTCTACCCACGGGGCGCGAAAAGGTCTTGCCGATACCGCTCTTAAAACAGCGGATGCAGGTTACCTAACTCGTCGTTTGGTGGATGTTTCGCAGGATGTTATTATCAATATTGAAGATTGCTACACCTTGCGCGGTATTGAAGTTTCCGCTTTGAAGAAAAATGAAGAAGTGGTGGAAACCCTTGCGGCTCGAATCGTGGGCCGTACCTCTTTGAACGATGTGGTAAACCCACTGACCAAGGAATTGTTGGTCGGTTCGGGCGAACACATTACAGAGGAAATTGCCGAGGCGATTGAAAAGTCTCCTATTGAAAGTGTGGAAGTTCGTTCTGCCCTTACTTGCGAGGCCAAACAAGGAATTTGTTCCCAATGCTACGGACGCAACCTTGCTACCAACAAAATGGTGCAGCGCGGAGAGGCCGTGGGCGTTGTGGCCGCACAGTCCATCGGCGAACCTGGTACGCAGCTTACCCTTCGTACGTTCCACGTGGGTGGTATTGCCGGTAACATTTCCGAAGAAAACAAATTGGTAGTTCGTTTTGACGGTAAAGCAGAGATTGAAGATCTTAAAACCGTTAAAGGTGAGGACAGCCAAGGAAAAACGGTCGATATCGTTATTTCCCGAACTTCTGAAATTAAATTGGTTGACAAGAAAACCGGTATTACCTTAAGCACCAATAACATTCCCTACGGTTCCACCCTTTATGTGAAGGATGGCGACAGTTTGAATGCGGGTGATGTGGTCTGCTCTTGGGATCCTTATAACGGTGTAATTATTTCTGAATTTGCCGGAAAAATTAAGTATGAAAACATCGTTCAAGGTTTGACCTATCAAGTTGAAATTGACGAGCAAACTGGTTTCCAAGAAAAAGTTATTTCCGAATCAAGAGATAAAAAGCGCATCCCTACCCTTCAAATTTTAGGGAAGAAGGATGAAATCATCCGAAGCTACAACCTTCCCGTGGGGGCCCACTTAATGGTGGACGATGGCGACAAGATTAAAATCGGTAAAATTTTGGTGAAGATTCCACGTAAATCTGCAAAAGCGGGTGATATTACCGGAGGTCTTCCACGTGTTACCGAGCTTTTTGAAGCGCGTAACCCTTCAAACCCGGCAGTTGTTAGTGAAATAGATGGTGTAGTTTCCTTCGGAAAAATTAAACGTGGTAACCGCGAGATTATCGTTGAGTCCAAATTGGGCGAGGTGAAAAAGTATTTGGTGAAACTTTCAAACCAAATTCTTGTTCAGGAAAACGATTATGTTCGTGCAGGTATGCCACTTTCCGATGGTTCCATTACGCCAGAGGATATCCTTCGCATTAAAGGGCCTTCTGCAGTACAGCAATATCTTGTGAACGAAGTTCAAGAGGTGTACCGTCTGCAAGGGGTTAAAATCAACGATAAGCACTTTGAAGTGGTTGTTCGCCAAATGATGCGCAAAGTACAGATCCAAGATCCGGGAGATACTATCTTCCTCGAAGACCAATTGGCGCATAAAGATGATTTCATTGAAGAAAATGACAAGATCTTTGGAATGAAGGTGGTTACCAATGCCGGTGATTCAGAGAACTTGAAGGAGGGACAAATTCTTTCGCCCCGTATGCTTCGCGATGAAAATTCTTTATTGAGAAGAAATGACAAAGTGTTGGCCGAGGCGCGCGATGCGGTCCCTGCAACGGCTATTCCCGTACTTCAAGGTATTACGAGAGCGTCGCTTCAGACCAAGTCGTTCATTTCAGCGGCTTCCTTCCAAGAAACAACCAAAGTATTGAACGAGGCTGCCGTTGCGGGTAAGGTTGATACCTTGGAAGGCTTGAAGGAAAACGTGATTGTGGGTCATAAAATACCAGCCGGTACCGGTATGCGTAGGTATGATACCATAATTGTGGGTTCTAAAGAAGAACTCGAGGAAATGAACCGCGTAAAGCAGGAAGTAAATTATAATTAAAGAGGTCATTTCGGCTCCGCTCAATGACCGTGGTCTGAGCGGAGCCGAAGACCAATATTTTCTGTCATAGGAAATCTAAAATCTAATATCTAACGTCTAAAATCTAATAATGGCAGATCAAAAAAACCAACCGCCCAAACAAGGACAGA
>JBLWUV010000014.1:0-63266 GCA_048268785.1 Aequorivita sp.
ACCGTACTGAAAGTTATCAAGAAAGGCCGAGGGAATAGACCCTTTGACGCCTTAGCAACCCTTTCGCCAGAATGAAGGTGCTACATTCTATCCGTCCCGAGACTTCGGGAGCGGAATAGATAACAACAAATAGGTTTTTCCTTCACCTTTTCTTGATGTTTTTTTAATTCCCATATCTTGTGGGAGCAACATATTATATAACACAATTCCGCTCCTCCCTTTGAAGGGAGGATTGGGGAGGGATGTTTTTAAATTCAAGAAATGAATAAAATACAACAGGCACTACAAAACCGAATATTAATCCTCGACGGCGCAATGGGTACCATGCTGCAGCGTTACAAGTTTTCCGAAGAGGATTTTCGTGGCGAACGGTTTAAGGATTTTCATAAATCGGTAAAGGGAAACAACGATTTGCTGTCGCTCACCCAGCCGCAGGCCATTGCCGAAATCCATTCAAAATATTTCGAAGCGGGCGCAGATATTGTGGAAACTAACACCTTTTCAAGCACCACCATTGCCATGGCCGATTACGACATGCAGGATTTGGTGTATGAATTGAATTTTGAATCTGCAAAAATCGCAAAAAAAGTTGCAGATGAATTCACCTCGAAAGAACCTAACAAACCACGTTTTGTAGCCGGAGCGATGGGTCCGACAAACAAAACCGCCAGCATGAGTCCCGATGTAAACGATCCAGGTTTTCGAGCCATTTCTTTTGAAGAACTCCGCGTTGCCTACAAACAACAGGCCGAAGCCTTGATTGACGGTGGCGTGGACATCCTTTTGGTAGAAACCATTTTTGATACGCTCAACGCAAAAGCGGCACTTTTCGCAATCGATGAAATAAAGGAAGAACGAAATTTAGACATTCCAATTATGATAAGTGGAACCATAACCGATGCTTCTGGACGCACCCTTTCCGGCCAAACGGCAGAAGCATTTCTGATTTCCATTTCGCACATTCCGCTGTTAAGCGTGGGTTTTAATTGTGCTTTGGGTGCCAAACAACTCACGCCCCATTTGGAAGTGATTGCAAACCGCACCAATCTTGCCGTAAGCGCCTATCCAAATGCGGGTCTTCCAAACGCCTTTGGGGAATATGACGAAAGTCCGAAGCAAATGGCCGAACAAATAAAGGAATATTTGGACAAGCAGTTGGTAAACATCATTGGCGGTTGTTGCGGCACCACCCCGGAACATATCAAGGCCATTGCCGAAATCACTTCGCAATACAAACCGAGGCCCGTTTTTAATGCTGAAACCACTGCGGTATGATTCCCACAAAACAAGATGTTGAAGCAGCCTGTGAACGCGTAAAACCGTATGTCCACAACACGCCCGTGCTAAAATCTTCCTATTTAAATGAACTTTCCGGTACTGAGGTTTTCTTCAAATGCGAGAATTTTCAAAAGATGGGCGCATTCAAAATGCGAGGTGCGACAAATGCTATTTTACAACTTTCCGAAGCGCAGAAAAAAGCTGGAATTGTAACACATTCCTCCGGAAATTTTGCGCAGGCACTTTCGTTGGCTGCGAAAAATTTAGGCGTAAAAGCTTACATCGTGATGCCCGAAAATGCGCCACAAGTAAAAAAGGAAGCGGTTAAAGGCTACGGCGGAATTATCACGGAATCCGAATCAACGCCAATCGCGAGGGAAACCGAAGCCGAACGAATCCAAAAAGAAACAGGTGCCACTTTTATTCATCCCTCGAACGATAAAAACGTGATTCTCGGCAATGCCACCGCTGCCGCGGAATTGCTGCAAGCCCACCCTGATTTGGATTACGTCTTCACGCCCGTTGGCGGCGGCGGATTGATTGCCGGGACTGCACTTTCAGTAAAATATTTTGGAACTGATTGCAAAACCATCGGCGGCGAACCTTTTGAGGTTGACGATGCTTTTCGAAGTCTGAAAAGCGGAAAAATAGAAAAGAACGAAACCACAAACACAATCGCCGACGGATTGAAAACATTCCTCGGCGATGTCAATTTCCCGATTATAAAAGAATTCGTTTCAGAAATAATCAGGGTTGAAGAAACCGAAATTATTTCAGCAATGAAACTTATCTGGGAGCGGATGAAAATAATCGTGGAGCCGAGTAGCGCAGTGGCTTTTGCGACTTTGCTTCGCGAAAAAGAGCGGTTTAAAAATAAAAAAGTTGGAATTATAATTTCCGGAGGGAACGTGGACATAACGAAATTACCTTTTTGAAATAATAGAAACTGCATTGGCCTTCGACAAGCTCAGGCTGACAAATAGATTATGATTTATAATTTGAAATATCATTGTCACGCTGAGCTTGTCGAAGCGCAATTGAAGTTAGTATTAAACGAATGAATACAGAAAATAAAAAATATCTAAAACTGAGTGGGCTCGAACTATTGATCATCACCCCCGAAAGCAATTTCATTAACGTGGGCGAGCGTACCAATGTGGCAGGTTCAAAGAAGTTTCTTCGGCTTATAAAAGAACGGAATTTTGAGGAAGCCCTTTCCGTTGCCCGCGAGCAAGTGGAAAACGGCGCGCAGATCATCGACGTGAATATGGACGACGGGCTGATTGACGGGAAAGAGGCGATGGTGAAATTCTTAAAACTCGTCGTGTCCGAGCCCGATATTTCACGCGTGCCCATAATGATCGACAGCAGTAAATGGGAAATTATTGAAGCCGCATTGCAAGTGGTTCAGGGAAAATGTGTGGTAAATTCAATCAGCCTAAAGGAGGGCGAAGCTGAATTTATCCACCACGCAAAACTCATAAAACGCTATGGCGCCGCGGTAATCGTAATGGCTTTTGACGAAACCGGCCAAGCCGATAATTACGAAAGACGCATTGAAATTGCCAAACGGTCGTACGATATTTTGGTGAACCAAGTAAAATTCGCACCCGAAGACATTATTTTCGATTTAAACATTTTCCCCGTCGCAACCGGAATGGATGAGCATCGGCGCAACGCCATTGATTTTATTGAGGCCACGCGCTGGGTTCGTGAAAATCTGCCGCACGTGAGCGTTAGTGGCGGGGTGAGCAATGTTTCCTTCAGTTTCCGGGGCAATGACCCCGTGCGCGAGGCGATGCATTCGGTGTTTTTGTACCACGCCATAAAAGCTGGGATGAATATGGGCATTGTCAATCCATCGCTTTTGGAGGTTTATGATGATATTTCGAAGGATTTATTGGAATACGTGGAAGACGTGATGCTCGACCGTCGCGACGATGCCACAGAGCGATTATTGGATTTTGCCGAGACCGTAAAAGGAAATTCAAAAGAAAGTAAAGTTGATCTGTCGTGGCGCGCGGAACCATTGCAAAATCGGATTACAAGGGCATTGGTAAAGGGAATCGATGAGTTCGTTTTAGAAGATATCGAAGAAGCGCGGCAAAGCGTTTCCAAACCCATCGAAGTAATCGAAGGCCATTTAATGACGGGGATGAACGTGGTGGGCGACCTTTTCGGAAGCGGAAAGATGTTTCTGCCACAAGTGGTTAAGTCTGCCCGTGTGATGAAAAAAGCGGTTGCCTATCTTTTGCCTTTTATTGAAGAGGAGAAGAAAGCGCTGCGATCACAGTCCCCCCAACCCCCAAAGGGGGCTTTAAAAAAGTCTAAAACCTCTGTCCCCCCTTCGGGCCTGTCTGCTAACCAGGCAGAGGCTAGGGGGACGGATTCGGCTGGTAAAATCTTGATGGCAACCGTAAAGGGTGATGTGCACGACATCGGAAAAAATATTGTCGGCGTTGTTCTGGCTTGTAACAATTATGAAATAATCGATTTGGGCGTAATGGTGCCGCCAGAAAAAATAATCGCAACCGCAAAAGAGGAAAACGTGGATGCCATTGGTTTGAGCGGTTTGATTACGCCTTCGTTGGACGAAATGGTTTTTTTGGCGAAGGAAATGCAACGGCAAAATTTCAAGGTTCCGTTGTTGATTGGCGGCGCAACAACGAGCCGAGCGCATACGGCAGTAAAAATTGATCCCGAGTACGAATGTGCAGTGGTGCACATAAACGATGCTTCACGAGCAGTTACGGTTGTTGGCGATTTACTGAAAAAGGAAACTTCGGCTTCATATAAAGAAAATCTGAAAAAAGAATATGACACTTTTCGAAAGGAATTTCTGAAACGACAAAAAGTAAAAACCTATTTACCAATTTCCGAAGCACGAAAAAATAAGTTTCAAATTGATTGGAATTCTTCAGAAATAGTGAAACCCAACAAACTGGGAGTTCACGTTTTAAAGGATTTCGATTTAAACCATTTGCTGGATTTTATAGATTGGACGCCTTTTTTTAGAAGTTGGGAACTGCACGGAAAGTATCCAAATATTTTGACAGATAAAGTGGTGGGCGAACAAGCTTCGGAATTATTTAAGGATGCAAAAAAAATGCTCCATAAAATTATTTCAGAAAAACTGTTAGAGGCGCGAGCCGTTTTTGGAATTTTTGAAGCAAATACTATTAATGACGATGATATTTCTTTGGAAATCCCAAATCTCAAATCCCAAATCCCAAATCCCGTATTCCGAACCCTTCGCCAACAATCCCAAAAAGCAAAAGGAAAACCAAACCTCGCCCTGGCCGATTTTATCGCGCCCAAGGAAACCGGTATTCAGGATTATATTGGCTGTTTCTGTGTAAGTGCCGGTTTTGGCACTGCCGAACTGTCCGCCAAATACGTGGCCGATCACGATGATTACAACGCGATTATGGTAAAAGCGCTGGCAGACCGCTTGGCAGAAGCCTTTGCGGAATATCTTCACAAAGAAGTGCGCATCAACTATTGGGGCTACGCTTCCGAAGAAAATCTCTCCAACGAAGACCTCATTTCGGAAAAATACAAAGGAATTCGCCCAGCGCCCGGCTATCCCGCCTGTCCCGATCATTTGGAAAAAAGAACCATTTGGGAAGTTTTAAGAGTGGGAGAAAACATTGGGGTTGAACTTACCGAACATTTGGCCATGTGGCCGGCGGCTTCGGTTTCGGGCTATTATTTTGCGAATCCCGAAGCGCGCTATTTTGGTCTTGGAAAAATTAAAATGGATCAAGTGGAAGATTTTGCAAAGCGAAAAAATATGAATTTAGAAGAAGCCACGAATTGGCTGAAAACAAATCTTGCAGAATAGATGAAAGTAACCGAGCACATAAAAAACGGCAACGGAAAAACCCAGTTTTCGTTTGAAATTTTACCTCCATTAAAAGGTGAAAATATTCATTCCATTTTTGAGAACATTGATCCGTTGATGGAGTTTCAGCCGCCCTACATAAACGTAACCTATCATCGGGAGGAATATGTTTTTAAGGAATTGAAGAACGGGTTGATCGAGAAGAAAATCGTTCGCAAGCGTCCGGGAACGGTGGGGATTTGCGCGGCAATCCAAAACAAATACGAAGTTGATGCCGTGCCGCACATTCTCTGCGGCGGATTTACGAAGGAAGAAACCGAGAACTTTTTGATAGACCTTCAATTTTTGGGAATTGATAACGTAATGGCCCTGCGCGGCGATGCGGTTAAAAGCGAAACCTATTTCTCTCCCGAAAAAAACGGACATAAATATGCCTGCGATCTCGTTTCGCAAATAAATGCATTGAACAAGGGCACTTATTTGGACGACGAGCTTCAGCATACATTCCCGACGGATTTTTGTGTGGGCGTGGCCGGATATCCTGAAAAACATATGGAAGCCCCGAGCAGCGAAAGCGATATCCATTTCCTAAAAAAGAAGATAAAAAATGGCGCGGAATACATTGTTACCCAAATGTTTTTCGACAATGAAAAATATTTCAAGTTTGTTGAAAAATGTAGGGGAGAAGGCATTACGGTACCCATTATTCCAGGTTTGAAACCCATTGCGGTGAAATCGCATCTCAATTTAATTCCGCATAGATTTAAAGTTGATTTACCAGATTCGCTGGTGAAGGAAGTGGTGAAAGCCAAGGACAACAAAGCCGTCCGGCAGATTGGGATTGATTGGTGCGTAAAGCAAAGCAAAGAACTTGTAAAGGCCGGCGTGCCTTTTCTTCACTACTATTCTATGGGAAAAAGCAGCAATATTAGGGAAATCGCTTCGCAGATATTTTAAGATTGCTTTATTTTGCGGCCATGTCCCGAATTGCGTTTTTGGTGTTTTTTTTCACGATTTCTTTTGTTTTTTCACAGGAAAAAAACACCGATTTTTTCGTGGACGCCAATTATTTCTACGGAACCATTCTTCGGCATAATAAAGATATTTCACATTTGGTGAAAGCGCATCCCGACGGTTTCGTCCTTGGTTTTAATCGGAAAACTTATGGAGCAGAGCGTTGGCAGCAGGAATATAATTATCCCGATTGGGGGTTTTCCTTTGTGCACCAAAATGCAAATTATGATGTTTTGGGTGAAAATTATGGGCTGTACGGGCATTTCAATTTTTACTTTTTAAAGCGAAATCTTTTCTTCCGAATAGGGCAGGGCATTGCCTATAACACCAATCCGTTCCATTTGGAGACCAATTTCAAAAACAATGCTTACGGCAGCCATTTTTTAAGTTCCACTTATTTGATGCTGAATTACAACAAACAGAATCTATTCAAAAACTTCGGAGTTCAAGCGGGAATTGCTTTGGTGCATTATTCCAACGGAAATTTTAAGGCGCCAAATTCGAGCACGAATGCTTTCACTATAAACGTCGGGGTGCAATATTCCGTGGCTGACGAAAAAACTTCGGAATATAGCTCCGATTCGCTTCCGCAGAAAATTTCGGAACCCATAAAATACAACTTTGTGCTTCGCGGCGGGTTGAACGAAAGCGATTATTTAAATCTTGGGCAGCATCCGTTTTTTGTGGTTTCGGCCTTTGCGGACAAGCGGTTGAGCTATAAAAGTACGCTTCAGTTGGGGGCCGATTTTTTCTACTTGCCCTTTCTGAAAAAGGAAATTGAATACCTTTCCATTGCTTTCCCAAATTCGGGCGTAAAAGGCGATGAGGATTTTAAACGCGTCGGGATTTTTGCAGGGCACGAGCTTCACATCAACAAATTGGCAGTAGTTTCACAGGTTGGCTATTATGTGTATTATCCCTACGATTTTGAGGGAAGAACATATTTTCGGGCAGGCCTGAAATATTATTTTACCGATACACTTTTCAGCGCAATTACTTTAAAATCGCACGGCGCGAAAGTGGAAGGCGTGGAATTTGGCGTGGGAATTAGAATATAGATTATGAAGAAATTTCTTTTTATTGGATTCGTTTTTTTGCTGTTTTCGTGCGATTCCGAAGATAGTTGGGATTGTTTGCAAGCGGCTGGCGATCGAATTTCCAAAGAATATGTGGTTTCAGAATTTTCAAAAATTAGGATTGAGGACGATGTGATTTTATATTTGAAACAGGGCGATTCCACGAAAATAATTCTTGAAACGGGCGAAAACCTTTTAAGCGATATTTCCGTAGGTGTTGAAGGAAATACTTTGGTGGTGAAAGATAATAATGATTGCAATTTGGTCCGCGATTACGGAATCACGAAAGTTTTTGTAACCGTACCGAACCTCACCGAAATCAGGAATAGCTCGGCTTTCGATGTGATTGGCGAAGGAATATTGAACTTTCCGCAACTCACTTTGGTTAGTAACACCACGGCCGGCCCGGAAACCATCAGAAAGAGCGGCGATTTCTATTTAAACCTTGTTTGTGACGATTTCCGCGTAAGCGCAAACGGTCCAAGTGTTTTTTACATTACGGGAGCCGCGGAAAAGGCAAATTTGAGCTTTGCAGACGAAATGCCGAGGTTTGAGGGCAAGGATTTTATGATTAATGAACTCACTGTTTTTCAAAGAAGTGCAAACAAAATGATAGTAAATCCGCAGCAAAGTATCATCGGAAAAATCGTGGCAACGGGCGATATTATGAGTCATCACCGCCCGCCAGTGGTAGATGTAAAAGAATTATTCACGGGCCGTTTATTGTTTGTGGATTAGTTTATCTTTACCGGCGTTTAAAAAATATGAGGCACTTTCTTTCCGTAATTTCAATACTTTTTTTGAGTATTTCCCTTTTTTCCCAAGAGGAAGAATTGAAGCCAATTTCCTTGGAGGCCGATTTTTTCTACGGAAGTATTTTGGAGCACAATCCAGATATTGAGCACTTGATTACGGGCCATCCCACCGGATTTATGCTTGCCCTCAACCGAAAGACCTACGGCTATAACGAATGGGAACGTCGGTATAATTATCCCGATTGGGGATTTACGGCGGCCTTTCAAAACATGCACAACGAATATTTGGGCAACGTGATGGGGGTTTACAGCCATATGAATTGGTATTTTTTAAACCGAAATTTAATGCTGCGCGTGGGCCAGGGAATCGCTTTCGCCGAAATGCCCTATGACTCCAAAACCAATAGGGACAACAACGCCTACGGCACCCATTTTTTGAGTTCAACCTTGCTAAGGGGCAATTACGTGCGCGAAAATATTTGGAAGGGATTGGGGGTTCACGCCGGGTTCACGATTATCCATTACAGCAATGCCAATTTTAAGGCGCCCAACAATAGCACCAATTCTTTTCTGGTAAATGCCGGCGTGAGCTATCAATTGGATTATAAGGAATTTCCCGAGTATATCAAAAAGGAAGACTCGCTGAGCAGAACCCACGCCGAAAGGTTTAAATACAACCTCGCTTTTAGGACCGGAATAAACGAAAGCGATGTGGTGGGCCTCGGGCAGGAACCTTTTTATGTAATATCTGCTTTTGTTGACAAGCGTATCAATTATAAAAGCACGTTCACCGCAGGGGTCGATGTTTTCTTTTCAACTTTTTTGAAGGAATTGGTCAAGTACCGCTCCATTGCCTATCCCGAAGATGGCCTTTCTGGCGATGAAGACTACAAGCGGGTAGGGGTTTTTGTGGGCCATGAATGGCGTTTCAACAAAGTGGCGTTTGTTTCGCAATTGGGCTATTATGTGTATTGGCCCTATGCTTTTGAAAATAGAATTTATAACCGTTTGGGGTTGAAGCGCTATTTTTATAAGGATAAAATTTTCGCTAGCGTAACCGTGCACGCCCATTGGGCAAAGGCCGAAGCCGTGGAATTTGGGCTGGGCTATAGGCTATAGGAATTGAATTTTTCAGAAAAAATGAAATATATAGGTTGCATTTTATTGATGCTATTTTTTTCGGGCTGTAGTTCCGATAAAGGGTGGGATTGCCTTCAAACTGAAGGTTCCATTGTCCAAGAGGAAATTTCTGTGGCACCCTTTACCAAAATTTTGGTTTGGGAACGCACCAAATTGTTTCTTCAACAAGGTACGGAACAGAAAGTAGTAGTCGAAACCGGCGAAAATTTAATGAACGATGTTACACTGTCAGTTACTGACGGCCGGCTCGAAATCCATAACAACAATGCCTGCAACCTGCTTCGCGATTATGGAATTACCAAGGTATATATTACGGCTCCAAACATCACCGAAATCAGAAGCAGCACGGGCTATTCCATCGAAAGCGTTGGAGTGCTTCGCTACCCGACGCTCAGTCTTGCCTCCGAGGATCAGGAGAACGAAGACCAATACCATATTGATGGCGATTTCCATTTAAATTTGGACGTAGCTAATTTAACGATTGTCGCCAATGGTCTGTCTAAATTCTATTTGACAGGAACGGCCGCGCGGGCCAATTTTGGTCTGTATGCAGGCGATTGCAGGATTTATTCAGAAAATTTGAGCGTTGGCGATTTAACGATTTATCACCGGAGCACGGGCGAAATGATCGTGAACCCGCAGCAAGCCATCCGCGGAAAAATTGTGAGCTTGGGGAATGTTATCAGCAAAATCCGTCCACCCGTCGTGGAGGTTGAGGAACTGTATCGCGGCAGGCTTATTTTTGAATAGTCAACTCTGAAAACAGTTTTTCGAGCGTTGTGTTTTTTTGGTGGAGCTGAAGGATTTTCAAACCATTGTCGTGCGCAAAATCGAATACCTTTCCGCGAAGGTCCTGTTCGCTGTCAAAATAGAGATGATACACAAACCCCACCGGATTTTCAACTTTTTGAATCTTCGGAAGCTGGTGCAGTGCTACTTCTTCCACTCGGTAATCAAATTCCACTTCAATAATCTGTTGCTGATTGTTTTTCAAATCTGAAAGTTTTTTATCCAGCACAATTTCGCCTTTGTTGATGATGATTACCCGATCGCAAATAGCCTCCACTTCCTGCATAATGTGTGTGGACAGCAAAATGGTTTTTTCCTTCCCCACCTTTTTTATAAGTTGACGTATTTCAATCAATTGGTTGGGGTCCAGCCCGGTGGTGGGTTCGTCCAAAATTAAAACCTCGGGATCGTGCAACAGTGCGTTGGCCAGCCCCACGCGTTGTCGATATCCTTTTGAGAGTTGGCCTATTTTTTTGTTTGCTTCGGGCGTTAAACCGGTTTTTTCAATAACGCGTTCAACGTCGATTTTTGGAATATTGTAAATTCCGGCATTAAAAAGAAGATATTCCCGAACGTACATATCCAAATAAAGCGGGTTGTGCTCGGGCAGATAACCAATATTCTTTTTTACGGAAATGGGCTCCTTTTTTACTTCAAAACCATGGACAAAGGCGGTTCCCTCCGACGCGGGAAGGTAGGTGGTCAAAATCTTCATCATTGTAGATTTTCCCGCACCGTTCGGCCCGAGGAAACCTACAATTTCGCCTTTTTCTATAGTGAAGGAAACCTTGTTCAGCGCCTGCTGTGCGCCGTAGGTTTTGGAAATATTTTCAACGTGTATCGACATATATTTTTGGAGTTGAACAAAGGTAAGCAAATAAAAAAATGAAAAAAGTTCTTTTCCGTTTTTAGGAATTTCATACTTTAGCCATCTATAAAAACAACAATGAGCACTCTTTTTACCTTTAACAACTTTTGGTTTTTCTATTTTAAGGATAGGACCGGGAGGGTTATATAGGTAATTGAACCATAAAACTTGCAAGTCCCGGGAAATTGTTTCCGGGACTTTTTTTTTAACCTAAAAAGTACGATTATGAGCCTAAAAGTAGCCATTCACGGAATTGAGAATTCCTTCCACCACCAAGCCGTCCTCAAACTTTTTCCGAAGGAAGAAGCTTCCATCATCAGCTGCGATTCTTTTGAAAAAGTGACCAACGCCATAAACAATAGCCATGCCGATTTTGGGGTAATGGCCATTGAAAACACCATTGTTGGCTCCATTCTGCCCAATTATGGATTGATTGATCGCGGCAATTTCGAAATTCTGGCAGAAACTGTTTTGGACATCCAAATGTATGTAATGGCTTTGGAGGGCGAATCCATTCACGATATTAAGGAAATCCATTCCCACCCGGTTGCCTTGTTGCAATGCCGGGAATATCTCAATAAATTTCCTCCACAATTCAAGATAATTGAGGGAAAGGACACTGCTTCCGAAGCCAAACGCATTAAAGACCAAAATCTAAGTGGAGTAGCGGCCATCGCGGGCAAACAGGTAGCCGAAAATTTTGGGCTTACAATTTTGGACAGTAATATTCAGGATATAAAGGAAAACCACACGCGCTTCGTACTTTTGGGCAAAAAAGAGAACAAGCGGATGCAGCAAGCAGACAAGGCCTCCCTTAAATTTGTGTTGGAACACAATGTGGGCAGTTTGGGCAATGTGCTGAGCCTGCTGACCACCTTCAATATTAACCTGACCAAAATACAATCGTTGCCCATTGTTGGCAAACCGTGGCAATATGCCTTTTTTGTGGACGTGGTTTTTGGAGATGAAATTTTCTTTTTTGAAGTAATGGAAATACTTAAAAAGACCGTAAAGGAATTAACAATTTTGGGAGTTTATGGGCAGGATGAAACCCATGCCCACGCTCAATTTTCAAATGCAATTTTAAATGGAAAATAAAAAAGAACTTCGCAATTGGCTGAATCAAATGAACCTTAGCCATCCGCTGGTAATAGCCGGACCCTGTAGCGCCGAAACGGAAGAACAGGTTTTGAAAATTGCCCATCAGTTAAAGGAAACCGACACCACCGTGCTCCGGGCCGGAATTTGGAAACCCAGGACCCGCCCCGGAAATTTTGAAGGCGTGGGCGCTTTGGGCCTCAAGTGGTTGCAAAGGGCGAAGCAGGAAACTGGCCTAATGACCACCACTGAAGTTGCAAACGCCAACCACGTAGATTTGGCCTTAAAACACGATATTGATATTTTTTGGATTGGCGCGCGCACTACGGTTTCCCCTTTTATGGTTCAGGAAATCGCCGATGCTTTGAAGGGAACCGATAAAATTGTCTTGGTCAAAAACCCAGTAAACCCCGATTTGGCCCTATGGCTTGGAGCAGTGGAGCGGTTTTACGAGGCCGGAGTGGAAAAACTGGGCGTTATCCATCGCGGATTTTCAACCTATGAAAAAACTCGCTATCGCAACAATCCGGAGTGGCAGATACCGATTGACCTGCAAAATAAATTTCCAGATTTGCCATTAATTTTGGATCCGTCGCACATTGCAGGCCGGCGCGATATTATTTTTGATCTTTGCCAAACCGCCTTGGACCTTAATTATGACGGATTAATGGTGGAAACCCACTTCGACCCCGACAATGCCTGGAGCGATGCAGCACAACAGATTACCCCCGAAACGCTAAGGCAAATGACGGTAGATTTGCGCATCCGAAAACAAGAGGGCGATGCCGTTGAATTTCGAAATAAGCTGAACACCCTGCGAACCAAAATAGACGTGTTGGACCACCAATTGATTGAAACTTTAGGCAAACGAATGAGAATTGCAGACAACATTGGCGCGCTAAAAAGAAAAAATAATGTTGCCATTCTTCAGACCAAACGATGGAACGAAATTTTGGGAAAGATGATTTTGGAGGGCGAGGAAAACGAGTTGAGCGAAGAATTCATCCTGCGTATTTTTAAGGCCATACACCAAGAATCCATCAACCATCAAAAAAGGGTTATTAATGAATAATTAATGATTAATAATTAATAATTAATCCGTTCGGTTTAATTCAATCTTGGGTTTGATGATACTTGTTTTGATAACCACACTGACATTTTGGGATAAAATGGATATTTGTATTAACTTAAAAAATGAAGCTTTAGTTTATGATTACCCACAGGGTCTATAAAAAATCTATTCCCAATACAAAATGAAAATTTGTTTGATTAAAGATTAATATTTTTGCAACCTCCAACCTGCAACCTGCAACCAGAATGAAAGGACTTGTTTATAAATCGACCGGCAGTTGGTATTCCGTTAAGGCGGAAAACGGAACTTTTTATGACTGTCGGATCAAGGGCAAATTCCGAATTGGAGGAATTAAAAGTACAAACCCGGTAGCAGTGGGCGATCACGTTGATTTTGAAATAGAAAAAAAGGGGGATGAAACCGTGGGCGTCATTAAACATATAGACGAGCGCGAAAACTACATCATCCGCAAATCGGTGAATCTTTCAAAGCAAACCCACATCATCGCTGCCAATATTGACGTTGCCTTTTTATTGGTTACCCTTAACAATCCGCCGACCTTTACCACCTTTATCGATCGTTTTTTGGTCACTGCGGAAGCCTATCATATTAAAACCGTATTGCTTTTTAATAAAATTGACACCTATACGGAAGAGGAACTGCTTGAAGTGAAATTTCTGGCGGCGCTGTATCGGAAAATTGGGTATGAATGTATTGGCATTTCGGCTTTCACGGGAAAAAATGTTGATAGAGTAAAGGCCATAATGAAAGACAGGGTAACCATGTTTTCGGGCCATAGCGGCGTGGGCAAATCTACTTTGATCAATCATATTGAGCCCGGATTAAACTTAAAAACTTCCGAAATTTCCGAACAGCATTTGCAGGGCCAGCACACCACTACTTTCGCCGAAATGTTCGATCTTTCCCTTGGCGGCCAAATCATCGACACTCCCGGAATCAAAGGTTTCGGAATTGTAGAAATGGACCGCGAGGAACTGGCCGATTATTTTCCCGAGTTTTTTGCGCTGAAGGAACACTGCAAATTCAACAACTGCCTACATTTGGAAGAACCGCAATGCGCAGTTAAAAAGGCTTTGGAAAATGAAGAGATCGCGTGGTCGCGCTACAAAAGTTATTTACAGATTTTGGAAGGCGAGGAAGATCATTTCCGAAAGGATATTTATAATGAAAAGTAAAAAATCCAATTTCCACCCAATAACCCAATAACCCAATAACTCAATAACCCTTAACACCTAACAAATAAAAGAGATGCGCGTACTGATTCAAAGAGTAAAAAAAGCATCCGTATCTATTGAAGGGAAAATTTTCTCCGAGATAGATCAAGGTTTGTTGATTTTGTTGGGAATTGAGGCTGCAGACACGAAAGAAGATATTGATTGGTTGGCGGGAAAAATTGCACGACTGCGGATTTTTTCTGATGAAAACGAGGCGATGAATCTTTCTGTGCTGGATGTAAATGGCGATTGTTTGGTGGTTAGTCAATTTACGCTTCACGCCAATACCAAAAAGGGAAATCGACCTTCCTTTATAAATGCCGCGCGGCCTGAAATTGCCATTCCGCTCTATGAGAATTTTGTGGAACAACTTCAAAAGGAAACCCAAAGGGAAATTAAAACCGGAAGTTTCGGCGCTATGATGGAGGTTGCATTAATAAACGATGGTCCCGTCACGATTTGGATTGACTCAAAAAACAGGGAATAGCGTTTTACGGAAGGTGAAAATTAAGTATAAAGAAAAAAAGTTCTAAAATCATGAATATTCAAAATGCACAACAGGCGGTAGATGAGTGGATAAAAAATCACGGCGTTCGCTATTTTAACGAGCTTACCAATATGGCACAGCTCACCGAGGAAGTGGGCGAAGTGGCGCGCATCATCGCCCGGCGCTATGGCGAACAGAGCGAAAAGGAAAGCGACAAAAACAAGGATTTGGGCGAAGAACTTGCAGATGTTATTTTTGTTGTGCTGTGCCTCGCCAATCAAACCGGGGTGAACCTCCAAACGGCTTTTGAAAAAAAATTGGCGCTGAAAACCCAGCGTGACCACGACAGACATCACAACAACGAAAAACTGCAATAAATGTTCAAGCGAGTTATCAATACAAAGGGATTTTGGAAATCGGTTATTTCATTGGCCTTGGCCTTTGCGCTACTTTTCGCTATTATTAAATGGGCAATCGATGGATTCAACCTTGCATTTTTTGCCGAAAGAAATCCTTATGTTTTTGTTTTGACCCTACTGTTGGCGGGTTTTGTGTACGGCTTTTTTGTAACCTTCGGAAAGTTTCGGGCAAAGCTTAAGCAAAACGATCGCCAACGATGAGGGCTTTTTTAAATAGCGGGACTTTTCCTTCTGAAAATATTGAAATCAACATTTGCGGCTCCAAAAGCGAATCGAACCGCTTGCTGATTTTGCAGGCCCTATATCCAAACCTTTCCATTAAAAATTTATCAGACAGCGACGATACCGATGTTTTAAAGAAGGGTGTAAAGGTAATGAACGGAACCGTCGATGTGCACCACGCAGGCACGGCCATGCGCTTTTTGACGGCCTATTTTTCTTCAAAGGAAGGCGCCGAAATCGTTCTCACGGGCAGCAAACGGATGCAGGAGCGACCCATTGGTTTGTTGGTGGAAGCTTTAAGAACGCTGGGCGCCGACATAGAGTATCTCGGGAACCCGGAATTTCCCCCTTTGCGGATAAAAGGCAGGCAACTTTTCAATAACGAAGTATCCATAAAAGCGAATGTAAGCAGCCAATTTATTTCGGCCTTAATGCTTATTGCCCCAAAAATTCCAGCGGGTCTAAAAATTTTTCTCGAAGGGGAAACAACCTCCGTTCCCTATATCGAAATGACCTTGAAACTTTTAGAAGAAATAGGCATTCCGGGTTCTTTCCATTCAAATTTAATTCACATTCCCTTCGCGGAAAAGGTAGAACAGCGCCAAAAGACCGTTGAGTCAGACTGGAGTTCGGCGTCCTATTTCTATAGTTTGGTGGCGCTTTCCAAAAATGCAAAAATTACGCTCGGCAGTTTTATGAGCGACAGTTTACAGGGCGACGCCAATGTTTGCAAGATTTATGAGGCCCTCGGGGTGGCAACCGTTTTTAACGCAGAAAGTAAAACAATTCGCCTTTCGAAAAAAAATATAAAGTTGTCAGATTTGCTGTTGCTCGACCTTTCAAACACGCCCGATTTGGCGCAGACCATCGCGGTTACTTGCTTCGGCCTGGGCATTGGCTGCAAGTTGACCGGGCTGCATACCTTAAAAATAAAGGAAACCGACCGGTTGCTTGCCCTAAAGGTGGAATTGGAAAAACTTGGGGCCGTAGTTCATATTGATGCCAATTCGCTCCATCTTGAAAAACCGGCCCGGCTAAACGCTGGAAGGGCCATAGAAACCTATCAAGACCATCGAATGGCGATGGCCTTTGCGCCCTTGGCCTTGAAAACACCGATTATTATTAATAATGCCGAAGTTGTTTCAAAATCATATCCAAAATTTTGGGCAGATTTGCACGCCCTTGGCCTTCAATGTGAATTTGAAAATCCTTAAAAATTCGACTTTTTTATTTCTTTATTTTCGTAAAAATTCAATAATTCAAGCACATCCAAAATAATAAAGGGGTATTTACTTGACAACCCCTGTATGGAGGTTGTATATTTGCCACCTTGTAAAATAAACTTGAATCCACGCATTATGGGAATGAAACTTTCAAACTTCAACTTTAACCTTCCTGAAGAATTATTGGCCGAATATCCGGCCCCGAACCGCGATGAATCGCGTTTGATGGTCCTTGATAGAAAAACAAAGACTATTGAGCACAAAATGTTCAAGGATCTGATCGATTATTTTGAGGAAGATGATGTTTTGATTACGAATAATACAAAGGTTTTTCCGGCGCGACTGTTCGGAAATAAGGAAAAGACCGGTGCGCGCATTGAGGTTTTCCTACTTCGGGAATTGAATTCTGAGACCCGCCTTTGGGACGTTTTGGTAGATCCGGCAAGAAAAATCCGTATTGGGAACAAACTATACTTTGGCGATGACGAAACCCTCGTGGCCGAAGTTATTGACAATACCACCTCGCGGGGAAGAACCCTTCGTTTTTTGTTTGACGGTTCCTATGCCGAATTTCGAAATAAATTGACCGAATTGGGTGAAACGCCACTTCCAAAATATATAAAAAGAGAGGTAGAGCCCGAGGATGCGGAACGCTACCAAACCATTTTTGCCAAAAACGAAGGCGCGGTGGCCGCCCCGACGGCTGGATTGCACTTTTCAAAACATTTATTGAAGCGGTTGGAAATTAAAGGGGTAAATGTTGCCGAAATCACGCTTCACGTGGGCCTTGGCACCTTTAGTTCCGTTGAGGTAGAGGACCTGTCCAAACACAAAATGGATTCGGAAGAAATGGAGATTGATATGAAAGCAGTAAACATTATCAACGCCGGGATCCAAAAGAAAAAACGTATCTGTGCCGTAGGAACAACCGCTATGCGGGCTTTGGAAAGTTCGGTGTCGAGCAACCAAACCTTGAATCCGTACAAGGGCTGGACCAATAAATTCATTTTTCCACCCTACGATTTTAGTATAGCCAATGCGATGGTCACCAATTTCCACACACCTAAATCTACCTTGTTGATGATGGTGTCAGCTTTTGCAGGGCATGATTTTATCAAAGAAGCCTATGCCGAAGCGGTAAAGGAAAAATACCGTTTCTATACCTATGGCGATGCGATGTTGATTTTATAGACCCGCAACAAAAACCACCAAAAATCCCGATGAAAATCGGGATTTTTTATTTTACAAGCCTTTGGTTTTCAAATGTCGAAATAAAAATTTACCTTAGTCAATCGTTACGGTCAACCTATATTTGTTGGAATGAAAAAAACTACCCTTTTCCTTCTTTTAATTATTGCTTTCGGAGCTGCTATTGCGCAGAACGGCGGCAATGATTTGCCCATTAGCTGGGATTTGAATTTGGAAAGGGTGCCAACCATCGTCAGGCTTCCCGAATTGAATTTTGAAAATATCGCGAGGGAAGACAGCCTAAACGATCTGGATAAATCCCAACCTTGGCGGTACGGAATGCAAATTCCGCTTCAATTGAATATGGAAACTGGAGGTCTTTGGACCGCCCTGCCCAATGGTGGCAAATTGTGGCAGGCCACTATCCAATCGGCGGGAGCCTTGAACTTAAGCGTCAATTTTGATAATTTTTTCTTGCCCCACGGGTCCAAATTGCAATTATACAACGACAGGCACACGGATATTATATCGGCCATAACCTCCAATCAGAATTCAGCACTCGGCCATTTGGGCACTTGGTTTGTGGAAGGCGATATTATATGGATTGAATATTATCAACCACCTCAAGTACAAGGCACCCCACAATTAAACATCCAAAATGTCATCCACGGCTATAGGATGGGAAAACTCAATACCTTGCTGGACGACAATCGGGGGCTCAATGATTCCGGAGCTTGCAATTATGATGTTAACTGCCCTATCGGAAACGATTATGAGCAAAAAAAGGATTTGGTAAAAAAGGCAGTTGCGCTGCTTAACCTTGGCAACGGACATTTATGCACTGCGTCATTGGTCAACAATGCCCTGGGCGATAAGACTCCGTTCATTTTAACCGCCAACCATTGTTTGGAAAACAGTAACCCTGCGTTATGGTCCTTTCGGTTTAATTGGGTAAGTCCAACACCAGTGTGTGCTACGGGTGGCGATAGCGGTGATCTGCAGACCAATTTTACCATTAGTGGGGCCGAATTTAGGGCCAAAAATGTTTTAAGCGATTTTGCTTTGGTGGAATTATTCAATCCCATTCCCCTTTCGTGGGATGTTGCATTTGCAGGATGGGACAACAGTGATTCCGATCCTCTATTTGAGGTGGGAATCCATCATCCCAATGGCGACATAATGAAAATTTGTAGGGATAATTCCGGTGCACAAAAAGTAGATGCAAATGGAACCCAGGTTTGGCTCATTGGAGGTGGCAATCACGGCACAGGAAACGGTTGGGAAATTGGAACCACCGAAAGCGGTTCCTCTGGCTCCCCACTATTTGACCATCATGGGCGGCTTATTGGTCAGCTATACGCAGGTCAAGCAGCTTGCGACGGTTTGGAAAACAACGGCGAATATGATATTTACGGCCGCTTCGCAATTTCTTGGAACAGTGGGAATTCGCCCGAATCTCGTTTAAAAGATTGGCTGGATCCCACCAATACAGGAGCTGCCACCGTAGAAACGCTGCAAAATCTACTGAACACTCCCGATTTTCAGCTAATTGGAGAGCTTAAAATTTATCCGAACCCGGCCAGCGCTACAATTACAGTAATGAACAATCGGTATCCACATTTATCCTTTACCCTTTCAAATGTAATGGGCCAGCAAATTCTTTCGGGGAATTTGAACGATACTATGAATACAATCTCTGTGGAGAATATGGCACAGGGAATTTATCTTCTGCGCTTGGTGGACGAGGACAGCAAGGATTCCATCACCAAAAAGATTGCAGTAAAAAAATAATTAACCATTCAGATTTCATAATTGGCCTCTATTCTAAACTGAAAGAGGCTTTTTTCTTTTAAATACCCTAATTTTGCACGATGGTTTCAGAAAAAAAGGATATTAGGGCGCTTTCAAAAGAAGAACTTAGGCAGTTTTTTGAAAGTATAGGCGACAAAGCCTTCCGCGGCACACAGGTTTACGATTGGCTGTGGAGCAAAGGCATCCATAGTTTTGATGAAATGACCAATCTTTCCAAGGAAACCCGAAGGCATTTGGATGAAAATTTCGTCATCAATCATATAAAGGTAGACCATCTCCAAAAAAGCAGTGACGGAACCATCAAGAACGCCGTAAAGCTTCACGATGATTTGGTGGTAGAATCGGTGCTCATTCCTACCAAAAGCAGGACAACGGCCTGTGTTTCTTCGCAAGTGGGCTGCAGTTTAGACTGTACTTTTTGTGCTACGGCCCGTTTAAAGCGCATGCGCAATTTGAATCCCGATGAAATTTATGATCAGGTAGTGGCCATTGACAAGGAAAGTCGCCTTTACCACAACAAGCCCCTTTCAAACATTGTTTTTATGGGCATGGGCGAACCTTTGATGAACTATAAAAATGTATTGGAGGCCATTGAAAAAATTACCGGTGGGGAAGGATTGGGAATGTCGCCCAAACGCATTGTGGTGTCCACTTCCGGAGTTCCAAAAATGATAAAAAAACTTGCCGATGACGGGGTGAAATTCAATCTGGCCGTGTCGCTCCATTCGGCCATCCAAGCAAAACGGGAACAGATTATGCCTTTTGCGAAGAGTCTTACGTTGCCAGACCTGCGGGAATCGTTGGAGTATTGGTACAGCAAAACCAAACGTAAAATCACGTATGAATATATTGTTTGGAAGGATATAAACGATACTTGGGAAGATATTGAGGCACTCGTTACATTTTGTAAATACGTGCCCTGCAAGGTAAACTTGATTGAATACAACCCGATTGACGATGGCCATTTTCAGCAGGCCGAAGCGGCGGTTATCGAGGATTATATTCAAGCCTTGGAAGCCTCGCACATACCCGTAACCGTTCGGCGCAGCCGTGGGAAGGATATTGACGCCGCCTGCGGACAGTTGGCGAACAAGCAATAAAAAAAGAGCGGCTTTTGGCCGCTCTTTTTAAATTTGGGAATTTCCAACATTAGTTTTTTGCAATCTTAAAGGTTTTGGTTGCACCGTCAATAGTTACGGTAACCACATAAACACCAGACTGTAAACTAGAGAGGGCAACAGTTTCGTTGTTACTGCTCAATTTTTGAGAAATCACTTGTTGGCCCAACATGTTGTAGATAGCTACGTTATCCATTGCAGCGTTGGCAGAAAGGTTCAAATTTGCGTTTGCTACGGCATATTTGAAACCTTGGAACTCGTTAGTTCCAACGGCCAATATTCCGGAAACAACAACGTCGTCAATTGAAAGATAATCCATATCGGTAACATCGTGGTGTCTGAAAGCAACATAAACGGTTTCGCCAGCCAAACTTGAAAGATCTAAACTACGCTCGTATTGCGTTCCTTGGTCGTTAGGATCGTCATAAACCTCAGTAAAGGTTACTGTGGCCATTTCAAGATCGGCAATATCGCTGCTTGTGCCAACATATACCGAATAATTCTCATTATCCCATTCTGCTGCCGCTGCCTGAACTTTCCACATTAATTGAACGTCGCCAGAAGCTGTAGTCAAATCAATAGCCGGTGAAACAATCCAGTTGTCTGGGGTTAGTGGCACAGTTTGCCAAGATCTTGAAATAAGCGATATGGGTGTTACGGGATTTCCATTTTGATCGGTAACGGCAAAAATATCTGCCCAACCAAAACCGTCTCCATCTTCATCATAAAGAGTCCAATCTGAAACATCCTCATCATTGAAATCATCAGAAAAGAAAACGGTCTGCGCATTCATAGCAAAGCCAGCAAACAAAGCGGCCAATAGTGTAATTTTTTTCATTGTAAAAAAGTAATTAGGGTTAAAAATTAATTCAATTTCAAAGTTACCTTTTGAGGCTACTTTTCGTGCCGCTTTCATAGAGTTTAACGCTGATTTGAACATTCGGAAAAAAAGGTAGCAAGTGTTTTGAATGTGTTGCCTTTTTTAACAGGATATTTTACAAATTCCGTGCAACGACCGTTTAAAATTGTGCTTCTCTTTTTGTGTCCTAATTTGGCAAATGCTAAAATTTTGTTAATCCGAATTTTTATTCCCGTTTTTTCCGCGCTTGTCCCATCCTTCCACCACCTTGGCATCGCTCAAATTTGACTATCTTTGAACCTTTATGAAGATAGTTTCGCGCATCAAACTTCCCATTGAAACCGAGATGGAGCTTTTTGAAAAAAAGTTCTCTGCCTCCATGTCTTCCAAAGTTTCCCTTCTCAACAGAATTACCCACTACGTAGTAAACCGTAAGGGAAAACAGATGCGCCCCATGTTCGTTTTCCTGATTGCAAAAATGACGGGTAACGGCCAGGTGAACGAGCGTACCTATCGCGGCGCCGCGGTCATTGAGCTAATCCACACCGCCACCCTTGTGCACGACGATGTGGTGGACGACAGCGACCGCCGGCGTGGTTTCTTTTCCATAAATGCGCTTTGGAAAAACAAGATTGCCGTGTTGGTGGGCGATTATTTGCTTTCAAAGGGATTGCTTCTTTCCATAGACAACGACGATTTTGATCTGCTAAAAATAATTTCCGTTGCCGTGCGCGAAATGAGCGAGGGCGAACTGCTTCAAATTGAAAAAGCGCGCCAATTGGACATTACCGAAGAAGTTTATTTTGAAATCATTCGCCAAAAAACCGCTACCCTCATTGCCGCCTGCTGCGCCATGGGTGCCCGAGCCGTGATGGCACCCGACGAAGAGGTTGAAAAAATGCGCAAGTTTGGCGAGCTTATCGGTACCGCCTTTCAAATTAAGGACGATCTTTTCGATTATGGCAACGAACACATTGGCAAGCCCACCGGCATTGATATTAAAGAGCAAAAAATGACCCTGCCCTTAATTTACGCCCTAAACCACGCTACTTCCGAAGAGAAAAAATGGCTTATCAATTCGGTTAAAAATCATAATAAGGACAAGCAGCGCGTGAAGGAAGTTATTGCCTTTGTGAAAAACAACGGCGGACTCGATTATGCCGTTACAAAAATGAAGGATTATCAACAACAGGCCCTTCAACTTTTGGAAACCTATCCCGCCTCGCCGTACAAAGAATCGCTTGAATTAATGGTGAACTATGTTATCGACCGGAAAAAATAGAAAGCGCTTCCATATTCAAAAGTCAGCGTTTGCTGTTTGATTAGCCAAAATTTTTTCATAATTCGTTTGATCCAAAACCTTGTGGGTTTTTCATTCTTAATATTCCTATTTTTACAAATCGAAATGGAATGCCACTTAACGCCTAACCCTTAACCCATAACCCCTAATGCCTAACGCCTAACGCCAAACGCCTAACCCTTAACCCATAACCCTTAACGCCTAACGCCTAACCCTTAACCCTCAACACCAATAAATTTGATTAGCCAAACCACCATAAACAATGTTTTTGATACTGCCCGGGTCGAAGAGGTTATTGGCGATTTTGTGCAATTGAAGAAGGCCGGAAGCAACTATAAAGGGCTCAGTCCGTTCACCGACGAGCGCTCGCCAAGTTTTATGGTTTCGCCCGTAAAGCAAATTTGGAAGGATTTCAGTAGCGGAAAAGGCGGGAATGTAGTGGCATTTTTGATGGAGCACGAACATTTCACCTATCCGGAGGCCATTCGGTTTCTCGCCAAAAAATATGGAATTGAAATTATTGAAACCGAGCAATCCAACGAGGAAAAACAGCAAGCTGACGAACGGGAAAGCCTATATTTGGTGAGTGATTTTGCAAAGGAGTATTTCCATAACACCCTTCTAAAAACCGAAGAGGGCAAGGCCATCGGCTTATCCTATTTTAAGGAAAGAGGTTTTACCGACGAAACCATAAGGAAATTTGAGTTGGGCTACTCTCCCGAAACTTGGGATGCCTTTACAGCCCATGCCTTGAAAAAAGGGTATAAACTGGAGTTTTTGGAAAAAACCGGGCTGTCCATTGTAAAGGAAGAAAAACAATTCGACCGGTTTAAGGGAAGGGTTATGTTCCCCATACTCAGTATGAGCGGACGGACCTTGGGTTTTGGAGGCCGAATTTTGACCAACGATAAGAAAGCCGCAAAATATCTCAATTCGCCGGAGAGTGCTATTTACCATAAAAGCAAGGTGCTCTATGGCATTTTCCACGCCAAACAAAGCATTGCGAAAGAGGATAATTGCTATTTGGTGGAAGGTTATACCGATGTAATCCAGTTTTATCAGACGGGTATCCATAACGTGGTATCCTCTTCCGGTACCGCTTTAACTCCGGAGCAAATTCGACTTATCAATAGGCTTACCAAAAACATAACCGTACTGTTCGATGGCGATGCCGCCGGCCTGCGCGCGTCGCTGCGAGGCATCGACCTTATTTTGGAACAGGGTATGAACGTGAAAATATGCACCTTTCCCGAGGGAGAAGATCCGGATAGTTTTTCGCGAAAAAATTCGTTGGAGGAACTGACGCTTTATTTGGAACAAAACGCCAAGGATTTTATCACCTTCAAGGCATCACTGTTGGCTTCGGAGGCCAAAAATGATCCCATAAAAAAGAGTGAGACCATTCACGATATGGTGAACAGCATTGCCAAAATTCCCGATGTTATCCAACGGGAGGTATATCTTAAGGAATGTTCCCGAATTATGGACATTTCCGAACAGGTGCTGTTCAACACTTTGGCACAGCAGCTTCAAAAGGAAAGGAAGGAAGCGGCAAAGAAACCCGTTCCCCAGGAAGCATTTGAAGTTATTCCCACAGAAAGAAAAATTGAAAAGATAGATGTTCAGTTTCAGTTGGAACAAAAAATAATCGAGCTTTTGTTGCTATATGGCCACATTGAGGAAGATTTTGAGGATTTAATTCTTGAGGCCAATGAAAAGGGAGAAATTAATTTTAAGCCCGAATTGCATACCGCGCGGGTTTTTGAAAAGATATTCCTTGATTTGCAGGAAGACGAAATTGAGTTTACAAATCCGGGTTTTAAGGAGCTCTATTTTGAGTTGGTAAACCGTTTTAACCAAAATCCAGAGGCAAAGGCCGAAACTTTTGTCAATGAGCTTTCACCAGAAATGGCCTCTGCCGTTACCCATTTTTTGATGGAAGAGGAGCGTTATGTGCTGCACAACTGGGAACGGAAGGAAATTTACGTAAAGGAAAAAGACCAAACCATTGCCCAAATGGTCAGTGAGACCATTTTAAACCTTCGTCGCTATTTGGTTACCCAGAAAATAAACGAACTCTCCGAAACGATGCAACAGCACGCCCAAGAGGAAAGGGAAGCGGGCTTGCAGGAAATTGTTGACTACATCAGCCTGAAAAAGGTGTTGTCCAATAAATTAAACCGGGTGCTTTAGGCTTAATTAAATTGGATCATTCGGGATTGGTTGATCAGTTCGGCCAAACTGGAAACCTTCAGTTTTTTAAGAAGACGTGTTTTATAGGTACTGACCGTTTTTTCATTAATTTCCAAAAGGGTGGCAATGTCTTTATTGCGCTTTCCGTTGGAAAGAAGGTTCAAGACCTCGATCTCCCTTGCCGAAAGCCTTTTGTAGCGGCCCATAATGGAGTTGTCGTTCATCGCTTTATTGTTGAAGGCGTCCATCAGCTCCTGGTTTAGGAACATGCCACCCGCCGCAATGCGTTTAATGGCGTGTAAAAATTCATTTTCCTGCGCGGTTTTCGAAATATAGCCTGCCGCCCCCGATTTTACGGAACGCAAGGCATAAATTTCCTCGGGGTGGGAAGAGAAGATGGCTATCCTAACTTTGGGAAATTCCTCCCGAATACTTCGCAATGCGTGAAAACCGTTAATTTCCGGGATATCAAGTTCTAAAATTAAAATGTCCGGTTGAAACTTTTCCAAACTTTCCAAAAGTTCAGAGCCGCGAGATACCTTGGCGACAATCATAAACTCGTTGCTGCTTTCCAACAATTCCTCGATTCCTTTTCGGGTAACGGGGTGGTGATCTGCGATTATTACTTTTTTCATCTTTGGTAAATTTTTGGTTAGAAAAACTATTGCTATTTTGAAAATTCGATCTTTTACGGAGTAATATTAATACTACATTTTGAATTTTTAAAATATAGATGAAACTAAAAGCAGACCTTTCGTTTAATGGTTAAATTGTTCGTTAAATAGCAAGTTTACAAGAGGTTTTTGGGTATTTCACAAATGGGAATGGGCACCATTTTATGTTGATTGGCCCGATTGAGCCGGGTGTATAATTCGAAAACGGTTTTTTCCCTTCCCGAGAAATCGGTATTCGTTTTGCCTTCGGCCTTTTGTTTCATGGCCCATTCCAATTCGTCATAACTGGCGCCCAGTTGATCCTCATCGGTTCGGTCATCGCCCCACAATCCATCGGTGGGTGCGGCGTCAATTATTTCTTTGTTAATACCCAAATGGCGCGCAATTTCATAGACCTCACTTTTCATTAAATCGGCTATGGGGCTCAAATCCACACCGCCATCGCCATATTTTGTGTAAAAACCCACGCCAAAATCCTCAATTTTGTTCCCCGTTCCCGCGACCAAAAGTTTTTGAAGGGCCGCAAAATAATACAGCGTTGTCATGCGCAAGCGGGCGCGTGTATTGGCGAGCGACATAAACCGATCCGCTTCCTTTTCTACGTTTGGCAGCGCCTTTACCAAAGCATCAAAAACGGGAGTGAGTTCCACCTCCACTTTGTTTACGTTTTGAAAATTCTGCTGTAGCCAATCAATATGGTTGACGGCCCGACTAACCTGTGAAGCTGCTTGGTCAATGGGCATTTCCACACATAAAAGTTCAAGGCCGGTCTTGGCGCAGAGGGCCGAGGTTACCGCCGAATCTACCCCGCCGCTGATGCCGATTACAAAGCCCTTCATTTGGGCATTTTCGGCGTAGGTTTTCAGCCAATTTACAATGTGGTCTATTACTTTTTCAGTTTGCATATTTTTTGTGTTATTATGGAATTTGAAATTTTTTCGGGGCCATTTTTTTAAGGGTTTTCCAAAAACTAAAATCTAAAAAAGGGTATCCTTCTTTCCCAATGATTACCTTTGCAGCGCAAAATTAGGTATCGATAAAATTAATAAAAAGGAATGGCGTTACCCAATATTACTATTTTTTCCAAAATGAAGTATTCCGTTCTACTTATTCTGGTTGTTTTCTTCGCCTGTAATAATCAAAACAAGGTTGAAAAGGAAATTGAAAAAATTCCGATTGATTTTAAAATTATCAGATTTGACAAGGATTTTGCCAGCGCTTCCCCGGCCGACCTTCCAAAGTTAAAGGCAGAATTTCCCGCTTTTTTTCCCAAGCAATACAACGATAGTGTTTGGATTGAAAAATTAACCGATACTCTGCAAAATCAATTGGAAAGTGAGGTTTTGAAGACGTTCGCGACCGATGAGTTTTTGGACAAAGAATTGGGGCCGTTGTTTCAGCATATCAAATATTATTTTCCGAAATTCCGAACGCCTGTTGTGGTTACCGCGACCTCCGATGTGGATTATCGCAACAAAATAATCCTTGCCGATAGTCTGCTGATAATTGGTCTGGACAATTATTTGGGAAGCAATCATCGGTTTTATGAGGGCATTGAAAAGTATATTTCCAAAGAAATGAACTCCTCCCAAATTGCCCCCGATGTTGCGGAGGCCTATGCGCAATTGTTTATCAAACCTCCAACCACACCTTCCTTTTTGGGACAGATTGTCTATTATGGAAAAGAGCTCTATTTAAAGGATTTATGGCTTCCAAAAACAGCCGATTCTGAAAAAATTGGTTATACCGCGGAGGAATTTCAATGGGCCGAAGAGAATGAACAATATATGTGGCGCTATTTTGTGGAGAAGGAGCTGCTGTACAGCACCGACCCGAAACTGGGCGCCCGATTTATAAATCCTGCACCTTTTTCAAAATTTTATCTTGAAATTGACAACGAGTCGCCCGGAATGTTGGGCCGCTACCTGGGCTGGAAAATTGTGAGGGCCTATATGGCCAATAACGACACTACCGTGCAGCAACTGATGGTAACCGATGCTGACGAAATATTTAAAAATTCAAAATACAAACCGAAGAAATAATGGCAGTAAAACACAATTCTGAAATAAGACTGAACGTTGGGCTGGACGAAAACAAAATTCCCGAAACCATCCACTGGACCGCTGAGGATGGGGGCGTGACAAATGAAGAAACAAAGGCCGTCATGCTTTCCGTTTGGGATAGCGCCAATCAAGAATCGTTGCGAATTGACCTGTGGACCAAACAGATGCCCGTGGACGAAATGAAGGTTTTTTTCCACCAAACCTTAAGTGCAATGGCAGACACTTTTCAACGGGCGACCAACGACGAAAAGATGAGCGCCACGATGCGGGATTTTTGTGATTATTTTGCAGAAAAGCTCGAACTGAAAAGGGAATAAGTAGGCCGTTCAGAATTCTGGATGCTGAATGGCGGAATTCAATTGGTCAATATAGGCTAAAACTTCGTCCCTACCGGTGGCGTCATTGGCCGAGGTTATGAAAAATCGGGGCATTTCTTCCCAAGTTTCAAGCATTTTTTTGGAATATTCCCGCACTTTTTCCTCCAAAGGTTTTGGTTTGAGTTTATCGGCCTTGGTAAAAATAATGTTGAAGGGAATTCCACTTTCGCCCATCCATTGCATAAATTCAAGGTCGATGGATTGCGGCTCGTGCCTGCAATCGACCAAGACAAAGGCAAGCACCATTTGCTCGCGCTTTTCGAAATAATTGGTAATAAATTTTTGAAAAACTTTTTTGGTGCTCTTTGAAACGCGCGCATAACCATAACCGGGCAAATCGACCAAATACCAGTTTTTATTCACTAAAAAATGATTGATAAGTTGGGTTTTTCCGGGTTTGCCGGAAGTTTTTGCCAAATTTTTCCGCCCCATCAACATATTGATCAACGATGATTTTCCCACATTACTTCGGCCAATGAAAGCATATTCCGGCAGCCAATCCTTCGGACATTTGGCAACCTCGCTATTGCTCATTACAAAATCTGCTGACTTAATGTGCATCTTTTTAAAATTATGGGGTAATGTTGTTTATTTTAAGGAAAGTTCAAAAAATCCTGCAATCCTAAAATTTTGAACGTGCAGTTTTCAACGCTCTAAAAGCCGCGTTTCTGCAACCACGCAAACAATAGTTCGTTGAATTCTTCCGGATGCTCCATCATTGCCGCATGGCCACATTTGTCAATCCAAAAAAGTTCGGAGTCGGGTAGAAGCTCATCAAATTCTATGGCTACCTCTGGCGGGGTAACATTGTCGTTTTTTCCCCAAATAATGCAGGTTGGGGTGTGCATTTTGGGCAAATCCTTGGCCATATTGTGCCGAATGGCGCTCTTGGCGATTGCTAAAGTGCGGATTAATTTGTTTCTGTCATTTACAGTCTTGTAAACATCATCAACAATTTCCTTGGTAGCTACCGCCGGATCATAAAAAACGTTTTCGGCCTTCTGTTTTATATATTCATAATCACCCCGTTTGGGATAACTTTCGCCCATCGCGCTTTCATAAAGCCCAGAACTTCCGGTTATTACGAGTGCCTTTACTTTTTCAGGATACATTTTTGTGCAGAGCAGGCCGATGTGACCGCCGAGGGAATTGCCCAAAAGAATTACCTCCTCATACCCCAAATGGTCGATAAACTGTGCCACATATTTTGCGAAATTCTTGACGTTGGTCCGCAACAAGGTCATTTTGTAAATGGGCAATTCCGGAATTAGGATTTTATAGCCTTTTGAAGGAAAAAAAGACGCAACCCCATCAAAATTGCTCAATCCGCCCATAAGTCCGTGAAGTATAATAATTGGCGTGCCTTCACCTATTTCCAAATACGAAAATTTCCCTTCTTTCTTTAAGTTTTCCGACATGTGATGGTTGCTGCAATTTAGAATGACAAAAGTAAACAAAATTATTTCATACGGTCAATTTAAAGCGGCGCTTTGTTCTTCCCACTTCCGCCGGCAATAATTCACAATGTGGTAAAATTTATCAACAAAGTGGTAGAATGTGGTAGAATGTGGTAAAAGTTATATATATTTGAAACAACAATCAGCGAACATCCATTTTTTTTAATGCTCAATCTAATAGGCACATACGAATGTAAGGCAGACGTAAAAGGCAGGGTCATGGTGCCCGCGCCTTTGAAAAAGCAGTTGGCATCGGTGGCCCAGGAAGGTTTTGTGATCAAACGTGCGGTTTTCCAACCGTGCCTGGAAATGTATCCAATGAAGGAGTGGAACGCATTGATGTTGAAAATGGGGGAGCTAAACCGTTTCGACCGAAAGAACAACGACTTCATCCGAAGGTTTACCGCCGGCGTAAAAACAGTGGAGCTCGATGCTACCGGAAGATTGTTGATACCGAAGGATTTGTTATTGTTTGCGGGTATAGCCAAAGATTTGGTTATTTCATCCGCAATAAACATTGTAGAAATCTGGGATAAGGATAAATATGAACAGGCCATTGACGATGCTGCCAGCGATTTCGCCAATTTGGCCGAGGAAGTAATGGGAAATAAAAGAAATGATGGTGATGGAATATCATAATCCGGTTTTGCTGCACGAAACTGTCGCTGGGCTCAACATAAAACCCGATGGGGTCTATGTGGATGTAACCTTTGGCGGCGGTGGGCACTCCCGCGCGATTCTCGATAAATTGGGGCCCGCTGGAAAGTTGATTGCTTTTGACCAGGATAAAGATGCCTTGGAAAATGCCATCGATGACGACCGTTTTCTTTTGATAAACCAAAATTTTCGGTTTTTGAAACAATTTTTAAGATTCTACGGATTTCGGACGGTTGACGGAATTTTGGGCGATTTTGGAGTTTCTTCCCACCAATTTGATGTGGCGGAACGCGGTTTTTCAACCCGGTTCGATGCAGATTTGGATATGCGAATGAACCGGGAGGCGCCCCTTTCTGCATTTACGGTAGTCAATAAATATGAAGAGGCCCAATTGCGAAATGTGCTTTCTGTATATGGCGAATTGCGCAGTGCGGCCGGAATGGCAAGAGTGATTGTTGAAGCCCGCCAAATGGAAAAAATCAAGACTACCGCCCAATTGAAAAAGGTGTTGGGCAGATTTCTACCGGCCCATCGGGAAAACAAAATATTGGCCCAAATCTATCAGGCAATCCGGATTGAGGTAAATCAGGAATTGGAAGCATTGAAGGAATTTTTACTTCAGACCAAAGAGGTGTTGAAGTCCGGAGGCCGCCTTAGCCTGATCAGCTATCATTCTTTGGAAGATAGGCTGGTGAAGCGTTTCATTAGAAATGGAATGTTTGAGGGCGAGCCGGAGAAAGACGTTTTTGGTAGGGTAGAGGTTCCGTTTAAGCCGGTGGGAAAATTTATTGTTCCGTCGGAAATGGAAATAAAAGAAAACAACCGCGCCCGCAGTGCCAAGCTCCGGGTGGCGGAAAGAATATAGTTTAATCGTAGCAACCGATTTTTTTAACGGAAATGAAAGAAGGTTTTTACAACATTATAAAAGGGAAATTTTTGGTGAGCGATGATGCCTTGAAAAACTGGAGGTTCATCATTTTTCTTTCCATTTTGGCGCTTATAATGATTGCGAGTTCCCACGCCGCGGACAAAAAGGTGCATAAAATTTCCAAACTCAATGCCCAGGTAAAGGAACTTAAAAGTGAATATGTGGACGTCCGGATGCTATTGATGCAGGCCCGGATGGAAAGCAAAATTATAGCGGCAATGGAACAGCGGGGCTTGCAACCGTCCAGCACGCCGCCAAAAAGAATAAGAATTGTAAAAACCCCTTAAACCCATAAAAAAAGCGAACCACCATCAACCAACAACCGAATCATGGCTTTTGAAGAAAAAAATATACTGAACCGACTCTACATCGTTGCCGGATGTATGTTTCTCTTCGCGCTTGCCATAAGCATCAAGTTGATGGACATTCAATTTGCCGACGGTGAAAAATACCGCGAACTGGCCAAGGAAAACACCACCAAGAATTTCGTGATTCCGGCCAATCGCGGAAATGTGTATGCAGACGATGGAAGTTTGCTGGCCACCTCGGTGCCTAAATACGACATCCGCTTTGATGCCGTAACCGTTTCTGCCGAAGATTTTAAAGAAAACGTGAAACCGCTTTCCGAAGGTCTCTCCAAATTGTTCGGCAAGCCCACTTCCTATTATTTGGATATGTTCCGCAAAGCCAGGGCCGAAAAGAATCGGTATCAATTGGTGATCAAAAATTTGGGATATTCCAATTATATAAAGGTGAAAAACCTGCCGCTGTTCAACAAAGGGCCCTACAAAGGAGGAATAATTGTGGAACAGCGCACCGTCCGCGAACACCCCATTGGCCAGATTGCCCAGCGCACCGTTGGCGATGAAGCCTTTGACCGTCCCGGCTATTATGCCGTGGGGCTGGAGGGCGCTTTCAATCACTTGTTGACCGGAAAGGAAGGCCATCGCCTAAAACAAAAAATAGCCCAGGGCCAATGGAAACCCGTTTATGACGAAAACGAAATTGAACCGCAGGATGGCTACGATATTGTTTCCACCATAAACGTAAACATTCAAGACATCGCGCACCACGCCCTGTTGAAGCAATTGGAATATTATGAGGCCGAACACGGCAGCGTGATTGTAATGGAAGTTGCCACCGGCGAAATAAAAGCAGTTTCAAATCTGGGCCGCACTTCCGATGGAAAATATTATGAAAAGTTAAATTACGCCATCGGCGAATCGCACGAGCCGGGCTCTACTTTTAAGGTGATGGCTTTTATGGCCGCCTTGGAAGATAAAGTAATCGACACCAGCACTGTGGTTGATACCGGCAACGGCGTAAAGGTTTTTTATGGACGAAAAATTTATGATTCCCATCGGGGCGGATTTGGAAAAATTTCCGCGGCGCGCGCCTTGGAGGTTTCTTCAAACATTGGGTTGGCTACCATCGTGAACGACAATTATGCAAAAAACCCGAACAAATTCATCGAGCGGCTAAAAAGTTGGCATCTCAATGAAAAAACGGGCGTGGCCATTAAGGGAGAAGGTGCCCCAATGATTCCGCAACCAGGCGATAAAAAGTGGAGCAAAAACGCTTTGCCCTCCATGGCCTATGGTTATAACTTAAGATTAACGCCGCTGCAAACCTTAACTTTTTACAACGCAATTGCAAATCACGGGGTGATGGTTAAACCTCGCTTTATTAAAGAAGTTCGCGCTTGGAACGAAAAAGTAACCACTTATGATACCAAAATCATAAATCCAAAAATCTGTTCCGAGGAAACCTTAGTGCAGGTTCGGGAAATTCTTAAAAACACCGTTAAACGCGGCACCGGAAAATCACTGTATTCACCCGATTTCTCAATGGCCGGAAAAACGGGTACCGCACAAACCGAATATTGGATGCCCGATTGGAAAAGCAACCGCAGGTATATTTCCTCTTTCGCTGGATTTTTTCCTGCGGAAAATCCAAAGTATTCCTGCATCGTGATTATCCACAAGCCGAGCACCCGCAAAGGGTTTTATGGAGCCGATGTTTCTGGACCGGTGTTTAAAAGGATTGCTCAAAAAATATTTACCGATTCCCAAATTATTGATTCGGTGGAAGGCGTAGAGCAAACGGATCCCCAAATTAAAAGGGATTTTGAAAAATATTATACCAAACTCCAGCAGCCCTCCAAAACCATTCCCAACGTAACCGGAATGGCCGGAATGGATGCGGTTTCGCTATTGGAAAATTTAGGTTTGAAAGTGCAAGTGGTGGGCAATGGAACCGTCGCCAGTCAATCCATAAAATCGGGCGAAATCTTAAAAAGGGGACAGACAATAACCTTGAATTTATCGTGATACTTTTAAAGGACATATTGTATAAAGTAACCATCGAAAGCGTCGTTGGCAGCACTTCCGTGGCCATAAACAATCTGGAATTTGATTCGCGAAAGGTATCGCTGAACGATGTTTTCATCGCTATAAAAGGAACGGTTTCCGATGGGCACCAATTCATCAAAAAGGCGGCAGATCAAGGTGCACTCGCTATTATTTGTGAAACCCTTCCGGAGCAAATCGTCAACGGCATTACCTATGTGCAGGTAGCAGATTCGCACAGCGCTTTGGCCATTATGGCCGCAAATTTCTATGGCAATCCTTCATCGCAATTAAAATTGGTGGGCATTACCGGAACCAATGGAAAAACCACGGTTTCCTCCCTTTTGTACCAACTGTTCAAAAAGGCTGGGCTGGAGGCCGGATTGCTTTCCACCGTAAAAATAATGGTGGGCGATGAGGAATACAAAACCACCCACACCACCCCAGATTCATTGACCATTAATCACTATTTGCGAACTATGGTTGACGCCGGCGTGGAATATTGCTTTATGGAGGTGAGCTCCCACGGAATCCACCAAAAACGGACCGAGGCGCTTCATTTTATCGGTGGGGTATTCACCAATCTTTCCCACGACCATTTGGATTATCACAAGGATTTTGCGGAATACCGCGATGTAAAAAAATCATTTTTTGACAACCTGCCGAAATCCGCCTTTGCCTTGGTAAATGTGGACGACAAAAATGGCGTGGTGATGTTTCAAAACACCAAGGCAAAAAAATATACCTATGCCCTTAAAACCTATGCCGACTATAAAGCTCAGGTTTTGGAAAGCCAGTTTTCGGGCCAGCTTTTGAAAATAAACAATCAAGAATTGTGGGTAAAATTAATTGGCGGTTTCAACGCCTATAACTTGTTGGCCATTTTCGGAACTGCCCATTTGTTGGGATTGAAGGAGCTCGAGATTCTTCAAATTTTGAGCACGTTGGAAAGCGTGGGCGGAAGGTTCCAGTATTTTATTTCGGAAGGAAAAATTACGGCCATTGTAGATTATGCACACACGCCCGATGCGCTGAAAAATGTATTGGAAACCATAAACAGCATCCGCACGGGCAATGAAGAGGTGATTACCGTTGTGGGCTGCGGCGGCGATCGCGATGCCCAAAAACGCCCGGTGATGGGCAATATAGCCGCAAGCTTGAGCACTAAAGTGGTTTTTACCAGCGATAATCCGCGGTCCGAAAATCCCGAAAAAATAATTGATCAAATGGAAGCCGGCGTACCTGCGGAACATTTTAAACGAACCCTTTCCATTACCAATAGAAGGGAGGCCATCAAGGCCGCCTGCCAAATGGCGCAGGAAAACGATATTATTTTGATTGCCGGAAAAGGCCACGAAAGCTATCAGGAAATCAACGGCGAGCGATTCGATTTTGATGATTTTAAAATAGTAAGCGAATTTTTAAAAGCCCTAAATAAATAACCGATGCTTTACTATCTTTTTGAATATTTGGATAAAACATACGATTTGCCGGGTGCGGGCTTGTTCAATTTTATCACCTTCCGGGCAATTTTGGCGGTTATTCTTTCGCTGTTTATCGCTTCGGTCTATGGAAAGAAAATCATCAACTACCTGCGAAAAAAACAAGTGGGCGAGTCCATTCGCGATCTTGGCTTGGAGGGCCAAAACGAAAAGGCCGGAACCCCAACCATGGGAGGTATCATTATCATTCTCGCCACTTTGATCCCGGTTTTACTTTTCGCGAAGCTTGAGAATATTTATGTAATCCTTCTTATCGTAACCACCGTTTGGATGGGGACTATCGGTTTTATTGACGATTACATCAAAAAATTTAAGAATGACAAACAGGGATTGCCCGGGAAATTCAAGGTCATCGGGCAAATTGGGTTGGGACTTTTCGTGGGCGCAACCATGTATTTTCATCCAGATATTGTGGTGCAGCGCACCATCGAAAACCCCGGAGCCGAAACCGAAATTATTGCAAAAGCCGCCACCAACACCTTTTATGTGAAGGACAAGAACATGCTCACCACCATTCCCTTCGTAAAAGAGAATGAATTCGATTATTCCGAATTGATCAGTTGGGCCGGCGAAAATTATAAAAGTTATGTGTGGCTCATTTTTATCCCCATCGTCATTTTTATTATCACGGCGGTTTCAAACGGGGCGAATCTTACGGATGGAATCGATGGCCTGGCCGCGGGAACTTCCGCGATTATCGGACTTACGCTGGCATTGTTTGCGTGGGTCTCGGGCAACGTGATTTTTGCAGACTATCTCAATATTATGTACATCCCCAACACGGGCGAGATGACCATTTTCATCACCGCTTTTGTGGGTGCGCTCATCGGGTTTTTATGGTATAACACCTATCCCGCCCAAGTTTTTATGGGCGATACGGGAAGTTTGACCATTGGCGGAATTATAGCGGTAATAGCCATAGCCGTGCGAAAGGAATTGTTGATCCCCATTCTCTGCGGAATTTTTCTGATGGAAAACCTTTCCGTGGTGTTGCAGGTAAGTTGGTTTAAATACACCAAGAAAAAATTTGGCGAAGGACGAAGGATTTTTAGAATGTCGCCTCTTCACCATCATTATCAAATAAAGGGTTTTCACGAAAGTAAGATCGTAACCCGATTTTGGATCGTAGGGATTTTTTTGGCAATCCTTACGATAGTAACACTGAAAATTAGATAAACCTGCAAGAGTTTGAAGAAGACCAGCATATAGGGTTAAAAGAGCCTTTTCGCAGGTTTAAGAAATAAATAGGAAGCATGAAACCGTCAATCGAAAATCGAAAATCGAGGTTAGTAGTTCTCGGCGGAGGCGAAAGTGGAGTGGGAACGGCCCTATTAGGAAAAAAACAGGGGTTTGAGGTGTTTGTTTCAGACTTCGGAAAAATAAAGGAGAAGTACAAGCAAGTTCTTATACATAATGAAATTGCATGGGAGGAGCAGGGCCATTCCGAAGCAAAAATACTTGCTGCGGATTTGGTTATGAAGAGCCCCGGAATTCCCGAAAAGGCGCCGATGGTAAAAAAACTGCGCGAAAAAGGAGTGAAGGTTATTTCGGAAATCGAGTTTGCCGCCAAATACACCAAAGCGACCATCGTTGGAATTACCGGCAGCAACGGAAAAACCACCACCGCCAGCTTAACTTATGAATTGTTGAAAAATGGCGGCCTGAACGTGGCTTTGGGCGGCAATATCGGGAAGAGTTTTGCCGAACAGGTGGCCGAGGAAAAATATCAAAATTTCGTGCTCGAAATCAGCAGTTTCCAATTGGACGACATTGAAACCTTCGCGCCCCACATTGCGGTTTTGACCAATTTAAGCCCGGACCATTTGGATCGATATGATTATAAATATGACAATTATATCGCTGCGAAATTTAGGATAACGATGAACCAGTCCTCACAGGATTATTTCATTTATGATGCCGATGACGCTGAAATTCTAAAATGGCTTTCGCAGCACCCCATTCAATCGCAACCGCTGCCTTTTTCGGTAAAAAAAGAACTGAACCAGGGCGCATTTAAAAGAGACAATCAAATAATAATAAAAATAAACAATAACGAATTCAATATGCCAATCGCAACACTCGGAATACAAGGGGAACACAACGTAAAGAACGCTATGGCGGCCAGTACGGTAGCCACACTTTTGAAAATCAGAAAACAAACCATACGCGAAAGCCTTGAAGGATTTCAAGGAGTTGAGCACCGTTTGGAAAAGGTTTTGAAAATCAATAACGTGATGTACATCAACGATTCGAAGGCCACCAATGTGAACGCTACTTTTTTTGCGCTGGACAGTATGGAAAATCCAACGGTTTGGATTGTTGGTGGCGTGGACAAGGGGAATGATTACACCGAACTGCTGCCCTTGGTAAATGAAAAGGTAAAGGCCATCGTTTGTTTGGGGGTTGACAACCAAAAAATAATCAATGCCTTTGGAAATGTGGTGGATACGCTCGTCGAAACAGATTCGATGGCAGCTGCCGTGCAAATTGCCTACAAATTGGCCGAACGCAACAACACCGTATTATTATCGCCCGCTTGTGCGAGCTTTGATCTTTTTGAGAATTACGAAGATCGGGGACGACAGTTTAAGGAGGCCGTTAGAAATCTGTAATTTTTGGCGGTAGGCTTTAGGCTTTAGGCTTTAGGCGGTAGGCATTAAATAGAAAGTAAAAGGCCATTCAAGAGAGAAATAGAATTTAAAAACCAAAAACCAAAAACCAAAAACCAAAAACTAAAAACTAAAAACTAAAAACCAAAAACAAAATAGACCGTGCGAAACATTTTTCAATACATACAGGGCGATAGGGCTATTTGGGGAATCATTGGGCTTTTGGCGCTATTTTCCTTTTTGCCGGTTTACAGTGCAAGCAGCAACTTGGCCTATTTATATGGCGATGGAAGTACGTTGCCCTATCTTTTTAAACATTTCGCGCATTTAATTTTGGGATTTGCCATTCTATATGGCGTCCATAAAATTCCGTACAATTACTTCCGCGGACTTTCAATCATTGCCATTCCCGTGGTGGTGCTGCTGCTTATCATCACGATGGCTGAGGGCACCACAATTGACGGCGCGAACGCCAGCCGGTGGATTCGGGTTCCTTTTGTTGGTGTTACCTTCCAGACTTCTACTTTGGCAGGGGTGGTTTTAATGACCTATGTGGCGCGCTATTTATCGCGGATCAAGGACAAAACGGTGACTTTCAAGGAAACCTTGTTGCCGCTTTGGGTGCCGGTTTTTATTGTTTTGGCATTAATCCTTCCGGCGAATTTTTCCACAACCGCCATTTTTTTCGCAATGATTGTAATGTTGGTTTTTATTGGCGGCTATCCAATTAAATATTTGGGAATTATTCTGGGCGCAGGATTGATTTTTCTAACGCTTTTTGTGCTTTCCGCCAAAGCCTTCCCCGGGGTTTTCCCAAACCGGGTGGACACGTGGATCAGTAGGGTCGAAAATTTTGGGGATGGAAAAGATACCGAGGCCGATTATCAAATTGAAAAGGCGAAAATCGCTATTGCGTCCGGAGGAATCACCGGTTTGGGGCCCGGAAAAAGCGTTCAAAAAAACTTTTTGCCACAGTCTTCCTCCGATTTTATTTATGCCATCATCGTTGAGGAATGGGGATTGTTGGGAGGCTTGTTTTTGATGGTGCTCTATCTATTTCTGCTATTTCGGATTGTAGTGGTGGCGCATAAGGCCACTTCGGTTTTTGGAAAACTGCTCGTAATTGGGGTGGGACTTCCCATTGTTTTTAGGGCGATGATCAATATGGCAGTGGCAGTGGAGTTGTTTCCCGTTACAGGTCAAAACCTGCCGTTGATCAGCAGTGGCGGAACATCCATTTGGATGACGTGTTTGGCATTGGGAATGATTTTAAGCGTAAGCGCAAAACGGGAAGTGGTTGCAAAAGAAGAAAAAGAAGAAAATCCATTAGATATTTTAAGCGAAGCAATTTAGCGTTCAGAAGCACGGACGTGCGTCTAATCTGAAAAAAAATCGTAAAGACGCACGGACGTGCGTCTAATCTGAAAAAAAAATAAAAAAAATTGAAACCAAAAAAATTCATCATCAGTGGCGGAGGCACCGGCGGTCATATCTACCCGGCAATAGCCATTGCCAACGAGTTGAAGACCCGTTTTCCCGATGCTGAATTTCTGTTTGTAGGCGCGAAAGATAGAATGGAGATGGAAAAAGTGCCACAGGCCGGCTACAAAATAATAGGGCTTTGGATTTCGGGGTTGCAGCGCAGCCTGTCGTTGCAAAATTTGGCGTTTCCACTGAAGCTGGTTTCCAGTTTGCGAAAGTCGAAAACCATTTTAAAGAATTTTAAACCCGATGTGGCCATTGGCACCGGCGGATATGCCAGTGCTCCCTTGCTTCGGATGGCATCGCTGCAAAAAATTCCGTGTCTAATCCAAGAGCAGAATAGCCACGCCGGTATTACCAATAAATGGCTGAGCGCCAAAGTGCAGAAAATTTGCGTTGCCTATCAGGATATGGACAAATTTTTTCCTTCTGAAAAAATAATCGTTACGGGCAATCCCGTGCGGCAGGATTTGTTGGACATTGGCTCAAAAAGGGAGGAAGCAATTGCTTTTTTCCAATTGAGGGAAGAACGCAAAACCCTGTTGGTGTTGGGTGGAAGCCTCGGCGCACGGAGCATAAATCAGTTGGTAGAAAGGTCGCTGCCGTTTTTTGAGGCGCAGCAATTGCAGGTGCTTTGGCAGTGCGGAAAATATTATGAAGAAATTTATAAAGACAAAGCATCCGCGAATGTGCAGGTCCACGCCTTTATAAACCGAATGGATTTGGCTTATGCTGCGGCAGATTTCATCATTTCGCGGGCTGGGGCGCTGTCGGTTTCGGAACTCTGTTTGGTTGGGAAACCTGTTATTTTCATCCCTTCCCCGAACGTGGCCGAAGATCACCAATCGAAAAATGCGAGGGCCATTTCAGAAAAGAATGCTGCCATTTTGATAATGGAATCGGATTTGGAATCAAATTTTGAAAGGGAATTTTCCAAATTGGTCACTTCCGAAGAGATGCAAACATCGCTTTCAAAAAACATAAAAGAACTGGCAAAACCAAATGCCACGAAAGATATTGTTGAAGAGATTGAGAAGCTGATGGGAGGAGTTTAGGAGTTTAGGAGTTTATGGGTTTATGAGTTTAAAAGTTTATGAGTTTAAAAGTTTAGGGGTTTTTGTGTTTAAAAGGTTAAGTGTGTTTGGGTTAAAATGGTTAAGGTAAAGAAAATGAAACCCAAATTTTTAATTCAAAAACTGCGAAATCACAAAACGGAGGAACTAAAAAACACAGCGATAAATCCACGAATTTTTAATCATTGAAAAAGATAAAAACCGAACTAAATTATATCCCCAAACATCCAGACATTTTTAAACTGTGAAACAGATATAAACCTTTAAACACATAAACTCATAAACTCATAACCATTTATCCATTTAAACTCCTAAACTTATAAACTCATAAACTCCTAACCTCATAAACATTTAAACTCAAAAAATGAATAACCTAAAAAACATACAAACCTTCTACTTCGTTGGGATCGGCGGCATTGGGATGAGTGCCTTGGCGCGTTATTTCAAAATGCAGGGAAGGGCTGTTTTTGGGTATGACAGAACCGCGACAGATTTAACCGATGAATTGGTTTCTGAAGGAATTCCGGTGACTTTCACCGATGAAGTTTCGGAAATTCCAACACAGGTCGTCGAAAAGAAAAATGTTTTGATAGTTTATACGCCAGCGATTCCAAAGGGAAACAAAATTTTGAATCATTTCTTTTCCGAGGATTTCGAGGTCATAAAACGCGCCCAGCTTTTGGGCGAAGTTTCAAAAAACACGCTGTGTTTGGCCGTAGCCGGAACACACGGGAAAACAACGACTTCTGCAATTTTGGGGCATCTGTTGGCAGCGTGCAATATGCCAGTGACCGCCTTTCTCGGCGGAATAGCTGAAAACTACAATTCAAATTTTATCTACAAAGGCTCGGAAATTACCGTGGTGGAGGCCGATGAATTTGACCGTTCCTTCCTTCAACTTCGGCCAGACATTGCCTGTGTTACCTCGATGGACGCCGACCATTTGGATATTTATGGCGACGCTGCCGAAATTGAAACCGCCTTTAGAACCTTCGCCAAATTGGTTGAAAAGGACGAAAATGTATTTATAAAACGAAATTTGCCGTTGGACGGAAGGACCGTCGCCATCGAGGAACCGGCAGATTATCAAGCACAAAATGTGCGCATTGAAAACGGAAACTATATCTTCGATCTGAAGACGCCAAAAATAACCCTTAATAACCTAACCTTCGCGCTCCCCGGTCGCCATAATTTAACAAATGCCATCATGGCTTTGGGCATGGCAATTTTAGCAGGATCCCCAACCGATTGCCTGCCCAAGGCGCTGGCAACCTTCCGGGGCGTAAAACGCCGATTTTCGTATAAAATCAAAACAGATTCCTTGGTGCTGATCGACGATTATGCCCATCACCCCACCGAGATTGATGCCCTTTTCCAAGCGGTGGACGAAATGTATCCCAACGCCCACAAACAGATTGTTTTTCAGCCGCATTTATACAGCAGAACCCGCGATTTTGCAGCTGGTTTCGCCAAAAGCCTCTCCCAATTCGATGAGGTAGTTCTGTTGGATATTTACCCGGCTCGAGAAGAACCTTTGGAGGGAATAACCTCACAATGGCTGCTGGATCAAATAAATTCCGAAGAAAAACGGTTGGTGTTCAAATCGGCCTTGGCCGAGGTCTTGTTGCAGTCCAAATGTAGCGTGAAATTATTGGTAGGTGCCGGCGATATCGGTGCCGAAGTAAATAAAGTAACAAAAATTCTCAAAGATGAAACGCAGTTTTGAAATCATCAAATTTATATTTCTGTTGGGGCTGATGGCCTTCCTTTTCAGCTTTACAAAAAAACGGAACGACACCAGAAAAATCAATAAGATAGACATTGAATTTGTGGACGAAAACAGCCCGTTTATTTCCTATAATGCAGTTAATAAATTGTTGATACAAAATCATGCCCAAGCTGCGAGCATAGGTAAAGAAACTTTAGTTTTGAAAATGATGGAGCAGCGATTGCGCGAAAACCCTATGGTTCGTGATGCCCAGGTGTATGTGTCGGTGGACGGAACCCTGGGGGCAAAAATTGAACAGCGCAGACCGATAGGTAGGGTGGCCGCCACCCCTGATTATTATCTGGATGCCGATGGAAAGAAAATGCCGCTTTCGGAAGTATATTCAGCAAGAGTGCCCATTATTACGGGCACTTCAAAAAATAATTTTAATGAGTTGACCCCGCTCCTGCTCGAAATTGAAAAGGACGATTTTATGAAGAGCCTAATCGTGGGATTAAACCGAAAAGCCGATGGCGACATTGAACTGGAACTGCGAAAAATGGATTTTAAAGTAAATTTTGGAGCACCGGAACGTATGAAGGATAAATTCCAAAATTTTAAGGCATTTTATAAGAAAACGAAAAAGGATAGTACTCTTTACGGGTACAATTTGGTGAACCTGAAATTTGACAATCAGGTAATAGCCACAAAAAAATAGACCCATGGAAAATGAAAATATTGCTGTAGGATTGGATATTGGAACAACCAAAATTGTGGCTATGATCGGGCGCAAAAACGATTATGGCAAAATGGAGGTATTGGGAATTGGAAAAGCGAAAAGTCTTGGGGTTCACCGTGGGGTTGTCAATAATATTACGCAAACCATACAATCCATTCAGCAGGCCGTTCAGGACGCTGAAACTTCATCGGGAATGAAAATCAAGGAAGTGGTGGTGGGCATCGCCGGCCAGCACATCCGCAGTTTGCAGCACAGCGACTACATTACCCGCCCCAATGGCGAGGATGTTATCAGCGAGGATGATATTGACAGGCTGTGCAACCAAGTACACAAACTTGTGATGCTTCCCGGCGAGGAAATTTTGCACGTTTTGCCACAGGATTTTAAAGTGGACGGTCAGGCCGAGGTAAAAGAACCCATCGGAATGTATGGCGCCCGTTTGGAGGCGAATTTCCACGTGGTGGTTGGGCAAGTGTCTTCCATCCGCAACGTGGGCCGTTGCATAAAAAGCGCAGGTTTGGAGCTTTCGGCCATTACGCTGGAACCTTTGGCTTCCGCAAAAGCGGTTTTGAGCCAAGAGGAAAAGGAAGCGGGAGTAGCCCTTATCGATATTGGGGGCGGCACTACCGATCTGGCGATTTTTAAGGATGGAATTATTCGCCATACCGCGGTGATCCCCTTCGGCGGAAACGTGATTACGGAAGACATCAAAGAAGGATGCTCCATCATTGAAAAACAGGCCGAACTTTTAAAAATTAAGTTCGGGTCGGCTTGGCCCGGCGAAAACAAAGACAACGAAATTGTGTCCATTCCCGGTCTTCGCGGAAGGGAACCCAAGGAAATCAGTTTAAAGAACCTTTCAAAAATAATCCATGCACGGGTCATTGAAATCATTGAGCAGGTGTATATGGAAATAAAAAATTACGGCCACGAGGAGCAAAAGAAGAAACTCATAGCCGGAATTGTATTGACGGGGGGCGGCGCCCAACTTCAGCACATCAAACAATTGGTGGAATACATTACCGGAATGGATACCAGAATAGGCTATCCCAACGAACATTTGGCCGGCGACAGTGATGCTGAAACCACCAGCCCTATGTATGCCACGGCGGTGGGATTGGTGCTGAACAGTTTGGAGAGCAAGGAAAAATCATCGTTGATGAAAAGGTTTCCCACCCACACTTTTTCCGAGGAAAAGAAAGAAAAATCCGACCCTGTGGTCAATGAGCCAACTTCCGAGGAAAAGGAAACCGGGGAAAAGGAACGAAAACCTTCCAAACGGTTCTTTGATAAATGGGCCGAAAAATTTAAGGAGTTTTTGGACAACGCCGAATAAAATGAATCGCAATGCCATACCAATACGCAGTAAAACAAAGTAAAGAAAAATAGAAACGGATTTCCACAAGCCACGCAAAATGATGGCCGCCCGGAATAAAAAAATTGCAAAAAAATAAAACTATGAGCAGCAAAACAGATTTTGACAACATTTCCTTCGATCTGCCCAAGAACCAATCCAATGTCATAAAAGTGATTGGCGTGGGTGGAGGGGGAAGTAACGCCATTAACCATATGTTCAGTTTGGGCATTAAGGGGGTTGACTTTGTAATTTGCAACACCGATGCGCAAGCGTTGGAAAACAGCCCGGTGCCCATTAAAATCCAATTGGGCGTTTCCCTGACTGAAGGGTTGGGAGCCGGTGCGAATCCGAAGGTTGGAGAACAATCGGCCGTGGAGAGTATGGAGGAAATACGCAGTATGCTTACCTCCAACACCAAAATGATTTTTATTACTGCCGGAATGGGTGGTGGCACCGGAACTGGCGCCGCACCAATTATAGCCAAAATGGCAAAGGATATGGACATTCTTACCGTTGGAATTGTTACCATTCCGTTTCAATTTGAAGGAAAAACCAGAAACGATCAAGCGCAGATTGGCGTTGAAAAGCTGCGCCAAAATGTAGATTCTTTGGTAGTCATCAACAATAACAAACTGCGCGAGGTTTATGGAAATCTTGGTTTTAAGGCCGGTTTCTCTAAAGCCGATGAGGTTTTGGCCACCGCTGCTCGTGGAATTGCCGAGGTAATTACCCATCACTACACCCAAAATATTGACCTTCGCGATGCCAAAACCGTTTTGGCCAACAGCGGCACCGCCATTATGGGAAGCGCTACGGCTTCGGGCGCCAACCGCGCCAAGGAAGCTATCAACAGGGCGTTGGATTCGCCTTTGTTGAACGACAATAAAATTAAAGGAGCCAAAAACGTTTTGCTGCTCATTGTTTCCGGTTCCGATGAAATAACCATTGATGAAATTGGCGAAATTAGTGACCACATTCAAGATGAAGCGGGCCACAGCGCCAATATTATTATGGGAGTTGGCGAAGAAGAAAGTTTGGAAGGCTCAATCTCCATTACCGTAATCGCCACCGGTTTTAATGTGGAGCAACAAAACGAAATTGTAAATACAGAAATAAAGAAAATAATCCACACGTTGGAGGACGAACAAAAGGCAGAGCAAAACCTTACGCCTAAGGCCACGGCTTCACCGGTTCGGTTGCCGGAAAAACCCTTGAACGTACCGCAGAAACCAGAGGCAACTTTGGTAAGGCACACCCTTTTCGACGAAGCCGAAATAGCTGAAAAACTGCCGTTTGAGGGATATATCAAAACCACCGAATTGCTAAAAAGCCTTCCCGTTTCCTTTCAGGAGGTCCAAGCGGAAAACCTTCAGGATTTCCAACAGCTTGAAATCAATAAAATTAACGTGAACGAGTTTGTGATCCTCGAATCGAAAAATAAGCCCGTGGAAGCAGAAGCCAAGGAAGTTCAACCTTCCGAACCGGAGGAACAAATCTTGATGTTTGACCTTCCCATTAAAAGTGTCCAAAAAACCATAAAAAGCGAGCAGGCGGAAGAACCCATTTTTTTCAACCTTGATGAAATTGAGGTTCAGGATCCGGTAGAAATCGTGCCCATTACCGAAGTTTCCAACGAGGGCGTAAAACGCTACGGTCTTGACGATTATCAGGAGGTGGAAAATCGATTGGCCAATGCGAAGCCCCAAAAGCCAATGGCCCAAGAACTTGAGGAGGATTTGGTTTTTGAAAAGCGAACCGTTGCCGAGCCCACCACTCCCGAAGTGGAATCGGAGGAAGCAGACCCGCTCAATTCGCCCATTTCAAAAATCTTGAGCGACCGCACCGAGGAGCGAAAAAGAAAAATGAAGGAATTCAACTATAAATTTAAGAACAGCCCTTCGCGCATCGACGAAATTGAAAAGCAACCCGCCTATAAGCGAATGGGAATCGATCTTTCCGATACCCGAAATCAGCCAAATATTTCCCGAACCTCGGTAAATACGGAAGATGATGAGGTTGAGTTGCGCAAAAACAATTCGTTCCTTCACGACAACGTGGACTAAGTGAAACTGTCTTCACTTAAAGCAGGGCCCGCCTCGGATTTTTTGAGTCGGGCTTTTCTTTTTCTCGGAAGTCGCGAATTTAAATATTCTAAATTTTAGTGTTTCGGGTTTCCGCTTTATTAATTATCTTCGCATCCTATTTTAAAAGTTATGGGTTTACAGGAAAAGGTGATGGAAGCCATGAAAATTGCGATGAAGGCGAAGGACACCCAATCGTTGGAAGCCTTGCGTGCCGTAAAGTCGGCCCTGCTTTTGGCGCAGACGGAAACCGGTTCCAAAACTGAACTTACCGAAGAAGAGGAGTTGAAATTGCTTCAAAAGCAAGTGAAACAGCGAAAGGACAGTGCCGCAATTTTTAAGGAACAAGGCCGGGAAGACCTTGCAGAACCTGAATTGGCCCAAGCCAAAGTGATTGAGCAATTTTTGCCAAAACAGTTGAGCCAAGCGGAAATAACCGAGATAGTAGATCAAATTATCGGCGAAACCGGGGCCACTTCCATGGCAGATATGGGAAAGGTTATGGGGCTGGCCAGTGCACGGCTTGCTGGAAAAGCGGATGGCAAAACCATTTCGACCGTAGTAAAGGAACGACTTTCCTGAGAATAGGTAATAGAAATTATTGATAATGGCCGCGTGGCGCAACTGAATAGCGCATCAGATTTCGGCTCTGAGGGTTGGGGGTTTGAATCCCTCCGCGGTCACGAAATAAAAAAGGGAAGGATGGAAATTTTTGAGCAACCTCAAAGATTTTTTCCTTCCTTTTTTATTTAAAATATCCCGAAATTTTCTCCCTAGTCAAATACCAAAAGCGGTACCATTGTTTCGGGCCAGAATTGCGTTATGTTTTTTGGAACTTAACCGTCGATAAAAAGGTGTTAATTAATACTTCTTTAATACCAAATTCGTCCTCTGTTTTCTAACTTCATTGCTGATTATTAATAGTTTAACCTAAAAATTTTACCGATGTTTACCCTCGTGAACGGTCTTCCTCCAGAAATTCTTGGCGTTGTAATTTCCGGAAAGACTACTGAAGCTGATTATGACCAACTTAATCCCATGCTGGAAAGGCATAAGATGGAGCACGGCGAACTAAAATTATTTATAGAAATTGATGAGTTGAATTATACGGCCAAGGCCCTTTGGGAAGATTTAAAAACAGACCTCCATTATTGGAACGATATGAAGGCCGTCGCTATTGTGACGGATAAAGAATGGCTCGAAAAAACCGCTGAGGCTTTTGGTGCCATTCTTCCCAACATGAAGGTCAAGGGGTTTGAGCTTTCCGAACGGCAGAAGGCCATAGATTGGCTTAAGTCCCAAAAATAATTCGAGATTTTTTATGCCATTTGCGGGTGAGGGTAGGAAAATTGCCGAAGTGCCCTCGAAAGCGCTAAAAATTGAAAAGGCTTTTTTCCTTTACAAGGTAACCCACCGAAGCACTCTCGTTTTCGTTTTAGTTCACCATGTTTTCAAAGGTGAAATACTTCCGATCATTCTTTTGATTTTAAGAATAAATCGCTTTGTTTTAAATATCAACTAAGGGTCATTGCGGCCCTTCCGTTTATTGTTAAAAAAAATCTATGTTGTTTAGGCTTTCATTAGTATCTTTAATGAAAAGCTGAACTATGGAAGAAAGCCATTCCTTCTCCATAAAAAACTGGAACGAAGACGACCGCCCGCGCGAAAAGCTGTTGCTAAAGGGCCGAACCGCCTTGAGCGATGCTGAACTCATCGCTATCCTGATTGGTTCCGGCAGCCGCAAAGAAAGTGCGGTGTCGTTGAGCCAACGTATTTTGGCTTCCGTAAGCAATAATTTAAGCGAATTGGGCAGGCTTTCCATTTCCCAATTGATGGAATTTAAGGGCATCGGCGAGGCGAAGGCCATCAGCATTGCCGCGGCCATGGAATTGGGCAGGAGAAGGCGAACGGGCGAGGCTCTGGAACGGAAAAAAATCGGTTCCAGCCATTCCGTTTTTGAGTATGTGCAACCCATTATTGGCGAACTTCCCCACGAGGAGTTTTGGATTTTGTACTTGAACAATTCCAATAAAATCATAAAAAGCGCCCAGCTAAGCAAGGGTGGAATTACGGAAACCGTGGTGGACATCCGCTTGGCGTTTAAGGAGGCCCTGCAACTTGGCGCGGTTGGGATTATTTTGGCCCACAACCATCCCTCGGGCACATTGAAACCCAGCCAAGCTGACATCCGGCTGACCAAAAGACTGCAAACGGCGGGCGAGAGTCTGGACATTAAGGTTCTCGATCATCTTATAATTACTGAAAAAGCGTACTTTAGCTTCGCCGATGAAAATATGCTGTAACCCGTCATGCTTCTAATCTATACCCAAAAGCTCACCCCTCGAATTTCCTATATTTTTAAGCACATTTGCCTACGCATCCTCGGCATAGAAGTTATTTTTACCTCCGTAATCGAAGAATTTATTGCGCATCCGGGCCCTAAAATTTCCTATGGAAAAAAGGCCTTGGGAAACGAGCTTTTTTTTCAGAGTTACGGATTGCTGGAACAACAGGGGCTCGAGTCCATGGATTTTGCGGTGAAAAAATGGGGCGACACCTTTGGATTTTTTTCGGTTTCCCAGAATAGCGGCTTGCCATTTGACATTTTTTCCGCCAGTTTTTATATGCTGACGCGCTACGAAGAATACCTTCCGCACGTAAAGGACGAAATGGGCAGGTTTATGGCTTCGGAAAGTTTGGCGTTTAAGGAAGGATTTCTGCAACAACCCATTGTGGACATTTGGGCTTATAAATTTAAGTCTAAACTGATGGTGGCTTTTCCGGAACTCGTTTTTCCAAAAAAGAAAATGGTTATCCACCCCGTAATAGAGGCGGCACAGCCCTACGCCTACAAACAGAAAGGATTTTTCCGCACCGCGATAGGTTTTGGGGACGGTCTTTTAAAAGGAAAATTCCGCGACGTGATCGATCGTGCGCAAGTGGTGCTTGGAATTAAGCGCGACCCGCTCGACACCTTCAAATGGATTGTGAACAAGGCCAATCGCAGCGATTTTAAGTTGACCGTTTTTTTCCTTTTGGGCAATGCGCTTTCCTTCGGGGAAAGTATGAATACCCATCGACAGAAGTTTAATTTGTTGATTAAATATGTTGCCGATTATAAGGAAGTAGGACTTATTTTTTCCTTCAATTCGCTCAAGGATTATGAGCTTTTAAAAAGCGAAAAACGCCGACTTCAAGCCATTACCAATCGCGCCTTGGGCAGCTCCATAAATGCGGAATACCTAGTTAACCTGCCAGATATTTATCGGCATTTGGTGGAACTGGAAGTCAAGCGCGATTTCACTATGGTTTTCCGCGATACCATTGGCTGGCGGGCGGGCACCTGCACGCCCTTTCTTTTTTATGATTTGGATTATGAAATAAAATCCCCCCTCGTTATCCATCCGTCTGCAATGACCACTTTGGCCTTCCAGAAAAAATATGCTGCCGATATTGAAAAAGTAGTGACAAATATGCTTAAAACGGTGGCGGATGTGAATGGCCATTTCACAATGATTTTTTCGAACAAGGATTTTTCTCCTTCGGAAAACAACAAAATTTGGCGGAGTATTTTCGCAGAAAAACTACAGGAATATGCACAATAGCACTATCGGTAATATTTTTTTCGACCTTGACCACACCCTTTGGGATTTCGACAGAAATTCGGGGCTGGCCTTTGAAAGGGTATTCAAAAAACATAAAATTGAACTGCCCCTGACCGATTTTTTAAAGACCTACGAACCCATAAACTTTGAGTATTGGAAAAAATATCGGGAAGAACGCGTAACCAAGGAGCAATTGCGAAGAGGCCGCTTAACGGAAGCCTTCGCGTTTTTTGATATAACCTTTCCCATCGACCAAATTGATGCCATTGCCGGATGTTATATCGAGGAGCTGCCCGTTAACAACCATCTTTTTCAGGGAACCGTTGAAATTCTGGACTATCTTTCCCAAAAATACAAGCTGCATATTATTACCAATGGTTTTGAAGAAGTGCAATATTTAAAGCTGAATAACAGCGGGATCAAAAAATATTTTGCCACTATCACTACTTCCGAGGAAGTGGGGTTGAAAAAACCACATCCTTCCATTTTTCAAATGGCGTTGGGAAAAGCGGGTGCAATGGCCCAGCAAAGCGTAATGATAGGCGATAGTTTTGAGGCAGATATTTTGGGAGCCACGAATGCGGGAATGCATACCATTTTTTTTAACTATCGGAACGAAGCTGTTGATCATCAGGGTTTCACTATTGGCGAACTTTCGGAAATTAAAAATTTATTGTAGTAATATTCCTTAAATCTCGGCGTTAACTACAAAGAAATTATCCCCAAAAAATTATGAACAGAACACTCACACTGCCATTTCTTGTGGGCTGTGTTTGCCTATTTTTTACGGCATGCATACGTGATACCGATTTTGACCAAGCCGAGGACGTAGCACTCACGCCCGTCGTGGAACTGGATTTGATTTACTTCAACCTTCGGGCCGACCAGTTTTTTGATACGCTAACCGGCACACCCATCCTAACCCTTCGCGATACCACGGAAATTAAATTTTTAGACGATAGCAGCTTGCAGGAAAGTTTAAAGCGGGCGGAATTTTATTTTAGGTTCTCCAATAGCATTCCTCGTGATTTTTTGGTCGATTTTCAATTTTTAAGTGAAGCCAATGACACCACGTATGTAGCCCAAACGGCGGTAGATCGCGGTGCTTTGAACGCGCCCGTTATTACGGAATTTATTGAAAACGTTGAGGGCGAAGATATCCTTCGGCTTACGCAGGCCCATAAAGTGGTGGTTTCCGTTACCATCCCTTCTTCCGACGCAAATTTGGAAGGCACCTTAAATCTGAAATCCAAAACAACCTACTTTTTGGAATATTAATACCATGCAGCATTATTTCACCCTTTTCCTATCCCTATTGGGCTTTTTGGCTATAGCCCAAAACAAGCAAATACTTTACGGTTTTGACGACGTGCCCCAATCGCTGATGCTGAATCCGGGTATGAAGGTGCTTCAAAAAAAACATTATGGCATTCCGCTTTTATCCCAAATTCATTTTAACGGAGGTTCCTCGGGCGTGTCGGTTTACGATATTTTTAAGGATGGCAACGACAACATAAACGACCGGATTACCGCAAAACTTTTCGAAATGAAAAATACCGATTTCTTTACGGCCACCCAGCAGTTGGAGCTCCTCAACTTTGGTTGGCGCGCCAAAAACGAAATTTATTTTTCCGGGGGAATTTATCAGGAATTTGATTTCATTGCCTACTTTCCAAAGGATTTGGCCATTTTGGCGTGGGAAGGAAACCGCGATTATTTGGGATATGAATTTGATCTCGGCGAAATAAGCACGACCGGCGATTTTATGACGGTGTATCATTTTGGATTGAACAAGCAGCTCAACAAAAAATTGACCGTTGGTGCACGCTTAAAGTTGTATTCCAGCATGTTCAGCTACCGGAGTGTTAATAATTCGGGCACCTTCGTCACCCGTTTTGCCGATGAAAGTTCCGCCAATATCTATGAACACACCGTGCAGAATGCCGATGTAAAAGTAGAAACCTCCGGCTATGCGCCGCTCCGGGAATTGGATGGGGCGGGCCAGGTTACCAGCGAAATTTTAGGCCGTGCCTTTTTTGGTGGCAATATTGGAGTAGGGGTGGACTTGGGCTTTAATTATGATTTGAATGAATCCTGGAGCCTTTCGGGAAGCGTTCAGGATTTGGGAGCTATTTTTCACAAAAAAGATGTTGAAAATTATCGGGCCCACGGCACTTATACCTTGGATGGAATAAACCTTATTTTCCCGTCCCTGGCGGAGGGTGAAGCTACCTATCCTTATTATAGCGATTTGGAAGATGAGGTGGAACGCGAAATTCCCATTGATACGTTGCATAACGGTTATACGCAGTTTCGGCCTGCAAAAATTTATGCCGGGCTGACCTATGGGTTTGGAAGGTTTAATGCCTCGGGCGCCTGTGATTGCCTGAATATGGGAGGTGAAACACTGCACACCCAAAATGTTGGCCTTCAATTTTATTCCATTTTTAGGCCCAAAGGCCCACAGATGGCGGGAACGTTTTTTTATCATAGAAGATTAACACACTTCCTTTCGGCCAAGGCGACCTATACGGTAGATTCCTATTCGTTTTCGAACGTGGGCTTGGGAATTGCTGCCGATATCGGGAAAGTAAACTTCTATTTGGCAGCGGACAATCTTCTAAAATACGGCAATTTGGCAAAGGCAAAAAGTGTATCTTTACAATTAGGATTCAATATTAAAATTGACGAAGAATGACACGATTTTTACTGCTTTCCATTGCCTTTTTGCTGGCTGCCGGCGCGAATGCGCAGCGCACCAACCTAAGCGATTACAGTTACGTAATTGTTCCGGAACAGTTTGAATTTCTGAATGGAAAGGACCAATATCAAATGAATTCCATGACAAAATTCTATCTTGAAAAAAGTGGATTTAATGCCTATATGGCCGAGGCTGCACCCAACGCCGACCGATGTGACGGGCTTTATGCAGATGTGGAAAATTTAAAAACCATCCTTGGCACCAAATTACAGGTGGTTCTTAGGGATTGCAACAATAACGAAATATACCGGAGCCAAGAGGGAAAAAGCAAATACAAGGATTTTGACAAAACCAATCAGGACGCTTTGCGGAAGGCTTTTAAAAGCATTGAGCTTTTGGGCGTGAATCAAAAAGATGTGGTTTTGCTTCCAAACAACAAAATGAATGCAGTGGCTTCCAGTCCTAAAAATGCAGAAACCAAAGCAAGCGTTTCTTTTAATGACAAGGTATCCAACAATACTTCAGAGACTTCACTTCCCGATTTGAAATTCTCCAATTATTCCCTTAACGGAAAATCCTTTTTACTGCGCAAAACTGGCGAGGGCTATTCGCTGTATGAGGAATCATCCAAAGCCGATGACGGTCTGCTGTTGAAGGGGAAAATAATCGTGATGGATCAGGTGGTAAAATATATGGACGCCACCGGAAAAGTTTTCGACGCGAATTTTGATGCTTCGGGCAACCTTACCATAGCTGACGGCGCCTCATCAACTGTTTACAGATCCGAAAATTAAAAGTCGTATTTTTTCTTCCAAAGCTGCTGCAGATAATTTTTTAGCGCATTTTCCTTTGGATTATTACCCGGTCTATAGAAGGTAGTTCCTTTTATTTCTTCCGGCAAAAATTCGTGAGGAACAAAATTTCCTTCATAATTGTGTGCATATTCATAATCCTTTCCATAGCCCAGTTGTTTCATCAACTTAGTTGGGGCATTTCTAATAGACAACGGCACCGACAGATCGCCGGTTTGGCGCACCAATTGTTGTGCCTCGCCGATGGCTTTATAGGAGGCATTGCTTTTGGGCGAGGTGGCCAAATAAATGGCACATTGGCTTAAAATAATCCGCCCTTCGGGATAGCCAATGGTGTTCACCGCCTGAAAAGTACTATTGGCGAGCAATAGGCCATTGGGGTTTGCCATTCCTATATCCTCTGAAGCCAAAATTACCAATCTGCGCGCAATGAATTTTAGGTCCTCGCCACCTTCAATCATGCGGGCCAACCAATATACCGCTGCATTCGGATCGCTGCCGCGGATGGATTTTATAAAAGCCGAAATGATATCGTAATGTTGTTCGCCCGTCTTGTCATAAAGCACCGTGTTTTTTTGTGCTTTTTGCACTACCAAATCGTTTGTAATGGTAACTTGTTCCTTTTCCTCGGAAAGGATTACCAATTCAAGAATATTGAGAAGTTTTCGGGCATCGCCTCCGGAAAGCCTTATTAGGGCTTCGGTTTCCTTGAGTTTTACTTTTTTTGCGAACAAAATTTTGTCTTCTTTTATGGCCCGTTTTAACAGGGCCTCAAGATCTTCCCGGCTAAACGCTTCCAAAATATAGACCTGACAGCGCGATAAAAGTGCGGGGATTACCTCAAAACTCGGGTTCTCCGTGGTAGCGCCAATAAGGGTGATCCAGCCTTTTTCTACGGCTCCGAGCAGCGAATCCTGTTGCGATTTGCTGAACCTGTGAATTTCGTCAATAAACAGAATTGGGTTTTTGGTGGAAAATAGGGAATCACTTTTTTTTGCCTTTTCTATTACTTCCCTAACAGCAGCGACTCCGCTATCCACTGCACTCAATGTGTAAAAAGGCCTTCCGCTTTCGTTGGCAATAATGTTCGCAAGGGTAGTTTTCCCCGTGCCGGGTGGCCCCCACAGAATTATCGAGGGAATCATTCCTGTTTTTAATTGGGAGGTTAGGGAGCCCTTAGGACCCACCAAATGTTGTTGGCTTAAATAGCCATCAAGCGTTTTGGGGCGTATTCTTTCGGCGAGTGGAGCATTCATGGTGCTACAAAACTACAATTTTAATAATTCGGTTTCACTGACAAAATATCATAAATTCGTGTTTGGGTTTGTTTTTGTAATCAAGTTTAAATGCCAAATCAAATGAAGTTTTCGAATTCCGTACTCTACTTTCCGTTGCTTTTTGTCATGGTTCTGTGGATTGTTTTTTGGATTGAAACCGTTTTTGGCATCAATTTCAATTCCTATGGAATTTTTCCCCGAACGTTTCAAGGATTGCGCGGCATCATTTTCAGTCCGTTTATCCACGGCAGTTTGAAGCACCTTTTCAATAACTCCGTGCCGCTTTTCGTTTTGACTGCGGCCTTGTTTTATTTTTATCACAACATTCGTTGGAAAATTTTGCTCTATGGATTATTGCTGACGGGGGTCGCAACGTGGTGTATCGGTAGAGCCTCCCTGCATATTGGTGCGAGTGGGGTGGTTTATATGCTCGTCGCATTTCTGTTTTTTAGGGGGATTTTTTCTAAAAAATTTCAGCTCACCGCGCTCGCTTTGGTTGTGGTTTTTCTCTATGGAGGAATGCTTTGGTATGTGTTTCCCATAGATTCAAAAATTTCTTGGGAAGGCCACCTATCCGGGTTTTTTGTTGGTTTTTTTCTTTCTTTTTTCTTTAAGGAAAATCACATCGAAAATAAAAAGTACGACTGGCAACGACCTGATTTTAATCCTGAGAACGATCCATTTTTACGTCAATTTGATGAAAACGGAAATTTCATTGAACTGCCGAAGGAATTGCCCGAGGAGGAGATTGTTCCGAAGCTACCTCGGAAAATTAGAATTGTTTATAAGCTTAAGAAAACTTCCGATTCCAAGGAAGAGTGAGTTAAAGCAGCCTTTGGCGGACCACTTCATACAAAATGGCTCCACAAGCCACAGAAACGTTTAAGGAATTTATTTCGCCCAATAGGGGAAGGGCCGCTTTTTCATCCACTAAATTCAGAACCGATTTGGAAACGCCCTTTTCCTCGGAACCCATTATAACGGCCAATGGTTTTTTTAAATCGAGCGAAAATAGATTGGTTTGAGTTTTTTCGGTCGCAGCCAATGTGCTAATTCCGGAGCCCTGCATGTAGAAAATGGCGTCTTTAATGTGTTCCACCTTACAAATAGGTATTTTAAAAACCGCCCCAGCTGAAGTTTTGACGGTATCGCCCGAAACAGGGGCCCCACCACTTTTTTGGATTATTACCGCATCAACTCCAGTACATTCGGCGGTGCGAAGTATGGCGCCAAAATTCCGAACATCGGTGATTTGGTCCAAAATTATAAATAACGGATTTTCCTTTTGCGCCATAACTTGTTCCACCACGTTTTCCAACGGTCTAAAAGCTACGGGTGAGGTTAGGGCCACGATGCCCTGATGATTTCCTTTGGTGAGTCTGTTCAGTTTTTCGATGGGTACATAACTTACTGCCACGTTTTCCTGCTCCAGTTCCTTTACAATGCTTTCTATTTTGCTGCTCTCAATACCTTTTTGCACGAACACCTTGTCGAAAGTCAACTTCGTTTTTAATGCTTCTTTAATTGGGTAAATTCCGAATATGATATTGGTGTCTTTCATAAAGTAATGGTATTTTTCAGTCTTAGGCTTAACGGCTTTCAAAGGTAAATAGAAATGGAGAGAATAGGGTAATAAATTATTAACTCAAAAAAAAGCATCCCTCGAAGGAAGGGATGCTTTTGTATAAATATCAATTAGGAATAGATTACTGTCTTAACCTAATTTTGGTTACTGCACCAGAAACAACATTAGCTGAGCCTTCAATGGCCAGGGAAAAGAATTCTATGTTCTGTTGCATAGAAGCGTTTGTTCCATAGACGGTGATCACGCCCTCTCTAGTATTTGCTGGAATTGTTACAGTAGGGTCGAATCTATAGTTGTCTGGATTTGTTTGAACTTCCGGTGGAACAGTAGAATCGTCTAATATCGTAGGAACTGAGATAATATTAAATTGTCTATCGCTACTTGAAAGATCACTTGCAAATATTTTAACGTCTATACTTTTTTCACTTCCTGTAGGAACGCCGTTTATGTTTCTTGATATTTCTGAAAATCCAACTACCGTTTTACGGTCTGTGTTGTAATCATCGTAAGTTTCACAAGAACCTAATGACAAGGCTACGGCGACGATTGTAATTATTAAACTGATTTTTTTCATCACTATTAATTTTTTAAATTATTAATAACCTGGATTTTGCTGAAGATTGGGGTTAGCATCCATTATGCTTTGGTCAATCGGCAATTGGAGTTTAGTGCTTCCAGCCGATAGCGATTGAACATCGGAAGGAACACCTGATCCGTCTCTTAAATCCCCAAATCCATCTCGTTGCACTCCTAAGCCCCATCGTTTAAGGTCTAGGAATCGGTGGCCTTCAAACGCAAATTCCAAACGTCTTTCCAGCATAATGGCATCTAAAAGAGCCTGCCCAGTTTCGCCTCCAGCGAAGGTGGTGTATCTTCTTGTTCTTACCTCATCCAAAGCAGTTCTTGCCGCAGATTCATTACCTAAACGATAATATGCTTCTGCCTTGTTTAAATAAGCCTCTGCTGCACGCAAAATCTTTAGATCAACCAATCCATCAAAAGAAGTTCCGCGACCAAACCATTTTACGATTGCATTATAATTGTTGGCGCCTTTTTTTCCAGGAGCAGTATAGGCTTCTTTTCTAATGTCATCATTTGAAAACTCATTGAAGAAGTCATAATCTACTACATACTCAGGAGTTAAATTGGTAAGAGATCCTTGGCTATAAGCAACACCGACCCCAATTCCGAGCGTACCAACTTCATTTGGAATGTAAAACAACAATCCGTCCTGATTCGCATCCTTCCAAACGCCTACAACGTTATTTCTTGCCGCAGGCTTGGCACTTACCATGTTGGCCGCATTAACCGCCAAATCATACTTGCCCATATAGAGATAAACTCGGGAAAGTAAAGTTGCAACCCCCTGCTTGTTTAATCGACCTACTGGGTTGGTTTCATTAATGCCCGCAACAGCATCAGTTAAATCTGCAACAATTTGATTATAAACTTCACCTACAGTTTCTCTTGCAGGGAGAGCGGTAGCATCTGCTTCAGTCACGTAAGCTATTCCCAAACTCGAATTTGCGTCTGATGATTGAGTAGGAATTTTGGAAAAGAAAATTGCTGAATTAAAATGTGCTAAAGCTCTAATAGCTTTGGCCTCAGCAATAATGTTTTCTTTTGAATCTCCTTCAAAATCAACGATATTTTCCAAAATTAAATTAGCACGATTCACTATAACGTAGGTTTGAGCATAGGTGTTGGATAACGGGCCATCTGCTGCCACATAGCGCCAGTTGTGTAAGGTACTCCGAGTTCCTCGGCCGTCCTGGGCGATGGTTACATTATCTGCCAATACATCTCCTGCGTCAATCATTCCACCGGCGTCACTTCCGCCATACATCGATCCAGCGGTGAATCCGGCGTAAGCACCTCTAATAGCATTTTCAAAATCTGCTGCAGAGACATACGCATTTTCGTTACCGAAAGCATCGAAAGGTACCTGCTCTAATTTATCATCACAGGAAGAAACGCCTACGAGAACCAATGCGAATACTGATATTTTTAAAATTATTTTTTTCATTTTCTATCTTTTTTTATTCAATTAAAAACTTACGTCAATACCCATTTGGTAAGACTTGGTGTTCGGATAACTATATAGGGTCGTTTCGCCAGGTGCAACCGTATCTGCAAAGGATATTGATTCTCCTGATGAAATTCCAACTTCAGGATCGCCCCAGAATTTGGTAAAGGTCAAAAGGTTTTGTCCTTGTGCGTAAATTCTAAGAGAGGTAAGTGGGGTCTTTTCTAAATATTTTTTAGGAAAGGTATAAGATAATGTAACATTTCTTAATCGAATATAATCCCCTTTTTCTAACCATCTGTCAGAACTGTAGTAAATGTCTCTGTCTTGAACCGCATATTTTGGACTTGGTGCTACATCGGTATCACCTGGTTGTTGCCAATAATTGAATGCATCCACAGTTTGGTTGAAGCCTATGTCAGAACCATCAAAGGTTGAACGGGCTTTTACGGTGTTATTGATCCAGTTTCCGGCTTTAAAGACAAAGTCTGTACGCAGTCCGAAACCTTTATAGGTAACATTGGTAAAGAATCCTCCTTCTAAATCGGCGATAGTCGATTTTCCTTGGAATACCCTGTTTTCTTGATCTTCAGGTAATTCGTCGGCAAAATATAAATTGCCATCTCCGCCGTAGAATTGGCCTCTACCTGTTTCAGGATCAACACCGGCATAACGGATAAGGAAGTGTTCATTGATTTTACGCCCCTCTTCCCAACGAATGTTGAATGTATTTGGAGCATCCAAGGGATCTCCGTTCGGAAGTTTTAGGATTTTGTGGTCTAAGAATAGGATATTTCCACCCAAGGTCCACGTGAAATCAGAAGTTCTGAATACATCTCCTTGAAGAGAAATTTCTAAACCTTTATTCTCAATATCCCCAATGTTTCTTGTTATTGTTCCAGCTCCTGTTTCGAAAGCCGTTTGTACAGGGAATAAAAGATCGGTTGTCTTTCTAATGAAATAATCACTCACAAGGCGCAACCTGTTATTGAAGGCATTAAATTCTAGACCAATGTTGGTGGTTGTTGTTGTTTCCCAAGTTAATTCAGGATTGGCCACTTGATCTGGAATAGTACTAGAACCGCCAGGGTAAGAATCAAATGTTACTGTTCCTTGGGCCTCGTATCTGCCAAGACCGGAACGGTTACCTACAGAACCGTAGGAGCCTCGGAACTTAAGATCGTCAATAAACGCGACGTCGAAAAAGGATTCATTGGCGATGTTCCACGCGACGCTTCCGCTATAGAATGTTCCCCATCTTACATCTGCTCCAAAGTTAGAAGATCCATCGCGACGTACAGAACCTGATAGGTAGTAGCGCTCCTTATAATTGTAATCAGCAAACGCACCATAGGATACAAGCGTTAAACGGTCTCTGTTACTTCTTGCTTCTCTTTTAAGAGCGCCATTTGTTTGAGTACTCAATAAAGGAGATGGGAATTGGGTTGACTCAGCCAAGATACGGTTAAACTCGTTCTGGTTGTATTCGTACAGTCCTAAAATATTTAAGCTGTGGTCATTTACAAAAAGGTTGTAGTTTAATCTATTGCTTATGGTTAAATCCAACCGGTGATCTTGATAATCTCTCTTTAAACCGCCTTCAATACCAGCGGCTACACCTGCAAGGTATGAACCAGGTTTCACATAATATTCAACACGTCTAGATAGCCAGTTTACCGCTGTCTGGAACTCGTAACTCCAGTTTTTGTTAAATAGTACCTGTGCATTTACGCTGGCCAACGTTGTGTTTTTTATGTCGATTTGTGGCTCATCATCTAAGGCTTCCCTAATCGGATAATCGGATGCACCAGAGGTATCGTAAATTGGATCGCCGTTTTCATCTAAAACAGGATTGCCGTTTTCGTCCAAAACGAATTCAGTATCGTATGGAGCCGCAGACATAGCAGCAAAAAATGGGTTTTGGTCGTTAAATCTATCTCGTGGTTCATCACTGGTGGAGCGAGAATAACCAACATTTACACCAAGTTTCAACCAATCTTTGGCATCTAAGTTAAGATTCAAACGTGAACCCAAGCGCTCAAAACCGTCAATTTTATCGATAATACCGGTGTTACGGTCATTGGATACAGAAAAATAATAATCTATTTTTTCGGCACCGCCGGAAAATGAAATACTATTGTTTTGAAGGATACCGTCCTTTAAAATTAGTTTTTCCCAATCTGTTTCATGATCTAATAAAAACTGTCTTTCTGGAGAGCTAGGAAGTGTTGAAACCCCTGGAAGCGTAGCAGCAGTAGATATGCCCAAAGCGTACATTTCAGCTTCAAACTGCATTTTCTGTTCTGCATTCATTAATTGATAATTATCATCAATTTTTGAAACTACACCATAGCGGGAACTATACCGGATTGCGGCATCTTTATTCCTTGAACCATTTTTAGTAGTTATAATAACAACACCGTTAGATCCACGAGAACCATATTGGGCAGTAGTGGCGGCGTCTTTCAGAATAGAAATATTCTCAATATCCTCGTTAGGAATAGTCGCCAAATCAATTTCGCGAATAGGTGCTCCATCAACAATATATAATGGTGAAGAACCACCCGCCGTTAGTGATCCCGTTCCACGAATACGCACAAACGCTCCTTGACCAGGCTTACCGTTTGCTGCGGTAACTTGAACCCCAGCGGCTTTACCTTGAAGCATATTGTCCACGCTAGTAGTGGGTGCCATTTGCGACAATTCAGAAGCTGAAATGGATACAACAGCAGAAGTCTGTACTGTTTGATTCCTAGTGGAATACCCCGTTACCACAACTTCCTCAAGAGCCGCGGCATCGGGTTGCATGGTAACATTTATTTTGCTTTGCGTTCCTACTTTTACTTCTTTGGTGACAAAACCTACATAACTAAAAGCCAGTGTCTGTCCCACATTGGCCGAGATGGAATAATTTCCATCAAAATCCGTCTGTGTTCCAGAATTTGTGCCTTTAACTATAACGTTTGCACCAGGCAATGGCAGACCAGTATCGTCCGTCACCGTACCTGTAATAGTTTTTTGCTGTGCAAGGGTAAGCTGCACAACTAACGCCAATAACAGCGTTAAAATTCCACTAAACTTTGTTCTCATTTTTATAAATTATTTGAATTAGCCAACGGCAAAAATCATAATAAAAAGTTAATTACACAAGTATTTGCTTTCAATTTTTGCGATTAGGGGAAGGAGTTAGAATGGAAGGTGGGTAGTTAATCTAAAATTTTGAGGAAATACTAAGGTGAACTTTTGTGTTGGAAAAACTAAAGTCCTGATTTTCCCTATTGCCATTGGCAACATTGAATTTCAACAATCCAGCTTTGGTGTTTAGCCCGATGCCCAGCCCAAAACTATATAGCTTTTCTTTAATTGACAGGGTTTCATTTTCAAAATAACCAACGTCTATAATGCTGTGGGCATAAACCCCGTCGTTAAATTGATAGCGATATTCAGTATTGATTACGGAAAATAAGGAAGCGTCTATGCTATTTTCATTGAATCCGCGTATGCTATTGATGCCGCCGAAACGAAACAGTTCATTTATCAAATAGGTGTCGCTAAAAAGAATACTCGTAGAATTTTGGACAAAAATTGAATTTTTCCAATTTAAGTTGAATATATTATAAAGCTCGCTCTCTACGCGAATTTGGTCGGAAGCGCCCCCCTCTTTTTTTCGGGAACCGATCCCGCCATTGAGCGAAGCCATGGTTTTAACGGGAAAAAGTTTTTTGTTTTGGGGTTTTAGATAGGAGGCTCCCACAATGAAAAATTTCGATTTAAAATCCTCTATTGGATTGCCCGCGGCGACCACGTCCAAAAGATTGCTGGAGTCAAAGGCTTTATAGCCAATGTAGGTAATGGATTTTGGGTTTATTTGAAAGCTTGTGCGGAATTCTTGTTCGGTGGTTATAAAGGTGGTGTCCCTCTTAAATATTTTTAACTCCCCACTCAGTCCCAATGGGGTGCCGAATAAGTAGGGCAAGTTTATGCGCGTGCGGAAGTTGACTTGTTGTTCGCCATCGGCTTTATAATTTACCAATAATTGCTCCCCGAAATTAAGGTTGTTGTTTAATTCCAAATTCAGGTAGCCGTTAAAGGATAATTTTTGGGTTTCTTCATCGGTTGCGAATCCTAATATTCCATCAAATAAATTGTTGTTTTCCTTTTCAAGATAGAAATAAACAATAGTCGAATCTTTTCTGAATAATGCCTCCGGGGGTTTTATTGCGGAAACAAAGCCAAGAGAATTTAAATTTTCATTTTTCGAAACTATCTTCTTTTGGTCGAAAATAGCCCCTTTCTTTATTCCGGCAAAATAGCGCAAAAATGAGCGAGGAAACTTTTCATAACCTCGAATAGCAATGGAATCGATGGTCCTGAGGTTTCCGTTGGCTACTACTAAACTTGCGGAAATCTCGTTTTCATCGTTGGTCTCAAACGCCGTGAGCTTTATTCTGGCAAAGGCATTTCCTTTTCGATTCCGAAACGCGGTGAGTTTCTTTAAGACTTCTGGAACGGCTGCCACGGGAACTTTAAAATAGGAGTCGGTCAGGTCCGTGGAAACGCGTTGCAGTTCTTTTTTGGAAAAATCTTCTTCCGAATAATGGATTTTAACGTAGTTGAATTTTTTCCCGAGAAAAAAGATTGCCGAAAAAACAGTGTCATTTTCTTTCTGTATCTTCTTTAAATAGCTTCCCAAAAAACCCATGCGCTGCAGTTTTAAATGTAGGGTATCGGTTTCTTTTTTTAATGATTCAAAATCCTTAAAAACGTTTTGCATTTTTAGCGAATCTTGAATTCCTTTTGGAATAGGTCTTTCCGCCCGAAGCGAGAGCGATAGGTTCTGTGCTTTCAATCCGAAGAAAAAACCGCTACATATATTAAGGTATAAATAAAGGGATAGAATTTTTTTCAAAAAGATAAACATTTGCTGTGTAAAATTAACGCTTCAACTCCGCGTTTCATATTTAAGCGGAAAAAAATAATGAAACCACGCTGAAAATTAATTCGGTAAGGTTTGATTAGTTTAAAAATTATTCTACATTTGCATCCCCTAAAAATAGGGGTGTTTTATTTTTAAACAGTAACAATACAAATTTTATATGCCAACAATTTCACAATTAGTACGTAAAGGAAGAACCAAAATAACCAAGAAGAGTAAATCGGTTGCTTTGGATTCGTGCCCACAACGTCGTGGTGTTTGTACGCGTGTATATACTAC
>JBLWUV010000015.1:0-55775 GCA_048268785.1 Aequorivita sp.
TGGCAGCTAACGATAACACACAAAGCAAGTAATTAAATGGGACAGAAGACAAATCCAATCGGGAATCGCTTAGGTATCATCAGAGGTTGGGAATCCAACTGGTACGGAGGCAACGACTACGGCGATAAATTGGCCGAAGACGACAAGATTAGAAAATATGTTCACGCACGTTTAAGTAAAGCTAGTGTGAGTAGAGTAATTATTGAGCGTACGCTTAAGCTTGTAACCGTTACTATAACCACTGCCCGTCCCGGTATCATTATCGGAAAAGGTGGCCAGGAAGTAGACAAGCTGAAAGAGGAACTTAAGAAAATTACAGATAAGGAAGTACAGATCAACATCCACGAGATCAAGAGGCCGGAACTTGATGCCTATTTGGTAGCGGCGAGCATCGCACGCCAAATTGAGAGCCGAATTTCATACCGTCGTGCAATTAAAATGGCTATTGCCGCAACGATGCGCATGAATGCTGAAGGTATTAAAGTAATGATTTCAGGTCGATTGAATGGCGCCGAAATGGCACGTTCTGAATCCTACAAGGAAGGTCGTATTCCTTTATCAACTTTCAGGGCCGATATTGACTATGCCCTAGTTGAGGCACACACTACTTATGGTAGATTGGGTGTTAAAGTATGGATCATGAAAGGCGAAGTTTATGGAAAGAGAGAGCTATCCCCATTGGTTGGCCTTGCTACCGGCAAGACCAAGAGCGGCGGAAAAAGCGCTCCTGCAGGAGGACGCGGTGGCAACAAAGCACGCCGTAGAAAGTAATTTTTTAAATAGAAGAAAATGTTACAACCTAAAAGAACAAAGTACCGCAAACAAATGAAAGGCCGTATGAAGGGCAATGCCGAGCGTGGCAACCAACTGGCATACGGAACCTTCGGTATTAAATCGTTGGAATCAGAATTTCTTACGGCAAGACAGATTGAAGCTGCGCGTATCGCCGCTACCCGTTTTATGAAAAGGGAAGGTTCCATCTGGATCATGATATTCCCAGACAAGCCAATTACCAAAAAACCCCTCGAAGTACGTATGGGTAAAGGGAAAGGTGCTGTTGAATATTATGCTGCCGTTGTGAAGCCAGGAAGAATGCTTTTTGAAGTTTCCGGTGTTCCAGTTGAAACAGCAAAAGAAGCCTTGCGCCTTGCCGCCCAAAAGCTTCCGGTTAAAACTAAATTTGTAATGTCTCGGGATTTCCAAGCATAATTTTTTGACAAATGAAACAATCAGAAATTAAAAAAGCATCCACAGCCGAACTTCAGGAAGCATTCGCTGAATCGAAAAAGGCCTACACGGACCTAAAAATGGCGCATACCATTTCACCTTTGGAAAATCCAATTCAACTGCGTACCCAGAGAAGGGCGATAGCAAGAATAGCGACGGAACTAACTAATAGAGAAGTGCAATAATTGTACAGCTGAAAGATGGAAGAAATTAAAAGAAACTTAAGAAAAGAACGTATCGGTGTAGTAACCAGCAACAAAATGGACAAGTCCATAGTGGTTAGCGAGGTGAAGAAAGTAAAACACCCTATGTACGGAAAGTTCGTAACGAAAACCAAAAAATACGTTGCGCACGACGAGACAAACAACTGCAACGAAGGTGACACCGTAAGGATCATGGAAACACGTCCTTTAAGCAAGACCAAATGTTGGAGATTAGTAGAAATCATTGAAAGAGCGAAGTAATTATGTTACAGCAAGAATCAAGACTCAAAGTCGCAGATAATACCGGAGCCAAAGAAGTACTTTGCATCCGCGTATTGGGCGGAACTAAAAGAAGGTATGCATCCATTGGCGATAAAATCGTGGTTTCCGTAAAGGAAGCAACCCCCAACGGAAACATTAAAAAAGGAGCGGTTTCTACAGCAGTTGTAGTACGTACCGTAAAGGAAATTAGAAGACCTGACGGTTCTTACATCCGTTTTGACGACAACGCCTGTGTACTTTTGAACGCCCAGGGCGAGATGAGGGGAACACGTGTTTTCGGACCGGTGGCAAGAGAGCTTCGCGACAAGCAATTTATGAAAATAGTATCATTGGCACCCGAGGTGCTTTAATACGAAAATTAAGATGACAAAGCTTAAGATAAAATCAGGCGATACCGTTGTAGTTACTTCCGGTGAGCACAAAGGCTCCGAAGGAAAAGTAATGAAGGTGTTCCTTGACAAAAACAAAGCAATCGTAGAAGGAGTGAACATGGTTTCAAAACACGAGAAACCAAGCGCAAAAAACCCACAGGGCGGAATCGCGAAAAAAGAAGCTCCCATCCACATTTCAAACCTTTCGTTGGTGGATCCAAAATCTGGAAAACCTACCCGCGTTGGTTATAAAATGGAAAACGGAAAGAAAGTACGATTTTCAAAACAATCGAATCAAGCAATATAGTTATGGCATATTCACCAAGACTTAAGGAAGAGTACAAAAGCAGAGTGATCAATGCACTTACTGACGAATTTGGGTACAAAAACGTCATGCAGGTACCAAAATTGGAACGCATTGTTGTTTCCCGAGGTGTGGGCGCAGCAGTGGCGGACAAAAAACTTATTGACTATTCGGTTGATGAGTTCACAAAGATAACCGGCCAAAAAGCCGTTTCAACAATGTCCAAAAAAGACGTTGCCAACTTCAAGCTCCGTAAGGGCATGCCCATTGGCGTGAAAGTTACTTTGCGCGGCGAGCGTATGTATGAATTCTTGGACCGGTTGGTAACTTCAGCCTTGCCAAGGGTACGTGACTTTAACGGAATTAAGGCAACCGGTTTTGACGGAAGAGGAAATTACTCCTTGGGAATTACCGAGCAGATCATTTTCCCAGAAATCGATATCGATAAAGTGAAGAAAATTGAAGGTATGAACATCACCTTCATTACCTCCGCCAATACCGATAAGGAAGCAAAATCATTATTACAGGAATTGGGATTACCCTTTAAAAAGAACTAACAGATGGCTAAAGAATCAATGAAAGCCCGCGAGGTGAAGAGACAAAAAACGGTATTGAAGTATGCTGCCAAACGCAAGGCTTTGAAAGAAGCTGGCGATTGGGAAGGTTTACAGAAACTGCCAAAAAATGCCTCCCCAGTGCGTTTGCACAACCGTTGCAAATTGACCGGAAGACCAAGAGGGTATATGAGACCTTTTGGAATTTCGCGCGTATTGTTCCGCGAAATGGCCAACCAAGGCTTAATTCCTGGAGTGCGTAAAGCTTCTTGGTAATCGGAGCGGAATTTTCAGTTCCAAACAAAAGAATATAAACGGGGTGAAGGTTTGATGGAAACATTCAAAAACCACATCCGCAAATTTAAATAAATGAATACAGATCCAATCTCAGATTATCTAACCAGGATTAGAAATGCTGTAAAAGCTGGACATCGCGTTGTAGAGATTCCGGCATCAAATCTTAAAAAGGAGATTACAAAAATCCTTTTTGACCAAGGTTACATTCTTAGCTACAAATTTGATGACAGTACCGCACAGGGAACCATCAAAATTGCGTTGAAGTACGACAAGCTTACCAAAGAATCCGTAATCAAAAAAATTCAAAGAATCAGTAAACCAGGTTTACGTAAATATGCAAGTTCGGCCGAACTTCCACGCGTGCTAAACGGTTTGGGTATTGCCATCATTTCAACCTCTTCAGGTGTTATGACCGGCAAACAGGCAAAGGCACAGAATGTGGGTGGCGAAGTATTGTGTTACGTTTACTAAAAAATAGACAAAAGAAATGTCAAGAATAGGTAAAAACCCGGTAGCAATTCCACAAGGAGTTACAGTTGACGTAAAAGACAACGTGATTACCGTAAAAGGAAAATTAGGCGAGTTAACTCAGGATTTTGCTGACGTTAGCGTAAAAGTAGAAGACGGAAACGTATTGGTAGAGCGTCCTTCCGATGCAAAGGACCATGTTGCAAAACACGGACTTTACAGAGCGTTGATCAATAACATGATTCAAGGTGTAAGCAAGGGATGGACCAAGGAACTGGAATTGGTAGGTGTAGGTTACCGCGCCAGCAACCAAGGACAAAAATTGGATCTGGCCTTAGGTTTTTCACACAACATTGTTATGGACATCGCGCCAGAGGTGAAAGTGGAGACCGTATCTGATAAAGGTAAAAACCCAATCGTAAAACTAACCTCACACGACAAACAATTGGTAGGGGCCGTTGCGGCAAAAATCCGCAGTTTCCGCAAACCAGAGCCATACAAAGGTAAAGGTATTAAGTTTGTAGGGGAGCAATTAAGAAGAAAAGCAGGTAAATCTGCATAAAATTTTTAGAAATTATTTTGAAGACAAAAAATCTAAAATCTAAAATCTAAAATCTAATATCTAAAAAAATGGCATTATCAAAATACGAAAGAAGAGAGCGTTTGCGCATGCGCATCAGAAAAACGGTAGAGGGCACTGAAAGTCGTCCACGTTTGGCCGTTTTCCGAAGCAACAAGGAAATATACGCTCAAATTATTGACGATGTGAATGGAAAGACCATTACCGCTGCATCTTCAAGAGATAAAGACATTGACGCTTCAAAATTGAACAAAGTAGAAGCTGCAAAATTGGTAGGAAAAGCAATCGCCGAAAAGGCCGTAAAAGCGGGTGTTGGAGCCATCGCTTTCGACAGGGGCGGTTACCTTTACCACGGACGAGTTAAATCATTAGCTGAAGGTGCACGCGAAGGTGGCCTTAAATTCTAATCAGTATTATGTATCAAGATTATAAAAACGTAGAATTAGTAAAACCGGGCGGACTTGAGCTTAAGGACCGTTTGGTAGGTGTGCAACGTGTAACCAAGGTGACCAAAGGGGGTCGTGCCTTCGGATTTTCAGCTATTGTAGTTGTTGGTGACGAAAAGGGAGTGGTTGGCCACGGACTTGGAAAATCTAAAGATGTAGCCAGCGCAATCGCAAAAGCTATTGAGGATGCCAAGAAAAATCTGGTACGCATTCCACTAAACAAAGTAACCCTTCCGCACGAGCAAAAAGGGAAATACGGTGGCGCCCGCGTAAACCTTCTTCCGGCTGCGCCCGGTACGGGGGTTATAGCCGGTGGGGCCGTACGTGCCGTATTGGAAGCAGTGGGTGTACACGATGTATTGTCAAAATCACAAGGATCTTCCAACCCACATAACGTGGTGAAAGCAACCTTTGATGCGCTATTGCAATTGCGAAGTGCACAAACGGTAGCCGACCAACGTGGAATTTCACTTGAAAAAGTATTCAAAGGATAAACACAAGAGCGATGGCAAAAATTAAAGTAACCAAGGTAAAGAGCGTAATTAAACGCCCGAAAAACCAAAAACAGATCATGGAAGCGTTGGGCCTTCACAAAATGAACCAAACCGTTGAGCATGAAGACACGCCAAACATTCTTGGTATGATCAATAAAGTTAATCACTTGGTTTCCGTTGAAACCAAATAAGGAAACACGAAAAAATGGATTTAAGTAACTTACAACCCGCCGCAGGTTCGGCGAAAAACAAAGGCAAGCGAGTAGGTCGCGGACAAGGTTCCGGAAAAGGTGGTACTGCCACCCGCGGACATAAAGGAGCAAAATCACGTTCAGGTTATTCCAAGAAAGTTGGATTTGAAGGTGGACAAATGCCCCTACAACGTCGTGTTCCTAAGTTTGGATTTACCAACATCAACCGAAAGGAATATAAAGGAATCAACATCGATACCCTTCAGCAATTGGTTGACGACAAGAAGATAAAAGATACCGTTGACTTTGAAACCTTGGTTGGTTTGGGTCTTGCTGGTAAAAACGAAATGGTGAAGATTTTAGGAAGAGGCGAAATAAAAGCAACATTAAAGGTATCTGCACACAAGTTCACTGCCTCGGCAAAACAAGCTATTGAAGCGGCCGGAGGTGAAGTAGTAACATTGTAACAACAGCTAAGGATGAAATTTATTGATACCTTAAAAAATGTTTGGAAAATAGAGGAGTTGCGTAACCGCATTATGCTGACCCTTGGAATGTTGTTGGTGTACCGTTTTGGTGCCCAAGTTGTGCTTCCCGGGATTGACGCGGATATGTTGGCGCAGTTTGCCGGAAAATTCAACTCCGGTGGTATTGGTGGATTGCTAAACGCTTTTACGGGAGGGGCTTTTGCCAACGCTTCCGTTTTTGCTTTGGGGATTATGCCATACATTTCTGCTTCCATTGTTGTACAATTAATGCAGATAGCCGTTCCCTATCTTCAAAAACTGCAGAAAGAGGGCGAAAGTGGCCGTAAGAAAATCAACCAGATTACGCGTTGGTTAACCATCGGTATCTGTTTGGTACAGGCACCCAGTTATCTTGCAGGACTTCCAGCAATGGGGGTTCCGGCAGAGGCTTTCGTTATGGGCCAGAGCTTTATGTTCTATTTTTCTTCCGTAATCATTTTGGTTACCGGAACCATTTTTGCAATGTGGCTGGGCGAGAAAATTACCGACAAAGGTATTGGTAATGGTATCTCCATCCTTATTATGGTGGGTATCATTGCACGGTTGCCACAGTCTTTTGCACAAGAATTTGTTTCGAGGGTTATTGAATCAAACGGAGGTCTGATTATGATTCTTATTGAATTGGTAATCTGGTTCGTGATCATTCTGCTTTCAATTATGTTGGTTATGGCCGTTCGCAAAATTCCAGTGCAATATGCACGAAGAACGGCAAGCGGTGGCTATGAAAAGAATATTTTTGGCGCCCGCCAGTTCATTCCTTTAAAGTTGAATGCTTCGGGAGTAATGCCAATCATCTTTGCGCAGGCTATAATGTTCGTTCCTTCTGCGGTGGCCAGTCTTTCCGAAAGCGATTTCGCCCAGGGAATCCAAGCTACCTTCAGCGATATCTTCGGATTTTGGTACAACATGGTTTTTGCCATTTTGATTATCATTTTCACCTATTTCTATACGGCCATTACCGTTCCTACGAACAAAATGGCTGATGACTTGAAACGAAGCGGTGGCTTTATTCCGGGAATAAAACCGGGAACCCAAACTGCCGAATATTTGGACCGCATTATGTCGCAAATCACCCTGCCCGGTTCCATTTTTCTTGCGCTAATTGCAGTTGCACCGGCCTTCGCCGTAAAACTTTTGGGAATTCAACAAGGATGGGCATTGTTCTACGGGGGGACTTCACTATTGATTATGGTGGGTGTGGCGATCGACACTATGCAACAGATTAATTCCTATTTGTTGAACCGCCATTACGACGGTTTGATGAAGAGCGGAAAGAATAGAAAAGCAGTTGCTTAGTGGCACTGGCAGATTGCATTAATAAGTAATAACAATTAAGAATAGACAATACATTAAATGGCAAAACAAAGCGCAATAGAACAAGATGGAAGCATAGTGGAAGCACTATCAAACGCGATGTTCCGTGTGGAACTGGAAAATGGCCACGTTGTTACCGCCCACATTTCCGGAAAAATGCGAATGCACTACATTAAATTGTTGCCAGGCGATAAAGTGAAGCTGGAAATGAGTCCGTATGACTTAACGAAGGCACGAATAACCTATAGATACTAAAAACTTAAAATTCAGAATGGACCCCTCAAAGGTTCGGTTTTGAAGAGTGAAAATTAAATTTATAAGATGAAAGTAAGAGCATCCGTAAAGAAAAGAAGTGCCGACTGCAAGATTGTTCGCAGAAAGGGCAGATTATATGTAATTAACAAAAAGAACCCAAAGTTCAAACAAAGACAAGGATAAGTTATGGCAAGAATCGCAGGTGTAGATATCCCGAAACACAAAAGGGGTGTAATCGCGTTAACGTATATCTTCGGAATCGGCAAGAGCCGTGCGTCGAATATACTAAAGGAAGCCGGAGTTGACGAGGACAAAAAAGTGAGCGAATGGAACGATGATGAAATCGGGGCTATTCGTGATGCTGTTTCGTCTTTCAAAATCGAAGGTGAATTACGTAGTGAAGTTCAATTGAGCATTAAACGCTTAATGGATATTGGTTGTTACAGAGGTATTCGTCACAGAGCGGGTCTTCCTTTAAGAGGACAGCGCACCAAGAATAACTCCCGTACTAGAAAAGGAAAACGTAAAACTGTTGCTAACAAGAAAAAAGCAACTAAATAATACCTAGGGTTATGGCAAAGACAGCTCAAAAAAATACCAAAACAGTTAAAAAACGCAAGGTTAATGTTGAAGCAACCGGAGAGGCACATATCAATGCTTCCTTCAACAACATTATCGTTTCGTTGACAAATAAAAATGGCGACGTTATCGCTTGGTCATCAGCCGGTAAAATGGGTTTCCGCGGCTCTAAGAAAAATACCCCTTACGCTGCCCAGTTGGCTTCAGAAGATTGTGCAAAAGTAGCGCACGACGCTGGTTTGCGTAAAGTGAAAGTTTACGTTAAAGGCCCAGGAAACGGTAGGGAATCTGCAATACGTTCCATCCACAATGCAGGAATTGAAGTAACCGAAATTATCGACGTTACCCCAATGCCACACAACGGATGCCGTCCTCCAAAAAGACGAAGAGTCTAAATATTATTTATTGTTATTGTTTATTTTTTATTATGCCTTCTTTTTTGGCGAAATAATAGACAATAACAATAAAAACTAATAATAGTTAATAATCAATAACAAATATCAATCTGAAGGATTAAAAAACTGAAGGATGTAAAGACAGCATAGCTGCTGTTTCGACAAAGACCTTAATTTAGTTTTTCTTCATAACCTTAAACAAGCAATGGCAAGATATACTGGTCCAAAAACTAAAATCGCCCGTAAATTCGGCGAAGCAATCTTCGGAGACGACAAATCTTTCGAGAAAAGAAACTACCCTCCGGGGCAACACGGGAACGCCCGTCGCCGTGGAAAAAAATCTGAATACGCAATTCAGCTTGCTGAAAAGCAAAAAACAAAATACACCTATGGTATTTTGGAGCGTCAGTTCAGAAATATGTTCAAAAAAGCAACTGCAGCCCCCGGAATTACCGGTACTGTTTTGCTACAAATGTGCGAGGCGCGTTTGGACAACGTAGTGTACCGAATGGGAATTTCACCAAGTCGCTCGGGTGCCCGACAATTGGTTTCGCACCGCCACATTACCGTTAACGGCGAAAAAGTAAACATTCCATCCTACCAGTTAAAACCTGGCGATGTGGTAGCGGTTAGAGAGAAATCAAAATCGCTTTCAGCAATCAACGATTCGTTGGCAAATGCAAGTCACGTGTATGAATGGATCACTTGGAACGGCGACAAAAAGGAAGGAACTTTCGTTTCCATTCCAGAGCGTATCCAAATTCCAGAAAACATCAACGAGCAATTGATCGTCGAATTATATTCTAAATAATAAAATAATAACATTGGTATTTGGCCAAAGGGTTTTTAGTGTTCTTCAAACTTTTAGACCGCGCAACCAAATAACAATTAAAACGAAGAAAAAACATGGCAGTATTTAGTTTTCAGAAGCCTGATAAAGTTATAATGGTAAACTCCACCGATTTCGAGGGGAAATTTGAATTTCGTCCCTTGGAGCCCGGTTATGGACTTACCGTTGGTAACGCATTAAGACGCGTGCTCCTTTCCTCTTTGGAAGGATTCGCCATTACCTCGGTGCGAATCGAGGGCGTGGACCACGAATTTTCTACCATTGCAGGCGTAGTGGAGGATGTTACCGAAATCATTCTGAACCTGAAACAAGTGCGTTTCAAAAGACAAATAGACGAAATAGACAACGAAACCGTAACTATTTCCGTTTCCGGCAACGAGCAGTTGAAAGCAGGCGATTTCCAAAAATTCATCTCCGGTTTCCAAGTGTTGAACCCAGAGTTGGTACTCTGCAATATGGACAAAAAGGTGAACCTTAATTTCGAGATTACTATCGAAAAGGGTCGCGGCTACGTTCCTGCGGAAGAGAACAAAAAGGCCAACGCACCTTTGGGAACCATTTTTACCGATTCCATCTACACCCCAATAAAAAATGTGAAGTACAGCATTGAAAACTTCCGTGTAGAACAGAAGACCGACTACGAAAAATTGGTTTTTGAAATCGTTACCGATGGCTCCATTCACCCAAAGGACGCCCTTACCGAAGCTGCAAAAACATTGATCCACCACTTTATGCTTTTCAGCGATGAGCGCATAACCTTGGAGGCCGATGAAATTGCACAAACGGAAACCTATGATGAGGAATCGCTACATATGCGTCAGTTGCTTAAAACAAAATTGGTAGATATGGACCTTTCCGTCCGTGCGCTAAACTGTTTGAAGGCTGCAGAGGTAGATACGTTGGGAGACCTTGTTTCCTTCAACAAAAACGATTTGATGAAATTCCGAAACTTCGGTAAAAAATCGCTTACTGAACTTGAAGAATTGGTAAACGTAAAGGGTCTTAACTTCGGGATGGACCTTGCAAAATATAAATTAGATAAAGACTAGTATAGACTTGGGATTTTGGACGTGAGACGATAGATGTCAATCTCAAATCTCACGTCCCAAATCAAAAATCTCTAAAAATTAACCCATCATAATTTGCTCTCCCGATAGCTTTCGGGATATGGTAGCAAGATGATGATAACAAAAACGTCATGAGACACGGAAAAAAAATTAATCAATTAGGTAGAAAAACCGCCCATAGGCACTCTATGATGGCCAATATGGCTTGCTCATTAGTAGAACACAAACGTATTAATACCACCGTTGCAAAAGCTAAGGCATTGCGACAGTTTGTGGAGCCATTGGTAACCAAGAGCAAGGAAGACACTACGCACAACCGTCGATTGGTTTTCGCGAAATTGCGCCAAAAGGAAGCAGTTGCGGAACTTTTCAGAACCGTGGCGCCAAAAGTGGGTGATCGTCCCGGAGGCTACACCCGAATCATTAAATTGGGAACCCGTTTGGGAGATAACGCCGATATGGCAATGATAGAGTTTGTAGATTTCAACGAACTTTATAACGCCGGCAAAGCGACCAAGAAGAAAGCTACCCGAAGAAGCCGCCGCGGAAGTGGATCCGGTACTGAGGCTGCCGCTGCCGCACCCGCTGCAAAAGCTGCCCCAGCAAAAAAAGAAACCGAAGCTAAAAAGGAAGAGGAATAAATGAATTCCAACACCATAAATAACAAAGGGATAAGCGTTTTCGTTTATCCCTTTTTTTTATACTATTTTTGCGAAGAATTTTTAAAAAGGTTCAATTTTACTTGTAACCTGCAACTTGTAACTTGCAATTTGAAACCCTTCATATAATGAAATACCAAACACGAAAAAAAGCGCTTATTTTACTGGCAGACGGAACCATTTTCTACGGAAAAGCAGTTGGAAACAAAGAAGGTTCGGCCTTTGGTGAGGTGTGTTTCAATACCGGAATGACCGGCTATCAGGAAATTTTTACCGATCCTTCCTATTTTGGACAAATTATGGTCGCCACCAATGCGCATATCGGGAATTACGGCACCAATAAAGAAGAAATAGAATCGGAGGGAATCAAGATTGCAGGCTTGGTAGTTCGCAATTTCAGCTACCATTATTCTCGTCCAGCGGCTGATGATTCCTTGGAAGAATTTTTGAACCGAAACAATTTGCTCGCCATCAGCGAGGTCGATACGCGCGCATTGGTAAGCTACATCCGTGACAACGGGGCGATGAACGCTGTTATTTCTACCGAAGTTGACAATATTGAAGGATTGAAAAAGCAATTGGCAGCTGTGCCCGATATGAACGGCTTGGAACTCGCATCAAAGGTTTCAACGAAGGAGCCTTATTTCTTCGGAAATGAAAATGCCAAATACAAAATCTCTGCTTTGGATTTGGGAATAAAGAAAAACATACTTCGCCGGCTTTCAGAACGCGATTGTTATATAAAGGTATTTCCGTACACTGCTTCTTTTTCGGATATGGAAGCTTTTAATCCCGACGGTTATTTTATTTCCAACGGTCCCGGCGATCCCGAGCCCCTTCACAGCGCGATTGAAGTTGTAAAAACCATTTTGGAAAAGGAACTGCCAATGTTTGGAATATGTTTGGGCCATCAAATGTTGGCGCTTGCAAATGGGGTTTCCACCTATAAAATGCACAACGGCCACCGCGGAATAAACCATCCCGTTATGAATTTGATCAGTGGGAAAGGTGAAATCACTTCCCAAAACCACGGTTTCGCTATCAATAGGGAAGAAGCGGAAGCCAACCCGAATATCGAAATTACCCACGAACATTTAAACGACCATACGGCCGCCGGCATCCGAATTAAGAACAAGCCGGCATTTTCTGTTCAATACCACCCAGAAGCAAGTCCGGGACCGCACGATGCATCGTATCTTTTTGACCAATTCATTGAAAGTATTGAAAAGCATAAACTGCAGACTGCATAAAATATTCCAGACCTCACAGGTTTTAAAATCCTGTGAGGTCTTTTCAAATAATTATTAACCAGTAACTATTAACTTTCACCAATGAGCATCATAATCGAAATTAACGCCCGTCAAATATTCGACTCGAGAGGAAATCCCACAATTGAAGTTGACGTAATCACCGAAAACGGTTTTATGGGCCGGGCCGCCGTTCCTTCGGGAGCATCAACGGGCGAGCACGAGGCTGTGGAACTTCGCGACGGCGGAAAGGAATATATGGGAAAAGGCGTGCTGCAAGCCGTGGAAAACGTACACGGAAAAATTGCCGGAACGCTTTTGGGGATTTCGGTTTTCGAACAAGAGTTGATCGACAAAACGATGATCGATTTGGATGGCACCAAAAACAAATCAAAACTTGGCGCCAATGCAATTTTGGGGGTTTCCCTCGCCTGTGCAAAAGCTGCGGCCGCCGAATTGGGAATGCCCCTGTATCGCTATGTGGGCGGTGTGAGCGCCAAGACGCTTCCCGTGCCAATGATGAATATTATAAATGGCGGATCGCACAGCGATGCACCAATCGCCTTCCAAGAATTTATGGTGATGCCCGTTAAGGCCAAAAACTTTACGCACGCAATGCAAATGGGCTCAGAAATTTTCCACAACCTTAAAAAAGTCCTGCACGATCGCGGATTAAGCACCGCCGTGGGAGATGAAGGCGGCTTTGCTCCAACTTTGGACGGCACTGAAGATGCGCTGGACACCATCGCTAAAGCGACCCAAAAAGCGGGCTACAAATTTGGCGACGAAGTGATGATCGCTTTGGATTGCGCCGCCGCAGAATTCTACGTAAATAAGAAATACGACTACACTAAGTTCGAGGGCGATAAAGGAAAAGTGCGCTCTTCAAAAGAACAGGCTGATTATTTGGCTCAATTGTGTGAAAAATACCCCATCATTTCCATTGAGGATGGGATGGACGAAAACGATTGGGAAGGCTGGAAATACCTAACAGAAAAAGTTGGCGATAGGGTGCAATTGGTGGGTGATGATCTCTTCGTAACCAATGTAGAAAGACTTTCAAGGGGCATTTCGGAAAAAATTGCCAATTCCATTCTTATTAAGGTTAATCAAATTGGCACCCTTACCGAAACAATCGCCGCCGTAAATATGGCCCACAATGCGGGCTATACTTCGGTAATGAGCCACCGGAGCGGGGAAACGGAAGATAACACCATTGCCGATTTGGCCGTCGCCCTAAATTGTGGGCAAATAAAAACGGGCTCAGCTTCCCGCAGCGACCGTATGGCAAAATACAATCAACTGCTTCGCATTGAAGAACAATTGGGCGAAGTTGCCTATTTTCCGCAGCGAAATGCCTTTAAAATCTAGTTCATTCTAAGCGCTTTAAAAACCTCACAACCCGTGAGGTTTTTTTTGGTTCAAAAACTGGCCAAAGTATTGATTAATTAAGGAGAATTTAACCTAAGAAAGCGCACAAATGTTAAAAAATTTCGGCTATATTTTGTACTTTTACATTTCTGAATAAATTAAAAAACACACAATATTTTATGGCAAAGATGGCAACCCTCGAAATAGATGGTAAAAAATACGAGTTTCCAATTGTAGAAGGAACGGAAAATGAATTAGGAATTGATATTAAAAATTTGCGTAGCGATACGGAAGGGGTTGTTACCTTGGATCCGGGGTATAAAAACACCGGGTCATGCGAAAGCGCAATTACTTTTTTGGATGGGGAAAAGGGGATTTTGCGCTACCGTGGCTATTCCATTGAAGAGTTGGCCGAAAAAGCCCGTTTTTTGGAAGTCTGTTATTTGCTCATCTTCGGTGAACTTCCTACCGAAACCCAATTGGATAAATTTCATAATGACATTAAAGCACAATCGCACGTAGATGAGGATGTGAAGAAAATTTTGGACGGTTTTCCAAAATCGGCCCACCCGATGGGCGTGCTTTCCTCCCTTACTTCCGCTTTGGTGGCTTTCAACCCTTCTTCGGTAAATGTCGATAGTGAAGAGGATATGTATAAAGCCATCGTAAAAATATTGGCGAAATTTCCCGTTTTGACGGCATGGACCTATCGAAAACGTTTGGGACTTCCATTGGATTATGGCGACGATAATTTGCGCTATGTGGAAAATTTCGTGAAAATGATGTTTAAAAAACCCAGCGGCGAGTACACTTCCAAGCCTACGGTCGTTGAAGCGCTTAATAAATTACTCATCCTGCACGCAGACCACGAACAAAACTGTAGTACGTCCACCGTGCGAATTGTGGGCTCGTCCCACGCCGGCTTGTTTGTTTCCATTTCGGCGGGTATCGCCGCGCTTTGGGGGCCGCTTCACGGCGGTGCCAACCAGGCAGTTATTGAAATGCTCGAAGCAATTAAGGAAGATGGCGGAGACACCAAAAAGTTTATGGCCAAGGCCAAAGACAAGAATGATCCTTTCCGTTTGATGGGCTTCGGACATAGAGTTTATAAAAATTTCGATCCTCGGGCAAAAATTATTAAAAAAGCAGCCGATGATGTTTTGGAAGATCTGGGAATCGATGACCCTGTTTTGGATATCGCGAAAGCGCTTGAAAGAGAAGCGTTGGAAGACCCCTATTTCGTAGAGAGAAAATTATATCCCAACGTCGATTTCTATTCCGGCATCATATACCGCGCTTTGGGAATTCCCGTGGAAATGTTTACCCCGATGTTCGCCCTTGGCCGACTGCCCGGCTGGATTGCCCAATGGAGGGAAATGCGTCTGCAAAAAGAACCTATCGGCCGTCCGCGACAAATTTATGTGGGGGCCAATCTGCGTTCGTTCGTGCCGATCGAAAAACGATAATTACTTATTTTTACTATTTTTGAAAGCACTTCCTTATCGAGGTGCTTTCTCTATATTTGCCATATGATCCAGTTAAACATCAATGACGAAATTTCAAGACTGCGTGCAGTAATTTTGGGCAGGGCAGACAGCAATGGGCCTGTTCCAAAGCTCGAAGATGCCTACGATCCAAAATCGGCTGAGCACATTAAGGCCGGCACCTATCCCAAAGATGAGGATATGGTTAAGGAAATGGAAGCCGTTGCCGAGGTTTTCAAAAAATACAATGTGAAGGTATATCGGCCCAATTCAATTAAGGACTACAATCAGATTTTTTCGCGCGATATTGCCTTTGTTATAGAGGATAAATTTATAATTGCAAATATTCTCGACGACCGTTCGCTGGAAATAGAAGCCATTGAACACGTCATCAAGCAGATTGATCCTTCCAAGATCATCGAATTTCCTGAAAATGCCCATATCGAAGGTGGCGACGTAATGCCGTGGGGGGAATATATTTTTGTCGGCACCTACTATGGCGACGATTATCCAAGCTATATCACTGCGCGCACCAATCTGAACGCCGTTCGGCATCTTCAAAAATTGTTTCCCCACAAAAAAGTGAAATCCTTTAGCCTCCGAAAAAGCAATACCGTTGCCGAGGAGAATGCGCTGCATTTGGATTGTTGTTTTCAACCGTTGGGTAAAGGAAAGGCCATTATCCACAAAGAGGGTTTTTTGATCGAGGAGGAGTATCAATGGCTGGTTGATTTCTTCGGAAAAGAAAACTGTTTTCATATCACCAAACGCGAAATGTATGATATGAACAGCAATATTTTCTCTATTTCTCCCGAAGTAGTTATTTCAGAAAAAAACTTTACCCGTTTGAATCGTTGGTTGCGGGAACAGGGGTTCACGGTAGAGGAGGTTCCCTATGCCGAAATTTCCAAACAGGAAGGGCTTTTGCGCTGCACTACCATGCCGCTTATTCGGGATTAAAATAATGGTGCTATTTTTTTGAAGGGCTAATGTCCATAACGCCAAAAAGGTAGCATTTGTAAGACATTGTAACAATTTGTTATTTCAACTAAATCGCTTTTCAAAGGGTTATTTAACAGAATTTCCGACCCCAATTTCACAAAAAATTAGTAAACTTGGCGTTACAAAATTTTAACACTTTGAAAAGATTTAACTCCCTTTCCTTTTTATTGCTGTTTTTAACGGCATGCTTACCTCTTACCGCCCAACAAAAAAACATTACGCTCGAAGATATTTGGAAACCTGGCTCCTCCGTTTTTAGGACCGAAAGGTTGGATGCGCTTCGCCCTTTAAACAATGGAAAAGCGTATTCCGTTCTTAATTATGACCGACAAAATAAGGTTTCGACCATCGATGTTTTCGATTACAAAAGCGGCCAAAAAACCCGAACTGTTTTAAATACCAACGATTTAAAGGGAATTGATTATGTTATTTCCTATGAATTTAATAAAGACGAGTCGAAGATTCTTTTTTCAACGGAATTGGAACAAATTTACCGACGCTCCTCTTTGGGAACCTTTTATGTGTACGATCTGAAAACAAAAAATTTCAGTCTTGTGGCGACCCATAAAATACAGGAGCCTACCTTCAGCAATGACGGCAACAAAATAGCCTATGGCTTTCAAAATAACCTGTATATAAAAGACCTGATTTCTGGCGAAACGCGTCAGATTACCACCGACGGAAAGAAGAATAGCATCATAAACGGGATTACCGATTGGGTCTATGAAGAGGAATTCGCCTTTGTTCGCGCCTTTGAATGGAGCCCCAATGGCGATAAACTGGCCTACATTAAATTTGATGAAACTGATGTTCCTGAATACACTATGGATGTGTATGGCAACAATCTTTACCCCTATGCCGATACCTTTAAGTATCCCAAGGCGGGTGAAAATAATTCAAAAGTTTCGTTGCAGATTTATGATTTGGCTTCGGAAAAAACCACTGAAATTGGGCTTTCCGATTATAACAGTTATTACATTCCGCGCTTGCTTTGGACCAAGGACAACAATCTTTTGAGCCTACAACTGGCCAATCGGCACCAAAATATTCTCGACTTGGTTTTTGTGGACGTTTCAAACAATACTTCAAAATTAATATTGCAGGAGAAGGACGACGCTTATGTGGACGTAACCGACAATCTTACTTTTTTGAACAACAACAGCTTCTTTTGGACCAGTGAACGCGACGGTTGGAACCATATTTATCAATTCGATAAAGAAGGGAAGCTTTTAAATCAGGTAACCAAAGGTCCGTGGGAAGTGACCGCCTTTTATGGTTTCGATCAGAATACGGGTCGGGTTTACTATCAAAGTACTGAAAACGGAAGCATCAACCGCGACGTGTATTCCATTTTGCCTTCCGGAAAAAACAAAGCGCGCTTAAGCCAAAAAACAGGGACGAATGATGCCGATTTCAGTGCGGACTATTCCTATTACATCGGCACTTTTTCAAATGCGACTACGCCATATGTCTTCACTTTAAACGACGCCAAGAGCGGGAAAATACTGCGCGAAATAAAGAACAACAATGAATTAAAAAACCGATTGGCTTCCTATAAAATTTCGCCCAAGGAATTTTCGACCATCAATATCCACGGGGAGGATTTAAATATGTATATGATTAAGCCGCTGGATTTTGACGAAACAAAACAATATCCCTTGTTTTTGTACCAATACTCGGGTCCCGGTTCGCAAAATGTTTCCAACAGTTGGATGGGTTCCAATGATTGGTGGCACCAAATGCTCGCCAATGATGAGCAGTTGATAATTGCCTGTGTTGACGGCCGCGGAACAGGTTTTAAAGGAAGGGATTTCAAAAAAATGACCCAAAAGGAATTGGGCAAATATGAGGTGGAAGATCAAATAGCGGTTGCCCAAAAGTTAAGTGCGCTGCCCTATATCGACGCCTCACGGACCGGCATTTGGGGCTGGAGCTACGGCGGTTTTATGTCCTCAAACTGCTTGTTTCAAGGTGCCGATACTTTTGAAATGGCCATTTCGGTAGCCCCGGTTACCAGCTGGCGTTTTTATGATAGCATTTACACAGAACGCTATATGCAGACCCCGCAGGAAAATGCCTCGGGTTATGATGAAAATTCGCCCCTTACCCACGTAGAAAAATTAAAAGGAAAATTTTTATTGGTGCACGGAAGCGCCGATGACAATGTGCACGTGCAAAACACGATGCGGTTGATTGAAGCGCTGGTGCAGGCCAACAAGCAGTTTGATTGGCGCATCTATCCAGACAAAAACCACGGCATTTACGGCGGAAATACCCGGTTGCATCTTTACACTTTAATGACCAATTTTATTAAATCGAACCTGTAATTCAACACTAACTAAATATTTAAAATTTATGTCAGAAGCACTTCAATATCAAAAGCAAAAGGAATTATTTGGCCATCCTGTGGGGCTTTACATTCTGTTTTTTACCGAAATGTGGGAACGTTTTTCCTATTATGGAATGCGTGCCATTTTGGTACTTTATCTTGTGGCCGAGGCAACCAGCGGCAATCCCGGTTTGGGTTGGTCCAATGCTGAAGCGCTTTCGCTTTATGGAACCTATACCATGTTGGTGTATGTTGCTTCCATTCCCGGGGGTTGGATTGCAGATAAATTTCTTGGGCAAAAACAATCGGTACTTGTTGGGGGCATCCTGCTTGTGCTGGGCCACGGAATTCTTTCGGTGGAAGAAATGTGGGCATTCTATACAGGTCTGGGGCTGATTATTGCCGGAGTGGGAATGTTAAAACCGAATATTTCAACGATGGTTGGTGGTCTCTACAAGCCTGGCGACATTAGAAGGGATAAGGGTTTTACAATTTTTTATATAGGAATCAACGTGGGTGCGTTTCTTTCCAGTTTGATCGTGGGATATGTTGGCGAGGTTTACGGCTGGCATTATGGTTTTGGCCTTGCGGCAATCGGAATGTTGTTAGGTTTGATTCAATATTTGGCGGGACAGAAACATTTAAAATATGTTGGAAACAATACCAATAAATCAATTGACCCAGAAGAAGCCGCGGCCATGAAGAGGCCACTGACAAAAATTGAAAAAGACAGGGTAATTGTGCTATTCATTTCCTTTTTGCTTGTTATTGTGTTTTGGGGAGCCTTTGAACAGGCCGGTGGTTTAATGAATATCTACGCTTCCGAAAAAACCAACAGAATGTTGATGGGCTGGGAAGTTCCCGCATCTTGGTTCCAATCGTTGAATGCTATGTTTATCATTATTTTTGGAACCGTGGTGGCAGCCTATTGGGCAAAAAGAAAATTAAAGGGAAAGGTTTCAACCTCACTATTTAAAATGTGTGTGGGATTAATAATTATGGGTACCGGATTTTTCTTTATGACCGCAGCAGCTGCACAATTCAACAGCGAAGGTGCTTCCGCGATGTATTGGTTAGTGTTGGCCTATCTATTTCATACTATTGGTGAACTATGTCTTTCGCCTGTGGCCCTATCCTATATTACCAAATTGGCCCCGCTAAAATATGCTTCCCTAATGATGGGTGTGTATTTCGCGATGACTGGTTTTGGAAATAAGGTCGCAGGATTGTTGGGCGAATCGGCTTCAAATTTTGGCGAATACACAGTGTTTACGGGAATTGCCATTTTCTGTGTGCTGTTCGGGTTTTTAGTCCTTCTTATTAGAAAGAAATTGGAAAGCCTTACCCACGGCGCAGAGGATAATGAACGAAATATTGTGGATGATAACGAGCCGTATGAACTCGCCGATCCAGACATCAATAAAGCCAATTAATTATTTAAAAGCAACAAATTAACCAAACCAATACCGATGAATACCGATATAGAAAATCTGTTTAAAGATAAAGTTTTAGGCCACCCGGGCGGATTGTTCGTGCTCTTTTTTACCGAAATGTGGGAGCGTTTTTCCTTCTACGGTATGCGCGTGCTGCTGATCAATTTCCTTACGATGGCCGCCATTGGCTATAATCCGGGTTGGGAATGGTCTGCCGAAAATGCCGGCGCCCTTTTTGGAACCTACGCCATGCTGCTTTACATTACTCCCATTATTGGCGGTATTATTGCCGATAAATTTACGGGCTATCGCTGGGCGGTAGTGATCGGGGCTTTTATAATGACGTTGGGCCACATTTCCATGGCTTTTGAAACGGAATTTTCATTGTATCTGGGACTTGCGCTTTTGGTAATCGGTACCGGTTTTTTTAAGCCTAATATTACCTCCATCATTTCTGAAATGTACAAAGGCAACGAAGGCAAAAAGGACGGTGCCTATACGCTTTTCTATATGGGCGTTAATGCCGGGGCTTTCTTCGGAATGATGCTTTGTGGTTATTTGGCAGAGCGCATTGGATGGTCTTGGGGATTCGGGCTTGCAGGAATTTTTATGATGTTGGGAACCCTTCAGTTTTGGCTCGCTAAGCCTTTATTCGGAAAAATCGGCGGAACCCCCGGCGAACAGGAAAAACCCGAGGTGCCACAGCACCAAACCAAGGATGAAATGGAAGTAAACAAATTAAATCCGTTCACTTCTTTCGATAAAGTGCTTATCGCCATCTGCTCCATAATAGGCTTGGGCTACGCCTTGAACGATCCGCTCTCCAAAATTGCGGGCGTCGATATGTTTTCTGCCCTGCAAATGGGTTCGATGGAAGGCCAATACGTTGCCATTCTCATTGCCTTATTCTTATTTTTAATTTTGGTAATCGGCCGAATTGCGCGCTATGCACCAGTTATTCGGGACCGAATGATTGCCTTTATCATCTTTGCGTTCTTTACCGTCTTTTTCTGGATGAGTTTTGAACAGGGTGCAACTTCCCTTATCATTTTTGCGAGGGATAGTGTGGATCGGGTTTTGAGCGGAAATCAGGCCTTGATTTTTAATATCGTAAACATATTGTTGACCGTGGTTCCCTTGGGAATCATTTCGTGGGTTTTATACTTGCTGTGGAAAAAAACATTCTATAAAATTCCCGGTTCCAATATAGTCTTGGTGGTCTGCTTCGCCTTAATGTGGGGTATCGTTGGCTGGATGTTGAACCGAGATATGAACACCAGCGCTTATAACGTTACCTATAGCGCCGTTCAAAAAACCACTACCGATGCCGAAGGAAAACCAACTGTAAGTTACGTGCCCATTACCGAAAATTATGTGGTTTCAGAATCGGATGTAGTGGTAGAACAGGTGACCAAAATCACCGAACCCCACGATTTTAAGGTCGGCGATGACATATTTATTATCAATAAGGACAATGAGGGCACTGCCTTTGGATATTTGGACGAAGACCGTCTTGCCAGTGCGCGGGCCAATAATGTTACCAAAGAAAACAACGGCATCATTAAGGCCCAAGTTTCCGAAATTAAAAACGATGAGGTCGAAATAACCGTTTCCTGGTTCAGTATATTGAATTCGTTCTTCATCATTGCCTTTGCTTCCTTCTTTTCAAAATGGTGGGAAAGCAAATACAATCCTTCCGCAGCCGTGAAATATGGGCTGGGCCTCATTATTATGGCCATTGGTTTCGGGCTTTTGGCTTGGGGATCCTACGGAATTGAGGATGGCGTAAAAGTGAGTATGATTTGGTTAATTTTGGCCTATATGTTCCATACATTGGGCGAACTTTGCCTTTCACCGGTGGGACTTTCGTATGTTTCAAAGCTGGTACCTGCACGGATGATTGCCTTTATGTTCGGAATGTGGTATTTGGCAATTGCGATCGGGAATAAATTGGCGGCAGTTTTGGGTGGTCAAATTGAAAATATTACGGCCAAATATAGCCTCTCCACATTTTTCCTGATTTTTACCATTGTACCCATCGTGGCCGGACTTCTGGTAATTATGCTTAACCCGGTAATGAAAAAATTAATGCACGGCGTTCGCTAAAAAGACAATACTTTCTTATAAAAAAGCGTTCCTTTTGTGGAACGTTTTTTGTTTCAAAATTTAGACTTAAAAAAAGAATCAATGAAAAATATTTTACTCTTATTCTTAATGTTTTCAATGGGTAGCCTTCAGGCACAAAAAATCAATTGGATGACGATGAACGAGGCATTGGCCGCACAAAAAAAGGAGCCGAAAAAGATTTTTATGGACGTCTATACCACCTGGTGCGGCCCTTGCAAAATGCTCGACAAAAATACCTTTAGCGATCCGGAGGTCATAGCTTATTTGAATGAAAACTACTATTCGGTTAAGTTCAATGCCGAAGGTACCGAGGAAGTGACCTTCAATGATTTTACGTACACCAACCCCAATTACGATCCGGCAAGAAAGGGGAGAAATTCACAGCATTTGTTCGCTCATGCCCTTAAAATTAACGCCTATCCGAGTGTGGTGTTTTTTACCGAAAAGGGCAAGCTAATACAAGCAGTGCCGGGCTATAGAACCCCTCCACAATTGGAATTGTTTTTAAAAATGATCCATTCCGATGATTATTTAAAAATTACCACCGAGGAGGCTTGGGCGGAATATCAAAAGAATTTTAAACCTACATTTTAGAATAGCATTTTCTGTTTCATATTCGGGCTATTCTATTGGGAAAGCTCCTTGTTTTGCCGTGTGGTGGAACGGGAGCTTTTTTACTTTACAAGTGTTTTCCCAACGTTGCACATAGGAATAATAATTGCTTCCATCAGCCACAATCTGTTGGGGTTGCAGGCTGTCGATGAGCCTTTCTAAATTTATTTTTGGGCTTTGTGTCAATAAAACAATGTGAACCGGTCCTCGTTGCGGATAGATTCCCAAACTGTCCAAAATTAGAATCCGTTTTTTGTTGTAATGGAACAGTTTCGGCAATTTTTCTTCTGAAATTATCGATGTTTGGGTTCCAACCGTATATGTGCTGAATGGCGGGAGGGCCCTATTTATTTTTAAAGTATCGCTTTTGAATAACTTTAAATCGGCACCGTTTTTATAGCCCAATAAGGTTTGTTTCTTTTTTTGGAAAACAAGGAACTGGTTTTTTGAAGTGGTAAAATTATCGAGAATGAAAACACCAATGAATAAAGAAACCGCAAGCAGCGAGCGCACCAATCGGCCATAGGTTAATTTTTTGAGCATAAGTATAAACGTGGCCATTAAAAGATAGGTCGCCATCACCTTCCATAAAGAAAAAGGGATGGCCTGAAATAGAAAATTCTCCTGTTCCGCTACCCAATGCACAAAACCGTTCAAGGCCTCGATGCAATAATTATAGCCAATAGCCAACCAATCGGGAAGCATTTCGAAAGTTGCCAATAGCACTATAAGGATTCCACCGCACATCAAAATGGTGAGAAACGGCAGCACAACAATGTTGGTAACAAGAAAGAGTCCGGGAAATTGATGAAAATAATATAGGCTTAGGGGCAATACGCCCAGTTGGGCGCAGAGGGTAACCGTGATCAACCCCCAAATTTTGCGCACCGCATAATATTTTGAATAGCCCACCCGATAGAAAATGGGTTGCAGCCAAACTATGAAGAAAACGGCCAAATAGCTTAATTGAAAACCAACTTGAAATAACCACAACGGATTTATTATTAACAAAGTCAAAAAGGAAAGAAACAGCGTATTCATTGCATTGGTCTCCCTTCCGAAGAGCTTTGCCAACGCAAAAAAGCTGAACATGGTTACCGCACGCGAAACCGAGGGTGAAAGCCCGGAAAGCAAGGCAAACCCCCAAAGAAGAAGTACAATGGCAATAGCTTGAGTAAATAGGCCAAATTTCCATCGTCGTAGGGGTTTGAGCAAAAAGGTTAAAATAACATACAAAATTCCCACGTGAAGCCCCGAAACTGCCAAAATATGGACTGAGCCTGCGGCAGCGTACTGTTTGTAGAGAGTTTGATCAATATCTTTTTTTTCGCCCAATACGAGTGCTTGGATAATAGCGCGCTCGTCCGTTTTCAATTTTGTTTTTTTAAGTTTTGAAATAATATGGGCCCGAAGATTTTGGGCGATCCCCAAAATGGATTTGGAACCGTCGCGGGAATGTAAAATGGATTTGGAAGAAATCCGCAATTGCCCATAAATCCCGAGCGATTTCATATATGTTGAATAATCGAACTGATAGGGATTCAGCGGAACCGGAATTTCTTGGACTGGCGCATACACCAGCAGAAGATCATCGGCCGAAAGCGCTTTTGGCAAGGAACTTTTGGAAATGTTGAGCAATAGCTTTCCTGAGCTTTGGCGCTGGTTAATGGCTGTTACCGTTGCAATATATTTATCACTGTATTTATCGGGTTTTAATTGCTGCCCGATTTTTAATTGAAGAAATACCGGTTCATCTGCAACAACCAAGTTTGAAAAATGCTTCGGTTGAAATTGCGGCAATCTCATTTGGTAGGAGGCATAGCCAATGGCGAAAAAACAAATATATGTGGCAAGCCCAAAAAATGAATCCTGAAAAAGTTGTTTTCCTGCTCTTAACCACAGAAAAAGAAGTAGGGCCAAAAGCAGCGGCAAATAGGGAAGCAGAAAAACGCGGATGGGCCAAAAATGGGCCATCAAAATACCGGCCACCAAAACGATGGCAAATTTAACGATGGCAAAATTGACGAATTTCATGCCCCCAGTGTTTAAGTGTTGCACTCAAAATTTTCTGGGGAGAAGATTTTTAAATAGGTTGGGATTCAGGGTCGTGCCGGCTGTCCCAAATGGTTAAAATAAATTACCTGTTCTCGATTTTCCTAAAACGGAAGGTAATTCTTTATAATTATGAACCTGCAATTTCAATACGCTAAAATTTCTCAAAGATCCCATCTTGCCCGATCAGTTTCCATTGCTCCAAAATTTATCTCCAAGATACAAAAAGATTAAATGACGCGGCGCACCTCCACAAAGGCTTTTTTCCAATAGTCTTCATCGAGCGACGAAATGATTACCCCCGCACGGGTAGTGGAATGAATAAACTTTATTTCCCCCCGTTTGGATTCTACCACAAGTCCGACGTGGTTGATAACATTGCGGCTGCTCGTTTTAAAAAAAACCAAATCGCCTTCCTGAATGTCTTTTAAGGAAATTAAAATGCCTTTCTTGGCCATATCCCTCGAAATCCGCGGAAGCGTAATATTCTCCTTTTGAAATGCAGTAAAGACTAGGCCGGAGCAGTCCATTCCGGCGTCGGTAGTGCCCCCAAATTTATATCGGGTGCCCTCGAAACTCTTTGCAAAACTTATTATGTCCTTTTTTATTTCCTTTGGACTTTCTTCACTGGACCCAGCATTACTTTCCTCCGCGCCTTCGGCAACTTGGCTGTCGCCTTTATTCGGATTTACTTTCCGAACCGGCTTGGAATGCGTTTCGCTCTTTCCAATAATGGCTTCGGGAACTTTCCCCGTGTTTTTTGTGCTTCCACAGGAAATTAAAAAAAGGGTGAAAAGAAAAGGAATAAAAATTTTTCGCATTCTTAAAATTTATAGAGAGAGACGATTAAAATTAAAAAATTTATTTGTTTTTGGCCAAGGAGCGGCAAATTAATCGGGCCGTGTTTTCGCTTGCGCCCCTGCCGCCCAGTTTTTTTTCGAGTTCATAATAGTCCAAAAACATTTCGGAGCGGGTAGTGGGGTCCAAGATTTGGGAGAGTTCTTCCTTCAATCTTTTTTTGTTGAAATCGCTTTGGATCAGTTCCGTGACCACGGGTTTGTCCATTATTAAATTGACCAAGGAAATATAGTCCAGTTTGATGACGCGTTTGGCGATTTCATAACTGATTTTGCTTCCTTTATAACAAACTACTTGCGGCACTTTAAAAAGGGCCGTTTCCAGGGTTGCCGTGCCTGAAGTCACCAATGCTGCCTCCGAAATACTCAAAAGATCATAGGTTTTGTTGGCCACAAAATGCACATTTTTCTTTTGGAGAAAGGGATCGTAAAACGATTTTTCCTGACTGGGCGCTCCGGCAATCACAAATTGGTACTCCTTAAAATCGGGCGCGATGGACACCATAACTTCCAACATCTTTCTTATTTCCTGTTTGCGGCTTCCGGGCAGCAGAGCGATCACGGGGCGTTCGTCCAGACCGTTTTCTTTTTTAAAAGTCTCCGGAACCACCTGCATCCGGTCATAAATGGCATCGATCAAAGGGTGGCCCACAAAATGGACGGGAAAGTGGTGTTTTTTTTCGTAAAATTCCTTTTCGAAGGGAAGAATTACATACATTTCATCCACATCGCGCTTAATGTCCTTGATGCGCCCTTCCTTCCAAGCCCAGATTTGGGGCGAAATGTAATAGTGGGTTTTATAGCCTTTTTTTCGGGCCCACTTCATAATGCGGAAATTGAAACCGGGATAATCAATAAAAATAAGCACGTCGGGATTATAGGTCTCAATATCCTTTTTGCAAAAGGAAATATTCCGAAGAATGGTCCCCAGATTCATAACAACCTCCGCAAAGCCCATAAAAGCGAGTTCGCGATAGTGTTTTACCTCTACACCGCCAACCGCCCGCATCAAATCGCCGCCCCAAAAACGGAAATCCGCATTGGGATCTTCCTTTTTTATGGCTTTCATCAAATTGGCACCGTGCAGATCGCCAGAGGCTTCGCCGGCTATGAGGTAGTATTTCATTTAGTTTTGAGTTAGGGGTTAGGGGTTAGGGGTTAGGGGTTATGGGTTATGAGTTATGGGTTATGAGTTAGGCGTTTTGAGTTTGAATGGTCCGTTTTTAGTGGTGAGTTACGAGTTATGCGTTTTGACTTAGTCTTCTTATTGTTTATTGGGCTTGGTCACGACGGCTTTGGGAAAAATTTTCAAATTTAAATTAACCTACAACCTACACCTGCAACCTAAAACCTGCAACCTGAAACCTAAAACCCGTAACCCGCATCCCGCAACTACTCAAGTACATTCCGTATCAAAATATCAAAAAACTCCGTAAGGGTCATTCCGGTTTCGCGCACCTGTTTGGGGACGATACTTTCTGTGGAAATGCCCGGATTGGTATTGATTTCGAGAAAATAAGGCTTTCCTTTTTGGAGAATGAATTCGCTGCGGGTAACACCTTTCATATTCAATAATTTGTAAATGCGAACGGCTTCCTTTTGAACCATTTCGGTTTCATCTTCAGAAATTCTTGCGGGGGTTATTTCCTGCGACTTCCCGAGGTATTTTGCCTCGTAATCGAAAAATTCATTTTCGGAAACAATTTCCGTTACCGGTAAAGCAACAATTTCTTCTCCCCTGTTATAAACCCCTACTGAAACTTCGGTACCAACGAGGGCGGTTTCAATAATTATTTCAGAATCCTCGGTAAAAGCCTTTTCAATGGCGGGCGTCATTTCAGCCATTTCGTTCACTTTGCTGATGCCAAAGCTAGAGCCGGAGCGGTTGGGTTTTACGAAGCAAGGCAGCCCGGTTCGCTTCACGATTTCTTCAATGTTTATCTCGCTGCCCTTATTGATGTAATAGGAATTGGCGCAGAGCACCCCAAAATTTTTAAGCACCGAAAGGCAATCCCTTTTGTTAAAGCTCAGCGCCGCCGAATAATAATCGGTGCTGGTGTGCCGAATGTCCAGCAATTTCCAATAGGCTTGCAGGTAGCCGTCTTCGCCGGGCGTGCCGTGAATGGCATTGAAAACCGCATCGGGTCGAATGGTTTGTCCAGCCACTTCAAAAGTAAAATCGGCTCGGTTTACGGGATTTTTTCTTCCAGTTTCATCTACAAAATACCAGCCTTCCTTTAAAATATGGATAGGATATACTTCATATTTGTTCTTGTCGAGGGCGTTACACACCACGCCGCCACTGTTTATTGAAATCTCGAACTCGCTGGAATAGCCGCCCATTGCGACGGCGATATGTTTTTTGCCCATACCAAATAATTAAAACCTACGTTTACAAAAGTATTAAAAAGTTAGGGTTGTCCGTTATCGGATTTCGGTTATATAATACCGCTGATTTTCGATTTCGATTTTAATTTCGATTTCAATTTCGATTTCAATTTCGATTTCAATTTCGATTTCAATTTCAATTTCGATTTCGATTTCAATTTCAATTTCGATTTCAACAAAAGATACTAACTTTGAACTTTGTATTTTTGCGCATTAACACACTCCTTATGACCTTTTTCCAATTCGTGTTTTCCAAGGTTTTTTTAAAACAATTGTTATTGGCCGTGGTGGCCCTGCTCATTTTGGCTTTTTTAATTTTGTGGTGGTTGCGTATCAGCACCAACCACAATGAAAGGATTGAGGTGCCCAATCTCGCCAAAATGTCGCTGGACAAGGTAGAGGAGAAGCTCGATGAAATGGACCTGCGTTATGAAATTCTGGACTCTGCCAACTACAATCCCGATTTTCCGAAGTTTTCTGTTATCGATCAAATTCCGAAACCCGGCAAGTTCGTAAAGGAAGACCGAAAATTGTACTTAACCCTAAACCCTTCCGGTTACCGAAAAGTGGAAGTGCCCGATGTATTGGGCCGCACACGCCGGCAGGCCGAACCCACACTTTTGGCCATGGGCTTTAAGATCGGAAAGATAAGTTATCGTCCGCATATTAGCGACAACGTGTTGGAACTGCGCTATAAAGGCGAAAAATTGGAGCCCGGCACACCTTTACAGAAAACCTCGGTGATTGATTTGATTGTTGGCGACGAATCGCTCAACAGAATCCAGACCGAGGAGGATGCCATAGAGGAAAACCTTGAAACGCCAACCGAAAACGAAGAGGAAAACAATGGCGAATTTTAAGGAAGAAGAAATAGACGATACCGAGGGCAGCGACGATCTCTACGAACATTTTCGCTTTAAGGCAGACAAGGGCCAAAACCCGTTGCGGGTGGATAAATACCTAATGAACCTTATCGAAAAAGCTACGCGCAACAAAATCCAAAAGGCGGCTACTGCCGGAAACATCCACGTGAATGGGCAGCCCGTAAAATCAAATTACAAGGTAAAGGGCGGCGATGTGGTTACGGTGCTTTTTGAGCACCCGCCTTATGAGTTTTTGTTGGTTCCCGAAAATATTCCGTTGGATATAGTTTACGAAGATGAAGCGGTTATTGTGGTAAACAAACCCGCGGGAATGGTGGTGCATCCCGGCCACGGAAATTATAGCGGCACGCTTATAAACGCTTTAACCTATCATTTTGAAAATCTTCCCAATAACCCCTCGACTCCGCTTGGGACAGGTTCCAGCAACCGTCCCGGTTTAGTTCACAGAATAGACAAGGACACCAGCGGTTTGTTGGTGATTGCAAAAACTGAAGAAGCGATGACCCACCTTGCCAAACAGTTTTTCGACAAGACCACCGAACGCGAATACGTAGCTTTGGTTTGGGGAAATGTGGAAGCGGACGCAGGAACCATTGAGGGCAATATTGGCCGCCACCCCAAAAACCGTTTGCAGAATACCGTTTATGAAGACGATGAGGAAGAACGGGGAAAACCTGCCGTAACCCATTATAAGGTTTTGGAACGCCTAAGCTATGTTACCTTAGTATCCTGCCGTTTGGAAACCGGTCGTACCCACCAGATCCGGGTGCATATGAAACACATTGGGCACACACTATTTAACGATGAGCGCTACGGAGGCGAAAAGATTTTGAAGGGAACCACCTTTACCAAATACAGACAGTTTGTGGAAAACTGTTTTAAAGTGTTGCCAAGACAAGCCTTGCACGCCAGAACGTTGGGCTTTGTGCATCCAATAACTGGAGCATTTATGCGGTTTGAAAGCCCCATTCCCGACGATATGGAGGCCTGTTTGGAAAAGTGGCGGAGTTATTCGCAGCATGTTGTTGAATAGCAATCAATGTGTTTCGCAGTTTCTAGATTTCTGGGTTTTGGCAGGTATTGAAAACCGCAATTAGGCGAATTTTCGACGAGCTTATAAAATAATTCGAAAAAAAAAATTTTAAATTTATTATTCGGACTGTCTAAATCCCTTTTTGAAAGGCTCATTGATAATTTTTATGAGGATTATGGATTCATCCATATATACAATTTTCGCGCTCCTTCCCCTTCTAAAATATTCAAATAAAAAGTTCAAAGCTTCTTAAAGGGGAAGGTGGCCCCGGCCTCAAATTTGAATTTTAGTTACAATTTGGTTCCGGGGCCGGAAGGGGTTTGTTATAAATTTTGTGTGACTGCAAGATGACCCACCCCGTCCGCTAACACGGCCACCACTCCCTTGCAGGGCGGAGAGCTTTTACCCAATTGCGATTATTGTCAACCAAACACGCCTTTTCATCTTCTACTACTACTACTACTACTACTTCTTCTTCTTCTTCTTCTTCTTCTTCTAAAAAAAATACATATAAATCGACATCCCTCTCAGCAGAAGGATTTATCCTAATAAAACGTTAAATTCCCATAAATTCCCCATTTTTGGGTAACATTTCAAACGGGAAGCACACCTATGGGCTATCTTTGCCAGTCGCGAATTTTCGCTCGCGCTGGTGCCTTATTTTTTTTATTAATTAAACCTTGATTCCAACAATGAAGAAATTTATTTTTTGCCTGCTGATTGCCGTTTTGGCAATCCCAGCGCAAGCCAATGAGGGTATGTGGTTCTTGATGCATATTGAGCGGTTGAACTATCGCGATATGCAGAAAATGGGCCTCCAACTTACCCCAGAAGAAATTTACAGTGTTAACCACTCCAGCCTGAAGGACGCCATCGTGCAATTCAACGGTGGATGCACTGCCGAAATTATTTCAGATAGTGGGTTGGTGCTTACCAACCACCACTGCGGTTATGGCCAAATTGCCGAACTGAGCACCGAGGAAAACGACTATCTTACCAACGGTTTTTGGGCCGCCAACAGAGGAGAGGAGTTAAAACCCAAAAGTCTTTCTGTGCGCTTTTTCGTTAGGATGAACGATGTTTCCAAACGCATTCTTTCGCAAGTAAATGATAAAATGACCGAGGCCGAACGCGAGGCGGCCATCAATCGCGAAATTGCGAAAATTGAACAGGAAAACAACGAAGGCGGAAAATATACCGTTTCGGTGAAATCATTCTACCAAGGCAATGAATACTACTATTTCGTGTACCAAGATTACAACGATGTGCGCTTGGTAGGGACGCCACCGGCCAGCGTTGGCAAGTTTGGCGGCGATACCGACAACTGGGAATGGCCCCGCCACACGGGCGATTTCTCGCTCTTCCGCGTCTATGCCGATAAGGAGGGAAATCCTGCCGAATATTCCCCAGACAACGTGCCATTAAAGCCAAAAGCGCATCTAACCACCAGTCTGAAAGGTTTTGAGGAAGGCGATTTTGCCATGATTATGGGCTATCCGGGCCGTACCAACCGTTGGATGCCGTCGGGAGGTATCGAGCAGAACGTGGAATATGCCTATCCTGCTTGGGTAGAGGCTTCCAAAACGGCGATGGACGTTATGAAAAAATATATGGACAAGGACCAGCAAGTGAAATTGGACTATGCTTCGGCCTACGCCTCCATTGCCAATTACTGGAAAAATCGCCAAGGGATGATCGACGCGCTAAAAAAACACAAAACCGCAGCAAGCAAGCGAAAGGATGAAAAGGCTTTCCAAAAATGGGCATCCAAAAAGGGCAATAAGGAATATGCAGATGTTATTGCCGTATTGGACCAATATTACAAACAAACCAATGAATCAAGCGCACACGATAATTATCTGCGGCTAATGTTGCGCTCCCAAATGGCCGTAATTCCGTACCGGTTGGGGAATGATATGGCTTATTACGCAGAACAGAACGAGGCCAAACAAAACGAACTGAAGCCGAAAATCCAAGAGGAGATTAACGATTTTTATGAAGGGGTTTATATGCCCTTGGAAAAAGACCTGCTTGCCGCAGAATTAAAACTCTACGCCACAAAAGCAAAAAATATCGCGCCTATGGTGGCTGCGGTTGCCAAGGATAACAATGCAACCGATAACGGTTGGAACCAATATGTAAACTCCCTTTTTGAAAACAGCTTGTTTGCTTCCAAGGAAAAAGTAGAGGCATTTTTCGCCAATCCCGATGCGGAGGTATTAAGAAATGATCCGCTGTACCAACTTTCTGTTGATCTTATAAAAAGATATCGCTACAAAAGTGAGGAGGAAAAGCAGTTGGATGCCAATTATGAAAGGGCTTTCCGAAAGATGGTTCAGGGAATGCGCGAAATGAACCCCGACAAAAAATACTATCCAGATGCCAACAGCACCCTGCGGTTGACCTACGGAAAAGTGATTGCCCTGCCCGAGGACAAGCGCAACGATGCAGTGAAAAATTACTACACCACCTTAAAAGGAACCGTTGCAAAATATCAGCCCGGCGACGATGAGTTCGACATGCCCAAAAAGTTGATCGAACTTTATGAGAAAAAGGATTTTGGCCAATATGCCGATAACGATGGCTACCTGCCGGTAAACTTTTTGACCGACAACGACATCACCGGTGGCAACTCTGGTTCACCCGTGTTGAACGGTAAGGGCGAGTTGATAGGGATTGCTTTTGATGGTAATATTGAAGCGATGGCCGGCGACGTAATTTTTGACGACCAACTGCAGCGCACCATTAATGTGGATATCCGTTATGTGCTGTTTTTAATTGATAAACTGGCCGGAGCATCACATATTGTGGATGAGTTGACTTTATCAAAATAAATTCTTGGCAGCTTTTGTTGCTTTAAAACCCGCAATTCTATTAAAAAAAGGACTGTGGGTTTTTAATTTTGGCAACAGAGAATTTGAAATAGGTAGGCGAATAGATTTAATTGGATTTGTTAATTTCCGCCTACCTTTGAAATGAAATTTTTTATATGGATTATTTTAAGACCCTACTATTTTTAATCCTGCTAACTTTTTTGGGAAGTTGCAAAAAGGATGAATACAAAGCGTTTAAAAAAATACCGGATTACATTACAAATCCAGATAAGGCCCATAAAGCCTATTATGAAGCGTATGACGAAACTCTCCAAAAATGGGGCGTGGCCTATGAAGATCTATATATCACTACTTCCAAAGGAATTGCCCATGTGCTTCTCAGCGGCCCCAAGGACGGCACTCCCGTGGTTTTGCTCCATGGATTGAGCGCCAGTTCCACAATGTGGTATCCCAATGCAAAGGCATTGGCGAAGCATTTCCGAATTTTTGCGATCGATTTAATTATTGAGCCAGGCAAATCACATAAAACCGCAGATTTCGAAAATATTGAAGAAGTTAGGGCTTGGTATGAAGAAGTTTTCTGGGCGCTAAAGCTCGATTCGTTTCATTTAATAGGAACCTCCCGCGGTGGCTGGCTTGCCACGGATATTGCGCTGAAGAGCAAGCGAAACATAAAAAGTTTGATTCTGTTAAGTCCCGTCCAAACTTTTATGTGGATTCCGCCCAGTGCCGATTTAATGAAGAATATTTTAAACATTTTCTATTCCAAGGAAAAGGGGGTGTGGCGAACGATGGAAACCCTATCCAAAGATGCCAGCAAAATAGATAAAACCTATATGCGCCAATATCGGCTGGGGCTTAGAAATGACACTGAGGATAAGTTTTTGGTCCAAATGAAGCCGTTTCCAAATAAGGAATTGGGTACGCTAAAAATGCCCGTGCTTGTTTTGATTGGTGATGACGATATGTTCAACACCAAACACACCATAAAACTTACCGAAAAATATCTGCCCAGGGGTAGGGGCGAGGTTATTTCCAACTCGGGCCATTTCCTTTCTGTAGATCAGCCCGAAATTGTAGATAAAAAGATGATCGATTTTATGAAAAGCGTGGAAAGAGCGCATTGAGAAAAAAATAATAGGAATGTATTCGGTTCTTTTTTGGTGAATGGATTTGAAAGTTTATATTCGAAAATTTTAAGGCATATTTTTTAGTCCGAGCCCCAATTGAAAATTTTAAAAAATAAACCACGATAAAATATGGCATCAGGATTTTTTGCAATATTGGATGATATAGCCGCCTTGTTGGACGACGTGGCAATGATGAGCAAGGTAGCGGCCAAAAAAACGGCCGGAATTTTAGGCGATGATTTGGCCGTAAATGCCGAGAAAGCTAGTGGATTTGCATCTTCGCGGGAAATTCCAGTACTGTGGGCCATCACCAAGGGTTCGCTGCTGAATAAATTGATCATCCTACCCATTGCCTTTTTGCTGAGTGCCTTTTTTCCACTTGGGGTAACTATTGTTTTGATAATCGGCGGGCTCTATCTTGCCTATGAAGGGGCCGAAAAAATCTATGAATTTTTTGTGCCCCATCGCAAAACGGAGGAGTCCTTGGCGCAAGAAAACCTTACCGAGGCCGAAATTTTGGCTTTTGAAAAGGAACGCGTAAAGGCAGCCATTGTAACCGACTTTATCCTGTCGCTCGAAATTGTAATCATTGCCCTCGGAACCGTTGTGAACGAACCGATAGGCACGCAGATCATGGTGGTTAGCATCATTGCCCTGCTCGCCACCGTTGGGGTTTACGGCATCGTAATGCTGATCGTTAGAATGGACGAGGCCGGATATAACCTAATCAAAAGGAGCAAGGGCGAAAAAAGTTTCTTGAAATCTATAGGAAAGGTATTGGTTCGGGCGCTACCGGTGGTCATAAAATCTTTAAGCGTTATCGGTACTTTGGCCCTGCTGCTTGTTTCTGGCGGAATTTTTGTCCATAATGTGGAATTATTTCACCATTTATTGCCTCAACTGCCCTCGTTTGTTTTGGAATTATTTGTGGGACTTTCGGTTGGCTTTGTTGCCCTTCTTCTTTTCTCCGGAGTGAAATGGATTTTCAAAAAATTAAAATAAACACCGAACGCCCTTTTTTGGATTTTTTTTGTTTTCAATCTAAAGAAAAACAAATATTTAAGTAATCAATTACGATTATTTTGTCGTTTTTGTGGTTTTCAGTAAATATAATAGTTGCGATTTTCGTAATATTGGTTTTTATTTAACAACTAACCAAATTCTTATTATGAAAAATCTCCTCCGGCTCGCCGTATTCCTCGGCGGTTGCTCAAGTATTTTTGGCCAAGAAGCTGCCAATTTTGACAACTATCGAAGAAGTTCTCTTTACACTTTTATGGTTTCCGATCTGCAACAGGCACACAATCAAACCATTCAGGACGCATTCACCACCTACCCCATTCCCGACAAATTCAATGACCACAACTGCTCGCTGAGAACCCTACCAAAACTGGTAAATGAAGAGCTTTCCAAAAAGGAATTAAACCAACTTCAAAAAGATTCCATTACCCAGTTTTTAACCCAAAATGCCATCGCCAAGGCTATTGTGGCCAAATGGTTCAACCGAAGTGAGGCAGGCGGATTTAGTATGAATTTAATTGCCGAAAGAGGTTCCTATAACGCTTCGGATCTCGACATCAAAATTGCCAAACAAAGTGAGCGTGGCCTCGCGATGGTGGCCGATGCGGGTGAAGAACTCTTGCAGAATACCTTTGTGGTGGTTAACAATTTTAAGTATACAGACAAAGAAGAAGTCGCAAAAAAGGCCAACGGGCTTTTGTCAGCAGTTTCCTCGGCTGCCTCAGCGACTGGGGCAAGTGGCTTAAGTTTGGCGGCCGATGCTGCCAGCGTGGGCGTTACGGTTGCGGGCAAGGGCTATATAATAAAAACTGATGCCCATCTGTACAAACTTGTTTGGGATGAAGAAACGGCAGCTATTTTCTATAACGACTACTGGACCGAAGACGCAGCATTGGATGCTGAAAAAGTCGCTGCTTTTGAAAATTCGAATATTTTTAAATTGGAATATGTGGGAACGGAAACCGCTTGGGCAGATCTGCAGAGTACTGCCTTCACCAAAAAATCGGATGACGAATTGATCGCAATAGCCACCAATAAGGCCGGCGATGCCGTAATTGCGAAACTGCAACGGGCCTACGAAGTGTTCCGAACCAAGACCCCTTTGGTGAGCGGCGACCCCATAACTGCGAAAATAGGATTGAAGGAAGGCCTTGAAAAAGGTGATAAATATGAAGTTCTGGAACAAGTGATCAACAAGGAAGGAAAAACCGAATACAATAGAGTGGGCGTCATTAAGGTAGAAAAAAACCTGATTTGGGACAACCGCTATATGGCCGATGAAGAAAACCCAACCGAATTGGAATATACTACCTTCAGTGGGTCCAAAAACAAATATTACCCTGGAATGTTAATCAGACAAATAAATTAAAAACAACCAAATTTTATGAAACGAGCACATGTATTTACAACCTTGCTTTTAATCCTTGTGGCCGGTTTTAGCGCCCAGGCCCAATGGAAAAAGGAAAAGGCAAAAGAAGACACCAAGATTTGGCGCTATGATATTGAATGTGAGGGTATCGGGAAGCCTGGCTCCAAACTGGTCAAGGTTTGGTCCTATTCCAAAAATCCAAAACATGCCATTTCAAGCGCTATGCGCAATGCCGTTCACGGAATTATCTTTAAAGGCTATGCCGGCGGCGGGCAGGGTTGCACCTCATTTCAGCCCTTGATCAACGATCCTTCCGTAGAGGAACAACACAAAGCCTTTTTTGATGCCTTTTTTGAGGAAGGGGGCGAATATTTGAAATATGTATCTGCCGCCACTGATGGAAACATCGCTCCCGGCGACCGGTTGAAGGTGAGCAAGCGGGAGTATAAAATCGGCGCCGTGGTTACCGTTATGAGCGACCAATTGCGCAAAAGACTCGAAAAAGAAAATATTATCAAATCCCTGACCAGTGGATTCTAAAATAAAATTTACAATGAAATATCAAAAACTAATTATTTGCATGCTGGCCCTTTTGGGTTCCACACTCGTTTTCGGCCAGGCCAAAAAGCCAACCTTAATGGTTGTGCCCAGCGACGCCTGGTGCGTACAGAATGGGTATGTGATGACCTTTGACAATCAAGGCACTACTGAAAGGATTGCAGACTACAAACGCGCCTTTCAGGAAAATCCCGAAGTTTTGCAGGTTATAAGCCAAATCAACGGTATGATGGCAGACAGAGGCTTTCCATTGAAAAATATGGAGTCGGTGATTAAAACCATCAATTCCAACAGCGCCGAAGACAACCTGCGCCAGTCCAAGGATTCCGGCTCTGAAATTGCCGAAAGCCCTATCGATGAGTTCAAAAAGGCGGCAAAGGCCGATATTATTATTCAACTAACGTGGACGGTCAACAAGACAGGCCCTAAAAAATCGATCAATTTCAACCTGCAGGGATTGGATTCCTATACCGATAAGCAAATTGCGACCGCCACCGGCACCGGTGCTCCTTCCTTTTCAGCTGAAACCCCTGTGTTGCTTTCTGAGGCGGTACTTTCACATATGGACAACTTCACCGCTTCCCTTCAATCGCATTTTGACGATATGTTCGAGAATGGTCGTGAAATTATTGTTCGCATCCAACGTTGGGATGATTGGGATGGCGATCTTGAAACCGAATATGGCGGCGAAGAACTTGGTTTTGCCATAGAGGATTGGCTTCAAAAAAACACCGTGAAAGGAAGGTTCAACACCACCGATATGACCGAGAATATGGCACTTTTTGAGCAGGTTAGGATTCCCCTGTACAACGAACAGGGAAATGCCATTGATGCACGGCGCTATTTGCGCGATCTAAGCAAATATTTGAGCAGCGCGCCCTATAACATTCCCAACAAACTGGTGATGAAAGGGCTTGGAAGGGCTACGATAATTTTAGGAGGAAAATAAAAAAACTTAGTATGAAAAAATTCATTTTTACTTTTTGTTTGCTGGGTGTCCTTGTTGGCACAGCACAGAACAATGTATCCAATATTGCCTTAGGAACCTATATTCCTTATGAAATGGCCGCCGTGCCCCAGGAGGCACGGCAAATTTTGGAAACCAAATTGGGCCAAATGGTGACCAAAAATGGCATTAGCGATGTTTCTTATAATTCCAGGTTCATAATCACCCCCAATGTGGCCGTTATGAGCAAGGATGTTATTGGGTCGGCCCCGCCAAAAATTGCCCTTAATTTAGATATCACCCTGTATATTGGCGACGGCGTCAACGGCACGCTCTACACCAGCAAGAGCTTTAATGTGAAAGGGGTGGGCAGCAACGAAACCAAGGCCTATATAGCGGCCATCAAAAACATGAGAACCAATGGAGACGATGTGCAGCGCTTTGTTTCTGAAGGAAAGCAGAAAATCATTGATTTCTTCAATAACAATTGCGATTTGATCCAGAAGGAAGCAAACACCCTGGCTAACCAAAATAGATTCGAGGAAGCTTTGGGCTTGTTGGTCAACGTTCCCGTAAGCAGCAGTTGTTATGACAAGGTGGGCAAATCGCTTAAAACAATGTACCAAAAAACCATCGATCGCGACTGTGAAGTTCAGTTGGCCCAGGCCACGGCCATTTGGAATGCCGGCCAGGATATGGATGCGGCCAATGCCGCTGGGGCCATTTTGGCAGAAATTGAACCGTCTTCCTCGTGTTATCCTCAGGTAAAGGCGCTTTTTTCCAAAATTGAAGGCCGCGTAAAAACCCTTAGCGATCGGCCTTGGGAATATAAATTGAAAGTGCTTGAGGCCAATGTTGAAATAGCAAAAGGGGCACAGAATGTATTGATGGCCTATGCCAAAAACCAGCCCAATACGGTTATGTATAACATCCGCGGTTGGTATTAGATTCCCAATTATTACTGTGTTGAAAGGCCTTTTCCCTTGGGAGGAGGCCTTTTTTTTACGCGTATCCTGAAGAACGTGTCTGTACACGTCCCTCAGCGTATCTGGACACGTCCCCCAACGTGTCTGGACACGTCCACCAACGTATCTGGACACGTACAACAACGTGTCTATACACGTCCCCCAACGTGTCTGGACACGTCCCCCAACGTGTCTGGACACGTCCCCCAACCTGTCTGGACACGTCCCCCACGTGTCTGGACACGTCCCCCAACCACTCAGGATAGGTTCCTAACTACAATCCATTGGTTTTTTCCCCTTTAGCCACAGCTTTTTTTACTTTTTTGAATAGCAGGTTCAAATGCGTCCCAAAAGAAAACGTGGCATGTATGCTACCAATCCTCCCAATTTTGCGAAATTTGGCTACCCAGAAAAATTTCAATGTTGAAAAAACAACTCATAGCCATCGCGTTTCTGTTTATCCTCTTCGCCCCGGTGGCCACAATGTTTCTTTTTTTACATATTGAAAAAAGGACGCTCAAACGGGAAATAAAAAGCCGGATTATTGCAGGAATAGACCCCAGCGAGTTGGTCCTGCTACAATTTACGCTTAAGGAAGCCAAAGAAAAACTTCAGTGGGAACACGCCAAGGAGTTTGAATATAAAGGGCAAATGTATGACGTTGTGATGGTCCAAACCAAGGGCGATTCTGTTTTTTACCGCTGCTGGTGGGACCACGAGGAAACCAAACTGAACCAACGGCTCAAAAAAATGGTGGCCCTTGCCTTTGGCGAAGATGAGGAATCGAGCGAAACGCAGGAACTGTTTTACAGTTTTCTGGGATCCTTTTTTTATACCGCCCCTTTCCAATGGCAGGCAACCGCATCCACAAACCTTGAAAGTAGGTATCAGGATGTGGTTAGGCCCTACTTTTTCACAGCGCTTTCCCAGTCGCCGCCCACCCCGCCGCCCAAAAGGTGTTAACCTCACTACTTTATTTCCCGTTGGCCGTTGCAAGGTAACCATGCTTGCGACTTGCCGAGCTGTGGAAAAAACCTAAACGAATTAATTTTTTTAAAAATAGTGTATGAAAAACATATTTATACTGTGTTTCCTATTGGCCTTTGTGGGTGCTGCCCACGGCCAAACGGTAACCATTTTGGACCAAGAAACCAATAGGCCCCTTGAACTGGCCACGCTGAGCAGCGCTACCCCGCCAATCTATGTTACGACCAATGGCCAAGGACAAGCCGACGTTGCCGCATTTCAAAATGTGGAACGCATTGAAATCCGCAGCTTGGGCTATAAACCCCGAGTGATGAGCTATCAGGAGCTGCAAGCCGGCAACCTCACTGTGCGTTTGGAAACTTCCAACCTCAATTTGGATGAGGTGGTAATTTCGGGTTCGCGCTGGCGCCAAAACAGCGACGCTGTTCCCTCAAAAATCACCACCATTTCTGCTAAGGAGGTAGCGCTCCAAAACCCGCAAACCGCTGCCGATCTGTTAGGGGTTTCGGGCAAGGTGTTTATCCAAAAAAGCCAACAGGGCGGCGGAAGCCCTATGATTCGCGGTTTCGCGACCAACAGATTGCTGTATTCCGTCGATGGCGTTCGCATGAACACGGCCATTTTCCGTTCGGGAAACCTTCAAAATGTAATCAATCTCGATCCGTTCGCCATTGAAAATACCGAGGTGCTTTTTGGGCCCGGATCGGTTATTTATGGCAGCGATGCCATTGGCGGGGTAATGAGCTTTCAAACCCTAACGCCCCAATTGTCGCTCACCGATGCACCGTTGATAACCGGAAAGGCCACCGCGCGCTATGCTTCGGCAAACAAAGAAAAGACTGGCCACTTTGATGTGAACCTCGGTTTTAAAAAGTGGGCTTTCCTAACCAGCATTTCCTCTTGGGATTTTGATCATTTGCGCCAAGGAAGCCACGGGCCCGAAGGGTACATTAAGGACTATTACGTAGCGCGGCAGGACAGCGCCGATGTGGTAATTAAGCAACAGGACCGATTGCTGCAGATTCCGTCGGCCTACTCTCAGATCAATATGATGCAGAAAATCCGTTTTCAGCCCAATGAGCAACTCGAATTTCAATACGGTTTCCATTTTTCCGAAACCTCGCCTTACGGCCGGTATGACCGTCATAACCGCGTGCGCAATGGAACTGCGCGATATGCCGAATGGAACTACGGTCCTCAAATATGGATGATGAATACTTTAAGCGTAAACCTTAACGCCCCAAATTCCGTTTTTGACCAGATGAGCTTAAGACTGGCCCATCAATGGTTTGAGGAAAGCCGAATTGATCGCGGTTTGAACAAAAGCGAGCGGAGCACACAACAGGAAGAGGTGGGCGCTTTCTCGGCAAATTTGGATTTCACTAAGGCCATTGGCAGCAAACACCGCCTGTTTTATGGGTTGGAATATGTGCTGAACGATGTAAATTCCAAAGGCGAACTCACTGACATCGAAACCGGAACCATGGAAGAAGGGCCCAGCAGGTATCCCCAATCAAAATGGCAGTCCATGGCCGTTTACGTAACGGACGAGTTTAAGGTAGCGGAGAAGTTTACCTTGAGCGCAGGGGCCCGATACAACCATATTCTAATAGATTCTGAATTTGATACACGATTCTATCCCTTTCCGTTTTCGGAGGCCAGTTTAAGCAACGGCGCCGTCACCGGAAGTATCGGTGGGGTCTATCGGCCCGATGCTACTTGGGTGCTGAGCGCAAATCTTGGATCGGCCTTCCGTTCGCCCAATGTGGATGATATCGGGAAGGTTTTTGATTCAGAGCCCGGAAGTGTGGTGGTGCCCAATCCAGACCTAAAACCCGAATATGCCTATAACGCCGATTTGGGAATCGCCAAAGTTTTTGGCGATGTGGTAAAAGTGGATGTAACCGGCTATTACACCCATCTGAAAAATGCGCTGGTACGCCGCGATTTTAAATTGAACGGATTGGACAGCATTCTTTATCAAGGCGAGCTGAGCCAAGTGCAGGCCATACAGAATGCGGCAACCGCGAAGGTGTATGGCGTTCAGGCTGGAGTGGAAGTGAAATTGCCCAGCAATTTTGGCTTTGCTGCCGATGTCAACTTTCAGAAAGGCGAGGAAGAACTGGACAATGGCGAAACAAGCCCTTCGCGCCATGCGGCACCCTTTTTTGGGGTAACACGCTTGTTTTACAAAGCAAACAAACTGAACCTGGAACTTAATTTAAACTACCAAGGAAAGCGCGATTTTGACGACCTGCCGGAAGAAGAAAAGGAAAAAACCGAAATCTATGCCTTGAATGCAGAGGGCAACCCCTATGCACCGGCCTGGTACACGCTCAATTTCAAGGCATTGTATAAAATTACCGACCATTTTGACGTTAGTGGCGGTATTGAAAACCTTACGGACCAGCGCTATCGGCCCTATAGCTCCGGAATTTCAGGCCCGGGAAGAAACTTTTTGCTGGCATTGACGGCACATTTTTGATTTGTGGACAATGCGGAATTCGATTTTTCGGCGTTGCTTGTAAATTGATTTTTTTAGTATATTTACGCAGAGCCCAAGGCTCATTTCTCCCCACTTAATTTGATAAAACCCGTACTGCAAAAGTGCGGGTTTTTGATTTTTTAGCCCAAACCCAATAAGCGGTAAATGGAATAGCAGTTTTTTTAGGGAAAACGAAAATTTAAATAGTGGAAAAACGCCCGAACGTTTTGTCGAGGCCCAGCTCCCAATTCAATGCTGCGTAATGTTTAACGAAGGGAATTTGATGGAATATTTAATGCCCACAAAGGAAAAAACCTGTTTTACAATTTCATTTTCCCTACAGAAAAGAATAATTTTTTTGTTGTTCTCCTTTGCTTTTTCCGAAGCTATGTACAGCATATATGCGCCGGCGGCATCAAATTTTTCCAATGGGTCCAAATCGACGATCAGCGTTTGGGTTCTGTCAAGGGCCGCTTCTATCCGGAATTGGACTTCGGAAAGGTTTCCGCTGTAGAGCCTGCCTTCCAAACGCATGAAACGGTCGTTCAAAAAATGATATAAAGGCATACGAATGTGATTGATTTTTTTTTGATCACATAGGTTTTGCGTAGGAATTTAAGGGCGAATTGAATTCGGGGAGAAAAATAGAGGTGTGAATTTACAAAACGGATTTTTATTTTGGACCGCAATGCCTGTGCGAAGATAGCTACCTATTCAGAAACTGCCCAAAAAATCCATTTCCCGCCCCCAAAAATGGGTACATTTCAATCCACTTCTTTTTAATAGTTTTGCAACCTTAAAATTTTTGTATGATTACCATAGATAATCTTGCCGTGGAATTTAGCGGTGAAACCCTTTTCAGCGACGTGTCCTTCGCCGTAAATGAAAACGACAAAATTGCTTTAATGGGAAAGAACGGCGCAGGCAAAAGCACGATGATGAAAATTATTGCAGGCGAAAAAACCCCGACCCGCGGCAATGTTCGTGCCCCAAAAGATGCGGTGATTGCCTATTTGCCACAACATTTGCTCACCGACGATACCACAACGGTTTTTGAGGAAGCTTCCAAGGCCTTCAAACACATTTTTAGCATGCGCGACGAAATGGACCACTTGAACAAGGAGCTGGAAACCCGCACCGATTATGAAAGTGATGCGTATATGGACATCATTACGAAAGTAGCCGAGCTGGGTGAAAAATATTATGCCCTCGAAGAGGTGAACTATGAGGCCGAGGTGGAAAAAGCCCTGCGCGGACTGGGTTTTAAAAGAAGCGACCTGCATCGGCAAACCTCTGAATTTAGCGGTGGGTGGCGGATGCGGATTGAACTGGCCAAACTCCTCCTGCAAAAACCGGATCTCATTTTGCTGGACGAGCCCACCAACCACGTCGATATTGAATCGGTGCTTTGGTTGGAGGATTTCTTGATCAACAAGGCCAAGGCGGTGATCGTCATTTCGCACGACCGCACATTTATAGATAACATTACCAACCGCACCATAGAGGTAACCATGGGGCGCATTTATGACTACAAGGCCAATTATAGCCATTACCTGCAACTGCGAGCCGATAGAAGGGCCCATCAAATAAAGGCCTACGAGGAACAACAAAAATTCATTGCCGAAACCCAGCAGTTTATCGAGCGTTTTAAGGGAACCTATTCCAAGACCAACCAAGTGAATTCCCGCGAAAAAATGCTGGAAAAATTGCAGCTGGTTGAAATTGACGAAATAGATACTTCGGCGCTGGCATTGCGATTTCCGCCCGCTCCACGCAGTGGCGATTATCCGGTAGTGGTGGAGAACCTCACTAAAAAATATGGCGACCACGTGGTTTTCCAAAATGCAAATATGAGCATTTCCCGGGGCGAGAAGGTAAGCTTTGTGGGCCGCAATGGCGAAGGAAAGTCAACCATGATCAAAGCCATTATGGGCGAAATTGATTTTGATGGAAAGTGTGGTTTGGGCCACAATGCGAAAGTGGGCTATTTCGCCCAAAATCAAGCCGCGCTATTGGATAAGGAACTTACGGTATTCCAAACGGTAGATGAGGTTGCCAAAGGCGAAATCCGCACGCAGATTAAAAATATTCTCGGGCGGTTTATGTTCAGTGGCGACGATATCGACAAAAAAGTAGGCTTGCTTTCCGGTGGCGAAAGAACCCGACTGGCCATGGTAAAATTGTTGCTGGAGCCCGTGAACGTGCTAATTCTCGACGAGCCCACCAACCACCTCGATTTAAAGTCGAAAGATGTTTTAAAGGAAGCCCTTTTGCAATTTGACGGCACCTTGATATTGGTTTCGCACGACCGCGATTTTTTGCAGGGCCTTTCCCAAAAAGTTTTTGAATTTAAGGACAAGCGGGTGATTGAACATTTTGAAACCATAGACGAATTTTTGCAGCGCAACAAAATTGAGCAATTGAAGCTTTTGGATATTTAGCGGAATTCCCTTTTTTGTTTGGTAGTTTGAATTAATTTTCCATTTTTGTAAATAATACTTCTTAGTTTTAAACCCTTTCGTATGAAAAAAACAGTACTACTGACCATTTTGTTGATTTCCATCCAAACCTTTTCCCAAGAGTGGAGCTGGAGCCTGAAGGCCACCGGCGACAATCAGCGATATATGGCGGCAGACTTAGCCGTTGATACTGAAGGGAACATGGTAGTTGCTGGTTATTTTCAGGAGAATTTAATCTGGGGTCAATTTCCGCTCTATACTCCCGATGATTATTTCGCCGATATGTATCTCTTTAAAATCAATTCGAATAAAGAAATTGTTTGGGCAAAAACTTTTGAAACCGACTGGTGTTATGGCGATGATATTTCCGTTCTATTGGATGACGATGGGTTTATTTACCTAACGGGAAATATTGACGAAAAGATTTTTGTGGCCAAATTTGATTCGGCCGGCAATGAAGTGTGGCATAATGATTTTGATGGTTTGGAGTATGGTTATGGCATGTCGCTCGCGTTGGATCAGTTTGACAATGTGTATGTTTCCGGAGGCGCGGGCTGGAATTTTTTTATGGCCAAATTGGATTATGATGGTGCCGTGGTTTGGAAGCGGAATATACCCTTCTCTAATTCCGATGCAGTGCACGTTACCGATATTAATGTAGATAGACTGGGAAATATCTATTTTATAGGAGTATTTAATATTGAAACGCTGGTGCTCGACAATTTTGTATTGGAACATAACGGAAGTTGGGGCCAAGACACCTTTTGGGGCAAGATGGATACCGAGGGTAATTTTATTTGGATAAAATCTTCCGATGGACGTACCAATAGCAATCCTCAGATCGCTTTGACCTCAACGGGGTTTCTTTTTTTAAGCGGAGCTTTTTATAATGATATAACCTTTGAAGGCATTTTGATTCCCGGAATATGTTGCCAAAATCCCAAGCCATATATCGCAAAATATGACGTATCGGGAAATATAATTTGGGCGCAGGCAGGGTTTAGTACCTACCAAGAAAAGGGAACTACTATAGATATGGAGGTAGATTACACGGGCAACTTATACCTAACCGGAACCTATTTTACTTGTTCGCCCTGTACCGAGTCCGACATCTATTTGGAAAAATACAATCCCAACGGCGAGCACCAATGGAGAAAGGAATTTGTAATGCTTTGGGACGACTTCACCCGGGCTATCGAATTGGATAATTACGGCTTTGCCTATTATATTGGCGCCAACTATTCCGAAAATTTTATTGATGAAAACCTTACCTCACCAACCAATACGCTGGGCGTGGCCCAGTTGAATACCTTCGGTTCTACCTATAAAAAAACGCCCCGACCCAAAATAGAAAGAAGATACACAATTTGTGAAGAGGGCGCGGATTTTACCCTTGGCGCCATAGGAAGCAATATTAAATGGTATGCCGATCCCGTGCTTAATGATTTGCTTTTTGAAGGTCCCTATTACACCTTTCAGACCAACCAATCCATAAAATTATATGTAACCCAAACGGTAAATAATATCGAGAGTTGGCCCAAAGAAGTTGTTGTGGACGTTTCGGAATTGGATACTGCCCAGTTGACTTTTGACGATCCTATCCTTTCGGCTACCCAAAATCCGCTGTTTCAATACCAATGGTTTTTTGAGGACCAGCCCATACCGAACGCCAATGACTATTTTATTGAAATAACACCGGGAAGCAATTATTTGGATTATGGAGTTTTGATCCATCAACAGAACTGCCAAATTGCTCTGGGACGTGCCGTTTTATCGACACCAAATATGGCGCCGGAGCCTGTTTTTTCAATGTATCCAAATCCTACTTCGGGCATCATTACTTTGAATTCCACTTTTGGGGTGGACCAAGTGGAAGCGTTCAATAGTTTGGGCCAATCCGTTTTAGTATCGAAAAATTCAGACCATATTGACCTTTCCTTGTATCGGAACGGTCTTTATTTTTTAAGAATAACGGACTCGCAGGGGAATGTTTTCCTGAAAAAAGTACTAAAGGAATAGCCTTTGGAGGTCCAGGAGAATTTGTATTTTTGGAAAGGATCCTGAAAAATTTTTAATTAGATAGGCTGTGAAAAAAATAATCTTCACTCTTTTTACGGTTTCTTTAATGATGGGATGTGTTTCCAAAACGGAAACTAAAGGCCCAGAACCAAGTCCGGCCGACCCCGAGGTTGCTGCCAGAATGGAAACACCCGTTTTAAAACCCATTAATGACAGCCTTCCCATTATCGGGTTGTTGATGTATAATGGAGTGTTGACTACAGAGGTTACCGCAACTGCCGATGTATTTTCAAAGCATAGCGAAGCGGGGAAACAATTGTTCAATGTTATCACCATTGCTGAAACGCCGGAACCTATCGTTACAGAGGAAGGATTGACGCTTTTGCCGGATTATACCATTGAAAACTGCCCACAACTGGACGTGCTTTTTGTTCCCAGTGCCTATGATATGTACACCCAAGTACACAATCCAAAAATCGTCGATTTTATTAAAAAACAAAATGAAAACACCCAATATACCGTAAGCAACTGTGCCGGAGCCCAGTTGATTGGGGCGAGCGGCATCGCAGACGGCAAGAAAATCGTGACTTGGATTGGCGGGGGCGAGGAGCTTCAAAAGGAATATCCCAATCTAAAGGTGCAAGATGACAAAGTAGTTCGATATGTGGAAGACGGAAAATTTTTGTCCTCTAACGGAAATTTAGTGAGTTATGTTTCGGCCTTGAATCTACTGAAGAAAATGTCCACTCCGGAACATGTGGCCTTCGTGGAATCTTATATTTATTTGAAGGAATTGCAGGATTGGAAGGAATAAATAGACCTTAAAACAATTTTAAAAGCCTTCTATTTTGGAAGGCTTTTTTTGTAAAGTAGATTTAAAATTTTCGGTACAAAACTTGATTTCAATGCTGAAAAAAAAATAATATGAAAACACCTAAAATTTTATCCCTTTTGCTCCTTTTCTTTGTTTTGTCCCCGGGCCATTCCCAAGAGAAAACGGATATTTCTACCGGTTCCGTCGCAGCATTATTACATTCAAAAAAATTCGAATTTATTGCCAATACGGTCATCCCAATGAATGGCGCGGTCCGCGATGTGGTGGGCGCCAATTATTCCATTTCCTTTTCTCCCGAAATGATCGTAAGCCATTTGCCCTTTTATGGAGTGGTTCATAGTGGAGGTATTTTAAATCCTTCGAAGGGCAATCGCTTTGAGGGAAAACCGGAAGAATTTATCATTGAGGATAACGGCCAATTTCGGTTAAAAACCACCGTTTCCGATGCAGGAGAAACTTTTGAAATACTTTTGGAAGCCAGTAATTCCGGTTATGCAACGGTTTCGGTCAGCAGCAACAATCGAGCAACGGTTACCTATCAGGGCGAAATTGTTCGCATAAAAGAAAAATAGCTGCTTTTAGCTCTGTATTGGGCTGAAAATTATAAAACCCATTGGGACTTATAATTTTAAAACGAATTTACAAAGGGATTTAATTTTTTATTACCTTTACCGCCTGTCCCCCAATTCTACTTAATCAAAAAGTAGCGTGGGGGATTTTTCTTTTTGGCTATTTAATTACCCATTCCGAAAGCAAACGAATTTTGTGATTCTGGAAAATTGCAAAAGATTAGTATAAAATTTTAAAATGAAATCGATGAATAAATTTCTAGTAACCCTCGGGATAATTAGTCTGATGACTTTTTCGGGTTTGAAGGCGCAAACCACCAGCGTTTATGTAATTGCACATCCAGACGACTGGCAACTATTTATGAATCCGAATGCATACCACAGCATTAAGGGAGTAAATGAAAAGGTAATCTTTTTGCATCTAACGGCAGGAGATGGCGGGGCGGCAACAACCAGCAATTTCTATTTGGCACGAGAAGAGGGTAGCCTTCGAGCCATCCGGTTTATGTCCAACACCTTTACGAACCAAGGCGCTCCGGGCAACAATATGAACGAAACACACGTGACCATAAACGGGCATCAGCTTTTAAAATATTCCTATAGAAATGCGGTTGCATACTTCTTGAGATTACCCGACGGAAACTATAGTGGCAATGGGTATCCCCTTACCAATAATGAAAGTTTAAAGAAATTATACAATGGTTCCATTGCCTCAATTTCGGCCATTGATGGCAGCGCGACCTATCCTTCCTTGGTCGATTTGGAAGCTACCCTTCAAGCTATAGTGGCTGCCGAAATGATTCCATCGTCAAACCTGATATTTAATATGGCCGACACAGATGAAAATCTGAATCCGGACGACCATTCGGACCATTTAATTTCCTCTAACCTAATGCAGGATGTTGCCAACAATATTGGCGGGGTGACGTTAAATCTTTATATCGACTATTTTACGTCCTCGAAGACCCAAAATGTTTTTAATGATGATTATTTGGTAAGTGCGGGCACTTGGGCAGTTACGGCTTCCGGTATATCTGATAATTATTTTTACAGTTCTTGGGACAATTCCCACAACGTTTGGTTGGGTAAACAATATTTCAGAATTCTTCCTCCAAACAACACACCAAGTGTATCCGTTATTGCCATAGACAATGAAGCGAGCGAAAATCCACTGGACACGGCAACTTTTGAGGTTAGCTTAAATTTTGTAAACACAGGCAGTCCATTGACCATAAACTATTCCATCAGCGGAACCGCCACAAATGGAACAGATTATAATGTTTTGTCTGGAACGGTTACTATTCCAACGGGCCAACAAAGCCAGCAAATCATTATTACGCCTGTGGATGATACCGAGGTAGAAACCTCCGAAACCGTCACCCTAACTTTACAAGAAGGTGCGGGTTATAATATCATCGCTCCCCTTGCCGCCACTGCTACTATTTTTAGTGAAGATGATTTTCCGCCCGGTACAAACTTGGCACTTTTTAAACCCACTACGGTTTCTAATGGAAATTCAACAAAAAACAAGGCGGTTGATGGCAATTACAACAGAAATAACTATTGGCAGGGAATGCCCTATCCGCAGTGGTGGCAGGTCGATTTGGGATTTGTTTTTGACATTAATACAATTAAATTGACCACCTATTATGGCGATAACCGTTATTATCAATACGACATCCAAGCTTCTACCGATGGAGTGACCTGGAATACCATTGTCGATTTTAACACCAATACCACTCCGGCCACTAGAGGCGGAAATACTTTTAATCTTAATAACCCACAAGCTCGCTATTTGAGAGTCAATATGAATTATAACTCTGCAAATTTCGGAGTTCACATTATAGAATTTGAAGCCTATGGCAGCCTGTCCAATAGCATTCCGAAAGTATCTATTGCCGCAACTGACCCCACGGCAGCTGAAAATCCGCTGGATGTTGGGACTTTTACCGTAAGTTTGGATGCACCAAATCCACGGGCCAATACCATTATAAGTTATACTACAGAGGGTACCGCCACTTCAGGGATAGACTACATTCCACTGTCGGGAACCTTAACAATTCCCGCAGGGCAAAGTTCGGGAACCATAATACTTACGCCTATTGATGATTCCGAAATAGAGCCAATTGAAACAGTTAAAGTGGTTCTTTCGCCCGGTTTGGGATATACTTTGGATGCCGCTGCTTCCAATGCCACGGCCCAGATTGTGAGCAATGATGTTGCTCCGCCAGCTGGAAATTTAGCGCTGAACAAGCCTACCATCGCTTCCAGTGGCACCGAACGGGCCAGTGCCAATGCGGTGGACGGTAATTATTCCATAAACAATTGGTGGGGTGCCAGTCCCTATCCGCGATGGTGGAGCGTTGATTTGGGCGCGGCCTATGATCTAAGCAAAGTGGTGGTTTTCACCTATTATGACGGCTCTCGATATTATCAATATACAATTGAAGGTTCCGTGGATGGTACCAATTGGACTTCTTTGGCAGACTTCAACACAAACACAGTTCCTGCCACCGCTCAAGGAAATACTTTTAATCTTAACAATCCTTCCGCGCGCTACATTCGCGTAAATATGAACTATAATTCCGCAAATCCTGGGGTGCATATCATAGAATTTGAAGCCTATGGGTCGCCCTCCCTTCAAGCTGGGCGGAACGTTGCGGTTTTGGAAAATGATTCTGCAACCACGGAAATGAAGGAAGCTACCAATTTTTCATTGGCGGTTTATCCCAATCCCGGCAAGTTTGGAAATCCTGTAAAAATGGGCCTAAAATTGGATCAGGACGAAACGGCCGCTATTGAAATTTTTGATCTCACTGGAAAAAAATTGGCCGGCAAAACCTATAATCTGCTCAAAGGATTCAATGAGGTGGAACTGCCAATAACTTATCTGTCGGCCGGTGTATTGATTGTGAAGGTTACCATTCGTAATGAAATCAGTACGAAACGGGTTTTTCTGGAATGACCCACAAGGGGAAATAATCTAAATTTATAAAATCAAAAGCCGGATGCCGAATTGTGAAGGTGCCCGGCTTTTTTTGTTGAGGCGGGCAATGGCTAAAGGGTTATAAAAGCAATTTTGAACGATACGGACCGAATATTTTCGAAATTGATTATCTTCGAAAAGTCTTTTTCAACTTAAACTTATGAAGCCCATCCTCTTTCTTTTTCTCTCATTTTTAAGCCCCCAAATATTTTCCCAAGAAATAACTATCGGCAAAAGAGATAAATTATATTCCGAGATTTTGCAACAGGACCGGGAGTTTTCCGTCTATTTTCCGCCCTCCTACGATACTTCGGTAAACCAAAAATATCCGGTTTTATATATTTTGGATGGCGATTATAATTTTCAATACGTCGCAGGATTTTTGGAATTGCAGGGAGCAATCAGTGAAATTATTCCCGAAATGATTTTGGTGGCCATTTCAGGGAAGGGAACCCAAGAATATAGAAAAAACTGCAAGCCACATATTGAAGGAGTAGAAGATAGCGGCAATGCCGAAGAAGTAGCAAATTTTATAGCGCAGGAGTTGATTCCCTACGTAAACAAAAACTACAAAGCTGCCGATTACAAAATTTTGGGCGGTCATTCGGTGGGCGGAATTTTTGTGATAAATACGGCCATAACCCATCCGGACCTTTTCGATAATTACATTGCCATTAGCCCGGCGCTGTGGTGGGCCAAAAATGCGATGGAAGATGTAATGAAAAAAACTTGGGGGCAAACCAAAAGCACTACTGCCAATGTATATATTTCCTTGGCCAATGAAGAAGGAATGGGGGTGACCGAATTTTTAAAAAAAGTCCCTGAAAATATTCGTGAGCAAAATATAAAATTTCAGCATTTTCCCAACGAAATCCACAATTCCGTTGGGCTTGCGACTTACAAATGGGCGCTGGACGATATTTTCAAGGATTGGTATGTAAAGGAAGAATATTTTAGTTCGGCCGATGCCTTGAAAACCCATTATTTGAAAGTGCAGAAAAAATATGGCAGCATTTTCAACATTCCCTTTACGGTGGTGGGAAACACCCATTATATGCTTCAAAAAAACGATAATGAAATGGCGAAGGTGCAAACTGTGCTGCAAGAGCTCAACCCAAATGCCTTGGTGCTTTTCAACACCTATCGCGCGGGAAAGATATTAACCGATAAGAAATATGACGAGGCAGAAAATTTGGTGGCACAAGCGTTGAAAATCAATCCGGAGTCCTTCGAAGCCTATCATATTTTGGCAAAAATTCAACTTGCGAAGAAAAGTCCGGAGCAAGCCAAAAATTCCATAGAGAAAGCACTTCAATTGGCCGAAGGGCAACAGGCCCGCCAATGGCAAATAAACGAACTGATAGAAACCAAAGCCCATATTGCTAAAACAAATCCCTAATTATGCGTCGTCGCGCCCTACCTATTTTGTCTTTACTACTATTGTTCTTTCTGGGAATTTGTGTTTCCTGCGAGGAGCGGCGCGAATCAAGTTCCTATCATCCCAATCATTGGGAGGGGCATTATGCTGAAATTCCGCAGAAGGATTCGTTGCTAACCGGCAAAACCTATTTGAGTATCTATTCCCATATTTACAGTTTTAGTTTGGAAAAATCGCAACACCTTACCGCCATGGTCAGTTTGCGCAATGTGAGTGAAACGGAGGTTGTTTATATTTCCAAGGCAAATTATTATGACACCCAAGGAAAGTTGCTGCGTAATTACTTTGAAAAGCCGATCCAGCTTAAACCTTTGGAAACGGTTGAAATTGTGATAGAAGAAGCCGATAGACATGGGGGCAGTGGAGCCAATTTTATTTTTGAGTGGACCACAAAACAAGCGGCGCCCGAGCCCCTTTTTGAGGCGGTAATGACCTCCCTGCGCGGTTCGCAGGGCCTTAGTTTTACTACGCAGGGAAAAAGAATTGAATAAGGGTTTTCACTCAAAGTTGTTTTCGCTAATTTTGAAGAAAATAAATTGAATGAAAATCATAATCTCCCCGGCAAAAACGCTGGATTTTGAGTCAAAGTTGCCCACGGCCCGTGCTACCCAACCCAAATTTTTGGAGCAGGCCGAAATGATAAACCACAAATTGGAGCGCAAAAGCAAAAAGACGATTGCCAAATTGATGGACATTAGCGACAAACTTGCCGAAATTAATTACCAACGCTACAAAGATTTCCATACGCCTTTCACAAAACAAAATGCCCGTCCGGCAATCTATGCCTTTGCGGGCGATGTGTATGTTGGGCTGGACGCCTACACTATTCCCGCCGAAAAATTGGATTTGCTTCAGGACTCCCTGCGTATTCTATCGGGAATGTACGGAATGTTGCGACCGCTGGATCTTATGCAACCCTATCGGTTGGAGATGGGAACACAGCTTTCCGTAGACCGAAAAAAAAACCTGTATGCTTTTTGGAAAAAACAACTCACCGAAACCCTTAATTCCGAATTGGAAAATGGGGAGTTGTTCCTTAACCTCGCCAGCGTCGAATATTTTAAGGCCATAGATGAAAAGAAACTGAAAGTGCCCGTTATCTCTCCAATTTTCAAGGATTTCAAAAATGGTGAGCTGAAAATAATTTCGTTTTTTGCCAAAAAGGCCCGCGGCAGTATGGCCCGTTTTGCCATTGATAAAAACATAAATGCTTTGGAGGAATTAAAAACCTTCGATTACGAAGGCTATATGTTCAGTGAAAAATATACCGAAAAGGAAAACGAACCTGTTTTTATAAGGTAAGTAGAAAGCGGAAAATTTAAGGTTTAAGAATCTTCAAAAAGCTACAAACCGATACTTATTTTGTTCCACCACATACATCCATATCCACCCTACATTCCCGAAAATGCCACAAAACTAATTGTAGGCACCCTGCCGCCGCCTCGGTTCACCACTGGCGATTTGAAAGAGGGCGATGTGGATTTCTGCTACGGAAGCCGCGATGGACAGCTTTGGGTTATTTTGGATAAAATCTTCGGATTGAATTTAAAATTTGAAACCACTGCGGAAGCAATAAGCCAACGGGAACATTTTTTGAAAAAAAGAGGCATAGGCATTTGTGATATGGTAGCTTCGGCCAAACGCGAAAAAATTGATGCCTCCGACGTGGGTATGATGAAAGTGGAATTGCGCGATCTGGTTGCCATTTTGCAGAAAAATCCAAAGATTGACACGCTGCTTTTCACTGGTGGCAACAGCAAAAACGGACCGGAATATTTTTTCAGACGAAATCTAAAAGAGTATGACATTCCCCTCAAATTAGTTTCAAATAACATACCTCGCATCCATACATTTCAGCTTCCCCAAAGCCGAAAAATCATTAAAACCGTTTCCTTAATAGCGCCCTCTGGCTCGGCCAATAGAGCGGTCGGAAGTTTGTCTGCTTACAAAAGAATGAAGGAAAAATTTCCAGAAAAAACCACCGTTGATTTTAGGGTTGACCTTTACAAACCCTATTTTTAGAAATCTTCTATATTAGAAATCAACACGGAATTTTTAATTTTTCATAATAAACTTAAAAACTCTTCCTTTTATTTTCTGTAATGAAGAATGAATACGTAAGAGACTAATTTTTAATATCTTGAGTCTTTTAGTTCGTTTAGAAGACAAATCCTTTAGTCATATTTGCCGAATTTATTAATCAATTGAAGTAGTAATTATTTGTTGTTTAAGTTAAATTAAAGTATTTTTAACGACACTTTAACTTTAATTATTAAATTATCAATCTATGAAAAAAATTACTTTTTTGATTTTATGGGCCTTGATGATGTCAACAATAAGTTGGCAGGCCAATGCGCAGTATTGCGCCTCTGCCGGGGGCAATACCTCGTTTGAAAATATTCGAAATGTTTCTTATGGAGGCATAGACAATACTACTACTGTCCACACAGGGTATAATGATTTTACAGCTCAAGTAGCAAATGTTTCAGTGGGTGGAACTGCCCAGCTTTCTGTAACTATTAATGCGGACGGCAGTGATTATCTATATGCATTTATCGATTGGAACCAGAACGGAGTACTAAATGATGCAGGAGAGGTTTATACTTTAGCTACATCAACCTCAAGTGATGGTCCTCATTTTATGAACGTAACAGTTCCTGCAGGAGCTGTTGCGGGCAATACGAGAATGCGGGTGAAGTTGCAATGGTTGGGTTCATCGGCCGATCCTTGTGGAAATTTTTCATATGGAGAAGTTGAGGATTATACCGTTAATGTAACTATTCCAACTGGAAATCCACCAACAATAGCTTGTCCGGCAGATATTACCATAAATAATGTGGCAGGTACTTGTGGCGCTGTGGCCAACTTCGCCGGGGTAGCCTTTGATGATGAGGACGGGAACATTTCCTCCTCCATTATAGCCAACCCACCCAGCGGCAGCACCTTCCCAGTGGGAGTGAACACCGTGGAGCTTTCCGTTACCGACAGCGATGGCAACACTGCCACCTGTTCCTTTACGGTAACCGTACTGGACAATGAGGCCCCCGTGGCCGTTTGCCAAGACCTTACCTTGGATCTGGATCCGGTTACCGGCACTGTCAGCATCACCGGCGCCGACATCGACAACGGCTCCACAGACAACTGTGGAATCGCCTCGATGACAGTGGACGTTGGAACTTTTGACTGTTCCATGACCGGTGCCAACACCGTGACCCTTACCGTTACCGACAATTCCGGTAACTCCAGCACCTGCACTTCTACCGTGACCATTCAGGACGTTACCGCGCCGGAGG
>JBLWUV010000016.1:0-52565 GCA_048268785.1 Aequorivita sp.
GATAGAACCAGCGTTTTCGAAGTTTGCAGCTGGAGAAACACCAACAGTCGTGAACGCAGCTGGATCGGCAGGATCAAAAGTGATAAGGCTGCTGGTAGAGTTGTTGATACCGAATACCACAGCTGGACCACCGCCACCGCCACCAACAAGGTCGCCATACATTACGAAAGGCATTCCTTGTGGAGTTAGGGAGCCACTATCTTCAGCGGCAATCCAGGTACCAGCTTGATTTTGCAAGGCATTTCCGGTTGTTGCATTTCCAGTTATAACAATTGGCGGAGCCCAAGGACCAGAAGCTCCGGTTCCTTCAAAGGTATACTCTATCCAATAAGTTCCAGCTGTTAGTGATAGTCCCGGAGTTAAACCGGTAACTCTCTGAATCTCGCGGGAAGTATCACCAGGTGCACTTTCCAATTGTCTAAAAGCATCTGTAGCAACGGCAGTATCCATAATATTGGTAGTAAGATCGCCCCAAATTACACTAGCGCCACCACCGCTTGGGTCTCCATCCCATACTTGCAGATATAAAGCGCTAATTGATGGAGCGGATGAACCTGTTTGATATGCGAAAACATCGATAGAGGTAATATCGTAATCCGCTGTTAAGGTTACATCATCAGCCATACTGTTCCCAGCGGTAAACTGAGCGCCGAAACCATAAAGACTCATCCCCAATGAAGCATCTTGCAAAAAGCTGATATCCGGAGGTCCAGGAACATTGAAATAGGGACCGTTATCATAAACCAAAGCATTTGGAGAACGATAATAATAAGTTCCGGTAAAAGGAACATCCACGTTTCGTGGAGCTTCTTGATTGGAAATAACACCGGTTGACTCGCCAATGGCCGTTCCAGCGTTATTGGAATAAGCAGCTGGCAGGTCCACATTTTGATTTGAAATAAAATGATTTCTCAAAGCCATTTGCTCCTCGGCCGTAAAGTAGTCTGAAACATTGCCGATGTTATTGCCCAATTGGGACAATCTGCTCAACAATCCATCGATATCTGATGATTGTACATTTTGCGCCATCATTGACCCCGAAAGGCCAACAAAACACGCTAAGAAAAAGGTAATTTTTTTCATTTGATAAAAGTTTTTAGTTAAACTGCATTAAAACTATTGTAAAAAGCTGAAACAACAAAGGATTTATTCTTAAATTTTTAACTATCCTTTCCTTTATAAAAAAACCACCCGCTGCTGCGGGTGGTTCCAATTATTAAAGAGAATTTTTAATCCTTAAGAACTTTGTAGGTCCCTATTTGTCCATTCACAATTACTTTCATAAAGTAAGTACCGGAAGCCAAATTGGAAATATCAATTTGGGAACTTGTGGCATTAATTTTACTATCCACAACTTTTTGCCCCAAAATGTTGAACAAAGCTACATTTTCGATATTCTCGACACTCTTAAGATTCAAAACACCATTGGTTGGATTTGGATAATAAGAGAATCCTTGAAGAGTGTTATCACTTACGCCAAGGTTAGTTCCATTAATCACTATATCGGTTATGGCACCTGTATTCAATACAAAAATGTAATATGCCTGACCTCCCGTAGTATAAATGGAAGCTGATGTCCCTGGCACGCACTGGTTGGACTGCTGAGGAACTAATGTTAGATCAGTCTCTACAGAGTTCTCATCAGGCGCAGTATAGAAAGTCACCGAACTAGCTCCGCCCGGAGTAACGATCGTAGCGGTAGCAGTTCCATCTGCAAAGGGAACAAAATTATACCAAACGCCATTCGCTCCAGTAAGATCACAGTTAACGGGACTTCCGTTCTCCAACGTGGCCGCTGGCATTGCCACGGATGGGTCGGTATAGGGGAAGCCTATTTCATCAACATCAATTGAGTTTACAATCCTGTCGTTAGGCGGAGGAGTTGGGGTACAGGTAACGTCTAAAGTAAAGTTTCCAGTTGCTCCACCAAAACTATGGATAAGGATATAGTATTGTGTATTACCGTCGCTGGCAAATGTAATTTCAGATTGCAGACCGCAAGCGTCATCATTACCACCTACGCAAACCAATGCTGCACAGGAACCACTGTAAACCGAGATTTTTGAGTCGAAATCGGTACCATTACAAAGTGAAAGGGTAATATCGCCGGCAAGACCGCTATTGTCATTTAAAGAATACCAAACACCAGGAGAAGTTATGGCCGGACCACAGGTAGGGGCGCCAGAATCGACAGTTGCACCAACGGTAGAACCCGATACGGAACCTCCGCAGCTAACCGGAATAGCTCCGCTACATTCATCATTTGGCAATGGATCCTCACAGGTAACGTCCAAACTAAAGTTTCCGGAATTGGAACCAAAGCCTTCCACCATAATATAATAGGTAGATGTTCCATTGGAAATGAAGGTCACCTCACTTTGAAGTCCACACGAATCATCATTGAAAGCAAGTTCATTTTGAAGATCGCAATCATCATAAACCCGAAGAGCAGAGTCATAATCAGTACCGCCTCCACATAGTGAAATAGTAACTAATTGAGAAGTACCGTTACCTGTAAATTTATAGAAAACGTCTGGCGCGGGATTTCCACCAGAATCGGTAGCCGTCAAAGTTTCACCAACCACGCTGTCGCCACAAGCAAGGGCTATTGCTCCAGAGCAATCATCATAAGTACTTCCGCCTCCAATTGGGGTACAGGTACCATCAAAAGAATACACTCCTTCTAATGTTGAATCTATCACAAAACCTCCGCCGAGACCATCGTCATAAGCTTCCCCAAAACCGATTAAGCCAGCGGTAGAGTTTTCCCAGAAAGTGTTACTGCCGTCAGTTGGCTCTACGGAAAGACCGATCCAATAAGTAGTTGCCGAGCCGGTCTGGCCGGGAAGGTTTACGTCGGTTATGTCAAGCTCAACGCTCCAAACATCAAAACCAAAATTAGACCCCACGACCACTTGGGAAGTAGGAACCACACTTGTTTGTGAAGTTAGCAACGCACCGGGAGCTCCCGCCCCATTATCCTGATAGATCAAAACATCCACATTGGCAGCATTCACTCCCGAACCTGCACTACCTATAAATGCTGAAAAAGTAATGGTTTCCAACATTAAATCTTCGCCATTGGCCACGGTTATATCGTGGGCAACAATACGACCCAAATTCTTGGTAAAACTCTTTCCATTTTCAAAACCGTTGCTGGGTCCAGTAGTGGCACAAGGGTTTCCGCCGCCGCCTCCAATTGGCGAACAGGTACCGTCAAAAGAGTACACACCTTCTAATGTAGAGTCTATCACAAAACCTCCGCCGAGACCATCGTCATAAGCCTCCCCAAAACCGATTAGGCCAGCGGTCGAATTTTCCCAGAAAGTATTACTGCCATCTGTAGGTTCAACCGAAAGTCCGATCCAATAAGTAGTCGCCGAGCCGGTCTGTCCGGGAAGGTTTACATCGGTAATGTCAAGCTCTACGCTCCATACATCAAAACCAAAATTAGACCCTACCACCACTTGGGAAGTTGGAACTATACTAGTCTCAGAAGTTAATAATGCGCCGGGAGCTCCCGCCCCATTATCCTGATAGATCAAAACATCCACATTGGCAGCATTCACTCCCGAACCTGCACCACCTATAAATGCTGAAAAAGTAATGGTTTCCAACATCAAATCTTCGCCATCGGCCACCGATATATCGTTGGCAACAATGCGACCTAAATTCTTGGTAAAACTCTTTCCATTTTCGAAACCGTTGCTGGGTCCGGTAGTCGCGCAAGGATTACCTCCACCGCCACCGCCGCCGTCGCAGCTGTAAGTTCTAAAGGTATAATCAAAAGATGGGAAAGGTTGATAACCCGGATTGGCAAAAACGTTACCTCCGGGATATGGATTGGTGGTATCTCCGGCAACACAAGGCAATGTTGTATCTCCATCAATAACAATGTAATACGTATTTCCCACCGTAACGTTAACCACTGGATCCCAAAAAACATCTGCCCAAGCGGTACCGTCAGTTTGGGTGGAACCACTGGCTAACATAGTTCCCCCGGCATTGGGCAGCCCATCCCATAAGGAAAGATTCACCGTTAAACCAGAAGAGTTGGCAGTGAACATAACCCCTGCTCCTGCAGATTCAGCTTCAACGGCCATATATGATTGAGCCAATCCGGTCTGGGAAATATTTGCCATACAAGTATTCGTGGAATCCTGATTTACCTCTATCACTGCATTGGTACAAGCACCTCCGCCGCCACCGCCGCCAGCTTCTTCACCTACAATGTTCATCACCATATGCTGATTTGGGAAACCAATTGCAGCTAAGTCAGTTGGTGCGGTTATGCCACAAGCAGTAGCCTTTATCCAAGAAACCCCAGTTTGGCCCGCTGCATTGGAACCCGGAAACCAAGAGGCGGTAGCGCCTGCATTGATTTTAAGCTCATAAATCATAATAGCGCCTGCAGGAATAGTCGCCGTAACAGGAACGGAAACCACCATACCGGCGTCCGCAACGTTCGAAACATAATTGGCCGTACCCTGAAGGGTAGCAGAACCAGGAAAACCACCGGGAAATGTGGTGGTGGTAGAATAAATATTTATGGTTAAATTGGTTGGTCCCGAAACGGCTTCCACTGCGAATTCGGCGCTGCTAACATTGAAATCATCCGTAATTCCAAAATCTCCTGCCAGATCAAAGTCTCTGTAAAAACTGTTTTCATCCGGAATTCCACCCGCATTGCAAGTAACCGAATTCCCCGCCACTATATTTTGTGAAACACTGTGGGTAATGGTTACGGGAGCCCTATTGGCAAGGAAAAAGGATGGATACACCCGTTCCGTAGCAGATCCGGGAGGGGCGCTTATGACTGTGCGCAATGTTCCCGTTGATGGAGTAAAACCGGTTGGGCCATTGTTCACTTTTTTGGAAGCAATAGGAACTTCCAACGCTGTTGCCGATTGCCCATTTGAATTTGTCTGGACAGCTTGTGCTTTTTTGTAGATCACCGGATTGTTAGCCCCTTTTTTTACTTGCGTAATTTCCGAAGGACTATTCGAATCACCATTGGTAACAACAGTTTGTTTCTTTTGGTGCTGGTTGTAGTAAATGGGGTTATTGTCCCCCATTGATTTTACCTCATGTTGGCCGTAACCGAGCACGCAACATAAGAACAAAATTAACATAGTAAATTTTTTCATAATAGGATTTAGTTTAATTAGTAATTGATTTTGAAAAACATAAAGCTATTACAAAAAAAAGAAACTACAAAGGGTTGACTTGAAGATTATTGTAGGAAAAGAAAGCCATTATTCTTCTGCGGTTTTTATTTTAAACTGTATCTAAAAAGCCCCCTGAAATATGGGGATTTCAAATAAATTCTTCGAAAAGAACAATAAAAAAACCGCCCGCAAAAGCGGACGGTTTAATTCAAATAATGACTATCGATTATTGTTTCAATATTCTATAAGTACCGGTTTCACCATTAATGGTCACTTTCATTAAATAGGTGCCAGTGCTTAAGGCCGACATATCCACCTCGGAATTGGTAGCGTTTACCCGAAGGTCAACTACGCTTTGGCCCAAAAGGTTGTATAGGGCAACATGCTCTATGTTCTCAACACTTTTTAGGTTCAATACCCCATTGGTTGGATTTGGATAATAACTGAAGCCCTCAAATGTATTATCGGCGACTCCAAGGTTCGTTCCGTTAATTACAATATCGGTGATAGCGCCGGTATTCAACACAAACACATAATATGCCTGACCACCCGTAGTAAAGATGGAAGCCGAAGTGCCCGGAACGCACTGGTTGCTTTGTTGTGGAACCAGGGTTAGGTCGGTTTCAATGGCATTTTCATCCGGAGCGGTGTAGAATGTAACAGAGCTTGCTCCCGCTGGAGTAGTAATGGTCGCTGTTGCAGTTCCATCGGCGAAGGGCACAAAATTGTACCAAACGCCATTGGCTCCGGTAAGGTCACAATTCACAGGGTTTCCGTTTTCCAAAGTCGCGGCAGGCATATGCACTGCTGGATCGGTATAAGGGAATCCTAATTCATCCACATCAATCGAATTTACGATCAAATCATTGGGTGGAGGCGAAAGTGCGCAGGTTACATCTGCTTCCCATCCTGCCTTTGGAACAGATCCGTCACTCATAAATACAAAGGTAAGTGCTCCACTTGCATCTGAGGAGGTGAATGGCCCAGGAATGGAAGTTCCATAATAACCACCAGCGGGGAAACCACTGTTTGTGGGTGGATTACCACTGGAAATTATTGGGAAGGAAGCATCCGGCCCATCATAAACATAGAGTGCATCCCAAGTAGCTTCAACATCGAAGGCCGTGAAGGTAACTGTTACTTGCTCCCCGGGGTTTTCTGGGCTAATAGTGGTTGTAACATTCTCACTATTTTGATAATCTCCGCCAGGACCGCCAGTATCATAGAACTTACCGCCACAGGCTGGTGGAGTAGCAAAACCTACAGGGCCAGCCAGTTGGCTTAAACCGTCGGCATCACAATCTGCAACTACATAGAAATCATAGCTTAAACCGCCATTCAGGCCAGTAGCTGTAACCGTTGTGGTTCCGGCAGGGACCGTTCCGGTTGCCACTGGTGGATCACTAATTGGATTCGCTCCTTGATTGAACACATACCAAATATATCCATTGCTGGCATTTGGTTCCGCGGTCCAAGAAAGATCGGCACTGGTTGGGGTAATATTGGAAACCATAAGGTTTGTGGGCTCTGGACAAGCTGGTGGAGGCAAGGATTCGCCTATGGAAACCCAAGCAACCTGTGTGGTGGCAGCGGTAGTTACAATAGGCCCAATCAGTGTAGAGGCACCAGTGGTGGTATTTACAGATCGCCATTCTGCGGCAAAAGTTGCGTTGTTGAAGGCTGCCATATACACCGTATCGGTTAGCGCGTCATAACACATACCTTGACCGAAATTGGCATCGAAACCAATGTTTCCAATCACTGTGGCAGCACCTGTGGTCATATCGATTCCGTAAAGGTTATCATCAACTAGATCATAGGTATATCCTGCTCCGGTGTTATCAATCGCGAGCGCAATTGGGAGCGCCCCACCAGGAAGACCCAATGGTCCGACCAATGTAGCCGTTAGACCCACTGGATCGATTACATAAAGATCTGTAAGCGAAATGGCATAAAGAATTCCTGAAGTTTGGTCATATTCCATACCGAGCCATTCGCCGCTAATGGTACCCAAAGAGGTGTAGAAACCAGAAGCAACATCAAAACTATAAAACGCTCCGGTATTGTCTAATACATAGCCAGTTGTGGGATTCGCCGGGTCGATAGCTCCTGCATTTTCGAAGTTAACAGTAACGGGTGAATCGCCAAATACCTCAACGGTAGAAGGATCCGTAACGGGGAAACCAATAAGCTCCAAATTACTATTGTTAACGCCATAAGCGGTATCCATGACGCCACCGCCACCGCCACCAATGGGTTCGCAGGTTCCTTCCAAATTGTAAACTATGTCATTGCCTGCAACTACAAGCCAAGTAACTCCCGCATCTGGCGAAAAGTATAACTCATATCCTTCAATAGTTGCGGTGGTGGCACTAATATAACCGCTTCCGGCACTAATGGTTGGTGTAAAGACCATCCAATAGGTAGTTTCAGAACCCGATTGTCCCGCAAGTAGTTCTGGGGCAATGTCAAAAACAACTTCTGAAATATCAAAACCGAAGTTTGTGCCGATCACCGCCTGAGAGGTTGGCACGACAGCGGTTTGGGTGGTGATCAAGGCGCCTGGAGCTCCACCCGCATCGCTATAGAAAGAAATATCCGAAGAGACAACCGTAGATCCTGGATTCATCCAAATATTTACCGTAGCTGTTTCCAAAGTAAAGTCTGTATCTGCAGGTACAGTGGCGTCAAAAGCGATTCGCTGGCCTTGATCGGCTGAAGTGGTATATCCATTTTCAAAACCATTTTCAGGGTTATCTTGGCTACAAGCGCTACCGCCACCGCCACCACCGGAACAATTTCCGAAAGCAAGCATTCCTATTCCTTCTATGTTGGCACCTGTTAGGTCTTCCAATTCAACGCTAACGACAGTTTCGGAAGCTATGTATCCCCAAAATGATTCAGGGTTCGTACTATTAATAACTTGTGTATCAATAAGGCCACCAGCTCCAAATATACGGACTTCCACGGGTCCGGTTCCCAATAGGGTAATCATATCAAACCCAAATGCGTTCACATCATTATTGGTGAAATTAATTATCGTATAATCCACAAAAGTGTTTGAACCTACAATCGGGATCGTATTTCCAAAACCGTCGGCCGGATCGACATATACGGTCTGACCACCGGCGGAATTATTGGAAGTAATTTCTATACCAGGCAAGATTTCGCCCGCGGGAAAACAAGATTCACCTGCGCTACTGATAACTTCACCGCACTGCGAAAGAAATCCGGGACCACCTGCAAAATCCTCTAGATCCAAGGCGCCTGCTTCCGCATCAAAATTGGAGCGGCTGGTATAAACCCCTGCAGTACATCCGCTACCGCCACCGCCGCCTGCAGCTGTGACGATTTCTACGTCCCAACCTCCATAATCCACCACCGAAGAGGCATGGAAAAAGAAAAAGAAATTCCCTGAAGCTGAGGTAAAAGTTGAAGATCCATGGGATGCGATCATGTCCGCTAAAGTAATATCACCAGAATTTGGTCCGCCGGTTCCATTGTCATATAACAAAGTTCCTGTAGCATCCGTGCCGTCGTAAATTCTTAAATAATCAAAAGTTGCAAAAACACTAAAAAACTGGAAATTAATTTCACTTACACCCGCCAAGGTGGTTTGTGTATCACAGTTACAGTTGGGATAATTTCCGGGCGTGCCCCCAGAACTTCCTCCACCCGGTCCTCCCGGATCGAAAAAATGATCTCCAACTGCGGGAGTAAACGTTTCGGTTGCGCCGGCTGTAGGGATAATATCAGAGAGAATCCGGCTTCTAACTACACTAACGTTATTCTCCAGCTCTAAATTCGCGCTTCTTTGAGCAGCAGCCAAAATTTCCGCTTCATCCTCAGCAGTTATTGTAGTTGGTGCTAAAAACAAAGGAGTTTGCTGATAAGTACCTCTATTCACTGGAGAAACTTCACTCAGCTTTCCCTCCCGTGCGTTCGGTCTTTCGGGGGTAGCAACAAATAAAGGAGTATGATTGGTTCGATTTTTTGCCACGAATATAGGGTTGGAGGTTGCATTGTTCCCCGTTCTGACTCCCAATACCGGTTGATGGGTAGCCGGTGCCACTCTCTTGCCCAAGAAATGATCCTTTAGCATTTTTTGCTCTTCGGTCGAGAAATAATCGTTTAAGGCTCCGCTTTTACTTCCCAAATTCTGATATCGCAGCAACAGCTCTTGTAGCGTAGATGCTGACTTTTTTTGTACCTCTATCTTCGTCGTTCCCGTGGTGGAACTCGAGGAGGAGGACTGATTGGATTGGGCACTTAAGGCCAGCGACAGTAGACCTATTAAGCACCCAATAATAGTACTTCTTTTCATAATTTGATAAATTTTAGTTAATAATCCACTAAAAGTATCTAAAAAATTGTTAATATCAAATATTTAAAAGAACTACTTTTTCACGGTTCATAAAAAAACCTGCCTTCGGGGCAGGTTTTTAATTAATTCGGAATGTGGTTTTCTATTCCTTCCTAATAAAGGCCTCCATAACGGCTTCGCTTACGCCCATATTTGAAAACCCTCCGTCGTTATAAAGGTTTTGAAGTGTTACACGCTTGGTTAGATCGCTGAACATTGCAACGGTATAGTTTGCACAATCCAGAGCCGTTGCATTTCCGAGCGGAGACATTTTGTCTGCATAATTAATAAAACCATCAAAACCCTTCACCCCTTGCCCTGCGGTAGTTGGGGTTGGCGATTGGGAAATGGTGTTTACCCGCACTTTTTTATCCCGTCCAAAGAAATAACCGAAACTGCGCGCAATGCTTTCCAAATAGGCCTTATTGTCTGCCATATCATTATAATCGGGAAAAACGCGCTGCGAGGCCATATAGGTCAAGGCAATGATGCTTCCCCATTCGTTCATGGCGTCTTTTTGATAGAGCACCTGCATGGTTTTATGAAAGGAAACTGCCGAAATATCCCAACCCTTATGCGTAAAATCGTAATTCTGGTTGGTGTAATGGTTTCCCTTTCGGACGTTCACGGACATTCCGATGGAGTGCAAAACGAAATCCAGTTTTCCGCCTAAAATTTCCATGGCCTTGGACACCAAGTTCTCCAAATCTTCCAAATTGGTGGCGTCGGCGGGGATTACTTCGGAATTTGTTTTTTCCGCAAGCTCATTGATCTGTCCCATTCTTAAAGCGATGGGCGCATTGGTCAGCACAAATTGGCCTCCCTCCTCGTGTACGCGCTCGGCGGTTTTCCAAGCGATGGAATTGGCGTCCAAAGCGCCAAAAATTATCCCCCGTTTTCCTTTTAATAAATTGTAAGCCATGTTTCTAAATTTTATGGTTGATTTTATTTTTTCCTTCAATATTTCTTTTAAAAGTAAAGATACAGTTTAATTCAATAATTCCTTCGCATTTGCAATGGCAGCCTCAGAAACATTCTTGCCGCCGAGCATTTGGGCTATTTCCAAAATGCGCATTTCGCGGTCCAAAACCTTTAGATGGGTGGTGGTCATTTCCTTTCCGTCTTCTTTATACACTTTTATATGATGTTTTCCACTAGCCGCAATCTGTGGAAGATGCGTAATACTCATCAGCTGGATGCTCTTGCCCATTTCCTGCAAAATTGCCGCCATTTTCTTTGCCACTTCGCCCGAAATTCCTGTATCAATTTCATCAAAAACAATGGTGGGCAATTTTTTATAGGTTGCCAACACAGCCTTTACGGCGAGCATTATCCTGCTCATTTCTCCACCGGAAGCCACTTTTTTTAGGGGACCAAAAGCCAAACCTTTATTGGCCGTGAACAAAAGTTGCAACGAATCGGTGCCGTTGGTTCTAAAATCTTCAGAAGGGGTCAATTCAAATTTAAACTGGGCATTGACCATACCCAAGGGCGCTAAGGTTTCCTCCAATTTTTGTTTAAGGACAGGGATTACTTCCACTCTTTTTTGGTGAAGCTTTTCTGAAGTATCTAATGTCTGGCTGCGCAATTGGGCCTGTTGCTTCTCCAGGTTTGCTATCTTTTCATCGAGTCCGATAGTGGTGTCCACTTTTTCTTTGAGATTGGCCTCAATTTCGAGCAAACCGGAAATTTCGGATACACCGTGTTTTTGTTGCAAACGGTATAGATGCTGCAATTTTTCATTCACCTCGGCAAGTTGCTCGGGATCTGCTTCAATTTTTTCGGCAGCATTGGCCATTTCAGAAGCCAAATCTTCCATTTCAATTATGGCGCTGTTCAACCGTTGCCATAACTCTTCAAAATTTTTTGAAAAAGAAGTGATCCGACCCAAAATTTGTCGTGCTTCTTTAGCCGTCGGCAAACTTCCGATTTGCTCCTCTTCCAAAAATTTTAACGCCTGTGCCAATGATTCCTGAATCGCTTCGGCATTGTTGAGGGTTTCAAAAGTTTCCTCAAGCTCTTGCAAATTTGTTTTTTTCAAATTTGCCTGCTGCAATTCCTTTAATAAAAACGTATTGTAATCGAGCTCCTTTAAACTGTCTTGCCGGGTCAATTTTGCTTCTTCAAGCGCGTGTGAAATTGATTTAAATTCGCCCAATTGCTCCCGATATCTCTCTAACAAGGATTGGTTGCGGGCCAGCACGTCTATAACCTCCAATTGGAAATTTTCGGAAATCAGATCCAAGGTTTCATTTTGGCTGTGAACGTCGATTAAATAGGGCGCCAAAGCCTGCAATTGGGCAAGGGACACCGGAGAATCATTCACAAATGCCCGCGATTTGCCGCCGGGCAATATTTCCCTGCGGATAATGGTGTGCGGTTCATAGTCAAGCTCATTGGCCACAAACAGGGGCTGAAGCTCATAATTTGCTATGGAAAAATGGGCTTCGACAATACATTTTTTCGAAGGATCCTTCACGCTACCAATGTCTGCGCGCTTGCCCATTACCAGCGCCAAAGCCCCTAAAAGTATGGATTTTCCCGCACCTGTTTCGCCCGTAATAATGGTCAACCCTTCCTTAAATTCAACGCGAATATCTTCAATAAGCGCATAGTTTTTTATGGCGAGGCTGGTTATCACGGTGCGAATTTAAGTTTTAGCGGGTTAAAGGTACGGAAGCAATTCCAAAAGATGGAATTCCGAAAAAATAACTTCGAGTAAATTACAATTAAAACTTGATCTCAGCCCAATTGCTTTGTTTGGTGGGGGCCATTCTGTTCAGGTTTTCCACAAGTTTGGTAATATCCACTTGGGGACCGCCGCTGAAAATGGCTTGAATTTCATCACTTTTGGCATCAAAAAAGGTGCGCACCAAAAACGAGTTGGGCCTACGATCATTAATGCCTTTTAAAGTATTGATCGCATCGGCTATTTCCTGTTTAGCGGCCTTTTGGTCGTTCGCCATTATGTCCAATCCTTTTCGGTGATATTGGTACATTACATCGTGAAATTCTTTGTAAACCGAGGAAAGCAAAGCATCGTTATAGCGAAATCGCGACTGGTTACCGTCGGTGGAGCGCCAGCCCACAAAATTGCTGGAAGCCGCGGTATTGGTTATTTGTTTTGCAATTTCGAAATAGGGAATTCCTGCATTCCGTTCGAAAGTATCTGCGTCTAGCCCAATAATGGTATAAACGTGAAAGGCAACAACCGAAACCAAATTGGAGCCAAAACTATTCAAATTGAAGGAAAGGGGCTCATATTCTTTATAGGTAAAGGAAACTTGCCTGTCAAAATAGTTATAGACCGGGCTGTCATAGGTAGAGCCGAAAGCCGGACGGGAGGATTGAATTTGTAGCGTGCCGGTAAAGGTGTCGCCATCATAGCTGCTGATTACCAAACTCATATTGCAGTCTATGCGCTCCTGATTTTTATAGTCGCGATCGGTCCATTTGGTGTTGTTCACAAATTCGCGAAGTTGGGTTTCCAAAGTTTTGAAAATTTGTAGGTTGGGCTGCCCAGTCTGTTCGGCATCTATGTTTACGGTGCAATTCAATTCTTGTGCCCGACCGGAAACCGTGGCTATTGCAACTACTAAGAAAAGTAAAAATTTACGCATTGGTATGTTGAATAATATAATCTAAAATATCTTTTGCTACTTCTTTTTTAGGTTTAACAGGAAAAGCAATCGCTTTATTGTCCTTTCCAATCAAGGAAATTTTATTGGTGTCGCCTTGAAACCCGGCGCCCTTGTCCCGAAGCGAATTTAGCACAATTAAATCTAAATTCTTTTTTTTCAGTTTCAATTTTGCATTTTCCTCCTCGTTTTCGGTTTCCAGTGCGAAGCCAACCAAAAATTGGTTCTTCTTTATCGCGCCGAGGGAAGCCAATATATCCTTTGTTTTTGTTAACTGAAGGGTAAAATCTGCTGTTGATTTTTTTATTTTTTCCGAAGCCACTTCCGATGGGCGATAGTCGGCCACCGCGGCGCTGAGAATGGCAACATCACAGCTTTCAAAATGTTGGTGTGCGGCTTGGAACATTTCCTCGGCAGAAGTTACGCGAATGATTTTTACGGAATCAATATCGAGGTTTAAATGGGATGGGCCCGAAATCAACAGAACCTCCGCGCCCAATTGTGCTGCAATTTCCGCAAGGGCAAAACCCATCTTTCCACTGGAATGGTTCCCAATAAACCGCACCGGATCGATTGCTTCATAGGTGGGACCCGCCGTAATCAAAAATTTTTTACCGCGGAGGGGAAGTTTTTCAAGCAAATGTTTTTCCAAAAAAGTAACGATGTCCTCGGGCTCTGCCATTCGGCCCTGGCCCACCAACCCACTGGCCAGTTCCCCAAAGGCAGCTGGAATTTGGATGTTACCAAAAGCATCAAGTTTGTGAAAAGTGGCTTCCGTGCTGGGGTGGCGATACATATCCAAATCCATCGCAGGGGCGTAATACACGGGGCATTTAGCCGAAAGATAACAGGCCAGCAGTAAATTATCGCAAGTGCCGTTGGCCATTTTGGAAAGGGTATTGGCCGTGGCCGGCGCAATCAAAAACAAATCGGCCCAAAGCGCCAATTCCACATGATTGTTCCATTGGGGCTCTTTAAAACTATTTTTTTCGCCTTCTTCGGTGAACGAGGAAAACACTTCATTTTTGGAAAGAGTAGCGAGGGTGAGTGGCGTGACAAATTCCTTTGCGGCATCGGTCATGACAACTTTTACGCTGGCGCCCTTTTTTATGAGCAATCTAACCAAAAAAGCTGCTTTGTACGCGGCAATCCCGCCGGTAACGCCAAGCAAGATATTTTTCCCGTTCAAAACAGCCATTTTTTTTCAGTTTAAAGCAACAAATTTTGGGGTATGGAAAGCGTCTTTTTTTTAGAATGCCATCCGACCCAAAAGATTACTGGTAACGCTGTGTTACTCAACTACCTCGTCCTTTGTATTGCGATAGTAGATTTTGTTCTCCAACCATTCCTGCACTGCCAAAGCGTGAGGTTTGGGGAGTCTTTCATAAAATTTGGAAACTTCAATTTGTTCTTTGTTCTCGAAAATTTCTTCCAAACTATCGTTGTAGGTGGCAAACTCATCAAGCTTCTCAAGCAGTTCCTTTTTGATGTCGCCGTTTATCTGTGAAGCTCGTTTCGCAATGATCGAAATAGCCTCATAGATATTGTTGGTTGGCGCATCGATCAAGTTTTTGTCCAATGTCACGGTGTTGATGGGTGCATCTGAATTTTTGATATCCATAATAAAAATTAATTAACTGTTGGGTTTGGTTTCAATAGGAACGATCCTGCGCTCAATGTCCTGATAAATCTCGGTTGCTTCCGGCGCCAGCTCTGTGTCCTTATAATATTTCATGAAATTATTGTAGTATCCCTTGGCCGTAATCAAGCGCTCCTGCACCAAGCTGGGAATGCTGTTTATAGCAAGTTTGTAGGCCGAAACAAATCTTCCGAAGAATGCATCCTTTCGAAAGTGGGAACCGGGATTATCCGTTATGAAATTGTCAAAAGAGCCGATTGCGGCCTTATAATCTTCCACGCGCAAATATTGTTTTGCGACCTCGTATTGTTTCTTTTCCAATTTTTCCTGTAATTCCGCAACGAGCGCATTGGCTTCAATCCTTTTATCGGAATTGGGATAGCCATTGATAAATTCCTGCAATTTTTCCAATGCCTTGTAGGTATCCTTTTGGTCCAAGGAATAAACGGGAGAAAGTTGGTAAAAACTTTTTGCCGCCTTATAGGAAGCTACTTCCGCACTGTCACTTTGTGGATAGGACTGCACAAATCGCTCAAACTGATAGCCGGCCAAATAGTAATCCTCCAAATTATAATAGGTGTTGGAATAGATAAACATCAATTTTTCTCCCTGGGGCTTTCCCCTGTATGAGGGAACAATCTGTTCCATCAACTTTAGGCTTTTTCGGTACTTCCCAATTTTGTACAGCGAATCCGCCATGGCGTATTTTTTACCCATATCATCCTTCCGAAGTACGCGTTGATACTCGCTGCAAGAGGAAATGACAAGGGTTAAACAAAGGATTAAAACAAGTGGTAATCGCATGGGCTTAAAAAACATCGTGCAAAAATAGGGAAATTAACAAGATTGGACAAAACTTATTCATCAGCGAAAATATTGCGCTTGAGCCTATTATTAGCAAGGCTTTTGAAATTTTTAACGCAACAGGCTTTTGGGGTTCTCTTTAAAAGTTTTTTACAAACGAAGCTATTTTGTCGCGCAGTCCTTGACTAACGCCCACCAGGGGAAGACGAACCGTATCGCCGCACACACCGAGTTCTTTAAAAACAGCTTTTATGCCAGCCGGATTGCCTTCGGCAAAGATATAATCAATAGCTGGGGCGAGCTTATAGTGCATTTTATAGGCTTCGTCCACCTTTCGGTCCAAGCCCAGCTGCACCATTGTTGAAAATGCTTTTGGAAACCCTTCGCCAATTACGGAAATTACGCCGGCACCGCCCGCCAACACCATTGGAAGCGTAATCATATCATCGCCCGAAATAACCAAGAAATCCTTCGGGCAGCCCGAAATCAGACGCATTGCCTGCACCAAATCGCCCGCAGCTTCCTTTATGGCCACGATGTTTTTAAAATCGTTCGCGAGCCTAATTACGGTTTCGGGCAGCATGTTCGAGGCCGTCCTTCCGGGAACGTTATAAAGAATTATAGGTTTTGGCGAAGCCTTTGCTATGGCCGCAAAATGTTGGTAAATGCCTTCCTGCGTCGGTTTGTTGTAATAAGGTGAAACCGAAAGAACGGCCGTAAAGGCAGCAAGGTCGCGCGTTTTCAATTCTGTTATTACCTCCTGCGTGTTGTTGCCGCCAACGCCCAAAACCAAAGGCACCCTACCTTTAGTGGCTGATACCACCGTATCGATCACCAACTGTTTTTCTTCTTTGGAAAGGGTTGCGCTTTCGGCCGTTGTGCCCAATACCACAAGATAGTTGATCCCGTTTTCTATGTTGAAATCTACCACTTTTTTCAATCCTTCCACATCGACTGAAAAGTCCGATTTGAAAGGCGTTATCAGGGCTACTCCGGTTCCAATTAATGCTTTCATATCAATCTATTTTTTTTAAAATTCCCAAATATTTTTTTATTTCATTCCTAAATGCGTCCGCATCGCGCAAATCGACCTTTAAAAGGAAATCGAACAGCCGCGCATCGGCATCGTTAAAACCCATTTTGAATTTGGCCTTGCTCTGTGCCACCAATGCATCCAAAAATTTATGGGTTCCCGGGTAAAACGCAATGAGCACGTCAAACGGATAATCCAAAAATTCCTGTGCATTTTGGTTTTGAATCTCGCCCCGCCAATTAAATTCCCTGTTGGAAATTTGGTTCTGCCGAAGCGAGGGTATTTTGCGCCGGGTTTCCACGAAGGTGAAAACTTTTACATCCTTGCGTTGCAGCCCAAGGCCAACCCCAAATTCGTAAAGCATTTCAAAATTGTCGAAAAATGCCTCGTCCACCACATAACCCAAATGTTTTAAAGGCCCATTGCGTTTTGAAAAATCGCGCTCGCTAAGGTTCTTTTCAATGTGTTTTTTTATGGAATGCCGCTTGAGTTTGTTTAACATGCGCTGGTTGCTTCTGCGGTTGTAAAAATAGCGATTTTAAGCACTTTCAAACGGGCTGTTAGGAAATCATTTCCAAAAAATCGTCTTCTGTTATAATGGGCACTCCAAGACTCTCTGCCTTTGTTTTCTTGCTTGGTCCCATATTGTCGCCCGCCACGACATAATTTGTTTTTGACGAAATGGAACCGGAAACCTTGCCGCCATTATCCTCGATCAATTTTTTGAGCTCGTCGCGGGAAACTCTGGTGAAAACGCCGGAAACGACAAAGGTTGCGCCTTGAAGCTCATTGGTTTGGTTTGCAAGTTTTTCTGCGGAAATTTCCAATTGTATGCCATAGCTTTTTAAACGTTGAATAATGGCCCTATTTTCTTCGGATGCAAAAAACGAAACCACACTTTGGGCAATGCGTTCGCCAATTTCATCAACAGTGGTCAATTCTTCTTCTGAGGCATTCCTCAGATTGTCGATGGTTTTATAATGCTTTGCCAGTTTTTTGGCAACCGTTTCGCCAACGTATCGAATTCCAAGGGCAAAAAGTACTCTTTCAAAAGGAATTTCTTTGGAAGCCACAATCCCTTTTATCATATTTTCGGCACTTTTTTGCGCCATTCTTTCCAAGGGAACAATTTGTTCTTCTTTTAAAAGATACAAATCGGCATAATTATTTATCAATCCGTTGTTCACGAGCAGGGCAACGGTTTCGCCGCCCAACCCTTCAATATCCATCGCCTTCCGCGAAATGAAATGTTGGATTCGGCCAATGATCTGGGGAGGACAGCCTTCGGCATTGGGGCAATAATGCTGGGCCTCGCCTTCGGTGCGAACCAAGGGCGTTCCACATTCGGGACAATGGGTTATGTACGCCGTTGGTTGCGAATCTGAATCGCGCTGCGTAAAATCTACGCCAATAATTTTCGGGATTATTTCGCCCCCCTTTTCCACGAAAACGGTGTCACCTTCGCGAATATCGAGCTTTTCTATTTGATCGGCGTTGTGGAGGGACGCCCGTTTCACAATGGTTCCAGCCAATTCCACCGGCTCCAGATTGGCGACTGGGGTAATGGCGCCGGTGCGGCCAACCTGATAGGTAATCTGTCTTAAAACCGTGGAAACCTGTTCGGCCTTAAACTTAAAGGCCATCGCCCAACGCGGCGATTTGGCGGTGTAGCCCAACTCTTCCTGTTGCTGCAAATTGTTCACCTTTACAACCACCCCATCGGTTTCGTAGGGCAGTTCGTGGCGGCGCACGTCCCAATAATTCACAAATTCCAAAACCTCATCAAGATTTTTGGCGAGTTTCGCGGCATTTGGAACCTTAAAGCCCCAGTGGCGGGCTTTTTCAAGGCCTTCAAACTGGGTTTTAAACGGAAGCTTTTCGCCCACAATGCTGTACAATAAACAGTCCAACGGACGCTTGGCAACCTCGGCACTGTCCTGCAACTTTAGACTGCCCGAGGCCGTGTTGCGAGGGTTTCGGTAAGGTTCTTCCCCTGCTTCCACCCTCTCGGCGTTCATTTTTGCGAAACCTTCAAACGGCAGTACAATTTCGCCGCGAATGTCGAACAGCGGCGGATAATCGCCCTTTAATTGCAAAGGCACCGAACGGATGGTCTTTACGTTGGCGGTAACATCATCGCCCTGAAAACCATCGCCCCGGGTTACGGCCTTTTTCAATTGGCCATTTTCATAGGTCAAACTAATGGAAGCTCCGTCATATTTAAGCTCGCAGGTAAATTCTACCTTGCCCTCAACGGTTTTTTCGATGCGCTTTTCCCAATCTTCCAGATCTTCCTTTGAATAGGAATTGTCCAAAGAATACATCCGAAAGGTATGGGGAACGGTTTCGAAATTTTTGGTTATCTCGCCACCGACGCGAAGGGTCGGCGAATTGGGGTCGTAAAACTCGGGGTGGGCCTTTTCCAGTTCCTGCAATTGTTTGAGTTTTTGGTCAAACTCATAGTCGGAAATGGAGGGCTGGTCCAAAACGTAATATTTGTAATTATGGTCGCGGAGCTCGTTGCGGAGCGCGGTGATTTGGTGTTCAATGTTCATATTGACAAATATAAAATTTTAAACCTCACAGCTCTCGGAGACCTGTGAGGTTTTTTAAACTTTAAATGATTCGAATGGGAACTGGTAAATTTCTTTGATAATGGAACAGAAATCACGTTCTGCTCTCCGTTAGCCATTTCGGCACATCCGGACGCTTGAAATTTTCCATTTTTTGAAGAAGGCTATCCAGATTGGTGTCCACCAACAACAACTCGTAGTTTTTCATGCTCAAAAAACCTTTGCGGACCATTGTTTCCAACATATTGACAAGGTCATCAAAAAAACCATTTACGTTAAGCAGGCCAATCGGTTTTTGGTGCAGCCCCAATTGCAGCCAAGTGATGATCTCAAAAAGCTCCTCCAACGTGCCCATTCCGCCCGGCAGTGCTATAAAACCATCGCTTTCCTCCTGCATCCTCAGTTTGCGCTCGTGCATGTTTTCGGTACTGATCAATTCCGTTAGCCCTAAGTGGACTACTTCTTTTAGTTTCAAAAAATTGGGAATGATGCCCACTACCCTTCCGTTGTTGGCCAGTGCACTTTCTGCAATTATTCCCATCACACCAATTTTTCCCGCGCCATAGATTAGCGTAATTTCCCGTTGTGCAAAAGTCTCGCCCAGCCTGCGGGCCGCTTCAACTATGGCCAGATCGTTGCCTTCATTGCTGCCGCAGAAAACGCATATTTTTTCAAGCTTGTTCATATTCTTTCTCTGTGTTCTTTGTTTCGCTGTGGTGGGCCATTTTACCACAAAGGCAGAGGGGGCACAGCGTTATTAGATTTTACATTGCAACATTCGGTCTTTGCCGTAAATGTCCTTTTTCACTTCAATTTCTTTAAATCCTTCGGTTCTTAAAAGAAGTACCATTGCATCGGCAAGGTACTCATTAATCTCGAAAAAGAGTTTTCCGCCGGGGTTTAAATGGGTTTTTGCCAATCGCGAAATGGCCCTATAAAACATCAGCGGGTCGTTATTTTCAACAAATAATGCCGTGGCCGGTTCGTATTGCAATACGTTGGGATGCATTTGTTCCTTTTCAAGCTGGCGCACATAGGGCGGATTGGAAACGATGGCATCATATTGCTGCGGAAGGATTTCTGCATTTAAAATATCTTTTTGGAAAAAATGCACGCTCGCATCGTTTAACACAGCATTCTCTTCGGCTATTTTTAAGGCTTCTTCGGAAATATCCAAAGCGGAAACTTTTGCATTCGGAAGATTTTTGGCCAAGGAAATGGCGATGCAACCACTGCCGGTGCCGATGTCCAAAAATTGGGGATTCTGAAATTTGAATTCAGGATTGATTAAAATCCATTCCACCAATTCCTCGGTTTCCGGGCGGGGAATTAGTGTGTGTTTGTTCACCTTAAAATGTAGTCCGTAAAATTCGGTTTTACCTATTATATATTGTATAGGTTCATTTTTTTTAAGGCGAAGAAGCGCTTGACGGAATTTTTCGGCCTCCACTTCGGTGATTTTTCTATCGGGATTTAAGGCGATGGCGATAGCGGAAAGATCCAAATAAGCCTCAGCAAGCAAATTGAAAAACGATTGTATTTCTTCCGAAGGATAATTTCCTGAAAGAGCTGTGGTGAAGTTTTTTTTGAGTTCTGCTAAATTCAAAATTATTTTTTCGAAAGCACTTCGACTGCGCTCAGTGTGACATTTGGTTCGTTAGGTTTGAAATTTGGGATTTGGGATTTGGGATTTGACATTTGAGATTTGGGCTTTGGGCTTTGATTTTTTCAAAGTGTTTTAATCATATGCACAGGGCAGGAATAGTGGCCCGTGTCGCCCATTGCGCGTTCAATATATTCAAAACCGGTTTGCTGATAAAGTTTTTGGGCGTGGGTCATATACTCCATCGTTTCGAGATAAATTTTTTCGTAACCGAATTCGCGGGCCTTTGTTGTGCAGAAAGTCATTATTTGGGCGCCAAGTTTCCTGCCTCGGGCTTCGGGAAGGAAATACATTTTTTGAAGCTCGCAAACGTTGCCATCATAATTGTCCAATTTCGCCACGCCCGCTCCGCCAATGATTTTGTCGTTTTCGATTACCACAAAATAGGCCGATCTGGGTTTCTGGTAGGTTTCGAACATACAGTCCAACGCCTTATCGGCATAGGCGGTGCCCACTTTCGGCACGTTAAAATCTTCCAAGACGCTTCGTATTACCTTGGCAATTTGGGGGTTATCCTTCTTTTCGATCAACCTGATTATGGGGAGGTCCATTTTAATGAAATCCTTGTATTTTTACGCGGTGAAGATACACGAAAAATATATGGGACGCTGCATTCAGCTCGCCAAAAATGGTTTGGGAACCACCTACCCAAATCCCCTTGTGGGCAGCGTGGTGGTGCACGGCGGAAAAATTATTGGCGAAGGTTGGCATTACAAAGCCGGGCAGCCACACGCCGAGGTAAATGCCATTGCAAGTGTTACCGAACCGAATTTTTTAAAGGAAGCTACCCTATACGTGAGTTTGGAACCGTGCAGCCATTTTGGAAAAACGCCCCCTTGCGCTGATTTGATCATTCGTAGCGGCCTCAAAAAAGTAGTAATCGGTAGTCTGGATCCAAATCCGCAAGTGGCGGGTCGCGGCATAAAAAAGTTGATGGAGGCCGGTTGTGAAGTAATCGTGGGTGTTTTGGAAAACGACTGCGCCGAATTGAACAAACGGTTTTTTACCTTTCACACCAAAAAGCGGCCCTATATTTTTCTAAAATGGGCACAAACGGCCGACGGATTTATAGCTCCGAAACCGGAAACCCGAAACGAAAAAAAACCCGTTTGGATCAGCAATGAATTTTCGCGACAGCTTGCACACAAAACGCGCGCCGAGGAGCAGGCTATTTTGGTGGGAACCAATACCGTGCTGCAGGACAATCCGTCGTTAACCGTTCGGGATTGGGGCGGTGAAAATCCGTTGCGGATCGTCGTGGATCGGGAATTAAAGATACGGGAATCCTTTTCCGCTTTCGATGCGAGTGCCCCTACTTTGGTCTTCACAGAAAAAGATGCGGCAAATAAGGGTACTATCACTTTTGAAAAAATTGATTTTGCAGCCTCTGTTCCTGCGCACATTTGCAATTCCCTTTTTCGAAGAAACATACAATCCGTAATTGTAGAAGGCGGCGCCCAAATCCTTCAAACTTTTATAGATGAAAACTTTTGGGACGAGGCACATATTTTTAATGGAACGGGAAGTTTTATGGAAGGCCTTCATGCCCCGAGGTTTTCGGGCAGCCTTTTTTCCGAGATGCAACTGAAGGGCGATTGCCTGCGTATTTACAAAAACCTGACATTGTGACCGCTCTGTTGCTCAGCATACTTTCGTCCACTATGATTTTTGTGGTGTTTAAACTGTTTTCGCGGTTTGGCATCAACACCCCGCAAGCCATCGTTTTTAATTATGTAATGGCCTGTTTTTGTGGAATCGTTTTTCAGCCCAGCGACATCAATTTTCAAGAAATTACCCGACAGGTTTGGTTTCCCTTTGCATTGGCGCTGGGGGTTCTTTTCATTACTGTGTTCAATTTAATGGCCATCACCACCCAGCGCAGTGGGCTTTCGGTAGTATCGGTTGCCACAAAAATGAGTGTGGTCATTCCCATTCTTTTCGGTTTGCTTTATTATGGAGAAAGGCTTGGGCCCTACAAGGCACTGGGCATTGCTTTGGCACTTGCGGCGGTGTATCTGGCCTCGATCAAATCGGTGGACGGTCTAAAAATAAAATCGCGGAATATTCTTTTTCCGATGCTGGTTTTTTTGGGAAGTGGCGTTATTGATACCTCCATCAAATATCTGGAAGGCGAATTTGTGGGCAAGGACGACATCCCCATTTTTTCTGCGGCCATTTATGGCGCCGCGGCACTTATCGGCTTTTGCATTTTCGCAGTCCAAGAATTGCGCGGTCGATTTAAATTCCGGTTTAAAAATTTGGTTGGGGGTTTTGTTTTGGGCATTCCCAATTATTTTTCCGTCTATTTTCTGGTGCAGTCGCTGCGCAGTGGCATTTTGGAAAGCTCGGGAATTTTCACCGTCAACAATGTTGCCATCGTGATGTGCTCCACCCTTTTGGGAATACTCTTTTTTAAGGAGAAATTATTAATAAAGAATTGGATCGGAATTGGGCTGGCCATCCTTGGAATTTTGTTCATTGCCTTAGAAAAATGGTAGGCCCCCTTGCCCCTAAAGGCAGAAACTGAATGCTGAAAAATTGGAAACTGAAAAAGACACATACAAAACTATTCTTAAACCATCGGCGGAGGTGCTTTTTAAGGAGAAAGGGAGCAAATTCTTTGGGTATGCCTTCCCCGTTGCTTCCGAAGAAGATATTAAAACCCATTTGGAACAACTGAAGAAACAGCACCACGCTGCCCGGCATTGGTGCTACGCTTGGCAGCTCGGCAAAAATTATGGGCAGTACCGCGCCAACGACGATGGCGAACCCTCAAACAGTGCTGGAATGCCAATTTACGGACAGTTGCAGTCTTTCGATGTAACCGATACGCTAGTGGTTGTCGTGCGTTATTTTGGGGGAACAAAACTAGGCGTGGGCGGATTGATACAAGCCTATAAAACCACGGCACAGCTGGCTTTGGGAACCTGTGAAATCGCAGAACGCACCATCGATGAAACGTTTTCAATAAGTTTCGGTTATCCGGAAATGAATACGGTAATGCGGATACTAAAAGAAGAAAACGTTGAAGTTTTAAATCAAAAAATGGAGCTGGACTGCACTTTTGAAATAGCCGTTCGGAAAAGGGATGCGACACGTGTTTTTGAAGTGTTCGAAAACACTTATAAAGTGACCATCAAACCTTTAAAAAAGTAGTTATTCTTCCTTTAATTTTTCGAGCAAATAATTGGGTGCTTTTATGAGCTTTTTGGTGGTGCTATTAACGAAAACCAGCACGGTATTGGCAGTGGCCAAAAGTTGTTTGGATTCATTATAAATTTCATAATAAAATTCAATTTTTACCGAGGGAATTTGCTTTAACGTAGTCTTTACGGTTAGCAAATCATCATAAAAAGCGGGCTGTTTGTAGTCGATGCTAAAATGCACCACTGGCAATTGTACTTCATTGGCTTCCATCCATTTATAGGAAAACCCAAGGGCGCGCAGCCACTCCGTTCTGCCCTGTTCAAGATATTGCGCATAGTTGCCATAATAGACCACTCCCATCTGGTCGGTCTCGCCATAGCGCACCCTTATTTGAGTAAGTGTATTCTTCAAAATTTTGTGTTAATTACCAAAAGTTTTTTTGTAGTTTTATCGAAAGGGAAGTATGCGGAAAAAAAACCAAAAATTCAACCCTAACGGGGTTTTTTTTATAACTTTTTTGTTCACATATTTGCACAGTTAAGAAATAGCTCGGAATCACTCCATCCCCTATTTTTTGGCCACACCTTTTAAATACAAAAATCAGAATTTTTTAACTATGAGCAGAACTGCGGAATCGGTTTGGAACAATTGTTTGGCTTTTATCGAAGATAACATTACTTCGCAAGCATACAAAACTTGGTTCGAGCCCATTAAAGCAGTAAAGTTAACTGACAACGCTCTTAGTATCCAGGTTCCCAGCAAGTTTTTTTACGAATGGCTCGAGGAACATTACGTAAAAATCCTAAAGGTTGCACTCACCAAGGAATTAGGCCAGACCGCCAAACTTGTTTACATTATTAAAATGGAAAACACCTATGGCAACAAGCAGCCGTTTACCGAAAAAATTCCCAGTGCCAACCGAAGCAACCTGCAGTCACAGGAAGTGGATGTTCCCCTAAAGAATAAAAGTCCGGAACTTAAGAATCCGTTCGTTATTCCCGGCATCCGGAACGTAAAGATAGAATCACAGTTAAATCCCAATTACAATTTCGAAAGTTTTTTGGAGGGCGAATCCAACCGACTTGCGCGCTCAGCCGGATTGGCCGTTGCGAACAAGCCCGGTGGTACCTCTTTCAACCCCCTATTGGTTTTTGGCGGCGTTGGATTGGGAAAGACCCATTTGGCCCACGCCATTGGGGTGGACATAAAAGATAAATATCCAGAAAAAACGGTCCTTTACATTTCTGCTGAAAAATTTACGCAGCAATATATAGAATCGGTAAAAAAGAACAACCGCAACGATTTTATTCATTTCTATCAAATTATAGATGTGTTGATCGTGGACGACATTCAATTGCTGTCCGGGAAAGCCGGAACGCAGGATGTTTTCTTTCATATTTTTAACCATTTGCACCAAAACGGAAAGCAGGTTATCCTTACCAGCGATAAGGCCCCGGTAGATATGATCGATATTGAGCAACGATTGCTGTCCCGCTTTAAATGGGGGCTTTCCGCCGAATTGAACCATCCCGATTACGACACTCGCGTTGCCATTATTAAAAACAAATTATATCGCGACGGCGTTGAAATGCCCGAGGATATCATCGAGTTTTTGGCAAACAATATAAAAACCAATATCCGTGAGCTGGAGGGCGCCATTATTTCTTTGATTGCCCATTCCTCTTTCAACAAAAAGGAAATAACGATCGATCTTGCCCGAAAAATTGTCGATAACTATGTGAAACACACCAAACGCGAGGTTTCCATAGATTATATCCAAAAGGTGGTGAGCGACTATTTCCAAATGGATGTGGACACGCTCCAGTCAAAGACCCGAAAACGGCACATTGTGCAGGCACGGCAGTTGGCGATGTTTTTTGCTAAAAAATTTACCAAGGCATCCCTCGCTTCCATCGGTTCACAAATTGGGCAGCGCGACCACGCAACCGTCCTGCACGCCTGCAAAACGGTTGACAATCTTTCCACTACCGATAAGCAATTCCGCAAATATGTGGAAGACCTCAACAAAAAGTTGACCCTGTAATTCCGCTCGCGGTTTTCAACGGCCGTTTAAGGTACTTTTTTGGGTCAAAAGAATTAAATCCATAACTCAATTTCATCCGTTTTGGAAAAAACAAAAATTTTAATGGTCTGTCTCGGCAATATCTGTCGTTCGCCTTTAGCCGAGGGCATTTTAAAATCGAAGGTAGATCCGGTAAAAGTGTTTGTAGATAGTGCCGGCACAGGCCATTGGCACGTGGGCGACCAGCCCGATCCCCGCAGTATTTCGGTTGCAAAAAAACACGGCATAAACATTATCTCACAACGCGGAAGGCAATTCCACCAAAGGGATTTTGAGGAGTTCGACAAAATCTACGTTATGGATAACTCAAACAAGGAAAATGTTTTGGCATTGGCACAAAATGAAGAACAACAACAGAAGGTAAAGCTTATTTTAGACGAAATTTTTCCGGGTGAAAATGTGGATGTGCCCGATCCATATTATGGCGGGGACAGCGGATTTGATAACGTATTCAAAATGCTTGAGGAGGCCTGTGAACAGATTGCCAAGCGCCTTTAACCTTTTTTAACAGTTGATTTTCTTACATTTAGAAGTTCACTAAAAAAGGCAGCCATGAAAAACACGTTACTTTTCATTTGCATCTTTTTGTATTCCATTTTAGGCTTTGCACAAGATGTTTCCATCGAAATTTTTAAACAGGGTTTTGACAGTCCCTTAAGTCTGCAACACGTGAACGACGGACGCCTTTTTGTGGTTGAAAAGGGCGGCAAGATCAAAATAATTCAAGCAGATGGCACGGTAAACCAAATTCCATTTTTGGACATATCAAGTTTAGTTTCGAACGCCGGGGAACAAGGATTGTTAGGCCTGGCCTTTCATCCGGATTACGGCAATAATGGCTATTTTTTTGTGAACTATACCAATGCCGATGGCGATACCCAAATTTCACGTTTTTCGGTAAGCAACGGCAATCCCGATGTGGCCGATAGTGCTTCTGAAGTTTCCATTTTAAGTTTTGACCAGCCGGCCTCGAATCACAACGGCGGAAATTTGGCCTTTGGCCCGGAGGGATTTTTATACATTGCCTCCGGTGATGGCGGTGGTAGCGGCGATCCCAACAATAGAGCGCAGGACCTTGGATTTTTATTGGGTAAAATTTTACGCATAGACATCGATACTCCTTCGGGCGGAAACAGTTACAGTATTCCGGCAGACAATCCTTTTTTGGGAAACCCGAATGCGCGCGGAGAAATTTGGGCCTATGGGCTTCGAAATCCGTGGCGATTTTCTTTTGATTTTACCGATAATACCCTTTGGATTGCCGATGTTGGCCAAGGGAGCAGGGAAGAAATTAACAGGGCAAATGTCACCGAAGGCGGGCTAAATTATGGTTGGCGATGCTACGAGGGCACCCAGCCCTTCAACACGCAAAACTGCCCCCCACAGGGAGACCTTACTTTTCCGCTCGCTGAATATAGCCACAACCGTGGCAACTGTTCTATAACCGGCGGTTATGTGTATAGAGGCACCAAATATGCCGATCTTCCCGGCCTCTATTTCTTTGCCGATTTCTGTAGCGGACTCATCGGCACGGTCGATGGTTCGGGCTCCATCACCGAATACGGCAATTTTTCTGGAAGCTGGGTTTCCTTCGGGGAAGATGCCCAAAAGGAACTTTATATAATCGATTTGGGAGGAAGCATTTACAAAATTGAAGGCGGAGAATTAACAAATACCGAAGATTTTCAGAAGGAAGAAACGCTTGAAATTTTCCCGAATCCATCAACGGAAAAAGTGACTTTCCAATTAAAAAATAGCACGATCAAATCCATTCAAATAATGGATGTGTGGGGAAGAACGGTATTTTTTGAAGATGCTGTTTTTAAAAACAAAAAAAGCCTTTCCGTTTTCAATTTAAATGTTGGCGTTTATTTTTGTAAAGTAACCAGCGATAAAGGTCCCCAGATCGTAAAAAAACTAATAGTTAAAAAATAAATGGCTACAAAAAGAGGAAAGCTCTATCTAATTCCCTGCCCTTTGGGCGACGTTCCACCCCTAACTGTTTTGCCCCTTTTGGTAAAAGAGACCATTGAAAAAACAGATTACTATATTGTTGAGCACGAAAAAAACGCGCGCCGCTTCATAAAAAGTATCTGCCCCGAAAAAAAACAGTCCGACCTAAAAATTGAGGAGATCAATAAATTTACAGAGGAAGGCGCAATTCCTTCCATGCTAAACCCGGCTTTGGAAGGCTTGGATATTGGCATAATTAGCGACGCCGGGTGTCCCGGAATTGCCGATCCCGGAGCCCGCGCTGTCCTGCATGCCCATCAAAGCGGAATTGACGTGATTCCGTTGGTTGGTCCCTCCTCTCTTTTATTGGCAATGATGGCCAGCGGCTTTAACGGCCAAAATTTCGCCTTTAATGGATATTTGCCCATTGACAAAGGCGAACGCAAATTAGAGCTGAAACGGCTGGAAAAACTTTCAAAGGATCACGGCCAATCACAACTTTTTATTGAAACGCCCTATAGGAACAACCAAATGCTTCAAAGTTTGACCGAAATCTTACATCCGCAAACCAAAATCTGTGTGGCCTGCGACCTTACATTGGCTTCCCAATTTATAAAAACCGCGACTGTGGATTTGTGGAAAAAAATAAAGGTGGACCTTCATAAAAGACCCACCCTTTTCATCATTCAAGGATAATTTTTACATTACCCTCGGTTTTTTGTTCGGCACGATATGGGAAGTATCATAGCCTGAAAATTTCCGGAGATAATAACGAATGGAGGTGCCGTTGGCATCCTCAAACCTATTTTCGCCGGCACTTCTCAAAAACTTTTGCACATTTCCCGCTCCGGCCAAGTGGGCCGCGGCCAAAATCCCGGATTCGGTAATTTTCACCCCGCCAATCGTTTTGCCGGCATAGCGCTTAATATCGTTTCGAAGCACCCATTTGTTCAAGGAAGTGTAGGCCAAAAAAGCCGCTTCCTGTTGTCTTGTATCGTATAAAAAATTGTCGATATTCTTAAGGCCCATCATTTGCAAAGTTGCACGTGAAAATTGATATTTCCCCATATAACCATAATCGTTCACGATGTGATAATTGCCTCTGGATTCCTTAAAACCCAGTGCTTCCTTAAACCCGACATACGACTTCCCCAAGAATAAATAAAACCTCGGGGTCACGGGGGCCATCAGCGAAACCAGCTCAGCCTCCGTGGGGACGGTGTAATCTAACTCTAATCCTTCCGTACTGAATGTAGAAAAATCGTAGCTATCTTTTGAAATGAAACCTGTCCCTACCAGTACGGCAGCAACAAGTAATACTAAAGGTAGATAAAATCTTTTTTTCATTAATTTTTAAAATTCCGATGCGGTTAAACATCTTCGTTTCAGCGCGCAAAGATAAGGCTTTTTTTAAAAATCTGATTTTAAGGCTGTTAAATTAGTGTGAAAAGAAATTTATGCCCCAAAAACAAAGGGATTGGCGGCAGTGGGAACGTAAATCAATCTACCGGTTGAGTCCTTGACTATTTACCCATTTCACATACTCAATCTTGTTTGCGTTGTGCTGCGCAAGCGTTTTGGCGAATTTATGATAGCCGAAGTTGCTAACGTCCGCCACAAAGTAATAATACTCGTGGTTTTCCGGATTAAGAACGGCGTCGATGGAAGAGATATCGGGCATGGTGATGGGCCCCGGCGGCACCCCAGCGTATTTATAGGTATTATAGGGCGAATCCAATTCCAGATCGGCGTAGAGCACCCTTTTTATTATTTGGTTATAATCGCCGCTTTCCCGTTTTAAGGCATAAATAACCGTCGGATCGGCCTGCAACAACATTCCCTTTTTTAAACGATTTATGTAAACGCCAGCCACGCGGGGTCGCTCGGCCACCTTGGCGGTTTCCTTTTGAACAATTGCCGCCAAGGCCATGACCTGCTCTTTGGATAGGTTCAGGTTTTTAGCCTTTTGGGTCCGTGATTCATTCCAAAACCGATCGTACTCGGTCTTCATTTTACTGCGGAAAGTTTCCGCGGAGCTGTTCCAATAAAATTCATAGGTGTTTGGAATGTAAAGACACAGCGCCGTTTCTTCATTCAAACCTACTTCCTTTAAAAATTGTGGCTCGCGCATGGCCTCCAAAAGTGAAAGGCTATCTGCTTCAATCTGTTGGGCAATATGCCCGGCGAGCTCCTCCAAACGTTCCTGATTATTGAATTTTATATTAACAGGAATGTTTCGGCTGCGCAGGACGTTCACAATATCATTATTGGTCATTCCTTTGGTTATAATGAAATGGCCGGGCTTCACATTTTGAGCATATTTTTTTTGGGCCGCCACCGCATAAAATGATTCCGTATCGCGCAGAAGGGGCTCCAGTTCGGCCACCACGTCATCAATCGTGGCATTGGTGGGAATATATACGTGGGCTTCCTTATTGTTAAAAGCCGTGTTGCCAGAAAACGCCGTGTTGTAAACATACCAAGCAAAAGCCCCCATCCCTACGGCGCCGAGCAACACTACGGCCAGCAAAATTTTTTTTATATACATTTCTAAACTATATATTCAATAGGTTGAATTAGGTATTTGGAATTTTGAACAATTGGTAAAAATATTCGTTCTCAAAATTTCCGTCCGTGAAAATCCAATCGCTTTTTATTCCCGCTCTTTTAAAACCGGCCTTCTCAAATAGCGCGATACTGGCGGAATTGCCCTCTGTAATTCCTGCGAAAATTTGATGCACATTTAAATGTTTAAAAACATAGGCGCAAGTAAGTTCCAGAGCTTCCGTGGCAAAACCTTTCCCCTTATTTTCCTCGGGAAAAATAACAATGCCCACTCCCACCCGCTGGTTTTTTGGGTCAAATTCATATAAATCAATTAAGCCAACTGGCGTTTCCGCTTCGTTTTTACAGATAACCAGCCGCAATTGTTTTACGTCGTAAATATCGCGATGGCTGTTTTCAAGATATTCCTTTAAAATATATTTTGAAAAGGGTGAAATGGTATTGCTAACCTCCCAAAGTGATTCGTCATTTTCCAGATTATAGAGAAAATCTAGATCGGAAAGCTCCAAGGCTCGAAGAAATATGTGTGTTCCTTTTAATGAGTTCATCGCCAATTCCCTTTAAAAACTTGAATCGCTGGTCCCTCCAAATACATATTTTTATATCCGGAACCTACTTTTTCAAAACGCACTTGCAGGTTGCCGCCGGGAGTTTTTAGGGTTATTTCGTTCTGCGAAGTTTTGCCCGTTTCATACATCGCAATAGCGACGGCAGTCACGCCCGTACCGCAGGAGAGCGTTTCGGCCTCAACCCCACGTTCGTAGGTTCGTACGGAAAAAACGGTTTCATCCTGCTGTTCCACGAAATTAACGTTGGCGCCCTCCTTTCCATAGAGGGTTTCCCGAATGGCCTTTCCTTTTGAAAAAACATCGAACGATTCAAGATGGGCAACTATTTCAACGTGGTGGGGCGAACCTGTATTCAAAAAAACGTGGTTCCCAAAATCGGAAACCTTTTCAACATCATTCATTTTCAATGAGACCCAATCGTTTTTGACGGTTGCCTCATGCAGGCCGTCCACAGCCTGAAAAATTGTTTTTTCGGCACTGATGCCCAGGAATTTTGCAAAATGGGCAATACATCTGCCTCCGTTTCCGCACATGGAACTTAGGTTGCCGTCGCTGTTGTAATAAACCATTTTGAAATCAGCCGTGGGATGCTTCTCCAAAAGAAGAAGGCCATCGGCGCCCACGCCAAAACGCCGGTCGCAGATTTTGGCCACCAACTGGGTGTCTTTCCTCGGAAAAACTTCTTCCCGATTGTCGATGATCACAAAATCATTCCCGGTGCCTTGATATTTATAAAAAGTGAATTCCATGTGGCGCAAAGATAACAAACTACCTTTTGGGCAAAACCTATGGAAATGCAAAAAAGCGATTTTTTCAATTTTAAACAGAAATCTATAAGTAGGGCTCGGTTCGCTTTTTCCGAAGAAATTGGCATCAAAAAAAATGGGCCGACTGCAATTTTTCCAAACTTTAGCTTCGGCGTTAAATAGAAGTTAAATACCACTTTACGGCATACTTTTTTCAAGGGAGGGTTGTTAAATTTGTGGATGTATTTTAAATATATTTCTTCAAAAAAGGTTTGCATCTTCCGAGCTTCCCAAGGTGGAAACCAACAAAAAATTTAAAAATGCAACACTTGAATTTTAAGTTTCAGAATTATTTAAAGCAGTATTAATTTAAAAAATTAAAAAAATGAAACAAACAGTCCGTTTATTTCTGGTAGCGCTATTCGCTGGGGCCATTACGCTTGGCGGCTACAAATTCTTCGAAGAAAAAAAACCGATTTCCTTTGCCCCACAACCCACTTCCAATTATATACCCACCAATTTTTCCTCAACGACCGCGGGCCTAAATACTGATTTTACCGAGGCCGCCGATAAAACCGTACACGCAGTGGTGCACGTTAAAAACACCACCGTAAGCCGGCAGCCCACCAATATTTTTGAGTATTTCCAAGGTGGAGGCCAGCCCCGCGCGATGGTGGGCAGCGGTAGTGGCGTAATAATTTCGCCCGATGGCTATATTGTTACCAACAACCACGTAATAGCCAACGCCAGCAATCTTGAGGTTACCTTAAACAACAATAAAACCTACACGGCAAAATTGATCGGCACCGACCCGAACACCGATATTGCACTAATAAAAATAGACGGCGATGCTGATTTTCCGTTTATTCCCTTCGGCGACTCCAACAATGTGAAAATTGGCGAATGGGTTCTGGCCGTTGGGAATCCATTCAATTTGACTTCTACCGTAACGGCCGGTATTATTAGCGCCAAAGCACGCGACCTGAACCAGTTTGACGGCAATCCGCAATCGTTCCTTCAGACCGATGCGGCCGTGAACCGTGGAAATAGCGGCGGAGCATTGGTGAACACGCGTGGCGAGCTGATAGGCATCAACACCGCCATTACTTCGGAAACGGGAAGCTATGTGGGCTATTCGTTTGCCGTTCCCTCCAACAACGCCCGCAAGGTGATCGAGGATATTTTGGAATATGGCAACGTGCAGCGCGGCATTTTGGGCATTCAGGTAGGGAACATCAACCCTCAGATTGCCGAAAAATATGGCATCAACGAAACGCAGGGAGTTTTTGTTGGCGGCATTGAAAAAGGCAGTGGTGCCGATAAAGCTGGCATAAAAGAAGGCGACATCATCAAGCAACTGGACGGAATTCAGGTTACAAAATTTGCCGATTTAGCGGGTTATCTTGGTTCCAAAAGACCGAACGACGTAGTGCAGGTAACCGTGCTACGCAATGGAAAGGAAAAAACACTGCCCGTTACCTTGGTGAAATTGGAAACATTTTCGATAGACGATTTAGGGTTGGAGGTGAAAAACACCACCCAAGCGGAACTGAAGGAACGCGGCCTGAACAATGGCGTTACCGTTACCCGCGCCCTAACCCCTGAAATGGCACAATATAAATTGGAAGGAATTATTATTACCAAAATAAACGACGAAACCGTTCGCGATATTGACGACGTGAAACGCATTATGACCCAACGCAATTATGGCTCGCCCATTAAAATGACATTTATGGACACGGCGGGCACTATTAATTCGTTTATTTTTAGGTAGAAATTTTTTATCAATCCCACAAGACACCGCTGAAAATCAAGCTGTTCAGCGGTGTTTTTATTTTTGGTTTTTATTTCCGAAGCCCGTTGGAAATAAGTATTTTTGCACCAATTTTAACTCCATCCCTGCGCAGGCGGGGACCTAAAAATCCTTCCTTATGAGTTTTGATGACGTTTATGAAAAAGAACTGTCTTTTCAAACTGACCGCCGAAAAGCTTCAGTAGAATTTATTAAAATCATTAGCGACCTTTGGTATGACAAGTCCATTGAATTGGTGCTGTTCCGCAACCAACTTATTGACCGCAACGTGAGTGAAATTTTAAATCTTCACGAATACGCCGGCGAATTTGTGAACAAACCCATTTCAATCTTCGACTCGGTGGAAATCGCGCAGGCCATCAAAACCTTGGATCTGCCCCCTGCAAAATTGGACATTGGTAAACTTACTTATGAATTCCATTTGGAAGACGATAAATATTCCAACGCCTTGGCTTTCGTTTCAGACAAATTGAAAAATGCCAAGGAAACCAAGAACATCGTTCCCAAAGATGTTGTGCTTTACGGCTTCGGCCGCATTGGCCGCCTTTTGGCCCGCGAGTTGATGACCCGCACCGGGCAGGGCAACCAGCTGCGCCTTCGCGCCATTGTGGTCCGCGGAAAAATGGACCAAACGGTGTTGGACAAAAGAGCTTCCCTGCTCCAATTTGATTCCGTTCACGGTGATTTTCCCGGAACCGTGCGCACCGATCTTGAAAACAACGCTTTGGTTATAAACGGAACCACGGTGCATATCATTTCCGCAAACAATCCGGAGGATATTGACTATACCCAATATGGCATTGAGGATGCCCTGGTGATTGACAACACTGGCGCTTTCCGCGACGATAAGGAACTGGGCCGCCACCTTAAATCTAAAGGCGCTTCAAAAGTTTTGCTTACCGCTCCCGGAAAAGGCGTTCCAAATATTGTTCACGGGGTGAACCAAAATGAATATGACCCCAATACGGTCGATATTTTTTCGGCAGCTTCGTGTACTACCAACGCCATTACCCCCATTTTGAAAGCTGTTGAGGATTCCTTTGGGGTGGTTCGCGGGCATTTGGAAACCATCCACGCTTATACGAACGACCAGAATTTGGTGGACAATATGCACAGCAAATACCGCCGTGGGCGCGCCGCAGCGTTAAACATGGTTATTACCGAAACCGGCGCGGGCAGTGCGGTGGCAAAGGCCTTACCTGAGCTTGCCGGAAAATTGACCAGCAACGCCATTCGTGTGCCGGTTCCCAACGGCTCCTTGGTAGTGCTGAATTTGGAATTGGCAAGACCTACCTCGGTGGAGGGCATTAATGCAACGATGAAAAAATATGCCCTGGAAGGCGATTTGGTGGAGCAGATAAAATATTCGCTAAACAACGAGTTGGTTTCCAGCGACATTGTAGGTTCCTCGGCTCCGGCCATTTACGACAGCAATGCCACCATCGTTACCCAAGATGGCAAAAACGTGGTGCTGTATGTGTGGTATGACAACGAATATGGCTATAGCCACCAAGTAATCCGCTTGGCCAAGTATATTGCGCAGGTTAGACGGTTTACTTATTATTAATCTAAAATCCCTATAAAAATAAATCTCGCTATGCCATTAGCGGGATTTTTTTATATTTGAAAACTAAATTTTAACATTTCTTTAATAATGAAGATTTTACCCAATCCACTTTTTTCGATTGTATTTAGCTTTTTTATCATCGCCCTTTTTAATTCCTGTAATTCTGATGATGAAGTGCAATCAGCAATTACGGTTAATGCCGCCGATTTTTCGGCAACTATTGATGAAAACCCTTCTGAAGGACAGATTTTAGGAATTTTGGAGGGCAGCACGTCTCAGGGTTCAGTTTCGTTTTCCATAACAGAACAATCGGTAAATGGTGCATTTGAAATTAATGCTTCCACTGGCGAACTGAGGGTTGTAAATCCTGCATTGTTCGATTTTGAGACAAACCCTATATTAACTGGTACTGTAAAGGTTTCTAATGGCGAAAAATTTGAAAATGCACTGGTTATTATTTATTTGCAGGACATCGATGATGATAATATTTTTGATGGTAGGATATGGTTAAAAACCCAAGCCGAATTAAATGATTTTGGCGCTAATAATTATACCCATATAACCGGGCAACTTATAATTGGAGAGCGGTATGCAATGGAATATTCTGATATTACTGATTTAACCCCATTAAGTGCTCTAATTTCCATTGGAGAAAACCTCTATATTTCAGAGAATCAAAATCTTACAAATCTAAATGGTTTGCATAACTTGGAATATGTTGGGAGTCATTTAAATATTTTCGAAAACCCTTCATTAACTAGTTTGGCCGGACTAAATAAACTTACAACGGTAACCATGGATTTTAATATTTACCAAAATCAAATTTTACCAAATTTAGATGGTCTTGCAGTTAAACATATAGGTGGAATACTAAATATAAATTACAGTCCGGCTTTGACCAGTATACAAGGATTGTCTGAATTGATTACCGTAGGCTCTATTAAAATAGATAGTAACCCACAACTTACCAGCTTGAAAGGTCTTGAAAATATCACCGAAGTTTCTGCATTATCCATTAATAATAATGATGTTTTACCCAATATGGAAGGACTAGAAAATTTAACCCATATCAATAAAGTTCTTTCAATTTCATATTGCAATCTTTTCACGAATTTGAATGAACTTCAAAATGTTTCTTCCAATACTATTACAGAAATTTATATCACTTATAACAACGCCCTACAAAGCATGGCTGCCTTAAGCAATTTCCAGGCAGCTGAAAGGATTATTATTTCAAACAACACTTCATTGGTCAATCTTCAAGGTTTGGAAAATATGCAATCGGCGAATGAAATATATATTTACGAAAATGCTTCAATCACTGATTTGAGTGGGCTTAATAACCTCACTACTGCCAATTATCTGTCAATTGAAGATAATCCCAATTTGTCAAGCATCACAGGACTTGAAAATCTTTATACTATACAATCTAGTATTTTCATAGAAAAAAATCCACTTTTAACCAATTTAGATGCGTTGAATAATCTAAACACTATTGGTAAAGATTTAGAAATTATGGAAAATATAGCACTCACAAACTTATGTGGCTTGCAAACTGTTGTTGAAAATAATGGCCCTGGAAACATTTATAAGGTTAATGGCAATGCCTATAACCCAACTCGGCAAGATATTTTAGACGGCAATTGCAGTTTGTAAATTCATTCAGAAATAAATTAAATAATCATAATGATAAAATCACTACCTATCTCAATTTTAAAATATTCGTTACTTCTCCTTTTCTTCATTTTAAATTCCTGCAGCAAAGAGGATACTCCCGAAGTGGCAGATGATGACATTGCCGTGCAAACAGCAAACTTTTCCACCATTGTTGAAAACCATCCTGAAAACGGCCAAATATTGGGAACCGTTCAAGGAAGCACCAACAAAGGGACGATTTCTTTTTCAATAAAATCCCAAAACCCGGCCGGTGCATTTGCCATCAATGGCGAAACCGGGGAACTTACCGTTGCGAATGCAGAACTTTTCGATCACGAAACCAACCCTGTAATTTCAGGAATCATAAAAGTTTCCAACGGCGAAGTCTTCGAAAGCGCCAGTGTAGTCATTGGCGTAACAGAATCCTATGAAGACAAGGTTTATCAAGGTAGTGTGTTTTTAACAACGCAAGCAGAAGTTGACGCCTTTGCCACTCAAGGTTACACCCATATAAACGGCGCAATGGTTATTGGAATTTTTATGGGGCCTGAATATTCAGATATTACAGATTTAAGGGGACTGAACACTTTGGAGTATGTTGCCTATAATTGTTATATTACCTTTAATGCTGACCTTACAAATTTGGAGGGGCTAAACAACATTGTTTATTTTGGTGGTGATTTAGGCCTTATGAACAATCCGTCTCTTGTGAGCGTAGCTGGCTTACGCAATGTTCGGACCATAGAACCTGCCGTAAATCAGATTTATAAATTTTTGGTTAACAACAATTCCAGTCTAACCAATCTCGATGGGCTTGAAAATCTAAAAAATGTTGGGGAGGTTGTGATTTCAGGCAACCCTAATTTAACAAACATAAACGGCCTATCAGGTTTGGAAAGTGCTTTTAATGTTTATATTGACACCAATGCTTCGCTATTAAATCTGGACGGACTTCACAATTTGAAGACTGTAGAATATGAAATTATTCTATATGAGAACCCTGTTTTGCAAAATCTGGAAGGCTTGAGCAATCTAACCAGCATTGGCAGTTCATTGTCCTTGTGGTATAATTTTGAATTGCAAAGTTTAAACGGTTTAGAAAATATTGTTTCATTAGATAATTTCTCTCTTTTAAATAGCCCATTGATAACAAATTTGGAGGCTCTGAATAATTTGGTTTCCGTGAAAAGTATTGTACTTGGAAACAATGATGCACTGAACAATATTCAAGCTTTTCAAAATATTTCCACAACCAAAAGAATAGAAATATCGGAGAATGCCTCCCTTTTTGATTTAAATGGATTGCACAATATTGTTATGGTCGAAGATTTAATTATTAGCAGAAATCCGTCATTGTCCAACTTAAATGGATTGGGGAACTTACTTTCTGCAGTAGATGTTTATATAGGTAACAATGACAATTTAACCACCTTAGAGGGTTTGGAAAACTTGAAAAGCATAACCGAGGACTTAGAAATAAGGAATAATAATTCCCTGGCAAATCTAGATGCTTTAAATAATCTTACCACAATTCAAAACAAGCTTAGAATACGCTATAATTCGGTCCTATCGGATTTTTGCGGGCTTACAACTCTTATCGTCGAAAATGGTTTGGGTGGCGAATACAGTGTAGGTTATAACGCCTACAATCCCACAAAACAAGACATCATTGATGGCAATTGTAGTTTGTAGTTCAAAAATTGAAATAAATAAAATATGAAATCGTTGAATAGTTTTATTCGGTATAAAATTGCAGTGGGTTTAATTGCTCTCAGCTTTGTATCCTGCTCAAAAGAAAATGAGAATTCCTCGGAAAATGAAATAACTGTCACAACTGCAGACTTTTCAAAAACAATGGATGAAAATCCAGCTAATGGGCGAGTAATTGGAACTGTTTCTGGAAGCACAAATGAAGGTACTATTAGTTTTTCGATTACCGAACAAACACCTTCCGGCGCATTTTCAATTGACGCTACTTCGGGTGAATTGAAAGTTGCAGATGAAACACTATTCGATTTTGAAACCAATCCCATCATCACGGGAACGGTAAAGGTGGCTAGCGGAGCAGTTTCTAAAAACGCAGTAGTTAAAATTACTTTAAATGATGTTACCGAAGACAATGTCTATAATGGCGGCATTCAATTGTTTACACAAGAAGAAGTAAATGATTTCGGCGCAAATAATTACACACACATTACTAAACAACTTTTAATAGGAAAGTTAGACAATTCACCATCTTCAATACATGATTTGAGTCCTTTAAATACGTTAAAAAGTATTGGAACTACTTTTATTATTATTGATAATCCACTTCTTATCAATTTAAACGGTCTTGAGAATTTAGAATTTATCGGTTCTAATTTTGCAATAATAGACAACCCGGCGCTTTCCAATATTCAAGCTTTAAGCAAACTCACATCATTAAATGATTATTTATCTATTGATGGAAATGACCAATTATTAAATCTGGAAGGCCTTGAAAATATAAACTCTATACAAACCAACTTATCAATAAGTTCCAATTATAGCTTAGAAAATATAAATTTGCCTAGATTATCGTCGGTTGGAGGAAATATAACTATTACAGATAATTTGACTTTGCAGGATTTTAATCTTCAAAATCTAACTAACGTCAACGGTAATTTAATGGTATTGCATAATAAGGAGATAACAAACTTAGATGGTTTATCTGGTTTAACATCTATTGAAGGAGATTTATATATTCAATTGAATTATTTATTGCAAAATTTCTGTAGTCTTTCAAATGTTTTTATTGGAGGACATTTTAATGGTCAATATTCTGTTTGGGGTAATGAATATGACCCAACCCAACAAGATTTAATAAACGGCAACTGCAGTTTGTAAATTTTTAAAAATTCCACAATGAGAAACGTGCTTTTTATACTACTCGCCATCAGCATATTGGCCTGCGGTAAGGACGATGACGGTAAACCAACAATCAGCGAAACAAAAGTGGATTTAATAACGGGTATTAATTTGTTGCCAGAAAGTGGCCCGAGTCCGATTCGGTTTGGAAACCCCAACATTTTTATCGATAAAAATATAGTGTCGGTATATCCAAATCCGGTAGTGGATGTATTGACAATCCATTCATATTATGAGATTACCGACGTGTGGATAATTCCTGCAAGCCCTGAAAAAATTTTTCAAGACACCAATTTTGAAATGATTTTAAATTCAAATATTTATTCTGAAATGGAACTAACCGAAAAGGCATTCCTCGAGATAAATAATACGAATTCAACAGCCGTCCCAATTAATTTTGAAAATTTAGACCCTGGTTATTATCGTGTTTTTATAAAAACAAACAATACCATTATGTGGGATAATATTTTATTTATCGATGACGGCCAACTGGCGGATGTAATGGATTTCTGGAATTGAAAATAAAAAATCCCGCTATGTTTTTAGCGGGATTTTTTTATATTTGAAAACTTAATTTTTAACATTTTTTTAATAATGCGAAATTTACCGAATAACCTTTTTTCAATTCTATTTATTATTTCCATATTCATATTGGCATCCTGCTCAAAAGACAGCGACGATCCATCGGAAAATGAAATAACAGTAACTACTTCAGATTTTTCAATAACAATGGATGAAAACCCTTCAAACGGACAGGTAATTGGAACTGTCCAAGGAAGCACGAATCAAGGAACGGTTGGATTTTCCATAATTGAACAAACTCCAGCAAACGCTTTTTATATTGATGCAGGCTCGGGGGAATTGAAAGTTGTTGATGAATCACTTTTCGATTTTGAAACCAACCCAATTATTACAGGAACTGTGAAGGTTTCTAACGGAGCTGTTTCTAAAAATGCTTCAATAACCATTAATTTAAATGACACCGGAGATATTTATGATGGCTATGTTCATTTAAAAACACAACAAGAAGTGAACGATTTTGGAGCTAATAATTACACTCGTATTACCGGAGGATTATATATTGGAGCTATTGAAGCGCCAGACGTGAGCGATATCTCTGATTTATCTCCATTACATAGTTTAAGAAGTATAGACGAATACCTTGGCATTACTAGAAACCCAAGTTTAACAACTACATTAGGCCTTACTATTAACAGCATTGGAACTCAATTGGCATTTGTTGAAAATGATGCATTAATAAGTATTGTAGGATTTGATAATCTTACAACACTAACTAATAATTTGTTCCTTTTCGATAATCCAGTTTTAACAGATATTTCAAGTTTAAGCCAACTTACAAATATTAATGGCCTAACCCTTATACGCTGTACAGAACTTGAAACTATAAATTGGTTGAGCAATCTTGTAGACATAGGTAATAATATTTCTATTACTGGTTGTCATTCCCTTACAAATATTGATGCCCTTAGTAATATCACAAGCTTTTCAGCCTATGGCAATATTAAAATTTGGGGTAATTCATTACTTGAAAATTTAAATGGGCTTGCTAATTTAAACGCAACCGTTTATGAGTTGTCCATAAGAGAAAATTCCTCTCTGATAAGTTTAAATGCATTAAATAATGTGGATGTTTTACATAGTTTAACAGTTTATCAAAACGATTTAATTCAAAACCTAAACGGGCTTGAAAAAATTACCAGTCTTAGAGATGGCGTATTTATAGAACGAAATAATTCGCTAATAGATTTACAGGGTCTTAATAATTTGAAAATAGTAAATGGTGTTGAATTTAGAATTAAAGATAACGAGAATCTTAAAAGTTTAAACGGCTTAAATAATTTGGAAGATATTTTTACTTTAAATGTGACAGACAATTTACAGCTTTCAGATTTTTGTGCATTACAAAATTTATTTTCAATGGATTCACAAAATTCTTTCCATGCTAAACGCAATGCCTTCAACCCAACAAAACAAGACATAATTGACGGCAATTGTAACTTATAAAAACAACTTCAATTAAAATTTGAGACAAAGATTCCTGCCTGCGCAGGAATTTTTTTATGACTTCATTAACTGTTAATTTCCGCAGTTTCAATCAAATTTGTTAAAATCATTTATTCTGAAAAATGTCCGACATTAAAAAAAGAAGAGGTTTCAAAAAGAAGCGATATACTATTCCTATTATAATTTTAATACTTCTTATAGCCTTTCGCCTGTATCTTCCAACCTTGGTAAAAAACAATATAAACAAAATATTGGCAGATATTCCCGGATATTATGGGCAAGTTGAAGATATTGACATCGCCCTCATTCGTGGCGCTTATGTTATCAACGGAATGTATTTAAACAAAGGAACGGCAGAATCCCAAATTCCTTTTTTAAACTTTCCGAAAAGCGATATTTCTATTGAATGGAAATCACTATTTAAAGGAAAGATTGTAAGTGAGATTATTATGACCAGTCCAGAGGTCATTTATGTTTTTGAGGACCAAAAAGAAGAAAGTGGCGATGCCGATGTGGACGACTGGACGAAAGCTCTTACGGACATTGTCCCCATCGATATAAACCATTTTGAAGTGCACGACGGCAAGCTGGCCTTTGTGCAGCTTTCGGCAGACCCCAACATCGACCTGCAGATCAACCAATTGAACCTAACGGCAGACAACCTGCGCAACGTGGTGGAAAAGGAGCGCATCCTGCCCTCGCCCATCCGCGCCAGCGGCGTTTCCATTGGCCAGGGAAAGGTGTCGCTGGAGGGCAATATGAACCTGGTGAAGGAAATTCCGGACATGGACCTGTCCTTTTCGCTCGAAAATGCCGATGTTACCGCGCTCAACGATTTCACCAACTATTACGCCGGGCTTGATTTTGACAGGGGCACCTTTGGCGTCTATAGCGAAGTGGCCATAGCAGACGGCCATTTGGTGGGCTATGTAAAACCCCTGTTGACCAACACCAAATTGATCGGCGAGGGCGATAATTTTCTGGAAGTGTTGTGGGAAGGCTTTGTGGGCCTCTTCAAGTTTATCCTAAAAAACCAGGGCACAGACACCCTGGCCACCAAAGTGCCCATCGAGGGCGACCTGAACAATGTGGAGGCCGGCGTGTGGCCCACTGTGCTCAACATTTTCAAAAATGCGTGGATCAAGGCTTTTCAAGGAGAAGTGGACAACGAAATAAACTATAAGGATGCCTTTAAGGAAGGCGAGATTACCCGCGAGGAAAAACGCGAGCTCCGAAAAAAGGAACGCCAGGAAAGACGCGACGAAAGAAAAAAGGAACGCCAGTTAAAAAAAGGATAGTTTCAAGCGGAATTGCCTATTTTTGTAGGGCAAAAGAAAATAAAAAGATGGACCACCTAACCAAACTGGAAGAACTGCTCAATCAGGCCAATACCGACATAAAAGACGGTTTTTTTGACGAGGCCACCAACAAGCTGGAAAAAATCATTGAAATGGACCCCAACTTCGGGAAGGCCTACAACCACTTGGGCTACCTCTATGAAGTGAAGTTTAAGGAGTTCGACAAGGGGGAAACCCTCTATAAGCTCTGTTTGGAAAAAAGCCCCCTCTACCCGCCGGTCTATTATAACTATGCCGTGCTGCTCTCCACCCTGGGGAAATATGACGAATTGAAGGAACTGCTGGACACGGCCATCACCATTCCCGGAATCACAAAATCCACCATCTACAACGAATACGCCATCATGTTTGAACAACAGGGCCTGCTGGACGAGGCCATTGCCTATTACAAAAAATGCGGCCTCGAAACCTTGGACCAAGGTGCCCTCGAGCGCGCCAAGGCCTCCATAGCGCGTTGCCAGATGAAAAAAGAACTGCTTTAATGCGCATTGATATCATCACCGTGCTGCCCGAGCTGCTCCAAAGCCCCTTTGAAGCCTCCATCCTGAAACGCGCCATCGAAAAAGGCCTGGTGGAAGTGCACACCCACAACCTGCGCGACTTTGCCACCAATGCCTATAAACAGATCGACGACTACCAGTTTGGCGGCGGCGCCGGAATGGTGATGATGGTCGAGCCTATTGATAAATGCATCTCCCAATTAAAGGCCGAAAGGGAATATGACGAAATAATCTACATGACACCCGACGGAAAAACCTTTAACCAACACGCCGCCAACGAGCTTTCCTTAAAGGAAAATATCATCATTCTTTGCGGGCACTACAAAGGCGTGGACCAGCGGGTGCGCGACCACTTCATCACCCGCGAAATTTCTGTGGGCGATTTTGTGCTGAGCGGTGGCGAGCTTGCGGCGGCCCTGATCTGTGATGCCGTAATCCGTTTGATTCCGGGCGTTTTGGGCAATGAAACCAGCGCGCTCACCGATTCCTTTCAGGACAACCTACTGGCGCCCCCGGTGTACACTCGCCCGGCAGACTATAAAGGATGGAAAGTGCCCGAAATACTTACCAGCGGCAACACCCCAAAAATAGAGGAATGGCGCGAAGAGCAGGCATATAAACGCACCAAGGAGCGCCGGCCGGACCTGCTTTCCTGAAATTTAGTTCCCATTTTCCAGAAAAGAGAGGCGCAAAACACTTGCAAAATAGGTTTAAATGTTTACTTTTGCACCCACTTAATCCAACCTCTGGCGAGAATCGCGAATGTTGTTTTAATTTAAACCTTATCAAATTAACAAAATGGAAGCGTTAATTAAATTTGTACAAGACGAATTTGTAACCAAAAAAGAATTTCCCGATTTCGGAGCCGGTGACACCATCACTGTCTATTATGAGATCCGTGAAGGAGAAAAAACCAGAACCCAGTTCTTTAAAGGAGTGGTAATCCAGGTAAAAGGTTCGGGAATCACCAAGACCTTCACCATCCGCAAAATGAGCGGCACTGTTGGCGTGGAGCGTATATTCCCAATGAATATGCCCGCCCTTCAAAAAATTGAGGTCAACAAACGAGGTAGCGTTCGCAGAGCAAGAATTTTCTACTTCAGAAACCTTACCGGGAAGAAAGCCCGCATCAAAGAGAAACGCGCATAGTTTATTCTTTGTTGAAAACCTTAGAAAGTCCTGTTTTTACGGGGCTTTTTTTATGAACATTTGTTGATAAGCCGTGTTTGTAAATGGTGGATTTTTAAGGTGAAGGAAAATCTTGCGGATCAATTATTCCGTACTATATTAGCAATATCAAAAAGGCCTAACAGCCAAATTGATAAAAATAAAGTTACGTTCTTTTACACTGTTTTTTCCGAATTGCCAAAGAAGCTAACGCTCTTAGGAATGTTAGTTTCCAGATTTTGAAAAAACAAAAAGAAACACTTTACAAGCTTTTTTCGGTTGCTTGAGGTACTCACGATCTTTAGATTATTAGTATCGAGACCAAAAAAGTTTTTGGGTCCGCATTTTTGAAAATGGCACCAACCTGACGGAAGGTGCAAATTACAAAAAGCGTGAACCCGTGTTAGCAGACTACCATCGCAAGGGTTTAATAAACTTGCCTTGAATCTACTTCGGTGGATTGATCGGTTAAAGTTTGCTTTACAAGGAGCCATGTCAATGTATTCTATACAATGATATGGCTTTTCTTGTTTTAAGCCCTTAGGAATCAAAGATTTCAAACTCCCCAACAATCAAACCCCAAACAATAAACCCCAAAACCTATAAACTCATAAACCCCTAAACCCCTAAACCTATAAACTCATAAACCCCTAAACTTATAAACTTATAAACTCCTAAACTCCTACACCCATAAATTCCTAAACCCATAAACTCCTAAAACCATTAACTCATAAACCCATAAACCCATAAACTAATAAACTCCTAAACCCATAAACTAATAAACTCCCAAACTAATAAACTTTTCAAAACCCTCCCCAAATCGCTATATTTGCATTCCCTAAACTTTCAAAACCTTCATTCAAAAAAATACATTTCAATGACAAAATCTTCCAAAATTATATACACCAAAACCGATGAGGCACCGGCTTTGGCAACCCATTCTTTTTTACCTATCGTGCAGGCATTCACCGCGCCGGCGAACATTGAGCTTGAAAGTCGCGACATTTCGTTGGCTGCAAGAATTCTCGCCGTGTTTCCCGAATTTCTAACCGAGGAACAACGTGTGAACGATGACCTGGCCGAGCTGGGCGATCTGGCCAAAAAACCCGAAGCAAACATCATTAAACTTCCAAATATTAGCGCCTCGGTTCCACAGCTCACCGAAGCCATAGCCGAACTTCAAAAAAAGGGATTCAATATTCCGAAATACCCAGAAACCGCCACAACTCCGGAAGAAAAGGAAATTAAGGCAAAATATGACAAAGTGAAAGGTAGTGCCGTAAACCCCGTTTTACGCGAAGGGAACAGTGACAGACGTGCACCAAAAGCGGTAAAAAATTACGCAAAAAAACATCCGCACAGTATGGGCGCGTGGAGCAGCGGTAGCAAAACCCACGTGGCCACGATGGAAAAGGGCGATTTTTATCACAATGAAAAATCCCTGACCATGGCCAATAACGACACCCTTCAGATTATTTTAGTGGGTAACGATGGCGATACCACAGTTCTTAAAGACAACCTAAAAGTTTTAAAAGGCGAAATTATTGACGCTACGGTAATGAGCAAAAAAGCCCTCGTTTCATTTTTAGAGAAACAGGTGAAGGATGCCAAAGAAAAGAAAGTATTGTTTTCAGTGCATCTTAAGGCAACGATGATGAAAGTGAGCGACCCTATTATTTTTGGGTATGCCGTAAAAGTCTATTTTGAGGAATTGTTTCAAAAATATGCGGAAACCTTTAAAAAATTAGGGGTAGATGCCAACAACGGCTTGGGCGATTTGGAAAACAAATTGTCTGAATTAAGCGAAAGCGAACGGGCCGCCATTCTTGAGGATATTAAAAAAATAATGGCAGAAAATCCAGACCTTGCGATGGTTGACAGCGCGAAGGGCATTACAAACCTTCACGTGCCAAGCGATGTGATCATCGATGCCTCTATGCCGGCTATGATTCGAAATTCCGGTCAAATGTGGGGACCCGATGGAAAACCTCACGATACAAAAGCCGTTATCCCCGATAGCAGTTACGCGGGCGTATATGAAACCACCATCGAGTTCTGCAAAAAGCACGGCGCATTCGATCCCACCACTATGGGAACGGTCCCCAATGTAGGTTTAATGGCCCAAAAAGCCGAAGAATATGGCAGCCACGACAAAACATTTGAAATTTCCATCGCGGGAAAAGTACAGGTCTTGGATGCCTCAGGAAAAGGGCTTATGGAGCACGCTGTTGAAAAAGGCGATATTTGGAGAATGTGCCAAGTAAAGGATCTGCCCGTTCAGGATTGGGTAAAATTGGCAGTGGAACGCGCCAGAGCTACCCAAACGCCAGCGGTTTTTTGGCTGGACGAGAACCGGGCCCACGACGTGGAATTGATCAAAAAAGTAGAAAAATATCTTGCCAATCACGATACCAACGAACTTGAGCTAAAAATTCTTTCGCCTGAAAAAGCGACTGAATATACCTTGGAACGTTTAAAAGCCGGGAAGGACACCATTTCGGTTACGGGCAATGTGCTGCGCGATTATTTAACGGACCTCTTCCCCATTCTTGAATTGGGAACGAGCGCCAAAATGCTTTCCATAGTTCCCTTAATGAACGGCGGTGGGCTTTTCGAGACCGGCGCTGGCGGTTCCGCACCCAAACACGTGGACCAATTTTTAGAGGAAAACCATCTGCGCTGGGATTCTTTAGGTGAATTTTTGGCGCTGGCGGTTTCGTTGGAACATTTGGGAACAAAATACAACAATCCAAAAGCAATCGTTATGGCAGATGCCTTAGATGCTGCCACGGAAAAATATTTGGAAAATAGCAAGTCCCCATCCCGAAAGGTAAACGAACTGGACAATCGGGGCAGCCATTTCTATTTGGCGATGTATTGGGCAGAAGCATTGGCAGCACAGAACGAGGATCCTGAATTGAAAAAAAGCTTCGGACCCATAGCCAAAAAATTAAGGGAAAACGAAACTAAAATAAATGAGGAACTGCTAAACGTGCAGGGCCATTCCGTGGACATTGGCGGCTATTATGAGCCAACGGAAAAATTGGTTTTTCAGGCCATGCGGCCCAGCCCAACCTTCAATGAAATTTTAGCAGAAATAAAATAATCATGTTTTGCGTTAAAAACCTTCAGTACTGCTGGAGGTTTTTTTATACCTAAATATTAAAAAGATTGAAAAAAACACTCATTTTTCTATTATACACCAGCCTATTCCCACTAATGGGAAGCCTTTCCGCCGCTGCCCAGGAAAAGTTCACGATAAGTGGAACCATTTCGGAGGAGAGCACGGGCGAAACCTTAATTGGTGTGAACGTTCTTGTCCCGAGCCTTCAAACCGGAACGGTAACCAATCAGTATGGCTTCTATTCGCTAACCCTTCCAAAGGGCGAATATGAAATTCTATACAGTAGCATCGGCTTTGCTTCCCAAAAAATGACAGTCATGCTTTCGGAAAACACCAAAATAAATTTGGCGATGGCCACAGAAACCGAAAACCTGGACGAAGTGGTGATCGAGGCGAACAATGAAAAGTTGGACGTGCGCAGTTCGCAGATGAGCGCCAACACCCTTTCTACGGCCACCATCAAAAAAATTCCCGTGGTTTTAGGCGAGGTGGACGTAATTAAGGCCATTACATTACTTCCGGGAGTAACCAGTGCGGGTGAAGGCGCCAGCGGTTTCAACGTTCGCGGTGGGGCAGCCGATCAAAATTTGATTCTTTTGGATGAGGCCACGCTCTACAATTCCTCGCATCTTTTTGGTTTCTTCTCTGTTTTTAACCCAGACGCCATTAAGGATTTGACCCTTTACAAAGGAGGAATTCCCGCCCGCTACGGTGGTCGGATTTCTTCGGTAATGGACATTTACCAAAAAGATGGGAACAAACGTGAATATCACGCCAGTGGCGGAATTGGGCTTGTGGCCAGCCGATTGCTTCTGGAAGGACCCATTGTTAAGGACAAAGCCTCTTTTTTACTGGGCGGCAGAAGTAGTTATGCCCATCTATTCCTGCCCCTTTTTGACAATGATAACGTAGCCTATTTTTACGACTTAAATACCAAACTGAGCTACAATTTAAACAAAAACAACCGTCTCTTTTTGTCGGGTTATTTTGGAAGGGATGTTTTTGAAATATCGGATAGTTTCGCCAATAGTTTTGGAAATACAACCCTAAACCTGCGCTGGAACCATCTTTTTTCCGACAAACTTTTTTCAAACCTATCGTTGATCTATTCCGATTATTATTACGGTTTGGAACTGAAATTTGTAGAATTCGATTTTGATAGCGGAATTCGGAATTTCAATTTAAAATATGATTTTTCACATTACATATCAAACCATGTCGATCTGCGCTACGGCATCAACAGCATTTATTACAAATTTAATCCCGGCGATGTTACGCCCACTACCGAAGATTCGGGAATAAATCCTTTTAAACTTACCGATAAATTTGCTTGGGAAAACGCGGTCTATGTTGAAACTGAAATAGATCTTTCCGAAAAAATCGCCGTTCAAGCCGGGCTTCGTTTATCTACCTTTAACCGTTTGGGGCAGGATGCGCTATTTATTTATGAAAACAATAATCCCATTATTTATAATGAAAATTTGGATATTTATCAAAAAGCAACGCCCATTGATACCATTTCATTCAGCAGAAGCGAAACCATAAAATCGTTCGCCAATCTGGAGCCGCGTTTTGCCATTTCGTATTTATTGAACGACAACTCCTCCATCAAAGCCAGCTATAACAGGATGTCGCAGTACATTCACTTGATCAGCAACACCACTTCGCCAACGCCCTTCGACATTTATGCGCCCAGCGGAAAATACATTGAGCCACAATTGGCAGACCAAGTGGCTTTGGGGTATTTCAGAAATTTCAAGAATTATTCGTTGGAGGTGGAAACCTTTTACAAGAAAGTACAGAACAGATTGGATTATGTAGATGACGCCGATTTGATTGCCAACAATGCCGTGGAACAAATTCTTTTAAACGGTGAGGCTCGGGCCTATGGACTGGAAGTATTGTTTAAAAAAATTAGCGGGAATTTTCAAGGTTGGTTGGCCTATACCCTTGCCAAAAGCGAACAGCGAACCCCGGGAAGAACGGAGGCAGAAAGCGGAATAAACAACGGACAATGGTACAACAGCCCGTGGGACAAAACCCACGATATTTCGGTTACCGGCCAATATGAGCTTTCAAAAAAATGGTCCTTCGGCGCAAATTTTATTTTTCAAACGGGCATTCCCACCACTTATCCCGAAGGGCAATATGAGTACAATGGTGTGGTGGTGCCGGTTTACGAGGCCCGGAATAGCAGCCGACTTTCGGCTTATCATCGATTGGATTTTTCGGCAACTTGGACCCCGAAACCGGAAAGCACAAAACGTTGGAAGGGAGAATGGGTTTTCAGTATTTACAATATTTACAACCATAAAAATGCGGCTTCCATCTCCTTTCGGGAAAATACGGACACCAACCAAAATGAGGCAGTCCGGCTTTCCATTTTTGGAATAATCCCTTCGATAACCTATAATTTTAAATTTTAAGAGTATGAAGAAGTTAATTCTATTGGTGGTTTTCTTCGGAATTTTTTCCTCTTGTGAAGATGTTGTGGATGTGGAATTAAATAATGCGCCCCCGCGACTCGTTATAGAGGCAAACTTGAATGTGTTGGAAAACGGTACGGCCCGGGCGAGCGTAAGGTTAACCACGACCGCCCCCTTTTTCGATAACGAAGTGCCATTTGTTAGCGGCGCGACCGTAACGGTAACCGACGAAAACGGCGCGGTGTACCCATTTATCTATTCAGACGACGGCTTCTACACGGCTGATCTGGTGCCGCAGATAAATACGGAATACACGCTTCATATCATTTATAATGATGAAATTTACACGGCCACGGAAACGCTTTACCCGGTTGTTCCCTTGGATTTTGTTGACCAGCGAAACGATGGCGGATTTACGGGAGAAGACATTGAATTGAAGGCATATTTTACCGATCCACCGGAAGCGCGAAATTTTTATTTTTTCGAGGGAATATCGGACCGAGGAGTTGTATTGGATGTTTTTAATGATGAATTTTTCAATGGCAATACAATTTTTGGATATTATTTGGTAGAAGATTTAGCGGTGGCAGATGAAGTGAAGTTTAACCTATATGGGGTGAGCGAAGCATTTTATAATTATATGTTTATTCTCTTGCAACAAACCAGCGAGCAGGGCGGGGGCCCATTTGAAACCCAACCCGCTACCGTTCGCGGCAATATTATAAACGAAACGAACCCCGATAATTTCCCATTGGGATATTTCAGGATTTCGGAAGTCTCAACGCTAAATTACACCGTGCAATAGGCAACCCATTCTTGTAGAGCCGGCACGGCCGTGTGTCTCCAAAAGAACACCCATTGCGCATCAATAACAAAAAAATGAATTTCAAAAGAACAACAGAAGCCGATTCAAACTACAATCATTTGGAAAAAATGAGCGTTTCCGAATTGCTTCAAAACATCAACAAAGAAGATAAAACCGTTGCATTTTCTGTTGAAAAATCACTTCCGCAGATTGAAAAACTTACCGAAAAAGTAGTTGAAAAACTGAAGACTGGCGGAAGATTGTTTTACATTGGCGCAGGCACCAGCGGCCGATTGGGCATTGTTGATGCCAGTGAATGTCCGCCTACTTTCGGAGTGCCGCAAGATTTGGTTATTGGGTTAATAGCCGGCGGCGATACCGCCATTCGAAAAGCAGTTGAGTTTGCAGAAGACTCCGAAAAGCAAGGTTGGGAAGATCTTCAAAAGCAAAACATTTCAGAAAAAGATTTTGTGATCGGTATTGCGGCATCTGGCACCACGCCTTACGTGATTGGCGCATTAAAGATGTGTAATAAAAATAACATTCCAACGGGTTGTATCACTTGTAATGAGGGCAGTCCATTGGCACATACGGCAGTATTTCCAGTGGTTGTAACCGTTGGACCAGAGTTTGTCACCGGAAGCTCGCGAATGAAGGCGGGAACCGCGCAGAAATTAATACTCAACATGATTTCCACTACTGCAATGGTACAATTGGGAAGGGTTAAAGGAAACAAAATGGTGGATATGCAATTGAGCAACAACAAGCTCGTGGATCGCGGGGTACGAATGCTTATGGAAGAATTAAATATTTCTGGGGAAGAGGCACAGGCCCTTTTGAAAAAATACAAATCCGTTCGAAACGCAATCATTCATAACCAATAACATTTAACGGTTAACACATAACATTTAGCACTTACAAAATGGGAAAGGAGCATACAGATTTTAACTTATTGAAGAAAGGCTTAAAATACTTGGCCTATGCCCTACCCTTACTATTTTTAAGTCCCTATTTACTCACTTTATCATTTTTGAATAAAGAAACCTTCGTGTTTTTTGTATTTCTTTTCTTTGGAATTATAGCTGGTGCAGGCGCTATTTATCTGTGTTTTAAGGGTATAAATACTGTTTTGAAGTCCATCTTTTAATTTTTCAAACATTCTTTTCCTACCGTTTAAACGAATAAGAAAATTTCCCTTTACCCCATAAAAAAAGCCCCCACCAAATAAATGGTGGAGGCCTAAAGGAAGGCGGCGACCTACTCTCCCACGGGATGCAGTACCATCGGCGCAAAC
>JBLWUV010000017.1:0-49926 GCA_048268785.1 Aequorivita sp.
TAGGGGTCCTGGTCCGTCAACAAAAACGTCCCGTTGGTCGTGCCGAAATCGCACTGCTTCATGTCAGGGGCAGGGTTGGCGATGGGCACCGGCGAAAGTTCAATATAGAATTGCGTTGTGGCATAACAACTGGGAACGGAATTGCTTTGAACCCGAGCATAAATAAATTGGGAAGCGGTAAGAATATAAGGTCGTGGTAATGGATTGATACCAGCACCAGCATCGGCCGGGCTTGAGTGGTAGGTTACGGTATATTGCGCAGGCGCTTGCCCATTAAGAATTGCAGCATCAAAAATAGCATTTAAGTCAATAATTTCCTGACCTGGAGTACCATAATCGCATAAATGATAGGGGCTTGCTGGCGGAGTGGCCGAAGCGGCATCAAAACTAATTTCAAAAGAATCAATAGCGAAACAGGTTCCGCTAGGTTCTTCTATTCGGACCCAAATTGTTTCCGAGGATCCAACAATAGGATACGCATTGGCAGGAATAATTGGGTTGGCATCTCCCTGTGCTTCTAATTGACTGTGGTGATAGGTAATTTCAAACAAAGGATTTTGACCACCGCGTACTACGGAATTATTTTGGGTCAAGTCGAAAATTCCAGGATTGGTCCCATCGTCGCAAATATCCAAATCCAATGGCGGACTCGCTATCACAGGTTGTGGATAGAAAAGCACATCAAAAAATTCATTGTCCACGGCGCCTGCTGGCAGGAATATATCAGCTCTGTAATATCCGGTGGTAGTAACGGACAATGTAGGATTGGTTTCGGCCGGAATAAAGGGGGAAAAAGTACCCGAGCCGATTGGGTTTTCATAAAACCATTCATATCCCAAGGCATTCGGAGCCGTGGCATCCAAAACTACCGTATCTCCATTACACGCGGTGGTCTGAACTATAGAGCAGTCAAAAGCATCGGGATCGCCGAAGGTTAAATTAAAAATATCGGGCGTACTTGAATATCGATCCACCACGATAATAACTTCATCACCCGGCACCAAGCTTAAAAATCTTACCTGGCCATCGCCTGCAGCGGTTTCGCAAAAATCAGTCGCGGTTAGATTTAAGCCAGTGTCATATTGACCGGCTGTAGGAGCATCGTAACTCGCCCTATCGGCCACTCCCAAATTGTTACAATCGGCATTGACCCATACTGCGAAATCGTAGTCCACGTTTCCAGTGGGTTCAATCTGGAAGGTAAAATTTGTAGCTTGGATAATAGCCAGCCTGAACCAAATGGTACGGGTTCCTTGAAGAATTTGGCAACCTGTATCGATGGTTATGGGCGATGGGTCGATTGCATTGTTCTGCAATCCATCCTGACTATCGCAAATGGGAATGAGGATGTCACAGACCTGAGCCTGAAGATTTGAAATTGAGATTGTGGAAAGAACGAATAAGAGTAGTAATTTTTTCATCGAGGGGAGGGAATTTATACTTATAGCGAAATCGTTTTTATATTTTTTTAAATGGAATTTTCTTTACTTCCGCGCCATCTATAATAAAATGAATTGTGTAGCGCCCGTTTTCCAAAGGAGAAAGATCGGTTTTCATTATCTGGCCGCCTTCTTTCTTAGATACTTCCGCAGAGAGAACCTCCCTATCATCTAAGGTCACGACATATTTTATGGTTTTCGCTTCTGAAAATGAAAAATTCAAAATTGCGCTTGAAGATACTTCCGCAGGTTCAAATTCAATATTGGATCCATAGCCACCCACAGGAATATTTTGGGCATAAAACGTGGTAGCACAAACAAATAGTAGCAGGAAAGTAATTTTTTTCATAGATTTTGGGATAAAATTTTGCGTGAAAATTAAGAAAATTTTGGGAAACCCTGCCGTATATGTGTCTTAAAATAAGAACATCCCATTTTTAAAACCTAAATGCTATTGCGTATCTTTGCAGGCCTGAATAAGAAGATATTAATTAGATGGATTTAGAAAAACAACTTAAAGACATAGAAGCCATGGGCCACGACCATATAGGCAGTTCCACGGAAACGCCCTTACGCCCAGATGCCTTTGAGCTTAGCGATATTGAAAAAATTGCAAAAATAAAGAAAGACGTTACCAGCATTATGGAAACCCTGGGGCTGGACCTTACTGACGACAGCCTAAAAGGAACCCCTACTCGCGTTGCAAAAATGTTTGTGCAGGAAATTTTTGCGGGACTTCACCCCGATCGACGGCCGAAAGCCTCCACCTTTCAAAACAAATACAAATACCAGGAAATGCTGGTGGAGAAGAATATCACCCTTTATTCCACTTGTGAGCACCATTTACTTCCCATTGTTGGCAAAGCACATATCGCCTATATTTCCAACGGGACGGTGGTGGGTCTTTCAAAGATGAACCGAATTGTTGATTACTACGCAAAACGCCCACAAGTGCAGGAACGGTTGACGATGCAAATTGTGAAAGAGCTTCAACAGGTTTTAAACACTGAAGATGTTGCCTGCGTTATTGACGCCAAGCACCTCTGCGTAAATTCACGCGGCATTCGCGATATTGATAGCAGCACCGTGACCAGCGAATTTGGTGGCGCTTTTAAAAAGCCCGAGGTTCGCAGGGAATTTTTGGACTACATCAAGTTCGACACTGCCTTTTGAGGCAAATTCCAAAATATAAATTCTAAATTTTCAATTTTGAACTTTGACCCTAAAATGTTGAAACCACAACCACTTTCCATTTACAATTCCCTTACAAAAAGCAAGGAGCTATTTACGCCTAACCACGAAGGTGCGGTGGGGATGTACGTTTGTGGGCCGACGGTTTACAGCAACGTGCATTTGGGCAATTGCCGCACATTTTTGTCCTTCGATCTGGTTTTTCGATATTTGAAACATTTGGGCTACAAGGTTCGCTATGTTCGGAATATTACCGATGCCGGCCATTTGGAAAACGACGGCGAGAGCGGCGACGACCCCATCCTTAAAAAAGCGCGGATTGAACAATTGGAGCCTATGGAAGTAGTGCAAAAATACACCGTGGATTTCCACACCATTATGGCCAAGTTCAACGCTCTGCCGCCCAGCATTGAGCCAACCGCCACCGGCCATATTATTGAACAAATTGAAATAGTACAGAAAATTATTGATGAAGGTTTTGCCTATGAAAGAAATGGCTCGGTCTATTTTGATGTTTTAAAATTTAACGAAACCCATAATTATGGCAAGTTGAGCGGCAGGCAACTGGAAGATATGATTGCCAACACTCGGGAACTTTCCGCGCAGACCGATAAGAAAAATCCGCAGGATTTTGCCCTTTGGAAAAAAGCAGAACCCCAACATATTATGCGTTGGCCCTCGCCGTGGAGCGATGGTTTTCCGGGCTGGCATTTGGAATGCACGGCCATGAGCACCAAATATTTGGGCAACAACTTTGATATTCACGGCGGCGGGATGGATTTGAAATTTCCACATCACGAATGTGAAATTGCCCAAGCGGAAGCCTGCAACCACACTTCGCCGGTGAATTATTGGATGCACGCAAATATGCTTACGCTGAACGGCAAAAAAATGTCTAAATCCACGGGCAATTATATTCTTCCCAATGAAATGTTTACGGGGGAAAACACGGTTTTGAGCAAACCCTTCTCTCCCACCGTTACCAAGTTTTTTATGTACCAGGCACACTATCGGAGCATTTTGGACTTCAGCAGTGAGGCGTTGGAAGCTTCGGAAAAAGGATTTAACCGTTTGATGGATGCATATAGGATGTTGGGCGAAATTAAGCCATCCTCCTCCAGTTCCTTAGACATTGAAAGTTGGCGAAAGGCTTGTTACGACGCGATGAATGACGATTTCAACAGTCCAATTTTGATCGCCCATCTTTTCGAAACCGTAAAATTTACCAATGCGTTGAAGGAAGGAACGGAAACCCTTTCGGAAGCAGATCTAACTTTACTTAAAAATACACTGCACGGCTTCCTTTTTGAAGTGCTCGGTTTGGAGGACACTGTTGCCGGAGCCTCGCAAAGCACCGAAAAACTTTCGGCGGCCGTGGAGCTGCTCATTCAATTGCGCAACCGGGCCCGCGCCAATAAGGATTGGGCCTTGAGCGATACCATTCGCGACGAGCTTTCGGCAAAAGGCATACAATTGAAGGATGGAAAGGACGGAACTTCATTTCAGATCGTTAATTAAGAGTTATGGGTTATGGGTTATGAGTTATGAGTTTTAAGAAAATCCTGATTTTTCCATTTGTTCAATTAATCCGATTTTATCAGCGATTCCTTTCACCCCTATTGCCTTCAAGTTGCCGCTACTTGCCCACTTGTTCGCATTATGCAATAGGGGCGCTACAAACCCACGGACTTTTGAAGGGCGGTTGGCTCGCCGCAAAGCGGATAGCCAGTTGCAATCCCTGGGGCGGCTCGGGCTACGACCCCGTTCCGCCAAAAAACGAAAATTCTGAAAGATGATTTCTTAATTAAAACAATATCTTTACCCATCGCAATAAAAACGCCACTATGCATTATTTAAGTTTTACCTGGAATCCATCCGAAGGCATCGACCTTGGTTTTTTTATGATCCGTTACTACAGTTTGATGTTTGTGGTAGCATTCACTTTAGGCTGGATCTTGACCAAAAAAATATATGAGCGCGAAGGTTTGCCGCAGGAAAAACTGGACAGCCTGTTTATTTATATGGTCGTGGCCGTTTTGGTAGGCGCTCGTTTGGGGCACGTTATTTTTTACCAACCCGAGCTCTTCGTGGAGGATCCGCTTTCGGTTTTTTTGCCCATACAGACCGTTCCGGAATTTGAATTTACGGGTTTCCAAGGTTTGGCCAGCCACGGAGCCGCCATTGCCATCTTAATCGCGATGTGGTATTACTCCAAAAATGTGATCAAAAAACCATTTTTGTGGATTTTGGACCGCATTATTATTGCCGTGGCCGCGGGGGGAATCTTTGTGCGTATCGGGAATTTTATGAATTCTGAAATAATCGGGAAACCGTCGGGCGATTTTCCGCTGGGCGTTCGTTTTGTGCACGAGGGCATCCGCAAACAGGAGGCCGTTCAAGCAACCGGAATCCAAGACCCGAAGAAGGCCTATGACGCCATTGTCCACAATCCACAATTTTCCGAACTGCTAAATTCCGTTCCCTTTCGGCATCCGGCGCAGTTGTATGAAGCTGCGGGCTATGTAATCGTGTTTTTGGTCTGTTGGTATCTTTATTGGAAAACCGAGCGCCGACAGCAGATTGGGTATATTTTTGGGGTGTTTTTGATCTTGCTTTTTATGGTTCGCTTTTTAGTGGAATTCGTCAAGGAAAGTCAGGGCGGTTTTGAATCGGCCCTCGGGTTGCTTTCAACGGGCCAATGGCTGAGCGTGCCTTTTATAATTGCTGGAATATATATTATGTGGAAGGCTTCAAAAAAGAAGTTAGATGCAGAAACGGCAGTTTAATTTTCCCGAAATTTAAGTTCTTTTTAAAATGAAAAAAATAGCTATTTCCGCGTTGCTACTGGCTTCTGCTTGTTTCTTAAGCAACTGCAACGACAAAAAACCTTCCGAGGTAAAAAGTCTTACCAAAGAAATTACTTTTTCAAAGGAAGGCGAACTATCCATACTGAAAAAGGATACCGATTCCATTATCGCGACCCTCGACATTGAAATTGCGGATGACGAATATTCCACCCAAACGGGCTTGATGTACCGCCACAGTATGGCCGGAAACCAAGGAATGTTATTTGTGTTCAGCGATTCGCAACCGCGGTCCTTTTACATGAAGAACACTGAAATTCCGTTGGACATTATCTATATAAATTCTGACAAAAAGATTGAAAGCTTCCAGAAAAACGCCAAACCTTTTGACGATACTTCGCTTCCGTCAGAAGGCGCTACGCAATATGTTCTGGAAGTGAACGCCGGTCTTTCGGACGCTTGGAAGCTGGAAAAAGGCGATCGGATTGAATTTTCAAAGCTGTGATCTTGGTATTGTAGTTTTCTTTTAAAGGAAAATAAAAAAGGCCCTCTCATCGCGAAAGGGCCTTTTTCATTATTTAGTGGGAAGGAATTACGCTTCCACCGCAGGAACTTCTTCTTCCTTTTTATCTAACAGATCCTCTATGTTTTTACGTTTAACGGTGTCATACATAATTGGCGTTGCGATAAACAACGAAGAGTAGGTACCCACCACGATTCCGACAATGATGGCAAACAACAAGCCGCGAATGGACTCCGCACCGAAGAAGAACATACACAACAACACGATCAAGGTGGTGAAGGAAGTGTTCAAGGTTCTACCCAAGGTGCTGTTTAACGCCACGTCAATAATTCGGTTCATTTTCCAAGTGGGGTGTTCTCCAAAATATTCGCGAATACGGTCAAACACAATTACCGTATCGTTCAGCGAGTAACCAATCACCGTAAGGATGGCCGCGATGAACGCTTGGTCAATTTCCATACTGAAGGGCATAAATTTATAGGTCAAAGAGAAGATACCCAACACAATGGTAACGTCGTGTGCCACGGCAACCACGGCGCCCAAACTGAACTGCCATCTTCTAAATCGCAATAGAATATAAAGGAAAACCACCACCAAGGAACCGAAAACCGCCCAGAAGGAATCTTTTTTGATGTCGTCCGCAATGGTTGGACTCACTTTATAATACTCCATTCTACCAATGGTTTTTCCTTCCTGATCTCCCACGAACTGCTCGAAGGTCATGTCGGCAGGCATATTCTTTTTAACGGTTTCGAAGAGCATGCGCTCAATTTCCTCATCTACATCGGTGCCCGTTTCGTCCACCTTATATTTGGTGGTGATCTTCAATTGATTGTCGCCCCCATAGGTTTTGGCCTCGGCACTTCCGAAGGTGGCGATCAAATCATTCTGAATTTCATTGGAATTTACATCTTTCGCAAAACGAACAGTATAGGTACGTCCGCCCACAAAGTCAACACCTTGGTTTAGGCCAATGGTCAAAAGCGATCCGATGCTCACCAAAATCATAATGGCAGAAAACGCATAAGCAATTTTACGTTTTCTTAAAAACTGGATATTTACGTTTTTAAATAGGTTTTTGGTAACTGAAGTAGAACACGGCAAAGCTTTGCCATTTTTGGTGTAGCTGTCTATAAACAGTCGGGTAATGAAAATTGCCGTAAACAATGAAGTTGCAATACCTATCAATAGGGTAGTTGCGAAACCTTGGATGGGACCAGTTCCAAAAACCAAAAGAATCAAACCAGTTAAACCAGTGGTAATGTTTGCATCGAGAATGGAAGACAACGCATTGCTGAAACCATCTTTAATAGCATCCTTTTGCGCTTTGCCTTTGGCGAGTTCTTCTTTGATCCTTTCAAAGATAAGCACGTTCGCATCCACAGACATACCCACGGTCAAAACGATACCGGCAATACCTGGCAGCGTAAGCACCGCTCCCAGACCGGCCAAAATTCCAAAGATGAAAAGAATGTTTACCAACAAGGCAACGTCTGCGAACATACCGGCTTTTCCATAATAGCCAATCATCCACAATAGAACGATTATTAAGGCAATGGCAAAGGACATAATACCGCTATTGATAGCTTCGTGCCCTAAGGTTGGACCAACTACTTCGCCTTGAATTATCTCGGCAGAGGCCGGAAGTTTTCCGGCGCGCAACACGTTGGCCAAATCCTGACCCTCTGGCACCGTAAAGTTTCCAGAAATCTGGCTTCTCCCGCCAGCAATTGCGCCAGAAGTTACGCCGGGAGCAGAATAAACAATATCGTCCAAAACAATCGCAATCTGGCTTTGGTTCTGATAGGCATCGCCAGTCATTTGTTCCCAGATTTTGGCACCCTGACCGTTCATTTGCATAGAAACTACCACACGGCTCAAGTTGTCATATTCCTGACGGGCGTCAACCACAACGCCCCCACCCAATGGAGGTAGGTTATCCCTATTTCCTTTCAATGCGTAAAGTGCGGTCACCTCTTCCCCATTCAACTGAGGACTGGCTTCGGGCAAGCCCCAAACGAATTTGGCATAACGCAATTCGTTCGGCAAAAGCGATTTAATCTGTGGGTTGCGCAAATAACCATTAATTGCGGCAGTATCCTTTAATTTAAAAGTGGCAATTACGGGTCCGCCCTGGTTGCCCAGCGAAACCATTTTGGAAAGAATGGGGTTGGCTTTGTTGTCATCTACCAAAGAATCCTTCACATCCTGACCGCCCAAAAGCTTGCTTACGTCGTCCTCTTCCGTTTTGGTTGAATCGGCAACCGTTTTCGTTGTATCGGTTGTTTGGGAAGTCTGGGTTTCAGGATTGGCTTTTGCCATTGCAATTTCTCCTGCCTTTGCATCGGCAGCTTGCAAAAAGCCTGCAACTTCCTCAAATTTATACACATCCCAGAATTCAAGTTGGGCCGTGCTTTGAAGTAATTTTTTAACCCTATCAACATCTTTTGCACCCGGAAGTTCCACTAGAATTCGGGCCGATTTCCCCAAGCGCTGAATATTCGGTTGTGTTACGCCAAATTTGTCAATACGCTTTCTTAAAACCTCAAAGGCCGAGGTGATGGATTCGTCAATTTTCTTTTGAATGATTGGTTTTACCTGTGCGTTGGTCATGCCCACATCAATAACATCCTCCAGGTTTTTGTTGAAGAAAATATCCGGAGAGGCCAATTGATTTTCGCCGGGAAGCGCTTCAAAGGCCTTAAAGAAAGACTCCACATAGGTGTCTTGGCTGTTCTTTTGAAGTTCGGTGGCATTTTCCAAAGCTTGGTTAAAAGCAGGGTCTTTGGTATTGTTCGCCAATCCTTTCAAAATATCCTTTACGGAAACTTCAAGAATTACGTTGATACCCCCTTTAAGGTCTAGCCCTTTGTTCAATTCCTTTTCTTTGGCGGTTTTATAATCGATTCCCAAGAAAACCGATTGGTTGGCCACCGAGTCCAAGTAGCGGGCCTCTGCGTTGGCACGCTCGTGGGGTTCGTTTTCAGAAAATTTGCTATTCGCGAATTCCTGCGCACTGTCCTCTACCTTGTTGGCCACATAGGTGAAGGATAATTGATAGATACTCACCAATCCAAAAAGAATGGCAAATACCGTAATGAGTCCTTTGTTCTGCATGTTATATTTTTTTGGTCAGATTTTTTATTCCCCAACTCCACGGTTTTGGAACGGGTGCGCAAATATATGATTTGCCCTAATAACTGACAATTATGTGTTTATTAAAAAATTTAGAAGGTTTTTCTGTTTTATAAAAAACAGATTTCGAAGTAAAAAAAAGAAGCTTACTTTTTCTTTTTTAGGAAGTTGGGCCTGCGCGAACCTCGGGTATATAATGAGGTGAAAGCGTTCGTAAAAGCGAAAGATCGCCGTAATTTATTGGTGAAACATTTTCAAATTCAGAACCCAGAAATTCGGTGTGGCTGGCAGCAAGTGAAATTACCGGAATAAAATTGTAATCCTTTATGCTTTTAATCTCAACAGGAAAGCCGTGAAGCCCCATATTGGAGCCCAAATCCTCGTCGATTTTTACGATGTCCAGCTTATAATAGCTGCCAGATTCATTCCCAAAAGGCGCTTGAAAGGGAACCGGATTTTTATGCTTAGCAAAATCGGCCACGTGCAGTCCACCGCGGGATTGGAACAACTGCCGAACCTGTGAAACATCCAACCCGCTGTAGTAGGAAACCTTTAAACGCCCATTTTGCAGGTCGGAAACCTGGATTTGGCGTATGCCAATGGTTTTCAGCTTTTCGGTAACCTCCGAAATGGCTTGCCGGGCCTCTACCAACCCGACCGAAGAACCGTCAAAACGAACAATAATTTCTTGGTTGGGACGGGCGGTCCGTTCCTCGCTTATCCCAAAATAAGCAAGAACGAGTAGGCATATCGGAATGTACCATCTCCAGTTCACGCGCCAAATATAAAAAAATAAAGACTGTATCGCTACAGTCTTTAAAACAATATAAAACAAACAATAAAAACTAAAATTCCAATTCAAAGTAAAGGCTGCTTTCCGGGTTCAGATCGGTAACATCTTCACCTTTAAGTACTTCACCGTTTTGGTTCATCAATTTCAAATTGATTTTCCAATAGCCGGTCATTGTCAACGATAGTTTTCCGGCATACATTTTAGTGGCGGCCCGATAAGTCATGTCTTCATTATTCGGCGAACTGTGGTTGCCCATTCCAGGCATTCTTGGATCTACGGTAATTTTATAATTTTCCACCACGGGAAAACTCATCATATTTTCCATTTTGTACAGCACGGCTTCCAAATCGTTTACAGCGACCTTGGGTTCCTGCGGATTTACATAGGCCAAAATATAGCGGGTATTGTCACTGCCCATAAAAACTTGGGTCTTTTTAAGGCCGTTGGCAGATTCGGCCACTGAAACCCTAATGGATTCCTCAACGGGTTGCCCTTTAAAGGAGTAAGTCAGTCCTAATTCCCAATATTCGGTTTGGTTGCTTGCCATTTGAAAAACGATATGGCCTTGGTACACGGTACTTTCTTCCGTATTTTCCAATTCGGAATGTGGCGCGGAATGGCTCATGGTTTCCATATGCATCACGGGCATCCAGCTTGGTGCTGCATTGGATACATATTCATTGCTGGAAAGATCCTTTATACGGAAATAAATTTCATTGTAGCCCACTTCCAGATTTTCCTTTTCGGAATAAAACTCAACGGTGTGGTCTGCCGCGGAAATTTCATAGATTTTGTAGAACCCTTCCATCGGGTCGGTGGGTTGGGGAGTATTCTCGTCGTCATCGGAACAACTGACCAAAGTGATGGAAAGAAATAAAACTGCGAATATATATTTAAGTGTTTTCATAATTTTTTAAAATTGATTTTTTAATAATTTAATTTATGGAATAAGAAATGGTTAAGTAAAAGTTTCTGCCCATCCGCGGAATATTGTTCCAATCGGAATAGGAAGCATAAAACGTATCGAAAATATTCTCTACCCCTGCCCTCAGGAATAGATTATTGTCATTTATAAAAAACCGTTTTCCAAAACTGGCCGAAAGTGTGGCGTAGGCCGCGGTTTTTGCTTCTCCGTAGGCCGCATTGAAATTAACCTGCTCGCCGGCGCCGTTCATCCAAAGGGATACGGAATATTGGTTTTTATAAAAATCAATCGCGCTTCGGTAGGAAATGGGACTGATCAAGGGCAAATTTTCGCCTTTTTGGTCCACCCCTCGATGATAGGAAATACTGCCCGAAACCTTAAAAGCATTCGAAATGGTATATCTGCCTGAAAGCGTGGTGTTGAAAAGCTGGGCATATTCAAGGTTGCGGTAAATCTTCACTCCGTTCGCGCCTATGGTCATTGTGCTCAGCGATGGATCCACCACCCCTATAATGTAATTGAACACGTGGAAGTAATTGGCAGCGGCCTTGATTTCAAAAATTGGCTTTTTATAGCCCACCGAAAGGTTACCATCAATGGAGCCTTCCGTTTTTAGGTTGGGATCGCCAATATAATCGTGGTTATCAAAACTATTGAAAAGATAAAAACCATAGCCCTCGGAAACCGAAGGCGCCCGCTCCCCATAGGCCACGCCGCCGTTTAGGTGAAAATCCCCCAGCATTTTGTGATAGTTTGCCGAAACGCTTTTCAAAAAACGGGAATTTGTTTTATCCATTTCGGGATAAAAAATCCTTAAACTGTTCAGCCCAAATTCGTCCGCAACGGTGTTTGAATGAAACGCCAATCTTGTGGAAAGTTTCAAGGAAGCATTCTTTAGCGGGAGGTGGTCCTCGACATAAAGGCCCACATTTTTGGTGCGAACATCGGGCCAGGTCAACATAAACATCAACGGTTCATTTCCGTTTTGTGGATACATGGTCATTTCCGCATAGCTCTTGTTATAAAAACCATCCCATTTGAATAGGAAATGGTTTTTTTCCAAATTCAAATTTGCCTGCGAATAGAATCCCGCGGTTTCACTCCACCCCGGCATATCCATATGTATGGGAACATTTGGGCGTTTGGTGTCGTCCATCACGTGTTTAATGGTGTTGTAATAGACTTTGGTTTCCCAATTGCTGAAATTTCCAAACAGGGTATCCTGTTTGAAACTAACGGAACCAATCACGGCCCGGGCCAAGGACACGTCCATCGTTAAGGCCGGATAGCCAACATCGTGTGCCTCATCAAAAATTAAAGTGGCGGCTACCGATTGGTCTTCCGCAAGTTTAACCCCCGTGTTAAGGCTAAAGTTGAATTTTTCAAATTGCGAAAAAAGCACTTCCCGGTTTCCGCCGGCGAAATAATTATCGGCCTTTCTGTAAATGGCATCCGTATTCAAATAGAATTTTTCATCAGAAAAATTCAGCTCGCCGCCAAAAACGCGCATTTTATTGTTGGTTTCAAAGGCACTTTCGAGCGAACCGGTCCAAGCCGTAGGTTTAAAATTACTTTTATCCAGTTTTAAATTGATGCCGCCGCCGATGGTATTTCCAAACATTGCGCCCTGTTGGCCCGAACCAATTTCTGCTTCCGCAAGGTTCGAAACATCCACATAGGAGGTAATGGGGTCCATTTTATCGGTACACGCACCAAAAACCTGCATGCCGTCAATGGTCACCGCCAAACGTTCAGAGGCCATGTCGTTCATGGTGGGCTCCCACGCATAGGCGCCCCTTTTTACCATAGCCACGCTCATGGACGATTCCAAAAATTCGTCGAGTGTTGACAAGGGTTTCCGCTGTTTTTGATGGTCTAATTGTTTTCCTGCGGAAATTACTACCACTTCATTCAGTTGGATAAATTTCAGACTGTCCGCTGTGGTTTCTTGGGCATGCAACGCAGGGGCAAACAGGGCGCAATAAAGCAAGCCCAAAACGCATCCCACGAATGTCTTCCCACAGGAAAACACACTTATAGGTGATTTCATTTTTAGATAGTTTTTATTAATTAAAGAGCGGGTTTTTACGCCATTTTAGGGGAAAATGCGTAGGAAACCTAAATTAAAAACTATCCCAATTGCGGCGGATGAATTATTTTGGAAACGAAAAGTGCCGAATTCAAATTCGGACGGTATTCCACGGAAATTTTTGAGGAATTATAAACTTCCGCAGAAAATGTGTAGCTAATCAATTTTTCAGAAATAATAAACTGCGGAATCTCGGTTTTAGAAGTCTTGCCATTAAACGGATTTTTACTCTCCCCGCCCGCCTCTTTAGCCAATTCCTTGGTCAAATGGCATTTTCCGTTGCAATGCATTTCCGGTTTATCCTTGTTTTCGCACAGAACGGTCACGATGTATTCATAATTCAAAACATATTCAACCACCGGCCACATAGGTTTGGCAAGTATTATAAGGGAGGCGAATAGAAGAATTAAATTTTTCACGGTTCAAAGATACCCCAAACAATTCGCTTAAAACAATGACAATTATCACAATTTTTGAGAGGTATTTAGGACCATTTTATACTATTAATTCCTTACAAAATAATGGAATATCCAAATTTCAAAATTTGTCAACTTTTTAATGTTGATAAATTTTTAGAGTACTGTATATTAATATATTAACAACTTTTTCTTGACAACTTATTTTTTTGGATTTACAATGAGATACCGAAATTAGTATATTTACAAACTTTAAAAATTCAATATTCTAACCTAAAATTCATCAAAACATGGAAGTAAAAAACCTCATCCCCACGCCCCAAACGTTCACACAAGAGGAAGCTTTTAAGGCATCGGTTGCCTATTTTAAGGGCGACGACCTCGCCGCCCGTGTTTGGGTAAATAAATATGCCCTAAAAGATAGTGACGGCAATATTTACGAAAAAACGCCGGACGATATGCACCGCCGCATCGCCAAGGAAATTGCGCGCATCGAGCAACGCTATGCCAACCCGATGACAGAGGATGAGATTTTTGAAGCGATCAAGGATTTTAAGTACATCGTTCCCCAAGGCAGCCCGATGGCCGGAATTGGCAACCCCTATCAAATTGCTTCGCTTTCCAATTGTTTCGTGATCGGCAATGAGGGCGACTCCGATTCCTACGGCGGGATTATGAAGATTGACCAAGAGCAGGTTCAGTTAATGAAGCGCCGCGGTGGCGTGGGCCACGATCTTTCGCACATCCGCCCAAAGGGTTCCCCGGTGAAAAATTCGGCCTTGACCTCTACCGGCATCGTTCCTTTTATGGAGCGCTATTCCAACTCAACCCGCGAAGTGGCGCAGGATGGGCGTCGCGGTGCGTTGATGCTTTCGGTGTCCATAAACCACCCCGATTCCGAAGATTTTATCGATGCCAAAATGGAGCAGGGAAAAGTGACCGGCGCGAACGTTTCCGTGCGGATTGACGACACTTTTATGCAGGCCGTAAAGGACGGAAAAAACTACACCCAGAAATATCCCATCTTCAGCGAAAACCCAAAATATTCCAAGGAAATTGAAGCCAACAGATTGTGGAAAAAAATTGTGCACAACGCCTGGCAGTCTGCCGAACCGGGAATTCTTTTTTGGGATACCATTATTAACGAAAGTGTTCCGGACTGCTATGCCGATTTGGGCTACAAAACCGTTTCCACCAATCCGTGCGGCGAAATTCCGCTTTGCCCCTACGATTCGTGCCGTTTGCTGGCCATCAATTTGTTTTCCTATGTAGAAGAACCTTTTACCAAAAAAGCCTATTTCAACTTTGAACTTTTCAAAAAGCATATTGCCATTGCACAAAGGATTATGGACGATATAATCGATCTGGAACTTGAAAAAGTGGACGCCATAATCGAAAAAATAGACGCCGACCCACAAAACGCGGAAATTAAAGCGGTGGAACGCAATCTTTGGAAAAACATTCAAAGAAAAGCCGAAGAAGGCCGAAGAACCGGGATCGGAATTACTGCTGAAGGCGATATGCTGGCCGCGCTGGGCATAAAATACGGCAGTCCGGAAGGCATCGATTTTTCTGTTGAAATTCATAAAACAGTAGCTTTGGAGGCCTATCGGGCTTCGGTTTATGCTGCAAAGGAACGGGGCGCGTTTGCGATTTTTGATTCCGAAAGGGAAAAGAACAATCCGTTTATCCTTCGCCTAAAAGATGCAGATGAAAAGCTCTATTACGATATGCTCGAGTACGGCCGAAGAAATATAGCATTGTTGACAATCGCCCCAACGGGAACTACCAGTTTAATGACGCAGACCACTTCGGGCATCGAGCCGGTTTTCCTTCCTGTTTACAAACGCAGAAGAAAAGTGAACCCGAACGATAAAAACGTGCGAGTAGATTTTGTGGATGAAGTAGGCGACAGTTGGGAGGAATACGTGGTTTTCCACCACCGTTTTAAGCAGTGGATGGAAGCCAACGGCATCGCGACCGACAAAAATTACAGCCAGGAAGAACTGAACAAAATTGTAAAGAAATCGCCATATTACAAAGCAACCTCGAACGATGTAGATTGGTTGAGCAAAGTGCGGATGCAGGGCGCGGTTCAGAAATGGGTGGATCATTCCATTTCGGTGACCATCAATTTGCCGAACGATGTTTCGGAAGAATTGGTCGGGAAGCTCTATTTGGAGGCGTGGCAGGCTGGCTGTAAAGGCGTTACCGTGTATCGCGATGGTTCGCGTTCGGGCGTCCTTATTTCCAACGACGAAAAAAAGGAGGAAGAAAGTGATACCCTAACCCCGTTTCCAACCAAGCGGCCGGAAACGCTGGAAGCCGATGTGGTACGCTTCCAAAACAGCAAGGACAAATGGATTGCCTTTATCGGGTTGATCGACGGAAAACCCTATGAAATTTTTACCGGTTTTGCAGATGATGAAGATGGCATTTTGATTCCGCGTTGGGTGAACGAAGGTTTGATCATAAAAAACCGAAATGAGGATGGAAGCTCGCGCTACGACTTTCAATATAAAAACAAAAGAGGCTACAAAACCACTATTGAAGGGCTTTCGCATAAATTCAACCCCGAATATTGGAATTATGCAAAATTAATTTCCAGCACGCTCCGCCACGGTATGCCGATTGAAAAGGTGGTGGACCTCATCAACAGTCTGCAATTGGACAGCGAAAGCATCAATACTTGGAAAAATGGAGTGGCGCGGGCGTTAAAACGCTACGTGGCCGATGGAACGGAAGCCAAAAAGCAGAAATGTGAAAACTGCAATAGTACTTCGCTTATTTACCAAGAAGGGTGCTTGACCTGTAAGGATTGCGGGTCTTCAAAGTGCGGGTAAAAAGACGTAAGACCGCTTCGCTGTAAGTAAGACCTGCCTGTCGTGGCTTGGCAGGCAGGCGTAAGACTAAACCCCAAAGGTTTTTTAAACCTTTGGGGTTTTTAATGAAAAAACCTCACAGGTCTCGAAGACCTGTGAGGTTTATCTTTACTACTACAATTTAGAAATTATAGCTCCAGCAAATCATTCGTTTTTCTAACACCTTCAGCGCTTTCCTTAATGTGTGCTTTTTCGGCGTCGTTCAATTCAATCTCAACGATTTTTTCGATACCATTTCGGCCCAAAATAACTGGAGCACCGATGCAAATATCCTTCATTCCGTATTCACCGTTGAGCATTACCGAGCAAGGGAACATTTTCTTTTGGTCGCAGGCAATGGCCTGTACCAAAGCAGAAACCGCTGCACCCGGAGCATACCAAGCTGAAGTTCCCAAAAGTTTCGTTAGCGTTGCACCGCCAACTTTGGTATCTTCCATTACTTGGTTCAATCTTTCTTCGGAAATAAATTTGGTTACGGGAACGCTGTTTCGCGTTGCCAAACGGGTCAACGGTACCATTCCCGTGTCGCTGTGGCCGCCGATTACCATTCCGTCCACATCGCTGATTGGCGCGCCCAAGGCTTCGGCCAAACGGTATTTGAAACGCGCGCTGTCCAAGGCGCCGCCCATACCGATGATTTTGTTTTGGTCGAGGCCCGAGGTTTTATGGACCAAATAGGTCATAGTGTCCATGGGGTTGCTCACCACGATCAATATGGTTTTAGGGGAATGTTTCACCAAATTTGAAGAAACGTCCTTCACAATGCCGGCATTAATGCCTATCAATTCTTCACGGGTCATTCCAGGTTTGCGCGGAATTCCGCTGGTGATCACGCAAATATCGCTATCGGCAGTTTGGGAATAATCGTTGGTTACGCCCGTGATTTTTGTGTCGAAACCGTTTAAGGAAGCCGTCTGCATCAAATCCATCGCCTTTCCTTCGGCAAATCCTTCTTTAATGTCCAACAAAACTACTTCGCTTGCAAAATTCTTGATGGCAATGTACTCGGCACAACTTGCGCCCACAGCACCTGCCCCTACAACTGTTACTTTCATATTAATTGTTTATGGTTTGTGGTTTATGGTTTTTCCGAAGAAATTTCGGAGTGATTTAAATATTTTCAAAAAGCCTTATGAAAATGCCGTACAAAAATACCAATATCTGCTTAAATTAATGGTAATAAAGGGTTAAAAAGGGAAGATTAGGTAATTAATCCCGTAGTGCGACCCCGTCGGGGTCGTAATTAAAACGAGATGGTCCAATTTCTATAAATAGATGAACCCGATGGGTTCAAAATTAATTTTCAATTCAATGATGTGCAAACCAATCTTTCCGAACTTGATACGGATACTGCTCATAAATTACATTGTCTTCGTTAATTGTGTTTCCTATTAAAATATCTTCTTCGGCTGCGGCTTCGGAACGATTTGATTTTCAACTTTTGAATTGCAGGCAATATTAAATATGATTGCGTGAATGAGCAAACCGAGCATGAGAAAGGAAGCGAATTTTATTTTTATCATTTCAATCAAAATTAAAATAAAAAAGACTCCCATAAAGAGAGTCTTTAAGATTTATAAATTTAAAACAGCTTACGCGTCAATATTCGCGTAAACGGCATTCTTCTCAATAAATTCCCGACGTGGTGGAACTTCATCACCCATCAACATAGAGAAAATTCTATCTGCCTCTGTACCGTTATCTATCGTTACTTGGCGAAGGGTTCTAAACTCCGGGTTCATGGTAGTATCCCAAAGCTGTTCTGCGTTCATTTCTCCCAAACCTTTATAGCGCTGGATGGCCGCGCTTCCCCCGAATTCCTCATTCAAACGATCGCGCTCCTTGTCGCTCCACGCATAGGCTTTTTTGGCGCCCTTTTTCACTAAATATAAAGGTGGGGTCGCAATATAGACACAACCTGCCTCCACCAACTCCTTCATATAGCGGAAGAAGAAAGTGAGGATAAGCGTTGCAATGTGGCTACCGTCCACATCGGCATCACACATAATCACTACTTTGTGATAGCGCAGTTTTTCAAGGTTGAGCGCTTTGCTGTCTTCTTCGGTGCCGATGGTTACGCCCAGGGCGGTGTAGATATTTCGAATTTCCTCGTTTTCAAAAACCTTGTGGTGCATGGCCTTTTCTACGTTCAGAATTTTTCCACGTAGGGGAAGAATGGCCTGGAAATTACGGTCACGGCCTTGTTTTGCCGTTCCACCCGCCGAATCACCCTCTACTAAAAACACCTCGCATTTTTCCGGATCCTGTTCGGAACAATCCGAAAGTTTCCCGGGCAGACCGCCGCCGCTCATCACGGTTTTGCGCTGCACCATTTCGCGGGCCTTTCGCGCTGCGTGTCGCGCTTGGGCCGCAAGGATGACCTTTTGGACTATGGTTTTGGCATCGTTTGGATGTTCTTCCAAATAGTTTTCGAGCATTTCGGAAACGGCCTGACTTACGGCAGCAGTAACCTCGCGGTTTCCAAGTTTGGTTTTGGTTTGGCCCTCGAACTGTGGTTCTGCTACTTTTACCGAAATAATGGCCGTCAACCCTTCACGGAAATCATCGCCCGAAATTTCAAATTTTAGTTTGTCCAACATTCCGGACGCATCGGCATATTTTTTAAGGGTACGCGTAAGTCCAGCCCGAAAACCGGAAAGGTGCGTTCCGCCTTCGTGGGTGTTTATGTTGTTTACGTAGGAATGTAAATTTTCATTAAAAGAGGTGTTGTAAACCATAGCCACCTCCACGGGAATCTCGTTCTTTTCGCCTTCCATGGAAATCACCTCGGCGATGATAGGCTCACGGTTTCCGTCCAAAAAGCGGATAAATTCCTTTAATCCCTCTTCACTATAGAATTTTTCGGACAGGAATTGTCCATTTTCATCCTTCTGCCTTTTGTCGGTAAAATAAATGGTTATGCCCCTATTCAAAAAAGAGAGTTCGCGCATTCTACTGGCCAAGGTATCATAGCTGTATTCCAGGGTTTGTTGGAATATTTGCGGATCGGGCTTAAAGGTAACAATGGTTCCGCGATAGTCCGTTTCGCCAATCGACTTTACGGGATAGAGCGCTTTTCCGCGTTCGTATTCCTGTTGCCAAATTTTTCCATCACGGTGTACCGTAGCGGTTAAATGTTCCGACAGCGCATTTACTACGGAAACTCCCACTCCGTGGAGTCCCCCAGAAACTTTATAGGAATCTTTATCAAATTTTCCCCCGGCACCAATTTTGGTCATTACCACCTGCAGGGCGGAAACGCCTTCCTTTTTGTGAAGGTCCACCGGTATTCCGCGGCCATTATCCTTCACAGTAATCGAATTATCTTCGTTGATCCAAATTTCAATGGTGTCGCAATAGCCGCCCATGGCCTCGTCGATGGAGTTGTCCACCACCTCATAAACCAAATGGTGCAGGCCTCGAACGCCCACATCGCCAATATACATGGAGGGGCGCATACGCACGTGCTCCATTCCCTCTAACGCTTGAATTTGGTCGGCGCCGTAGCTGCCTTTTTTCTGTTCTTCGCTCATAAATAAATTTGAATGATTTCGGTATTTTTCATAACGAACAAATATAACCAAATCCCCAATAAAATTAAGGGTTTACGCAATCTATAAGCCTTAAGTTATTAACAAATTCCTGTGAAAAAAATCCGATTTTCACCTCCTTCGAAAATGTTCGGAATTTTGGCGTAATAATTGGGCACTATTTTCGACCTATTTTGCGTTTTAAGTGTATAAATTTCAATATATTTCAAAATCGATTAAACTTTATTGCCAAGCAATTGTCCAAAAGGCAACTGTTTTTTCAGCGCTTACAAATTTATTTCTATGAGAAAATTACTTCCTTTAATCCCCCTCCTCCTTTCCGTTTTTTTCTTTCAAACCCTGACGGCCCAAAATTTTCCAGAAATGGACGCCTCGCCCATGGATTTGGCCATGGCGCGGCCAGACAAAAAAAGTCCACCCCTAGCGCGGGTCATTTACAGCCGCCCGCAGAAAAAGGGGCGTGACATTTTTGGTGGAGTGGTGCCTTATGGCGAAGTGTGGCGAACGGGTGCCAACGAGGCCACGGAATTGGACATCTATGTGCCGCTAAAATTCGGGAATACGGTTTTAAAACCCGGAAATTACACGCTATACACCATACCCGATGAGGACAACTGGACCATTATTATCAACAGCGACACTAACGTTTGGGGAGCTTTCAGCTATAAAAAGGAGAAAGATGTGGCCCGTATCACCGTGCCCTGCGAACAGGCCGTCGCCCCGATCGAATCGCTTTCGATGATTTTCAAGACCGACAGCAAAGGAACGATTTTAATGATTGGCTGGGACGATCATTATGTGGAAATTCCCTTTAAAAAAATATAATTTGACAGGGTTACTGGGCGCACGGCCTGGTCGTGGTTGAGACGCACAGCCTTGTCGTTTTTTGGACGCACGGCCTTTTCGTGGTTGAGTGGTTGAGACGCACGGCCGTGCGTCTCTACGGAATTACGGAATATTTAAATATTTATGGGTCTGTAATGAAACCTTCCACTGTGGGTTTTGCATAACAAAATCAACGATCAACGGAATCATTTTCTCGCGCTTGCTCCATTCGGGCTGAAGATATAAAATGCAATCTTTATTGACTTTTGCCGCTTGTTCCTCGGCAAATCGGAAATCATCTTTATTGAAAACAATTACTTTCAGTTCATTGGCCACTTTATAAATTTCTTCGGTGGGCAATTTCATTTTTTTTGGCGATAGGCAAATCCAATCCCAAACACCCGTTAAAGGGTAGGCACCGGAGGTTTCTATATGGGTTTGCATTCCCCGTTTCTTTAACATTCCGGTCAACGGACCCATATCCCAAGTTAGAGGTTCTCCGCCCGTAATCACAATGGTTTTTGAATATTTTGCGGCATTATCAACAATCGTCTCAATGGCCGTGGGCGGATGTAGCGCCGCATTCCAACTTTCTTTCACATCACACCAATGACAGCCCACATCGCAACCGCCAACCCTGATAAAATAGGCGGCCGTTCCCTTATGAAAACCTTCACCCTGAATGGTGTAGAATTCTTCCATCAACGGGAGCATTGTTCCTTTATCAACCAATTTTTGCACTTCTTTTTTCATCGGCGCAAAAGTAAGTTTTTTTTCAAAGTTTTAATGCGCACTGTTCGATACAAAAGAACAAGAAGGAAAGTCGTTTAAACCGCTCACCGACGAAAAAAACCTGTTATCGAAAAATGTTAAAAAATAATAGCGTGCAAATCCTCAACCGTTCATATTTTTTGATTTTTGTGAAATTAAGAACCCTCATATTTTTTATATGAAATCTTTAAAAATTACATTTAAAGTCATTTTAAATCTATCAGTTTTTGTACTACCTTTCTTTCTGCAAGCCCAAGTGGGAATAGGAAATACTGCTCCAGATCCTTCTTCTATTCTCGACATTACGTCCACGACCCAAGGATTGTTGATTCCACGAATGACGACAGTGCAGAGAAACAACATCGCCAACCACGCACGGGGACTTACCATCTATAATTTAGACACTAACGAACTGCAGTATAACAGTGGAATAGCCGTTTCTCCCAATTGGCTTAGAATGCTCAGCGCAACGCTACCCACCGCGACCACCGGACAATCGGTAAAATATTCGAATAGTAATACGACCACGGATTTAAATTCATCCACAACTATTAACATCCCCATTTTTGGAAACTATGTTTGGAACGACAATACCAGTTTATATGTAGTTTAGGGCAACCAGATAACGATTACCGAATCGGGACGTTATTTACAAATGTAAATGTTTCCCTTTACTCAAATGCCGCCAGAACCGCGCCCGATGAAAGGATTCTAATAAATGGTTTGGGGGTGGGTACAGTTGGCGCTTCTGGCTATATCCTCAATGCCAGTAACCACAACAACTCTTCAATTAACTTTTCAGAAGTGCTTCAACTAAACGCTAACGATGTTCTTACACTATCAAGCATCCGCTCGGCCAGTAATGGCTCGGTAACTTTACGCAGTGCCGGCTCTTCCAATATTTATATTGAAAAGAAATCATAAATTCCTTTTTCAGCATTTTTAGACCAGTATTTTGATGTTCTTCGGCAAGCCACGATTTTAGAGGTATAAAAATTTTAGTGGGCTATAATTTATTACTTTTGAGCAAAATTTAGTGCCATGGCAGACAAGCAGGTTTTTTTTGAATTCATAAACAATGGATACGCTACCAAAGGCGATTTTATCAACTTAGGGGCAGCAATGCTCGATGGCGAAACGGTAACGGATGCCTACGTGAAAATCCCCTTGAAGACCTTGAACCGCCACGGTCTGATTGCCGGTGCCACGGGAACGGGAAAAACAAAAACCCTGCAAATTATTGCTGAAAATCTTTCCGAGAAAGGTATTCCAGTTTTGTTGATGGACATAAAAGGCGATTTAAGCGGAATTGCACAGCCTGGAACCGACAATCCTAAAATCGGCGAACGTCACGCGGCCATTGGATTTCCCTATGAAGCAAAAAAATTTCCGGTTGAAGTTCTTTCGCTTTCCGACCAAGAAGGCGTTCGGCTTCGCGCCACGGTGAGCGAATTTGGACCGGTCCTCTTGTCGCGCATCCTGGATTTAAGCGAGGTGCAGGCCGGCATTGTCGCTGTCATCTTTAAATATTGCGATGACCACAAAATGCCACTATTGGATTTAAAGGATTTCAAAAAAATATTGCAATACGCTACCGATGAGGGCAAAGACGAATTTGCAGATGCCTATGGTCGAATTTCCTCCTCCTCAACCGGTGCCATTCTTCGAAAAGTGGTAGAATTGGAACAACAGGGCGCCGACCTATTTTTTGGCGAAAAATCCTTTGACACCGACGATTTGTTGCGTGTGGACGAAAATGGAATGGGCTACATAAACATCCTTCGATTGACCGACATTCAAGATCGCCCAAAACTTTTTTCAACATTTATGCTCAGTCTTTTGGCTGAAATCTATGCTACCTTCCCTGAACAGGGCGATAGTGGCCGGCCGGAATTGGTTATTTTCGTGGACGAGGCCCATTTAATTTTTAACGAGGCCAGTAGCGCACTGCTCAACCAAATTGAAAGCATTGTAAAATTGATACGGTCGAAAGGAGTAGGGCTATATTTCTGCACCCAAAACCCCACCGATGTGCCCGATGCCGTTCTGAGCCAATTGGGTTTAAAAATTCAGCACGCCCTTCGTGCCTTTACGGCCAAGGATAGAAAGGCCATAAAACTTACCGCAGAAAACTATCCGCTTTCCGACTATTACAAGACCGACGAAGTTTTAACCGCCCTGGGAATTGGCGAAGCCTTGGTTAGCGCCTTGAACGAAAAAGGAATTCCCACCCCATTGGCCAGAACGATGCTGCGGGCCCCAATGAGCCGAATGGATATTTTAACCGATGCTGAATTGAAGGAATTATTGAAAAACTCCAAACTAATTCCGAAATACAATGAAGTAACCGACCGCGAAAGTGCCTACGAAATGCTTACGGAAAAAATAGAAATCGCAAATCGCGAAGAGGCGAAAGAAAAGGCCAAAAAGGAAAAGGAAGCCGTAAAACCTTCGGCCTCGAGCAGAAGTTCCTCGAGTCGCAGGAGCGGCGCAAACCCTTGGATAAAAACCCTAACCAGCCCCACCGTAATCCGAAGCGTTTTGGGTATTTTGGGTAAAATGATGAAGTAGATATTGGGCGTTAGGCGTTAGGCGTGGGGCGGTAGGCGGTAGGCGGTAGGCGGTAGGTGTTAGGGGTTAGCCGTTAGGCGTTAGGCGTTGGGCAATTGGAAAAAACCTTTAAGCATTTAAACTTTTAAACATTTAATCTACTAAACTTTTAAACATTTAAAAGTTTAAACTCTTAAACATTTAAACTCTTAAACATTTAAACTTAATAATGAAAAAAACACTTTTAATTGTTGGAATCGTTTCACTTGCTTTTGTTCAATGCGGAAAGGACAGCGATCCATTTCTTATAAAAAACGGGGCTATTGGTAACTTGAACAAGGAAATCAAAATTAAACAGATCGATTCCATTTTTGCCGAAGATTCCATCGTTAAAATAAATTCATCGCCCAATGCGCTGGAAACCCAGGGTGAAGTTGAGATTTATGAAAAAGGCGGCAAACAGCTTTTATTGCTTTCGCCGGAAGATGAAAACGACCCCAATTCCACCATAAAAAACATTCAGGTTTTTGATTCCCGATATAAAACCGAAAAAGGCCTGACTACGGCAAGCACTTGGAAAGATGTTAAGGCCAATTACACCATAGACAATATTCAAACCACCATAAACGCCCTTGTAATCTTTTTAAAGGAAACCGATGTTTATTTAACCATCGATAAAAAAAACCTTCCGGAAAACCTTCGCGACAATCCCGACCTTAAAATTGATGCCAGCCAAATACCGGATGACGCGCCTTTTAAATATTTTATGATAGGCTGGGAACCTTCCGAAAAATAAATTCCGCGCTGCAAAGGTTTTGTTAACATTCATTACCCAATGAATGCTTTCCTTTAATTTTAAGCTATTAACTAGAAAAAATTTCTGAATTATGATTAAAATTTTAGGATTTATATTGACCATCGCCGGTGGCATTGGCCTTGTAATGGGCGTCTTGGGCGCCTTCGGAAGCATGAGCACCGGCATCAACGCTTGGGCTCTTATTATTTTGGGAATCGTTTTTTTTATAGCCGGTATCGGCCTGTTAAAAAACAGAAAGGACACCGACCAGACCTAAGTTGGAAAATATAGAATCCTTATTTATTAAGAAATTCACTTTTAAAAACCCAACGGTATGCCCAATCCAAGAATTAAAAACGAAGACCAATACGAAGCCCTGCGGGATAAAGGCTATAGTAAGGAAAAAGCCGCCCGCATCGCCAACACGCCCAATTCCGGAAAAAAAGGCGGAAAAGCCAAACCCTATGAGGAATGGACCAAGGACGAACTATATGCCCAGGCAAAAAAAGTGGGCATCGATGGCCGTTCCAAAATGAAGAAAGACGAATTGATCCACGCGCTAAGAAACAACTGATGGATGCTCCATTAAGGCCGTTCCACTTGGCAATTCCGGTGGACAATTTAGAAATTTGCCGCAAATTTTATCGAGAAACCTTGGAACTGGCCGAGGGAAGAAGCAGCGAACACTGGGTCGATTTCGATTTTTTTGGCCATCAGCTCGTTATTCACCTTAAAGAAAAGATTTCTGAAGCAAAAGCCGCAAATCCAGTGGACGGAAAGCACGTTCCCATTCCCCATTTCGGGGTGGTTTTGGACATGAAAACCTTTAAGGAATTTTCAGAAAGGTTAATTCGGAAAAACGTCCGGTTTGTGATTGAACCCTACATCCGTTTTGAAGGCCAGGCCGGCGAGCAGGCAACCATGTTTTTTGAAGATCCGTCCGGGAACGCGTTGGAATTTAAAGCATTCCATGACCTAACACAACTTTTCGCAAAATGACCAACGAAATACCACCAAAAATAATCCGCCAAGTTTTTATCATCTTGCTCATACTGTTGATGGGCAGTCTTATTTTCCGCGAACTTTTACCCTATCTTACCGGAGTTTTGGGCGCTGTGACCATCTATGTGTTGATGCGGAAATGGATGGCGAAACTGGTAAAAAAGAAAAATTGGAGTCCGCCATTGGCTGCCACTTTTCTTATGTTGCTTTCCTTTTTCGGTATTCTTATTCCTATTGCGGGCATCATTCTAATGTTGACCAACAAAATCGGGAGGGCGGTCCAAAATTCGGAGGAAGTGGTAAAGGCCCTCAAGGAACAATTGGGCAGAATGGAAGATAAGTTTGGGTATGATCTAAATTCCCAAATAGATTCGGGAGCTATTACGAATTGGCTTTCCGATAATTTGCAAAGTCTGGCAGGCGGCACTTTTAATGCTTTTATCGCTATTGGGCTAATGTATTTTATGCTCTATTATATGTTTACAAACCGCGCCGACCTTCGGGAATCGCTTAAGGAATACATCCCGATGGACCGTGAAAACCTAAAGGAAATTGGGCGCGAGGTGCAGGCCATGGTCCGCTCCAATGCCTTGGGAATTCCCTTGGTAGCCATCGCCCAAGGCATCGTTGCCCTTATCGGGTTCTTTATTTTTGGTATTGAAGATCCATTTTTTTGGTTTGTGATTGTCACCATCGGCAGTATGATTCCCTTCGTGGGCACTTTGGTGGGAATACTGCCCGTATTCGTGCTCACCCTCTCCACCGGCCATAGTTTTCAGGCTTGGGGAATCCTTCTATATGGATTTGTGGTAGTTGGTTCCACCGACAATATTATTCGGCTTTACGTTCTAAAAAAGTTAGATAACGTCCACCCGCTCATTACTCTTATTGGCGTGATTGTTGGCGTGCCTCTTTTTGGCTTTATCGGGCTCATTTTTGGACCCTTGCTGATCAGTCTTTTTATGGTAATTGTGCGAATCTACCGAAAAGAATATGGAAAAGAGGACGCCGTTACCGACGACGAGCGCCTTTAACCTTCGCGCGTCACCTTCCAAAATAAAAGGGCGCCCTTTACTTATAACATAATTTTAAAAGTTTTCCTTTTTGAAATTTTTATTTTTAAGAACCCGTTGGGTGAAATTAAAACTCAATTGGATTTTTAATTTTTAAGGGATAGGAAAAATCGCTTTTATCTCAAAATGCCGGTGTGTCCCGAAAGCGATCGGGATGTTGAGGACATTTTTCATTTGCGCTTAGAAAACGTGATGAGAACATTAAAAATTAAATTTTATAATAAATTACACCCAATAGGTTTTTAAGAATAAAATGATACGCTATGTTTTTTGGAAAAAAGAAAAATAAAAAATCGACCATCGCCATGATGGACTCCAAAATCAATGAAGATTATGTGGAGGAAAAAGTTACAAAAATAAAGGACGAAGATGTTGAAATAGTGATGGACAACGAAGAAGCCATTTCAAAAAAACTGAGCAACGCCAGCCCTTTGCGCAAATATGCCGAACTGGGCAAAATTATGTTTGCGATGCTTAAGGATGTAAAAAACGGCACTTACCCAAATGTTCCTTGGTTTACCATCGCCTCTATCGTTGTGGCATTGCTATACGTTTTTAATCCGTTCGATTTGGTTCCCGATTTTATTCCCGGAATTGGGTATATAGATGATCTGGCCGTCTTGTCCATCAGTATGGGATGGATTGAAACCGATCTTCACAAATATTTGGATTGGCGCTTGGCCGCTGGGGAGAATGCCTAACTTCTTCGTTGTTCTCTTGCCAAAAGGGTGTTTTTAAGAAGCATCGCAATGGTCATAGGGCCAACGCCGCCGGGCACAGGAGTAATGAACGAGGCCTTTTTGCTCACGTTCTCAAAATCTACATCGCCCGTAATTACATAACCTTTTGGATGGCTGGAATCTTCCACGCGGGTAATTCCCACGTCAATAATGACGGCATCGTCCTTTACCATTTCGGCCTTTAAAAAATTGGGAACGCCCAAGGCCGAAATAATAATATCTGCCTGTGTGGTTATTTGCGCAATATTTTTGGTGTTGCTGTGGGTTAACGTTACGGTACTGTTTCCGGGCCAACCTTTTCGGCTCATTAAAATACTCATCGGGCGGCCCACGATGTGGCTTCTTCCAATAACCACGGTGTGCTTTCCTTTGGTGTCCACGTCATAGCGCTGCAGCAATTCAAGGATTCCGAAAGGGGTGGCGGGAATAAAGGTACTCATATCCAAAGCCATTTTGCCGAAATTCTCGGGATGGAAACCGTCCACGTCCTTTGACGGATCTACGGTAAGCAGCACTTTTTGAGTGTCAATTTGTGGCGGGAGTGGCAACTGCACTATAAATCCATCAACAGCATCGTCCTCGTTGAGCTCCTTTATTTTTTTAAGCAGTTCCAATTCGCTCGTGGTGTCTGGCATTTTTATTAGGGTAGATTCAAAACCAACACGCTCGCAGGCCTTCACCTTGCTGCCCACATAGGTCAGGCTTGCCCCGTCATTGCCCACGATTATCGCTGCCAAATGCGGCACTTTTTCACCGCGGGCCTTCATTTTATCAACCTCTGCGGTGATTTCATTTTTAATGTCGTTGCTTATTTTTTTGCCGTCTAATAGGACCATGTTGCTTAGAATTTAAATTTCAATCAAAGGCGAAAATTTCAATGGTGGTTTGCAGTTTTAAGGTGGAATTTTATAATGAAATTTATTTTACACTGATTTTTATCCCGAACCATTCAGCCTAAAACCTGTAATCGCCGCTACAAAATGAAGAGCGCCTGGGTCTGTAAACTGAAACTGCTATTGAAACCCAACACCAAAACCTTCACGGTTACCGCATCCGCCCCATTGCCTGCATCATTTTTCTACCGCCGCCGCCTTGCATCATTTTCATCATTTTGCTCATTTGGTCGAACTGTTTCAACAGTTGATTAACCTGTTGAACGCTGGTGCCGCTGCCGCTTGCGATTCTTTTTTTGCGGCTGCCGTTAATGATGGAGGGTTGGGTCCTTTCCGTGGGCGTCATGGAATGGATGATGGCTTCAATTCCCTTAAAGGCATCGTCATCGATATCCACATTTTTCAAAGCTTTTCCGGCGCCGGGAATCATTCCCACCAAATCCTTCATACTACCCATTTTCTTTACTTGTTGGATTTGGTTAAGAAAATCGTCGAATCCAAATTGGTTTTTGGCAATTTTCTTTTGAAGCTTTCTGGCCTCCTCTTCATCAAATTGTTCTTGGGCGCGCTCCACCAAGGAAACTACGTCGCCCATTCCCAAAATCCTATCGGCCATACGCGCGGGATGGAATACATCTATGGCATCCATCTTTTCGCCCGTTCCGATAAATTTGATGGGCTTGTCCACCACACTTTTAATGGAAATGGCCGCTCCACCGCGCGTATCGCCATCGAGTTTGGTGAGCACTACTCCGTCAAAATTCAAGCGGTCGTTAAAGGCCTTGGCCGTGTTTACGGCATCCTGCCCGGTCATGGCATCAACCACAAAAAGCGTTTCCTGTGGATTGATTGCCTTGTGCACGTTTGATATTTCGGTCATCATGGCCTCATCCACCGCCAAGCGGCCGGCGGTATCGACAATTACTACATTAAACCCATTTTTCTTGGCGTGAGCAATTGCGTTCTGGGCAATTTGAACCGGATTTTTATTTTCTGGCTCGCTATAAACCTCAACCCCAATTTGATCGCCAACCACGTGCAATTGGTTGATCGCCGCTGGCCGATAAACGTCGCAGGCCACCAATAGCGGGCGCTTGGTCTTTTTAGTTTTAAGATAATTGGCAAGCTTTCCAGAGAAGGTAGTCTTACCACTTCCCTGCAAACCGGACATCAGGATTACCGATGGCGAGCCGCCCAAATTGATACCGGCGGTTTCGCCCCCCATCAATTCGGTTAGTTCATCCTTTACCAATTTCACCATCAACTGGCCCGGCTGAAGGGTGGTTAGCACGTTTTGACCGATGGCCTTTTCCTTTACGGTATTGGTAAATTCCTTGGCCGTTTTAAAGTTTACGTCGGCGTCCAAAAGCGCACGGCGCACTTCCTTCAAGGTTTCGGCTACGTTAACTTCGGTAATGCTGCCGTGACCTTTCAGTACGTGCAGCGCCTTGTCTAATTTTTCGCTTAAATTATCGAACATATTCTGGCTTTCATTTAAAGAGCTGCAAAGATAACATTCTGCAAGGGAGTATCAAAAAAAGAAACCAGAGGATTGAGCCAGGCAACCTGCCGACCAACGGACGTTTTCGGGCATTGCAATCACAAAATTTTCATAAATCGTTTTCGTCGGCCTTCCTTGGGAAAGAAAATTTATTCGGCTTTTGGTATATTGCCAATCTGACAAATACAATATATGATAAAAGAAAAATTACTTTCCCCCTTCCAAAAATTTGTAAACCTGCAAAGTTCCACCGGCATTTTATTGCTGGCGACGACTATAATCGCTTTGGTGTGGGCCAATTCGGCATTTTCGGAAAGTTATCACTCTTTTTGGCAATATGAAATTGGCATAACTTCTGACAGTTTTGAACTTAAAAAACCCTTACTACTTTGGGTCAATGACGGGTTGATGGCCATTTTCTTCTTTTTGATCGGACTGGAAATTAAACGTGAATTCTTGATCGGCGAACTTAATTCAACCAAAAAGGTAATGTTCCCACTGTTCGGCGCCATTGGCGGAATTGCGCTGCCCGTATTGCTCTACATTATGCTGAACCAAAATCCGGAGACCTTAAAAGGCTGGGGAATACCGATGGCGACAGACATTGCCTTTTCCCTTGCCATTTTAAAAGTACTGGGCAATAGGGTTCCGCTTAGTTTAAAAATATTTTTGACCGCCTTTGCCATTGTGGACGATTTGGGTGCCGTGCTGGTCATTGCCATTTTTTACAGCAGCAGTGTGAATTTGGCGTTGTTGGGCGCTGCTTTGGTTATTTTGGGAATTATCTATTTTCTGAGTTATAAAGGAATTTATTCCCAATATGTTACGCTGGCATTCGGCTTTGTGGTTTGGCTCCTTTTTTTGAAGGCGGGGCTGCACCCAACCCTTGCCGGAATTTTGATGGCCTTTGCGGTACCGGTTCGGCAGAAAATAAGCACTTTTGAATTTACAAATCAATTGGAAAGCATTGTTGGCAACATTAAGGAAAGTACCATTCTTCAAAAACCGGTACTCTCGGCTGAGCAGTTGGAGTTGATAGACGATTTGGAGGATTGGAGCGACAAATACCGTTCGCCGTTGCAGCATTTGGAGCACAGTTTGCACAATTGGGTGGCCTATTTGGTCATCCCCATTTTTGCGCTCGCCAATGCGGGCGTAGCCATAAACAGTGAAGGCGGATTGGAAACTGCCTTGGTGGTGAACATTGGCATCTGTTTGGTTTTGGGGAAAAGTATCGGCATTTCGGGCATTATATTCTTGGCCCGAAAATTTAAAATTATTGAAGTTCCTTCAGACATTACAAACAAACAAATAATTGGGGTTTCATTCCTTGCGGGAATCGGCTTTACCATGGCCATTTTCATTGCCAGCCTTGCCTTTAACGCCAGTCCCGAATATATTGATTCGGCGAAAATTGGCATTTTGATCGGTTCCCTAATCTCGGCAATTCTCGGTTATGGAATTTTGCGCTTTAATTCTGAAAAAGGCAAATTCGACCATTCCCTTGAAAAGAAAAAATCTTGATTTCGCCAAAAAAAAAATCAGCGAACAAGCATGTTTTAAAAAAAAACCATTTTTAAACCCCAAACAACAAACCCCAAACACCAAACAACAAACAACAAAAACAAAGACAAAGACTATTGATTATGCTCCATCACATAGTGAAGCACTTTCGTCATTAAATGCACCCTATCCTTCCCGCGAACGTTGTGCTCGTGCATTGGATATACAAAGAAATCCATTTGTTTTTCATTATCAACAAACGATTTTATCAGCGACAAGTTGTGCTGCATTACCACCACAGGATCTACCGAACCATGGATGGTTAGCAGATTTCCGGTTAGGTTTTGGGTTTTGTTCAGCAGGCTTGCGGTTTCATAGCCTTCGGGGTTTTGTTGCGGAGTGTCCATATAGCGCTCGCCATACATCACTTCGTAATATTTCCAATCGGTGACCGGACCTCCGGCAACGCCGGTCGTGAAAACCCCGGGGTGCCGAAGCATCATTGACACCGTCATAAAACCACCAAAACTCCACCCATGGATTGCCAAACGGTCTGCATCAACATAAGGAAGCGATTTTAAATAGTTCACCCCCACCAATTGGTCCTTCAACTCTTCAGTACCCACGTGGCGATGGATTACACTTTCAAAAGCAAACCCCCTATTGGCCGAACCCCTGCCGTCCAAAGTAAAAACCAAATAGCCCTGTTCGGCCAGCCATTTCATCCAAAGGGAAGCGCCGTCATACCAAGAATTCGTGATCAATTGTGCGTGGGGCCCGCCATAAACATACACCAAAACCGGATATTTTTTAGAAGGATCAAAGTTGGAGGGTTTGATCAATCGGGTGTAGAGGTCAAATCCATCGTGCGATTTTAATTTGCCTATTTCCGTGGTCCCCATTTTATAATCGGCCAGTGGATTTTTGGCAGTACTAAACGACCGCACGGTTTTCCCCTTGTTGTTCAACAATTGGGCGATGCCGGGAGTTTCGTGATTGGAATATTGATCAAAAATATAGCTGCCGTCCCAAGATACGCTGGCGTTGTGCGTGCCGCTGGCTTCTGTGAGGCACCGTTGCTTTCCGCCGGGAATGCTTACCGAATACAACTTAACATCCAATGGCGATTCGCCCGTTCCGGTGAAATAAACTTCGGTGCCTTTGGAATTTGCGCCCGCAATGGCTTCCGCCACCCATTTATTGGCAGTCAATTGTTTCACGAACCCTTTTGAAGTATTGCACAAATAAAGGTTCATAAATCCATCCTTTTCGCTCATCCAAATAAAATCCTCGGAAGATTCGGAATAAAAATAGGCAGGATGCTCGGGCTCGGTCCAGATATCATTTTTTTCTTCCAAAATGGTGCGCACCCAGTTGCCCGTAGCCGCATCAAAAAGTTGCAATTTCATATGGTTTTGGTCGCGGTTCAATGCTGCAATTACCACGTGTTTTTCATCGGGAGTCCACGAAAGATTGGTCAGGTAATCATCCGCACTCCCCGTGGGACTTACGAAAACAGTTTTGCCCGTCGCCAAATTGTAAATGCCCACCTTCGGGCGCTCACTTTTTTGTCCGGCCATGGGGTATTTGATGGAAACCAATTCGCCCGGCGTGGGGTTTATGTTTAACAGCGGATAATCGGCCACCTCGGTTTCGTCTTTTTGGTAAAAGGCAAGCAGATTTCCCTTTGGCGACCAAAAAATACCCTGATCGATTCCAAATTCACTGCGGGCAATGGCTTGGCCGGAAACAATATTTTTATCCGCATTGTTGGTAACCGCAAGGGTAGTTCCATCGGTTTTTTGGAGATAAAGATTGTTTTCCTTGGTGTAGGCCACGTTTCCGGTTTCCTTTTGAAGGGTCGCATTTTCAGCACCCTCCGCTATTTTGGACTGCAAATTTCCCTCTTTCTTTTTAAAATTATAGAGATAATAGGAAGTGCCGTCCGTTACATAAAACGCTTCCCCGTTCTTAAATTCCAAACCCGAAAACCATTGTAGGTCGCTATTTAAAACTTGGTTCACTTCCGAAATGGACAAACTTTCACTTTCCTTTTTGCCTTCAGCACTCGCCATTTTTAGGGTAGTCCTATTTTCGAGATACACATAGGAATTTGAATTTGGAACCCACTCAAACCCTTGGATATTTTCAGGGTAAAACTTGCCGTATTGCTCCATTACGGCATCTTTCAGCGTCAGTTCCTTTTGTTGGGCCGAGAGATTTAACAAACAAAAAAGAGAAAGAAAAAAGGCAAAAATGTGTTTCATGGGAATTAATTTTAAGATAAAAAGCCAACGAATTGGATAGATTTTCGAAGGTTGCTAAGATAAAAAACCTTTAGTATCTTTAAATTACAAGCGGCGATTTTTTAGTCAAATCCGAATACTACGAACCATCAAAATAAAAAAATGTATTTAAGCCGAACAAACGCCACCAACCCCGATTTCATAAAATTGGTAAAAAACCTCGACACCGAGCTCGCCGTCCGCGATGGCGACGACCATCCGTTTTACGACCAGTTCAACAAGCTCGATTCCATAAAATATGCGGTGGTGGCCTATGATGAAAACCAAGCCCCAGTGGGCTGTGGCGCCATAAAACAGTTCAGCCCCAAGGTAATGGAAGTGAAGCGGATGTATGTGGCCAAAGAAAACCGCGGTCAGGGAATTGCCGCCGAAATTTTGAGGATGCTGGAAATTTGGGCCTTGGAACTGGGCAACCGCAAATGTATTTTGGAAACGGGCATTCACCAGCCCGAGGCTATTTCGCTCTATAAAAAAAGCGGCTACACATTTATTGATAACTACGGCCAATACGCCGGCGTGGCGAACAGCGTTTGTTTTGAAAAATTATTAAAAACCTTAAACCCGTGAAAAAATCGAAAGGCGCCATTGCACTAAAAGACGCCATCGCCATTGGAATAGGCGGAATGGTGGGCGGCGGTATCTTTGCCGTTTTGGGATTGGCCGTTTCCTTGGCAAAAGGCGGAACGCCGCTCGCTTTCTTGGTGGCCGGCATCATCGCCCTGTTTACGGCCTATAGCTATTCCAAACTATCGCTTTCCTATCCCGATAGGGGCGGCACGGTAAAATTCATAAACGAAGGGTTTGGACGCGGTGTTTTCAGCGGCGGCATCAACAACGTGTTGTGGACCAGCTACATCATTATGCTTTCGCTCTATGCAAGCGCCTTCGGCGGTTATGCGCCCAATTTAATTTCCATTACCGCTTCCAAGGCAATGGATACCCACATTTTTGTGAGCGGGGTTATCCTTTTGGCTACGCTTATCAATTATTACAGCTTAAAAGTGGTCGGCAAAATTGAAAGTCTGGTAGTTTTTATTAAACTCTTTATTCTGTTGGCCTTTGCGGGCATTGGCATTTACGGCCTATTTGGCAACGAAAACCTGGGCCAACTGAATCCGGCCCACTGGGAAAATCCGCTGAAACTGCTAACGGGAGGAATGGTTATTTTTGTGGCCTATGAAGGGTTTGAGCTAATTGCCAACTCCGTCCCAGATTTGAAAAATCCAAAAAAGAATGTGCCCCGCGCCTATTTTATCTCGGTGGGTTTTGTGGTGTTGCTCTATATAATCATCTCCACGGTTACGGTGGGTTCCTTGGATTTTGATAAAATAGCCACCGCCAAGGACTATATTTTGGCCGCCGCCGCCAAACCGATGATCGGGCAAATTGGGTTTACCATTATGACCATTGCGGCACTCATTTCAACCTTTTCGGCCATCAATGCCACCCTCTATGGCGGTAGTCGCGTAAGTTATGAACTGGCCGAAGACGACGAACTGCCCCACTCGTTTACGGACCAATTTTGGAACAAACCCATCGGTTTGCTTATTACGGTAATCCTGACGTTATTGACGGCAAATTTTTTAAACCTCGAAAGCATTTCCACCTCCGGCAGCGCGGGATTTTTGTTGATTTTCGCGGTGGTAAACTACGTGTGCTTTCGCAAAGCGGAAACCGTAAAGGCCAATAAAAGTATCAGTTTGATAGGCGCCATCCTTTCGGCCCTCGCCTTTGTGGTGTTAATCGTGCAACAATCCCTTTCAAATTGGTGGGGAGTGGCCATTTCCTTAGCCCTGATTTTGATCTGTTTTGTCGTGGAATGGGTCTATAAGAAATATTTTGCGAATTAACCTTTTTAAAAAAAACCTCCTTTTCTTAAAGATGATTGGATGCTGTTAAACTATTTAATCGTAATATTGCAATAAAAGAATAAATCAATGGGAATCTCAAAGACTGAAATATTTACGGCCCAACAGAACCAGATCGCCGCCCTTGCCAAAGCCTTTGGCCACCCGGCCCGCGTGGCCATTCTTCAACATCTTTTTAAAATCAACGCCTGCATCTGCGGCGATTTGGTATCGGAAATTGGGCTGGCCCAACCCACCATTTCACAGCATCTAAAGGAATTGAAAAACCTGGGCCTGATTAAGGGAAGCATTGAGGGCACCAGCATTTGCTATTGTATCGATAAGAAAAACTGGACCCAAATGAAAACGGTTTTGCACGCATTTTTGGACGGCGAGATTGCCAACGGAAGCTGCTGTTAAGAGCGGCGGAATATTTAACATAAAAATAGAAAAAATGAAAAACGAACAAGAATTAAAAGCCATAGTAAAAGACCGCTATGCCAAAATTGCCCAACAGGGAAAGGCCGAAAACGCAGCCTCCTGTTGCGGCGCCACTTCGCCTTCAAACAAGGTTTACAATATTATGATGGACGACTATTCCCAAACGGAAGGTTATGTGGAAGAAGCCGATCTGGGCTTGGGCTGTGGCCTTCCCACGCAATTCGCCAAGATTGAAAAAGGCGATACCGTAATCGATCTGGGCTCGGGCGCCGGCAACGATTGTTTTGTCGCCAGACACGAAACAGGCCCCGAAGGCAAGATAATCGGCATCGATTTTACGCCCATAATGATAGAAAAAGCCAGGGAAAATGCCGAGAAATTAGGCTACAATAACGTGGAATTCCGCGAAGGCGATATTGATGCCATGCCCGTAAACGACGCCGTTGCCGATGTGATTGTCAGCAATTGTGTTTTAAACCTGGTGCCAAACAAACAAAAGGTAATTGGCGAAATTTTTAGGGTCCTGAAACCCGGCGGCCATTTCAGTATTTCCGATATTGTTTTGGTCGGAAACCTGCCCGACGCACTCAAGGAAGATGCCGAAATGTATGCCGGCTGCGTGGCGGGCGCCATCCAAAAAACCGAATATTTGCAGTCTATAGCGGATGCAGGGTTCCAAAACATTCAGCTCCAAAAAGAGAAGCCCATCGCCATCCCGAACGATATTCTTGAAAAATACCTTTCTGTGGAAGCGGCAAAAACCTTCAACAATGCAGGCACGGGCATTTACAGCATCACGGTCTATGCCGAAAAGCCCGGCACCAAAACCGCAAAACCAAAGCTAAAAATGGCCGATTTACAAAGCGGTTGCGAACCAAGTTCCGGCTGTTGCTGATAAAAGCCTTGAAAATTCACAAAAACCCCAACCGAGAAAAAACCCAAAAATCAAGCTTTTGGAAACCTAATTTGAATCCGCTACATTTCGAATAAAAACCCCAAAATACGTTCGTCCATGTGCGGGATAAAGGCTATTTTGGGGGTTTTGTATATAAACATGTTGTGCTTTACGCAAAAACCCACCTTACAAATAGCACATTTGGTTTTTGCCAAAACTCTAATCTAACACTCAAAAAAAAAAAAGAACTGTTTTCGCATTTGCCCTTAAAATCTCGTTCATAAAAGTGTTAAGAATTTGAATCAGAAAGCTAAAAATTTTAGCGGATTTTTACGTTCTTTACAGATAACTATGGACAAGCTATATTCAAAAATAAAAGACAAACTTCAAATTGTTGTTGATAAGAAAACCGACAACGATTTGGCTCATTTAACTCACTATTTTCAAAATCACAAAAATGGTGTTTCACAATATTTTCAGCCAATTGCAAAAGAATACCTGACCGAATTACACGAAAAATTAAACATAGTTGAAGAACCTGATTTTCAATATTATTTACCAATAAAATGGAACATTCCTTTTCCACCACCGACAGAACCAAAATTCAGATTTATTGACCTTTTTGCAGGAATTGGGGGATTGAGACTGGCTTACCAAAACAATGGTGGAAAGTGCGTTTTTACAAGCGAATGGGACAGCTACTCAAAAAAAACTTATGAAGCCAATTTTGGAGAAGTTCCATTTGGAGACATTACTCAAATTTCCGAAAAGGATATTCCAGACCACGACATTTTACTCGGCGGATTTCCCTGCCAGCCGTTTTCAATCGCTGGCGTATCTAAAAAAAATGCTTTGGGTAGAGCGCACGGATTTTTGGATAAAACACAAGGAACTTTATTTTTTGATATTGCAAGGATTTTAGAATATAAAAAACCTTCAGTTTTTATGTTGGAAAACGTCAAAAATCTTGTTTCGCACGACAAGAAAAAAACATTTAAGGTCATAACCGAAACTTTGACCGAATTAGGTTATAATCTTCATTATAAAATTCTTGACGGACAAAATTATGTGCCCCAACATCGAGAAAGAATCGTAATCGTTGGATTTAAAAAATCAATATTTAATGGCAAGGAAACCTTTAAATTCCCAAAACCTACGAAGGAGACTTTTGCAATCAAAGATATTCTTGAACCTAAAGTTGACCCAAAATATACACTTTCAGATAAACTTTGGAATTATCTTCAGGAGTACAAGAAAAAACATAAAGCAAAAGGAAACGGCTTTGGTTTTGGACTAACCGACCTCAATGGAATAGCGAGAACGATGAGCGCTCGTTATTACAAAGATGGTGCAGAAATTCTAATTCCTCAAAAAAATAAAAACCCAAGAAGACTAACACCACGAGAATGTGCGAGACTTCAAGGTTTTCCTGATAATTTTATTATTCCTGTTTCAGACAATCAAGCATACAAACAATTTGGCAATTCTGTTGTAACCCCATTATTTCAAGCAGTTGGCGAGAACATTGTAAAAGAACTTTTAAAAATCAATGAATCTAAAAAATCTAAAGTCGCTGTTTACGAATAATGGCTGTAAAAAAATCTACGTAAAAACACTTGCGCCTAACGACAATTCCAAAAATCAAGTTTATTTCGGTGGTAACTTTGAAATTTTAAACATTTTACCAATTTCTGAAATTACAACTGAAGAAGCTGGCGATTGGAAAAAGGAACGATTCAAGGCATCAATAAATTTTAGTTGGCTAAATGATGATGGCAAAATATTTCCTGCGCCAAAAACTCAATTAATTCTTTATCCAAAATATCCTGAAGTTAGATTTTCAGGGTTTCTTTCTGGTTGTCAAAATCCACCTTCTGATTTAATGACAAAAAGACTTGCGGACAGACTTTTATTCTTTGCAGTTTCGATAACAGGAATAGTTTTAGGTTATGTCACTGGACCAAATTCTGAAATTGCAAAGGAATTTAAAAATGAACCAACCGTTTCTGAACACGGAGTTTTTGCAGTAATCGAGTTGGCACAATCCGTAAACAACCGTGAAGTTTTGTTAAATGAACTACTTCGTATTTATCAACTTGGTTGGATTAAATCAAAACGGCTTGATTCGGCCGGAAGCATTCTTCCTTGTAAATCACCCAATTGCGGTGGATATACTTTAGAAGCGGAATTGGGAATAACACCAAATGGTTATTCCGAGCCTGATTTTATGGGTTGGGAAGTCAAACAATTTGGTGTTAAAAAATTTGAAAATATCAAATCTTCTGTAATTACTTTAATGACGCCAGAACCAACCGATGGAATTTATAGAACTCAAGGAACTGAATATTTTATCAAAAATTATGGCTATATCGACAAAATAGGCAGAAAAGACCGTATGAATTTTGGTGGAGTTCATAAAACTGGAATTAGACATCATTTAACTGATTTAGAAATGCAACTGGTCGGTTTTGACGAACAAAGCGGAAAGATTAGGAATACAAACGGCAGAATTGCTCTGTTTGATAAAAATGATAATGAAGCAGCGTCGTGGAGTTTTGCGTCAATGCTACTACATTGGAACAGAAAACATAATAAAGCCTGTTATGTTCCTTCACTTTCCGAAACAACTGGAGACAGAAAATATAAATACGGAAATAATATAATTTTGGGAATTGGAACTGATTTTCAACTGTTTTTAGGCGAAATGGCAAAAGGGAATATTTATTATGACCCAGGAATTAAGATGGAAAATATCTCAACTAAGCCTAAAATCAAAAAACGAAGTCAATTCCGAATTAAATCACAGTTTTTACCGAATTTGTACAAGACAAACGAAATAATTGACATTACAAACAAATAACCCAAACGCTAAAACCCATACACATTCGCAATTAGCAACTCCCCACCCCTCCCCCCCAAAAAAAACCCAAAAACAGTCTCCCTACCAACCCGAAAATAGCAAGTATTAAATGCCAATCCATTTTGTAATTTATTGAACCTAAATTATTATATTTAAGCCTACTAACCCCTAAATTTCAAAACCATGGCATCAACATCAGAAGTAGGACACGCAAAAAACGTAGCGAATTTTCAAGACCTTATAGCCTTTGTCAACGGCTACGGCGCAACCTACAATCCGTCAAAAAACAGCCTGAAACTACCCCAGCTGCAAACCCTCCCTACCGAGGCCAAAAACACCCTTGCCGAGGTTAGCGCAAAAACCACAGCATTCAACAATGCAACAAACACCCGTTTAGAAGCATTCAAAAACCTGCGCTCCCTCTCCACCCGGCTCCTAAACGCGCTCGATGCAACGGACGCCTCACAAGAAACACTAAAAGACGCAAAAGCAATCAATCGCAAAATGCAGGGCAAGCGCGCATCAAAAATCGAAACACCACACGGCCCCAACCGCCACAATCCAAGAACAACCCAGAGCAGGTGGCCCTAAAAGAAACAAGCCGAACGGTCCCAAAACAGTGGGTTTGCCCAAGGCAAAAAACAAATAATCCTTAAAAAGAAATAATCATGGCAGATCAAAAGAAAAAACTGTTTTCCGTTTCGGGCAGACCGATCGCAGAAAACCAAAACGTAAAAACAGCCGGCAAAAGAGGCCCCATGCTGTTGGAAGATTTCTGGTTCTTGGAAAAACTGGCCCATTTTGATAGGGAAGTAATTCCCGAAAGAAGAATGCACGCCAAAGGTTCGGGCGCCTTCGGAACCTTCACCGTCACCAACGACATTACCCAATACACCCGGGCCAAACTTTTTTCCGAAGTAGGCAAAAAAACCGATGTATTTGTGCGCTTTTCAACCGTTGCCGGGGAAAGAGGTGCCGCAGATGCCGAGCGCGACATTCGCGGTTTCGCCGTAAAGTTCTACACCGAAGAAGGCAACTGGGACCTCACCGGCAACAACACCCCCGTTTTCTTTTTAAGAGATCCCTATCGCTTTCCCGATTTAAACAAAGCCGTAAAAAGAGACCCGAAAACAAACCTGAGAAACGCCAATCACAATTGGGATTTTTGGACCCTGCTGCCAGAGGCGTTGCACCAAATTACCATAACGATGAGCGAAAGGGGCATCCCCAAATCCTATCGCAATATGCACGGATTCGGAAGCCATACCTTCAGTTTGATCAATGCCGACAATGAAAGAATATGGGTAAAATTTCATTTTAAGACCGCCCAAGGCATTCAAAATTTATCAAACGAGGAAGCCATCGCAATCATCGGCAAGGACCGGGAAAGCCACCAGCGCGATTTGTTCAACGCCATTGAAAAGGGCGATTTCCCGAAATGGAATATGAAAATTCAGGTAATGACCCAGCAGGAGGCCAAAAACTGTGCCTTCAACCCCTTCGACCTCACCAAGGTTTGGCCCCACGGAGACTACCCCTTGATTGATGTGGGTGTCTTGGAACTGAATAAAAACCCCGAAAACTATTTTGCCGATGTGGAACAAGCCGCGTTCAATCCCGCAAATGTAGTTCCCGGTATCGGTTTTTCACCCGACAGAATGTTGCAAGCGCGGTTGTTTTCCTATGGCGATGCACAGCGCTATCGCGTGGGTGTGAACCATTATCAAATTCCGGTGAACAAACCCAAATGTCCTTTCCACAATCCCTCCCGCGATGGCGCCATGCGCGTGGACGGAAACGAGGGCGGCACCCTGCATTACTTCCCCAACAGCTACAATCAATGGGAAGAGCATACCGAATTTAAGGAACCGGCCCTTGAATTGGAAGGCAATGCCGACCACTACGACTTCAGGGAAGACGATAATGATTACTACACCCAACCCGGTAATTTATTCAGAATAATGAATGAAACGCAAAAGCAACTTCTTTTTAAAAACACAGCTGCCGAAGTGGGTGGAGCCGAGAAATTCATTCAGGAAAGACATATTGTAAATTGCTATAAAGCCGATCCAGATTATGGCACCGGCGTAGCAAAAGCGTTGGGGATTGAAATTAACGATTTAATAGCGCGCTAAATGTAGACCACAATTTCCACCCAAAGGTTTGAACGCTAAAATAGCGCTGTTTAAGCTACCGAAAAAATGAAAAATGCGGAAATTGGTTTTGTTGGTAGCATGCTTTTCCAAGAAGATGGTGTTGTTGTCATCAATTTGGAAAGTCAAAAAAATAGAAAAATAGATTAGGCCGCTAGTTTCCCAACTTGGTTTGAAAAGAAAACTGCGGAATTCCTGCTGAAAAACCAAAAAGGAAACTTGCCGAAATAAATGACGAACCTGCTGCTCCCCAGACGGTAATTGTTGCTAGTATGAAACTGATTGAAATCTCAGAAGAAAACTATCCCGAAGTCGCCCGAATTTATGGCGAAGGTCTACAAACAGGCACTGCAACTTTTGAAACCACAATTCCAAGTTGGGAAAAGTGGGACGCGGGGCATCATTCCTTCGGCAGAATTTTGGCGGTGGAAAAAGACCACTATTTAGGTTGGGCATCGCTCTCCCCTGTCTCCAGCCGTTGCGTTTATGGCGGCGTGGCTGAAGTAAGCGTTTATGTTTCCGACAGCGCAAGAGGAAAAGGAGTTGGCGAATTTCTTCTGAAAAAACTAATCGAGATAAGCGAGGAAAACAATATCTGGACTCTGCAATCCGGAATATTTCGAGATAATATTGCCAGCCATAAATTGCATATAAAATGCGGCTTTCGCGAAGTGGGTTACAAAGAAAAAGTGGGTCAACTTCATGGCGTTTGGAAAGATAACGTGCTTTTGGAACGCCGCAGTAAAGTTGTGGGCATATAAAAATTAAATAATGAAACTATTGAAACCAATCCAAGAATTTATTGAAGCGTTGGATACAGCAAATCTTCCCGAAGAAAGGAAAAACGTTCTGCTACCTCTTATTGATTATATCATTTCAAAAAAGAAGGAAGAAAAAGCTATCCAGCTAAATTTCATCTGCACCCACAATTCCCGCAGGAGCCATTTGGCGCAGGTTTGGGCCCAAACTATGACGGAATATTTTAAAATTCCAAATATACAATGCTATTCCGGCGGGACTGAAGCTACGGCAGTTTACCCAATGATTATTGAAACTTTGGAAAACACGGGCTTTGGAATTTCTAAAGAAGGCGACAACAAAAACCCTGTTTATAGTATAAAATATGCTTCAGAAAAAGCTCCAATTCTTGCCTTTTCAAAAAAATATGACGACGCGGCAAATCCCACAAAAGATTTTGCTGCGATCATGACCTGTTCCCAAGCCGATGAAGGCTGTCCCTTTGTAGCAGGATCTGAAAAGCGTATTGCCATAATTTACAAAGACCCTAAAATTTCTGACGGCACACCTCAGCAAAAAGAAGTATATGCAGAACGCAGCCAGCAGATTGCAACCGAAATGAAATATGTTTTTTCTCAAATAAATCAATAAAATGACTGTTACCAAGAAGTTAAGCTTTCTAGACAGGTATCTTACCTTTTGGATTTTCATTGCCATGGTCTTGGGCGTCGGCATTGGTTATTTTGCGCCAAATTTCCCGCATTTTCTGAATTCCTTCAACCATGGCAGTACCAATATCCCCATTGCCATCGGGTTGATTTTAATGATGTATCCACCCTTGGCGAAAGTAAACTATTCCCTTTTGCCGAAAGTTTTCCGAAACACTAAAATCCTTTCCATTTCCCTAATTTTGAATTGGATTGTTGGCCCTGTATTGATGTTTGCTTTGGCAATCATCTTTCTCAGTGACCATCCCGAATATATGGTCGGCCTTATTCTGATAGGGCTCGCGCGTTGCATCGCCATGGTTTTGGTATGGAACGATCTTGCCGAAGGCAGCAGTGAATACGGTGCCGGTTTGGTAGCGTTGAACAGTATTTTTCAGGTTTTTGCCTATAGTTTTTACGCCTGGCTATTTATTACGGTGCTTCCGACCTATTTCGGCTTTGAAGGCGCCATTGTTGATATTTCCATAGCCACCATAGCGGAAAGTGTTGCTATTTATTTGGGTATTCCCTTTGTGATGGGAATATTAAGCAGATATATTTTGGTGAAATTAAAAGGTGATACTTGGTACAACACAAAATTTATCCCTACCATCTCACCATTAACGCTGATTGCGCTTTTATTTACCATTATAGTTATGTTTTCGCTGAAAGGAGAACTAATAGTGGAAATACCGATGGATGTTTTGATTATAGCAGTGCCATTGCTTATCTATTTTACGTTGATGTTTATCATAGGCTTTTTCTTTACAAAGGCAATGGGCGCGGAATATGACAAGACAGCAGCAGTAGCTTTTACAGCCGCCGGCAATAATTTTGAACTGGCGATTGCAGTGGCCATTGCTGTTTTTGGATTGAATTCAGGCCAGGCTTTTACAGGGGTTATTGGCCCCTTGGTGGAAGTTCCATCGCTTATTTTATTGGTGCGGGTTTCATTTTGGCTGCGGAAAAGATATTTTGGTGAGTATGTGAGTATGTGAGTATGTGAATCTGTGAGTTAGTTTTTTCTACTATGCTAAATAGCTTCGCAACAACCTCTCGATTCCCCTTCGACTAGGTTATTTGGGTAGGATGCGCGGGTGGCTTTACTGTATAAATGATTCTGGAGTAGTGAATGTTACTCAAGATTATTGGATTAAATTGAATTGATTTTTTGGATTATGTTATAGTAAGTGATTTCGGGAAATTTTTATAGCGCTTGCTTAAAACATCCCCCTGCCCCTCCCGAGTCAAGCTCGGGACAGGCCTTCGAAGGGGGAGTGGGATTAATACCTAATTTTGGCCTTAAGGGTTTTGGATTGCAGGAGGCGACAGTAGGGTTCTGTGATATAGGTTGATTGAAATAGTATCGTTTTATAGCTTTCGATAGCCAAGAGCCAAGAGCCAAGAACCAAGAGCAAAGAGCAAAGAGCAAAGAGGCAAGTGGCAAGTGGCAAGTGGCAAGTGGCAAGTGGCAAGTGGCAAAATTATCGCTATTCTGTCTGGTCGAACGGAGTTGAAATGATTATTTTTTAAGGGTTGTTTTATGATATTGGTATATGCTGGTAATATGGTTTGCTTTTATTATCCATACATTATTCAGACTCTATTCATACTTTATCTATGGCTCTGGGTAGGCTTTGGGTAGGCTTTGATACGGGTGATCCTAGACTTTAGGTAGGCTTTGGGTAGGCTTTGATACGGGTGATCCTAGACTTTGACGCGTCTTAAAATAACTATTGACCAGTCCTAAAACAACTATACAGGTTAAAGAATAAATCCCGATATAGTTATATACATGTAACTGATAATCCTAAAAGAACTATACATCTGTTTTTTTATAGTTAAAATACTTATTGTTTACATATTCTTACAGATTCACTTATTTGCTTCTACCTCAGTAAGAATTTTTATAATCTCATCCAACGCCACCATCTGTTCCCGAGGCAGTAAATTGATGATAAATTCCAAGGCAACTATTACGTCAGACCTATTATCTGCATTGGAAAGGGCGGACAGTGAAAAACTAGCGTCCCCCTCCAGAGCCAAGACACAGGTTTTGAGCAAGCAGGATATGTTGAACAGCAACTCATCATTATCGCCTATAGAAAATTCCGCTTTCATCATTGGCTTACCGTTGCAGGAATATCCCGCAGGTTTTAGGAGCTCGCTTCTTGTTGCCAATTCCTTTTTGATCTTCTCTAATGCCAAAATTTTTTGCTCGTTGTTTTTCATACTATTTGGTTTTAATTCGTGAAAAAATCAAGCTACCTCTTCCCCATCCGGATCGATACTCTTTAAGAGCGCTCTAACCTCATCTACAAACTCAAGCTCTTTCAGGGGAATCAAATGCAATACGTGCCTTAAAACTTCCTGAACATTGTGCTCTGGCTGTGGAATTTGACGGTCATCTATTATATTGGATTCTCCCAAGGCGCGAACACAAACCTTTAATTAGGTTGCTAATAAGAAACATTAATTCCAAATGGCTATCAATCGGAAAAGCGATTTCATAATAGTTACCCATATTGCTTTCTTTTGGCTGGAGTAAATGAAGCTTGGATTGGTGCAAGGCTTCCAACTGCTTAAGCAATTCTTTCTTTTTCATAATGTCCCTTTTTAAAATATGTTATTTATTTCCGTTGGTTTCAAGAACAATCCACCCATACAGGCGCTGGGCATAGGCCCTAACAATCAAAACATTTTCCATTTCAAAAAGGTTTTTGGAACGAAACCGCAGTTCGTTATGGTTCGCATTTAAAATTTCCCGATACTCTTCCTGCTCAAAAAACGAGGCCGGGAAGATGAATTCAGGAATGGGCTGGCAATATTGAAAGAGATGGTACAGGTATTCGAGGTGAAAATGGTTGGGATGATATTGCAAACGTTCGTAAATACCTCCCAGAAAAAGCAATTCCAACACTTGGTGCGTCGTTACCGCCAACAGCAAAGTTTCCACATGTTCCTCTATTTCAATTAAAAGACTACTTGCCAACATATTTCGGTCACTGACATAATTCTCAATACCCTCCTTGTTTTTGTCCGGTAAATCAATAAGATTTAGTTTTTCCGCATCCATTGCCTCCCCTCCTATCAACCACGCCTTTTCTAAAATATCCTTATAAAAATGTTTCTGTTCAGGCTGTGCTTTTGCAATTTGCTTGTGGGAATGCAACAACAAAGTGCAACTGTATCTCCCTTCGGTTTCGGTTGCCACAATATCCATCAGGTTGGCGGTAGCATTCTGTGCCACCTTTTCCGCACAGCCAAAAAGATAAAAATGGTCGTTCCGCTTTTCAGCGGCACACTGCCCACCCAAAATATCGTGGTTAGTGTCGCTATTGCAATGCATTCCAAAACAGTACAAGCTTAGCAGCGGGCAATGCTTTTGGAGAATACTACCAATTTCTTTAAGCGCTACCTTCATAGCCGCCGTGGGTTCATTTTTTGTTTCCATAATTTTTTGGTCTTAAGTGTAACTTGATTTTAATTTTAACCTCAAGTTCCTGTAATCTAGCGAGATAAAAAACCAAAGCAATAGGTAAAATACCAATGAGGTTTGTATTTTATTTGTGGAATTGTTGAATTATGTAATTGTTGAACTGGGGAATTGTGGAATTGTAGAGTTGGTAAATGGAATACCTTAGAGTGGTGTAATATGAAAAGTCAGATTTGGGCATTTTACCAATTTTTGGTATATTTGAGGAAATAATATCAAAATGAACAAAAACACATCTATATCACTCGGTAATTATTTTGACCAATTCGTTCAAAGTCGAATAAAAGAAGGTCGATTTAAAAATGTTAGCGAAGTTATACGCGCGGGTTTAAGACTTTTAGAAGAAGAAGAAAGTAAAGTAACTGCATTGAAAAACGCAATTCAAGACGGAATTGATAGCGGAATTGCTCACGATTTTGAACCAAAAAAACATCTTGAATCTCTAAAAGCAAAAAAGCACTCAAATGGCTGAATTTAAATTGACGAATAAAGCTGTCGAGGATTTATCAAAAATTTGGGAATATACTTTCGAGGTCTGGTCTGAAAATCAAGCCGACAAATATTACGAAATGCTGATTTCAAACTGTCAAGAAATTGCAGATCCGCTTTTAGGAAAAAACTATGTCGGAATTACACAAAATCTGCTCGGACTAAAAACGAATCGACATATCATTTTCTATCGAATGTTGAATGAAAGCTATGTTGAAATTACAAGAATTTTACACGAAAGAATTGATTTAAAAAAGAGAATAACCGAATAAAAACTACACCTAAAAAATAAGCAAACGTCTGCTCAATAGTGCATAAATATATTTAACCAAACCCAAATACTTAAAGCCTAAAGCCATCACTAATTGTATTTAACCAATTCCCAAATTCCCAGATTCACAGATTCACCAACCTGACAGCCTACAGCCTACAGCCTATAGCTTAAAGCCTATCCCATTGTTACTTGTATTTTACCAAACTCACAACTTCCGCTTCACACTTTACGCTCCGAGTCTCACTACTCACTACTCACTACTCACTACTCACTACTCACGACAAAACAGTATTTTACCAAACCAACCCCCAAACCCTAAAAAATTTAAAAAGATTCCTTAAATTTGAATCTATGAGCACAACAACCAAACCCAACCATATAGGCCGAAAAATAAGCCGCATTCGCGAGCTGCGCGGGATGAAGCAGGAGACACTTGCCGAGGCCATGGGCATCAGCCAACAGAGTATTTCGCATATTGAAAATAGTGAGACCGTGGATGCCGAAAAACTGCAAAAAGTGGCAGAAGCCTTGGGAGTTACCAAAGAGGCTATTGAGAATTTTTCTGAGGAAGCAGTTTTTAATAATATAAATAACTTCAATGACAACAGTGTAAATAATGGTCCTTTAAATAATCATTATTGCACATTCAATCCGTTGGAAAAACTAATGGAAGCGGTTGAGGAAAACAAAAAACTATACGAGCGATTGTTAAAGACAGAACAGGAAAAGAACACCTATCTGGAAAAGCTTTTGGGGAAATAAAACTCCCCTAATTAATTTTATAAACCCTGGCTTGCCGGGGTTTTTTACTTTTGGACATTCACACAATAAAGATATTCATTCACCTTAATCGTAACACGCTTACTTACTTGCTTACTTGCTTACTTGCTCACTTACTCACCTATTCACACATTCACGCATTCACTAATTAGCTTAAAGCATTTTTCATTGCTAATTGATAATTGTTAAATGTTAATAGTTATATTTGGCTTCTCCCCGATTAAAAGTAATGTAAGGTATTTATTTACTGCCTTGAAGAAGCATATCCTTTCAGGATGCTAAGGCAACATTTAATAAATGGATGATTTATTTATAAAAGAAGAAAGCGATGCATAACACACCGCTTTAAATGTTTTCACAACGGAATAATCCTTATTGTGAAATGCTTCAGAATTGTAATTCAAATATAGAGAAAGTTTTTTAAAACCTCATTACGGCTTTCCACATTGCGGTTGTTTTATTTTTTTATATGTTTATAAACTACTAATTAACCAGATACTTATGAAAAGAATTTTAGGATTAGATTTGGGAACAACATCCATTGGCTGGGCTTTAATTGAGGAAGCCCAAAATGAAAACGAAACATCATCCATAATTAAAACTGGTGTAAGGGTGGTTCCTCTTTCCACTGACGAACAAATAGGTTTTGAGAAAGGGCAAAGTATAACCATAAATGCTGATAGAACTTTAAAAAGAGGTATGAGACGCAATCTGTTTCGTTATAAATTAAGACGAGAAGCTGTTATCAAGATTTTGAAAGAGATTGGTTTTATAACAGATGATACTCCACTTACGGAATTAAATAATAATTCAACTTTTTCAACTTATGAGGTTCGAGCAAAAGCACCGAATGAAAAAATATCAAGAGAAGATTTCGCACGAGTATTGTTAATGATAAATAAAAAAAGGGGTTATAAAAGCAGTCGTAAAGCTAATAACCATGAGGAAGGGCAGTTAATAGACGGCATGGCTGTTGCAAAAAGATTGTTTCGTGAAAATCTTACACCGGGTGAATTATCGTATAGTCTCTTAAGAGAAGGAAATAAAAGTCTTCCCGATTATTACCGTTCAGATTTGCAAGCCGAATTTGATAAGATCTGGGATTTTCAAAAATACTATTATCCGGAAATATTGACCCCACACCATAAGGAAAACCTTAGTGGCTTAAATAAGTCTGCAACCATTTCTTATTTCGAAAAGAAAATGCAAATAGAACGTGCGGATCCGAAAGGCACAGATAAAAAGTTGCAACAATTTGAATGGCGTAAAAAGGCACTAACTGAACAATTGGAGCTTTCTAAAATCGCTTTTATCCTTACGGAAATTAACAACCAAATCAATCAAGCCAGCGGTTATCTTGGAGCCATTAGCGACCGCAGCAAGAAATTGTTTTTTAATGATCTTACTGTAGGTCAGTATTTATATAACCAGTTAAAGTTAGATCAACATGCATCTTTAAAGAACCAAGTTTTTTACAGGCAGGATTATATAGATGAATTTGACGCTATTTGGAAGGAACAAGCCAAACATTATCCTGA
>JBLWUV010000018.1:0-38756 GCA_048268785.1 Aequorivita sp.
ACATCCTGTGATTCTACTGAATCCAAAATATTTCGGGCGGAACCGGTGATTAGTTGGATGGCACCTTCGGGCAAAATTTTTGAATTGACAATTTCGCGAACTACGGCTTCGGTTAAAAAGGAAGTATTTGTGGCGGGTTTCACAACGGCTGGTACGCCGGCCATCCAATTTACGGCACATTTTTCCAACATTCCCCAAACGGGAAAATTGAAGGCGTTTATATGAATGGCAACGCCACGTTTTGGAACCATAATGTGATGCGCCATAAAACGACCACCGCGGGACAAATCGATAGGTTCGCCCTCAACATGATAGGATTGGTTTGGGAATAATTTTCTGAGAGAAGCATTGGCAAAAAGATTTCCGAAACCACCTTCAATATCAATCCAGCTATCCACTTTTGTTGCGCCAGTGCGGTAGCTGATTTCGTAAAAATCGGCTTTCATTTTAACCAAATGAAGCGCTAGGGATTTTAGCATATTGCCCCGCTCTTGAAAAGTCATCTTGCGCAGGGCCTCGCCTTTATCCCGGCCGTATTGCAGGATTTCGGCAAAGTCGAGACCTTCGGTATCGGAAAGGGCTATCACCTCTCCCGTTACTGCATCGTGCATTGGTACGCCTTGGCCGTTTCCTTCAAGCCATTGTCCCGTGACGTAATTATGTAATTTTTTCATTTTTAAATTTTTTAAGCAATCCGCAATGAAGCGAAAAATATTTTTTTTAAACTCGCTCAATGATAGCCGCATATCCTTGGCCAACGCCCACACACATTGTGATTAAAGCATATTTTTTATTTTGAAGTTGAAGTTCCAAAGCTGCGGAATAAGCAATACGCGTCCCGGTAACACCAAGCGGATGACCGATAGCTATTGAACCACCGTTTGGGTTGATGCGCGGATCGTCATCTTTCAATCCCCATTCGCGAATGCAGGCCAAGGCTTGGGAAGCGAAGGCTTCGTTTAATTCAATCACGTCCATATCTTCCATTTTCAAACCAGCTTTTTTAAGGGCTTTATTGGAAGCTTCAACCGGTCCGATGCCCATGATTCGCGGTTCTACTCCCACGACTGCTGAACTTACAATTTTGGCAATGGGTTTTAAATTGTATCTTTTTACGGCATCTTCGGAAGCGATAATAGTTGCGGCGGCACCATCATTTAAACCTGAGGAATTTCCGGCGGTTACGCTGCCGTCTTTTTTGAAGGCGGGACGTAATTTTGCCAACACTTCTTTTGTGGTGTCGGGACGGATAAATTCATCATCTTTAAAAATAATCGGATCCTTTTTTCGCTGCGGAATTTCAACTTGAACTATTTCTTTGGCTAAACGTCCATTCTGTTGGGCTTTTGCAGCTTTCATCTGCGAATGGTAGGCGAAGGCATCTTGATCTTCGCGGGAAATATTGTGCTTTTCCACCAGATTTTCAGCCGTATTTCCCATTCCGTCGGTGCCGTACATTTCGGCCATTTTCGGGTTTACGAAGCGCCAGCCGAAACTGGAATCATACATTTTCGCATCGGTTCCGAAAGCGGAAGATGGCTTTGCGATAACGTAGGGGCCTCGCGTCATATTCTCGACGCCGCCGGCAATAAACAGATCGCCATCGCCCGCCTTTATCGCGCGGTTAGCGTGAATGATAGCCGAAAGTCCGCTGCTGCAAAGTCGGTTCACCGTTTCCCCGGGAACGGTTACCGGCAATCCTGCCAAAAGCAGCGCCATTCGCGCCACGTTTCTATTGTCTTCCCCAGCTTGGTTTGCGCAACCGAAAATTACGTCGTCATAAGCTTCTTTCGGAATGTTTGGATTTCTTTTTACTATTTCAGCAATAACCAATGCCGACAAATCGTCTGTTCTTACGGTGCTTAGCGTGCCTTGGTAACTGCCTATTGGGGTTCGAATGCCGTCTATGATGTAAGTATTCATGTTGGGTATTGTTTTTTAAGTTTGGTAGTTTGGTAGTCTGGTAGTTTTGGTAGTTTAATTTGGTTTTATTTTTTTCTTCAAATAATTTTTATAAGATGTTATCATTTTATTTAATTCAACGATATCCTTCCTGTTTTCTTCATTGATTTCCTCGGAAATAAATCCGCGTAAATATGCTTTTGTGCTACACACAACACATTCGTGGCCGCTATCCCAAGCCATTTGCAGATATCGATTGAAATTTGCCGGAGAGGCGGCAGAAACTTCTGCAATATTTAGGGCTATAGAATCTGCCGCCCGGATAAACTGGGATGAAAGCCGATATATTTCTTCTTTGGGGAAGGTTTGGATTTGAAGATTGATTTTTTCCCAAAAATCAATAGCCCTGTTATAAATTGTCAATTCCTCGAACTTAAAATGAAATTTACTTTTCATTCCGAAATTATTTTAAGAAGTCAATTCTAAGAAACTACCAAACTAAAAAACTAACAGTCAATTTACAATTTCCGAAAATGTATCTCCCTGCGTAATATCGCCCGTGCGGTAGCCTTTCATAAACCACCGCATCCGTTGTTCGGAAGTGCCGTGGGTAAAACTGTCGGGTACCACATGGCCTTGCATGCGTTTTTGAATGGCATCGTCGCCCACGGCCTTGGCGGCACTCATGGCTTCTTCAATATCGCCTTCTTCAAGGTATTCTTTGTTGTAATGGGCAAAAATTCCCGCATAGAAATCGGCTTGTAATTCCAAGGCTACGGAAAGTCGGTTGGCCTCGGTTTTGTTGGTCTGCCGTTGCAGTTGACTGACTTTTTGATTGGTGCCCAGCAATGTTTGAACGTGGTGGCCAATTTCGTGGGCAGTTACATAGGCCATAGCAAAATCGCCACCTTTTGCGCCAAAGCGCGTTTTTAGTTCATCGAAAAAGGCGAGGTCCATGTAGAGTTTGTGGTCCGCCGGACAGTAAAAGGGACCCGAGGCCGAGGTTGCGTTGCCACATCCGGTGCTTACGGCATCGGTAAAGAGGACCATCGTGGGCTCTTCATAATTGCCAAGATTGTTATCGGCAAAAACTTGATTCCAAACGTCTTCGGTATCTGCCAATACGGTTGCCATAAAATTGCCAATTTCCTGTTCCTGCGCAGTCAGCTCGCGCTGTTCGGTGGGTTGGCCCGATTGGCCGTTTCCAAGCTGTTCCACAATTGGAGCCAGTTGCTGCCCAGTTTCGCCACCAAAAAATTGGAGACCGAGCACAATGAGGGTCACGATAATTCCGCCCCCGGCGATTGCCTTGCCCTTGCTCATTCCGCGGCGATCGTCCAGATTGCCGCTTTGTCTTCTACCTTGCCACTTCATAGTTTAATAGTTAATGGTTAATTTTTAATTGTTAATGGCTCTTGAACTCGCTCTCTCCCTTCGATTTTATAAAGCTTATGTATGTTTAAAATTCAGTAAATCGATATTCGATATTGGATATTCAAAATCCATCATTCTTTCCAATCTTTTGAGGTTCTATAGACTACCCCTTTGAACAAAGCTACCAATTCTTCGCCTCTTTTCACCTCCACGATATGGAAACCTAACTTATTTCCAACTTTTTCGATGACCGATTCGGCCGTGAGATAATCCCCCTCATTCAAGGCTTCAATATGATTAATTGAAGTTTCGATGGATACAGCATACTTGCCATGTGTGTTTGCCGCAAAGCCAAAAGCGGTATCTGCCAAACTGTAGGCTATCCCGCCATGGGCCTTGTTCATGCTGTTGAGCATTTCTTTGCGAACGGTCATTGCTACCTTGCACCTTCCTTTTTCAACTTCCAATATCTTGATGCCTAACCACTGGCTAAAAGGGTCTAGGGAAAGCATTTTTTTTGGAATTTCATTAGGTGGTAGGTGCGAGGTATTTTCCATATACTTTTTTTGTGTAGGCCATATGCTATGAGCCTTGAGCTATGAGCTATGAGCCTTGAGCTATGAGCTGTGAGCTATGAGCCGTGAGCTATGAGCTATGAGCCGTGAGCTATGAGTTATGAGTTATGAGCTATGAGTTTTTAGTTATTTAATTTTCTTCTTAATGAAGAAATCATTTTGCCTATTTCAGTCAATGATTTCCTGTTGTTTTCAAATGCTTCGTGAGAAATATATTTTCTTAAATATGCTTTTGTATTCCAAGTTACACACTCGTGACTTGAATCCCAAGCCATTTTTAAATATCGATTAAAATTAGGGTCTGAACTTCCAGAACCCTCTGAAATATTCGCGGCAATCGAATCAGCAGCCTGACAAAATTGAGAAGATAAACGATACATCTCTTTTTTTGGAAATGATTCAACTAATTTATCCACTACTTCACCAAAAACCATTGCTTTCTGATAAACCAATAAGTTTTCAAACTAAAATGATATTCACTTTCAAACATACCTCAATGTTTTGTATAATCATTCAATCATAGCTCAAAGCTCATAACTCACGACTCATAGCTCCGCGCTAAAAAATTTACTACCTGTTTCCTTCATATTTCGTAACAACGGCGAACAACGATACCTGTCTTCGTGATAAATCCCGTAAAGCTCATCCATTTTATTTACGCACCAATCGATTCCCTTTTCATCGGCCCATGCCAATAGGCCTTTTGGATAGTTCACGCCTTTTGTCATTGCGTTGTCAATATCTTCCGCGGAAGCGATGTTCCAAAAAAGGGCGTCTGCGGCTTCGTTTATTAGCATTACGAGGATTCGGTTGAATATTTTTTCAGCTTTTTCGCTATTTAATTCGCCTTCAACAGGCTGAGGTTGACCACTGTTCTTGGAATAATCATAATATCCTTTTCCACTTTTTCTTCCCAAATAGCCCGCTTCGGCAAAACGCTTTTGGGTGAACGAAGGTTTGTAGCGCGGATCGTAATAAAATGCCTCAAAAACAGTTTCGGTAACGGTATAATTTACATCGTTGCCAATAAAATCCATCAATTCAAACGGGCCCATTCTAAAGCCGCCTATTTCTTTCATAGCTGCATCTATTTCAGAAAAAGAAGCGATGCCTTCTTCATAAATACGCAACGCTTCGCCATAAAAAGGACGCGCAACACGATTAACGATAAAGCCCGGCGTGTCCTTTGCCACAGCAACTGTTTTTCCCCAATCTTTTATGGTTTTTACTGAAGTTTGCAATGTTTTGGTTGAAGTTTGCACCGCAGGAATCACTTCTACCAATTTCATCAAAGGTGCGGGATTGAAGAAATGGATGCCGATGCAACGCTCCGGTTTTTGAAGGGACGAAGCAATGGAAGCAATGGATAATGAAGAGGTATTTGAAGCAATAATACAATCGTCGCCCACAAATTTTTCGAGGGTTGAGAATACGTTCTTTTTGACGTCGAGGTGTTCCACTATCGCTTCGATGGTCAAGTCGGAATCCTTAAGCTCTTTGATGGAATTTACGTAACCAATATTTCCTTGTGTCTTTTTCTTTTCTTCCGCAGAAATTTTTCCTTTTTCCACCAAACGAGCCAGAATTTTTTCGAGATCAGTCTGTGCTTTTTTTAAGGCTTCAGTTTTTGTATCATATAATTTTACGGAACAGCCAGCAGTGGCTGCCACTTGCGCGATGCCTGCCCCCATGGTGCCTGCGCCGATAATTCCAACGTTTTTAATCATAAAATTTAAATGCAAAATTTAAAAGGATAAAGTTTTCGATACTTTTATATTTTAAATTTTTCGGTTTATATTTCAGTTTTTACATTCCTTTAAACTCCGGCTTCCGTTTGTTTACAAACGCATCAACCCCCTCGGCATAATCTTCGCTTTGGGCAGATTCTATTTGAAGTTTGCTTTCCAAATCTAACTGTTCTTCCAAATTATTCTGCATCGAATTGTTCAACAATCGCTTTGTCAAACCCAATGCTTTAGTGGGCATTTTTGCCAAAATGGAAGCGATATTATTTACCTCTTCCATAAAATTTTCCGGCGTAACTACTTTGTAAACCATTCCCAGTTTTTCGGCTTCCACGGCAGAAATCTTATCGCCCAACATCATCAACGCCGAAGCTTTTTGGAACCCGATCAACCGCGGCAAAAAGAAAGTCCCGGCGCTGTCGGGCACCAACCCAATTTTACAGAAAGCCTGTATAAAACTTGAATTTTCAGAAGCGACGACCACATCGCAGGCCAAGGCAATATTAGCACCGGCACCCGCGGCAACGCCATTTACGGCCGCGATTATGGGTTTTTCGATATTTCTTATTCTCTGAATTATTGGGTTATAATGTTCTTCGAGTATTTTTTTGAAACCGGGATTAAGTTCCGGTGAAGTAACTTCCTTTAGATCCTGTCCGGCGCAAAAGGCCTTACCGCTTCCGGTAATTACTATTGCACGGATTTCACTATTTTTTTCAGCGGCGTCCAATTCATTTTGAAGCAAAAGCGCCATTTCGCGATTAAAACTATTAAAAACTTCGGGGCGATTAAGGGTAATCCATGCCGTCCCGTGCTGAATCTTTAGGTCTATCGATGCCATAGAGTTGCTTTTTATACTATTAAGAAGGGCTTAAAAACCCGGTTTCAACAAAAATAGAAAATTCTAATCTTCCACTTTGAGTTGGGCGGCCAAATCGAGAAAATATTGGGCGTTCCAAATATTAAGTGCTTGAACATTTTTAACAAAAGGGCGCACGTCCTGGACGACGCGTTCGATTGGGGTAGTTTTTATTCTATTTTGAAGCAATTCCCGGAATTCTGCCTCAGAGATTGTGTTTTCATTCCAGTCCCCAGAATCTTTGGCGCGCTGAAGGAAATGCTCCAGGTTTAGGCGCACCCCTTTGCGGATGTACCATTCCATATCAAACCAATCGCGCCCTTTTACCCTATTTTTCCACTTCCGGAAGAGCAGTGCGTGCATTTTTCCCGCAAACAGGCTGGGCAGGTCGAAACATTTCACATAAAACGAAAACGGACGCAGTAGTAATTTCTCTTCAGTCTGAAACTTTTGTGGCGGATTGCGGTCAATCTCAATCTTAATTTTGACATTTCTATTGGACCGAATCCCCAATTGTTCGACAACATTTACCAAAACCAATTCCTCCCAAAGCGTTTCCGATTTTAAAAAGGCCGATTCTATGGGGGAATTGCCATTTTTTTCTTTTTTGCGAAGGCTTACCGTCATTCCCAACCCTTGGAACTCGTCGCTAATGGCATTAAAGTAGGGTTCGAGAGAAAAATTTTCCTCCGTTTGCAACAATGAGAAATCCAAATCCTCAGAAAACCGGTCCAGACCGTGGAAAATACGCAGGGCGGTTCCGCCATAAAATGCGGCTCTTTTAAAAAAATCGGTTCTGGAAAGAGCGGCAAGAGCAATTTCCTTCATAATCTCCCGAAGTGCAGCGAGCGCTTCATCCTCATTTGAAGGGCTATACTCTTGAATCCACTCTTTTATCATAACGTGTTGAGGGTATCGACCAACATTTGCAGACTGGATGCTTTGGGAGCATCTTGCACCCAACTTGAAATGGCAGCACGGTCCAACTGCCCCAAGAGGGTTTCATCCAAGCGAAGATCCTCCATAAGAAAATCAAAGGTTTGCACCTGACTTCGCAGATTGACCCCTGCAGTGGTTATAATTTTGTCGCAAAGTGCTTTTTCACGAGAGGCCATTAGCGCAAATTGATTGGTTCCAACTTCTACCCGCTCCAATCCAAATGCATAATAGGGCGCAGCAAGATGCCGATAGTAAAAATGGCCTAAAGGGGTATCATAGGTTCGGGAAGTTTTTAGGGTCATGGAGCTAACCTCATAAACCTGTTCTGGAATTAAACCCCAGTGCGAGAGTGCTGTTTCCAACGAAATATAGCTCGGCCCGCGGAGATGATTGGCTATTATAAATTGATGGGGTACTGGCAAATCGAGCTCGGGCCCGGGCACATAGAGACCTCGGCGAAGTGAAACCAAAAATCCATTTTGGACTAAGTCGCTGATTTTATCGTTGGGGCGGTTGTATTCCGCCAGCACATCCGAAACGATGCGGTGCGTTAGTGGTATATGTGTATATTCTCGTATGTTGTTTCGAATTGACATCTCTTCTTAAATATCACCCAAAGATAATCATTTTATTTTTTTTAAACAACATAATCGGTTTTTTTTCGATTATCTATATATTATTTTACAGCTTAGAATATGAATTAAGCTTGAGAGCTTAAATAAAGATCATTTCAGACATTTGAAGTAATCAAATGGTTCTTGGCAATCATTGCATTTAAACAAAGCTTTGCAGGGCGTCGAACCAAACTGGCTCACCAAATAGGTGTTGGTACTCCCGCATTGTGGACATTTCACCAATTTCCCATTTCCGAGCAACGCATCTTTATCGTGCGATTCAGAAAGCGGGCGGGCGATGCCGTACTCCTCCATTTTTTGAAGTCCTTCTTTGCTAATCCAATCTGTGGACCACGCGGGAGAAAGAACGAGTTCCACTTCGGCCTTTTTGCCAACTTCAGAAAAGGCCTTTTTTAAGTCATCGCCAATCACGTCCATTGCCGGGCAGCCCGAATAGGTGGGGGTCAATTTTATGTTAATAATTCCATCCTTTTCAACGGCCTCGCGTATAATACCAAGGTCCAGCACCGACAAAACGGGAATTTCCGGGTCGGAGACAGTTTTTAGCACCGGAATCAAATCAGTTTGTATGTTTGGCTTTTCAGCAGTCATTTTTTGAATATGAATAATGAATTTTGAACACGGAATATCGAGGCCAAGTGCCTTCAGAAATCGATATCTTTTATTCGGTATATATTATTTTTACCATTGCATATTCGGATAGGTGCGTTGCATATATTGCAGTTCGGCCAAAATATAGCCCATATGCTCTGTGTGCACGCCTTCTTTTCCGCCTTTGGTGAAATATTTGTTTTCGGGAACTTTCAAGGTTGCTTCTATTAAAATTTCGGAAACCTCCTGGTAATATTTTTCCTTGAAATTTGACACGTCGATGCCGCTTCCTTCTTTTGCCATTTCTTTTTCAGCCTCGGTCATAAAGAAAAGTTCGTCCGTAAATCGCCAAAGATCATCAATGGCTTCCTGCATTTTTGCGTTACTTTCCTCGGTGCCGTCGCCCAAACGTTTTACCCAATCGGAAGAAAAACGTTTGTGGTAGCTAACTTCCTTAATTCCTTTTTTGGCAATGGCGGCCAGCGTTTCATCGGGACTATTTTGTAGCTTCTCCATCAACATAAAATGGTAAACATCGAAGAGAAACTGACGGCCGATAACATAGCCGAAATGGATGTTCGGTTGTTCCACCAACAGACAGTTTTTGTATTCCCTTTCAATTCTTAGGAAGGCAATATCATCCTCCGTTTTACTTTCCCCAGAAATCTTTGCGGCATATTGGTAATAGCTTCGGGTTTGCCCCAGCAAATCCAACGAAATATTGGTCAGTGCAATATCCGTTTCCAAATTTGGACCGTGGCCGCAGAGCTCCCCCAAGCGCTGCGCAAGGATTAAGGAGTTGTCGGCTATTGTTAGGATGTAGTCATATAGATTCATCATGTACACTTTTTAAAATCGAAATCGAAACTGAAATCGAAATCGAAACTGAAATCGAAATCGAAACTGAAATCGAAAACTTTAGCTATATTTTTTGAGAAGTGAAACTACAATTCTTATAAGTTCCTCATTTTCATTTCTTATTGCTGCACTATTATTAGAATCAATGAGATTCGCTTTAATTTGAATATTAATATTCCTTAATGACTCTCGTAATTCTTTCAATGTAATTCTTAATTTATTAGCTCTATCTTTATCTGAACCTGCGCCTTCAAATTCTCCGAAATTTAAAGCAGATGAACAAGAAGATCTAATGAGCTGCTTAGTGAGATAATCAGCGGCAAAGGACTTTGGTGGCATAGTAAAAATTACAACTATTGAAGCGGCGAAATCTTCAAACCGATTATCCAAATTATAACTTTTCATTTTTCGATTTCAGTTTAGATTTCGATTTCCCGCTACATATGCTTCACCTCATCCGGCAGATCATAAAAAGTGGGGTGGCGATATACTTTGTCCTGCGCTGGCTCAAACAGTTCACCATTATCAGCGGGATTTGAGGCGGTGATGTGCTTGCTCTCTACCACCCAAATGCTCACGCCTTCGTTTCGGCGTGTGTACACATCGCGGGCATTTTCCAGTGCCATTTCCGCATCGGCAGCGTGGAGACTTCCAAAATGGCGATGCTCCAATCCATTCTTACTACGGACAAATATTTCCCAAAGAGGCCAGTTTTTCTTTTCAGACATTAGATGTTAGATGTTAGATTTGAGATTTGAGATTTGAGATTTGAGATTTGAGACCTGAGACTTGAGATTTGAGATTTTAGAGTAGAATTGGATGCTTCTCTCACGTCTCAAATCTCAAATCTCAGGTCTCACGTCTCACATCTATTCAACTTGCTTTCGCTACTTTTCTTTTTTCGTTCTTTTCCGCATACGCCATTGCGGCCTCACGCACCCATTCACCATTTTCCCAAGCTTCAACGCGGGCTTTCATTCTTTCTTTATTGCACGGACCGTGGCCTTTTACCACTTGCCAAAACTCGTCCCAATTTATTTCGCCGAAATCGTAATGGCCGGTTTCTTTGTTAAATTTCAAATCTGGGTCGGGAACTGTGATTCCCAAGAGCTCTGCCTGTGGAACCGTTTGATCGACAAACTGCTGCCGAAGTTCATCGTTGGTCTTTCTTTTCAGCTTCCATTTCATGGACTGTTCGGTGTGGGTGGATTGGTCGTCCGTTGGGCCAAACATCATCAAACTGGGCCACCACCAACGGTTCAGTGCGTCCTGCGCCATGGCCTTTTGCTCTTCGGTGCCGCGACAAAGCGTCAACATAATCTCAAAACCCTGCCTTTGGTGAAAACTTTCTTCCTTGCAAACACGTACCATAGCACGGGCATAAGGGCCAAAAGACGTATTGCAAAGCGGCACCTGATTGATAATCGCGGCGCCGTCAACCAACCAGCCAATGGCGCCCATATCGGCCCAAGTGATTGTTGGGTAGTTGAAAATGGAAGAATATTTCGCCTTTCCGGAATGTAATTGTTCGTATAGTTCATCGCGCGAAATACCTAAGGTTTCACAGGCAGAATACAGATACAAGCCGTGGCCGGCTTCATCTTGCACCTTTGCAAGCAGCGCAGCCTTTCTGCGCAGAGAAGGTGCGCGGGTAATCCAGTTGCCTTCGGGCAGCATCCCAACAATTTCGGAATGGGCGTGCTGGCTTATCTGCCGAATATGGGTCTGACGGTATTTCTCCGGCATCCAATCCTTGGGCTCTATTTTTTCATCGCGCGCAATGCGGGCCTCAAAAATTTCCTCTAAATTCCTTATATCTTTTTCACTCATATTTTTAGCTTATTGCTGTAAGCTTAAAGCTTATAACTGTTACACATCAAAATCAACTTTCACTTTTTCGGAAGTGGGAACGGCCTGGCAACTCAAAACAAAGTTTTGCGCTACTTCCTTTTCTTCCAAAGCGTAATTTATTTTCATCTCCACGCTGCCTTCCAAAATTTGGCATTTGCAAGTGCTGCAAACTCCGCCTTTGCAGGCAAAGGGCAAATCGGCACCTGCAGCCAAAGCAGCATCGAGAATATTGTCAAAATCTTTTGTCATTGTAAATTGGAATTCCTTTCCTGCATCCACAATGGTCACTTCAACACCTTCCACATTTTGTTTTGCCAAGCGTTCGGCGCGCTTTTTATCTTCTTCGGTCAGTCCCGTTACGAACAATTCATAATGGATCAACTGCTTCGGAAGCCCCGCTTCCACCAAATAGCTGCTAACATACCCCACCATTTCTTCGGGCCCACAGAGAAACACTTCATTGGTATCTGGAATGTCGATAAAGGTTTTGGTTAAAACCCGCATCTTTTCATCGTCAAAACGTCCGTTGAAAAGTTCGATATCGCGGCGTTCCTTTGTGAGGAAATAATAGATTTCCAATCGGCCGAAATATTGGTTCCGCAACTGTTCCAAAGCTTCCTTAAAGATAATGGATTTTGCGGTCTTATTCACATAAAACAGCTTGCAAGTGGAGTTGGGCTCAAGCGCCAAATGTGTTTTTATCATTGAAAGCACGGGTGTAATACCACTTCCGGCAGCAAAGAAAAGATAGTTTTTGGCTTTTTGGGGTTCAATTTCCACGCCAAACATCCCGCTGGGTTCCATGATTTCCAGCGTATCGCCAGCTTTCAATGTTGAATTTACAAAGGTTGAAAACTTGCCGCCCGGAATGGTCTTTACGGCCACCTGCCATTGCTTGTCGATCGGGCTGGAGCACAGACTGTAGGATCGACGGGTGTCTTCGCCATCAATGTCGGCCTTTAAGGTTAAATGCTGGCCTTGGCGAAAATGGAAACTTTCAACCAATGCTTCCGGAACTTCGAAGGTGAGTACCGAACAATCGTCGGTTTCCTTGTAAATGTCCTTTACTTTAATTTTATGAAATTTTGCCACGTAGCGTTTTTAAAATAACACACAAAACTATCTTTGGCGCTATAAGCCGCAAGATACAAAAAATAGCCCTTTAACGCCTTGGAAACCTGCCTTGCCTAAACTACTTTTGGACCTATGGAAATTAAAATTGAATCCAACGAATTGCTGGACAGGCTACCGCCCCATTTGAAGCAGTACATCAAACCGCAAAACTACGCGCAATATACGCCGATAAACCAAGCCGTTTGGCGCTATGTGATGCGCAAAAACGTGGACTATCTTTCACGGGTGGCCCACGAAAGTTATGTGGATGGGCTCAAAAAAACGGGCATTTCAATTGACGAAATTCCATCGATGTATGGGATGAACCGTATTTTGAAGGAAATTGGCTGGGCCGCCGTCGCCGTGGACGGATTTATTCCTCCGAATGCCTTTATGGAATTTCAGGCCTACAAAGTGCTGGTAATCGCAAGCGACATTCGCCAATTGGAAAACATTGAATACACTCCCGCTCCCGACATTATCCACGAAGGTGCAGGCCACGCTCCCATTATTGCCAGTCCCGATTATGCGGAATATTTAAGGCGCTTTGGCGAGATTGGCGCAAAAGCAATTTCCAGTGCCCATGATATTGAAATGTACGAAGCCGTGCGCGAGCTTTCCATTTTAAAAGAAGCCGAAGGCATTTCGCAGGAATTGCTAAACGCCGCCGAAGCCTGCGTAGAGGAACTTCAAAAGAAAAAGGTAAATCCTTCCGAAATCTCTTTGATACGCAACCTGCATTGGTGGACCGTTGAATATGGGCTTATTGGAACTCTCGAAAATCCAAGGATTTATGGAGCCGGGCTGCTGTCTTCCATAGGCGAAAGTGCTTGGTGCATGAAGCCGGAGGTCAAAAAAATAGCCTACACCATTGAAGCCGCCTATCAGGATTTTGACATCACCAAACCCCAGCCACAACTCTACGTAACCCCCGATTTTTCTACTTTGATGGAAGTTTTGGAGGCATTTGCAAATACTATGGCCGTCCGCAAGGGAGGCTGGCGCGGGCTTCATAAGTTGATAGAGAGCAAGCAACTCGGAACCATTGAGATTAGCACCGGCCTGCAGGTTAGTGGCCGCTTTTCGCGGATGATCAAAAACGAGGACAATGAAGTGGTCTATTTTGAGACCGAAGGCGAAACCGCCCTTAGCTATCGGGAAAAGGAGGTGATCGGTCACGGCATAAACCGCCACAAAAACGGATTTTGTTCGCCATTGGGAAAACTGAAAGGCATCAACCTGGCTATTGAAAATATGGGGCCGCGCGACTTGCAGGCCTATAATTTTTACGATGGAAAACCTATCGAATTCGAATTCGAGAGCGGCATTACCGTTCACGGACTGAACGTAACCGGAATGCGGAACTTAAAGGGCGAATTGATGCTCATTCAGTTTACCGACTGTACGGTGAAATATAAAAATGAAATTCTGTTTTCTCCCGAAATGGGCGATTTCGATATGGCCGTGGGCAAGGAGATCGTTTCGGTTTTTGCCGGCGCGGCAGACTACAACTCCTTTCCCATTTCCCAGCACAAATCAAAAACCGAAACCATCCGTGCAGCACTTTCTGAAAAAGAAAAACAGTTAAACGCGCTGTATAAAGAGGTTCGGGAAATCCGGGAAAAAAACTTACCCCAGAAATCAACTTCAAAAGAGAGGATTGAATTGGAAAAAATTTTCCAAAATCTCAAAATAAACCATCCTTCCGATTGGTTGCTGCCTTTGGAGATTTATGAATTAATTTCGGAAACCGATTCCAATTTTTCGGAAGAAGTGCTGAAATATCTTTTGCATTTAAAAACGCAAAGGCCAAAAATCGCGCATTTGATTGATGGCGGTTTGGAACTTTTAAGCATAAAAACCAACGAAACAATTTAATGACACATCTACTGCACTCATTGCAGTATAGCAAGAATTATATGGGACTATTTGATTTTCTCTTCGGCAACAAAAAAAGAAAGATACAGGATTTTAAAAATCGCGGCGCCATTATTTTGGATGTGCGCACCAAAAGCGAATATGACAGCGGCGCCATTCCGGGCTCTAAAAATATTCCGCTGCAAAACCTCAACGGCAAAATGGCACAGATCAAGCAGTGGAACAAGCCCGTTATTTGTTGTTGCGCCAGCGGGATGCGCAGTGCCAGCGCTGCCGGAATCCTTCGCAGTCAAGGGGTGGAAGCCATGAACGGCGGGGGCTGGTTCAGTTTGAGCCAGAAATTATAAACGCAGGCCTACCCACTCGAATTTAGGTCTTAAAATTCCATCTTTTTTTAAAGTATTGGATTTCAGTTTTTTGTAGCTTTATATGAATTTATAAAAAATTGAAAGTATGTATCAATACAAAGCAAAGGTCATCGATGTTTACGACGGCGATACCATTACCGCTATGGTGGATTTAGGGTTTTACCATTATCAGCAAATGAAATTTCGCCTTTACGGAATCAACACCCCCGAAATACGCGGCGAGGACCGTGATCGGGGCATTGCCGTTCGCGATATTGTTCGCGCCATGATTTTGGACAAGGAAGTAATAATTAATTCGTATAAGGACAAACAGGAAAAATACGGTCGCTATCTTGCAAACATTCTAATTGACGATTTAGACCTGAACCAATGGTTGGTCCAAAACGGCCACGCCGAGGAATATATGCTATAACTTTAGCCTGCGCAATTCCGACTCGCTTTCCACCTTTTTCGAATTATATTGAAGCGTCCAGCCAAGGGAATTGGTGAGAATATAAATTTTCTGAAGTTCGGAAATCAGTCGGTTTTCGGCGTTGGTGCGCAGTTCCGACGCCTCAATTTTTTTGCGGAGCGATTTCTCTATCCTGCTTTTTATTTTGTTGTAATCCGTTGCCGTAAACTGATTGAGATAATCCTGCGTGACATCATAATACTGAATATTTGGATTTATGGAGAGTTCGGGCTCGGGAATATCGGTTATGGTCACGGTTTTGGTGGCCTGGTCAATTTGGGTGCGGACTTGGCTTAAATCGTATGAAATACTGGCAGTGGCATTCACCACGATCAAGGCCTTTTTTCGTGCGTCGAAAAGACCGTACAACAAATCGCGGCTATCGTTATAGGTAAAAACCTGGGCATAACTTCCCTCCGTCACAATCAATTTGCCCACATTTTTCAGCTCCTTTTGAATGAGCGCCGTGTTTGCTTCAAGAATTTCTCGATTTTCCTTTTTATTTTCACAATAGCGGAGGCCAAAAACGATCACAAAGGCAATGACGATTCCGAGAAGGACATTTCGCATAGTAGAATTTTTTAAAAGGGAATTTAAGAAAAAATCATGAGATTGTGCCGCTGCGCTCGCAATGAGGTTACAACCCATATTTTATAACAAACATCACAATCCGCGGCATCACGAAATACTGCGAAGTGGTGTTAAATTGGTCGTTGAAACTATCGTTATTGATGGATTCAGTATCGAGGATATTGGTGGCGCGCACCGAAAATTCCCAAGGACTGTCGCCGTTCTGGTAATAAAGATTTGCGTTGAAGAAGGAGTAGCTATTCTCAATCGTTTTGGCATCGTTCGTATAATTGTAATAATCCCACTCGCCAAAAAGGTTGAAATTCTTCAAAAACCGAATATTCACGTTGGCATAGGGCCGGTTTGTAAAAAATACTTGGGTGGACCCGCCGTTGTCGTAATCGTTTTTCATAAAGCGATAGCCCACTTCAAAGTTTGGAAAACTCTTAAAATTGCTCAAAACACTGGCGTTGTAATTCTGCGTAAAACTTTCGCTACCGCGGATTTCGCCGTTGATGATATTGTTGGTTTTGCTCAAGAAAAGAGCGGCGTCCAGCTTAAATTGTATCTTTTTGATTGTTTTGCTGAAACGGCCCACCGCCGAAAAGGTTTCATCGGGAAAATTGCTGTCAAAATTAATGGCCGTGCTCACCTGGCTAATGCCTACCAAATCCGTATTGGTCTTGATGGCATCAATGCGCCGGGTATAGCCCAAATTTCCGCCAATGTTGGTGTAGTTGAAGAGATTAAAACTGAAATAGGTTAAATTAAAACTGTGCGAAAGCGAATTTTCCAGCTCCCGATTTCCACGGAACAGGCGGTTGTAATTATTAAAAACATAAGCCTCGGCATAGTTGTTTACATCGCTATATTCTGAAGTAATCCCATAATTGAAACGCAAATTTTCACTTTTCTTCAATTCCCAAACCACGTTTACGTCGGGCAAAACCCTCCAATCGTTTTGGGTGGAAGTGGCGCCCAATTGCTCGTTTTTCAGATTATAATTGTGAAGCGTAACCCCCGGATTAAAGATAAATTTTCCACTTTTCAATTTATAGTGAAGCCCAAAAAAAGCATCGGTAAATGTATAGGTTACCTCATTGTTGAAATCGTTTTCACTGAAATCATTTTGGCTTCCGTTGTCCAAGATCTGAAATATTCCGGAATTGAATTTTTGGCTGCTGAAGGTAGTTCCAAGGGTAAGGTTCAAATTGCTCAAATTGTTGAGAACATAGTAATAATCAACCTTTGCATCTAACTTGTTACTTTTCACCGTCTTGTTTTGGTTGATGTTATATCGGTCTGCTTGTTCCAACGGATCAAAGGTATCAGCCTCGCTATTGAAGGGATCCAGCGGATTGATTTCCGTGAAAACACCGCGAAAGGGAACATCGTCCTGCACCGCTTGGTAAAACGGATCTTCGTTCTGGTATAAATGCTGGACTTCTGCAGCAAAAATATTTTTATCGTTTAAAGTATAGTAAGCGTTCACCGTTTGATTGATGGAAAAAGGCTTGTTTTCCTTCACTTCCGAAATATCGTTTTGGTTGCCCCCTACTATGGAGATGGTGGCGTCGTCCTCGGTTTGCTTTGAGGTTTTGATGAGGGCGTCATAATCCAACTGAAAATTCACATTGGGTTTATAGGTGCTGCTCAATTTCAACATGGCCAATTGGTTGCGCTGGTCGTTATTCGTACTGGTGTTTTCGGTGATTCCCTCCTCAATAAACTGCCGAATGGAATTGTTCACGATATTCGTTTTATTGTCGCTCAAAATGCCAAAACCGCTAATGTCCAGTTTGTCGTTTACCGCATAACTGAAATTTCCCGCCACGAATTTCGCATCAATACTTTTTGCACGGTCGTTCTGTGAAACTGCAAAGCCGAGGTCGCTATTGCTTATATTGAAATTGGTTCCTCCGCCTTTATTAAAATTTTTAAACCCACCCGTAAAGTTGAAATAATCGCGAAACGTAAAAGGCACTTCGCCAATATTGTTGAAATCAGTTATTAGGTTTATACTGTATTTCGGACTGTAATAAAACAATTTTGGATGCGCCAAATAGCGCCCGTTTTCGTCACCATATTCATCGGCAAGTCCCGCGCCCGCCGTAACCTCACCAAACCAGAAATTCTTTTTTCCTTCCTTCAATTTTATGTTTATGGCCACGTTGTCGCGGTCGTTGCCAAGTCCGCGCATCTGGTCCACCTCGTTGTAGTTGCGAAGCACTTCCACTTTATCCACCGCATCGGCGGGAATGTTTTTGGTGGCCAGTTTGCTGTCGCCGTCAAAGAAATCCTTGCCCTCCACCATCACTTTTTGAACGGTTTTGCCTTCAACTTGAATTTCACCATCTTCGTTCACCTCTACGCCGGGGAGCTTTTTCATCACATCGCCCAGTTTGCGTTCCTCGCCGGTGGTAAAACTATCGGCGTTGTAAACAATGGTGTCGCCCTTTATGGTTACGGGCATTTCATAGACCAGTTCCACGTCGTCCAACTGGTTTTCCTGCGGAACTAATACAAAATCAAGCTCTAAGTTTTGAGCATCGGTTGCTACGGTCAAAGTTTTTTCTTCGGTCTCGAAGCCTAAAAAACTGGCGCGAAGCAGATACGTTTCTCCTTTGGGCAGGTCGAGCTGATAGCGGCCTTGGTGATTGGTGATGCCATAGGTTTCAGTAGCGCCCGAAGCCTTAATGGTTGCAATTACGTTTGCAAATTCCAATGGATTGCCGATGCTGTCCTTAATGGTGCCTTTAACTTTGATGCTTTGGGCAGAAAGGGAAAGGGAGAAGAGGCAAAATAGTAGGTAAAGATTTTTATTCATTCCAAATTTTTTAACCACAGAGGCACAGAGGACACAGAGGTTATAAATAGCCATTAATTACTCTTTTTGTTCCGTCAATCACTTTCAAAGAATTGGATTATAAAGCGAGTGTTTTTTATCCACCAAACCCACCGCCCCTGCGGCCGCCGCTGTTCCTAAAATTTTCCTGCAGTTCCTCGGTTTTTTCCTTTACGATTTTGGTGTATTCCTCGCGGGTAACTTTGGTTCCCTTTTTGGGCGCTTCAATTTTTTCGGCCTCCTTGGGGTTCATCACAATTTTGGAGCAGAGCAGGGTGGTTCTGTAAATATTAAGTTCCAAAATAAGGCCGGGCAGACCACCAAATTCGCCGGGACCGTTGCTTACGGGCACTTGTGGGGTGAACCAAGCCGTAACTTCCATCTGTTCGGGGATTTCGATCATATCCATTGGATCCTCTATGGCAGTGGAGTCCTTTTTTTGTTCGGTCTTTTCGGTTTCCTCTTTTTTCTTTGGGCGGGCCATACTAAAATCGTTGGGATCAATCTTTTTTATTGCCGTTGCCCTAAAAGCCACATACTGCCCGATAGGTTTGGATTCCTTGGTAATGGTCCATTCCAACTTGGGGATAGAATCCACGATCAAAAACTGCTTGCCGAAAAATTCATTTTCCTCGATAAGTTGGCCGGTTTTTAGGTTTTTATATTGGGGTCCGGGCGTGTAGCTACTCATCATCATCTTAAAACCGGGATTGATGGGCGTGGCGTCCAGCACCTCCTGCTCCTTATAGATGGATTCATCTTTATTGAAAGTAAGTACATAGGTTTTTTCCAACATACTCTTCATTCGTTGGGCAATCACCTTTTTCATTTCCTCGGAAAGTTGTTGGTTCGTGTCGAAAGCGTCAAGATCAACCGTGGTTTTCGATTCGTAAAAGGCCTGTCCGCTTATGTTTTGTGCGTTTGAGGCGATGGAAAACAGGATTGCAAAAAGCGGAAGATATCGTTTCATTAAAAGCATTTTTTTGTGTGAATGTCAAAGTTAGTATATTCCGACTAAAATGTTTAAAAATAGTTTTATTCGCTTCAACATTTTCAGGAAACCTTACCGTTAAGACGAATCTGTGGATAATCTGTTACCTTATTTTTCGTTTAAAATGAAATCTTCATTTCGTAACTTGCCCACCAATGAAAAATTTTTCCGTTTTACTTTTACTTGTCTGCCACATTGGACTGGCGCAGACCTTAACGCCCGAGCGCACCACGCCCCTATTGGCCGACCGTTTTGTTGGGAATGACACTTATAAAAACACCTATTTTATAAAGGACCGCATGCTCCAAAAACAGGGACTCGATGGCAATTTCCGGTTTACCGATCTGCAACTGGGCCGAATAACTTCCGTTGATATCATCAACCCCTTGAAAGTGGTTGCCTTTTTTCAGGACACCAACACCGTGGTGATGCTGGACAACAAACTGAATGAGATTGAACGCATTAATTTCAACAACCTGCCGCAGTTTTTGAACGTGAGCACGGCCACCAATGCCGGCAACAACAGCCTGTGGCTTTTTAATGTGGATACACAGCAGTTGGAACTTTACAATTACGGCTCCAAAATGCAAACCGTAGTCTCGCAACCCTTTCCGGGGAAATTGTTGTCGCAGGCCAGCAATTTCAACTATTGTTTTACCTTAACGGAAATGAAACTGCGCGCCTTCAATATTTATGGAAGCCTTTTAAATGAAGAACCATCGGAAGCGTATGAAAAAATTGTTCAACAGAACGAAAACCTCATCGCCCTAAAGAAAAACCAGCTTTTTTACCTTCCGGATTTTGCCAGAAAAAATCCTGAAATGGACCATCAGCCGGTGCTCTTGGATCTGCCCGAATTAAACATCCAAGACTTGCAGCTAACCAATGATTTCCTGTATCTTTATGACGGCGAAAATTTGCACACATTCAAACTAACCTTACCAACCAAAGAATAACTATGCACGTTGCAATTGCAGGAAATATAGGTTCCGGAAAGACTACACTTACCCGCTTACTTTCAAAACATTACAAATGGCACGCCCATTATGAGGACGTGGAGGACAACCCCTATCTGGACGATTTCTACAACCAAATGGAGCGTTGGTCGTTTAACCTACAGATCTATTTTTTGAATAGCCGGTTTCGCCAAATTCTTGAAATTCGCGAAAAGGGGAAAAATGTAATCCAGGACCGGACGATTTATGAAGATGCCTATATTTTTGCCCCGAACCTGCATGCAATGGGCCTCATGACCAACCGCGATTTTGAAAATTACCGTTCGCTTTTCGATTTGATGGAAAGTGTAACCGAAGGGCCCGACCTGCTAATTTATTTGCGCAGCAGCATTCCGAATTTGGTGAACCAGATCCATAAGCGTGGCCGTGATTATGAAAACTCGATAAGCATTGATTATTTAAGTAGGCTGAACGAACGTTACGAAGCGTGGATCCACGGTTACGACAAGGGCAACCTCATTATTTTTGATGTGGACAACATCAATTTTGTGGACGATCCCGAGCATTTGGGCCAAGTAATCAACCGGATTGACGCCGAACTTCACGGGTTGTTTTAATTTTCTCTTCCTTGTAAAGATTATTTTTTCTGCGGTTAGTGGGCCAAGTTTATTATTCGTTCGTATCCGGCAAATACCATCCGTCGGGCCAAAACCAAATCAACAAAAGTCCCGCAGCTACCGAAATCAGCATGGCCGCACCCAAATATTTAGTCAATTGGCGATTCCCCAAAACCGAGGCAATCAGCACTTTGAAGGCCATGTTTGAAATCACAGCTGTCATAATCAATTTCCAGCCAAGGGAAATTTCCAATCCGCCTTTTATTAGCTGCGACAGGGAAAGCGTTATTGCGTCTTTATTTGCCAATCCACCAATAACCGACACCGTGTACAACCCACTATTTCCAAAATTTTCCTTTGTGAAGGCCACTGCCAATAAAATCAATCCGTAAAGAATTCCAAAGAAAAGGGCACTTTTGAATTGGGCCGGATTTTTTGGTTCGGGCATTTCCGAAACATTTTTGTCCTTATTAATGGTGTAGAAAAGCCCTGCGGAAAGCAATGCCATAAAAAGGAACAGCACGGCAAAGGGCAGGATAATTTGCGGCAATTTTTCAGGAACCACTACGCCTATTTCAATAACCACTCGCACTAATGAAACCGTAACTGCCACCAAAATCACAAAAGCTGAAATTTTTCCGGCAGCGTTGCTTTCCTTTGCCTGCCGTGCATAGCTTACGGTTGTTGCCGTGCTGCTAATAATTCCTCCCAAAATACCGTTGGAGACCATTCCTACTTTTTTTCCTAGCCACTTATAAATAAAATATCCCAAAATACTAATCCCCACAATCAAGGTGACCATCAACCAAATGTTTTGCGGGTTAAGCACATTATATGGTCCATAGGTTTCATCGGGAAGCAGGGGTAAAATCACCAGCGAAATACCGGCGAAGGTCATAATGGCCGCCAAATCCTTTTCCTTTAACTTATCGATAAAATTATGTAGCGTTTCCTTTACATATAGCAAAATGGCCAATATTGCACCCACTATAACGCCAATCATTTGGCTTCCCAAAACCAAATAGGCACCAATGGCAAACATTAATAAAATCGCTACTTCCGTGGTTTGGCCAACATTGGGGTTCGTGTCCCGCTTCGCTTTAATAAGGTTCGCGGCCACCATAAACGCGGTTACGGAGAGGCCCAAGGCGGGAAGAATAAACGGATTCTCAAAATCGCGGGTGAGGAAACCGGCAATGGTTCCCAAAATGGAAATAAGGGTAAAAGTTCGAACCCCGGCCATTTCGTGATCGGCCTTTTCGCGCTGAAGCCCCACGAGAAGCCCCAGACCAAAAGCGATACCCAATGTAATTAAGTCTGAATGTTCCATAGCAAAGCTAAGATAGGGAAAATTTAATGGGCTTGGGTGGTCCAAGTGTTCAGTTCCGAAACAGAGCCTTTGCATTTAAGGTTGTTTCTGCTGGAAGTTTTTAGGGTTAATGGGTTTCGGGAATAAAAAAACCTGCCAGATTTCGAAAACCTTGCAGGTTGGTAGTTTTGGTTGGGAACTTAATTATTCCTTATCCTTTACCTTTATTTTCATACCGTCCACATCTTTCAACTGCGCGCGCACTTCTTCTTCAGTGCCGGTGAACGTTTTGGTTTCGGTGGTTTCAACACCATCCACGGTTCGGGTAATGGTTACATTGGCAGTTACTTGGTCGTTGGTGTCGTTTTTCAACATTTCAACCATTGTTTCTGTTTTGTTGTTCAACCCTTCACCTTCAGTAATGGTACTTCCCGTTTCAATATATTGAACTTGCTTTTCGGTCAAGATGATTTTGTTTCCTTTTGCATCAATAAAATAGTTCATTTCGGTAGTAGCATCTTCGGGAGCGATGTTTACGTCGCCGTGATTGCCGAGGATTGGAGCGATAACCAAACCAACCAAGCAGGTAAGCTTAATTAAAATATTCATTGAAGGTCCTGAAGTATCCTTAAACGGATCGCCCACGGTATCTCCGGTAACGGCCGCTTTGTGGGCATCGCTACCTTTATAGGTCATTTCGCCATTGATCATTACTCCCGCTTCAAAGGATTTTTTGGCATTGTCCCAAGCGCCACCGGCATTGTTTTGGAAAATGGCCCACATTACGCCACTAACACATACCCCGGCCATATACCCGCCAAGGGGTTCAGCGCCGAAAAGCAAACCTATAATTATGGGGGTAATAATAGTGATCAAACCGGGAAGCAACATTTCCTTTAACGCCGCTTTGGTCGAAATATCAACACACTTTGCATATTGGGGCGTCCCGGTGCCTTCCATAATTCCGGGAATTTCACGGAACTGTCTGCGCACTTCCTGAACCATTTCCATTGCAGCCTTTCCGACAGATTTCATCGCCATTGCAGAGAACACAACGGGAATCATTCCGCCCACGAATAGCATTGCCAGCACATCGGCACGGAAAATATTAATACCGTCGATACCCGTAAAGGTAACATAGGCTGCAAATAGCGCCAGGGCGGTCAAGGCCGCCGAAGCGATCGCGAATCCCTTCCCCACGGCAGCGGTAGTGTTTCCAACCGAATCCAAAACGTCGGTACGTTCGCGAACGTGCGGCTCCAATTCGCTCATTTCCGCTACACCTCCTGCGTTGTCTGCAATAGGTCCGAAAGCATCAATGGCCAACTGCATGGCGGTGGTAGCCATCATTGCAGAAGCGGCCAAAGCCACTCCATAAAAACCAGCAAGTTCATAGGAACCATAGATCGCGGCGGCAAAAAGCAATACGGAAGCAAAAGTAGATTTCATACCTACGGCAAGACCCGCAATTATGTTGGTTGCGGCGCCAGTGGATGAATTTTTCACAATATCAAGAACCGGTTTTTTACCGAGACTGGTATAATAGGCCGTTACGAAGGAAATCAAAGCGCCAACGGCCAGACCGATACAGGCAGCCCAAAACACGTTGAGGGATGCGATGGTTTTAAAGCCTTCGCCAAAAAACTTCATATTCATGGTTTCGGGAAGCATCCAATCAATCAAGAAATAACTGGCTATTAGCGTAAGGATAATAGCGGTCCAGTTTCCTGTATCCAATGCTTTTTGTACTTGGCTTTCACGGGCTTCGTTATTTTTAATATTTACGAAGAAGGTTCCGATAATGGAGGCCAAAATACCCACACCTGCAATAACGATAGGCAACAAAACGGGGCCCATATTATTGAAGTTGTCCACAAAAGGAACTTCCAAAGACATATCGCGGATAACGTAATTACCCAAAACCATAGCCGCAAGCACGGTGGCCACATAGCTTCCGAAAAGGTCAGCGCCCATTCCGGCTACGTCACCCACGTTATCGCCCACGTTGTCGGCGATGGTCGCAGGGTTTCGCGGATCGTCCTCGGGAATTCCAGCTTCCACCTTTCCAACAAGGTCGGCGCCTACGTCGGCAGCCTTGGTGTAAATTCCACCGCCCACGCGCGCAAAAAGCGCGATACTTTCAGCACCCAGCGAAAAACCGGCCAGGGCTTCCAGCACGATGGTCATTTCATCGTAAAAATTAATAGGGTCTGTGCCAATAAACTGGCCGATAAAGAATAGGAAAAACAAACTTAGTCCCAAAACGGCAAGCCCGGCAACGCCCAGCCCCATTACCGTTCCACCGCCGAAAGAAACTTTCAACGCTTGTGGAAGACTGGTTTTGGCCGCTTCGGCAGTTCTAGCGTTGGCTTCGGTAGCAATGCGCATTCCTATATTTCCCGCAAGGGCAGAAAAAATAGCACCACAAATAAAGGCGGGCACGATCATCCAACTGGTTGATTCAACGAGGGTTGAAATAATATAAAGCAAGACTGCCGCTATTATTGCGAAGATTACCAATAAACGGTATTCCGCATTTAGAAAAGCCAAAGCACCTTCTTTAATACTTTTGGAAATAAACTGCATACGGTCGCTGCCCGCAGGCTGTTTTTTTACCCAGCTCATTTTTACGAGCATAAACAAAAGCCCAAGAACGGCAAGTGCAATGGGAATAAATATAATGTTCTGTTCCATTATTTAATTAATTTAGATTGGTTTCAAAATTGCGACTGCAAAAATAAAGAATTGGTTTGGGATACGAAACAGGAAAGTGATTTATGAAAAAGATATAAAACCGTAAAACCTAAGGAGGGAAATGAATAAAGCAATTGCCCAATAGTCCCACGTCCTCTGCCCAAAAGTCCGTTATCTATTCTTTAAATGCTGAAATGCCCTTGAACCTCGGGCGTTTCTTTATATCGATTTACGCATTGATGATAGATTTCGATCGCCTCGTTAACGTCGCCAAAGCCTTCCACATCTACTTTTTTATGTTCCAAATCCTTATAAACTTTAAAGAAATGCTCAATTTCCTTTATGAGATGCGGATTCACGTCGCCAAGGTCGTTCAATTGGTTCCAAATGGGGTCTGACATTGGCACGCAGATCACCTTTTCATCCGGTCCCTTTTCATCGGCCATGTGAAAAACGCCTATGGGCTTCACCTCCATTACGCACATTGGGAAAGTGGGTTCTCCACCAAGTACGAGCACGTCCAGCGGGTCGCCGTCCAAAGCCAAGGTTTCGGGAATAAAGCCGTAGTCTGCGGGATACATCATACTGCTGAACAACATTCTGTCGAAACGGATTTTCTTCAATTTAAAATCATATTCATATTTGTTGCGGCTCCCTTTTGGGATTTCTATCAGCACGTCAAAAGTCTTGTCCATCTATTTTAATTAGAATATTACAGTTATTGGATTTGAAAAATTTTCATCCATTTTTTGGGGGGCAAAAATACTGCTTTTCAAAAGAATGAAAAAAGAAGTTCTCGGACAAATATTGATATATAGTGCCCATGGCATCTTCATCTTTTGAAATGAAATTCCTGTTAAAACCGGAGAATTTCAAGTTGTTAAATATTTGTTATTGCGAAATAGCAATCCGCTCCCAAAACAATTTTCGATCTTGGATCACAACGTATTGACCTCCAGTGATTTTTTATCCGTAATATAATTTCAAAAATCCAAAACAGACCGTTTCCTTCAAATTCACAAAAAGAGTTAAGCTTCGTTAAGAGCTGCAATAATGCCCACGATGTTGCGCTATCATTGCTGGACGGAAAAAAAAAATTTCCACCAGTAACAAACCCTAATAATAAAAACAGACTATGAAGAAAAACGTAATTTTCAAACCAATTTTGGCATTGATGCTTATAGCGGGCTTTGCCTCCTGTAGCGATGATGACAGTACAGACCCGAACCCGGATGCCGTAACCTACAACACCAAGGTTTACCTTACGGATGGCCCTATTGACAATGCAGAGATACAAGGTGTGTTTGTGACCATCGCAGACGTTAAAATTGACGGCCAAAGCGTTAATGGGTTTACAAAAACTACGGTAAATTTGTATGCCCTTCAAAACGGCGATACCCAAATGCTGGGTGATATTGACCTAGCTGCCAACAACTATAGCCAACTTACCTTAGTATTGGACGACCAGAGCGATGCTTCGGGAAATTCACCTGCCAATTATGTTCTTACTACGAACAATACCAAAATAGAGCTGACCGCTGAGAACAATACCGTTTCTGTAACTACTGATTATGAAATCACCGCCTCAGATTCCAATGAAATTGTGATAGATTTTGATCTGCGCAAGTCCATTGTGGCCGATAGCGCAAACAGTGGTTACCAATTTGCCGGACAGGCCCAGTTGCAAAATAGCATCAGGGTGGTCAATACGCTCGAAACCGGTGCCATCATTGGAACTGCAACCAACAATACAGGAAATGAAGAGAATAAAACCGTAGCCTATGCCTATAAAAAGGGAACTTTTAATGCATCGGAAAAAGAGGAAAACGCCTCCGGAATCCGTTTCGCCAAAGCGGTTACGAGTAGTGCCGTTGTGGGCAGCAACAATAGTTTCGGACTTTATTTTCTAAATGAAGGCGACTATGAGGTTCATTTTGCTTCCTACGAAGATCCGGAAAACGACGGAGTTTATGAATTTGCAGGAATGATAGAAGCCGACGGACAAATAGGCATAGATCTAATGGATATTTCCGTTATGGCCAATACTGAAATCACCATCCAACTCTTGTTACAGCTCCTTTTGGGCTTGTAACCTAACCAAATAACACCTTTAAAACCTTCCTTCGGGGAGGTTTTTTTAATTTAGGCTACTTAATAATAATGGTATCGGCAACTAACGCAACAGGAAGGTAGCGCAAAGACCTGTCGTAATCGGCCCCTTGCATTGGCACAAACACACCATATAAATCCCCCTATATCTATTTATTTTTACTACCGATTGGACGAACGAAAATTTCGTGTTTTCAAGTCTCTCTTGTCCATCCAAAAAGCTGGCTGCGACCTTAAACCTTTAAAAACAGTAATTATGGAAACAAAATTAAATCCTTATTTAAACTTCGACGGAAATTGCGAAGCGGCGTTCAATTATTACAAAAAAGTTTTCGGCGGCGAATTTGCCGGTCAGGGAATTATGCGGTTTGGCGAAATGCCGGAATGCGATGAAATGCCCCCGCTGGCCGAGGAACACAAAAATCGCGTGATGCACGTTTCGCTTCCAATCGGCAATGAATTGTTGATGGGATCAGACATTATGCCCGGTTTTGGCAGCGGACCGTTTCAATTTGGAGACAGTATTTATGTGAGCATCCATCCCGAAAGCAAGGAAGAAGCAGACCGGCTTTTCAAGGAATTGTCGGAAGGCGGTTCCATAGAAATGCCGCTGGAGGAAATGTTCTGGGGCGATTACTTTGGCTCCTGCCGCGATCAATTCGGGATTCAATGGATGATAAATTACAATAGCGCGGGATGGCGGTAAGGCCATAGGATTTAAGGTTTACGCCGTAAATTTTAGGTGAAAAATGATTCGCTTGAGGGAAAAATTTAGGAACCATTGCTCCAAATTTTTTAGGTTTAACGTATTTTAGATAGCAATTAAAACCTTTGAAAATGACACTAAATTTGAGATCCTCCCGCTATTCCATTTTGCTGCTTTTTGCCGTATTCTTTTGTCTGTTTTCTTGCGGCGCAGGAAAAACCGTTGCCTGCATCGACAAATCAAAAATAAGTGAAGGCCCGTGCACTATGGAATATAACCCCGTCTGCGGATGCGACGGAAAAACCTATGACAACCCTTGTATAGCCGAGCGCGCTGGGCTCACCTCTTGGGCAAGCGGGGAGTGTGCGGAATAGCAACCCTTTAAATGGGTGGATTTTTGGAGCCAGAAGTATTCGTTTGGCTTTACCGCTTGCCTATTGAATATTTCTTTCCAAAAACAGCATTGATTTTTTTCGGCCGCCAAATGCGTGGGAATAAAGAATTAATCCAAATGGTCGATCAATTTCTCAAAAGCGAGTATATCATTTTCCAGTCCCATTCGGCGGCGCAAATTGGCCTTTTTTGATTCTACCTGTTCTTGGGTAATTCCCATCAAAGAAGCTATCTCTTGTGTTGAAAGTTGTAGTTTGAGCATACAGCAAAAGGCCACATCGCCCTCCGAAAAACTCGGAAACATTTCCTGCAATTGCGACGCAAAACCGGGGTAAACTTCCACAAATTTTCCCTTAAAATATTTCCAATAATTATTTTGGCCCAAAACCGTTTTTATGCGTTTGGCCAGCAATTGGGAACATTCGGGGTTTTCTCGCTGCTCTATCAATTCCAATATTTTGTTCTGCAGATCAGACATTTCCAAAGAAACCTGTACCAATTCCTTTTCCTTGTTGGTTAGCGTCCTTACCCGTTCCTGCAGCAATTCGGCCTCTAACTTATTCTTTTGCTCCATTGCCTTTTTGGAATTTTCCAAACTGGCCACCAATTCCTTTTGCAGACGCAACTTGTTTTTGTTGGTTATGAAAAACAGAAGACCAATAGCAAGAATTAGAGCAAAGACCAAAATACTCAAATACAAAATCTTATCCTTCTTTCTATTGTTTTCCTGTAGCAGTGCATTGTTCTTTTTCAGCACCAGGTTGCGTTCGCGTTGAAGGCTATTTTGATAGGCCTCCTGTAGCTCCATTGCCTTGGTTTTGTTTTGCGCTGATTGAATGGAATCCTTTAAAAAATCCATCCTCTCAAAAGAAGTCAAAGCCATTTCCACCATACCCTTTTCACTGTAAGTGGTTACGGCCTGCTCCAAAAAGTCGATCTCGTTTTCCGCATTCATTTTAAGCAAATGGCTTTTATTATTTAAACCAATTTGCTCAATCAATTTTAAGGCTTGGTTGTATTGAGCTTCGCCATTTAAAAAATCCAGATAGTGCACTGCAATTTCCATAAACCGGGTAGAGTTTAATTCCAAAGCCCCGCTATAGGCTCTTTGAAAAGTTGCATCGGCCAGATTGGTTCTTCCCGTGGCTGCATAAACTTCGGCCAGTTTGCTCAGCCCCACAAACATATATTCCCTATTGTTCAAGGTCCGTAGCCCTTCCTCAGCTTCCTTTAGCGCAGCTTCGGCTTCTTTGTAGTTTTCCTCCAATTGCACCAAACAATCGGCGTAGGAAAAAAGCGTATAATAATAATTGGCCTCCTTTCTTTTCTTGAAAAATGGCAAGACCTCTTCGTATAGATCCCTCGCAAAGATGTAATCGCCGTTATTATAATAGAGATTGGCCAATTTTTGTTTTACGATGAACAGTTCCCTGTCATTTCCAACCTGGGTAAGTATGGCAATGGATTTTTTCAAATATTCCAAGGCCCTTTCACTGTCCAGCATATAGTTATAATTGGAACCTTTTTCGCCATAAACCACCCCTTCCCCTTTAAGGTTTTTTGCCTTTTTATAATAGACCAAAGCACTGTCCAGCGCGGCGAGCGATTCTTTATAGCGCGCTCCCATCCGGAAATTAATGGCGAGGTTGAGGAACATTTTTGCCCGGATTTGGGGAAAATTTTTAGCGTATGGCAGTGCTTTTTTCATATAGAACTCCGCCGAATCAGGAACCGCCAGTTTATTGTATTGAATGCCGATGTTGGAATAGGTATTGGCAATTACCGTATCGTGAAGTTGTGCGGCGTGCTCCAAAAGGCGGAACATATAGATTTTAGCAGAATCGGGTTGCGTTCGCAGGTTTTTTTCAATCTGTTGGCTCAAGCGCTCAATTTGTGGAGATTGCGCTGCAACGGAACTAAAAAAGAGCAACAATATCCACACGGAAATAGGTGTTTTCATAGGGCAATTTGGGTGGGCAAATATAAAATAATTCCTACAAAAACTTCAAAAGCACGTTTTCTTTGAATGTTGGAATTTTTCCATTTAACAGGAAATAATCCAAATTATTAGCTTCAATTTAATACCTTTGTTTTCCCAGCAAAAATTTTATAGATGCACTCGCAGCTTTTCGCAATAATCGACGTGGAAACAACCGGTGGCGGTATTGCCGGCAATCGAATTACCGAAATATGCATCGCTCTTTTTAAGGAGGGTGAAGTGGTAGATAAATTCACGACGCTCGTAAATCCGGAGCGACACATTCCGCAACACATTACGGCCCTCACCGGCATCGACAATGAAATGGTGGCCGAAGCGCCGCGTTTTTTTGAAGTAGCGGAAAAAATTGAGGAATTTACGAGAGACGCCATCTTTGTGGCCCATAACGTAAGTTTTGACTACAACGTGATCCGCGGCGAGTACCAGCTGTTGGGCCAACACTATATTCGAAAGAAACTGTGCACGGTGCGCCTTGCACGTAAATTGATTCCCGGCCATTTGTCCTATAGTCTGGGCAGGCTTTGCAGCACGATCAACATTCCACATTTCAACCGCCACCGAGCGGAAGGCGATGTGGACGCCACCGTAATCCTTTTTCAGCGGTTACTTTCTTTGGATGCGGATTTTAGTGTTTTCCAATCCTTTTTGAATCCGCGTTCCAAACAGGCTACCCTCCCGCCCCACCTTCCCGAGGAGCAGATCCACGAACTGCCCGAGGCCGCGGGTATTTATCTTTTTAAAAACCAAAAACATCAGGTAATTTACGCCGGCAAGGCAAAAAACATCAAAAAGCGGGTGCTGTCCCATTTTTATGATAAAAAAACCAAGGAATATCAGCTGGGGCAGGAAACCCATTTTATTGATTTCGAAATAACGGGCAACGAACTCTTGGCTCTTTTGGTGGAATCGGAACATATTAGAAAGCATTATCCAAAATTCAATCGGGCCCAGAAATGGCCTGCCACGACCTATCAAATTATCAGTTATGAAAACCAACGCGGCATCCTCCAGCTTGCCTTGGCCAAAACAAAAGTGCTGCACGATTCGGTGAGCACTTTTTATAACCGCACGGAAGCCACCGAAAAACTGGAGGAAATTTGCGAGGCCTTCAATCTTTGTCCGCGTTTTTGCACCCTGCAGAGCACTTCCGAAAAATGTTCACACTACCGCATCAAGAACTGCGAGGGCATTTGCGAAGGCACCGAGACCGTGGAGGCGTACAATAAAAAAGTGGCGGCGGCCATCCAGGCCCTTCGCGAGAACAAACCGAGTTTCGCCATTCAGGGCAAGGGTCGCACCCAAAATGAAATAGCCTTTGCCTTGGTGGCGGAAGGGCAATATAAAGGTTTTGGTTTCTTCGACCGAAGCGAGGCCATTTGTGCGATCGAGGATTACGAGCCGTTTTTAAAACTACAACAGGCCACCTATCACACCCACGCCATTATCAGAAGCCATCTTAAGAAAAATGGGGAGCGGAATGTGGTCCATTTTGATTTGGAGCCCAAAGGAATTCCTGAATCCAGTCGGTCCACAAAATCCTTTTAAGCTTCAATAAGAATTGTTTGAAAAAAGAGCCAAAAACATAGCTTCAACCGCGGAAGCATTGGCTGAAAATCTTTTTTCAGTTAAAAAGAATTATCAAGTTTTGAAAATGCAATTTCTTCAAAAGCTGTAATTACCCTATCGGCCAAGCGGTAATCCTGATTGGTGGAATGAGGGCTTTTAAAACCAACGCAATAAATATTTGCCGCTTTTGCGGCGGCAATGCCGTTGGTGGAATCTTCAATAACCATACAGTTTTCAGGTGCAGCACCAGCCAATTGGGCGGCTTTTATAAAAATTTCAGGATGGGGTTTGGAAGCTTGCAAATCGGCGCCGCTGATTTTTGCCTTAAAAAATTTGTCGAGGTCAAAGCGTTCAAAGATTCGATTGATGTTGGCCATGGAGGCCGAAGAAGCCAAAACCAGCGTCAATCCGTTGCTGTGGTAATCCTTAATTAAATCGTGGACCCCGTTCAAAAGGGCAAGATCGGTATCGTTTTCAAAAAGGTATTTAAAGTGCTTTCTTTTGGTGGCAACTAAATGTTCGGGACTTTCCGCAAGGTTGAAATGCCCACAGAGCGTTCGGCAAATGGGCAAAGTGGCCTGTCCGGTAAACGAATCGTACATCGCTTGGTCCACGTCAATTTTCATTTCCTCAAACATCCGGAAATAGGCCTTTCGGTGCAACGGCTCGGTATCCACGATTACCCCATCCATATCAAAAAGTACAGCTTTTAGCATTTTGCTTTTTTTTGCGAAGGTAACATGGAATAAATCGAAATTGAAATCGAAATTGAAATCGAAATTGAAATCGAAATTGAAATTGAATCTGAAATAAAATTAAAAGTGGGCAAGAACGAAGTCCGAAGGTCTTGATTTCCTTTTAGGATTTTGGTTTGGCGCGAAGGTATTGTTGGGGCCACGCCACCTCAACACCTAACTGATCGGCCGCGTGCAACGGAAAATAGGGCTGCCGAAGACTTTCGCGTGCATACAATATTAAATCGGCACTACCCGACTTTAGAATTTCCTCCGATTGCCAGGCGGTGGTAATCTGCCCTACGGCCCCAGTCAAAACTTGCACTTCCCTTTTAATTTGCGCTGCAAATGGAACCTGGTAGCCAGGTTCGCTGGGAATGACGGCTTTGGGAATATTTCCGCCGGAAGAGGTATCGATCAAATCGACGCCCAAGGCCTTCAATGTAAGCGCAAGTTTTACAGAATCTTCCACCGTCCAACCGCCTTCGGTCCAATCGGTTGCGGAAATCCGTACGAAAAGCGGTTTTTCATCGGGCCACTCTTTGCGCACCACTTCGGTTACTTCCAACAAAAAACGGACTCTGTTTTCAAAACTTCCGCCATATTCATCGGTGCGTTCATTTGCCAAAGGCGAATAAAATTGATGAAACAAATAGCCATGGGCGGCGTGGATTTCCACTACGTCATAACCTGCCTTTTCGGCCCTTCGGGTCGCTGCTGCATAATCATTTTTTACCTTTTCCAGCGCCTGGAAGTCCATCGCTGCCGGAGCAGGCTCACCCTCACGAAATGGCAGGGCCGAGGCCGAAACCGTTTGCCAACCGTTTTGGTGGTCGGGCGGCAGTTTTGCGGCACCTTCCTCGGGCAACTGGTGGCTGGCCTTTCTTCCGGCATGCGCCAGTTGAATTCCTATCAAAGCATTTTGCGAATGCACAAAATCGACTATCTGTTTTGACTTTTCAATATGCGCATCTTTCCAAATGCCCATATCGCCATAGGTTATTCTGCCCTCGGGCGAAACTGCCGTTGCTTCCTGTATAATTAATCCGAAACCACCAACGGCACGACTTCCCAAGTGGACCAAATGAAAATCGTTTGCAAATCCGTCAACGCTGCTGTACATACACATAGGCGAGACAACCATTCGGTTTTTAAAGATTTTGCTTTTAATTTTTAGGGATGAAAATAAGATACTCATATAATTTTTATCTGAATTTTTTAGTAATTAATCAGCAGGTCTTCGACAACTTCGATCGCTATCGGTACAGACTGACATATATTTTTAAATTGAATATAGAAGTATTAGAGAAACTTGAAAAAACCATAACTTCTCCTGTTTTTTAAATAATTTGAATCATTTTCGTAATGATAGGCTTCCCTTTCAAAGGAAATATTTCTGTATGCTTTATGGCGGTTTCCAAGTTGAACCCAACGCACGAAAAACTCCAAACCATACCACATATAGAAAAATACAAGTAGCAATTCTGCCTGTTGCCTAAGATGAATCCTTTCATGGTTTATAAAAACAGCGTCGTTTTTTTGATCGTGATGCTTTAAAACCACAAACGGCCAGAGCGTCATTCCATTGAAGTTTTTTCGAAGCAGTTTTGGACGGACTAGTAGGATCACTTTGGTTTTGTTTCAGGGTTCAAATTGACAGTTTTTGGTTTTTAGTTTTTGGTTTTTGGTTTTTAGTTTTCAGACGAAATAATTTATCATTGACCCATTGGATGTAATTCATTCTTAAGTTTAATTTGAAATGTTTATTTCACGCTGAGCTTGTCGAAGCGCAGTTAAAAAGTGTCTTCGACAAGCTCAGACTGACATTATTAGCTAAAATTAGTTTTTGTTATTGCTCAAAAATTAAAGATTTAATTGAAAGTCCTAATTTCAAGCAATAGGTTAGAACTAATAAATTCATTCACTTTTCCCTAATCCCTACTGCCGAATTCCTATTCCAATTTATTTCTTCAAAAATTGTCGCAGCACATATTGAAGAATTCCTTCGTTTTGGTAATAGGCAACCTCAATGGGGGAATCCAGTCTTGCGATTGCCTTGAATTCAATCTCCTTGCCCTCCTTGTTTTTCGCGGTAACCGTTACTTTTTTTGAGGGAGTTAAATCGTTTTCAATACCTTTTATGCTGAAATGTTCCTTGCCTGTTAGTCCGTGCGATTTGGCACTTTCGCCATCCAAATACTGCAGCGGCAGCACGCCCATCATAATCAAATTGCTTCGGTGGATGCGCTCGTAGCTTTCCGCCAAAACGGCTTTCACCCCTAACAAGAACGTTCCTTTCGCGGCCCAATCACGCGAGGAACCGCTGCCGTATTCCTTTCCGGCAAGCACAATGAGCGGGGTTTTATCTTTTATATATTTTTGGGCCGCGTCGAACACGGTCATTTCTTCGCCCGATGGAAGATAGGTTGTATATCCACCCTCTTTATTGACCAACTGGTTTTTTATGCGGACATTTGCAAAAGTTCCACGGACCATCACCTCATCATTACCGCGGCGCGAACCGTAACTGTTGAAGTTTTTCTTTTCCACCCCTCTCGATTTCAAATATTGCCCTGCCGCGGAATCTTCTGAAAAAGCTCCTGCTGGCGAAATGTGGTCTGTGGTAATGCTATCGCCCAAAACCAAAAGGGCCCGTGCGTCCTCAATGTTCCTTAAATCCTTTGGATCATTTGGAAGATCGCGGAAAAAGGGAACCTCTTTTATATAGGTAGAAGACTCATCCCATTGGTAAATTTTATCATCGGGCACTTCAAGGTTTCGCCAAATTTCATTGCCGTCGAATATTTCGTCATAATTCTTTTTGAAATCCTTTGGATTCAACACGTTTTTCATCACCTCGTGTATTTCATCATCGGTTGGCCAAATATCCTTTAAGTAAACAGGTTTGCCGTTTCTATCGGTGCTCAAGGGTTCGGAAGTTAAATCGATATCGACCCTGCCCGCAATGGCAAAGGCCACCACCAACATTGGCGACATCAGGAAATTCATTTTTACCTGCGGATGGATTCGCGCCTCAAAATTGCGGTTACCGGAAAGTACGGAGGTTACAATCAAATCGTTTTCCTCTACGGCTTTTGAAATTTCGGGTGGAAGCGGCCCCGAGTTGCCGATGCAGGAGGTGCAACCATAGCCTACCAAATGGAACTGCAACGCCTCCAAATCCTTTAGCAAATCGGCTTTTTCAAGGTAATCGGTCACCACTTTGGAACCGGGCGCCAACGAGGTTTTTACCCAAGGTTTCACATCAATCCCATGCTCGCGGGCCTTTCGCGCTACCAAGCCGGCACCCAGCATCACGAACGGATTGGAAGTGTTGGTACACGAAGTTATCGCCGCGATGGCAACGGCGCCGTCAGACACCATAAACTTTTCGTGGCCGTGCGAGATCCAAACCGTTTTGAAACCATTTTTCATTTTGGCCTCTATTTCTACGTCGGGCGCGGGATGGTGAGGTTGCTTAACGGGTTGGCTTCCGCCTTCTTCCTTCCAACGCACCAGCGCTTCTTCCCTTTCGGATGGCTCGATGTATTTTCTTCCAAAGGCACTGTGCTCCAATTCAATAAATTTCTGCTTTAAATCCTTGAGCAAAATTTTATCCTGCGGGCGTTTTGGTCCGGCCACGCTGGGCTGAATGGTGGAAATATCCAATTCCAGCACATCGGAATAGGTTATTTCGTCTTCATCTTTTCGCCAAAGCATGTTCGCCTTGCAGTAATCCTCCACCAATTGGATCTGTTTTTCACTCCGGTTGCTGCTTCGCATATATTCCAACGTTTTTTCGTCAATAGGAAAATAGGTTATCGTGCAGCCAAATTCGGGCGACATATTACCGATGGTTGCCCTGTCCGGCACCGAAAGATTATCCAATCCGGGGCCAAACACTTCTACAAATTTTCCTACCACACCATATTTACGCAGCAAATTCGCAATGGTGAGCACCAAATCGGTTGCGGTGGTTCCCACGGGAAGTTTTCCGGTAAGTTTTAAACCAATTACCTCCGGACTGATAAAATAGATGGGCTGCCCCAGAATGGCGGCTTCGGCTTCAATGCCGCCAACGCCCCAGGCTACCACGCCAATTCCATTTACCATGGGCGTATGGCTATCGGTGCCCACAAGGGTGTCGGGAAAAACCATACCGTCGCGGGCAATGGCGCCTTTTGAAAAATATTCCAGGTTTACTTGATGGCAAATGCCCATTCCCGGCGGCACCACGCTGAAATTATTGAAGGATTTCTGTGCCCATTTCAAAAAAGTATAGCGCTCGTTGTTGCGCTTATATTCTTCCTCCATATTTTGTTGATAGGCATATTGGGCCGCAAAATAATCTACCTGCACGCTGTGGTCTATCACCAAATCTACCGGAATCAACGGGTTTATTTTAGAGGCGTCGCCACCTTTTCGCGCCATTTCGGAACGCAGGGAAGCAATATCCACCACGGCCGGAACCCCGGTGAAATCCTGCATTAATACGCGGGCGGGCTTAAAGGCAATATCATCCTCTGATTGTTGGGGCTTCCAATTTAAAATAGTGTCGAGATGCTTTTTGGTAACCGAAAAATCATCGTAATTGCGAAGGGCGTTCTCCAGCAATATTCGGATGGAGAAAGGCATTTTTTTTATGTTGTAGCCCTGTTTTTCAAGTTCGGGAAGGCTGTAATAAATGTGTTCTTCCTTGGAGCTTTCCAAGGTTTTTTTAAGGTTGTAAATATCTTGCTGCATGATGGAGAATTTTTTGGAGTCCTAAAATTACGGAATAAATACCGCGATAGGCCACATCAAGTTTTGTTTAACAAGCCATTAACAAGCCGAAAAATTTTTAGGCAGAAAGGGAAACCGCATTAAATGCATCGCGCCGTTTCTACTTCTTATATTTTATTTAAATTAGCCAGTCCAAAAATTTATTGGCATTGAAAAATGCATTCGTTTTTTTGCTGCTTACCGCTTTCGCCTTCAATATTGGAGGGCCTTTTGTTATTTTAAAAATACAGCAACATCAAATCAAGCAGGAAATAGAGCGCCAAATCAAAACCGGAATACCTGAAAACGAACTCACCCAAATCACAATTTCCTCAGAAAACCAAAAAGACCTGTTCTGGAAGGATCGCAATGAATTTCGATTTAGGGGAAATATGTATGACGTGGTTCGTGTTGAAATTGTGAACGCCACAACCAAGGTGTACCACTGCATTCCTGATGGTCAGGAAACCAAATTGATTGCCAAATATTTCAAAGATTTACAGAAACGCAGAAAAGATAAAAACAACCGCTTCAACACTGTGAAGACGGTAAAATTTATTGAAAAAACAAATTTGCTTCCACAAAAGTTGGAAGGGACCGTTGCAAGCAAAACGGCGAAAGCGCGCTCGGTTTACGAAAACCACTATTCCCCGCTCGCGCCCGAAATTTCCAGCCCCCCACCCAAACCGTATTTATAGTTTTTTTTGAAGCAAAAACGCTTCCCTCCACCTGTTTGCTGCCTCTTTTGGGGGCAGTGTGCAGTTCGTTTTAACTATAAATATATTTAAGAAAATGACAAAACTATATCTGTCCCTTTTGGGATTTATTCTTACTGTTTCCGTATTTGGCCAAGATAAACTGTCTGGAAAAGTAATGGATTCGGCCACCAACGCCCCGCTTGTGGGGGCAAAAATAGAATCAAACGGAACCGAAACTTCCAGCACCGATTCCGATGGAAATTTCACCATTTCCTGTTTGCAGGGCCAAACCTTGCGCATAAGCTACATCGGCTATGAAACCTTTTCGCAAAAAATAACCAACTGTTCCGAATTTTTAAACATTGGTATGAAAACCGCCGTGAACGCCTTGGATGAAGTGCAACTAAGCGGCACCTTGAACAACAACCAAAAGGTATTGGAAAAACCGCTGGCAATTATCCATTTGGAAGAACGCGAACTGGAACGCGGCATCGGAATTTATTTGGATGATGCCATAAACGCCAACGTTCCCGGCGTGATTATGACCCGAAGAGGGGTTTCCTCTGGACAACAATTCAACATTCGTGGTTATGGAAATGGCGTAGGCTTTAAAGGCGCGACCAACAACTTTGACGGTCAAGGCTACAAAGTGTATTACAACAATATTCC
>JBLWUV010000019.1:0-37278 GCA_048268785.1 Aequorivita sp.
CATTATTTAATATATTGTTTTCAAATGTCGTATTTCCAATTATCGTGATTCAAAATGTCGCGTTTCAAAATGTCGTGTTTCAAAATGTCGCGTTTCAAAATGTCGTGTTTCAAAATGTCGTGTTTCAAAAAGACCAAAAGAGTATATCAAAACAGCAAAAAAATTAATCATTCTTATCGCTAATCCTTAAAATATCCCCGAAAACGCCTCGCGCCGTAACTGCTGCTCCCGCGCCGGCACCTTGGATCACGATGGGATTGTCACCATAACTTTCGGTGTAAATTTCAAAAATGGAATCGCTGCCACGAAGCGCGCCCAACATACTGTTTTTGGGAACAGCCGTCAAGCTCACATCCAAAAGCGCGCCCGTTTCCTTTGAAAGATCGCCGTGCAAATCGGCTACGTAGCGAAACACGGAATCTTTCGGCTGGTTTTTCTTTTTGATTTGAAACGGCACGTCCAATTCCTGCAATCGTTCCAAAAATTCCTCTTTTGAAATACTTCGAAGATCCTTCGGAATAAGGTTTTGAATGGAAATATCGGCAAACTCGTTGTGCAGATCCAATTCACGCGCCAAGATAAGCAATTTCCGTCCAACGTCATTGCCACAAAGGTCTTCGCGCGGGTCGGGTTCGGTAAATCCTTTGTCGATTGCAGATTTTAAAACTGAGCTGAACGATTTTTCTTCTTCCGAAAACGTATTGAAAATATAGCTCAACGAACCCGAAAACACCCCGCGGATTCTCGTTATATTCTCACCCGACAGATGCAAAAGTTTAATGGTATCTATCAACGGAAGCCCTGCACCCACATTAGTTTCATACAAATACTGACGTTTTTTTGAAGTCAGCTTTTGGCGAAGTTTTTTGTAAAAATCCAAATCCAACGTGTTGGCGATTTTGTTTGAGGAAACCAAATGGAACCCGTTTTCAACAAAGGCCGAATAATTTTGGACAAAGTTGGGATCGGCCGTGTTATCTACCAAAATCAGGTTTTGGAGGTTCTTATTTTTTGCAAAATAGATTACTTCTTCGGGAGTATATTCCCTTCCGGAAACTGTTTTTTCTTCAAACCAATTCCCGTCCAAACCATTCTGCCGGAGCAATACGGTTTTTGAATTCGCTACGGCGAAAATATTCAGTTCCAAATCGCGGCGTCGCGAGATTTCCTCTTTTGAGGAAATGATTTGGTTCACCAAATGGCTGCCCACATTTCCGTGGCCAAAAATGGCGATGTTTATTTTTTTCTTTTTGATATGGTTAAGGTCAATGCGGTCCAAAACCGGATTATCCAATACTTGTGTGCTCATAATATTGTTCGTTAAAAAGGTTATTTTCTGGAGTGAAAATTGGGTCCAGAATTTTTGATAATTGTTCGTATTCAATCAAAAATGCGTCGTGGCCGTGAATGGATTTTAGCTGGACCAAATACACATTGTTTTTTAAGGGTTTTAATTGTGAATATGTTTCCTCGATTTCTTCATACGTATAAAGGCCGTCACTATCGACGCCCACCAAATGGATTGCACCTTCAATTTTTGAGGCCAAATCCAAAAAGTTGCAGGTTTCTGTTTCCACTTTAGCGGTGGACAACAAATGGTTCATCAATTTATAGGAAGCCAATTGGAAACGCCCTTCCAGCTTTTGGCCGTGGTGCAGCAACCAACTTTCCACGTTAAATAACGGCAGCGCCTCATTCTGGCTACGGTTGAATTTCGCCCGAAACGATTGTGGCGTCCTATAAAAAGTCATGGCGTGAACGCGGGCATCGTAGAGCGGTTTACTGGAATTTTCCAAAATTTGTTTTTGCACCCTGCATTGGGCAATCACCCAATCGGTGGCCTTCCAATCGCTCGCGATGGGCACTAAATTTTGAAACAATGCCGGTTTTAATACCGCCATTTGCCAAAGAATGGCACCTCCCAATGAACCTCCAATCCCGGTAAAAACTGTTTTGATTTTTAGTTTTTCGAGACCCTTTGCAAACCAATGGGCCACATCCGCAATCGAAACAGCTTCATAGTTGGAAATGGTGAATCCATCAAATCCGTTGCCGGGCACGTTAAAACACAGTACCGTGTAGTGTTTTAGGTCGATTGTTTTGCCTTCGCCTATCAAATTTTGCCACCAACCATCTTTTCCTGCTACGTTACTGTTGCCAGTGAGAGCGTGGGTTACCAAAACCACCGGGGCCGTGCCCAGCTCCCTTCCAAAAACCTGATAGGAAATTGGAAGGGACGGAATTTGCAGCCCGTTTTGGGTAATACAGTTCTTCAAAAAAAGTTTGGAAATTTTTGCCATAATTTACTTACTGGAAAAAATTACACTAAGGCTTCTTTTTGCACTAGTTTGAAGGCCTGTTGCAAGTCGGCTTTTAGATCCTCAATATTTTCAAGGCCGATGGAAAGTCGGATCAAATCTGGGGTAACGCCCGTCGCCGCTTGGTCTGCTGTGCTCAATTGCTGATGGGTGGTGCTTGCAGGATGAATTATCAAGGATTTCGTATCGCCTATATTTGCCAAAAGGGAAAATAACTTGACATTATCAACTACTTTTTTGGCAGTTTCAAAACCTCCTTTCAGGCCAAAAGTAACCAGCCCGCTTTGCCCCTTGGGAAGGTATTTTTGTGCGAGGTTGAAGTAGGGATTATTCTCCAAACCAGGGTAATTTACCCAAGCTACTTCTTCCCTCCCCTGTAGCCATTTGGCAAATTCCAGTGCGTTTTCACTGTGTTTTTTCAACCTGATTTCCAGCGTTTCCAACCCTTGCAAAATTTGGAATGCACTGAACGGGCTCAATGCCGCGCCAAAATCGCGAAGGCCTTCAATGCGCACTTTGGCAATAAAGGCGGCTTCTTTTAAAACTTCGGCGTAAATCAAGCCGTGGTACCCTGCTGAAGGTTCGGTGAATTCAGGAAATTTTCCATTGGTCCAATCAAAGGTTCCTGCATCGATGATGGCGCCGCCAAGGGTTGTTCCATTTCCGTTGATGTATTTGGTGAGGGAATGGACGACGATATTGGCTCCAAAAGCGATGGGGTTCAACAATGCCGGGGAAGCCACCGTATTATCGACAATCAATGGAACCTTTTTCTGTTTGGCCACAGTCGAAATGGCTTCAATGTCCAGCACATCCAATTTTGGATTTCCAAGCGATTCGATAAAAATGGCGCGGGTGTTTTCCTGCACCGCTTTTTCGAAATTTTCTTTTTGGGAAGGATCCACAAAGGTGGTTTCAATGCCCAAGCGGCGCAGGGTGACATTCAAGAGATTGAACGTTCCGCCGTACAGGCTGCTGGAGGCTACCAAGTGGTCGCCGCTGCGCAACAAGGTCAATAATGTCGTGGCGATGGCCGATGCTCCCGAAGCAGTGGTTACGGCACCGATACCGCCTTCAATGGCGGTGAGCCTTTTTTCAAGAACATCGCAGGTGGGGTTGTTCAATCGGGAATAGATAAATCCGGGTTCGGAAAGATTAAAGAGATTGGCCGCATGGGCGCTGTCCCGAAACACATAACTGGATGTTTGATAAATAGGAACGGCGCGGGTTCCGGAGGTGTTGGCAGTGTCGTGCCCTTCGTGCAACAGTTGGGTTGCGAAATGGTTTGTTGTACTCATTTTTCTAAATTTTTTGAGTTAATAAATAGATTAAAACAAAAATTCAATCCCGAATCCGATAGCTATGGAAGCGGAAGATTAGAAAAACGTTAAAAAGAAAAGTTGAAAATCAATTTCCGGAAAGGAAATTGGTTTTTCGTTATCTATCCCCAATTCAAAAAAATAATTGGTGTAGAATGTAGCACCTTCCCCGTTTGGCACGGGAGGTTGCTAAGGCTTCGCAGGGTCTATTCCCTCCACCTTTCTTGATAACATTTCAATAAAGATTTGAACTTTTTGTGGGGCAAATATAAAGTCGGAAAAATTTAATAACCAAATTTTTGGGTAAAAAAGTTCAAATAAATTTTCCATTCGTTTTAATTTTTTACTTTTGCCAAGACAAATTTTGGAGGAAGGATTTGACTGATTGCAACCTCAATAAAAAATGCTAAAGGCAGTGAAAATCTACCTTCGGCGCGTCTGTCAAATCTCCTAGAAAAATGACCTAAGACTTTTGAACATAGGAATTAAGACTATAATTTTCAAATCAAAAAAACGAATAATTTTGGTCTTACGTCCTACGCCTGCCTGCCAAGGCACGACAGTCAGGTCATTTGGTCCTACGTCCAAACAAAAAATTTAAAATCATTTTTATGGCTTACTTATTTACTTCGGAAAGCGTTTCCGAAGGACACCCAGACAAAGTTGCGGATCAGATCAGCGATGCGCTTTTGGATAATTTTTTGGCTTTCGACCCCGAGAGCAAAGTGGCTTGCGAAACCTTGGTAACCACCGGACAGGTGGTTTTGGCGGGCGAGGTGAAAAGCAATACTTACCTCGACGTACAAAATATTGCCCGCGATGTGATCAATAAAATTGGCTACACCAAGGGCGAATATAAATTTAGCGGCGACAGTTGTGGGGTCATTTCGCTGATCCACGAGCAGTCGCAGGACATCAATCAGGGCGTGGACCGCGCCAATAAAGAAGAACAGGGCGCGGGCGACCAAGGAATGATGTTCGGGTATGCCACTAAGGAAACCGAAAACTATATGCCTTTGGCGCTGGATATTTCTCATAAAATATTGATTGAATTGGCTGCGCTCCGCCGTGAAAATGCTGAGATAAAATACTTGCGTCCCGATGCCAAAAGCCAAGTAACCATTGAGTACAGCGACGATAATGTTCCGCAGAAAATTGTGGCCATCGTAGTTTCTACCCAGCACGACGATTTTGATACAGACGACAAAATGCTGGCGAAAATCCAAAAGGATATCAAGGAAATCTTGATTCCCCGAGTGAAGAAACAATTGCCGGAATATGTGCAGAAATTATTTAATGATGAAATAATTTACCACATTAATCCAACCGGAAAATTTGTAATCGGCGGTCCGCACGGCGATACCGGTTTAACGGGACGAAAAATTATCGTGGACACTTACGGCGGAAAAGGCGCCCACGGAGGCGGTGCATTTAGCGGAAAAGACCCGAGCAAAGTGGACCGAAGTGCGGCTTATGCTTCACGACATATTGCCAAAAACTTGGTAGCGGCAGGTGTTGCCGACGAGGTTTTGGTACAGGTTTCCTATGCCATCGGGGTCGTGGAACCCACTTCCATTTTGGTGAATACCTACAGCTCATCGAACGTTAATCTTTCCGACGGCGCTATTGCCAAAAAAGTTTCTGAAATCTTCAATATGCGCCCGGCGGCCATTGAAAAAAGGTTGAAATTGAGAAACCCAATTTATTCCGAAACCGCTTCCTATGGCCATATGGGAAGAAATCCGGAGGTAATTACCAAAACCTTTGAAAGCCCTTATAATGGCCGAATTGAAAAGGAAGTGGAACTTTTCACTTGGGAAAAATTGGATTATGTTGATAGGGTGAAGGAAGCATTTAACTTGTAAAATCCAAATTACAAGTCAAAAATCCCAAATTCCAAAGATTGCCGCGTTTCGCTCGCAATTGGAATTTGGGATTTTTCTTTTAGGGAAGTTTGCGGTTCCTTTTAATCTTTAAAAAGTTTCTTCACTTCGGAATTTAGGGCATCTGCCCTATTTTTTGCCCTGTTTCATACTGTTATCATTGTTGTATCGAAAATTTCTTTTCAGTTTCCAGTTCTCAAAAATCATTGGAATACTAAGGATTGAGAGGAATTATCGGCTGGAAATGGCTATTGAATATCAAAATAAAAAATAGCAAAAGAATTTAAATTAATAGGAATCAATTATTTGCAACTAAAAGTCCAATAAAAACCATCGTATGAAAAACTTTTATCTTTTACTTTTTGTAATCGCCGCCAGCGCCTTGAACGCGCAGACCGAAAAGCCTATTTTTCAAGATTTGGCCACCTATGCGCCCATCAATCCGGAACAAGCGGACAATTATTATATCGCCCCATTGCGCAATAAAAATGTAGCCAGCATTATGGCCATCAACAGTATGGGGCAGGCGCTCCAAAAAATGGATTTTGACGACCAAGGCAGAGTCACAACCTTTTTATCGCCATCACAGGTAAACACCTACACCTATTCGCCCGACGGACGCAGGGTGATTGTCAACAACCTTTTTTATTATGAGCTGGATGCCAAAGGAAACGTCCTAAAATTTTACGAAAAGGATAATTATAATACCATTCATAAGAAAACCGAAAATACCTATGATGAAAAGGGAAATTTGGTGAAAATTGAATTTTTTAAACAGACCCAGGTTGGCAAGGGGAAATTTGACCTTAAATCGAAATATATAACAGTTTATGAATTTGACGATAAAAATCGAAAAACAGCTACTATTGGCGATAATTACCGATACAATTTTGATTACAAAGTGGCGAACGACCAGTTGATAATTACCGGCACCAAGGAAAATGGCGAAAAAATGTCGGAATCTATTTATAATAAGGACGGCATTATGACCAAATACAGCTATTTTCTATACGGCACCAAAGTGACTGATTATGATAAAACATACAACCAAAATGGCCTGCTGATAGTGGATAAAGCAACCTCTACCACTCCCGGCGACAACAAAACCACTGGGTTTATTGTTACCTATAAAGACGGTACGGTAGAAGGCCCAGACAACGGCAACCTCCAGTTTGTGGATCCGAACAAAACGAACAACGTTTACACCAAAGCCACTACCAATTTCTCGGCTCAAGAAGGCTTTTTTGAAAAAGGAAAACTCAATGGACCTGGCATTATGCAACAAAATGGCAAAAACTACAAAGGCGATTTTAAAGATGGAAAATTGAATGGCTTTGGCCAGATCCATTTCGGTTTGGGAAATCAGGAATTTATTTTCGGAATGTTTAAAGAGGGCGCTTTAAATGGATACGGATTTGTGGTGAAAATAGATCCAATACTCGGCGCCAAGGTTACCGAAGCCGGCGTCTATTCCAACGGAAAACTAACCACAGATTTGGCGAAGGATCTGTTGGCCAAAAAAGCCACGCTCACTTGCGAAGGAAACTGCCAAGATGCCTTCGGAATCAAAAAAGATGGTGACACCCTTACCTATACCTTTTTTGAAAACGGCTCGGAAGTGGGCCCCTATTTTACAATGAAGAACAAACAACTGCTACAGTTTGGCGCCAAAAATCCAGATTATCACTTTTTGGAAGGAACGGTGGATAACGCCTACTATTTCGGATTGTGGAACTCCAAAAAAGGCAAAGCCAAAATCCTTAAAAAAACGCCTACGGGTGCCGAAGTAGGCACGATGGAGAAGGGAAAATTTGAAAATAAATATGAGTTGGTCATTAAATAAAGTGCGTTTTCCGAAACCCTCTAAATCTTTACCGCCAAAAATTCGGCCAAGACACAGCTCTTTCAATGGATTTTTTCTTTAAAAAAACAAAACCCGCCATGTTCAAAAACTTTTTGACACATCACGGCAAATGGGACTTTTGGGTCTTCACCCTTCTCACCATATTTTCCCTTTTAAATGGGCAGGTTACCGTTTTTTACCTCATCTATTTTTTTTGGTGGAATGAACTCTTGCGGATTATAATTGACCGATTGTTTTATAAAACCAATCCAAATGCGCAGTTGGCCAGCAACCCGGCGGAAAGTATCTTTTCCTCCTTCTTTTTAATGGGAATTTATTTCGTATTCATCGTGGTGTTTTTTGGATTTATCGCCGCCGTGGACAATACAGCGCTGGTAATGGCAAATATGAAAGTTCTATTTTTTGGAAATTGGTTTTTCAACGCCAACCTTGTTTTTTTGATAGTTGAAAGAATCTGGATCCATAAAAGCCACAAACCGCAACTGGTGAGTTTTGGCGGGTTTACGCCGAATATGATCCTACTGCACGTGTCCATAATTTTGGGTGGAGTGGTAATGTTTTTTATTGTGAAGAATTTTCCAACCATTTTTACCCCGGAAAATCTTTGGGGCTCGGTGCTGATCGCTACGCCCTTTCTATTGCTGCAATTGGGAGCCTCCTATTTCAAAAGCCGAATCGCCGCAACCTAAATTCAATTCATAAAATATTGGAAAGGACAAATCCCAAATTCCAAAGATTGCCGCGCTTCGCTCGAAATTGGAATTTGGGATTTGCTACTTTTAAACCTTACATTCCGCCCTTCCGCTCCGGCACTCTCGGCGTTGGCCAAGTTTGCCGTTCGCCGGTTTTATCATCCATTGGCAAAATAATTTGCTCGCGCGATGTTTTTGATTCATCTTCCGAAGCCATATAGGCCATTATTGCGGTCAATATTACGTTGCTCCGTAAGTCGTCCCACACAATCTTATCATAGGTGTCGCGGTTGGTATGCCAAGTGTAGTTCCAATAGCTCCAGCTCAACGAACTCAAACTAAAGGCGGGAGCGCCGGCAGCCACGAAACTCGCATTGTCCGATCCGCCGCGTGCGGGCCAGCCCGGAAAGGTGGTTTCAATATGCCTGCGGATGGTGTCCGGAACGGGCTTTAACCATCTCGAAATAAAATCATACGACTGCAAAAAACCGGCGCCATTTATGCTCGTAACCCGGCCCGTTCCGTTATCCTGATTGAAAACCGCTTGAATGTTCTTTACGATTTCGGGATGGTCTGCAACGAAGGAAGAAGAGCCATTCAAACCTTGTTCTTCGCTTCCCCAATGGCCTACGAGAATGGTGCGTTTGGGGTTGGGATATACTTTTTTCAAAATACGCATGGCTTCCATCATTACCAATGTTCCCGTGCCGTTGTCGGTTGCGCCCGTGCCGCCGTCCCACGAATCGAAATGCGCTGAAAGGATTACGTATTCATCGGGTTTTTCGGTGCCTTTTATTTCGGCAATGGTGTTAAAGGTGGGAACGATACCCAAATCTTTTGAAGTGGCCACCACGTGGATTTTTGGTTTGTCGCCGTGTTCCACCATTCGATACAGCATCCCGTAATCTTCCAATTCTATATCTACGGAAGGGATTTTCTTGGTGCGCGCACCGAAGATTTTGTTTACCCCAAAACCTTTGGACCAATAGGAATCAACAATTCCGGCGGCTCCTGCTTCTTCCAAGGCGGAAATAATGCTTCGGCGGTCGTAACCGCTTCGTTTTATATTTTCGTCCCACGCCTGCGTCTGTTCCTCCCTTTCTTTTTTCATCTTTTCAAAAGATTCTGGGGTGGCCCATTCCTTCCAATTGTCGTCGGGCCTTCCGGTGGGCTGGTCCATTGCCACCAAAACGAATTTCCCCTTTACATTGGGCAACCATTTTTGAAAAGAAATTGAATCTTTTATAGTCGGAAGCACCACACATTCCGCAGTTACTCCTTTTGAAGAAGTTCCGGGATTCCACGCCAATTGGGTTCCAGCTAACGTCTGAATTCTTGGAGAAACCATGTCTATATGGGTGATGCCCCGCTCCCAGCCTTTCCACTCGCCCCATTTTTGGTTTTCTGCGGAAATGCCCCAAGTTTTATATTTTGCAACTGCCCAATCGTGGGCCTGTTGCATTTGTGGCGTACCCACCAATCGTGGCCCGATGTCGTCCAGCAATTCGTGGGCTAGGATTTTAAGGTTTGAATTTTCGTAGGCTTCTTTTTCAATGGCTTGTACCATCTCGCTTTGCGTCTGCGCGGAAGCCGAAAAGGCTAAAAACAACCAAAAAACTGAAAATAGAATTTTTTTCATTTAGGGATACTTTGAGGTTAAAAAAATAAACCCTAAAACTACGATTATTTTTAGCATTGTGCAGTAATGGAAATGCAGCGGTCTCAGAGATCGCACCAAAAGACCGCACAGGTTTTTGAAACCTGGGTGGTCAAAATTATCTATTATCAAATAATATTGTGGTTTCTGGCCTTTTGCACGGCTTCAATCTTGCTGTGCACCTGCAATTTTTTGTAGATATTTTCAATATGTTTTCGCACGGTGCTGGGCGAGAGAAAAAGGTGGTCGGCAATAACGGAGTAGCTCAGGCCTTTGCTTAGCTGTTCCAAAACTTCCACTTCGCGGTCGGAAAGGGAAATTTCCTCTTTATCCTTTAAGTTTTCAATACTGGTGGGGTTCCGGAGCAGCTTCAACGTTTTCATGGCAATGGACGGATTCATTGCGGCGCCACCGTTTAAGGTTTCCCGGAGGCCGTCATAGAGTTCCTTCGGGTTTATTTCCTTTAGCAAATAGCCGTCAGCCCCTGCTTTTATGGCGTTAAAAATGTGTTCGTCATTATCAAAGGCAGTGAGCATGATTATTTTGATGTGCGGATATTTCTGCTTAACGATTTGGGTAGTCTCAATGCCGTTGAGTACGGGCATTTCAATGTCCATCAAGATGAGATCCAAATGGTGATTTTCCTCTAATTTGGTAAGCAGATCGCTGCCGTTGAGGGCGGTGTGCTTCACCTTCACATCCTCAAAAAAGGAAAGTTTTTCCTGAACGGCCTTTATAAGAAAGTAGTTATCGTCAACAATTGCAATTTTAAGCATCTTTTGGTTGGTTAGAATTTTAAAGATATTGAAAATAGCTCAAAAAATACCTTTTGAAAATAGGGCAAATGCCGTATATCGAAATTTTTAAAATTAATGGTCAAAATGCCGAATCGGTGGAAATCACAAAATTGACCGATACTACTTTGGAAATTACAGACATGGACGGCAGCGATATTTATGTAGAAATCTACGCCCGTCAATAAATTTATTTAATTTTTTTAAATCAAGCCATCCCGATTTTCGGCGGTGGCTTTTTTTATGGGCAAAAGCAGCGAAACCCGAGTTGCCTTTTTTGGAATGGAAACCACATCCAGCTGTCCGCCAATTTCCTTGGCCCGCTTTTTCATATTGTTCAATCCATTGCCCATTTGAACGGTATTTTCATCAAATCCGCGGCCGTTATCGGCTATTTCGATTTTTAGTTTTTTATCGGTGCGCTCAATATTCACTTCTATGGTTTCGGCGGCGGCATATTTTAGGGCATTGTTCACAGCCTCTTGGATAATCCTGTAAATGTTCATTCCTTCCACTGAAGAAAATACGCGGTTTTCATCAACATTTTCATCAATATTGAAAGAGAACTCGGTGTTTTCCGAAGCACTTTTGGCGTGTTCGATAAAATTGGCGATACGCGCCTGCAGGTCCTCAAAGCTGATGCTTTCCTTGTTCATCGCCCATATCGTGTCGCGCAGTTCATAGATGGTCTGTTGGGTAAAGGCACTGATTCCGCTGAGTTTGTTGCCCAGTTTTTCACCCATATCGGTAAAGCCGAATTTCAGGTTGTCGATGCTGGAAATGATAAAGGTGAGCTGCGCCCCAATATTGTCGTGCAGGTCGCGCGAAATGCGCAGCCGCTGTTCCTGCAATTTATTTTGGGTCTCTATTTTTGCCAGTGCGGTTTTCAGTTCGCTTTCCTTTTGCAGTTGGCGGTTTTTCAATTTCTGTTGGTTGTAGAGCAGATATCCCAAAAGCCCCAACAGAAAGGCCAGGCCAAGGCTTCCAAAAATAAATGTGTTCTTGCGGCGTACCTCCAAATCTTTTTCGGCCAGTTGTGCGCGCTGTTTTAAAATTTCGTTTTGTTTTTTTTCGGTTTCAAATTCAATATTCATCTGCGCGATGCTTTCCTGCACCTTTTGGCTGTGTATGCTATCTTTGAGGGTTGCATATTTTTCAAAATAAAATAGGGCCGAATCTGCGTTGTTCAGCTTTTTGTAGATGTCAGACAGCATTTTATAGTTATACTGCGTAAGGTTTTGATATTGTTTTTTAATTGAAATGGGCAGTGATTTATGCATTAACGGAATAGCCTCTTGCCATTTTTTTTCCGCCATAAATACTTCGCCCAATTGGGTGTAATTTTCGGCTACGTTCGTAGAATCTTCCCAGATCAACCGCTGTTGCAAAGCTTTATTGAAATACTCGCGCGATTTGGAGAAATTTTGCTGAAGGCCGTAAACCCCTGCCATATTGCTCCAACTATAGGGAATGCCAATGGTGTCGTTCAAACTTTGTTTTATTTGCAATCCTTTTTCAAAATAGAAAAGGGCACTGTCCAACTCTTGCTGAATTTCTTTTAGCACCCCGTAATTATTATAAATATCCTTCAGCTCATTCTTAAAATTATTGGCTTCCGCAATATTTTTCCCTTTTTGCATATAACTAAGGGCCTTGGGCAAATCGCGATATTTCATGCTATAACCCAATTCGGCATAATAATCTGCCACACGCTCCATTTTGCCGAGTTTTTCATAAATCTTAATTCCGTCAAGAGCGTGTTGGGTGCTTTTTTCATAATTGCCTTGATATCCATACACCAAACTCAACTGCGAATGCGCATCTGCCTGGCCAAGTTCATAGTCTATTTTTTCGGCATCGTTTAGGTTATTTCTAAAAATGGCAACTATCGAATCCTGCGGAAGATTGAGCCCCTGAACGTGGATTTTATTTATGGAATCGATGTGGGCCTTTTGTTGTTCGATGCGCTGTGAATAAAGATTCCCAACCAAGAGAAGCAGCAAAATCTGGAGGAGTTTGTTCGGCATAAAACTTATAATTGGATTTCGGGCTGTTCCATTAGTGCAGCCGATAGGTTGTATTTAAGAAAGTTATATTTTAAAAGTGCCTGTTCGCGAAAAAAAAGTTGCGCCCGGTGAAGCTCAAAGCTATTTTCCAGTGGGGCCATCCGATCGCGGAACTGTGCAGCGGCCCGCTTTTTACTATTGAAATGCCACCCCAAAAGCCCCAGAGTACAAAAAAAGAGCAAGCCGCCAAATATAATTGTTAAACCCATAGTATGAGACTTTTAAAAAATTAAAGATACGTTTTCTTTCCGTACCAATTTATAGGGCAATTGCCCTAAAAAAATAAACCCCGGGAAAGCCCAAGGGTTTTTAAAACTACCAATGCTCCTCACTTCATCGGCAGTTTTTCGGTTAGTTAGTTCAAGCCCGAAAATGGAACGGCCCCTGCTCCCTATCCCCACAAGGTTCTGTGGCCGTCCTCTTTTTCGTCGCTTTATTATTTCTGAAAACAAAATTGCCGATTTAAGGCGTGTCTTTCAATAGGGCATTTGCCGTAGTTATGCTGTTTTTTAGATTTTTTAAAAAGATATGTTTTCGCATCAGAAATATCGGTCTTGGGCATTTTATTCCGAAAAATTCTGAAGTTGTTTTTTTATCTTAAAATAATTTTCAGGGTTTTCTGCCAATTTTCTGGCGAGAAATTCTGCCGTTCCGTTGCTATTTTTAAGCGAATACAATAGTAGATCCACCATTAATCGGATCACGATCAAAAGAACCGCTGCCATAACGGAACTTTGGAAAATGATAAAAAAGAAAAAAGCCAAAATGACCACAAATTGTTGGATGAAGATGCGCAGGTAGGGTTTCATAAAAATATCGTCCGGCGCACTTTCCCGGTATTTTTCAGTTCTTAGGAAATTAAAATAAAATTGCCCCAAATTGTTGGCGACCAACGATGCCAGCACCACAAACATGCCCGGATACTGAAGTATATATTTAAAATTGTAAACAAGCTGAAACCCCGATTTAAACCCCGGAATAGCGCTTCCGAACAGCACAAAAACAAACATGGACTGTACGGCCACGAACATTCCATAATGGAATATGAAAAAAAGCATAAGTGGAATTCCCGAACCAAGGCTTGACCCATCGGCAGTTCCTTTGCCATAGCGGGAAACAAGCCATAATTTTGCCACGTGAAGGACGCCAATAATTAGGGTTTCCAAAAAATAGGCGAATACCACCGTTAGCGGATCCGCCAATGGAAAAGCCAACAACAATAACAAAAACAGGGCATTGGCCCAGATTATAAGCGTTTTTGAATTCGGAATAAAAATGGTTTTCCACATCATTGTCTTCTTTTTTTTACCTAAATGGAAAAACTGCAAAGACCCCATAATCGCCTATGGGGTTTTGCCCGAGCAGGAAACCCTCAATTCCTGCCCTTTCAATAGCCTTGGCTGCTTAGGCCGTGGTTTTTACCGCTTACGCCAAGTTCGCCTTTTTTATGAAGGTAGATATTCTTTGGCCAATAAATTTTTAAATATTTTTTAATTGCGGAATTTATAGAAGGTTACCATTTGTGCACCGCCCTATAAAAGTAAAACCGGAGGAAAAACTTACGTTTCGCCCCCGGCCCACGTAAAAACCCCAACACTTGAGATTTTTCTTCTATGTTTTTATTGGAATTTTAAGTTGAAGGAACCTTCGGTAATGGTTTTAACGGAATTGTCCTGCCCGTTTTTCGCTTTAAAGTTAAAGGTACCCTTAATGCGCTCGTCGGTGCGTTCGCTAATTTTTATTTCTCCAACGGCACCGCTGTTTTCGTAGGGCGCAGTCCAAGTTTGGCTATCCATTGGGTTTTGCACGTTTGCCTCAACATAGGTGGCAACCACGAACACATTGTTATCGTTTAACTCATAAGTCCCCGGACCATCAAAGGCATTAATGATCAAATAGATCCCTTTTCCATTTACATCAGAACCTTGCATGGTTACCGTAGTTTGGCCACCTGCGGTAGTGATACTGGCAGTGGAAGCCATTTCCAGCGAACTGAACGAGCCTCCATTCACTTTCGCAACCACTTGGCCTTCGCCGGCGCCACCGCCACCACCGCCGCCATCATCATCCTTTTTACAGGAGGTTAAACTTACGGCCATCACTGCCATTAAAAGTAAAATTGTTTTTTTAAGTGTTTTCATAATTTTTGGTTTTTAGTGTTCCGCTTTCACAGAGATTAATTTTATTGAAGCAAAATTGCCGAAAGCCCAAGGTTTTCACAATAGGGCAATTGACGTATTATAAATTCAGAATTCAGAATTCAGAATTCAGAATTTTGAATTTTGAATTTTGAATTAAAATGAGATGTGGGGAATTTGTTTCGCAACGGAAGAAATTCTTTGGTGTAACTTTTCCAAAAATTCCGTGTGTTCCTGACTTTGGGGATTGAACGGTTTATGGCTTAAGCCTTTTTGGATGGAAGCAATCTCTTTTTGAAGGGAATCGGTTTTCGGGGCAATCCACACTTTTGAAAATTTCTGCCAAATTATTTCAATAGCGGTTTTGTTGGGGTGAAGCAAATCTTCGGCGTAAAACCGGTAATCGCGCAGCTCGTCCATCATAATTTCGTAGGAAGGAAAATAGTTTAGTTGATAGTTGCTGGCTTTTAGTTGATGGATTGCGGTAATTAAATGCGCTTTGCTGAGTGAATTTTCTGCGAAGCCATCCTTTATATGCCGCACGGGCGAAACGGTATTTATAATTGTCGCGGCTGGGTTTATTGAAGAAATTCTATTGAAAATAATTTGGAGGCTTTTTGAGATTTCTTCAATGGAAAGCAACGTTTTCGTAAAATTTTGTTGCGGCAGCTTGTGGCAGTTGGCAACAATTTTTGGCTCGCCAAGCGGAGCCGAAGCCGGGTCGCTGAGCGGAGCCGAAGCGCCCAAATATCGATAAACCCACGAAGTGCCAAAAGTGAAAATAATATGGGTTGAAGAAAAAAGTGCTCCGCGAAGATTTTGGAGCGCCGCATTCAACTTTCCTAAAAACTCGCCCTTATCCAAGGCTGAAAGCTCGGAATGTACGTCAAAACACTTCCATTTCCCGTTGTGTAGAAAAATGTCTTCTTCAGAGAAAGACACGTCATCAATAGCGCGAACAATTAGTTTTTCAATCGAAATCGGGTTGAAAATTATCCCAAACGGATTTTGTAGATTTTGGAATTTAAACCAATCAAACTTCGCTCCGATATTCTCCGAAAAACAGCTTCCCATCAAAAGGATTTTGGAGGAATAATCTATTTGATTTTCTTCGGGGTTTAGCGGTATTTCGGTTTGGAGCTTCATCTGTTATACAAAATCTCTGTGTTCCCTGTGCCTTTGTGGTGTATAATTTACCACAGAGACACAGAGGTCACAGAGTCAAATCAAAAAGGTTTTCGCTTTTTCCAAGGCCTCCTCAATTCCCGCAGGATTCTTCCCTCCCGCAGTGGCAAAGAAAGGCTGGCCGCCGCCGCCGCCCTGGATGTATTTTCCCAATTCGCGGATCATTTTTCCGGCGTCGAGGTTTTTTGCCGCGGCCAAATCTTTTGAAATATAACAGGCAAGCAACGCCTTTCCGTCTTGTTCCGCGCCAAAAACCGCAAACAGATTTTCAGTTTCGCCGCCCATTTCAAACGCCAGATCCTTCATTCCGCCAGCATCGAGGTCTATCTTTTTCGCAAGGAAATTGATTCCGTTTATGGTTTCAATTTCAGCCTTTAATTCGCCTTTTAAATTTTTAGCCTTCTCCTTCAATAAGTGTTGAACCTGTTTTTGCAGGGCATTGTTTTCTTCCTGCAAACTTTCCACGGCCTTTACCGGATCCTGCGCATTGTTCAGCGCTTTTTGGAGTGCGGCAAACGATTCGCTTCTGTCGATAAAATATTGTTTGGCCGCGTCGCCGGTAATGGCTTCAATCCTTCTGATTCCAGAGGCAACCGCGCCTTCGGAAGTAATGATGAAATGCCAAATTTCATTGGTATTGGGCACGTGCGTTCCGCCACAAAGCTCCATTGATTTTCCAAATTTTATCGCACGGACCGAATCGCCATATTTTTCGCCGAAGAGCGCAATGGCACCTTCGTCAATCGCTTGCTGATAGGGAATATTTCTTCGTTCCTCCAATGCGATTCCCTCGCGGATTCGGGCGTTTACGAAATCCTCCACCTGTTTCAGTTCCTCGTCGGTCACTTTGGCGAAATGTGAAAAGTCAAATCGCAAATTTCTGCTGTGGACCATGCTTCCTTTTTGTGCCACGTGCTCGCCCAAAATATTCCGCAAACCCTGGTGCAATAAGTGCGTTGCCGTATGGTTTGAGGCCGTTCTGCTGCGTTGTTTTTCGTCAACTACGGCCACAAACGTATCCTGCGGATTTCTCGGAAGTGTTTTTGAAAAATGGATTATTAAATTGTTCTCTTTTTTGGTGTCAACAATATAGGTAATGCCGCCATCGGCAGCCTTCAAATAGCCCTTATCGCCCACTTGCCCGCCACCTTCGGGATAGAACGGGGTCAAATTGAAAACGAGTTGGTACATTTCCCCTTCCTTTTTGCTTTCCACTTTGCGGTATTTTGTGATGCGCACTTGGGTTTCCAAGGTATCGTAGCCCACAAATTCCTCCACATCATCTTCTTCCAAAACGACCCAATCGCCCGTTTCTACTTTTGTCGCGGCGCGGGAGCGGTCTTTCTGTTGCTGAAGCTCGGCGTCAAACTCCTTTTCATTCAACGAATAGCCGCGTTCGCGAAGAATGAGGGCAGTTAAATCGATGGGGAAGCCGAAGGTATCATACAATTCGAACGCTTTTTTTCCAGAAATTTCCTTTGAGTCAGCGGTTTCAATAACATTTTCAAGCAACACCAACCCTTGGTCCAACGTTCGCAAAAACGATTGTTCCTCTTCGCGGATAACGTTGGTTATCAAATTCTTTTCGGTGATAAGTTCGGGAAAAGCCTCGCCCATTTGCGCGCTCAGCGTTTCTACCAATTTATAGATGAAAGGCTCTTTTTTATCCAAAAACGTAAACCCGTATCGGATGGCCCTTCTCAAAATTCTTCGGATTACATAACCGGCGCCGGTGTTGCTCGGAAGCTGCCCATCCGCAATTGAAAATGCCACGGCACGAACGTGATCGGCTATTACACGAACGGCGATATCCTTTTTCTCGTCCAATCCGTAGGTTGTATTTGTAATTGCGCCAATTTCGCGAATCAATGGCGAAAAAACATCGGTGTCATAGTTGCTTTGCTTGTTTTGCAAAACCATGCACAAACGCTCAAAACCCATTCCCGTATCGACGTGCTTGGCGGGCAGTTTTTCAAGGCTGCCGTTGGCCTTTCGGTTGAACTGCATAAAAACCAAATTCCAGATTTCCACCACTTGTGGATGGTCTTGGTTTACCAGTTCGCGGCCCGAAATTTTTGCCTTTTCCCCGGCGGAACGAATATCTACGTGGATTTCGCTACACGGCCCGCAGGGACCTTGGTCGCCCATTTCCCAAAAGTTGTCTTTTTTGTTTCCGTTTAAGATGCGGTCCTCGGGCACAAATTGTTTCCACAGATTGAAAGCTTCGGTATCGCGCTCCAAACCTTCCGTTTCATCGCCTTCAAAAATGGTTACGTACAGAATATCCTTATCAATTTTATACACTTCGGTCAAAAGTTCCCACGCCCACTCGATAGCTTCTTTTTTGAAATAATCGCCAAAGCTCCAGTTGCCCAACATTTCAAACATTGTGTGGTGGTAGGTGTCCATTCCCACTTCTTCAAGATCGTTGTGTTTTCCGCTTACGCGCAAGCATTTTTGGGTGTCTGCAATTCGGTTGTTTTTTGGTTTTCCGTTTCCGAGGAAAAATTCCTTAAAGGGCGCCATTCCACTATTGGTAAACATTAGCGTGGGGTCGTCCTTCAGCACCATGGGGGCCGAAGGCACGATTAGGTGCTGCTTGGATTTGAAAAATTCTAAAAATTGGGAACGGATTTCCTTGGACTTCATTAGTGATAAAATTATGCTAAAATTACAGGTTGGGCGCGATGGCAAACAATTTCTATATTTGTAAAAACGTTACCTTTACTTCGCGCGAAAAACAACGCGCAAAAATAGCAATTTTTTAACGCATGTCTAAGGTTAAATATTACTACGATAGCGAAACGCTTTCGTACCGAAAAATAGAAAAGAAAAAAGGCCGAAAACTGAAGATTTTCGTGCTGAGTCTTCTGGGAATGTTTTTAAGCGGATTTTTACTGCTTTTGGTATACATAAACCTGCCCTCGGTACAGACCCCAAAGGAAATGGCGCTGCAACGCGAGTTGAACAATATGCAGCTTCAGTTTGAGCTGTTGAACAAAAAAATGGAACAGGCCCAAGCGGTGCTGGCCGAAGTAGAGGACCGCGACAATAATCTCTATCGGGTCTATTTTGAGACCAATCCCATCCCGGAAGAGCAGCGCAGGGCCGGTTTTGGAGGGATCAACCGCTATAAGGATTTGGAGGGTTTTGACAATTCAAAATTGATTATAAATACTACCCGAAATCTTGATATTTTGACCAAACAGATCGTGGTGCAATCAAAATCATTGGACGAAATAGCAAAACTCGCCGAGGAAAAGGAAAAACTCTTGGAAGCCATTCCGGCCATACAGCCCGTTAAAAATGAAGATTTAACCCGAATTGCTTCTGGTTATGGGTATCGTACCGACCCCTTCACGAAAGCGCGAAAATTCCATTACGGCATGGATTTCACAGCGCCTCGCGGAACGCCAGTTTATGCCACCGGCGATGGAAAAGTAACCCGTGCAGACAACACCGCAACGGGCTATGGAAACCACGTGGTGATCGATCACGGCTATGGGTATGAAAGTTTATATGCACATTTGTACAAATATAATGTGAGGCCCGGCCAAACCGTACAGCGTGGCGATATTGTAGGTTTTGTGGGAAGCACTGGCCGAAGTGAGGCTCCCCATTGCCATTATGAAGTTTTTAAGGACGGAGAGCGTATCAACCCTATAAACTTTTATTATGGAAGCTTAACGGCAGAAGAATTTTCGGCAATGTTGCAAAGGGCCCAACAGGAAAACCAATCGCTGGATTAATTGGGATGTTGCAGGTTGCAGGTTTCAGGTTGCAGGTTGTAGGTTGTAGGTTGCAGGTTGGACGTTCAAGTTTCAGTTTTTTCAATATTAGCTGTAAGCCAAAAGCCAAAAACCAAAAACCAAAAGCCAAAGCCAAGAGCCAAGAGCCAAAAGCCAAAAGCCAAAAGCCAAAAGCCAAATCTAATAATCATTAACTACAAACCCCAAAAACTCAAAACTTAAAATTCAAAACTCTTAACGCCTAACTCCTAACCCCTAACCCCTAACCAAACAAATGCACATAGACTTACCCGAAAAACTGTATTATGGCATTGGCGAAGTGGCCGAGGCTTTTGGCGTGAACACCTCGCTAATACGGTTTTGGGAAAAGGAATTTGACGTGCTGAAACCCAAAAAGAATGCAAAGGGCAATCGAAAGTTTACCCCGCAGGATATTAAAAATTTAGAATTAATCTATTATTTGGTAAAAGAACGCGGCTTCACCCTGGAAGGCGCTAAAATTCACCTAAAGGAAAACAAACAAAAAACGCTGGACCGATTCGAAATAATCCGAAAATTGGAAGGCGTAAAAGCAGAACTTTTAAAAATCAAGGAACAACTCTAAAAACAACCTCATCATGAAAAAATGGTTACCTATTATCATCATTCTTGGCATCATTCTTTTAATTGGCGCCTACATGGCCAGTTTGAACAATAAACTGGTTGTGCTGGACCAAAATGCTACCGCCCAATGGGCAAACGTTGAAAGTGCCTATCAGCGCCGTGCCGACCTTATTCCTAATATCGTGAGTACGGCAAAGGGCTATGCAGAGTTTGAACAGGCCACGTTAACGGCGGTTACCGAAGCGAGGAGCAAGGCAACTTCGGTTACCATCGATCCGTCAAACATCACCCCCGAACAGTTGGCCCAATACCAACAGGCACAAGCGGGCGTAACCTCTGCCCTTTCGCGCTTGCTCGCCGTTTTTGAAAGATATCCCGATTTAAAGGCGAATGAAAATTTTAAGGAATTGATAAACGAACTGGAACGCACCGAAAACCGAATCAATGTGGAACGCAATCGTTTTAACGACGCGGCGCGCGAATTTAATACGAAGGTAAACAAGTTCCCCACCAAACTGTTCGCGGGCATGCTTGGCTTCCACGAAAAAGCGTATTTCAAAGCCGATGCCGGCAGCGAAAAAGCACCGGAAGTAAATTTTGACGATTTGGGAAAAGACAATTAAGAAACCAAAAAATTGGAGAATTGGGACAGGCAACAAAAAACAGTTTTTTATATAAAATCCAAAAATCTCAAGTCTCAAATCTCAAGTCTCAAGTCTCAAGTCTAAAATCCAAAAAAATGTCGAAAGTTGAAGATTTTTTAACCCCAGAAGAAGAAACCGCTATCATTGAAGCGATCCGAACCGCTGAAAAAAACACCTCGGGAGAAATTCGGGTACATTTGGAACCCAGTTCCATTTCGGCGGAAGAACCCAACGAACCCATTGATGCTTTTGACCGTGCCGCTGAAGTGTTCGACATGTTGAATATGCACAACACCGCAGAGCGCAACGGAGTTCTTATTTATGTGGCCGTTAACGATCGAACTCTGGTAATTATGGGCGACAAAGGCATCAACGACATTGTGGGTCAAAATTTCTGGGAAAGCACTAAGGACATCATCATAAACCATTTTAAAAATGGCGATATGAAACAAGGTTTGGTGGACGGAATCTTAAAAGCCGGCGAGCAATTGAAAAAGCATTTTCCCCGCCAAAAAAATGACAAAAACGAATTACCGGATGATATTTCGGTGGGGTGAGTTGGTTTTTGGTTTTTGGTTTTTAGTTTTTAGTTTTAAAAAAATAAAATTCTCATAAACAAATAAACATATATAGATATAAACCCCTTAAACTCATAAACTGATAATCTTATAAACTCAAAAACCCATAAACTCATAAACCCATAAACTTATAAACTTATAAACTTATAAACTCATAAACCCCTAAACCCCTAAACCTCTAAACTCCTAAACTCATTAACCTTCTATCCAAATATTATTTTTTGTTGTTGCTTGTTGCAATCGGTTTTTTCTCCGAAAATGCTTCGGCCCAGTATGAAATTCCGCCGAAACCTGAAAAGCAAACCTCTGTTTATGATTACATCAATTTGCTAACACCGCCCCAAAAGAGCGCGTTGGAAAGTAAGTTGGTTCGCTATGCCGATTCAACCTCTACGCAGATTGTTTGTATCATTATCGGCTCTACCAATGGGGAGGATATTTCGATGCTTGGCGCGGAATGGGGCCAAAAATGGGGCATCGGGCAAAGCGGCGAGGACAATGGCATTGTAATCACCTTGGCGAAAGACGACCGAAAAGTTGATATAAATACAGGCTACGGCATAGAATATCGCATCACCGATTTAATGGCCGAACGGATCATCAACCGAATTATGATTCCGCGGTTTAAGGAAGGAAATTTTTACGCAGGGCTCGATGAAGGGAGTGATGCCATTTTCGCCGCGCTAAACGGGGAATTCAAGGAAGATCGTGATTTTGGCAAAAAGGACGGCACCCCTATTCCCCTATTCATCATTTTTATATTTATAATCATCATCATTGCCTTAATAAGAAAAGGAGGTCGCGGCGGGAAGGGCGGCGGTGGCGGCAGTCTTTTGGATGTTATAATCCTTAGCAGTTTGGGTCGTGGCGGCTTAGGCGGCGGTGGCGGCAGTTTCGGTGGCGGTGGAGGTTTCGGCGGCGGCGGAGGCTTTGGCGGCGGCTTCGGCGGAGGCGGTTTTGGCGGTGGCGGTGCCAGTGGTGGGTGGTAATTGTGCTTTCAATTCAGGTCATTTCGCGAAAAAAATCATAGGCCCTTTCAATGGAATAAGGGTGGCTTGCATCCTTTGGCGGAAAAGCGCAGTGCCCTCCGTGATCGGGAGTTTCCAAAAATAGATAGTTGTGGGCCTTGGCCATTTCGATGGGATGGTCCATAGTGCCTAAAATGGGGTCGTCCCAGGCATTTATTACCAAGATGGGAAGTTGGATGCCCGAAACCGAATTGCCCGGAGACGCATTCAAATAATAATCGGCCAAATCGGAATAACCTCCGTGCACGGGAATAATGAAACGGGAAACCACATCGTCAAAATTTTTGATGTGTTGGGCGGCATCCGCAGGAACAACCTCCGGAAATTGGATGGCTTTGGCAGCTATCTTGGCGCGCACCTTTCCTATAAATCGTCGATGGTAAATTTTGCTTAATCCGGTTTGCAACTTTATCGCACTCGATTTTAGTTGAAAGGGTGCCGAAATGGCCACGGCAGCCTTTACCGATTCCGGCGCCTTTTTCTTTCCCAAATAATTTAAAATCTGGTCGCCACCCAAAGAAAAACCAATCAGAAATACTTCTGAAAACCCTTGTTTTATTACCTGTTTGATTACAAAGTCAAAATCTTCTATGGACGCGTGATGGTATAATTGTGGCAAGCTGTTCATTTGGCCACCACAACTTCGGTTGTTCCAAGCAAAGACCGAATAATTCTTCTCCAAAAAAAAGTTTGCGCAAATATTGATATAATTTTTTCGGGAATCGCCTTCCAGCCCGTGACAAAGAATAACCGCCCTTTTCGGGTGCCGTATCTGGCTGTCCAGCAAAAGAAAATCGCCATCGGGCAGCAATAGTTTTTCCCGATCATATTTGGGCGAACCAAATTTTCGGAGAATTCCCGAATAAATGGTGGAAATGTGCCCGTTGTGAAAAATGGGGCTTGGCCGATAGGTGGAATTAGGAATATACGGCATAAACTTTAGGGTTATTGCTTTCCTAAATATAACAAAAGGGAAGGACAATAACGAATGTCCGCTTCAAAAGAAAATACTGAAAAAATTTACTTCTTCCTAAAATAAACCGTAATGGGAACTCCCGAAAAATCAAAATGCTCCCGCAGCTTGTTTTCAATAAAACGTTTGTACGGATCCTTTACATATTGCGGCAAGTTGCAGAAGAATGCAAAACTGGGATAGGGCGTCGGCAATTGGGTGCAGAATTTAATTTTTAGATATTTTGCCTTGTAAGCTGGCGGTGGATAGGCCTGGATGATGGGCAGCATTACCTCGTTCAGTTCGCTGGTTTTAATTTTTTTACTCCGGTTTTGATACACTTCAACGGCCGTTTCAATAGCCTTATATAAGCGCTGTTTGGTCAATGCGGAAATGAAAACAATGGGCACATCCACAAAGGGTTCAATCTGCTGCCGAATGTATTTTTCGTAATCTTTTACGCTGGTACTGTCCTTGTCCTCCACCAAATCCCATTTGTTGGCGAGAATCACGATGCCTTTATTGTTGCGCTGTGCGAGCCAAAAAATATTTTCAACTTGCCCATCAAAACCGCGGGTGGCATCAAATACCAAAATTATCACGTCGCAATGCTCAATGGCACGCACGCTCCGCATCACCGAATAGAATTCCAAGTCTTCCTTCACCTTGTTTTTCTTGCGGATGCCGGCGGTATCCACCAAGTTGAACTCAAATCCAAAGCGGTTGTATTTGGTGTCGATACTGTCGCGGGTGGTCCCCGCAATGTCGGTAACAATGTAGCGGTCCTCACCAATTAGCGCATTGATAAAAGAGGATTTTCCGGCATTGGGACGGCCCACTACCGCAAACCGCGGCAGTTCATCGTCTTTATTCTCTTCCCGCTCGGGCAATATTTTTACCAAATCGTCGAGCAAATCGCCGGTTCCGCTACCGTTGATACTAGAAATGTTGTATTGATTCTCAAAACCGAGGGCATAAAACTCCAAAGCATCGTTTACCCGTGAAGCCGCATCTACTTTATTGATGGCCAAAAAAATAGGTTTTTTGGAACGGCGAAGCAGTTTTGCCACTTCTTCGTCCATTCCGGTAACGCCACTTTCCACATCCACCATAAAAATGATGGCATCGGCCTCGTCAATGGCGAGTTCAACCTGTTTGTCGATTTCAGCCTCAAAAATATCGTCGCTTCCCTTCACATAGCCGCCAGTGTCGATCAACGAAAATTCCTTGCCGTTCCAATCGCTCTTGCCATAATGACGATCGCGGGTTACGCCGCTTACAGCATCAACAATAGCCTCGCGGCGCTGAATCAGTCTATTGAAAAAAGTAGATTTCCCCACGTTTGGTCTTCCTACAACGGCAACAATGCTCATAATCTTAGTTTTAAGGCCCCACAAATTTTGGCGGGCAGCTGCAAAAATAGCTTTTAGTTGGCAGAAAAAACAGTATTTTAACCGCTTAAAAATTAATTCTTATTGGAATGCTTTCGAATGAAATAGTTTTGCGCCCGCGTTTTAAAATGAGTCTCGACCAAAGCGGAAGCCAAATAGCAGCGCGGTTTTCAAAAGAAAAACAGATTCAGGACAGGTTCGTTATTTCCTGTTTGGACGACCATATTTTCATAAAGCTCCCACGGAGTGAACAACATTTTTGGTCGCCACAATTGCATCTGGAAATTACCGAAAGCACAGACAGTTCGTGCCAACTCCACGGCTTTTTTGGCCCCAACCCCACCGTGTGGACCATGTTTATGTTCCTGCACGTGGCCGTGGGAATACTTTTTATGGTGAATTTAACCTGGCTATATTCAAACTACAATCTCGGCAATGGGTTTGCGCTCCAAATTGGAATTTCGCTCGTCTTAATCCTAACGTGGATTTTACTCTACGTGGCCGGAAGAATCGGCAAGAAAAAAGGAAAGCCCGGAATGCGCGCGCTTTATAATTTTATGAATGAGATTGTTGAAAATTCCAACTTTCAAATTCCAAATTCCAAAACCTCCCCCTAACCCCTTCAAAGGAGGAATCGTTCTCCCTAAATGAGAGCTGGGACTTTTTCATTCACCCAATTGCAAGTCTTGGATTTTGGAATTTATTCGGAATTTGAGATTTATTTGGAATTTGGTGCTTGAAATTTGGAATTTATTTCTGGTTGTACCCAAACCGCCGAAGCTGCTTTTCATTGCTGCGCCAGTCTTTGTTTACCTTCACATACAATTCAAGGTGGATCTGCTTGCCAAAGAATTTTTCCAAATCCATTCGGGCTTCGGTTCCAACCCGTTTTAAGGCAGCGCCCTTGTGGCCGATGATGATCCCTTTTTGCGTTTCGCGCTCCACCATAATGATACTGCGGATGCGGATGATATCTTCGTCCTCAAAAAATTCCTCGGTATCAATTTCTACGGAATAGGGAATTTCTTTTTTGTAGTGCATCAAAATTTTTTCGCGGATGGCCTCGTTCACAAAAAACCGCTCGGGTTTATCGGTCAATTGATCCTTTGGATAAAAAGGAGGTGATTCGGGAAGCAATTCAATAATGCGATTGAAAACTTCTGGAACGCCAAAGTTTTGCAGTGCTGAAATGGCAAAGATTTCAGCATTCGGCACTTTTTCCTGCCAAAGGTTTACTGCTTCGGCAAGCAACTGCTCATTGCCCTTATCTATTTTATTTATAAGAAGTAGAACTAGAATTTTTGAATTTTTTATCTTATTAAAAAACGCCTCATCTTTCAATTCCTTTTCGCCCAATTCAACCAAATACAATAAAATATCGGCATCTTCAAAAGCAGATTTCACGAACTCCATCATACTTTCCTGAAGCTGATAGGCAGGCTTGATGATACCGGGCGTGTCGCTCAGCAAGACCTGAAAATCATCGCCGTTCACGATCCCCAAAATACGGTGGCGGGTGGTTTGCGCCTTGGAAGTGATAATGGAAAGCCGCTCGCCCACAAAGGCGTTCATCAGCGTGCTCTTGCCCACGTTTGGGTTACCGATTATATTCACGAATCCGGCCTTGTGTTTTGTCATTTCTGTGGAATTGTTTTGCAAATTTAAGCCTTAAATCGCAAACCGATGGATTTGGTTGAATTTTAAAACTTTCAATTTCGAAATACTTATTTTTGCGGAATGCTTTTTCCCAAGAAAAAAATAGAACTCGAAGAAGGCGATTATTACCTCACTCCCGAAGGGTATAAATGCTTCACGGAGCAATACCATTTAAAGCGTGGCTACTGTTGCGAAAGCGGCTGCAGGCATTGCCCTTATGGGTTTGACCCTGCGACTTCGCTCAGGACAGGCAAGAAAACCGGGAAGCATCAATAAACGCTGTGTGCTCTGTGCCTTTGTGGTGGAAATTTTTACCACAGAGGCACGGAGAACACAAAGAAAAATTTAAAAAAAAATGACTTTTAAAGAACAAATACAACAAGGCATTCCTTCAGTTTTACCTGAAAAGAAACCTTACGACCCATCCATCAACCACGCCCCAAAGCGAAAGGAAATTCTTTCAAAGGAAGAAAAGGAACTCGCGCTGCGCAACGCCCTCCGCTATTTCGAGCCGAAACACCACGCTGTGCTCCTGCCCGAATTTCGCGAGGAACTGGAAAAATACGGTCGTATTTATATGTACCGTTTCCGTCCCGACTATAAAATGTACGCGCGGCCAATCGAGAAATATCCCGGGAAATGTGAGCAGGCAAAGGCCATTATGCTGATGATCCAAAACAATTTGGATTATGCAGTGGCGCAGCACCCGCACGAATTAATTACTTATGGTGGAAATGGCGCGGTATTTCAAAACTGGGCGCAGTATCTTTTGGTGATGAAATACCTTTCGGAAATGACCGACGAGCAGACTTTGGTGATGTATTCGGGCCATCCGTTGGGCCTATTCCCATCGCATAAAGAAGCACCGCGAGTGGTGGTTACCAACGGGATGATGATTCCTAATTATTCAAAACCGGACGATTGGGAAAAATTCAACGCTTTGGGCGTCACGCAATACGGCCAAATGACTGCGGGAAGTTATATGTATATTGGCCCACAGGGAATCGTTCACGGAACCACGATTACGGTTTTGAATGGTTTCAGAAAAATAAAAAAAGAACCCAAGGGCGGCCTCTTCGTGACCTCCGGTCTGGGCGGAATGAGCGGCGCACAGCCCAAAGCCGGGAACATCGCCGGTTGCGTAACCGTTTGTGCCGAAGTGAACAAAAAAGCCACCGAGACCCGTCACGGCCAAGGCTGGGTGGATGAAGTGATTTCAGATTTGGACCAACTTGCCGATAGAGTGCGCAAAGCCGTGGCCAATAACGAAACCGTTTCGATTGCCTACGACGGAAACGTGGTGGAGGTTTGGGAAAAATTTGCTGATGAAGACATTCATATTGATTTGGGAAGCGATCAGACCTCACTCCACAATCCGTGGGCTGGCGGGTATTACCCCGTTGGCTTGACGTATGAGGAAGCCAACGAAATGATGGCAAATAATCCCGAACAATTCAAAAAAGAAGTGCAAAAAAGTCTGCGTCGTCAAGTGGAAGCCATCAACAAGCACACGGCAAAAGGCACTTATTTCTTTGACTATGGAAATGCATTTCTTTTGGAAGCCTCGCGTGCAGGTGCCGATGTGCTTTCCGCAGAAAAAAACAAGGAATTCAAATATCCTTCCTATGTGCAGGATATTATGGGACCGATGTGCTTCGACTACGGGTTTGGACCCTTCCGTTGGGTGTGCGCTTCCGGCAAACCCGAAGACCTTCAAAAGACCGATGAAATAGCTTGTGGGGTCTTGGAGGAATTGATGAAAAATTCACCCAACGAAATCCAACAACAAATGCAGGATAACATCACTTGGATTAAAGGCGCGCAGGAAAACAAATTGGTTGTTGGTTCGCAGGCACGCATCCTTTATGCAGATTCCGATGGACGCGTGCAGATTGCATCCGCTTTCAACAAAGCCATTTCCGAAGGAAAAATTGGCCCAGTAGTTCTGGGCCGCGACCATCACGATGTTTCGGGAACGGATTCGCCCTATCGGGAAACTTCAAATATCTATGACGGCAGCAGATTTACGGCCGATATGGCCATCCAAAACGTAATCGGCGATAGCTTCCGCGGCGCCACATGGGTAAGCGTTCACAACGGTGGGGGCGTAGGTTGGGGCGAAGTGATAAACGGCGGTTTCGGAATGGTTCTTGATGGTAGTGAAGATGCGCAACGGCGACTTGAAAATATGCTTTTCTGGGATGTAAATAACGGAATAGCCCGGCGCAGTTGGGCACGGAATGACGGAGCAGTATTTGCCATTAAGCGCGCGATGGAACACAACCCGCAGTTGAAGGTAACGCTTCCCAATTTCGTTGATGACGGACTTTTCAAATAAAATGGTTTATTTTTTAATTTAGAAACGGACGTCGCGAACTGCATTTTTATCAACTTAAAATTATTGCGAAATGAAAGCACTGAAATTTCTTCCCCTACTCTTGCTTCTTGCGTTCACCTCCTGCTCCACCGTTCGCGTGGCCATGGATTTTGACAAGGAAGCCAATTTCAACAATTACCGATCTTTTGCCTTCTACAAGCCGGGCATCGACAAGGCCGAGATCAGCGATCTGGACAAAAAACGAATCCTCCGCGCCATTGATGCGGAACTTACCGCCAAGGGAATGTTGAAGGCCGAACAACCTGATTTGTTGGTAAGCATTTTTACCAAGGAGCGCGAGCGCGTAGATGTTTACAACAACAATTTCGGCTATGGTTGGTACTGGAATCCTTGGTGGTATGGCGGCAGCACGGTTTCCCGCTCAACGGAAGGCACCCTTTATATTGACTTGATCGACGCAAAAACCAATAATCTGGTCTGGCAAGGAATGGGCAGTGCCGACCTCATTACCAACAATATGGAGAAAAAAGAGGCCCGCATCCAGGAGATAGTCAGGGAAATTTTGGCCCAATATCCGCCCGGGGCAAAAAAATAAGACCACTTCCAACTAACATAACCTTCTTCTGACCGGCCTTCGGCCAAAAACCTTTTGGTTTCTGAAAAGATCGACCTCAAAACGATTTATTTTTAATTAAAAAGAAAAAGGTATGAAATCATTAAAAGTAGCCCTGTTTATATTTTTTATAAGTTACGGGATACAGGCACAGGAATTGGCATCGGGAAAAGCAACCCTTACCCGAAAAGCCACAGGAATTTACGAAATAAGCAAAACGGACGGCACTACCAAAACAGTAAACATCCGCCCCAATGAAGATGCCCAGACGCGGGGAATTTTAGCGGTACTTTTCCAAGATTGCGAGGAAGTGCGACAGAAAGCTGCCACCACGGTGGGGGTTTCCGAAGCGCAGTTGGTGCAATGGGTAAAAGATTATAACAATTGCGACTACGCCCCCTATCAACCTACTGAAGGAGAAGTGAAAGCGGCGGCCAATTTCCAAGGCGACAAAATGAAGCTTTTTGCCAGTTTGGGCGCTTCTCTGAACCGCATCAGTTTTTTTAATTTTGACGATTATGAGAACCTGACCCAAGGCCAAGCCAGTTTCGGAATCGCTGCCACCCCAGGGTTTTTGGGGACGTTGCAAGGCAATCTATATTTCACCTTAGAGGCTAGCGCGGCCCTATCGGGCGAAAAGGATTTTGGGAATTCACCATTTAAAACAAATTTCAAAAAAAATTCTTTTAGGGCAAGTTTCGGCGGCGAATACCACTTCAACAAAAACGGGTCTTTCCAACCCTTAGTCGGGATTGCCATTGGTTTAGTGCGCGATCAATACAAGGGCAGCTATGATATTTATGAATTGGACCAAACCGAAGGCAGTGCCTTTTTTATGCCCAAAGTCGGGGTGTTGTTTCCGTTGGATTCCAAAAAATCATTGGGCGTGATTTTAAGCTACATTCCCGAATATGAAAACGACCTTACCTTTAGGAGCGGCGATGAGATTATTCCATTGACCATAGATTCGCACTACCTCAATGCCGGTCTTTATCTTTATTTTTAAAAAAGTGAAGGCTTCCCGGAAAAAGTATCGGAAAGCCTTCTATAATTGGGGATATTTAAAGGATTATTTTTTTATCAGTTTAACTCTTTTAAGTATGCCATCTGCTGCCGAAACATTCATAAAATAAATTCCGGTTTTCCAATTGGCGGTGTTGATATAAATTTCATTTTCGCCTTTAAAATCTTGTCTGAAAATTTGTTGGCCAAGCATATTAAAGATTGAAATATTTTGGATTCCCGAATTGCTTTTAAGCGCCATTTTATCGTTTACCGGATTGGCAAAAAACAAATTGTACTCATTAAATTCCGCGGTTCCTACGGTTTCGTCCTCAACATTTTGGGCATAAATTTTTAATCCATTGCCTTTGTCCTCGGCAAATACGGCAACATTTTGACCGTTGCCTTCCTCCGTGAAGTTTATCCTCATTTTGGCGGCGGCGAAAGTGGCCACTGCACGAGTTTCTTCCGGCCAGGCAAAGTCGCCGTTTTCATCCAAATAAACAACATTTAAAGTGGTTGGAGAAACTCCATTATTTTCACCTTCTTCCACCAAAAACAATGGACTGCCATTTCTAAGTCGAAGCGCTCCGGCGTGTGAGGTATCACTTCCTATCGGAAACACCATTTTGGCATTTTCGGTAAATTGGCGGGCGCCGGTATCTTTATCAAATTTTTGTACATACTCGCCACGCTGGCTTTGATTAGCGTCCCTATAGGTCGAAATGGAATAAATGAATTGCGATCCACTTTGAAAGGCAATCTCGGTTTCCATTTCATAATCGGTTTGATTGGTGTTGAAGTCGGAGCCGTTTATTCCCCAAGGCAGCGTTCCGTCGGGATTGATGCGTTGCAGAAAAGAATCAAACCTGTTTCCAGTTGAGGAATAAAAACCCATATAAACAATATCGCCATCCTGAACACCGGAATAATCGCGGTTAAATGCCGTAGTTCCATTGGCAATCTGAACTTCCGTGGCCCAAACGGGATCACCATTGGTATCGAAACGCTGTGCATAGAGGTTGGAGCTGATGCCACTTAAAATTTTATGAAAAACCACTTCAAAATCGCCATTGGCCATTTCAAACAAATTTGCTGCCTGGGTATTCGAAGCTCCGATCGGTTTGGTGGAGGGCCACAAGGGATTGCCACTGGCATCAAATTTCTGCATTACCGCCGGGCCCGAATCGCGCCAAGAAACAATGGCTTCGCCTGAGGATAACGGCAAAATCGATACGGGAACGCCCGTGCCCAAAGAAATTCCGTTTGCGCCCCATAACGGGTTGCCCGAAGTGTCAAATTTAAAAGCATAGGCCGAAAAATCACCGGTTCCGGTTATACCAATAAAAAGATTGTCGGCCGCATCCACAACGGTATTCATAGTTACCGTGAAGCTGCCCATGGGAATTTGATCGCTGACCAGCATTCCGTCATTTCCAAATTTTCGGTTTCCATCGGCATCCAAAATTTGAAGGCGCAGTTCAATATTAACAGGTGGCGCCACATTTTTCCAAAAAACCACATAGGTCTGTCCATCGCTGGTTCCGCGGGCCAGCACATCGAGCTCGCCCGATTCGGCTACCAATGTATTTGCATCTGTATCGGTGGTCCATTGTGCAGAGGCGATAAAAAATGTCAATAAACAAAGTGTTGTAAAAAAAATCTTCATGATTTTGGGTTTATTTATTTGTGTTAGTATTTTTCTCTATTTTATTCAATTCATTAATTATTTTTTGAAGCGCCCTTTTCTTAATCGCATTGTTCTTAAGCATTTTATCAAGGCGATCTGTTCTTTTGGGTCTGTTCTGCATTTTCGACAATTGCGGATAAAAACTTTTTCAAAAGTAGGGGCGTGTTTTTTGCCTAAAAAATTTTTGACCCAATCAAAAACACTCTTGCACATCTAGCAACCATAGCAAAACCACTCAATTTAATTTAACGCGTTGTTTTACAGTCATTTAAATTATAAAAAAATAAAAGTTTTTAACCGAAATTGGTTAGATAAGCCGAGAGATCTGTTTGGGAATTGGTAATTTCCAACTTTTTTCGAAGTCGAGTCCGCGCGTTCTCCACCGATTTTGATGTCTGCCCGGTAATTTGCGCAATTTCTTTTGAGGTAAGATTCAATTTCAACAAAGCAGCCAGACGCTTTTCGCGCGTTGTAAGATCGGGGTGCTTTGCCAGAAGATTTTTATAAAAAGATTCGTGGACTTGTTCAAAACGCATTTCAAATTCTTCCCAAATATTCGTCACGGTGTCCCGCTTTAATCGTTTTGCAATGTAATCAATGGCGTCTTGGGTTTCCTTCTTTGCGGCTTTTAGTTTTACCTTTTTCAGATCTCCCAAAATATCCTCGATTATTTCTGTTCGGTGCATTTCAACCATTGCCTTTCCTATGAGTTCCTTATTCCTTAACTGAAGGTTGGCACTAAGCTCCTTTTCTTTTGCGAAAGCCAATTGTTTCTCGAGGTTTACCCTTTTTAATTTATTTCGAAACCGATACAGAAAAAATCCTAAAACCAATAAAATTGCCAGTAGCACTAAAAGAATGATATAATTTCTCGACTGCCGTTTGCTGTCCTCCAGTTCGCGTATCTTTTCCTTATTGCGATATTCCTCGGCGATCAACAGTTTTTCAACATTTACGCGTTTATCCTCAAGGTTGAGTGTATCTGTTATTGCAACGTATTTCTCAAAATATGCTGCCGCCTTTTCAAATTCGTTTCTGGACAAATACGTTTTATAGAGCAGGGCCACCGCACGTTGCTGTTCAAAACCGAAGGGAGCCACAGAGTCAAAAGTAGTCACGGCCATTTCAGAATAATAGAGCGCAGAATCATTCATTTTTAGGTTTCGGAAATATTCTGAAAGCTCATTATATAGCCAAGCCTTATTTTGACGATCGATGGATTTAGCACCCACTGCCTGCGCCGAATCAAAAGATTTTTTGGCCGCAATGGGTTCATTTAGTTTCATATAAGCCTTGCCTACATTGGTATAAAGCAGAAGTTTTAAATCAGGCTTGTCAAGATTTCTTGCAATTTCAAGCGATTTATTGAAATAGACCAAAGCAGAATCAGGGTTTTCGTCCAACCAAATTCGGCCCATATTGTTTGCCACAGAGGCGTAGTGCACATCATTTTTCTGAGTTTGGTTATAATTATAAATTTTTCTGAAAAACTTCAATGCTTTTTCTGAATTTTCAGTTCTTGCGTACACAATGGCAAGATTATTCTCAATTTTCAGCCGCTCCTCCTCCGGCCGATTTTGGTAATATTCATAGGCTTTTAAGTAATTCTCCAACGCGATATCGAGCGCATCCTTGTTGGAATAGATTTGTGCAACAGCCATATAGTAATCAGCCAGGACTTTGGGATCATTAGTTTGGGAAGCGTTCTCCTTAGCTAGGTCCAAATAGTTTCGGGCACGGTTCCAATCCACATCGGCCAAGGATTTTGCTATTTTCAAAGAAAGTCGAGATTTTTCCGAAACAGAAGTCGTCCCTGCCAAACTATCTAATAATTTCGCTATTGGCTCTTGGGCGAAGGAAGTTTGGCTTCCGAGGAAAATAATTAAAATGCCTATAAAAACCCACCGTACCATTTGCCTAAGATACCAAAATCTAATACTCCAACACCTCCAAAATCTTTTTCTTCACTTTTTCGGTAGAAGGAATCATGGTTTCTTCCAAAGTTGAATTGAGCGGAATGGCAGGCAAATTTTCCGAACCGATCAGCATAACGGGCGCATCCAATTGCTGGAAACATTCCTCTTGTATCCTTCCCTGCAGGCCACGGGAAAAGCCGTTATCGGAAGGTTCCTCGGTTACAACCAAGCATTTTCCGCATTTTTTTACGCTTTTGAAAACGGTTTCATAATCCAACGGATGCAGGGTGCGCAAATCCACCACTTCAATCTTATCCTGCATTCCAAGTTCCTCGGAAGCGTTCATCGCCCAATGTACGCCCATTCCGTAGGTGATAATTGAAAGTGTTTCTTCCTCTTCTTGTTTCCAGATTTCCTGTAAAACCCAGGCATTTCCGAATGGCAAGATATAGTCTTCACCTGGCATAATGGAGGTGGCGCCCTTGGTACCCTTCACCTTGCTCCAATACAGGCCTTTGTGCTCAAAAATCACCACCGGATTGGGGTCGTAATATGCGGCTTTAAGCAAACCTTTTAAATCCGCACCGTTGCTGGGGTAGGCAATTTTCAATCCACGAATATTTGTAACGACACTTTCTACGGAAGAGGAATGATACGGCCCACCGCTTCCATAAGCTCCAATCGGAACTCTCAGAATCATTGAAACCGGCCATTTTCCATTTGAAAGATAACAGCTTCGGGACACTTCTGTAAAAAGCTGGTTAAGTCCCGGCCAAATATAATCCGCAAACTGAACCTCAACGATGGGTTTTAACCCAACGGCGCTCATTCCAACTGTGGAACCGACGATAAATGCTTCTTGAATTGGAGTATTGAAAACGCGGTTGTCGCCAAATTTCTGAGCTAAGGTTGCAGCTTCTCGAAAAACACCGCCCAAACGTGCGCCAACATCTTGCCCGTACAATAAACATTCGGGATGTTTAGCCATCAATTCCTCAATTGCGAAAAGCGCACAATCAACCATTACAACTTTTTCGCCACCTTTTGGGGAACGCTCTCCAATTTCTTCGGTAATTGTTGTAGGCGCAAAATCGTGGGTAAACAAATCTTCCGGTTTTGGGTCTTCGGCTTTCAAAGCTTTTTCAAGTGATTTTTCGATTTCGGTTTTGATTTCGATTTCGATTTCTTGAAGCTCCTTTTCAGAAAAATCATTCTCCAAAAGCAGTTTCTTCAATTTTGGATAAGGATCGCGACTTCTCGCTTCCTCCAAATCATCGCGATAAAATTCCATCCGAACCCCGGAAGTATGATGATTTAAAAGCGGAACTTTTGCGTGCACCAAAAACGGTCTGCGTTCTTTCCTAATTTTTGAAATTACATTTTTAATGGTATTGTAACTTTCCTCAAAATCAGTTCCGTCAATTGTAACCGCTTCCAAACCGTGAAAACCTGCAGCGTATTCAAATGCATTTTGCGCACGGGTTTCCGCCGCATTTGCCGAAATATCCCAACCATTATCCTGCACCAAATATAGAACGGGCAACTGTTTTAATGCCGCCATTTGAAAAGCTTCGGCTACTTCGCCCTCGGTAACTGAAGCATCCCCTAAACTACAAACTACAATTGGAGATTCAGACGTTTCATTTTTAAATTCTGCCTTAAACGATTCTTTATACCAAAACCCCATTGCCACTCCCGTTGCGGGAATGGCCTGCATTCCTGTTGCGGAACTTTGGTGCGGGATTTTTGGTTTGTCATCATCCTTTAAACTGGGGTGTGAATAATAGGTTCTTCCCCCAGAAAATGGATCGTCCTTTTTTGCCAAAACCTGAAGCATCAATTCATACGGCTTCATCCCGATTGCCAATAGCATAGAATCGTCACGATAATACGGAAAAGCGTAATCCTGCGGTAAAAGCTGCATTCCCACAGCGGTTTGTATTACTTCATGCCCACGCGAAGTTGCGTGTACGTATTTTGAAACAATCTTGAAGTTTTCCTCATATATCTCGGTCATCGCCTTTGCAGTGACGAGGTTTTTGAAGGCTTTTACTAAAATATCTTTATTCATTTTGCTATTTTTTTGAATCACGAGTCACGACGATTTGACAGACGACTTTTTCAGATTTTGACGATTGGAACCACGAAGGTTTGATGCTTGAATTAACTGTCGTGTTTCGTGCAGTGAGCGAAACGGACGGTCGTGATTCAAAACGTCTTTTCAAATCAATTTTCGGGATCAAGCGTATCCATAAAGTTTGATATTTTACTTTGCAATGCTTGTACTTTATCTTCCAATTTCAAAAATAACTTCGGCGAGATAAAGTTTTGGCGCGAACAAACTATAAGTTGGGTTTCCCACTCAAATGCAGAACCAAGACTATCATCCAAAAATTTTAAGAAATGACGATCTGTTCTTTTACTCGAACCTTCGGAAATATTTGAAGCAATTGATACCGAACAGCGATTCATTTGAGTTCGCAAACCGTATCTTTCATAGTCAGGTAAAGTCGCTCTAAGCAAATAATTATCGTCTATTAATTCCATAGCCAACAACCAAATTTGTAATTTCTTAAAATTATGTCTTCTCATTTTTAAAGTCTTTAGTCATCGCGACCGAAAACGTCATTTTCCAAAAGTCGTGGTTCGTGCAGAGAGCGCAGCGAACGGTCGTGGCTCAAAACGTCCTTTTCACATCAAATTTTTCCATATAATCGGCAATTCTTCTCAAAAACGAGCCCGCCAAATATCCATCTACAATTCTATGATCAAAGGAAAGTGACAAATACATCATTTGCCGAATTTCGATTGTATCGCCTTCTTCTCGTTCCATCACTTCTGCGCGTTTTTTTATAATTCCTGTTGCTAAAATGGCTGCTTCAGGTTGGTTGATTATTGGCGTTCCCATCAAACTGCCAAAGGTGCCCACATTACTGATTGTGAAAGTGCTGCCCTTTGTTTCGTCCGCTTTTAATTTGTTGTCGCGCGCTTTTCCAACGAGCTCGTTTGTGGTTTCGGCCAATTCATTTAAGTTCTTTTTATCGGCATTTTTCACCACAGGAACAATCAAGTTTCCCGACGGAAGCGCGGTCGCCATCCCGATATTTATTTCATCTTTTACAATAATATTTTTTCCATCAAGCGTAGAATTTATCATTGGAAAATCTGTAATCGCTTTGGCAACACATTCAATAAATAGCGG
>JBLWUV010000020.1:0-27006 GCA_048268785.1 Aequorivita sp.
CGGTTGTACCAAAATTAATGGCGATACCCTGCTCTAATGGCGGATCGAGGTATTTCAATCCCACATAAAACAATAGCACCAAAATAATAATGTGCACGATGACCGTAATGGCCATACTCTTTCTTTTATGTTCCGTATCTAAAAGACTCAAGGTATTAAGTTTGTGGTTTTACGTTTTGGGTTAAAGTATAAAATTGGAAGGTTTCTAAAATCGAATCTTAAAAGAGGATTTAAAAATTTTTGCACAGAACATCGAGGGTTAATTCCGTGCTGATTGGTCCATTGCTGTTTTTGGGACTAATTGGGCCGAACGGCGAGCACCACTTTAAAATTGTTTTTATTGGCAATATCCATCACAAAAACCGCATCTTCAATGGGCACCCCCTCTTCTGCCCGAAGAATGATGGTGGGCTCCTCCTGTCCCGCGAGCACTTTTTTCAGTTCGCTTTCAATACTGTATTCGCTAACGCGTTCCTTATCTACATAATAAGCGCCGTCCTTGGTGATACTTACCGAAGCTTTTTGAACATTTGAAGTTTTCCCTTTTGCTTTCGGAAGAATCAAATCCAAAGCATCGGGCGTAATTGCTGGCGAAGTAAGCAGAAAAAATACCAACAACAGAAACACAATATCGGTCATGGAGCTCATGCTGAACTCGGCGCTAACTTTATTTCTTCCTCTTAAATTCATTAAACCGGCTCGTTTAAAATATCAAGGAAATCAACGGCGGTGGCCTCCATTTGGTGCACCACTTTATCGGTTCGCACTACCAAGTGGTTGTAGCCCATATAGGCAATAATGCCCACGATCAAACCGGCCACTGTGGTGGTCATAGCGGTATAGATACCTTCGGCAAGGGTACCCATTTCGGCTTGGCCGCTGCTGGTTGCCAATTGATGAAAGGCCAAAACCATCCCGATTACGGTTCCAAGAAAACCGATCATAGGCGCCGCGCCGGCTATGGTTGCCAAAACACTAACATTCTTTTCAAGTTTGTAAACTTCCAAACGGCCCGCGTTCTCAATGGCGGTGTTTATGTCCTCCAACGGACTCCCGATTCTGGAAATTCCCTTTTCCGTTAAATGGGATACCGGGGTGTTGTTTTGGGCACAGAGCACCTTTGCTGCTTGAATATTACCCTTGGCAACGTGGTCGCGGATTTGGTTCATAAAATTACTGTCCATTTTTGAGGCCGCTTTGATGGCAAAAAGGCGCTCAAAATAAATATAGACTGCCACAAACAGAAGCACGAATAGCACGGCTATAATTATTTGGCCGGCAACGCCGCCGGTCAAGAGCAGGTCCATTATGGATAGGGTTTTTTCCTGGGAAACGGGTTCAAGATCCTGCGCAACTTCAGCGCCCTCCTGAAGGAAGAAGTTTAACATAAAATAGGTTTTGTTTTAGTGAATAACGGAATTAGGTTTCAGAAATTGTTAGGTGTGGTGAAATATGACCCTTTCAAACAAAAGGAATACACCCGCTCCTGCAAGGAAGCCAAGAAAGGCCAACCAAGAAATTTTTTTCAGATACCAAATAAAATCGATGCGCTCCATGCCCATAGCCGCAACTCCCGCCGCAGACCCAATGATGAGCATACTTCCTCCAGTTCCCGCGGAATAGGCTATAAAATGCCACAGCACCGAATCTATGGGCAGATCATACATTCCCATGGAAGCCGCTACTAACGGCACGTTGTCGATAATTGCAGAAAGGACGCCCAACAACAGAATAACGATGTCCTGATTTGGAATCGCGTTTTGCAACACCTCGGCCAAATAGCGCAGGGTGCCAACTTCTTCTCCATCTACCACACCATAAACCAGTGCTTCCAATCCGGCCACCGCCATTAAAATTCCAAGGAAAAAGAGAATACTCGAGATTTCAATACGCGAAAGTGCTTTGTGCGCCGAATAAAGATGCCGCCTTTCCTTGGTGAAATCTTCCTCGGGGTGAATATATTCGGAAACCAACCAAACCACGCCCAAGGCCAACATCATTCCCATATATGGGGGAAGGTGTGTGAGCGATTTAAAGACCGGCACGGAAATAATCATTCCCAAGCCCAAAAACAACATCGTCTTGCTGCTCAACAATTTTTCCTCTGTTTTATCCTCGCGGGCGTCCACATCAATCGAGCCGCGGAATACCGGCATATAACTGGCGATAAGAAACGGAATAGCAAAACACACAATGGATGGCAATACCACAAATTCAATAAGGCCTTCGGCAGTAATCTTTTTAGCGATCCAGAGCATGGTTGTGGTAACGTCACCAATGGGAGACCACGCTCCTCCAGCGTTTGCGGCTATCACCACCAAAGCGGCATACCACAGTCTGTCTTCTTTTTTGTGGATTAATTTTCGCAAAAGGGTAATCAATACAATGGTGGCGGTTAGGTTGTCGATAATCGCGGAAAGGAAAAAAGCGAGAATCCCGATAATCCATAAAAGTTTTCGCTTGCTTTTGGTGCGAACGGCACTTTTCAGCACTTCAAAACCGCGGTGAAGATCAATAATTTCAACAATAGTCATCGCTCCAATCAAAAAGATTAGGATCTCGGCAGTTTTGCCCAAATGGTGCAACAAGGTCCCCTCAAAACCTTCCATCGCCGCTTCGCCGCCCGTTAGAAAATTGAAGGCCTGTTCCTCGCTGTTGATTACATCAAACCAACCACTGGTAAATCCAATGGCAAGCACCGCCCAAATTAGCGAGGCCATAATCAGCGCAGGAACGGTTTTATCTAATTTTAATGGGTGCTCCAAGGTGATGGATAGATACCCGATTACGAAAATTAAAATGATTATTGATGCCATAGGAGTGTTGATTATTGTGCGTTATACTAATTGCTTTAAAGCTATTTCAAAAGCAGTTTTGCTGATGTTTATTTTAGTACTGTTATTGTCAAAGGTATTTTGGATCGCATTTTTGATGGTCATCGAAGTATCGTTAAAAATAGCCTCATCCGTCATCTGTACCTTCCGTTCCATAAAATAGGCAAAAACGCGCGCCATCCCGCAGTTACTGATAAAATCAGGGATTAAGCTCACCCGTTCATCGGTGTATTCCATAATGGGACCGAAAAATATTTCCTTATCGGCAAAAGGCACATTGGCCCCGCAACTGATTACCTCCAGCCCCGTTTCGATCATTTCCGAAATCTGTTGTTTGGTAACCAATCGCGATGCCGCGCAGGGTGCAAATATTTCGGTTTCAAGCTTCCAGATTTTTTCGTTTATTTCTTCAAAAGGAATCATATTTTCTGCAACCAAGGTATTGCCGTTTTTGTTGAGGAACAAATTTTTTATTTCATCAAAAGAAAATCCGTCCTTATTGATGATACCACCGTCGCGGTCTATAATGCCCACAATTTTGGCACCCATTTGCGCCAAGTAATAGGCAGCCGCGCCGCCCACGTTACCAAAACCTTGGATTACTGCCCGCTTGCCTTTAATGCTACCTCCATAAATATCGTAATAATGGTGCACGGCCTCGGCCACGCCATAGCCGGTGATCATATCGGCAACGGTATATTTTCGTGAAATATCCGGCGAATAGTTCACGTTTTCCAAAACTTTTATAACCCCTTGGCGCAACTGTCCAATTCTGTTGATTTTATCTGCTTCCGTTGGCGAAAAATGGCCGTTAAAAACCCCTTCCTGTGGGTGCCAAACGCCGCTGCCCTCGGTCATCGGGATTACTTCGTGGATTTCATCAACATTTAAATCGCCGCCAGTTCCATAATAGGCCTTCAGCAAGGGCGATACCGCTTTGAACCAGCGTTCCAAAACGCCTTTTTTGCGAGGGTCTGACGGATCGAAATTGATACCGCTCTTCGCCCCGCCAATGGCTGGCCCCGCCACGGTAAATTTTACCTCCATCGTCTTGGCGAGCGAAAGCACCTCATTGGCATCCAGCCCTTTTCGCATGCGCGTTCCACCCCCCGCAGCACCACCGCGCAGGGAGTTTATTACCGTCCAGCCTTCGGCCTCGGTCTCGGGATCGTTCCAATGGAAAACAATTTCGGGATTTCTTTCTTCGTACTTTTTGAGGAGTTCCTTCATGTATAGGGAGCGTAAAATGTCTAAAAAATAACGCAAGGAAGCGTGATGACAAATATAAAAAACTTGTGAGGGGATTATATTTTTTTTGGATGAAATTTATTTTGCGGCATTATAATGTCCGAAATTGGATTGCTTTTAATTCTTATGGAAACAAAACACTTTCACAGATGCTTAATAGAAAGGATTGAATATATATTTCACAAAACCCAAAATTAATCTTCAGCTTTCCGCTTTTAAGGGGCGTATATTTTTCCCGAAGCATGGTCCCTTTCCGCGCCCGTAACGCTTGCCAGACAATTGACTTCCTCCCGAAGTTTCATTACGCCCAAAAGGCCAAATATCAATGCCTCCTTATATTCCACGATTTCAGGGGCAGGCACAACCACCTCAACGGAGGAAAGAGTTTTCAATCTTTCTATCAAAAATGAATTGTATGCGCCGCCACCGGTTACCAAAACCGAGGCATTTTTCGAAAACTGTTTGGCAAGCTGGGTTGCAATGTGTTCGGTAAATGTCCGCAATATGGCTTCGGAAGAAATTTCGGAAGCCTCCAAAAGTGGAAAAATATGTTTCCGCACCCACTCCAGCCCAAGGGATTTCGGGGGTTTTTCTGAATAAAAAGAAAGCGCGTTCAATTCTGCCAAAAGAGCGGTGTCCAGTTTTCCGGAAGCGGCCAGATGACCATTTTCATCAAAATCCATCCCCAGTTTTTCGGCATATCGGTTCAGCACGATGTTAACCGGGCAAATGTCAAACGCTATCCGCTCCCCATTTTTTTCAAAGGAACAATTGGCAAAACCGCCCAGATTTAGGCAATAATCGTATTCGGGAAACAGCAGACGGTCGCCTATGGGCACCAGCGGCGCGCCCTGCCCGCCCAACGCCACATCCTGCACCCTAAAATCGCAGACTACCGTTTGACCCAACATTTTGGCAAGACGCGGCAGGTTGCCAATTTGATAGGTAAATCCCCTTTCGGGTTGATGCAGAATGGTGTGGCCGTGGCTGCAGATGGCGTCAATTTCCTGCACATTGTGTTTTCTAATGAATTTTGAAATTTCCTCGGAAAGTTTTTCGGTGAATTTAAAATCAAGCCGTTCCAGGTTTTCCTCGGAATAATTTATGGCTTCGCGCAGTTCGCTTTTCCAATAGAAGGAATACGGCACGGTCTCGGCGAAATTTATATTAAAATTCCACCCCCCTTCGGAATACGAAAGGCTTATGTCGGCCAAATCAATGCCGTCCAAAGAGGTGCCGCTCATTACGCCGATGATATGGTATGTGTTCCCTTTCAATTTTTTGGAAAGATTATAAATTTAAAGATACTACTGTTGTTTTAAAAAATTCCAAATTCCAAAAAAAACATCCAAATTCCAATAGGCAAATCCCTTCCCAAAACTTCGGAAGGGATTTAGAGTTTGGCGCTTCTTTGTTATATGGTTTTTGGGATTTGCCTTATTTTTAAAGTACATTTGCAATTCTTAAAAATGATTTTTTTCAAATATAAAGCCTATGGATTTCAATCTATCCGAAGAACAATTGATGATTCGCGACGCCGCGCGCGATTTTGCCCGAACCGAACTGCTTCCGGGCGTAATAGAACGTGATACCCACCAAAAATTTCCTGCCGAACAAGTGAAGAAAATGGGCGAACTCGGTTTTCTTGGAATGATGGTGGACCCAAAATATGGCGGCGGCGGCATGGACACCGTGAGCTATGTGTTGGTAATGGAGGAATTAAGCAAGATTGATGCCTCTTGCTCGGTGATCGTTTCGGTAAACAATTCCTTGGTTTGCTACGGGCTGGAAAAATATGGGTCTGAGGACCAAAAACAAAAATACCTCACCAAACTGGCCACCGGCGAAAAACTGGGCGCCTTTTGCTTGAGCGAGCCCGAAGCCGGTAGCGACGCTACTTCACAACGCACAACGGCAATTGAGAATGGTGACCATTATATTTTGAACGGCACCAAAAACTGGATCACCAACGGTGGAACTGCCGATTATTATTTGGTGATTGCCCAAACCGACAAAGAGAAAAAACACAAGGGCATCAACGCCTTTATTGTTGAAAAAGGCTGGGAAGGTTTTGAAATTGGACCCAAGGAAGACAAATTGGGCATCCGCGGAAGCGATACCCATTCCTTGATTTTTAATGACGTGAAAGTGCCGAAGGAAAACCGCATTGGTGAGGATGGTTTCGGTTTCACCTTTGCTATGAAGACCCTTTCCGGCGGCCGCATTGGCATTGCAGCACAAGCTTTGGGAATAGCCGCCGGCGCCTATGATTTGGCTCGCGAATACAGCAAAGTGCGCAAGGCTTTTGGCACCGAAATCTGCAACCACCAGGCCATCGCCTTCAAGCTTGCAGATATGCACACCAGCATTGAAGCGGCCCGCCATTTGGTATTGAAAGCAGCTTGGGAAAAGGACAACGGCAGGAACTACGATATGAGCGGCGCCATGGCCAAACTATATGCCAGCCAAGTGGCGATGGACGTTACCGTGGAAGCGGTACAGGTCCACGGCGGAAATGGTTACGTAAAAGAATATCACGTAGAGCGATTAATGCGCGACGCGAAGATTACCCAGATTTACGAAGGTACTTCCGAGATTCAGAAAATTGTGATCTCGCGGGGGCTTTTGAGGGATTGACGAGCGTTAAGCGTTAGGCGTTAGGCATTAGTAAAAATAACCCTTTCGGCGTTTTGGACGTTGGGAGGGTTTTTCTTTTTGCGATAATTTTTTAATGCCCATTTCGCTTTTATTAAAGGAAGAAATTCCACACCAACCCAAACCGCAGTACATTGTCGCGATAAGGATAGCCTGGCGCAGAAAAATATTCGTTTCTTCCTCCGAAAATTGATGTGAAGTTTTCATAAATAAAGAAAATACGCGTTTGCCTTATTTTCGCATTAAAGAAAATATCCACCAACGGAAAACCACCCAACTCCTGCTGGTTCTGTACATAAAACTCCGCGAGTACGGGGTCGTATGCGTTCATATTGTATTTGGTGAAATAATTAAACCCAACCCCGGTCTGCAAAAACAACGCCCGTTTAAACCAATGGTCCTCAAAATAAAGGGTGTTGCGGGTAATGAGCTGTGGCACGTTCAATATTCCTTCGCCGCTTAGCACTTGTTGGTACATAACCGTATTGTCCAATCCAAAATGGCCCAGTTTGAATTCCTTTTCAAACTTCACCTTTAAATAATCAATGCGCTCCGAAGCCTGCATTGGGGATGGCGTACTGTCGTTTTGCTTAATGCCGAAATAGGCGTAATCGTCAATACCGGTATAGCTAACAGACGCATTGCCGAATTGTTTGGTGTTTATTTTGAACTTCAACTCTTGGGTCTTCACGTTGTTGAGTTCGTATTTCCAATTGTAGTTTTTATAATCGTTTTGGTAAAGCAAAAAATTAAAGTTGGGCGCCACGGAATGGACCGTTATGGATGTCCTGGCGTTGTAATTTTCATTCAAATTATAGGAGGCGGCGCCCTGCAGGTAGTTACCGTCAAAATCGCCTGCCACATTTATCGCTCCTTTTCCGCTTAGTTTAAATCCTCGATATTCCTTTTCATAGGCGGCCCCGGCCTCGATCAAATTTCCTTTAATTCTATTCGGAATGCGTTCCGAGTCCAAAATTAGCACCGAATTGTAGCCGTAGTTAAAATCGGTATAGCCCGCCCAAGCCGTCATTTTCCCCAAAAGCGAATTGTTGAAATCGGCGTATGCTTTCACATTGAAATCCTCCAATTTGGTTTTGGTGCTCAAATTTGTACTTTCATACGAAGGACCAAAACCGGCGAACGCCTTACTTTGATTGTAGCGAAAAAACTTATCCTCATAGCTCAGCACGTTCCCGATGGAAAGCACGTAATAGCCCGTACTGTCGCGCTGGCTCAGCAATTCATAATAATGGTCGCCATAAAAGCGGAGGCCTTCCAATTTATTTTCGGCATCTTCAAACTTTACGTCCAGCCTGCCCCGATCGCGAAATTCAGAATCGCCACTGGTAAAGAGCAACAGCGAATTGTCTGTCAAGCCGCCGTTTTCTTGATTGTAAATGTCCTGTGCCGCCACGTGGGCCCTAATAACATAGCGCTTGTTTTTGGTATGGTAATTTGAGGTAAACAGAAAATTTCCGGTGCTGGTAAGTATGTGTTGATATTTTCCGAGCGAGCGCACCCCTTTGTAGCCAATGGAGAAGTTGAACTGCGGCGAGGTATTCACCGTAAAAAAGGCATCGAGCTGTTGGCCCTGTTCGTAGGCGGTCTTAAAATAAAGTTCGGTCAACGGCGTGGGCACGTTGAAATAGTTTACCTCCTCAATTTCCTTGTAATTGAAATGGTGTGACTGTGCGGCAAACACTGGTTTTAGGTGCAACCTGTCAAAAGAATAGGCCAGCGAGTTATAGGTCTGTCCCACATTGGAAAACTGCAACAATCCAAAATTGTCCCTTCGCAAATAGTTAAACTTGTTTTTCTTATAAATGGAAAGCGTAGTATCCACAAAAGTGGTATCGCGGGCTGCCGAAATTATCTTGTAGTAATCAATGGGCGGTTTTTCCCTTTTGGGCGAAGGAGTCTGCGAAAAAACCCCCGCCGACGCACCCACCAAAAAGAAGAACAAAAACAGATTTTTCATTTAGCGCAATTGTATGGGGCAAAATAACGAAATATGTTGCAACTATCGGGCAAAATCGAAAAGGCAATTGGCATTTCGCATTTGGGATTTGGGATTGGGGATTTGATACTTTTCCATGAAATTGTAAACAACCCAACAACCAACAACCCAATAACCCAATAACTTAGTACCTTTACCCCGTGTTAAAGCTCAAAATCAATCCAAGTTTAATAGAATGTGGCACTGACGAAGCGGGCCGTGGCTGCCTTGCCGGACCGGTAACGGCGGCCGCAGTGATTTTGCCCGATACGTTTGAACATCCATTTTTGAACGACAGCAAGCAACTTCCGGAAAAAAAACGGTTGGAGTTGAAAGCTATTATTGAACGCGAAGCCGTTTGCTATCAGGTGGTCCACGTAATGATGGACGAGATAGACAGCCTGAACATTCTGAACGCTTCCATTCTGGCGATGCACCGCGCGATTCAGGCCCTATCCTGTCCTCCTGAATTTATAGCTGTGGATGGAAACCGGTTTAAACCTTTCGGCAAAACCCCCTTTGAATGTGTCGTGAAAGGCGATGGCAAATTCCTTCATATTGCCGCGGCATCCATTTTGGCAAAAACGCATCGCGATCAATTTATGGCCGGGCTGCACCCCCAATTTCCACAGTACAACTGGAAACGCAACAAAGGCTACCCAACCCTTGAACACCGCGAAGCAATCCGCAGCCATGGAATCACGGGTTTTCACCGGAAAAGTTTTAGGTTGCTTCCGGAACAATTAACAATTGATTTTTAAATATTGGGAAGGAATTATTATTAAAATTCCAAAGGCTCCATCCGAACATGGCGAACCCTTAAAATTCGAATTTCATTTTTTGCAATTTGATAAGCCACACGATAATTGTGTACTTCGAAAGCACGAAAGGAACCATCGTTATGTGTCTTATACTTATCAGCAGGAAACTTTTTAGGATTTTCGCCCAAGGTTTCAGTGGTATCGAGAATATCTTTTGTTACTTTTCGTGCCGCTTCCAAAGAATCCCTGCCAATATATTCAAAAGCTTTCTTTAATTCGGCCAAAGCCTTTTTGCGCCAAACAATAGCTACCACCCTTGAAAGAATTTTTTAGCCTGTTCCTGGGTATAAAATTCGCCCTTTTCAACATCTGCGACTGCTTCCTCAAGTTCTTTGTTATATTGAATTATGCTCACACGTTCCGATTGGGTTAAACGTTTTCGGTATTCCAACATGTTTTTTATAAGTTCGAGAAAGGCAGGATCGGTTACCGATTCCAATTCCTCTTGAATCCATTTTCTTTCGTCGGTTAAATTCATAACAAGCTGCTTTGTTTGATAAATATACTGAAAAAATCCAATCGTGAAATCTATTCCAAGTAAAACAGAACCATCGAGTTCCATAAAATATCGGAATTTTTAAAATTGGGCGGGGAACTGTTGAAAACCCGTCAATAAACAATTTCGGGCAACCATTAAACCTCCGTTTTTCCTTCCTATTTTTGTGGCATGCGAAAATTTAGGCCAAAATTTTTTAGGTATTTACTGATAGTTCCCATATTTATTTCACTATTGGGAGGCTGCGACCAAACACCCCCAAAAACAGGCACCCTGATGGATTTTGTGCCCGAGGATGTGGCCGTGGTTTTCAAGATTTCCGATTTTGAAAATCTAAAGGCAGATCTGAAAAACAATTCCCTCCTTACAAAGTTCCAAAAAACGGAGCCTTACCTGTTTTTTGCTGAAAACGCGGCGCTTTTTGAAAATTTGCATCCCACAGAACCGAGCCTTTTCTGCATCAACCAAACCAACGATTCAGTGGCGGCTTATACCTTCATTTCAAAACAGAGCAAAAACCTGTTCCATACGGATTCGCTTAAAAACAAGAAAATCGAAACGTTGAAATTGGATGATTTGTCTTTTCAGCGCATAACCATTGATCAACGAATAGCCTATTCTGCAATCCTCGACAGCGTTTTCGTGCTATCCTCGTCGCAACAAATTCTGCTCGACATCCTAAAGGGCAAATCCGAACGCAACCCCACCTTTAAAAAGGTATTCAGCCTTCCTTCTTCCAACGAATTTACGGCGCTGGTCCGCGGCGGTGCGGTGGCAGTTACCGATTCCACAAACGTGCGCTTCACTTCTTGGACATCGGTGGATCTGGCCCTTTCGCCCGAGGCGATAACCGCAACGGGAATAACGCTGGCAACAGACACGATTCCACAATTGCTGAATGTTTTTGAAGGCCAAGTGCCCCAACAAAATGACGCTCCATCCATCATTCCCACCGATGCTTTGGCCGCGGTGAGTTTCACTTTTAACGATGCGGAAAAATTCCAGAAAAACCTTCGGGAATTCCGCGGTGAAAAGCAAGCTGTCCAAACCACCGGCATTTTCGGTTCGGTGAGCGAGGCGGGCACCATAGACCTTAAAACCGAAACCGCCATTTTTATAAAGAGCATCGATCCACAGTTAACTGCCGATGCCTTGGCACGCTATGTTTCGGCAAAAAGTGAATTTCGCGAGGTAGCGATCAGTGCTTTTAGCACGCCCGATTTGTTCCAAAAAACCTTTTCACCCTTCGTGGACTTCCAAAAGGCGAATTTTGTTTTCAAACTGGATAATTTCTTCCTATTCACCGAAACTGAAATCACCGCCCAGCAGATCATCAGCGATTTTCAAACCAACAACACACTAAAAAACACTTCATATTATAAAGAGACGGCAAACGATTTGAGCACGGCCTCTTCCCTATTGATCTATAAATTGCAGGGAAATTTTTCCAACGCACTATCACGATTTTTTAACAGGAAAAGCAGCAATGCCATCCCGTCCATTTCCTTTGGGGAATTTCCGTTGGCGGCACTCCAGTTCCGTTTTGACCGAAATTTTGCACACGTAATCCTGAGCTGCAGGGAATCCGGAGGCAGCGCCAAAAGTATTTCCGGCACCGTAACGGAAAAGTTCAACTTGAAAATGGACCGTGCCGTTTTGGGCAATCCGCAGATTTTTGACGGCCAAAACAACGGGGGCAACGTGGTCCTGCAGGATATGGCTAATACATTATATTTTATTTCGGAAAGCGGTAAAATTCTTTGGACCAAAAATCTTGGTGCTCCCGTGCTGGGAACCATTGAATCCGTGACCCTTTCAGGCCATTCGCATTTAACATTCGCGACCCGGGACGCATTCCATATATTGGACCGGAATGGACGGGAGGCCCAAGGATTTCCGATTAAGTTTAAGGATGCGGTTACCCAACCTTTGGCAGTGTTCGACTATGATAACAATTTAAATTATCGGTTCGTAGTGGTGCAGGGCAAAGAGGTGCTTATGTATGACAAGGCGGGCAAATTGGTAAAGGGATTTAATTTCAGCAAGGCCAAAAGCACTATTGTGCAATCCCCCGTGCATATCCGGATGGGCAATAAGGACTATATTGTAATTGCAGAGGAGAGCGGAAAAATTAATATTTTGAACCGCGTGGGCAAACCCAGGATTACCGTTTCCAAAAATTTCAACTTTTCCGAAATACCTATTGCCGAGGAAGACGATACCTTTATAATAATAACAAAGGAGCACACGAAGGAGCGCATTTCGCAAGAGGGCAAGGTTTCTTCCCAAAAACTGGAAGTGGGCAGCAGCTATTGGTTTGCGATACACGGCAACGTTAAAGCTACTTTGGATGACAACCTGTTGCGGATAAATGGAAAACTTACCGAGCTGCCCTTAGGATTGTACAGCCGGCCCCAAATATACACGATGCACCGAAATGCCTATATAACCCTTACGGAAACACAAGAAAAAAAGGTATATGTTTTTGATAGGAACGGCGAGCTTTTGAATGGTTTTCCAATTTACGGCACCTCTGCCGCGGGAATGGGCGAAGGCAGCGCAAAAAACGCCAAGAATATGGTAGTGAAGGGCGGTCCGGATAGTGTGATTCTCTACACAATCAATTAGCTTATAAATAGTTAGTTTTAAAAAAAGACGGTGTAACTATTTTAAGTATTTTTAAAATGCAAACCAACTTTTTAAATGCTACTATGAAGGCGCTCCTCTCCATCCTTCCCTGTTTTATGGTGGCTGCCGCCTTCGCACAATATCCTACGGACCCCAAGCCTAGCGCGGAGGATTCCCTCAAGCTCGCCAACTATAGGACCAAGGTTGCGCAGACTATTAATTCAAAACCAGACAGCGCTTTATTCTACATCCATCAATTAAAAAAGTTCAGCACGGAAAAGGGCTATCGCCGTAGCCTTACCGATGCCGATTATCTGTTTGCCCATTATTTCAGAAGAATACAAAATTCGGATTCCGCCATTTTCTATTTTAAAAAACAGATTGCCGCTTCCAAAAAAATAAACTATTTCCGTGGCATGGCCCAAGGCTACAACGGGCTTTGCCGCACCTATTATTTAATTGGCGAAATAGACAACTCCATACGTGCCGGCAATAGAGCGATTGAATACACGCGTAAATTTAACGATAAGGGCAATTTTATATTGGCGGACACCCAAAATGCCCTCGCCATAGCTTTTTCCAGACAAAACAAAATGAAGGAAGCTATTGAACGCCTGCTGTTTGTGGATTCCCTGCACAAAGCCGAACCCCTTCGCGAAGATATCATTGCGGCTGCCTATCAAAGCTTGGGCAATGTGTATCTGGAACTAAAGGAGTATGATGCCGCCGAGGAATATTATTTAAAGGCAAACCGCCAATTTGAAAAAATGGCTGGTGGCGGCACCTTCTATTTTAATACCACCAATGTTTTTTTGGGGCAAGTGTATTTTCATAAAGGGCAGGTAGAAAAAGCCGATTCCCTGCTCTCCAAAACGCTGTTGTTTTACGAACAAATTAAAGAAGAACGCACCGTTGCGGAAATCAGCAATTATTTGGGCTTGATAAATCTGAAAAAAGGAAATTTGGAAAGCGCCCAACGCTATTTCCAAAACGCTTTAAATTTCCAAAGAAAGAACGACTATAGTCTCGAGGCCGGCCAATCTGCCATGCAGCTCGGAAAATTAAATATTGAAAAAGGCAAGCCAAACCTGGCAATTGAATATTTGGAGCAGGCCCTAACCTTTAATCGCGACATAAAAAACAGCACCCTAAACCAAAATGTATATTCCCTTTTGGCGGTAGCCTATGCAAAACAAGGAAATTTTAAGGCGGCTTTTACCAATTCGCAACTTGCTAGAAAAATTAACGATTCCATCCAGCAATCGCAAAGTGCAGAAAAAATCAAGGAAATTGAGGGCATTTACCAAACCGAAAGCCGCGACAAGGAAATTGCGCTATTGACGGCCGAAAACGAGTTGGCCGAACAGCAACGCAAAAACCAGCAATATTTGTTGTGGGGCATTTTGGCCATCATTGCCATTGTTGCGGGCTTTGTGTTTTTCCAATTTCGAAACCGGCAAAAGACCACCAAAAAACTTCAAGAGCTGGACAAGGCAAAATCCACCTTTTTTGCCAATATTTCGCACGAGTTCCGAACGCCACTGACGCTTATTAAAGGCCCGCTGGAAGACCAGCTCCGCTCTGAAAAACTTGAACCATCGGCGCGCAAAAACCTGAAGTCGGCCCTTCGGAATTCCCAACGGTTAAAAGATTTGGTAGATCAGCTTTTGGCACTGGCAAAGCTGGAAAGCGGCAGCTTAAAACTGAACATCCAACCGGGAAATCTGCCCAAATTTATATGTGCGCAAGCGGAAGTATTTTCATTTAGCTGCGAGGAAAGGAATATTGATCTTAAAATGGAAGTAACCTTGGATGAAACCGAAGATTGGTTTGACCAGGACATTGTGGAAAAGATACTTTACAATTTAATAGGGAACGCCATTAAATATACGCCCGAAAACGGAACGATTGCCATCACGGGAAAAAGACAGGCAGATCAATTTCTGATTGCAGTGGCCAACTCAGGAAACCATATTCCGTTGGAACTGCAACAAAAAATATTTAACCGTTTCTACCAAACCGACACAAAAAACCCGGGAACAGGCATAGGGCTTGCACTTACGAAGGATCTGACAGAAATCCACAAAGGAAAAATTACTGTGGTTAGCCAGAAAGAAGGCCTCACGGAATTCACGGTGCTAATTCCAAGAACCAAGGGTTCTTTCCAAAAGGATATCCTGTTTATTCCAGAAATAGATGCACCTGCCCCGGAAAATAACCAAACGGCACTTGTTGAAAAGGAAATAATCCCCCCCGAGGAGGCGCCTGTTATTTTGGTAATAGACGACAGCAAGGATATTCGCGATTACGTAAGCTCTATTTTTGAGGGTGCTTATATCATTAAAACCGCCGCCAATGGCAAAGAAGGATTTTCCATAGCCGTGGAAACCATTCCGGACCTTGTGGTTAGCGACATTATGATGCCCAAGGAGGACGGTTTCACCTTTACCAAACATTTAAAAGAACATCCGCTAACCTCGCATATTCCGGTAATTTTGCTCACCGCGAAAACACAGATTACCTCAAAACTGGAAGGCCTTGGCATTGGAGCAGATGCCTATGTAACCAAACCTTTCAACAGCCAACTGCTGAAAGCCACCGTAGAAAACCTGCTCGAAAACAGGAGGAAATTGCAGGAACGGTTTTCGCAGGAAGCCATGTTGATTGCAAAAGAAATAGCGATTTCCTCGGAAGACGAAAAATTTCTGGAACGGCTGCAAAAGGTGCTCGACACCCACTTGACCCAACCCGATTTTTCCGCAGAAATGTTCAGCGCCGAAATGGGCGTGAGCCGAATGCAGCTGTATCGAAAATTGAAAGCGTTGACCAGCCAAACGCCTTCGGAGTTTATCCGATCGCAACGGCTGAAACTTGCAGTGTCTTTATTGAGAAGCAATAAAATTTCCATTTCCGAAATTGGATACACCGTGGGTTTCAACGACCCGTCCTATTTCACAAAATGTTTCAAACAGGAGTTTGGCTGCTCCCCTTCCAGTTTTATTTCAAGATAACCAAACCCTCGTAGCACCCTTCCTTTCCTTCAAAACCGTGCAACATTTGTCCTAGTTTCGGTTACATTTTTTATAGGGAAACCTTTCTCATGCAGCTATTTTTGCCTTATAGAAAACGATTAATTCAATTGAAACAAGGAAGTTTCAAAGTAATCCATTCATAAACCTTAAAATACTGCGAACCATGAAAACAATTTTTACCATTGGGGTGCTCCTTTTTACGGCCTTAGGCCACGCCCAGTTTTTAGATAGATTGGGCGACAGGGCTGTGAACGCGGCCGAACGCACCGTTGAACGACGGGTAGAAAGAGAGGCGACAAAAAGTACCGACAGGGTTTTGGACACTATTGTGGACGCACCGAAAAACAAAAAAAAGAAAGCCCGAAAAAAAAGAACCTCCGAGAAAAATATAATTGGAGGCAACCCTGAAAATTCCGCTTCCGCAACACAACCTTCGGAAAACGAGGAAGGAACAACCCCAGAGGAATCGGAGAAATAAAAAGTTATGCCATTCAAAAAATCAATAATCCAAAGCCATTAAAAAATGAAAACACCTTTCACATTACTTTTGCTATTTTGCCTGTGTGCCGTTGGCATTTCCCAAAACGATTGCAACAAATACTACCCGCTGAACGAGGGCACCAAATTTCAGATTACTGTTTTTGACAAAAAGGAGAAACCTTCGGCCTTCATTGATTATGACGTTGTGAACGTTCGCAAAACGGGCGGCGAAAAAATCGGTACCATCCATTCAAAAATGACCGACGGCAAGGGAAAAGAAATTGCGGACACCTCTTTTGACGTTAGCTGCAACGGCGAGGTTGTTTCCATCGATTTCAAATCGTTGATGAACCCACAGCTATTTGAACAGTTCGGAAATATGGAATATGAAATTTCCGGAAACAATATGGAATGGCCCAACAATCTTGCTGTCGGCCAAAAATTGCCGGAAGCGTCCATGGATATGAAAATTAGCATGAGCGGCATCAATATGAATATGACCGTTTCCATTACCGACAGAAACGTGGTAGGTCAGGAAACCCTAACCACCCCGGCCGGCACCTTCAATTGTTTTGTAGTAACCTACATCACAGAAACCGTAATGGGTATAACCCAACGAAGTACCGCAAAGCAATGGATTACCGAAAAAATGGGTGCGGTAAAGACTGTTAATTACGATAAAAACGGCAAGATTACCGGCAGCAGTGTTCTCACTAAATTTCAGGGCTAACCCATTTCATTTCAATAAAAAAACCGCCCACTTCGGGCGGTCTTTTAGGTTAAGTGAATAATGGAGATTGTGGGGATGTATTTTTCCTACTGTTTAATGATCTGTTTGGTGACCTCGCCCATTTCGGTGCTGATCTTCACAAAATAAATAGCTTGTTGCAGGGCACTTATGTCTATTTGGTGCTGGGTGCTGCTGGTTAGCTCAAAATGGCGGACTCTTCTTCCGCTAACATCAAAAATTTCAAGGGAATTGATTTTTACCTCTGGAGAAGCAATATTCAGCAAATTGCTTGTTGGGTTGGGAAATACCGAAATCTTGTCCAAGGCACTGCTGTTATCACCAAGCGAACCATTATCCCTGAATTGCAAGGTAAACCTACTGTTATAGCTACCTTTTGAAGCTTTGAAGGTGTAGTTTTCCTGCGAAAGATTGGTGGTGGCGTTCAATTCATTGTCTATTAAAAACACCGTTATATTTTCAAAGGAAGGCCCCTGCATATCTTTAATGGAAATGGTGTAATCAAGGTTTTCGTCCAACAAGCTCGAGAAACCCATTAACACCTTGGCCCCATCCTGAAATAGTTCGCGGCTTTGGATTCCCAATTCCTTGCTTCCATCGTCAAAATGGGTATAAAGCGAAAGTACGGTGGCCAACCTGCGGCTGTCGTACCCCTCGTCCATTCCCGCAGTGGTCAGCGGTGAAAATCCGATAAGGGTATTGTTCTGCATCTGGTAGGCTTCGTTTTTGATCTGCACCCAAATCCGGTCGTAATCGGTTTCCACTGGGCGATTGCCGGTATTGTTGTTCCCGATAACACGCATGGAATTGGTGAAAGTTGCGATTCCGGCGGCGGCGGCCTTTATTCCAAAACCTTGTCCTGTAGAAATATATCCGTTGGGCTCCGTTTGGGTAGGATCTGAGGGTGCGGGAGTTCCTCCCATGAGATTGTACATGGAAATATCCTCCATACTGAAATTCATTGCATAGGCACCCGGAAGGCCCGCATTGGGAGGGGTGTTGGGGTTCCAAAAATACACTTCATTTACCATGGAATTGGCCGTAATGAAATCCGCCGCGCTTATGGCCGAAGCATACGGATTGGCCAGCACATTCGGACTGCTGTTGCGGTTGCCATTATATTTTACGGTAAAATCTATGTTTCCGGAATTTAAGGTTCCTTGCGCAAAAGTCATATCATACGTTTTATTGCCGTCGTTGCCGTTCAATTGCGGCCGCGAAATGTACCCCTCGCCGGGATTGATGGCTCCGGAATGCAACACCCAATTGTCCCGATTGTCATCTGCAAAATTTTCGGCAAGTGGAAATTGTGCCGCCACATCAGGATTTGGAACGAAGTTTTCGGTAAGGTGGTTTAGGAACATATAGGAATCTGAGAAAACTCCTTCCCGCGTCTCGGCGGACATCGGGCTTCCCAAAACTAGGAAAACGCGCGGCAACATAAATGGCGTTGTGTAATTTACATTGATGGTTCCATTGTTGGCGACGGCAGCAGTAGCATCGGTCTGCACCACGCTTCCCTGGTGCTCCACGATCAGATTTCCGTTTACGGTGATGTTTTTGGTAATATTCAAGTAATCTTCTGCGCCAACGGTAAGGGTTCTATTGGCATCCACTTGGCAGGTGCAGGCATCAATGCTACCCTTTGTGGCGGTGTTGTAATCTTGACTTATTCGGGAGTTGGAGCCAGGCCCTGGAATACCATTGTTCCATGCGCCGCTGATGTAGCGTGTGGTTGGCGCCACTACGGTAACCACTGCGGTACACGAAGCCTTGTTGGCATAATCATCCTCGACGGTTAGGGTAACATTAAACGACTGCCCCACATCTTTACAAGTGAAGGTAGTTTGCCCGGCAGTAATCGTTCTTTTGGTTATTCCAAAATTATCGGTAGAACCGTTATCGATGTCTGCAGCAGTAATAGTAACACTGCCCGTGTTTTTATCCAAAACAGCGTTCAGGTTTTTGCAAATGGCCGTGGGTGGGGTGTTGTCGTAGAGTGGGTCTTTTATAACAAAAAGACCGCCATCGCCATTAATGTCCCCGTTCCCGAATCCTGTGGCTATCAAGTTCCCACTTGCGAAATAAGGATATACATTCCAAGTGCCGTTGAAGGCCGCTTGGTTGTTCGTGGGATAGCAATCAAAATAATTTATTTCCTGCATGGATGGATTTTGATTATACAATCCATCTACTTTCATAATGCGAAGACCTGCGGCATAATTGGCCAGATAGAATCTGTTGCCTCTTACATATCCGTTATGGTCGATTGCGGGGGTTGCGCCATAATGAGTGTAAACCAAAGTGGGATTGTTCAAATCTTCAACATTAAAGACAAGCGTACGTGTGTTGAATCCCTTATTTTCTTCATCTACCTCATCGCCTGCTATAAAAAACTTTTTATCCTCCGTAAACCAGCCTTGGTGGGTGTAATATTTATCGGCATAGGTAACTGAGGAAATAACGGTGGGATTGCTCTTATTTGTGAAATCGATAATATTTACTTTGTTATTTCCACTGAATGCACCAATCATAATCTCCCTTCCTTGGTAATCTGGGTCTGGGCCATCGTAAATTACTACCTCCGCATCGTGGCAATATCCTAAAGTAGGAAATAATTTTACCACTCTTGGGTCATTTGGGATGCCATTATTGTTATCGTCTAATTTTACTACAATCGGCCCGCCACTGTTGTATTCTTGGGAGCCCAAAATATAAGCATAGCCAGAATCTTCATTAATTACAATATTGTGGGCACTTCCTTTTTTACTGGGGCCAGAACCGTCCCAAAATAAATTACCATCGGTTTGTGATTTTGTAAAGGTAACCGGAGAGCTACCGGTAAGCGTTCGCAATCTTCTCAGATCAAAAATTTGCATCCCGTGATTGCCATTGGCATCGCTAACTATAAAAGCGTGATTTTTATAGACCTTCACGTCACGCCACAGGCTTGAACTTACTTGTGAATCCAAGCGTGCAAGATATTTTGGACTGGTCGGGTTGCTGATATCCACGAAAGCTGTACCATTATCCAAGGCAACAATAGCATATTCCTTTCCGCTCTGCGGGTCGGTCCAGCCCCAAGAGTCCTGTGCCTCTGCAGCACTCATTGTAGCCGCAGATATATAGCTTTGGAGAGTCAAACCGTTGCAAGGGTAACTTTTGCCACCAACTGTGGCATAGCCGTTTACGCAAGGGGTTTGTGCAAATGCAAAAGAGCAAATGATTCCAAATAGGAAGGTTAAGCGGTTTTTCATATAAAGCAATTATTCAGTTTAAATTAGGTTATTTAGTCTCCAATAAATGTAAATTCTACCGAACAGGGAAGATCATGACCAATATGGCCCTGACCATCTCCACTGTCTCCATTATTTACAAAAAATTGGTCGCCTGTTATAGTGCAATTTGTAAGACTAAAAGTATAATTTTCGCCTGCCAACAAATGAAGATAATGGACAACCCCTTCAAAATGGGGCACTAGGTGGCTTTCGATAGAAGGTGATTCTATTGTATTTAATGCACTATAGGAATGTGTGTACATCCATCCTCTCTTATAATCAAAGGTTCCCGACGCTGGATTGATATTTACGCCAGATCCGCTAATCTTAAAAAAAAAGGCTCCTTCCATGGTTGCTAAGGAAATATTGTCTTCGGTTCCCGCAAAATTCCGCACCTTTCCTGCCGCAAAATTTGTTTTTACCTCCACCTTGTAGGTTCCAGAATATTTAGGTGTAAAGATTCTATTAGCCAGTCCAGCTACATTATCGGCATTGTTTGGAGAAGGAGTAGTGAATTGTTGTTTTATGGTTGTTCTTTGGCATCCTCCTGTCTGTAAAAAAAGTTTGTAATCCTCCATTTTAAACTGGGGGTTCCATTGTGTTCCACTCCATGCATATATTCCGGGGAAAACATTGTTGTTCGCCAATTTGGTCTTGCTGGTATTATAGACCACCGTACCTTCCACAAGAGGTCCACCATTTGGATTCAAAACCGGACCGGAAATATTTCGTGCGGTAAGCGCGATGGAAGGAATAACAAATCCTTCGGTCGAAGCACTTAAATGCAATGCGCCTTCAGGAGCGGTGGTGCCAATTCCAATCTGAGCCTGTACCGAATGGTAACAACATAAAAAAATAATACCAGTAATTCTTAAAAGTTTGATATACAAATTTCTCATGGTCTCTGTTTTAAAATTACTTTAACTATTCCCCGACGTAATTAAACTCAACGGTACACTTTAGGTTATTACTGATCGTTATGTATCCTCTTCCGTTTCCACCGTCCCCATCACTTATAAAACCAGGAGCATTTTCTGCATTAAAGGTTACACTAAAGGTATAAGGTGTACCGGCTACAAAGGTATCTTCTATGGAGTAGGCGACTTGATTGTATTGATCCACGTAATTTTTTTCGGGATTTCCCGACCCCCCCTTGAACATCCTATCGTTGTTTTTGCCTGAATACGACTTGATTGTAAATGCAGTGGTGTTTCCGTCAATGGTGAATTTGAACACCCCTTCCGCAGAATTGAAATTAACAAATTGGGTGCCGAGAGGTGGATCCAATTCTCCCCCACCGAAATGCACGGTTAGTACTATTTTATAAGAGCCGCTGTATAATGGGGTAAATACATTACTATTAAATGAAACAGCTTGATCCCCTAATGTAGCTCGAGCCCGACGGCTACTGGACTGATAAAAAAACTGGTTGTCACTTTTGTTAAATTGGGGTACCCATTTGGAGCCATTCCAAAAGTAAAGTCCGGGATACACAGAACTATCGTCCGCGCTTGATGTACTTCCATTATAGACTAGCGTGCCCGGGACCAAATTAGGCGCATTGGGATTGCTAATGGTTTCACTGTTTATATTCACCAAAGAAACAACCGGATATACCACTCCTTTGGTAGTGGAATTTATATCCAAGGCGCCATTGGGACTAGTAGTTTGAATTCCAACTTGGCTCCAAGTTATAACCGGAATGCAAAGTGAGAGCGCAAAACAGCCCATTTTTAGTATTAAGGAAAAATTGAGAGTAGCTTTTTTCATATCCAATATATTTTAATCGCCAACATAAGTTAATTCCACAGTACAAGGTAAATCATAAGCAATCCGACCTTTTCCATCATCTTTATCATTAGTACTGCTGGAATTGCCATTATTATAAAACTCAAGTAAATCATCTTGATCAAAAGAAAGTGTAAAATTTACGGGAGTATTGGCGGTTAGGGTGATGTAATTGGTTGCATAAAATACCTGCCAGATAGCAAAATAGTTGGTCAAGCCCATATCCGAGTCATATGCCGTTGAATAGGCATGTGCCGGAATATCATAATTAGTCCCGCCAAAGTTCAAACGAAATAGTCCAGAAGCCTTTGCAATATTCAATTTACCGTCACTTCCAGTACCTTTATCAGGAGTCTTGGCGTTCCCTCCTCCATAATTAACTGAGATATCCATTCGGTAGGTTCCGGTATATTTTGGGGTAAAGGATCGATTATTCAGACCTGGAATGGTTTGAAAACCCGCATCGGATCTTGGCCTAAAATTAAGATTAGATTCAAACAATTGGCTCTGCTTGCGCTCAAATTGAGGCACCCATTTATTGGTTATCCATACATAAATCCCCGGACTAACAGAATAATTGTTGCCTCCCGAAATCACATTTGCGGTATTTGTGTTATAGATTACGGTACCGTTTGGAATATTCCCCCCCTGTGGATTAGTAGCCGGTGCCATCACATTGGTTGCGGTAAGCGCCAACCGGGGCAGAACAACACCGTAATTGGCACTGCTTATTTCTAAAATCCCATTGGGAGTGGTAGTATTAATCCCTACCTGACCGTAGGAAACGTTTGTAGCCAAGAAAAGTGCGGCCAAAACTGGCCACGGCGTAGGTACTTTTATTTTCATGATTTGGGGTTGTTGAAAATATCGATACAATACTATGACATATTTTCGATAAATTGCAAGTTTTTCAGGCAAAAAGTTAATTTTTTCTGAAAATAACTTACACATTATCAGTTGTTTCCTACACTCTTGTTGGGAATTTCATTCGTTTTCAACATAACATAATACCTTATATTTGCGCTATGCAATCCTTCCTTCCCGATGCCCACATTCCACTGGTTTCCATTGATCTTTCACAATTCGGAATTTCAGGCCCTTCCCTCACCATAAAACGCGACGACCTGCTCCACTCCTTTGTTTCGGGAAACAAATTCCGAAAACTGAAATACAACCTTTTGGCCGCAAAAAAGCAACACCACTCAGTCTTGCTGACATTTGGAGGGGCGTTCTCCAACCATATTGCGGCAGTGGCGGCGGCAGGTAAGGAACTGGGTTTTAAAACCTTCGGCATCATTCGGGGGGAAGAACTGGAAGGACAAATTACGGCCAATCCAACCCTTTCCTTTGCTAAAAACTGCGGAATGAATTTGCATTTCATTTCCCGAAACCACTATAAAACCAAGGAAATCCCTGAATTTATCGCGCAACTGGAAAATCAATTCGGCAGGTGCTACCTCTTGCCCGAAGGAGGCACCAATGCGCTGGCCGTTAAGGGATGTACCGAAATAATCACAAAAAAGGAAGCAAACTATACCCACCTCATCGCACCGGTAGGTACCGGAGGCACGCTGGCAGGATTAGTGGAAGCTTCCACGACCGGGCAATTCGTTTTGGGCATTTCGGCATTGAAAGGCACCTTTCAGACCTCCCTCATTTCAAAATTCACCGCCAAAAAAAATTTCCAGATTACGGATGCCTATTGTTTTGGTGGCTATGGCAAAATAGATAAAGATTTAATTCGTTTCATTAATGAATTCAAATTTAAAACCAATATCCCGTTGGACCCAATTTACACCGGCAAAATGATGTATGGCATTATCGACCTCCTAAAAAAGGGGCATTTCCCAGAAAATAGCCGTATTTTTGCCATCCATACCGGCGGCCTGCAGGGCATTGCGGGAATGAACCAAAAATTGAAAAAGAAAAACCTTCCCATTATTGAATAAAATGTTTCGCAAAACAACTATCCTCTTATTGATCCTCACTATTTGCCTTGGCGGTTGCAAATCAAAAAAAACCGCTTCCTCCCACAGAAAAAAGCACAAAACCGAACGGGTGGTCCGGGTGAAACAGCCCGTTAAGGAAAAGGACACCAAGGCCGAAGAACCGGAGGTCGTAGTGGTTCCCGTGAATATCCCCTACAGCGAGCGCGTGGCCAATTACATCAACGAGTTTAGCGGCATCGCCAAGGAGGAAATGCTTCAATACGGCATTCCGGCCAGCATTACCCTGGCACAAGGTATTTTGGAAAGCGGTGCCGGCGCGGGCGAACTTACCCTAAAGGCAAACAATCATTTCGGCATTAAATGCCATACCGGCTGGGAAGGCGACCGCGTATATCACGACGACGACGAGCGGCAGGAATGTTTCAGAAAATATAAGGACCCCAAGTATTCCTATCGCGACCATTCCCTGTTCTTGACCCAGCGCAGCAGGTATCAGGATTTGTTCAAACTGCGCAAGGACGATTACAAGGGATGGGCCAAAGGGCTTCGCAAAGCCGGCTATGCCACAGACCCCAAATATCCCGAAAAATTGATCGGTATTATTGAAAGGTACAATCTGGATGCCTATGACGCCGAAGTCCTCGGCACGCCAGTAACCGCCAACACTGCCGATGACTCCAAAATCGGAACCTATTCAGTCCAGGCGGGGGACACGCTCTACAGTATCTCCAGACGTTTTAACCTTACCGTTGAAACATTAAAAAAATACAACGGCCTGCGAAACAATGATATTTCCATTGGGCAGGTGCTTTATCTGCATCCGGTTAGCAATTAGGGCTTAGGAAAGGATTGCGAATTACGGATGGGCGGGGAGCCAGTGGTTAATAAATTATTTTTCAATACATTTTCAAGTAACGTATTTATGAAATATCAAAGAAGCAGTGCGCTTTTCGCAGAAGCACAAGAGGTTATTCCGGGCGGCGTCAATTCTCCCGTAAGGGCATTTAAAGCGGTTGGCGGCACACCTATTTTTGTTGAGAAGGCCAAAGGTGCCTATTTGTTTGATGCAGACGGGAACAAACTTATAGATTACATCAATTCATGGGGACCCATGATTTTGGGCCACGCGTATGAAACCGTTGTAAATGCCGTAATCGAAAAGGCAAAAAAGGGAACTTCCTTCGGGATGCCCACTGAAATTGAAACCCAAATTGCAGCCTTGGCCGTAAAAATGGTGCCGAACATTGACAAGATCCGTTTTGTGAATAGTGGCACAGAGGCCTGTATGAGCGCCGTACGCTTGGCTCGGGGTTTCACTGGAAGGGATAAAATAATAAAATTTGCCGGCTGCTATCACGGGCATAGCGATTCTTTTTTAATCCAAGCCGGAAGCGGTGCCGTAACTTTTGGGAGTCCGAACAGTCCCGGCGTTACCCAAGGAACCGCAAAGGACACCCTTTTGGCCACCTATAACGATTTAAAAAATGTGGAAGCCGTAATGGCGGCCAACAAAAACGAAATAGCCTGCATTATTCTCGAGCCCGTGGCAGGAAATATGGGCTGCATCCCTCCCGCTCCAGGTTTTCTGGAAGGGCTGCGGCAACTTTGTGACGAAAACCAAATCTTATTGATTTTTGACGAAGTAATGACCGGTTTCCGACTTGCCGCCGGTGGCGCGCAGGAATTGTTCGGGGTGAAAGCAGATATCGTTACCTTCGGAAAAGTAATCGGGGGCGGTCTGCCCGTAGGTGCTTTTGCGGCCCGCCGCGAAATCATGGATTACCTGGCGCCCATTGGCCCCGTGTATCAGGCGGGGACTTTAAGCGGAAATCCGCTGGCGATGGCTGCCGGGTTGGCCATGTTAAAGCAACTAAATATAAACAGGGAAATTTTTAGTACCATAAATAAAAAGACGGAATATCTTCATATTGGTTTGCAGGAGACTCTTTCCTCGGCAAATGTGAAGTTTACCATAAACCGCCTGGGCTCTATGATTTCGGTACATTTTTCAGAAAAACCTGTAACCGATTTTGCTTCCGCCGCCGAGGCCAACAATGAAAATTTCAAGATTTTCTTCCACGGAATGTTGAACGAAGGGGTTTATATTGCGCCCAGTGCTTTTGAAACCTGGTTCATCAGTGATGCGCTGAGCTATGATGATTTGGACACTACGATTGCTGCGTGTGGTAAAGTGGCCAAAACACTGAAATAAAAGACAACTTCAAAAACCACCAACGCAGTAGCAAGGTATTTTTATCTTATAAAAAAGCCCCTTTCTAAACTATAGAAAGAGGCTTGGTCTTAAATATAATTAATCACTAATTATTCATTTTTAAGCCATTTGGCATATTGGTCTGCGGTCAAGGTTTTTTTCATTGCTTCCTTTAGCTGGTCGTCCAGTTTTTTCTTTTCCGCAGTATTATTGGCGTTTTTTTGATAGCCAACTTCCTTGGCTACCAAAGCCCTAAACACAGCACGGCTTTGATCGCCATTTAAACCCAAGGCATCCGTGAGCTTTGCGGTTTCGGCTTTTGCAATTACCTCTGGCCTACTTTTATCTTGCGACAATTCTTGGGCTGCGCTTGTTTGAATGCCCATAAACAGGGTCGCAACAAAGGCAAATATTGTTAGTAGGTTTTTCATTTTTAAAAAATTTTGGTTTTAAGGTTACTAATGTAACTATTTTGGAAATAATTAAAACAATAACCAGACCAAAAGTAGCAATTTTAGGAAAATTTTATTGCTTCGCGTTTCTTCCATGGTTCCTTTTCGCTTTTATACCCGCGCGCCTGTGACTTTGTTGAACTTCCCATTTTGTCATTTGTTCTTCGGTGAGAATTTCTTTCAATTCCTTTTTCATGGCAATACGGCGGTCTAGCATGGCGCTTTTGGTCTCGTACTTTTGGGTATCGGTCATTTCTTTCCAGTTTTCTGGGCGTTCGGGTCTTTCGTTTTCCGCTTTTAAAATAAGTTGTTTCACTTTTTGTTGTTGTGAAGCGGTAAGATCTAAGGCCAGGGTCATTTTTTTGGTTTTTAGATCGGCTCTTTGTTCG
>JBLWUV010000021.1:0-21301 GCA_048268785.1 Aequorivita sp.
CACATTAGCGGCGGAGACGGCAGTGTTGACTTTTTAACTTACGAACGCACACCCAATGGCGGCGGCGGGGGAAATACTTCTGAATTCACTGATAATTTGATAAATAGTGTATGGTATGTAAATTTATTGGAGGATGATGGAAATAATGAAACCTGCCATTATGTGGAGTATGAATTTAAATTCAATGCCAATGAAACTGTTACAGCTATAAGCACAAGCAACACAGTTAATGGTACTTGGGCAGTCACCAACAGTAGCAGCGGAATAGACCTTATTTTAAATTTTGAGATAACTGGCAGCGATGATCCCTTTGAAGATTTAAACGATGATTGGGACGTTACAAGCTTTGACTCCCAAATTATAAAATTAATTGATATTAGTGGTGGTAATGGCGGGACAGATTACTTGAATTTTGGCAGAAACCCTTACGAAGATTGTAATGGGGGAGGAAACACAACTGAGCTGAGCAACATTTTAATGGATGGGCAATGGTATGTGCAAAGCTATATAGACGATGGCGATGATGAGACAAACGATTACAACGGTTATGCCCTTACTTTTAATTTTGATGGAACTGTTGTTGCTTCAAATAATAGCAATACAATCAACGGGACTTGGAGTGTTGTAAACAGTAGTAATGGTCTTGATGTAATATTGGATTTTGGAACCGCGATGCCTTTTGATGAATTTAATGATGATTGGGATGTTATTGCCTATTCCACCACCAAGGTTGAACTTTTTGACGTTAGCGGCGGGAATGGCGGCACCGATTATTTAACCTTTCAAAAAATTTAAGGATCCTTTAGTCACTCCATCCCTTCAATTGGGAAGGGATGGATTTTGAATTTTCTGTCCCTTCTTTTGTTTAAAAATATATAAAAAAGTTTAAACAAAAGTTAAAGTTCTTCCTGTGGGCTTGGTGTTTCAATAGTTTTGCTTCTCCTAATTTTTAACTCTTAACAAAATGAAAAACTTATTGAAATTTGCATTAATCGCTTTTGTTGCTCTGGGAATTGTTTCCTGTAGTGACGATGACGACAACAATCCCACTCCACAATCCAACACTATTGCTGCTTTTGTAGCCGCAAATGATGATTATTCTTCACTGGAAACGGCTTTGAACAAAACAGGTCTAACCGCGACGCTAGACGGTCAGGGCGATTTTACCGTTTTCGCGCCTAACAACGCAGCCTTTTCGGCTTTTTTAAGTGCTAATGGGTTCGCTTCCTTAGATGAGGTACCGACCGACCTGTTGAAAAATGTATTGCTAAACCATGTGGTAAGCGGAAAGGTTATGGCTGCCGATTTAACCACCGGATACATTAACACATTGGCTACCGAACCTACTTCCGGCGCCAACCTGAGCATGTTTGTAAACACGGCTTCGGGCGTAAAACTAAATGGGGTGTCAACGGTGACGATGGCTGATATTGCCGCGGATAATGGGGTGATTCACGCCGTAGATTCAGTGATTGGCCTGCCAACAGTAGTTACCTTTGCTACTGCCGATCCAACTTTTACCACTTTGGTTGCCGCATTAACGCGTAATGATCAGCCCGATTATGTGGGCATTCTTTCCACTACCGGAGCCAGTCCAGCACCGTTTACCGTATTCGCACCAACCAATGACGCATTCGTGTCGTTGGTAGCCGAATTGGGAATTTCCGGTTTGAGTGATATTGATGCCGGAACGCTAACGGCCACGCTAAGTACACACGTAATCGCGGGCGCCAATGTTCGGGCAGAAGATTTAATGGATGGAACCGTGTCAACCCTTGGGGCAGATTTGGTGGTGAATGCATCCAACGCAACCCTCACGGATCCGAACGGAAGAGTTAGCAACATTATTGTAGTTAACGTTCAGGCCTACAACGGTGTAGTACACGCAATTGATAAAGTTCTTCTTCCCCAATTATAGTTTATATATTATCAAAAAAAAAATGCTGCCTTTCAAAGTGGAAGGCAGCATTTTTATTTTTGGGATATTGGGATTAATCTAAATGGTAGATTTCCATAATTCCCTTTAACACTTTTTCGAAATCTATTTTTAGGTCGATTAGTTTTCCGGTGGCCACGTCCATTACCCACCCGTGAACGCTCAGGTTTCCGTGGCGCACGGCCAGTTGTACATCGGCGGTTTTGATGACGTTCACGCACTGTTCCTGAACATTGAGTTCTACCAGGCGTCGGTATTTTTCCTCTTCATTTTCAATTTTGTTCAGTTCAACACGGTGCAAACGATACACATCCCGAATGTTTCGCAACCACGGATTTAGAATTCCCAAATCCTCTGATTGCATTGCCGCCTTTACCCCGCCACAACCATAATGGCCACAGACCACAACGTGCTTCACCTTCAGCACGGCCACGGCATAATTTATTACGCTCATTGCGCTTAAATCCAAATTGGAAACCATATTGCTAATGTTGCGCATCACGAAAACGTCGCCTGGTTTTACGCCCATAATTTCTTCGGCAGTAACTCGGCTATCGCTACAGCCAATATAGAGAATGTCGGGGTTCTGCCCGTCTGCGAGATTTTTGAAGTAATCAGGGTCTATTCCAAGTTTTTCATTGACCCAAGCCTGGTTGTTTTTGAAGATTTGTTCGATGTCCATACACTGTGTTTCTGAAAATTTTTTGAATTCAAAGGTAGGGCTTTTCGATTGTATTTTTCTTAAAATGCATTCGGTTATAGTGTGCTTAGGGCAAAATAGCCAATCGTAAGCAAAAGTACAAGTAGTCCAAAAGCAAGAAATTTAAGGGATCGCTGCACGTTTTTAAATTTTACGGCAGCAATTTTTGATATTATAAAAACCTGTTGCCCCAAGTGGTCGAATACCTGATCTTCGTCTCGGCTTATATCGTAGAACGTTTTTGAGAAATCTTTGATTCCGCCAAATTTTGTGATCACATCGCGGAAAAAGAAGATGTTCTTTTCGTAAGTGCCCTCAATTCGTGGAATAAAACAGCGAATGCTAAAATAGATAGAGAATACCGTGCAACAGAACCAAAGCCCGAGCAGAATAAAAAAAATAAATTGGCTGGGCGTCTGGATTAAAGCCATTTGGATGCTTTGGTAGATGAAGTTCAAGAGTATGCCGTAAAACGAAAGGATAAGCCCTGCCTTTAGTTCGGATGCTTTTATGAGGCCTGCCACATAATTGATGCTGCCCCAATAATGGTCTATCAGGTCGTCGGTGTGTTTGTTTTTCAATATTGGTTCGCTGGGTTTTTCTTTTGCTTCCATAATCAGTTTGTTGCAATTCGTTGCGTTATTGGTTATTCCAAAACTTCATAAACGGTAAGTGGCCCGGACTTATTCTTTACTGTAATCTGCCCTAATTTTTTGCATTTAAAAGCCTCCTTTATTCGTTCATAACAGAAATCTGAAATCACGATCTGGTTTGGTTTTGCCGCATCTTGTAGGCGTGCAGCTGTGTTTACCGTATCGCCAATTACCGTATAGTCCAAACGCTTTAAACTTGCGGAACCTAAATTGCCCGAAATCATCTCGCCACATTTTATGCCGATCGATACTTTTGGTTCAAAATCCAACAACGCTTCTATTTTGGGCAGTTGGTTTATTTTGTTCCGTACGGCCAATGCCGCATCTATTGCTCGATCGAGGTGGTATTCGCCCCGGAAAACCGCCATTATTGCATCGCCAATAAATTTGTCTATATATCCGTTCTGGTCCATGATTTCGGTTACCATCACGTCAAAATAGGTGTTCAGCATGGTCACCACCGTATCGGCGGGAGCGGTCTCGCTTATTTTGGTAAAGCCGCACAGGTCGATGAATATGACCGTGGCCTCGATGGTTTCGTTGGCCATGATGGTGGTTTCATACTCTTTTTTCCCCATAAAATTGAGCACGTTTTCGTCCACATACATTTTCAGGATGTTGTTTTCCTTTACGGCCTGTAGGGTTTCTTTTAAAAGTTGTGCGTGCTTTAGCGTTTTTTCCATCGTTAGGGTAAGGTCCTCAAAATTGATAGGTTTGGTGATAAAATCAAACGCGCCGCGATTCATGGCCGTACGTATATTTTCCATATCGCCATAGGCCGAAACGATTACCGATTTAATTATGGGGCTAAGCTCATTGATTTTGGTCAATAGCGTAAGGCCGTCCATTTCAGGCATGTTGATATCGCTCAGGACGATGTCCACCTCGGGTTCGCCCCGAAGTTTTTCCAACGCATCCAGACCGTTTTCCGCAAAGAGGAATTCATACTCCTTTTGGCGGATCTGCTTCCTGAATTTCTGCTTGATGAGCATCTGCAGATCTATCTCATCATCTACTACGAGTATCTTTGCCATGGCTATCGGTTAACGGTTAACTGTTATCTGTTTATGGTTAACTGTTAATTGTTATTGGTTATTTGTTGTTTTTCCGCTCTTATATCCGTTCTCTGCCTCCTACCCATTATTTCTTTATCAATTTACCAACAATTTATCTTTTAGTAGTTTAAAATCCAAAGGTTTAGTCAGAAAATCGTCTGCGCCAAGTCTTTTAGCGGTATTGTAATTCTCCTCATCATCATAGGCCGTTATCATCATGACCGTTGGCGGGGGCTTATGGTATTTTGATTTTATGTGTTCCAAAAGCTCCAGGCCGCTCATGCCGGGCATATTGATATCTGAAAGGATAAGTACGGCTTTTTGCTTGTGTTTGTTTAGATAGTCCAGTGCCTCCTCGCCGGAGAAGGCAAAATCGAAATCCATTTGTCCGGTCCTTATCTCTTTTCTGAAACGCTGCAGGAAGAGGTCCTTTACATCTGTTTCATCATCTACTACTAAAATTTTCATAACTTTTCTAATTAATTAATTGGTAAGATTATTTTGAATTCGGTGCCTTTGTTCGTTTCGGTTTCTACCTCTATTTGGCCACCGTGTGCTTTGGTAATGATGTCATAACTCATACTTAACCCAAGGCCAGTGCCCTGGCCCGTGGGCTTGGTGGTAAAAAAGGGCTGATAGATTTTATCCACTATTTCTTTTGGAATACCGTTGCCGTTGTCCCTTACCGAAATGGCAATTTTCTCCCTGGCTGCCCCGAGGGGGGAAATTAGTTTGGTGCTGACCCATACAGTAGGTTTAAAATTCTTGTCTTCTGAAGTTTTCAACCTTTCATTGCCAGCACTTCGACTGCGCTCAGCACAGGCGTAAAAAGCATTGGTTATCAGGTTGAGCAATACCCTGCCAATATCTTGTGGAATTACGTTGACTTTCCCAATGTTGTCGTCAAAATCAGTTTCCAGCATGGCATTAAAACTTTTGTCCTTGGCGCGCAGCCCGTGGTAGGCCAGCCGCAGGTATTCATCGGCCAGTTTGTTGATGTCCGTGGGCTCTTTTACCGAAGTGCTCTTTCGGCTATGCTGGAGCATGCCTTTTACAATACCATCGGCGCGCTTGCCGTGGTGGGCTATTTTTTCGAGGTTTTGTTTGATGTCCTCCAGCAATAATTTTACTTCTTCCAAATCGCCGTTGGCCAATTCTTCATTAATTTCCTCAATGATTTCGTTGCTTACTTCCGAAAAATTGTTGACGAAGTTCAACGGGTTCTGTATTTCGTGGGCTATGCCGGCGGTCAATTCTCCCAAGCTGGCCATTTTTTCAGACTGGATAAGTTGCTTTTGTGTTGTTTGTAATTCGGTTAGTGCCTTTTCCGCACTTTTTTTTGCTTTCTCAAGATTTTTGAAATCCAATGCCGCCTGTTTTAGATCTTGGTAGCGCTTATACGCGAAGGTAAATACGTTCCGGAACCGGGCAAGGATATTTTTTTGGCCTTCGGAAAGAATTCCGAAGTTTGAAATACCGATTACCCCATTGCCGAAGGAATACAGGTAGTAGGAAAGCAGTTGCGCGTCCCACAAGCGTGGATCGTCTTTCTCGCCATTGCGGATGCGCATCTTGGCGTATTCCTTTAAATCCTTCCCTTTAATTATTTCTTCATAAAATCCGTTGGTCGTGGCTATTATTTTCCGGTACTGTTTTTCAAGGGTAGGGTCGTTTTTATAGGACAAAAGCGTGATGCTGCCGGACATGGCTTCGGAATAATCGTAATCCCAAAAGGTTTCGTCGTCTTCATTGTGAACGTCGATAATGGCGTTGCGGATATCGGCAAAGCCCAGTCCGTGCAACTGTTCATAGAGTACTTGGGCCACCGCCAGCATATCGTCCGGTTTTTGCATGGTAAGCGCTACGGAGCGCACTTTTTCGAGGGCGGCTTCCAGTTGTATCTCCCGCATCTGGGCCTCGGCCTTGGCCAGTTCGTGGTACCGGTTGTAGGCAAAGGTGAATACATTGCGGAACCTGTCCAAGATGGTCTTTTGATCTTCGTTGAGCTTGCCGAAGTTGGAAATCCCAATGGCCCCATTGCCAAATGCATAGAGTATATAGGAAATGCTGGTGGCGGCGTTCAGCCGTGGGTCGTCTGCCTCGCCGTTTCGCCTGCGCATCTCGATGAGGTCCTGCAATTGCTGCCCTTCCAGTACCATTTCGGAATAGCCATCGGTGGTTTTTGCGATGTCCTGTAGCTGCTCCTTGAGCGTGGGATCGTCCTTGTAGGTCATTTGGGTAACGGTGCCGCCCATCAGCTCAGAATAGTCATAATCAGTAAAGGTTTCTGACGCTTCATTGTTTATGTCTATAAGGGCGTTGCGGATATCCCTAAACCCAAGCTGCAACAATTGCTCATATAGGGCTTTGGCGATATCGAGCATTTCGTCCGATTTTTTCAGGCTTAGCGCCACGGAACGTACCTTTTCGAGGGCGGCCTCTATCTCAAGTTCCCTGTTTTGGGCCTCAATGGCCAGTCGCTTTTGTTCCAGCTCTTCAATGGTCTCTTCCAATAAAATAGCAGTGGTGCGCTTTACCTTTTCGGTGCGCTCCAGTTTGAATTCCCAAATCGTCAGGGCGCGGTCAGCATCCTTTACGGCTTGGGTCAGGGACGTTTTATCTTCTTCGGAAATTTTTTCCGATTGCGCTATAAAATCCAGGATTTTTTTAAGGTGCTGGTTCATGTTTTTTCTTTTAAGGCCCTTACGCAAAAGGCGTTGTTGCGGATTAGACCTCACTGGTCTCAGAGACTTGTGAGGTCTTTTCGACTGGGCGTAAAATCTTTCGCTATACATTTTTCCAGAGCGTTTGTAATTGCCTCGATTGATTTTCCTTTAATTGATTTTGCTTTCATAAATAGGTCCTTTTAAAACCAGGCAATGCTCATGGCAAAATGAAGGGGATAAGCTGTTGGGGTAGAGGATATTAAATATAATGAAAATTTCGCTTGGAGCAGGAGTCGTCGGTTCCTGTTGTTTTATGTGAAGCTAATCAATGAAGAAGGTAATACGAAATGGTTCGGGATAAATGGAGGGTTTTATTTTCCGAAAGGGACTAAATCGTTATCGAAGGAAAAGTAGGTTGGCTTCGTCGGCATTGTTGATCTGCAGGCCGATAGGGATACCAATGACCACGAGAATGATTTCGCCAATGACGTATAACAAGTAGGGTAAAAATCGCTTTTCCCGGATTAGCCGTTGACGGATATGGCGGAAGAATTTAGTTGTTTATATGTACTTCCATCTCAATCTCAATCATAAATTCCGGTAATGCCAATTCCTTCACGCCGAGCCAAGACCCGGTTGGAAATTGGTTTTTATAGATTTCAGCTCTATACGCCGCAACTTCCAAAAACTTGGGCATATTGGTAGTAAAGACGTTCTCCACCACCACATCGTCAAAAGTGCAACCGTAATGGGTTAGAATCTTTTCCAGGTCGGAATAACAATTTTTCATCTGTTGTTCCATATCACCCACAGCGGTTGGATTACCTTCATCGTCCATACTTACCGCACCAGAGATTTTTAAATCGTTCCCAATTTTTACGGCGTGGGTATAGCCGTATGCTTTTTCAATTTCCGGGCGAAGCAGGAAGTAGTCTGGAACCTCGTTTTTAGCAATGGTTTTCGTTGGTTGCGGTTTTTCTGCGGTTGTTTCCTTTTTTGTCGTTTCATTGCAGCTTGAAATTGAAATTGCTGCTGCTAAAGCGAGTGTTACTATTGTGAATTTCGTTGTTTTCATTTTTTGGATTATTTGGTTTCTACTTTTTATTGTTTTATCTCGACCCGAATGAGCCTTATAGTTTTGGTACTACTTAGATTGACAACCGAATGTGGTGCTTCAGGTTTTTTATACATAGTGAGGGGAAAGGTTAAGGGTTCTGGTAGTTTTCGCGAATCGAAAATAATGTTTCCTTCCCCATCAGAATCGGTAAAATCACCTGCTTCTTGAATATAGAGCGCACTTGGCCACTGATGGTGATGTAATGGTTCAATTTCATTAGGCTGTAGTATTACCTCCAAAACCCTCACTTTCTCATTTTCCAATAAAATTTTGTGGTTTTTGGGTGCGGCCTGAACAGCATCCAGTTCAGCAGGCCAATCGGCAGGATTTCCTGTTTTATAAATTATGTTATCGGAATCTGATTTGCCTTGACTTAATTCTGAAGCTATCATCCCGGTTATAGCCGATTCCTCGGTGCCGTGCGGATCGGTATTTTGGCCCATGGCCGAAACCGTTGCCAACAACAGGAAGAAAAGTAGCGTATGTCGTTTTGGTTTCATGATTTTATATTTTTTATTAGCTGTGAGCTGTGAGCTGTGAGTTTGATGGTTAATTTTTTCAACTTCAATTTCAACTTCATTCGATAGCTATCGGGAATCAATCCTCCGCCGGCGGACAGGTTTCGGGTTTCGATTTCGATTTCGTTTTCAGTATAGCATATTATCCAAGATCCAACCCAGGTTGCGCTCTTTGATATTGACCAAATGATCGGTGGAAAAAATTTCCTGTATTTCCTTTTTAAGTTCTGCCAGTTCCCTGTTTGAATAGTCATGCTGTTCCAAGGCGTACTGGATTTTTTCCAGACCTTCGTCTTCGGTGTCTTTTGAAAATTCGCGATAAACCGTTTCAAAAATGGTTGATGGAATTTTCGATTTTATCAAATTGAGCTCCGCTTCGGTTCTCATTTGGTCTGCCTTTGCACAGAGCAACAGGATGTATGCTTTCAGCGCTTCCTTGCTCCATTGTGTTTTTGCCGGTTTCATGATTTCTTACTCTAAGATGATAGCTATTGAATGTATGTCTGGTTGAGCGCAGTCGAAACCTTATAGAACCTCGATTACATTCGGAGCTCTCGACTGCGCTCGAACAGACATTTAAGACTATTATTTATTGTCTTTCAGAGACTTTTACATCGCCACTGATGCCGCTAAGGTCTGGGCGAAACATCCAAATTTCGGTTTCGCCGCTATTGGTTACCTCCATCCAATCCTTTAAAAATCGATCCCAACTTCCCGCACCGTTCATTTCGTCAAATTTTTTGGCAATGCTGTGGTCATCGCCCAGCCAGGCGGAATTGTCGAAAAACGAAATAACGGCCAGGTCCTTTCCTTCCTGGGTACTGGGGAATTCATTGGTATAAATGCCATAGGTTTCATTGGGCGACTTGGCGGCGTAAGTGTCGTGGACCTTTTTTGCCAAGGCCATAGCCTCTTCGAATTTACCGCGTTTTATGTCCCACATATCTACCGCCAAGTTTTTAATAGTGAAGTCTTTTGGAAAGCGCGATACTTCTGCATTGAATTTCCAATACGAACTTTCAAAGCCGCTGCCGGGAATCAGGAAAGGCGCCACGTTGTCCCGCCAATCGGCATCATGTCCTTCTTGCTGGGCAGAACCGCTATCTAGGGACTTCCAAGGAAAGGGGCCCATTACCCAAACATAACTTCCGGTCCTGGGGCCGTTCATAATCCAATAAACGCGGACTCCGTCGGTGCCCTTGGCGTGGTATTTTTTGTTGTGCGCTGTAATCCCCTTCTCAAACTGGCTAATCTGTGTGGGATTGGGAATTAACACGTCATTTTCAAACACACCGTATTCGGTGCTGTTTTGCGATAGCGCCAAAAACGGCACTAAAAGCAGGGTAAAAACATATTTTTTCATAATGTTTGTTTTTGTGTCCACCAAAGGCAGACGGGTTTATATTGATTTTTGTCTAAAAAACTGGGGAGTTTCTTTTGATTTAAGACTGAGGACATAGGTCGCAGGACGAATCTGGAAATGCCTGTCATTTTCGCAATGATTTCAACTTCGTAATTAGCTACACTTTCCTCATCATTTTCCTCTTCATCTTCCTCTTTTCATTTTAATCCAACAATTTCGGGTTGTAATAGGCGGTTTCACGGGTTATTTTGCCGTCTTTGTTAAAATACATTTGGTAGTGGATGGGAAGAGTTATTGCCTTTTTGTCCGATTTGCGTATAAAGTTGATATTCCACCACGATTGCACCACCCGTGCATCGTCCATTTCGTAATGCAGATAATCTGGATAGCCTACCACGTCTATGCTGGCCACCTCAAAATTTTTCAAAATCTCCTTGTCGAAGGCCTTTTGCTCCTCCAACGAAATGCTCTTGCTTTCAGCCGAACCAAAATCAACAAATCGTGCGTCTTTATCATAAAAGCCGTAAGCCTTTTCCCAATCGTTGTTTTCCATGGCGTACATCAATTTGCGAACGGTGTTTATATAGTCGTGGTGGTTGTAAATGGTGCCGTTGGTGCGGTCATTAAAACTGTTGCGGATTTCGTCGATTACACTGCCGTTGTTGTACAAAATGATGTTTCTGATTTTGTTGTCCTTAGTGACCATATACAAGCGGTGGGAAGCGGCATCAATTTTAACACCTGTTTCTTTATCCACTCCCTTCAGTAAGTCCCAGGTTTGTACACAAACATCATTATTTGGGTTGTCTTTTTTATATTCAATGGCATCGGGATAGGAGCCGGGAAAAGTTTCAATGGAGTAATAGTCCAACCGGTCATGATAGATCATTTGGTTGTTTAGGAAGGCTTCCTTGTCCATTCCCTTGTCGGCCATATTGTCCGTGGTTCCGTTAAATGCCTTAAAATCATCTGTTAAATAGGAGGCCATTTGTTGCTTATTACCGGCCACGGAAGCATCCACAAATTGCTGAACTACGGCTATTGCAGGATGCTCGATATAGATTGTTCCGTTCTTCTTCTGTGCGGTGGCGAAAACGGTGAAAAGCACCGATGCCAAAAGGATTTTTGTTTTCATGTTTGCTGAATTTTTATGGTTAATAATTGGTTTAATTACATTGAATAATCTGAAAGGGTTTCCCGAACGGGCCGAAAATGAATGTTTAAATCCTGGCGCGCAAGGCCGTTGTCGTAAATCTGTTTCGCCTCATTTTTTGGGGATTGGTGGTTTAACATCAAGCTAACATCGCTTACCGGATAGCTCTCGCTGCTGAGCAGATAATTTTTTCCGTGAAGTCCCGCTGTTGTTGCCGCGTGGAAGACAGCTTCGGCTACATCGCGCACGTCAACGATCGCGAGCAGCACGTCTTCATCATAAAACATTTGGATGAATGGATTTGGCGCTATTTTCTTTTGGAATAAAAACTGAATCCCCGTTGAAGTGGAATCTTCCCGATGGCTCAGGGATTTGCCCAAGACCATTACCGGAGAAACGCTTACGATTTCCACCTTTGATTTTTTATTGTTTGAAATAAATTCTTCCACCATTTGGTTGGCCAAAAATTTTGCATGGGCATACGGATGGCTTTCCGGGCTCGTAAAAGGCGTATCCTTTTCGCTGAAGGTGTCCTCGGCGCTCTTATTTCCCGCAGGTAAAGGGAAATTAGTGTTGTAGGCCGCGACCGATGCAATAAATATTATTTTTTTGAGCCTCGGCGCTTGGCTGATAGCTTTAAGGAAGTTTTCAGTACCGCGAACCGTGGGCTCAAAAAGCTCCTTTTTAGGGTCTTCCACTTCCAGTTGAAAAGGGGTTCCTCCGTGGATTACGATTTCGCAATCGCCGATAAATTCTTTAACGGCCTCAAAATCTTCAGCCTTCAACCTGCTGATGTTGAGGTTGTCTGAATTTTCCTGCGTAAATAAATGCTGATATTTTTCGCTTTTTTTAATATTGGTGACGGAGGCCTTGACAAGAAAACCTTCCTCCAAAAATTTTTTGGTGATATAGCTTCCAATAAAGCCCGAACCTCCAATTATTGCTACAGTTTTCATTTTTTATCAAATTTTTTAAGCATCAAAATAATTGTGTAATTTTTCCGCTGGCGCCATCAAGCCGGGCCAGTGCTTTCCAGTTGTGTTCTTTATAAGCTGGAATTACTTTTTGTAGGTTTCCCTCTTGAGGGAGCAAAGGGCAAATCGTTTTTTCTTTGGCTACGGCCCATTAAAATTGGGGGTTGCAAAGCCGAATGGAAATATTCGATTTATGGTTTATAAAAATTTAAAAAGTTGGCAATAGAAAAAAATACCGTGAGGAGTTGCGCTAAGTAACTGTATATCAAATTTAAATGAAAACGATTTTGGACGAACGGCGCTTTTTTTTGTCCGAAATTGTCACGAGGCTTTCCGAAGGGAATTATGGCTACTTAAAAGGCAAAGGGAAAGTTAGATAGTGCGAAGGCGTTTCAGCAATTCGCTGCGCATGGCCTTGCTCATTGGAATCGCTTTTTTGGCGATCACAACGTGGGTGCCGGCCACTTCCTCAATTTGGGAGAGGTTAATAATGTAGGACCGATGTATTCTAAGAAAGTGTTTCTGCGGAAGTTTTTCGTCTATGTCCTTTAAGGTCATAACCAATAGGTGTTCACGGTCGTGTGTAAAAATGCGGCAATAATTTCGATCGGCTTCGATATAGAAAATGTTTTCCACATTAATTTTAAGCATTTTATCGTTGTGGCGAACAAAAATGCGATCGTTCAGAATAAAGTCTAAAGGGGTTTCTGCATTTTTTTGCGATCCATCGTGGATGGGGTCCGCCAAGTGTTTTTCCAAACTCAACCGTTCCAGTACCAGCGCTATGGCACGCTGCAGGTCCAGTTTTTTAAAAGGTTTGGAAATAAAGGCATACGGATGGGTTTCTTTGGCTTGGTTGAAATATGCCTCGTCGGTATTGGCCGTTAGATAGATAATCGGAATATCGAAATGACGTTGAATTTCGTGGGCAGTGCCAATGCCGTCCATTTCGCCCTTCAACCGAATGTCCAGCAGTACAATGTCCGGCAGGTCAGTTTGGATGTGGGCCAGCACTTCCTCGCCCCGCGGAAGAATGCCGGTTATTTCGTAGCCGAGGTCCGAAAGCTGAAGCGAAATGTTGGCGGCGATAACCATTTCATCTTCTACGATCAATATTTTAGTGGCCCTTTCCATTACGCTGTCTTAAAATTTTTGAAATTAAAAAATAGCGAAGTGCCGTTTCCGTGGGTTTCAGAGAGGGTCCCATTTAGTTGGCGGGTGAGCAATTGAATTAGCTGGGTGCCGAAGCCGGTTCCCTTGGGGGTGGACTGCGCTACCTTCCCGATGCCGTTATCTGAAAATTGAAGCACGAGCTGATCCTCCTTTTTGGCAAGGGAAATTGTAATGACCCCCGATTCGCCATTGGGAAAGGCATATTTTAGCGCATTGGTGAGCAGCTCGTTCACGATGAGCCCGATGGGCACGGCGGTGTCCACGTCCAAGTTTAATTGGTCCATAGCACATTCAATCTTTATTTTTTCCTCGGCTTGGAACGTGTCGAGCACGCCTTCGCCTAAATTGATAAAATAGTCCTTCATTTCGATACTGCCCAAGTTTTCGCCCTGATAGAGTTTTTGGTGGATAATGCCCATACTCTGCACGCGATTTTGGCTGGCCAGCATCGCCTCTTTGCTTGCACCGTCCTTTAATTTCGCAGATTGCAGGGCGATAAGGCTCTTAACGAGTTCTAAATTGTTCTTAACCCGATGGTGTATTTCTTTTAACAGTAATTCGTTTTGCTTGTTTTTGGCGTCAAGTTGGGTATTCAAAACTGTTAGCGCCTTTCGTTTTCTGCGGATATTTTTCAGCGTAAAATACATTCCGAAAAGAAAAACCGCCAGCAAAGCCGCGATGCCAATGGACAGCCATTGGGTTTTGCGCTGTTGGGCTATTTTGGCTTCTTGGTCCAGAATTTCGAGATCCTTTTGGGCAGTTTCATATTTTACCTGCAATTCGCTGTCCTTTCGGGCAATGATGGTGTTTAAATATTCCGTGTGGCCCTGTTCATAGAGCTCGTGATATTTGAGAGCGTTTTTATAATCGCCCAATTCGCTGTAAATATTGGAAACGTGCATATAATTTTCCCAAAGGTTTTTAGTGTTGCCGATGCGTTTCATTATTTCGATGGCCCGCAGGTTGTAGGGCAGGGCCTCGGCGTACTTTCCCTGAAGAATATAGACGTGTCCAATATTGGCGGTGGGCGGCATCATATAGCGTTCCAATCCGATTTTTTTGGCGCCTTCATAACAGCGTTTGTAATCTGCTATGGCCTCGTCAAACCGCTCCATATATTTGTAAATATTACCCCGGCCATTGTAGCAAGCCAACAGTGGGGGACCTTTTTCGCCTATCTTTTTATAGAGATGAATGGCTTGGTTCATATTGGCAAGGCTCTCCTCCAAATTGCCCAAGAAAAGTTGGTTTTCGGAAAGGCGGCGATAGGAAAGGGCAAGATCTTCGTCATACCCATATTTTTCCTGGATGGCAATGGCTTTTTTGCAATATGCTGCGCCTTCGGCATAACTATCGGAATAATAGAGAAGATCACTTATTTTGGTATAACATTGGGCCACCCCGCGTTGGTCGCCCATTTTTTCAAAGAGCGCCAAGGCTTTATAAACAGCCTCGGAAGCTTTGTCATATTCGGCGGTGCCGCTATAATTGGTGACCAATAATAGGTAAGTTTCGGCTAACGGCTTTTTCAATGCGGCCTTTTCATAAACCGAAATGGCCTTTTGCAGATAAAAGATGGAGGAGTCCAACACCGTATGGTCTTCGTGCCAGGTTGCCAATTCGATATAGGCATCTCCCAACGTTTGAAAATCGTTGTTTTTTTGGGAAAGTGTTATTGTTTTTTTTAAATCCCGGTACTGTTGAAGGGTGTCCTCCACCGAAACCGTACTGGAAGAAAGGGTTTTTTGCGTGTCTTCTTGTGTCTTGGAAGAAGTTTGGGGAAGACTGCTCCACGAAACGCACGCTAATACTGCAGTGAGTAATAGTCGTTTCATTGTATGTTGTTGGCTGTTTGTTGTTTATAAAGATAGGGAGTTTTATTGAATTTACGTCACCCGAGGTTTATGGGGTTCGTTCAATTTCAGACCCAGTGTTTTCGGCAAAAAAAAGGAACGAAATTTTCTCGTCCCTTTTTCAAAATATTTAATGGAATTTCTACTGCTTTAAAATCTTAAAACTTTGGATTTTGCCATTGGCCGTTGAGGTTACGATATAAATACCGCTTGGGTAATTGGAAACATCGGTGCTAAAGCTATTGGATTGGTTTTCAAAAGAACCGATCAGCTGGCCTGTGATGTTAAAAATTGAAACCTTTTCTATAGGCTTCACTTTCGATTCAATTTGGATGGTCTTGGAAGTTGTATTATAAAAACCAATAAGACCATCGGTGGTCACTTGGTTGGAGGGCGTATTCAAAAACACATTTTCAAATTTAATCATTACGCCGCCCGAACCACAGATTAGCCCCGAACCATCTGCAAAAAAGCCCACTTTGTACAATTGGTTTTGGCCATTGCCCACAAAAATTTGGTTCCAGGTGCTTCCGTTGTCTTCAGAAAAATATATATCGGTGTCGGTGCCTCCGGCTAAAATTTGGTTTCCTTTATAAGCCAAGGCATAAAAATGGTGGTAGCCCGTTGCAAAATCGGTCCAAGAGTTTCCGCCATCGTGCGTGGTTTTTAAAAGACCGTCCTCGCCGGTCACTACGCCATTTTCCGCATCTTTAAAGGAAAGGGACAGCATATAGTTTTGCATAATGCCAGAATAAATTTGGGTCCAAGTGTCGCCACCATCGGTTGATTTGGCAATGCGCTCGTCCGCGCCCACGGAGTATAGGGTGGTTTGGTCGGCATAGTCCATCGCAATTCCGCCGGCGTCCAAAACGTTGGTGGCCGGAGTCCAAGTGTCGCCGCCATCGTTGGTTAAATAGACTGCAAAGTAGGGCGCGTCGTTCAATTGGGCAGAAACAAAGCCTGTGTTCTCGTCAAAAAAAGAAAGGTTATTGTAGAGGTAAACATCGGTGCCCACGGTCATTGGGGTCCAAGTTGCGCCGCCGTCCTCGGTTTTCATAAATAGATCATAGCCCGCTACAAAACCTTTAGTTTCGCTAACAAATTCAATTTTCTCAAAACTTGGCGAGGTGCCGCTCATGGGATAAATTTTTGTCCAAGTTTCGCCGGCATCGGTACTTTTAAGAATAATTCCTTCGGTATCGAAAGTAAATTTTGAACCGGCTGCATAAGCAAGAGTGTTTTGCCCTTCGGGAATGGAAACGTTGTAAAGAATAAAATCGGTACCGGTAGTTTTATATTCAAAGGTTTGGGAAGTGGATGCGGTGATAAATCCTAAAAATAAAATGAGGGTGAAGATAATGGCTTTTGGAATCGTAGTGTTTTTTTTATTTTTTATAAGTATAATGTTTGTAAGTCGCAAAACTACAAATCGAGATTGTGCCATCGGGTCGTGGCGGGTGAAAAGCTTTCATTTTTCGTGAAATTCAAAAGTTATTTTAACATAAACATCCAAAATCCCGCCACTTTTAAAATTAAATGTACCTTCGCCGCTTATTAAAACCGTCTTCTTAGTATTCATTGGTTCTTAAAAAGACCGAATGCTAAAAGCGCCGCGATATACTATCTCCAAGCGCAGCGGTCACAAATAATCAAAATCATATAATACTCATTTTTTTGGTCTCAAGTCTTAGGTTATTCAGTCTTAAGTCTTATGTCTAAAATCTAATATCTAAAAAATGTCATTTAAATCCCTTGGGCTGTCAGAGGCACTGTTGAAAGCAATTCGGAAGAAAGGATATGAGACGCCTTCGCCCATTCAAGAAAAAACCATTCCCGTAATTTTGGAGCGCAAGGACGTGCTTGCCTCGGCCCAGACCGGAAGCGGAAAGACCGCTGGGTTTGCGCTTCCCATACTTCAAATTCTGGATGGCGAACCCGCAATGCGGAAACGGCCCGTCCGCGCGCTGATACTCACCCCAACCCGGGAACTGGCGGCACAGGTGCAGGATGAATTTCGCGAATACAGCGCGTTTACCGACCTGCGATCGACCGTGATTTTTGGCGGCGTGGGCGCCAATCCACAAATTCGGGCCCTTCGCAACGGGGTTGATATTTTGGTAGCGACCCCCGGCCGCTTGCTCGATCTGGAAAACCAAAACGCGCTTTCGCTGTCCACAGTGGAGATTCTTGTATTGGACGAGGCGGACAGGATGCTCGATATGGGTTTTCTGCGCGATATTAAAAAGATTTTCGCCCTACTTCCCCACAAAAGGCAGAACCTTTTATTTTCTGCTACCTTTTCAAAAGAAATAAAAAATCTGGCCAACGATTTTCTGCGGAATCCGGTTTCGGTGGAAGCCACGCCGGAAAATACGACCGTCGAAAAAATTGAGCAAACCGTTTATAGGGTGGACAAGTCCCAAAAAACGGATTTAATTATTAAACTTATTTCCGAAGGCAACTGGCAACAGGTTTTGGTTTTTACCCGCACCAAACACGGCGCCAACCGCTTGAGCCAAAAATTGGAAAAGGCGAAAATTAGTTCGGCCGCCATTCACGGAAACAAAAGCCAGGGCGCTCGGACAAAAGCACTTTCGGGCTTTAAGGAGGGTAAGGTGCGTGTTTTGGTGGCCACCGATATTGCCGCCCGCGGATTGGATATTCCATTATTGCCACACGTAATCAATTTTGAATTGCCCAATGTGCCCGAAGATTATGTGCACCGTATTGGCCGTACCGGAAGGGCAGGAGCCAGTGGGGAAGCGATTTCTTTGGTAAGCCTTGACGAAGTGGGCTATTTAAAGGAGATTGAAAAATTGATAGGCGAACAATTTCAGACCAAAACCCTTCCCAATTTTCAACCCACCGAAACCATCGCCGATGTAAAAGCCGCCGAGGAAGAAAAGAAGCAACAAAAAGCACAGCGCCACAGTCGTGGACGGAATGCTGGAACAAAGGTGAATACGCATGCGAAAAGCCAAAATAACAAATCGAGTAGGGGTAGAGGAAGAAGATAGCTCTCAGTATTTCTAGGGTAATATAAAATAGTCAATTAGGACTCTATTTCTTTTTCCAACAAGCTTAGAATATCATTCAGATGCTTCATCAATGGGTCATAGTGGGCTTTTTCGGTGGCATAGCTGGTGATGATAAACATTAGAATGTTATTTTCAAAAGCCGTGGATTGCAATAAGCTCAGGTTGCTTGTTTCATTTTCGGTTTTTGGCAAATCCAATTCAGTGTAAACTCCTGCGTGCTTAAAAATGGTGCCCAAACTGTGTGCATCGTTTTTGAACATATCCAAAACCTTTTCACGCTGCACTCCCAGCTCTGCCTCCTGTCGCGAAATATCTTCCATTCGGGAAATCCAATTGGTGAGCTTCCTGCGCAACTCGGCATTGGAGATATTTTTTAAATTGCCCGAATTCACCATTTCATAAAGAAGGGAATTATTGGGATTAAAATCTATTGCTGCAGAAAAAGTGGTGTACAATAAGCTGGAAAATTGTAGTTCGGTGGGACTTTGGGTTGGGTTGGCGATATATCCTAACAATGTTTTGGCTCCAAGGTAATTCTGCTGGTTTACGTTTATCAACTCCTGCATTTTTAGTTTGCTAGTCTGAAATTCTTCCCGAAGACCCACTAAATAGGTCTGCTCCACAGCGGCAAGTTTTCGTTGTTCATTGGTATTGTTGATGCCCAATGCAATTAAAATACCTATTACTACCAAAACAATTTCCCCCAGCGCATAGACCAAATATTTGGTAAACTTGTTTTCAGTGAGTAGGTTTTGTCTAACTTTTCTAAAGAATTTCATTTCTAGTCAGCACTTAAAGTTTCATTTTTTCCACCTTTAGCCAAAAGCCAAATCGCAAAAGCCATTTCTCCAAAAATACTCGGAACGGCTACCAAAGTCAACATAATGGTAGCGTACGAGGCGTAATCTGCAAGTAAAAAATGGGCAAGTGTATCGATCATATACATGGCGCCGGCAATCATCAGAAAAATTGAAATAATTAGAGGTTTTTTTATGATTTTGCCCAGAAGGATTAAATGCATTCCGAAAAGGAAAAGGCCGATAAGCCAAATGGTATTGAATATTTCCGCTTGATATAGAATCTCTTCAGCTGTGTTTTTGCTTAAGGCCAAGGGAAGTGCAAATATGGCTACTCCCATAATGGCAGCGTGCATTAATCTAAAATAGGTGCTCAAACGCGTTAAGGGATGGTTTTTGAAAAGCTCAAAAAGAGCCCAGGCAATTACAACATCAAAAAGCACGGTTACCAAAAAGGCCACAATACCAAAACGGACGGTAAGGGAATTTTGCTGAATGGTCTCCACGGGGGCCTGAAGTATAGATTCCAGGACAAAGAAATTGGCAAAGATGGCGGCAAAGAAAATGATTAGATAGCTCACCCCAGCGAGCAGCGATACATTTCTGGACTTCATAATTTTTTAATTAGTTGGTTGGTTTTCAGGTCTAAATTACTTAAAACTAATTAAAATACCATAATGGGCAATTGCTACGGGAGGGGTGCGGATGTGAATTTGCAAATGGGAGATTTTCTTGGCTATGTAGTCCTAGCGCCTCTGGGGTAAAGTGGGGGTATATTAGGAGTATCTAGGGAGTATCTATGAAGTGTGGTCGGCATGGAGTCGGCATGCAATCGGCTTACGGTCGGCTTGCTGACGGCATGCAATCGGCATAGTGTTGGTATGTGTATTTAGATTGGGAACGGAAGGAATTACTAATATAGTAAAAAAAATAGGCTTTTCGACATTTCATTAGATTTTGGAAGTACTTTTTTTAGAAAGGCCTTTTATATGTGGGGTTTGCGATCTCAAAAATTACTATATAAACTTAATGGGTAGGAGATAAAATGTTCGTAAGAAGCGTTTTGGAGGAAACGTTACAAAAATGTGCGAGGGATTGGGTTGTATGCGTTCATTCTGGAAGTCGCATTGTAAATGCTTCTATAGATGGGCACGCTTTGCAAAAGCGCGCCAGGGGTTGCTTTCAGAATTGTATTTTAGTTGACTATTCACAGGACGCACGTCCTGGTTCAATACTTCATCAAAGTTGTGAATTGCTTTCAGAATTGTATTTTAGTTGACTATTCACAGGAGTTCTTCCCAAAAAGAAACCAGGCCATCCGTTGTGAATTGCTTTCAGAATTGTATTTTAGTTGACTATTCACAGGCATATTCAGCGACGGTTAGCTCCTCGCTTGGTTGTGAATTGCTTTCAGAATTGTATTTTAGTTGACTATTCACAGGAAGATTAATAGGTTGATAAAAATTCCCCGTGTTGTGAATTGCTTTCAGAATTGTATTTTAGTTGACTATTCACAGGGACACTGGCCAATGCTTTGTAGGCCACAATGTTGTGAATTGCTTTCAGAATTGTATTTTAGTTGACTATTCACAGGGGCATTAGCGAAGTCTTTTATTACGTTGCAGTTGTGAATTGCTTTCAGAATTGTATTTTAGTTGACTATTCACAGGGGGTTTCCTATGCTTCATCAGGAAGTTACGTTGTGAATTGCTTTCAGAATTGTATTTTAGTTGACTATTCACAGGATTTCTACGAACAAAGAACCCGTTTTGAAAGTTGTGAATTGCTTTCAGAATTGTATTTTAGTTGACTATTCACAGGTTCGGGTTCGGGTAAGTTCGGCCACCAGAGTTGTGAATTGCTTTCAGAATTGTATTTTAGTTGACTATTCACAGGGAGCTAAAGTTTTGGGACAGAAGCATAAAAGTTGTGAATTGCTTTCAGAATTGTATTTTAGTTGACTATTCACAGGATACTCACCGTCACAAACAACCATTGAAGGGTTGTGAATTGCTTTCAGAATTGTATTTTAGTTGACTATTCACAGGCAGCAATTAAATCTGGAGTGCTATTTTGTTGTTGTGAATTGCTTTCAGAATTGTATTTTAGTTGACTATTCACAGGTGTAAGAAAAACAGCCGCTTTATGATCCAGTTGTGAATTGCTTTCAGAATTGTATTTTAGTTGACTATTCACAGGGAACAAAAAAGAAGGCCGTAGTGCCACCGTGTTGTGAATTGCTTTCAGAATTGTATTTTAGTTGACTATTCACAGGTGTAAGAAAAACAGCCGCTTTATGATCCAG
>JBLWUV010000022.1:0-19750 GCA_048268785.1 Aequorivita sp.
GACACCAGGGATGAAAAAATATTACCACTCATTATAAGTCAAGTTGAATTTTGTTAGCTGCTTCTTTCTTCTTTTCATCAATAACCTTGGCGTAAATCTGTGTGGTTCTTAATTCTCTATGGCCAAGAAGTTTTGAAACCGTATAAATATCTGTGCCGGCGGTGAGCTGTAAAGTTGCGTATGTATGGCGGGCGCAATGAAAGGTAATGGTTTTCGAGATACCGGCTTTCATCACCCACTGTTGTAATTTGAGATTATGCCACGCGGAATATTTTAATCCTTTGAATACTCTTTCGTCCTTCTCTTGACGCTCTCCGAGCAAGCCGAAGGCTTGGTCTGAGATAGGGAGTGTTTCAACGCCTTTGGTTTTCTTTTGTCTGAAACGTATGTAATAACCCATTTCATTGGAGTGTTGAACTTCTGACCAAAGTAGCTTATTTATGTCTGACCAGCGTAATCCAGTTAAACAAGAAAATATGAATGCTGTTTTCATCTGCGGAATTTCGCATTCTTCTTTCACAACGGCTTGAAGTTCTTGTAGGGTTAAAAATTCGCGCTGAGGTTCGCCTTGTTTAAAACCTTCAATCCCTTCTGCCGGATTGGTAGGGATGATGCCATCTTTTACGGCTTGCTTTAGCGCAGCTCTTAATTTGTTGAAATAGGAATATTTAGAATTTTGGGAAAGGTTTTGGTTGCTTTTCGTTTTCACTTCCTTATCCAGGTATTCTTTGAAGCCCTGGACAAACTCTCTGTTTACTTCGGCAAAGGTAATATCCCAAGGAATGTAAGCTTTTAAATGCTTTAACATACTGTCCCAATTGCCGTAATTGCCGGTACTGTCTTTTCTTTTTTCAGTAAGTAGTTCAATATAATTGGTGAAGCTTCCTTTTAATTTTTCATTATCGCGGAAGCCATAAACACCGTTTTGAATTTCGATTTGCCTTTGCGCTCGTATGGTTTCAGCTAATTGAAGGGTTTTTTTGTTGACTTCTTTTTGTTCTTTGGTTTTAGCCTTTGGATCGAGATAGAGTTTAAGGTATTCGGCTTTGCGTTTGCCTTTGTGGTAATAATCCAAGTATAAACTGGTTTTACCACCTTGATTACGTTTTCTTAGTGTTACCTTCATTAGTGAAAAAGTTTATCGATTTCGGTTCTCTTAATAATGGTACGTCTCCCAATTTTGCCGGCTTTTATGTTTCCGCTCTTAATCTGACGATATATCGTCATTCGGCTTGTACCTAATAATTTGCAGGTTTCATCGATACTTAAGAAATCCTTATGCTTTAGTTGCTCTTGATTGTATTCCATTCGTTGAACACTCTCTGGAGCTACTTGCTGGATTTTTTCATCTCGCTTACGTTTTTTGTAATTTCTCGAAGCGCATTTGTGACTACAGAATTTGGTTACAGTAGTTCGTGCGATAAATGTCTTTTCGCAGTGCTGACAAATTTTACCTATTTCGATGTTGCTGCTCATTGTATAATCTTTTTAGGCTTGTTTCTGTCACTGGATATATCACTGAATATCAGTATGTATCTGTATGTAACATCATTTCGCCCTGATTTGAAAAAACTGTTGTTAGCAACAAATTTGTTACTATTAGCAACAGATTAGCAACACAATATAGGAAATAATAGGCAAATTAGCAACAAATAAAAGAAGATAAAAGTAGCTAAAATCAAGAAAGAGAAGAGATTAACATATCAAGAGATATGTAATTACTTTCCAATACAGAAATTAGCAAAAATATTTCCCAACAATTCGTCATTGGAAATTTCACCGGTTATTTCCCCGAAATAATGCAGGGCCTGCCGGATGTCTATGGCCAAAAGATCGCCACTGAGATTGGTGTTTAAGCCTTGCTGTACCTTGAGTATTTCCTCCAGGGCCTTTAAAAGCGAATCGTAATGGCGGCTGTTGGTTACCAAGGTCTCATTGTTGCGAAGGGCGCCCGTATTTACAAAATTCAGCAATTGATTTTGAAGATTTTCAATGCCAAGTTTTGCCTTGGCGGAAAGCAATACAAAGGTTGCGCCATCAACCGCCGCCAACGTGGCATTGAGGTCTTGGATTTCCGCTTCCGAAAGTTTATCAATCTTATTGGCGACAATTAAAAGGTTTTTAAGGGGATATTTATTTTTAATAGTTTCAATTTCAACCTGAAACTTGGAACCCCGGACCTGAAACTTTTCTGCATCAAAAAGATAGATCACCACTTGCGCAGCCTCTATTTTCTGAAATGTTTTTTGAATTCCCAAACCTTCTATCACGTCCATCGTTTCGCGAATTCCCGCGGTGTCAATAAACCGGAAACCGATGCCGCCAATGGATATTTCATCTTCAATACTATCGCGTGTGGTTCCAGCAATATCACTCACGATCGCTCTTTCCTCGTTTAATAGGGCATTTAGAAGGGTAGATTTCCCCACATTCGGCTCGCCCACAATGGCTACCGGAATTCCGTTTTTCAAAACATTTCCGGTTGCAAAGGAATCGATCAACCGCTTGAGCACTTGGGTTATTTTGGAAATGAGTTTTTGAAATTCGTCACGGTTGGCAAATTCTACATCTTCCTCGGCAAAATCGAGTTCCAGTTCTATAAGCGATGCAAAATTCAGCAGCTCCTCACGAAGCTTTTTAATTTCAGAGGAAAAACCGCCGCGCATTTGTTGCATTGCCAATTGATGGCTGGCAGCACTGTCGCTGGCGATTAAATCTGCCACAGCTTCGGCTTGGCTTAAATCCATTTTTCCATTGAGGAAAGCACGAAGCGTAAACTCGCCCGCCTGGGCCATTCGACAGCCTTTGCGAAGGCAAAGTTGTATAATTTCCTGTTGGATATAGTTGCTGCCGTGACAAGAGATTTCAACCACATCTTCGCCCGTATAACTGTTTGGATTTTTAAAAATGGTTGCGAGCACTTCATCAATTGTTCTCTCTCCATCCTTGATAAAGCCAAGATGAACGGTATGGGTCTTTTGGTCACTAAGATTTTTACCGGTTACAGAAGCGAATAGAGTGGAGGCTATTGCGAGCGCATCGGGTCCTGAAAGTCTTATAACGGCAATTGCACCCGCTCCCGCTGGTGTTGCCATTGCTACTATAGTGTCTGTATGTTGCATTGGGAACAAAGGTAACATATACTTTGGGAATGTTTGGTGCCTCGACCCGTACGAATAGCTACCATTTGAATTGCTGATTAAAAAGTCTTAATTTATGATGATAAGTCGATGAAAAAATTTAAAAATTGCTTATTTTAAATATAACTTATTTAAAATCAAAACTTTGGATTATGAAAAAATTTACAATTATTTTAAGTTGCTTGGTTGCCACAGTTGGCATCATGAATGGCCAAAGCGTTTCTGACCTTCCCTTGGGAACAACCCCAATTAAACACTCCAAAAGTCCAACAATCATAACAAGTGAGCGTGGTTCGGCAGCAATAATTTCCTAAAACAACAGAACTGATTTCGAAACCGCTTATACGGGTACATTAATTAATGAGGACTTTTCTGGCGGTCCGGGCGCCGGCCAAATAATTCTTAGCGGTCCGATAGTAAGCAGTGCTGGTGATGGCTGTTTTGGCGCTGGTATACTGGTAGATGGATTCAATATCAACGCTAATTCTGGAGCCGATGTTGTTTATGTTGGGGCGGGAGCTGTAGGAAACATTTCAACGTTGATGGGAGCTAATATTTTTTGGGATACTACCTTGCTCAATTTTACACCGGATGGTGCTTATGCCGCAGGATTTGATTTTTTCGTTTCGGGAGATGCTAATTCACAGATACGTGTATATGATACTAATGAGATTTTAATTGACAGTTTTGACTTAACAAATGTACCTGATACAGAGAATTTCTTCGGTGTTATTTCGGATGACCCAATTGGAATAATAATAATAATGATTGGTGCAAATGATTCTGCTGAGCTTTTTGGAAATCTATCCTTTGGAATTGACGCATTAAGTGTTCAGGACATTTCACTTGCAGGGTTCAATTTCTTTCCGAACCCAACAACCGATGCTCTTAACCTTAGCGCCAACAAGCCCATTGAATCGGTTTCGTTTTACAACCTATTGGGACAAAAGGTGATGGGCACAAAAATTGGGGCAACGGCATCAAATATCAATTTAGGGGGCCTTGCTAGAGGCACTTATATTATGAAAGTAAACGTGGACGGCAAAAACAGGAACCTATAAGATTACCAAGCTATAAAGGCGATTACAATTAACAAAAAACCGCTTCATTTGGAAATGAGGCGATTTTTTTTTGAATGTGGCTTTGCGATTCTTTTTTCTGAAAAAAAGGTAACACTGCAAATTTTCCTATTTAATAGAACTTTGCCGCGACAGGGTTCAATAGGCGATATTTTTGAAATTACCGGTCATAGTCACCATTTCTCCCGTATTTATGCTGGCTTTTATATCGAAGGTTCCCGAGAGCAATCGACCGCCTTCCGATTCGGGATTTGCCTTGTTTTCGGTGATAACAATTCTGCCCTCGGTAGCGTAGTAAGTGTTATTGGCCTGCTGGTCGCGAAGGATAACGTTGGTAACGAAACCGTTGTCGTCAACATTTCCTATTTCCTTAATAACGTTGTCAAATCCGCCGGTCTGGTTCATATATATCCGGATAATGTTCGAGTTTGCGTCGGTTACCGCGATGGTAACGCCATTGGTTTTGTCGGTAGAATAACTACCGAGTTCGGCAGTATAATTGCTGCCAAAACTGCCGCCGTTTAAGGTTGCTTTAAATTCGGCCGGTGGAGCACCGCCGCCACCGTCGCCATCATCGTCTTTTTTTGAACAGGAAATAATGGCTACAGATAAAAATAGAATGCAAAGGGTTTTTAGGGTTTTCATGGAATTTGTTTTAGTGAATACTGATTTTTTAGTTTGAAACTCTATCCACATCGAAAATCCTGCACATTGTCATCATTATCCAAAAAAAAATCCACAAAAAGTGGATTTTGATTTTTAGGTAAAAAGAAGAATATGAAACCTCTTAGTTGTTCAGCATCACGGGCATCACGAGCATCGTTACGGTTTCTCCCTCGTCCAGGCCATCAACGGGCGTAAGGATTCCCGCGCGGTTGGGAAGGCTCATTTCCAGGGAAACGTCGTCGCTGGTCAAGTTGTTGAGCATTTCGGTAAGGAAACGGCTATTGAAACCTATCTGCATATCGTCGCCTTGATAGTCGCAGGTCAATCGTTCCTCGGCCTTGTTGCTGTAATCAATATCTTCCGCTGAAATATTCAATTCGGCACCTGCAATTTTCAAACGAATTTGATGGGTTGTTTTGCTGGAAAAGATGGAAACCCGTCGCACCGAGTTTAGAAATTGGTTTCTGTTGATTACCAATTTATTGGGGTTTTCCTTCGGGATTACGGCTTCATAATTTGGATATTTGCCATCGATCAACCGGCAGATCATTTCGGTATTCTCAAAGCTGAACTTTGCGTTGCTGTCGTTATATTCAATGGTAACGTCTTCCTCGCTGCCCATCAAAATACTTTTTAACAAGTTGAGTGGTTTTTTCGGCATAATAAATTCCGCGGTCTGCGACGCACTGATGTCATCGCGGGTATATTTCACCAATTTGTGCGCATCGGTCGCCACAAACACGAGATTGTCTGTTGAAAACTGAAAGAACACCCCGCTCATAACCGGACGAAGATCGTCGTTGCCCGAAGCGAAAATGGTCTTGCTGATAGCGGTGGCAAGCACATCGCCCTGCACCACGGTAGCGGAAGGATCTTTCAATTCCACTGCATTTGGAAATTCCTCGCCGCTGGCATAGGCCAAGGCATATTTTCCGTGATTACTGCTTATTTCGATGGTGTTATTGTCCTCCACGGTAAAGGTCAAAGGTTGCTCGGGAAAGGTTTTAAGGGTTTCCAGTAGCAATCGGGCGGGTATGCACACCATTCCCTTTTCAGTACTTTCCACTTCCAGTTGTGAAGAAATGGTGGTTTCCAGATCTGAAGCGGAAACGGTAAGCGATTTTTGGTTTAAATTGAAAAGAAAATTATCTAAAATGGGCAGGGTATTGTTGTTGTTGATGATGCCGCCCAATACTTGAAGGTGTTTTAATAAATAAGAACTCGATACGATGAATTTCATTAGATAAATTTTTATGAAATAATGTTGATTAACACTCGGCAAAATACCTCTTGAAACTAATAAAAACCACGAGGTTACTGAGCGAGGTCGAAGTACAAATATATTTCAATTGATGGGTTTGTTAAAACAAACTTATTAACATTTAGCGGGTGTATTTGCGTTTGCGGAACACCCCAAAACCAATTCCAAAAACCGTCAATAACCCTAAGGGTAGCAAGAGGTTAAGCAATTGCCATTGGGTTCGCTGTTCCGAGATTTTTTGAGGATCGAGAAACGGAACGGCAATTTGGCGGCTGCGAATGTTTATAAGTCCGCTATCGTCCAAAAGGTAATTGACCGTGTTGAGCAAAAATTCCTTGTTGCCATAGAATTGGCTGGTCATTTTATCGAAGCCAAGTTCCAACGGACGATTGCCCTGCATCTGATTTTTGATGACATCGCCATCGCTGATCACCACCATTTTGGTAGCAACGCCGTGGTCCCCGTTTTTTAAAGGTCCTTCCAATTTAAAAGGTTTCACCCTATTTTTAAATACCGAAGTAAACGCGCCCTCCAGCAATACGGCCAGGGGGATTTCGCCAGCGTTAAATTCATCGGGATCGGGACCCTCGTTTACAATCTGAAGATTTTTCGGGATTTCCGTATCAAAATCAATAGGAAAAGGCAGTCCCACAATTTTGGAAATGGGCGATGTGGAAAGCAAAACCGTTTTTTTAATGTTGTTTGGAAGGGTATCGATGGCGCTGGCGTAATCAAATTTGACCGCTTCCAAATTCGCAACAATCGGATGGTTGTTGGCGCTGCTGCTCAACGGACTGAAAAACCACGGATAGCGGTTGTATTGTGCCTCCCGATCCTCGCCGCTTGCCAAAACAATGGGCGCGCAATACACATCCTTCACCAAGTTGGGGTTGATGCGCAGGCCATATTTAAAAAAGAAATCATTTAAGTTTAAATCTTTCCCAAAGGCAAAAGTTTTGCCGGAAACCGTGTCCAGCTGCATCTGCACGGCATCGAGCAGCCAAAGTGATTTGCCGCCGTTCATAAGGAATTGGTCCAATACATATTTTTCCGCATCGCTGAAAGCCTCGGTGGGTTGGGCGACCACGACCAAATCAAAACTTTCCAGCGATTGCAGGGTTTTTTGGGGATTGGAAGCTACGGAATCCAAAGTAAAGGGAGCGATATAATAATAATCGCGAAGGGTGCCGAAGAAATCGGCTATATATCTGTCGTCATATTCACCGTTGCCTTTTAGCACGGCCACTTTTTTGGACTTTTGGTTTGCCAATTTCCTGAAACCATCGGCAAAAGCGTACTGCAAATTTTGAAGCGAGCTGTTCACGCGCTCTTCGGAAGTGGCGCCCAATTGGTTTTTGAGCAACGGAATTTTAACCGATTTGCCGTCGTAGTGGGCGAGGGCCCAAGGATAAACCAGTTCGGTGCTTTGTTTGCCATTTTCACTAACGGAAACCTGTGCCGGGGTCAGACCAAATTTTTTAAACTGGGCTTGGAAGGCCTCATTTTCCTTTTCGGTTGGGTTAATAAATTCAAATTTTATATTGGAATTGTAAGCCGAAAATTCATCCAAAAGCTGTTCGGTTTCACTTTGCAAGCGTCGGAATTCCGGTGGGAAATTTCCCCTTAAAAACACATCTACTACAACTGGCGAATGTATCTTTTCCACAATTTCCTTTGCTTCCTTGGAAAGGGTGAAGCGTTTGTCCTGCGTAAGGTCGAAACGTTTATAGTATGTGTTTCCGAGCAGGTTTAAAACCACCAACGCGCCAATAAGAACGGCAACCGAAATTATATTTTTTTTAATGATAGCTTTCATTGGTGTTTCCTCAATTTTAAGACGGTTACTGCAATAAAAAAGAGGGTAACGCTTAAAAAGTAAATCAAATCCCTCGTGTCCAAAACGCCGCGCGAAACACTGTCAAAATGTGCCTTCATTCCAAAATTTGAAATATCAAATGCGGAAGAGGCAAAGCCTTCAAAACCGTAATAAAACCCAAAACAGAGAAAAACGGCGATGATAAATGCCACCACCTGATTCTGCGAAAGTGTGGACGCAAAAATACCGATGGCGGTGTAGGCAAAAACCAAGAAAAGCAGGCCAATGTAGGAGCCAAGGGTGCTTCCCACGTCCCAATTGCCCGCCGGATTGCCCAAGGCTGAAATCGTGAAAATATAAAGTACCGTTGGGATCAATGCGATTAAAATTAAAATTACCGCCCCAAAATATTTTCCCAAAACGATTTGCTGGAGCGAAATGGGCTTGGTTAGCAAAAGTTCCAGCGTGCCCATTTTCATTTCGTCGCTAAAGGCGCGCATACACACAGCGGGAATTAAAAATAGCAGAACCCAGGGCGCGAGCTCAAAAAAGGGGGAAAGGTCCGCAAAGCCGGAGTCGAGAATGTTGAAATTTCCATTGAAAACCCAGAGAAAGAGACCGTTGATGACCAAAAACACGGCAATCACCAAATAGCCGATGGGGCTGGAAAAGAAGGAATTTATTTCCCGTTTTATAATTGAAACCATTTTTTTCTATCGCCTAAGCGCAAGCGCCACATTTTTATATTTTCCAAATTATAAATACCAACAACCATCAATCACCAACTACAAACTAACCACCGTTTCCACGCTCCAAGCCTCTGCTTTTTGTTTGAACAAGGGTTTGGTTTGGCCCCATACTTCTTTAAATAGCGGGCTTTTTCGGTAATTTTCCAAATCGGCCTCGTCCTTCCAACGGCTATAAGTAAAAAAGATTGTTCCGTTGTTTTTATCGTTGTAAAGCTCCAAAAACGAACAGCCCGGAAAATTTCTGATTTTTTCCTTCGCGCCATCAAAAATAGCGAGAAACGCGGGTACGTGCTGTTTTTCAAATTCCATTTTTACAATTCTTGTGAACATTTTTTTCTATTTTGACAAAAAACTGACCATAATGGGATCCCTGTATTCCAGCCCGAATAGGGAAGAAGCGCTCCCAACGGTTTTGGAGCTACTTTTGTATATGGCCAATTCCAGATAGTTGGAGGAATTCCAAAGCGCCAGTTTTTTGCCGTCCTCTTCCCGTTTTTCGATGGGGTTTTCAAAATTAATGGCATCGCTATAATGGGTGTGTATTTTTTTCAGGGTTACCGTTCGCGCATTGATCACAAAATCCCTTCCGCGGCCAACTTCCTCAAATTGTTTTTTGGTGATGTTGCTTATGGCGTTTCCGTAGTTGTCAATATAAATAATACTGCCGTAAATTTGATCCATCGAATTGCTCACCGCTGGCCGGATACCGGTGAGTTCCTTGATTTCCGCAATGCTTTTTCCGATTACCTCCAAGGTGCCGCCACGGGCAATATGGCTGGCCACTTTTACAAAAACGTCCAAGACGGGAAAATTGCTGATAATGCGGTCGTGGATGTTGATTTCTACAATCTTGTCCGGCCTTATTTCGGCGGTAAGCATTGAAATAATGCCATTGTCCGCACACACAAAATAGTGGCCATCCATAAAAACCGCGATATGCTTGTTTTCCGGATTTAATTCAGAATCGACCCCGATAATGTGGATGCTTCCGGACGGAAAACTTTTGTAGGCGTTTTGGATAATATAGGCTGCTTCCTGAAGGTGGAAGGGCGAAATGCCGTGTGAGATATCAACAATTTTGGCATCCTCCATTTCAGTGTAAATAGCCCCCTTCACCGCACCAACAAAGTGATCCTTTTCGCCGAAGTCGGTAGTCAGTGTGATTATTGGCATAGCATTTTGTTGATATTTTACTAAAAGGATTACCGCAAAAATAGGTTACTTTTGTTAGAGGCAAAACAATTTTTAACGAATAAAAAAAATTAGTTTTTTTGCCAATTTCAATTCTTTTTAATAGCAATTTAAATTGGTTTTGAGCCCGGTTTTAAGAAATTCCAAAATTGAAAATCCAATGCATTCGAATAGCTAACATTTAAAAATTTAACCACTAATAAACCCGCCTTTTGAACGAGCTTATCATTGAACTTACCGAGATTAGTCCAAGGGAATTCTTCGGACTTGAAAACGCCAATATTGATCTTCTTAAAAAATATTTTCCCAAACTAAAAATCGTTGCCAGGGGCAATAAAATCAAAGCCTATGGCGACGAGGATGTGTTGGAGGAATTCGACAGGCGGATTACGATGCTCTTGGAACAGTATTCAAAATACAATCGAATCGATGAAAACGTGATTGAACGCGTTTTGTTGAGCAGAAATAAAGAAGAGTACGAAACCCCAATGGGCAGTGGGGAGACCATTGTTCATGGGGTGAGCGGGAAACCCGTAAAAGCACAAACGGCAAACCAACGAAAATTGGTGGCCCTGATGAGCAAAAACGATATGGTTTTTGCAGTGGGACCTGCGGGAACCGGAAAAACCTATACTGGGGTCGCGCTCGCGGTTAAAGCACTAAAGGATAAGGAGGTAAAGCGGATTATCTTAACCAGACCTGCGGTGGAAGCGGGAGAGAATTTGGGTTTTCTTCCGGGCGATTTAAAGGAGAAGCTGGACCCATATATGCAGCCTTTATATGATGCGCTCCGCGATATGATTCCCGCCGAAAAGTTGGCTTCCCATATCGAAACCGGGGTTATCCAAATTGCGCCTTTGGCCTTTATGCGGGGTCGGACCTTGGACAATGCATTCGTAATTTTGGACGAGGCACAAAACACTACCCACGCCCAAATGAAAATGTTTTTGACCCGAATGGGCAAAAACGCAAAGTTTATGATAACCGGCGATCCGGGTCAAATTGACCTGCCGCGCCGGGTTATTTCCGGATTGAAGGAAGCGCTTTTGGTGTTAAAGGACGTAAAAGGGGTAGGAATGATTTATTTGGACGACAAAGACGTCATCCGCCACCGACTGGTGAAAGAGGTAATCGCGGCCTATAAAAATATCGAAAACGTGGATTGATTGGATATTGGCAATGGACCGTTGAAAAGGTGAATCGAAATTTAAGTTTCAACCATCAACCATCAACAACAAACTATCAACAACAAACAATAAACAACAAACCATCGACAAATCATTAAGAGTAAATTTGAAAAAAGAATGGGCAATACAATAATTGCAACAGATTTTAACTTCCCGGGCCAAAAAGGGGTTTATCACGGCAAGGTCCGTGAAGTCTATACTTTAGAAAACAACATCCTGTTAATGGTGGCTACCGATCGATTGAGCGCTTTTGATGTGGTTATGCCGAAGGGTATTCCTTATAAAGGCCAGATTTTGAACCAGATTGCCACCAAAATGATGCGCGAAACCGAGGATTTGGTGCCCAATTGGTTGATAGCCACTCCCGATCCGAACGTCGCCATTGGGGAAGCCTGCGAACCATTTAAGGTTGAAATGGTTATCCGCGGCTATTTGAGCGGGCACGCGGCTCGCGAATACAAGGCAGGGAAAAGACAGCTGTGTGGCGTTGCAATGCCCGAAGGAATGAAGGAAAACGACAAATTTCCACAACCGATCATCACTCCGGCAACCAAAGCCGAAATGGGGGCACACGATGAAGACATTTCCCGAGAGGATATTTTAAAAAGAGGGATTGTTTCCGAGGCGGACTATCTTCAATTGGAAGACTATACCCGAAAACTTTTTAAACGTGGCAGTGAGATCGCCGCCGAACGGGGACTTATTTTGGTGGACACCAAATATGAATTTGGAAAAACCAAGGCCGGTAAAATTGTTTTGATCGATGAAATCCACACGCCGGATTCCTCGCGCTATTTTTATGCCGAAGGATATGCTGAGCGACAGAATAACAACGAACCACAAAAGCAACTTTCAAAGGAATTTGTGCGGCAATGGCTAATCCAAAACGGTTTTCAGGGTTTGGAAGGCCAGCAGGTACCCTATATGGACGACGCCTATATTGAGTCGGTTTCCGAGCGGTATATTGAACTTTACGAGAATATTACGGGTGAAAAATTTCAAAAAGCCGATGTTTCAAACATCCACCAACGAATTGAAAAAAATGTGGTGGATTATTTATCAAAAAGGTAGCCTATCACTTTCGATCACGAAAATTTAGGCTTTGCACATATCCCAAGCTGAGTTCCGAAAAATCGGCCTGCCCGAGGTTGGCATTTAAACTTGCAGCCACGTAAAAATTATGTTTTGGCGCTTTTTCCATTCCTATTAAATAATATTTCAGACCCAAGCGCGACGAAATTCTGTATTTCTTTTTATAGGTGCCGTCAAGTTCGCCGAGCACCCAACTTCTGGAAATTTCCCGCGGCGTATCGTCCCATCCCTCGTTAATTCGCCATTCCATTTTGTAGGCGGGTTTGTGTAGGTTATAGCCCAATTGCAGGTCGATGCCCACGTGATTTAAGAATATTTCGCCGTGAACGCTTATACCCAAATTGGAGGCATAATACCACGGATTGCCCTTAAAATAGGCGAACTCCCTTCCCGGCTGTACCAAAGATTCGTTCCCTTCAATATAATCGAAATAATGTTGATAGAAGCGGTAGTAAAAGCCGACCCCAATTTTAAAAGTGTTGTTATAGACCCGACCATATTCCCCGGCAAGGGTATAGACGTTTTTTTTGTCATTAAAAGCCAATGCAAAAACGTTTTGGCCCAGTCCGGTGCGGATGGAATAATAATCATACACCGTTTTTTTATAAGGCAATGGTCGGTTTGTTGTATCAGTTATAGCGCGTTTCCACGGATTTTTTATTTCAGCCGAGACGCTTCCCAAAAAGGAATTGTATCCCTGATTGAGCAAGCGGGTATGTCCGTTGGAATGATGCGAATAGCCCAAGCCGGCACGCCAATCAACCTTCTTTGTCGAGAAAATTTTATAGTAAAGGAACAACCGAAACGCCCAGGTTAGATCGGTGGTTACCGCCTGGTTTTTTGGATTTGTATCGGGATGGAATTTTTTTGTGAAATAGGACGCTCCAATACCCGTTAAAACCTTCCAACGGTCGCTTCCAAAAGCCTTAAATTCAATAAAGGGCATCGCGGTTAGCGCAATTCCGAGGCTGTCCAGATTTCCAAAATCGGTAATGCCCACGGACAGCCCGGTTTTCGGTCCTTTTAATCGTTGCGCCCATTCCTGCGGATTATTTTTTTGAAGGTTTCCCAGATTAAAAATCACCTGTTTTTGAGGTTTAGTTTCCGGAAAGCCGTCATTCGATTCCATAGTGAGGCCCAAAAGAAGCTCGGGGGTGACCGTAAAGGCATTTTTTCTCCAAGCTACCTCATTTTGGCCGAAACCTAAAAAGGTCGAAAATAGCAGTAAAAAGGTTAGTTGGTTTTTCATTTGGCGGTGCAAGTAACAATTTCCCAGTTAATTTTAAAAATTTTAACCCTACATTCGTTACCAAATAAATGACAAGATTTGGAAGCACTGGATGCACTGGTTTCTGAAATGGCCTCCCTGGCTTGGGGTTTGCCGTTACTGATTATTTTGATCGGGGGCGGAACCTATCTTATGTTTCGCATAAAATTCCTTCCCTTTCGCTATTTGGGCCACGCCATTGCCATCCTTCGCGGAAAATATGACGACCGCACCGATGCTGGTGAAATATCACATTTTCAGGCCTTGATGACGGCGCTATCCTCGACGGTGGGGATGGGAAATATCGCCGGAGTGGCAGTAGCCATCGCCATTGGGGGCCCGGGCGCTGTTTTTTGGATGTGGGTGAGCGCGCTAATTGGAATGTCAACAAAGTTTTTTACCGCAACCCTCGCCATTCTCTATCGCGGCACCGATAGCGAGGGTAAAATTCAAGGCGGACCGATGTACTTTATTATTGAGGGATTGGGAAGAAAATGGATGCCGCTCGCCATTTTTTTTAGCGTTGCCGGACTTGTGGGAGCATTTCCGGTTTTCAACGTCAATCAATTGACGCAAGCCATCAACGACATTTTGTTAAAACCTGCTGGCATGTATCGCGGATTCCAGACCGATTTGATTATTGGGTTGGTTTTGGCCGCCATAACCGCAGTGGTTGTATTGGGCGGGCTTTCGCGAATCAGCAATACCGCTTCCAAAATGGTTCCGGGAATGGTAGGGCTCTATTTTCTTTTGGTATCGATTATTTTGGTAACGCACATCGATGTGCTTCCGAAGTATTTCGGACTTATTTTTACCGATGCTTTTGCTGCCAATTTCTATAAAGGAGATGCATTTTTGGGTGGCATGGTTGGCGGAATAATGTTGTTGGGCATCCGCCGTGGCGCCTTTTCAAACGAGGCTGGCATTGGGACCGCTCCAATGGCCCACGGCGCTGCACGGACCAACGAGCCCGTTCGGGAAGGTTTGGTAGCGATGTTGGGCCCGGCTATTGACACCCTTTTGATCTGTACGCTTACCGCTTTGGCAATCCTGGTTACGGGCGTGTGGCAAGGCAGCGAGGCGAGCGGCGTGGGGTTAACGGCATCGGCCTTCGAGGAAAGTATTCCGAAAATTGGAAAATACGGTTTGTTGGCCTGCATTGTAACCTTCAGTGTTTCCTCGCTATTTTCCTATTCTTATTACGGAACGAAATGTATGTCCTTCCTTTTCGGAGCAAAATACAAGGGAATTTATAATTATGGCTACATCCTAAGTATATTGGTCGGCGCTACCACCTCGCTGAATTTAATGATAAATTTAATCGATACCTTTTTTGCCCTGATGGCCATTCCCACAATGACCGCAACGCTGCTTTTGGCCCCAAAGGTAGTAAGAGAGGCAAAGAGCTATTTCGGAAGATTCAAGAAACGCTGATCCAAACTATCCAATTTTTGGTTTACGAGAAGCGTAAATTTTTCAGCTCCATTGGGGTTTAAATGGTTTTCATTCAAAAAATCGGTTACGGTAAATTTCAGGGTGTCCGTTTCCTCGTTTAAAATTACCACGTTCTTATATTTTCTTTTTATAATTGAAAGAATGCTGTCGCGTCTATTGACAATGGGCGCTTTTCTTTTTTCCACATAAGTTTTATAGAGTGGGATCGTGGCAATTATAACAGTTAAATTTTTTTGTTGCATAAAATCCAACATGTGGAAAAGGTATGTGGAGTTTTTTCTTAAAGTTGTTATATCCGCTCGATTGCTTATCCTAAAAACATTGGCAGCAATTTTTTTTTCATCATAATTTGCTAATTGAAAACTTCCGCGAAAATTGTTGGAATAAAAACCATATTTATTGAGTGTAGCATTTTCATCTTTAACGAAGTAATAATCAAAAATTTTATGTGAATAGAAGCGCGGATTTGAAAGATAAATAAGGCGATCCTTAAACCAAGTGGCTCTTCCAAATGCATTTACATTATAATATTTTAAATATACGTTGTTTTTCCAAAAATCTGCAGGATGATGCGGAAGCTCTAAATGATTGAAAGAAACCTCCATAAGAATATATTTTAATTTTGGAATTCGGTCAATTGTTCCTTTTAGGATTTCAAAATCTTCATTGTGATGCTGTGAGGAAGATCCGAAATTTATAGCTTTTTTGCTAGATAGAGCAGGATTAAAGGCGCATTTCATTTGGGAAGAACCCAGGGCCATCAATTCAATTTTTCCGGAATTGTTTTTAAAATAATTGCCAATAACCTTATAATTCATAGGTACCTGCAAAACCAATATTTCCAGAACGATGTAACCTATAATAATTGGGGAAAAAAATAAAAGACAGTTATATATAAAACACCGTTGTGTTCTATTAAAATTGAAAATAGATAAAGGATTCCTTCGGACCTGCATATTGAATTATTAAAAATATAAAAATGTAATAAATAATCCAGCGTGTGGGCCTATTGAAATAAGTTTCGAGCTGTGTCAAAGGAAAATCCTTGGAACGGCGGCCGACTTCCAGGGCTACCATGATTAATAGGAATATCAAAAAACGTTTGTCCAAAACCGATACAAACTGTTCGCTTGGCAGCAACGCCAAAATTCGTGAAAGTATGATGCCCACTTCCTCTATATTTTGGCTTCTAAAAAGAATGCTCGAAAGAATAATTAAAACCAAACTTAAAATCGGCATTACTAATTTTGGAATCGCGGATTTATGGAATATGCTCGATTTGCGCTCCTTGGTTAACGGGGTACGTTCTAAAATAATTAGAAAACCCTGAAATGCGCCAAAAATAATAAATGTCCAATCAGCCCCGTGCCACAGTCCAATCAGTACCATCGTGCCCAATATTGCCAATGAACGACGGCTATTGCTGCGAAGGTTTTTTTGGATGAGGGGAAAATACACATAGTCCGTAAACCACCGGGTTAGGGTTATGTGCCACCGTTGCCAAAAATCGGTTACACCTTTGGCCAAATAGGGAAGATTAAAATTTTTACTGAGCTTAAAGCCGAAAAGCCTTGCGGATCCTATTGCTATATCGGAATAGCCAGAGAAATCTCCATAAATCTGTACAAAGAAAAGGAGGGAAGCAAATAAAAGTGTGAAGCTGCCGTAATTTTCCGGATTGGCGTAAACCATATTAACCACATGGGCGGCATTATCGGCAATTACCATTTTTTTAAACAGGCCCCATAAAATTTGACGGAGTCCTTCCTTGGTTTCTTCAGCATTAAAAGTTCTCTGTTTTGCAAATTGTGGCAATAAATCGGACGCCTTTTCAATAGGTCCGGCTACCAGTTGTGGAAAGAAACTAACGAAACATAGAAAATTTAACAGCTTTTGGGTGGGGTCTATCCTTTTTTTGTACACATCAATGGTGTAGCTCATGGTTTGGAATGTATAAAAACTTAAACCTACGGGCAAAATCAGGTTTAGGGTGCTAAAGGCGAATTCCCCCTGCCGTAAATGGAAAAGCACCGCAAATTCATCAATAAAAAAATTATAATATTTAAAAAGAAAAAGCACGCCAAGATTCCAAAGGATGCTTCCGTAGAGAAAGAATTTTTGGCTACGGATTTTTTCGGTAGAATGGATAGCCTGCGCCGCATAAAAATCTACCAACGAGCTGGCGAGAATCAACAATAAAAATCGCCAATCCCAAAGCCCATAAAAATAATAACTCGCGAGGAGCAAAATAACGTTCTGTGCCGTTAATCTTTTAAAGCCTACCGCCCAATATAGCAAAAGTGTTACGGGCAGGAACAATCCAAAGGAAAACGAATTGAATAACAAAGATGTGGTTATTTTGGGGTAAATATAACAAAAAACAGACGGCGGCAAATTTTCATTGGCCGCCGTCTGTCCTAAATTTGTATTATGTTTTTCCCGTTTTAATCAAAATAACTAAACGTATCGCCATCCTGAATGGAAAGAAGGGTTTCATAAATAAGTTTAATCACATTTTCAACATCGTTTCGGTGCACCATTTCAACGGTAGTGTGCATGTAGCGCAATGGTAATGAAATCAGGGCGCTGGCCACACCGCCGTTGCTATAGGCAAAAGCGTCGGTATCGGTTCCGGTGGCCCGCGATAGTGCTGCGCGCTGGAATGGAATCATTTTCTTTTCTGCGGTTTCGACAATCAGATCGCGCAATTTTTGTTGAACGGCGGGGGCATAGGCAATGACCGGCCCACAACCAATTTCCGCCAGTCCTTGTTTCTTTTTGTCGATCATCGGGGTGGTCGTGTCGTGTGTAACGTCAGTAACGATGGCCACATTTGGCTTAATGCGCTCGGCGATCATCTCGGCACCGCGCAGGCCAATTTCCTCTTGAACGGAATTGGTAATATAGAGTCCAAATGGAAGTTTAATTTTGTTGTGGTGAAGCAATCGTGCAACCTCGGCGATCATAAATCCGCCCATTCTATTGTCCAGGGCCCGGCACACGAATTTATCCTCGTTCAAAATATGGAACTGATCGGGATAGGTTATAACGCAACCCACGTGGATTCCCATTTTTTCTACCTCTTCCTTGTCCTTTGCGCCCACATCGATAAAAATATTTTCCGGTTTTGGGGCCTCTTCCTTGGATTTGTCGCGGGTATGAATGGCCGGCCAGCCAAAAACGCCTTTTTTAATACCGTTTTTGGTGTGGATATCCACAATTTTTGAAGGAGCAATTTGGTGGTCACTCCCGCCATTTCGGATAACATAGAGCAACCCATTATCGCAGATATAATTTACGTACCATGAAATTTCATCGGCGTGGCCTTCAATGACAACCTTAAATTTTGCCTTTGGATTTATAACTCCAACTGCCGTTCCATAAGTATCTGTGAAAAATTCATCTACATAAGGCCGAAGGTAGTCCATCCACAGCTTTTGTCCGTTCCATTCATAGCCGGTTGGAGCCGCGTTATTTAAATATTGTTCCAGAAATTTTATAGAATTTTCATTTAAAAGGGAAGAGGTCATACTATGATTTTATAATAATTTAATTTGGGTAAAATTAGCAAATTCTTATTTAGCCCAAGAAGGCAATTTGCTTATTTTTGGAACGTTTTTAGATGAACACCTTATTTTCGGTAAACCCATTTCAATGAATTCTCGAATTGCTAGCATATATATAGGTACACTTATTTTAGGTTGTAATCTTTCTTTTTCACAAATCGAAAATACGCTTGATAATGCGCCCAAAGATTCCACCGAAATTATGTATTACATTATCGAGGGCGATACTATTGCACGGGAAATGATCAATCTGGACGAGGTGTATCTTTTAAAGAAACTTAAATTCACGTCTGATGAAGATAGGCGGCGATACTTAATATTAAGAAGAAAAACCAGAAAAGTTTACCCCTATGCCAAGCTCGCGGCCGAAAGACTGGTAACGATGACCGAGCGCTTGAAGACCATCGAAAATAAAAGGGATAAAAAACGATATACCAAAAGAGTGCAGCAATATATTGAAGGCGAATTTTCCGAGAAACTAAAAAAACTGACCCATTCCGAAGGGCAAATTTTGGTTAAATTGATTCACCGGCAAACGGGCCGTACGGCTTATGACCTCGTAAAAGAACTTCGTACCGGATGGCGTGCTTTCTGGTACAACACGACTGCCAATTTATTTGAAATCTCGCTTAAAGAGGAATACAAGCCGTTTGAAGTAAAGGAAGATTACTTAATTGAAGATATTTTGGAAAGATCCTTTCAAGAAAACAAGCTTGAGCGGCAAGCACCTGCCTTTCCCATTGACTATTCAGAATTAACCGCGGAATGGAAAAGGAAATCTGTTAATAACTAATCTGTAAAACCAGTTGCACAGAAGTTTTAAAGGCAGTATTTTTGCCATTCGCTCTTAAAACTACTGAACTATCCCTGGCCGTTTAAATGTTATGGCCTAAAGTCGTAAAGACGAATTCTTGGAAGTCATTTTTCGAAAATTTATTATTCGTAAAATTATTTTTTGGCATAATAAGGTCGATATCAACACCTTGATTTTATTTGAAAAAAAACTTTCAAAAAAACACAAATTAAATTTGGTGGAATAAAAAAAGGGATTGTATATTTGCACCCGCTTAGAGAAATAGGCGAGTTCATTAAAACTGGTGAAAGGTAATAATAGAGGCGGTTCAACTCCGCTCCACCAACAAATTGATGCTTTATTTTTAATAGAGCAAAGTTCATTGAGATATTGAAATTGACAGCGTAGATCTCCGTCCGCGAGGGCGGGATCGACATTAGAAACTAAACTAAGTGAGAGTCCCGAGAATTTTTTTTTGAGAGTCGTGC
>JBLWUV010000023.1:0-12417 GCA_048268785.1 Aequorivita sp.
GAGGGTACTGCGCCTGATGCTACTGTGGTAAATGATCTTTCCGATGACAGCAGTGTGCTTGAGAATGATCCGACCATAATCAACCTGTGCCAAAATCCAGCCATAGCTATCGTAAAAACTGGCATCTTCAACGATGATAACCAAAATGGTTGTGCCGATGTCGATGAAACTATTGGCTACACATTTACAGTAACCAATGAGGGCAATGTGAGCTTGAGTTTTGTAGAAGTGTCCGATCCTTTAATTACAACTATCTCCGGCCCGACCGGCGATACCGACGGCGACGGCAAGCTTGACCTTACCGAGATCTGGATTTATACCGGAACCTATGCCATCACCCAAACTGATATAGATGCAGGCGAAGTGATTAATCAGGCTAAGGCGAAAGCAAATGATCCATTGGGTAACCCTGTGATTGATCTTTCCGATGAAAGCAGTGTGCTTGAGGATGATCCGACCATCACCGAACTTTGCCAGAACCCTGTTATTGCAATCGTGAAAACTGGTGTTTTCAATGATGAAAATCAAGATGAATGTGCCAATGTTAGTGAAACCATCAGTTATACCTTTACAGTTACCAATGAAGGCAACGTGAGCCTGAGCAACGTGACCGTGACCGACCCAATGATCGCAACTATTTCTGGACCATCGGGAGATACCGATGGCGATGGTCAGCTTGATGTGACCGAAACTTGGGTTTACACAGGAACCTATGTTATCAACCAAGTGGATATTGATGCTGGTCAGGTCGTTAACCAAGCTACCGCTGAAGGAACTGCCCCAGATGCTACGGCGGTAAGCGATCTTTCTGATGATAACAACGTATTGGAAAATGATCCAACCATTATTGAGTTGTGCCAAAACGAAAAAATTGCACTCATAAAAACCGGAGAAGTGATTGACGCCAATGGAAATGGTTGTGCCGATGTTGGAGAGGCCATCAACTATTCTTTCACGGTCATAAATCCGGGTAACGTTACCTTGACAAATATAATGGTAACCGATCCACTGGTGAGCGTAGTTGGAGGACCAATCACGCTCGAGCCTGGTGCATCTGACGGAACAACTTTTTCAGCAACTTACACCATTACCCAAGCAGATATAGATGCTGGATTGGTAACGAACCAAGCAACCGCCACTGGTACGGCCCCTTCAGGAAATAGCGTAAGTGATCTTTCTGATGACAACAGCGAATTGGAGGACGATCCAACTATTACTGAACTTTGCCAGAACCCTGCCATTGCCTTGATAAAACAAGGCGTTCCAACCGATGAAAATGGAAATGGTTGTGCCGATCTTGGGGAAACCATCGTGTATAACTTCAGTGTGAAAAATACTGGAAATGTGGCCTTGACCAATGTTACTATAACCGATCCATTGGTTGCTGTACAGGGTGGTCCAATAAATTTGGAAGCTGGTGAAGAAGATGCTGCTACCTTTACTGCAATTTACACAGTAACCCAAGCAGATATTGATAGGGAATATGTAGAAAACCAAGCCAAGGCAATAGGTTTGGCGCCCAACGGTAATGAGGTTTCTGATCTTTCAGATAATAATAGCTACACGGAAAATGATCCAACGATCGTAAATACGTGTACAACCATTCTGCCACCACCAGTGCTTTCTATTTCCCTTGAAAAAACCGGAGAATTTAAAGACAACAATGGCAATGGATCTGCCGATGTAGGTGAAATAATTGAATACAGATTTGCTGTAACCAATACTGGTGAGGAAACCTTATACAATATTACCCTAAGCGATCCACTTCCCGGAATACAGATTGTGGGAGGACCAATTGCACAATTGGAGCCGGGAGAGACCGATAGTGAGACCTTTACTGCTACCTATGCCATTACCCAACAGGATATTGATAATGGTGAAGTGGTGAACCAAGCTACAGTTTCTGGTGAAGATGCCAACGGAACCATAGTGACCGATGATTCCGATGATCCAAACGATCTGAGCAATGTTGACAACAATGGCGATGGTGAACCCGACGATCCGACCGTAGTCGTTCTTCCTGAAGTATTGGATACTACTTTTGAAATCTTCAACGGAATTACTCCGAATGGCGATGGTTATAATGACTATTTCTGGATTAAGGGAATCCACAACTGGCCGAACAATAATGTGAAGATTTTCAATAGATGGGGTGTTCTTGTTTACGAAACCAATGGTTATGGCCGCGGCGCGGATGATAGTGAGAACACTTTTAGGGGGATTTCTGAAGGACGGGTAACTGTTCAGAAAAACGAGGAACTTCCAACGGGTACGTATTTCTACATTCTTACCTTCAATGGAGAAAACCCCGGTAAGGAAAGCTACAACGGATATTTATACATAAACAGATAGAAAAATCAAAAAAATATTCCTGGGAGGAAATTCCCTCCCAGGTTTAAACTACATAACTATGAAACACAGTTATCTAACCCTACTAATTTTGATTTTACTTGGCACGTTTTCAAGTAAAGCACAGCAGGATCCGCAGTACACCCAATATATGTACAATACACAAGTGGTAAACCCTGCCTATGCAGGAAACCGTGAGACCCTAAGTTTCGGTCTGCTCTACAGGACCCAATGGGTAAATTTTGGCGATGGGGCACCCAACACGGGCACCTTTACCGTCAATTCACCCGTGGGTACCAATATGGGGCTTGGACTTTCCGTTGTTAACGACAGGATTGGCCCTTCCGTGGAAACTAACTTAAATATTGATTATTCTTATAGCATCCAGACTTCAGAGGAATCAAAACTTTCCTTTGGTCTAAAGGCCGGATTGGATATTCTTGATGTGGATTTCAGTAAATTGAACCTACCAGACTACCCAACCGGGGAAGATCCTTATTTTCAAAATAACAATATCGATAACAAACTTCAGCCCCAAATTGGAGCTGGAATTTATTTCAATACCGAAAAATTCTATGCGGGGCTTTCCGTTCCGAACTTTTTAACGACCAAACATTTTGATAAAAGCAGTTTGACGAGTACGGCTGTGGAAACTACCGCTAAGGAACGTATGCACTACTTTTTGATCGCTGGTTATGTTTTTGATTTAAGCGATAACCTTAAGTTTAAACCGGCCACATTATTTAAAATGGTAAGCGGTTCACCCTTGCAGGCCGATGTGTCTGCTAACTTTTTGCTGTATGACAAATTCACGGTGGGTGCTGCCTATCGTTGGAGCGCCGCAATGAGTGGATTGGTTGGTTTTCAGGCAACTGACCAAATTTTTATTGGTTTCGCATACGATTATCAGACAACCGATATTGAAGCATATAGCGATGGTTCCTATGAAGTGATGCTTCGCTTTGAATTGTTCAACAGACCGGAACGTGTTTTAACCCCAAGATTCTTCTAAAAATTTACAGACTATGAATACATTAGTACGAAACATAATACTTTTCGCATTGGTGGTTTGCACTGCCGGTAGTTCCTATTCCCAACAAAGGGACATTCGGAAAGCCAACAAGGAATTTGATAAATTTGCCTATATCGATGCCCGTGAAATCTATTTGAAAGTAGTTGCAGACGGCTATGAATCTGCAGAAATATTTAAAAAATTGGGAGACACCTACTACTTCAATGGCGATTATACCAATGCGGGAAATTGGTATGGGAAGCTGGTCAATCAATTTCCGGAACAAACAGAACCAGTCTATTACTACAGAGCAGCACAGTCATTAAAAAGTCTTGGAAAATTTGAAGAATCGGATGCCCTTTTGAAAGATTATGTGGCAAAGGGAGGCACCGGATTGGTGATAAAAACCTACGAAAATGACCCCGATTATTTAAAGAGTACCGTCTTTAAAACAAGGGATTTCGCCATTGAAAAAACACAAATAAATTCCACGACCTCCGATTTTGGACCAGCGTTTTACGGTTCGGATAAAATTGTCTTTGCCTCTGCCGGAAATACCACCGGAACCAAAATTAATGAATGGACCCAAGAACCCTTCTTGGATTTGTTTATTGCCGATAAGGCCGAAAATGGACAATTGAGCAACCCAACAAAATTGGGTGGAGATATTAATACGGACTATAACGAATCTACGGCGGTTTTCACGAAGGATGGGGCCACGGTTTATTTCACAAGAAATACCTATTTAGATGGAAAAAAGGGTTTGGACAAATCCAAAAAGTTTAAAACTTTAAGGCTGTCCTTATACAAAGCAACCAAAACAGGCGACAATTCCTGGACCAACGTGGAGGCCCTGCCATTCAACGGTAAGGATTTTTCTGTTGCGCATCCCGCGCTTAGCGTCGATGAGAAACGGCTGTATTTTTCCTCAGATATGCCCGGAACCTTGGGAATGTCAGATCTTTGGTATGTGGACATTTTAAACAACGGCACCTATGGAACCCCTGTGAATTTGGGACCTGCCATCAACACCGATGCCCGCGAATCATTTCCATTTATCAGCGGAAAAAACAAACTTTACTTTTCTTCGGATGGGCGTTCCGGTCTGGGAGGCTATGATATTTTCGTTACCACTTTGGATAAGGAGGGAATGCCGGGGCCCATTACCAATTTGGGAGCTCCCACAAACAGCGCAAAGGATGATTTTGGATTTATCATCAATGAAGAAAACAGAATAGGCTACCTTTCCTCAAATAGGGATGGTGATGGCGGAAGTGTAGATGACGAAATCTATTTGGTAAAAGAATCTTGTACCATTACCATCGGTGGAAAAGTTTTCGACGAAGAAACAAAAGACCCACTCCCAGGTGCCACTGTATCGCTACTTGACGAAAATAATCAGGCGCTTAGCCAGACCATCGCGAAGGCGGATGGAAGTTATGAATTTGATGCAGATTGCGGCACCCAATACACGGTTAGAGGTGTTATGGAAGGCTACAATCCTTACGAAAAAATGATTGAAACCCCAACCCTTAGCGGAAATATTGATGTGCCATTGCCATTGAAGAGAATTGGCCCATGCCCGCCCAATGATTTGGGTTGTAAATTGAGTTTGCAGCCAATTTATTTCGACTTCGATAAATCGAACATTCGTCCCGATGCCGAAATTGAATTGGCAAAAATTTTAGCGGCTATGCGCGAATATCCCGAGTTAATTATTCACATTGAATCCCATACCGATTCCCGTGGAAACGACAGTTATAATGAAGCTCTTTCAGAACGTCGCGCACAAAGTACGCTTAAATGGTTGGTAAGCAAAGGGATTGACGCCAATAGATTGACGGCCAAGGGATATGGCGAATCCCAGCTCGTCAACCAATGTTCCAACGGAGTTCCCTGTACCGCTGAGGAGCATCAGCTGAACCGACGGTCCATGTTTATCATAAAAAATTAGGTTAACCAAATTAAGTTATGGCAAGGCGTTCAATATGGATTATTGAACGCTTTCGGCTTTTAAAACCCTTTCCCTTTTCGTATTTTTGGCGGAAAAGTCAGCACCTATGCAGGAAGAAAAAGTTATTCTAGTGAATGAAAAAGATGAGCAGCTGGGGCTGATGCCCAAACAGGAAGCGCACGAAAAAGGATTGCTCCATAGGGCATTTTCGGTATTCGTTTTCAATAAAAAAAATGAACTGATGCTACAGCAACGCGCGCTGCATAAATATCATTCCCCCGGGCTTTGGACCAATACCTGTTGCAGCCATCAACGGGAGGGCGAATCTACCCAAGCAGCAGCACAGCGAAGACTTTTCGAGGAAATGGGCTTTACAACTCCCTTAAAGGAAACCACGACTTTTATCTATAAAGCGCCTTTTGAAAACGGTCTGACCGAGCACGAACTCGACCACATTCTTGTTGGTAATTTTGAAGGAGTGCCAACCATAAACAAAAGCGAAGTAGCCGCGTGGAAATGGATGGCGATGGAGGATGTTGAAAAGGATATAAAAAAGTTTCCTGAAAATTACACTGTGTGGTTTAAAATTATTTTTGAAAAGTTTCACCAACATATAACTATATGAGCCTTACCGTTTATAGAAAAGCCCATTTCAACGCTGCCCATAGGTTGTATAAAAAGGAATGGGATGACGCCCAGAATCTAGAGGTTTTTGGAAAATGTAGCAATCCTAAGTATCACGGCCACAATTATGAATTGGAAGTGGGTATTACGGGCCAGATCGATCCGCAAACGGGTTTTCTTATTGATTTGAAAATAGTAAGTGATATTATTAAGGAAGAAGTGGAGGATGCAATGGATCATAAAAATTTAAATTTGGAGGTTGAAGAGTTTAAGGAACTGAATCCCACCGCCGAGAACATTTCCATCGTAATCTGGAATAAATTGAGAAAACGTTTCGATCCTAAATTTGGAATATCGGTTAAACTCTATGAAACTCCGCGCAACTTTGTTGTGTACAATGGCCCACAATGAATCACCGCGCGCCATTATATCCGTTAAAGTTTCACCCCATCCCAAAACAGAAAGTTTGGGGCGGTTCCAAGCTTCATTCGCTTTTCAACAGGCCCAACATTGAAAATATTGGGGAGAGTTGGGAAATTTCGGGAATTGAGGAGTCCATCTCGTTGGTCAGTAACGGACCGTTAGCCGGAAAATCGCTTCAATGGCTGCTCGATACGTACGAAGCTCAATTGGTAGGTCAGGAAATCTTCAACAATTTCGGTACTAAATTCCCCTTGCTTTTTAAGTTTATTGATGCTCGCGAAGATCTTTCAGTTCAAGTCCATCCCGACGATGTTCTTGCCAAGGAACGCCATGATTCCTTTGGCAAGACTGAAATGTGGTATATTCTCGATGCCGAAAAAACGGCGCGGCTAATCCTGGGGTTTAGGGAAAAGATAAATAAGGAAATTTACAACGAAGCCCTCCGAAAAAATGCCATTACAGATATTTTAAATTCCGTTGCGGTAAAAAAGGGAGACGCCTTTATTTTAACTCCGGGAACGGTGCACGCCATTGGCGCGGGGATCGTGCTTGCGGAAATCCAGCAAACCTCTGATATAACCTATAGAATTTATGATTGGGACCGGCCCGACACCGATGGAAAACTTCGCCAATTACACACCGAATTGGCAATGGAAGCAATCGATTTTTCGCCAACAAAAGGAAAAATAGGTTATCGCGACCAAATAAATTTGCCAGTGCAAGTGGGTGCGACTGCCTATTTTGGGGTGAACAAACTCACGCTTTCGAAAGACTTTTCGCGCGATTTGAATACAATCCATTCCTTTGTGGTCTATATGTGTCTGGAGGGAAACGCCACCTTGCTAGTAAATGGTTACCGTGAAACTATGGTTGGTGGAGAAACCATTCTTATTCCAGCCCATTCTTCCGAAGTAAGTTTTCAGACAAAGTCGGCCAGTTTTTTGGAAGTGTACATTCCGTAAATGTTCGTACCTTTGCCCGGTTTAATATAAATTTATTAATAAAAGGGAATAAAATGGCAAACGTTAGAAATTTAAAAAAAGACATCAACTACGTTTTGGGAGACATCATCGAAGCGGTGTATATCTGGGAACTTACCAATGCAGATAAGGATTCTAAAAGAGCGGAGGAAATTATAGATGAAGCAATCGTTACTTTTGATGAACTAATTGCAAAAGTGAACCAAAAGGAGGTTGAAAATAAAAAGAAACATTTCAACGACATCAAAACCGAGCTTGAAAGCCGTGGGCGTAAACTTATCGATAAAATAAACGCACTATAAAATAGTATCAGATTTTTTTCGATTTTCAATAAAAGACTCCAATTCCTTACCGTATTTGGAGTCTTTTATTTTTGGTTGCAGCGCGTTGTAAACCGTATCGAGATATTTAACGTTGGCATCAAACACTTCACTCAGCATTAAATAGGGCGCTACTTCCAAATTTTTATTATTGATGGCATAATTGATGGTGGCCAAATATTTGTTGGAAATAAGGGCGCGCTGTTGCTGTTCTATTTTAAGGAAGTTTGAATCTTTAGTGTTTTCTCCCAGTTTCAACTTCGCTTCGAGCAAGGATAAATTTCTGTTTATAAAACGGCTTTTCAGTTTAAGATATTCACGATATACGCTGTCGTTCTTGGAACCCGAAACCACCGCCGCGCTCCCAAAATTTTTCAGATTTGTTTGAATGGTTATATCGCCATTTTCAGCAAAAAATGTAATGCGATCATCCCGAAGCGAGCCATCTTTTGGACGGACATAGAGATAGTATATTTGCGGGCTTTCTATTCTTTCCGAAAACGTAAATGCCGAATTTCCATCCACCACAACTGAATCGACGGTGGTAAGGATGGTGTCCCTAAATGTCTGAAGAAAAAGGGTTCCTTTTTTCAATCCCTTCACAGAACCTGTAAGTTCCATACGGTCGGTTTCTTTTTTGGAGCAGGCGAAAAAAGCGATGATCGTCAGTGCAATTAAAAATATTTGGCGCATTTTCTATTTTTTAAGTTTAAAAAAGCGGGCGATAGCCCCCAAATTTTTGCGACCGCAAAGATGGATATTTTTTTTGAAAAAATTTAGGCGGCAGAAGCCAATTGCATCAGCACGGTGCACACTATGGCGCCGACCGTTCCGATGGCATAGCCAAAAACAGCCAGTAGAACTCCGACCGTTGCCAGCGAAGGGTGAAAGGCAGAGGCAACAATGGGCGCCGATGCCGCACCGCCAACGTTGGCCTGACTTCCCACAGCCAGGAAAAAGTAGGGCGCACGAATCAATTTGGCGATAAAAATCATTAATCCGGCGTGCACGGCCATCCAAACCAAACCGATCACGATGAGCCAGAGGTTGTCGAAAATCAGGGTTAAGTCCATTTTCATTCCGATACTGGCCACCAAAATATAGATAAACACACTTCCAAATTTGCTGGCTCCAGCGCCCTCATAGGTTTTGGCCTTGGTGAAGGAGAGCAATACCCCAATAATGGTGGTTATGGTAATCATCCAAAAGAAACTGGAATCGAGAAAAGTGAAGATGTTCCGAGTGATTCCTTTTGGAATGTCAGCCACCGCATCGGTGAAAAAATTGCTTAAAATATCGGCTCCAAAATGCGCAAAACTTACGGTGCCAAAGGCTATGGCGGCAATAATCATCAAATCGGTCAGCGTCGGGTTTCTATCCACTTTTTTTGCATATTCGGAAACCTTGTCCTTTAAATTTTCAATAGCGGTAGTGTCCGCTTTCAACCATTTGTCGATTTTTGCCGCTTTTCCGATTCCGAAAAGAATTACGGCCATCCAAATATTGGCGACCACGATGTCCACAAAAACCATCCCGCCATATAGTTTTTGGTTATAGCCATAAATTTCCAACATTGCGGTCTGGTTAGCGCCGCCGCCGATCCAACTTCCTGCTAAGGTAGAGAGTCCGCGCCAAACCGCATCGGCACCTTCGCCCCCCACGGCCTCGGGATGAATGGTGCCAACGATCAAAACCGCCAAGGGACCGCCAAGGATTATACCGGCCGTTCCCGCCAAAAACATGATGAGCGCCTTTGGGCCTAAATTGAAAACTCCTTTCAGGTCAATACTCAGGGTCATTAGCACCAAGGCTGCCGGCAATAAATATCTGCTAGACATATAATAGAGACCGGTGCTGCCTGCAGAAATATCGCCGGTTTCCGAAACCGTGGTCCATTCGGGAGCGATTACTCCTGTGGTAGTAAGCAGTGCGGGGATAAAATAGGCCATAAAAAGTGCCGGAACTACCCCATAAAATGTATTCCAAAAACCGTCTTTGCGCGAAGAGGTGTAAAAAATGAATCCCAAAACGACCATTAGAATACCAAAAACAATGGTGTCATTGGTAAATAGGGGGGTGGTATCTTGAATGAAATCGGTAGTTGTTTCTTGCATTTTTAAGGTTTTGCCGCAAAATACAATTATTTTTTAATTTGGATTATTTTTTAATGAAGGTGCTTACAACGGCAATCAATTCCGGCATTACCGGAAGATTGTTAATATTGTAGGACTTGCTGTTTTCCAAATCATTCCCTTCAATTTCCTTAAAAATATGGTTCATTTTAGAAATTATTTTGAATTCGGCTTCTGGTTTTGCTTGATGCAACAATTCCGCTTCTGAAACCTGTACTTGAATGTCTTTATCGCCATTTATTATCAACACCGGACATTGAAGTTTTGGTAATTCCTCTTTCGGATCGAACTGCATCCAACTTAAAATAAAAGGTTGTATTTCCATTCTAAAAATGGAAGCCAAGCCCGGACTGTAATTGTTTGCAACGCCATTGGCGCGAAGGTCATCAAAGGCCGTTCTTGCGCTATCGGCCAAACCCGGGGCTTGGTTTTTCAATTGGTCCACTATAACGTCATCGATTTCCTGCCCCGTTCCGGCGATTGACACAAAGCCATCAACGCCTTGCTGCGCGGCGACCATACCCACGAGGGAACCTTGACTATGGCCTACAATAACTATTTTTGAAAATCTCGGATCGTTTTTAAAATAATCCACCACGGCAATGGCATCGTCAATAAAATCCTCAAAACGGATATTTCTTTCATCGATCGTTCTTTTTTTCATTTGTTTAACGATTCGTTTGTCATACCGAAATGTTGCGATCCCATTTTCATATAACCCCTCAGCCAAAAAGCGCAAACTATTGTTCACCACCATTTGTTGGTTGCCATTTCGGTCGGTTGGGCCGCTTCCCCCAATAAGAATGGCCAATGCCATTTTTCCCTGTTCCTTAGGCACAAGCAACGTTCCATCGATAAGCGGGGTAATGCTAAGGTCTTCGGCGTTGAACTTTTTTGGCTGGCTCCAAGAGAGTAGTGGAAGAAAAGATATTAAAATTAAAAGAAGTTTTTTCATGGGCCATCTGGGTTTGGGTTTGAATTCCGTTTCGTTTTAAACAAAATTAGACCGAAAATATTGTTAATTCATTGATTCATTTTTTTTAAAAATAAGCTTAAATTTTATTGCGACATTTATGGGAAAATAGACCGAATTTTGGATTGGGTGAAGCTATCTTTGCCTTTCTAATTACACGTTTAAGCACCGATAAATTTTTGAAGAAATGAAGCCATTTGTAATAATCGTAAGTATATTTTGGTCCTTGACACTTTCGGCAGCAGACGACTGGGGAAAAACCGGCCATAGGGTAGTGGGCGAAATTGCCGAAAAATATCTTTCCAAAAAGGCCGAGAAACAAATTTTAAAATTGCTCGACGGACATTCGCTAGCCTTCGTTGCGAACTACGGTGACGACATTAAAAGCGATCCGGCCTACGATTCCTATGGCCCTTGGCATTACGTGAATTTTCCTTTTGGCCAACATTATGAAACTTATCCAAAAAGTGGGGAAGGAGATATCATTCAAGGAATTTATAAATGCATCACCGTCTTAAAAAATCAAAATAGCACCCGTGAGGATAAAATTTTCCATTTAAAAATGCTCGTCCATTTTTTGGGCGATCTTCACCAGCCGCTGCATATAGGGCTGGCAGAAGATAAGGGCGGGAACGATTTTCAGGTTCGCTGGTTCGGCGATGGCACCAACCTACATTCGGTTTGGGATTATAGAATGTTGGATTTTTATGAAATGTCCTATACCGAACTGGCGGCAAATACCGATGTTCTTTCCAAGGAAGAAACCGATGCCATAAAGAGCGGCTCCCTGTTGGACTGGATGTATGAAAGTCGCGAACTGTGCGAGAACATTTATGCAAATACGGAAGTAGGGGAAAAGTTGGGTTATAAATATATGTACCAATACATCAATCCGTTAAGAAAACAACTTCAAAAAGGAGGAATACGATTGGCGAAACTGCTAAATGATATTTACGGTTAAAATCAATTGCCAAACGGCAAATAGCTTCTATTGATTTTAAAAAATACCGCGTTCCCTTAGTGCGTATAGAGAAATGCCCAATACATTAATCCAAATTGGATCGGAATTCTTAAAATAAGTAGCCAAGTGGGTAATTTTAAGGCAGCTTCCTTATTTTGAAGCATATAAATATGTACGGGCATAAAAGCGATGAGTAAGATAATAATTCCCCAGCCCGCTTCTGTTTGGGTGTTTTTATTCATTAACATAAATCCTAAAATCATTTCTGCTATTCCGCTGAGCATTACCATGGAACTGTGGGCGGGTATGTATGGAGGTATAATTTTTTCATACAGTTTCGGTTTTCGAAAGTGGTTTATTCCTGCAATTACAAATAGCACTCCCAAAATATATTGATGCCAAGGTATCATACGGTTCTTTTATGTTTTAAAAGTAATTCTTTTGATAATTTTTTAAGATGCGAAGGTATAAAAAATGAAAGCCCCCCTAATTTAATAGGGAGGCTTTCCTTTAAATTAATATGTCTATGAAAAAAATTACTTTTTAATCAAGCGCTTCACAGTGCTCGCGTTCTCACCATTGATCTGTACCATATACACACCTGAGGCAAGGGCGGAAACGTCCACGGACCGCTCGCCCTGCATGCCGCGCAGGTCGGTCTGGCCCACCAGCTTGCCGTTGATGTCATA